>NZ_CP096780.1:613115-2063940 GCF_023242215.1 Lysinibacillus sp. Ag94 | reverse complement strand
CTTCTTTCCGTCGCTCTGGCTCTACCTTCCGTCGCTCGGATTTCTTTCCGTCACTTCGACTCTTCCTTCCGTCGCTCGGATTTCTTTCCGTCACTTCGACTCTACTTTCCGTCGCTCTGGCTCTTCTTTCCGTCGCTTGGATTTCTTTCCGTCACTTCGACTCTTCTTTCCGTCGCTCTGGTTCTTCTTTCCGTCACTTCGACTCTTCTTTCCGTCGCTTCGACTCTTCCTTCCGTCGCTCGGATTTCTTTCCGTCACTTCGACTCTTCTTTCCGTCGCTTGGATTTCTTTCCGTCACCTCGCCTCTTCTTTCCGTCGCTTTGGCTCTACTTTCCGTCGCTTGGATTTCTTTCCGTCACTTCGCCTCTTCTTTCCGTCGCTCTGGCTCTTCTTTCCGTCGCTTTGACTCTTCCTTCCGTCGCTCGGATTTCTTTCCGTCACTTCGACTCTTCTTTCCGTCGCTCTGGCTCTACTTTCCGTCGCTTCGCCTCTTCCTTCCGTCGCTCGGATTTCTTTCCGTCACTTCGCCTCTTCTTTCCGTCGCTCTGGCTCTACTTTCCGTCGCTTCGCCTCTTCCTTCCGTCGCTCGGATTTCTTTCCGTCACTTCGCCTCTTCTTTCCGTCGCTTTGACTCTTCTTTCCGTCACTTCGACTCTTCTTTCCGTCGCTCTGGCTCTTCTTTTTATTGTTTTAGAACCCTTGATACTAAAGAGATTAAATTTATGCTCATTCTACAAAACAATCCATTCCTAGTTTAAGTGAACTTATTCACAAAGTTATTTTATTATTGAATAAATGCAAGTGTCTGTTAATCGACATCCATCTGCTGACAAATCTTCATTCCTTAGTGTTCCTTCTAACTTAAATCCGAGTTTTTCTGGAATGGAACGACTCTTATAATTTGTTGATTCACACCTAATTTCAATTCTTTTGAATAAGTTTTGATTTAATCCAAAATTAAAGTTGAATTAATCCAGTATCCAATTTCACATTTTGGAATATCCCAATCAATCCCCTGAGAGCTCGCTACTCCAATAAATTCATCAGTTTCCTTATGAAAGATAAGAAAACGAAGGCTTTCTCTTTTTAAAAAGCTGATATAAGCATTTCTTAGGTTAATCTCTGTTTCTTCAATGCTAGGAATTTCTTGAGCAAAGGGCATCCACGCTTTTAATTCAGTAAAGGAATCTCTAATTGCTTGGTTAACAATATTTCCGTCTCCAGAATAATTTGGAGCACGAAGAATTAACCTTTCTGTTGTTAATTGTGTTGGAATATCTAATAGTAAAGGATTATACATTTCATTTTCCCCTTTCAAATCAATTTCTAGATAAATAAAAATTACAACAAAAAACTCTCCCTCCCAAGACATTCCTCTTGAAGACTAGAACCAACTTAGTTTATTGATATGTCACCATATCAACCTCTTACCCTACTTAATATCGTCAGAACCCGTCTCACGATCCTATTTTTTTCCAGTTAATGGTAAGATGTCAGAGGCTTTTTTCATTAAGATCACTATTACTCCTTTTCAGCAAATTCTCATCAACGCTTGATGCATTTAGAATTTTTATATAAAATTGTAATTATTGTCAATAAATCTCTTATCCAACTATCCTGTGTTGTTCAATAAAGAAAAAAGAGCTGCAGATGCAACTCAATTTTTTTCAAGTAAGGCACCCCGTTCGTGAAGTAATACATTAGCCTTGATTACTTTTTTCAAATTCATTCTTTAATATAGACATAATATATAAAGACTCGAAACCTTTATCATTTTTTATACATTCCCTTAATGTTCCCTCAACCACAAATCCTTGTTTTTTGTAAAGATTAAAGGCACGCAAATTGTTTACTTTTACATCTAACCATAGACGATTAGCATTATGTTTCGTAAATACCCACTCTTTAATAAGTCTGATTGATTCCTTCCCATAACCCTTTCCTTTATCCCTAATAGTAATCCTTACAAGCTCGATGCTTAAATCAGGATTCTCTAATCCAGCAATAATCATATAGCCTACTGGATGATTTCCTTTCCCACCTTCTACAATCAAGTGTAATATATCAGTATTTTCGATTGCCTTTTCATGCTTTTCTTTAGACCATGGGATGATAAATTTTGCATTTTCTTCATTTGATTCTAAGCTACAAACAAAATCTATATCCCTTAATTCGGTATTTCTAAATGTTAATATTTCAGATTTCAAAATCAAGAAAAACCCTCCTCACTTTTCTTTCAATTCTAATATATAATACAACTTGCTTGTTCAATTATCCTGCACAGTTAATTTAATAAAGAAAAAAGAGCTGCAGATGCAACTCAATGATCTTCAAGTAAAGAACCCCGTTAATTGAAGAAGACACTTTTAAAATATTAGCGAATTTCTTTAATCAATATTAACTAGACCGGACATCAAAATATCCATAATCACTAAAAAAAAAACAATAATAGGATACAAACAATTACATAAGCAACAGATTTCAATATTCCTTTCGGTGCCATGAGGAATCCTAAGTTAAATTACTTGCAAAGGTCAATAACCTCAAAAAAAGAGCGTCAATCCTTATTGGATTAACGCCCTGATTTATTTTAAATCCTTTTTATTCCTGATCAAACCATAGTAGCTCTTTATCATCAACGTCGCCATTATAATTGATAAGAATTTCATCTCCAGCTTTTATATCTGTGTAAGCAAAGAAGTCAAATGTGCGATTTTTAAAATTAATCTCATAAGTTGCATTAGGTTCATAAGAATGGTTAAACAACATTCCATAACCAAGAAGGATAGCTGATTGACCGATTCCATATTCAAAAGCATAATCACCGAGTAAAGTTTGCTCAATGTATTGGTGCTGTTCGTTTGGATAAGAAATAACAGGTGCTTCGTGTAAAAGCTCTCCTTTTTTGATATCACATGTTGCAAATACCCCTCTATTGAATTCTCCATCACTTAAAGGAGATGTTTTTATCTCTATCATGTTTGTTCTCCTACTCACTTTTAATATATTCTGTAATACGTATAGCTAATATGTCGTATCATAATTAGCGTGATTCTTTTGGTGGTTGGCAAACTTCACATTTACGTTGATTTTTATTTTTAAATTTTGTAAATGTTTTTTCAAAATTGCTACCACATGCACATTTTAATAGTAATTTTTGAGAGAAACCGTGATATTCAGTCGTTAGTAACTTACTTTCTGAATTATTCTCTACAAATTCTTTAATTTTATCAATCGTCCATTTTTTATTCAATCTCTTACACCTCTATATTTTATCTCATGCGGAGGCTTTCCTAGCGTCCGTTCAGTTATAAGGAACTTCTTTCATTACCTTAAGCTATTCATTATAACATGAACTGGTAAATAATAAAACAGATTCAAAATACCTTCATCTAACGCCTCACTACAAAAATTGATACGTCTTCGGTTACTAATCCCAAAACGTTATTATTGGCAGCCTTTCTTTGTTATAAGTTCCACCAAGAAAGATTTATTATGCCGATTCCATACATCAAATACCAATCATCTGCTTAAGTTGTTCAAAAGGGACATATCCAATGATGGGTTCAGATGATTTATTGTGAATAAACAAACGGGAATAAGGAATTCCCATTACCTTATATTCTGCTGCAATATCTGGGCTTTTTTCTACATTTACCTTTATAATTTTTATCTTACCACTGAATTCTTCACTGAGTTGATTAAGAACCCCTGCAAGCATTTTACATGGGCCACACCACTCCGCCCAAAAATTTAATAACACAATTTTTTTAGTTTTTAATTGTTCTCTTAATTCTTTCTTTGTTGTTACATGAACAATCGACATAATTCTTTTCCTCCCTTGTGAAAATAAAAATCTTGAAGTTATAATATGCTTAAAATTATTATTAGACCCTACTCTCCCTTTCATCACACATTAAAGACCTTTAATGTCCACAATAGAGCAAAAACAACTGCCATTGTATCTATTAATGAAGACTGACCTTTAGCTGTCTCCCACACTGCAAAACATTTTCCTGTGATGTACGCCCTACCTTATCAACAAAAAAGCTATCATTGTTTTTCAAATGACAGCCAAGCTACTCTGGAAATCGGTTCGGACGCACAAAGTTTGGTACTTTATTTCAAGTCGTGATCTAAAATAATTTTGTTTAAATAGCCATCCTCACCATGAAGGTTCTGAATGGATTTAGTAATGACAGTTATATTTTCAATGTCGAGGCAGAAAGTTCATGACCATTTATGGCGATCACTAATCCTCTATTTCTAAACCATGTAATGCTTTCCATTAATAATAGTTCTATCTTCTTTTCCATACAATACGTTTTTTGGATTGATCACGATGAGTAAAACCGCTACTACTGAATAAAGAATTGCGCTGTACATGATTAGCTCCAATAAATTACCATTTATTAAGCCAATAAAGAAATTAAATAATTGGTGGATAATGATTGGAATGATTAAATTTTGATTTAAATTATAAAATGCTGTCATGACGATTTTAGTGGAGATAAGTGCAATCATAAAAAATAGTATATATTTGAGTAAATCCATGCCCATATACCCTGTAGTAAACCAAATAGGAAGATGCCACATCCCCCACCAAAATCCAATGATTATCGAAGCTTTTAATGGCGAATGCTTCTTTTGAAGCTCCATTTGAGCGAATCCTCTCCACCCTAGTTCTTCACCTAGCGGCCCAGAAAGTAGGTTTTTAAAAAAGAAATAGATCAGCATTCCCCATGAAGAAATCGTAAAAACAGAGTCTACTTCATTGTTTTTCGATACGAGAAAAACAATCATCAAAAATATAAATGTTTGAATCAGCATCGCAGAAAGAATCACCGAAAACTTAAGCTTATTGTTAAATTTCTCTTTAACAAATTGCATAAAACTTTGCCTAGGATAGATTTTTTTAAACAATATGGCAAAAGCAAAGGTTGAGGACCAAGCTGATATACAGAGCGTTACATCAAAAATCCATTTAGGAAATCCTAACACTCTTGTGGCTCCGACAAGACAAAAAAGTGGCAAAAAAATGATATTGGTTAGTAAAATAAAACTTGCTACCGGTTTTTTAAGTTTCTTTTCTCTATTCATACATATTCCCCGTTTCAAACTAAATTTCGTTTTAAGATACCTTTAGCTTAAACCTAGGGGTTACTCTCAGGTCAACACTTCCTTCAAATAAATGAAGCAATATATTTAGAAAAACCCGAACAAATGGCTCGGGTTTTACACTATACTACTTTTTGTCCTAATCTCAATCTATTCATCGAAATAGGAAGTTTTAATATTTTTCTCATCCAAAAATTTTTCGATTTTTAATTGCTGCCTTCCGTTCGCTTTAGTAAAATGCTCTGAAGCAAAATCTGATATATCTGTAAGGTTACCATTTTCGACCATCCCAACAATTTCATCTTCAAATTGTATTAACGTTTTTCTGATCGATGAAACAAATTCATAGATTGTCTTTGAAGGTTCTTTATAATCATCAGGGATAGTATTATTACTAATAAAATCAATGAAATTCGCATCATTCTTTTCCCCTTCAGCTACTAAAGTATGTAATTTTTCCTGATCAGATTTAGAAGCATCCTCATATGTAGAAACAATTATCTGCATTTCTCTGTCTAACACATGACTATAATCCATATACTTTTTTATACTGGCTTTCATTTCTTCTTCGCTAATCGTTTCATTCTTTTTATTAGAAACAAAAATATCGTCAGGAATTTTAACGAGTACATTGTTAACAGGTTTTTCCTTACTTTCTTTATTGTTTTCTTCGTTAGGCATTGTTTCTTGTGAACAAGCACACATCAATACAATCGTGAACACCATGAATAAAAATAAAGTAAATCTTTTCATATGTATCTCCTTCTTCATCCATCTTGTCATTAATTTGACCTTTCTTATAATTCACCTTCATTCACGAAATCGTCTCTACTTCCTTAATGATCGAGCCATTTTACAATAAATGATTACAGGCTATACACTTCGCACCCTAGTGTACTAGTTAAATAGTACACTATGACTTTAAATTCCGCAAGTATTTTTTCAAATAAAAGGAAGAACCCCTATATAAAGGGCTCTCCCTTGATAAAAATGAACAAAGTATGGCTCTTCAGTAAAGCGAGGGAACTAATAAGTTTCACTTGATAGGTACATAAATCTCTAAAAATACCCGTTCAAGTCCATCTTCATAAGTGGTCAGTAATAGGTTTATATAAACTTGTCCCAAAAGTTCATACCCTTTTTCTACTGCGATTTTTCTTAAACTCGCTTCCACGTGTTGATCAATATTTTTTCCGCCAGTTGACCATCTTCCATCTTCAATTATTGTATAAATACATTTTGGATGGGATAGGATCTCACCGTCTATTTTTCCATCCAAGTCTTCCAATTTTCTTACAATGATAAACTTATCTTCTATAATACCTTCTTCATTAAAGTTGATGACTCTTCTTAAAGATGTGAGCGTAACTGCTTTTTTTAAACTGTCCACATTCTTTTTTAAAGTGTCATATTCATCATATGCAGTATAATGTTCTATTTCCCCCTTTATTTCTAAAGGTTTCATTTCCTTGACTATGTATTGCCCTAAAAATTGTTTAATATTCTCACAATCTTCTTTTACTATATGAAGCTTTTTTAATAGAAGTTTTTTATATTCTATTTCCCGTAAAACCTCTTGTTCTTTCTCTTCTAATAATAATTGTATCCCCTCAATACTCTTACTTTTTCTTAATTCCTGAATTTTTTTAATTTCAATATCCATTTCTCTATAGAAATTGACTGTTGTTATATCATAAATATCAAAACGATTATAAATTCTATATCCATTCTCCATATTTTGCTTTGGCTTTACTAATTCCTTTTCCTCATAAAATTTCAACGTATCTCTAGATACACCTAAAAAATTAGCTACTTGCCCAATTGTGTACATTTTCCTCTCCTACCTTTGATGCAAAATCTTTTTCGAACTACATAACCATATAATACCATTCGAAAATTAGAGATGCCAGATGATACTCAGTAATTATTTTCCTAAAAAAATAAAAATAAGAGCCGTCGAAACAGCTCCAGGTTTTTAAAAACCTTTATTCTTCAAATGATAAATTTGTCGGTTCCTCTAAAAGATGGTTTTCAAAACAAATGTGGGTTGTAGGGATATCGTTATCAACTACTTCAAAACTAAGCCCATCCAGCCAAACTTCTCCTTTTCCTGTCAGTAAAATACCGAACGATATTATTGCACTATTTTCTGGTACATCCAGAACTATAGAATATCGATTCCAACTATTTGTACCAATGATTGGTCTATCACTCATATTATCAAATTGCAAAATATCCTCCGATGCATTATCTACTCGCATCCAAAGTCCCGCAAATTGTTTAACATTTTCAGTTTTAATAAACCCCGATAGTTTAACTCTTTTATTTCTAAATTCATTTGCCTTAAATTGTTGCATCATTGTTGCAAATTCATCTGGATCCCGAACCGTTTTTGATTTTAAATATCCCGATGCTTTTCCTTGATGAACAGTTTCTTGATCTATTCCTATTTCATAATTATAAGGATGACTCCCACTTATGAACCAGCCTTTAATTTTTTCTTCCATTATTGATTCCTCCTTGTTTTTTCTCATAGCTCTCATTACTTTTCTGTATTGCCCTGGTGGCAAACTATATAGTTTTTTGAATGCTCGTGTAAAGGATTCTTGTGACTCAAATTGATAATAGAACGCGATATCAATAATTCTTTCATTCGTATGAAGAAGTATACTTGCAGCATTTGCAAGTCGCCTCATTCGAATATATTCCGTGACAGACATGCCAACAGAGGTTTGAAAAACTCTGTGAAAATGATATCTTGAAAATCCGCTTACTGCATCAATATCATTGGCGGAAATTGGCTCATGTAAATGTGATTCAATCCAATTTATTGTTTTTTGAATTAGCCAATCATTTTTCAACGGTATTTCACCTCCTCTTCCCTTATAATCATAACGAATAAAAATTAATAATTTTTGACTTTTTTTGCGATATTTTTCAAAACCGCAAATACTTTAACAAAACATCTTCAATTAAATACGACACTTTAATTCATGTGTAAAATTCGACTACGGGTATAATAGCAAGTGACTATTTTACTCCTTTTACCATTCTGCCTTTCACTTTAAGCTATCCACCTAAAAAAGATAAATGCTTAAACTTGCTAAAAGAACTTATTCTGCTTTAACATAATTAAGCAATGATAAGTGACAGTATCCATTACTCTTACACAATCTAAAAAAATCTTTACCGAAGGAGTGGTAGAATTGGCACGTGTTTTATTTATTAACGGTGGATCAGAAGGACATATCAATCCAACTATTGGCGTTGTGCAGGAGTTAATTTCGCGTGGAGAAGAGGTCGTGTTCTTTACGATTGAAGCTTTTCGAGAGCGTATTGAGCAGACGGGAGCGACTGTGCGCACATTTGATGGTCAAAAATTTATCCAAGCTTTTATTTCAGGTGGAAGAAATCATTTACTTGAAAGGGTCAATGGACTTTTACTTACTGCAGATGTCGTCATACCTAGCGTTCTTGAACAGATTAAAGGAGAACATTTTGATTACATCATCCACGATTCTATGTTTGGCTGTGGCTATTTACTTGCCAAAATCCTTAAGCTTCCAGCAATCAGTTCATGTACATCTTTTGCCGAGACTAAACAATCATTTGATAAAACATTAGAACATCTTTCAAAAAATATTCCAACCGAAGTTTTAAAAAAGGTGAACGATGATTTTCAACAGCTAACAGCAAAAATTAAAGAAAAATATGGCGTTGAAATCCATTCACCTTATGAAGTTTTTTGTAATCCCGCACCACTTACAATCGTTTATACAACGAGGGAATTTCAACTTAACGGAGAAGCATTTGATCAATCCTATAAATTTGTAGGCCCATCCATTTCTTCACGATCCACACAAGAAGATTTCGACTTTACTGCAATCGAAGGTAAAAGCCCCATTTACATTTCACTCGGTACAGTCTTAAATCAAGCTATTGATTTCTATAAACTTTGTTTTAAAGCATTTGGAAATACTGAGCATACCATTGTTATGTCTATTGGAGGACAAACAAAACTTGATGAATTGGGAGAAATTCCTGACAACTTCATTGTAAAACCTTATGTTCCACAAACCGAATTGCTAAAATACACTAAATTATTTATCACACACGGCGGCATGAACAGTACGAATGAAGCGCTCTATAACGAGGTTCCGCTAATCGTTATCCCACTTAGTGCAGATCAGCCTTTAATCGCTCAGCAGGTAACCACTATCGGAGCAGGTATTCAATTACAAATGGAAAGTTTGACGGCAACTCAACTATATGAAACTGCAAATCATGTGTTAAACACCCCTTCCTTCCATATAGCTGTTGCAAATATTAAAGACTCCTTCCAAAAATCAGGTGGGTATCACAAAGCTGTCGATGAGATTTTCAAATTTACAAGTCAATAGGATATATAAATTTATTAGCTACCATCATTGGTGGCTTTTTTTATGTAGATAAAAAAGCTAGGACAACATCCCAGCTTTTTGCACGTACTTTGAAAAAGGAGGAGCTACGAATCACCATTTTTTAATGTAATCGATCATCAAACATTAATTGTATTTGAATACCGAACGGGTCCTCAAGTATCCCATATGCTTTACTAAAAACATTACTTGATAACGGAACAATAATTCTTACTCTCTCATCTGTCGTCAAGCTTTTGTAAAAATGTTTGATTTCTTCTAAGTTCGCACTTTGTATACACAATGAGGTGTTGTTCCCTACTACATATTTTTCTGTGACATCCATTGTATTCTCTGCCATCATTATCTTTGTTTTCCCAATTGTTAGGACAGAATGAGTAATATAGTGTTTATTCTCCTCAGTAATGTGCAGCGAGCTATCATGATTTGCCATGTCTTCATAGGTAACGAATAACAATTCCTGCGCATTAAAATGCTCTTTGTAAAAATCAACCGCTTCCTTAGCTTTGCCGTTCATGGATAAGAAAACGGCTACTTCTAGTGTTGTACTCAAAGTATCAATCTCCCTTTAAATATTGATTTTAGGAAATATCCTATCAATTGATATTACCTTGACCTTATTTTAAGATATAAAGGTATCAAAATATGATACCTTTATTCAGTAAAAGACTCCTACTTTTCCAAAGATTTTGCGATGATTGCAGATATGAATCCTTTTTTCGGGTGTTCCCAACAGCTACTGAATGAAGATAAAGCCTCCGGCGGATGTCACGGATTTTCAAGGGAATGAATTGTGCTCGTACAATTCAAAATCCAGACGCCATGACCGTCGAAATTATTAGGAGATTCACATGAAAAAATCAGAAAGATTAAATGACATGATTAGATATTTGAATAGTCATGAGTACTTTAATTTAAGTGATCTAATGGCTAAATACAATATTTCCAAAAGTACGGCTCTTCGTGATATTAGTTCATTAGAACAATTGGGTATGCCTATTTTTGCTGAGCATGGTAGGCATGGACGTTATGGTATTTTAAAAAATAGACTGTTATCCCCTATTATTTTTACAATTGATGAAGTATATGCTCTGTACTTTGCCATGCTAACATTAGAATCTTATCAATCAACCCCATTCCATTTAAGCGTTCATAAACTTAATGAAAAGTTCGAAAACTGTCTATCTAACAATCAAATACAACAAATTCACAAAATGAAAAAAGTTCTTCAATTTGAAGTAAATCAGCATAATAATATTAGCCGTTTTTTAGATAAAATTTTAAAAAGTATTCTTACTGAAAGTAGCTGTAAGATTCATTATTTGAAAAATAACGAGCAAAAAAATTACCATATTCAATTTTTCAAAATTTCCGCTAGGTTTGGTCAATGGTACGCTACTGGAATAGACTTCAATACAAAAAAATATAGAGTTTTCAGATGTGATAGAATCACTTTTATTGAAGAACAGGATATAAACTTTCACTTTTCTTTAGATGAACTTATTAATCGTTCATTAGAAATTTATCAATCCGAGGAGAGTATTGACTTTGAGGTAGAAATTTTAGCAGCAGCAAAGGATATTTTTTATAAAGAACATTATCCTTCCATGACATTAGAACTTGAAAATAAAACAGTCGTGAAGGGATTTTATAATCCTGGCGAAGAGGAGTTTATCGCTAACTATTTTATAAGGTACGGTCAAACTATTATTTCAGTGAAGCCTGAATCATTAAAACAAAGTATTCAAGCTAAAGTAGAAAGCCTCTTAGATCACTTCAAAAAATTATAATTTTTTGGGTTGCCCAGCTGAGTATAAATGATTTTAATCAAACAAAGAAAAGGAGAAAAGCACTTTTCTCCTCTTTTTTAAAACACAGCTATGCTTTACCATCATCTGTCTTTAACCAATTTACAATCGCTACTATCGGGAATGTGATTAATGCTGTTAGAATTGCAACTATAGGTGCAACACTAATTGTTTGTGCAACATACATCAAGTACATAATTGGCGCAAGTAATAGAATACTTGGAACTGTCCATCCTCCAACTGCTATATAACGGTATACGCCAATAGCCCAATTCGCTTTTAATACAATTGGTAAAATCAACAGTAAACTAATGATCGCTGGGATCGTAAATGCGTAACTAACACCTTTGAACGTAAAACTAGTCATCACGGCCAACAAAATCCATAATACCTGCGTACTCATCACGAAATTCGCTAGACTGCATTTTTTCGCAATCCACTTCGTAAAAAAGAAACTGAACACAATAGCGAGTAGGAGCATCAACGTAAGAATCGTCGTATCATAAGTACCAAACATAACCATACTATATTCATTTATTCCACCGTAAAATACGATAGTTAAGAGATGAACTAAAAGGAAATAGAAGATGAAAATGGCAACAAGACTACCTATCATCGCAAAGAAAATTAAAACAAAACCCTTAATTTGTATCACTTGCTTTTTAAAGCAGTAGTAGAATATCGCAGCTGTTAGGACTAGTAAAACAACCATCAATGGGATGACTACCTTTTCAGAGTACACGACTACTATCTTTTTCATTAGTGGAAAGTAAATTGCATCACTTTTACTTTCTTCTATGACTTTAAACTCTTTTGCATCCATCATCATAAACTTTTTCACTAAAGGAAAAACATAGCTCCCAAAGTGACGAATTGTTCCCTCATCACTATTTTCCACACGATCTATCTCCGTATGATACGCCTCTAATCCATTCATATTGGCAAAATTATATCCTAATTTTTTTGTCACTTTAAATTCAGTAAAATCTGTATCGTTCGGCATCCTTTTATACATTTCAGAAACAAATGAATAAGCCACGGGGTATGGAACGGTCTCTTTATACAATTGCACTAACTTTAAATCATTTGGACTCGTTTCAAACAAAATCGGTACCCCTGTATTTCCTCTTGCTTCGAAATTTAACATTACACTTATTTTATTTAAAACATCCGTTCGATCTTTAAAAGCACTCGCTCCAAGTAAACCTACCTCCTCTCCGTCTGTTAGCACAAAATAGATTGTATTTTTAGGTGCCGGCATTTGTTTTAACGCTCTTGCAGTCTCCAAAATTGTGACAACGCCGTAACCATCATCAGAAGCTCCTGGGGCCTCTGATACAGAATCATAATGAGCTGTTAATAAAATCGCATGGTCATCTCCTGAAGTTCCCGGGATTTTCGCAATAATATTTTCAACAGTCTCTGGACCTATTTCCGCAGCAAACTTCTCATCTCTAATATCTTTAACTAGCTTCGCTTGAATTTCAACAGGCACATCTATACCTTGAAAGTATTTGACAATATAATCTTTGACCCTTTTATTTGCAGGAGAGCCCATTGGATGTGGTTCCTTTGCAACTTCCTTTAAATAATCAAGAGCTCGTTCTGATGAAAAATCCTTTTCAGTTCCCCCCATTTCTTCTGATGAAGGACTTAAAAATTGGCTAAAACTTATAAATAATGTTAACAAACCTAGTAATATCGCAAAAATAAGCAATCTTCTTTTTTTCACCTATTACTCTCCTCATTCTTTTTATTTATTTAATACCAAATTTCATGGCCACCTAGCCCTATCATATGGTTTATTTTCCATTTATTTCGCAATCCCACACTAAGAAATAATGTAAAGGCATACACAAAGATTCTTGATATTACATCATGTCCACCATATCGTTGAATTCAGTTCGGTGCATTCAAAAAACACACAACATGATTCAAAATATGATTGGATTGAAGAGAAATTAAATTGTATTTAGAATTGTTGCAAAGCGATAATGAAATAATAAAATACATTCAAACACATCAAAATCTTTCTCACCGTGAAATCATTCAAAACTTGTTGCATCTTTTCCTCAATATGGTTTAGGGGATTCTCAATATTTCGCATTAATTTAAGCAACACAAAAATAAAAATTGAGTGTTGCTTTCCTCCACTTTAGATTGATGAAGAGTTGCCCATGAAAAAACGAACACCTACTTTTTTAGAGAATAGAAAAATATCCTTTATTTTCTTACAACATCATTGACAATGCATTAGATTTTTTATATTTTGTAATAATGCGTAAAATTTGTCAAGCGGCATGAAAACAAAGAATGGGGTGTATTAAATGAGGATTATAAAAGTTGTAGATCATAACCACAAATGGAGCAACGACTATCAGAAAGAGGAACGTTCAATTAGGGCGATCCTTCAAGAAGAATTGGTGAATTGTTTTCATATTGGAAGCACATCAGTTCCAGGCTTAAAAGCAAAACCAATTATTGATATTTTACTAGTAGTCAATGATATTCATAAATTGGAGTCATTTTCTAAGCAATTTCAAGAGATTGGCTACGAAGTTAAGGGCGAATTCGGGATAACAGGAAGAAGATATTTCCGGAAAGGTGGCGATCATCGCACACACCAAATTCACGCTTTTCAATATAACAACATTGCAGAAATAGAAAGACACTTAGCATTTAGAGACTACCTTCGAGAGCATCCCGAAGTTTGCAGGCAGTATGGGGAAATAAAGAGCCAACTTGCCAAGCAGTATCCAAATGATATTGATGGCTATTGTAACGGGAAAAACGATTTTGTCAAAAGTGTTGAAAAAGAGGCTATTAAATGGCATTGGTCTGTCCGTTAATATCGATAACCATTTAGTGGCTGTCCTTGAAAGCCCACATTACTATGAAGAATTTAGGATGTTGAGTATTTATCGGACAATATTATATAAGCCGGTGTAATGAATGAAAAAACCGTAGCCTTCTAAAATGCTATTTAGCAGGCACATAAAAATAATTTTTAATAAATTAAATCAAACCGTATCGAGACGAGTATTTTGAGCATTATTTAGCCCTGCAAACAACATTTAGTATGACGTCAAAAATAGATATTCGCATTCAGTATATAAACATAATCCCGCTATAACATGCTTCTTTTGTAGAAAGCGTTCCTGCTTATTACGGGAACGCTTTCGAATCTCCCCATATGAAACAAACATTCACTTCTGCTGACTAATTTGTCATTTTTCTCATCACCCACTCAATCGGTCCTCTGTTAAATTTTTTGCTCCATAAAACAGAAAATAAAATACTCGCTACGAAAAACAATAGTGTAAATACTAATGAAAATGCTAACGTTTGGTTTTCTAACCTATTTAACAATGCCAATATACCAACACCGATGAATACATGGCTTACATAATGGGTTAAGGTTAATTGTCCTGTTTGAATAAGTGATTGTATCAACCATTGTCTAGCAAACTTTTCTACAATATAAATAGAAACAACGATGACGATTGTTGCAGAAGCTGAATTTGATAAAATATATAAAAGGTTTGGTGGAATTGGCCCTGTTTGAAACAAGAATTCTGCACTGTTTACATCCAACATCGTTAGAGATAGGCGCATTAAAACTTGTGAAAGTACCTCTATAGTAATGAGAGAAAATATAGAAATAATTAACATTTTGTTTCTAATTGCTTTCTCCGATAAATTCAGTCTGCCAAGAATCATTCCAAGTAAAAAGAAACAGATCCAAGGGAATACTGGGTGATACCCATTAAACAAAAGATTTCTGATAAAACCTTCTATAGTCCAAAAATCTAGATATTCCATAAATGGTTGATCTGGATGCCATCCCTTCAAATAATTCATCTTCACTTGTAAGACTTGTGAGGTAATTAAAAAAAAACTAGATAGAAAGATCATGAGCTTTGTAGAAGCTACGATAAGAAACGATGCAATCAGCATATAAATACCATAATAATGGAGGATATCTCCAGTCCAATCCGCCACATATAAAAGTAAACCTAAAATGGAAAGAAAAGCGGAACGTTTCGATAATTTCAACCTATTTTCTTTAATAGTAGAAAGGTCTCCGCCATTTCTAGCTTTTCTTGTCATCAAAGCAACTCCGATACCGGCCAACGTCACAAAAGTGGCAGATGCTCTTCCTTCAAAAAGTCCAGTAAACCATATTAACCAATCCGGCCCTCTTCCTGTTGCTCCCATAATAATTTTAAAGTTGACTATAAGCATTCCAAACATAGCCAAGGCTCGAGCAAAATCTAATCCTTCAATCCGTTTAGATTGTAACTGTTCGGTCATAAATGTTCCTCCTTATGTTATAGCGCTCTGCTTAATACATCATCAATATAAACTATAGGGTTGACCTAATGTCAAACCGACTTTTTTTGCCCAACTCACAATTCATTTGCCCATTATAACCTACACAGCGCAAATCCTTTAGATTTATCACAGGGAATTTATGCCTACAAATGATTCCAATCCTCTTATTATCAATGATTACTGTTTTATCCTAGGTTTATTGTTTGACATTAGGCTAGCCCTAAAGTTTATATTTATCTAGAGAAGAGGGATATTATGGATGAAACAATTACAATAAATCAATTGGCTAAAATATTTGATATTAGTCATCATCAAATACGATATTACGAAGAAAAAGGGCTCTTATTTCCATCCTTCACGGATAATAATAGGTACCGAAAATATTCTCTGAAGGAAATTTATCAACTTGCTCAAATATTAATGTTGAGAAACTTAAATCTGTCAATCGCACAAATTAAAGACATGTTAACTTCGTATGAAAAAAATGATTATTTGAGTTTGTTAAGAGAAAAATCAAAAGAACTTTCAGACGAAATAAATAAACTGCAAAAGATTAAAAAGGCAATTGATCACCATTATGTAAATATTACAAACAAAAAAGTAAATTCAATAAAATATTTAAAAGAAAGTCATTTAGAAAAAGTAATCACTTTAAAAGCGCAGGAAACATTATCAGCGAAAGATTTTTTAAAATTACAATTATCAACGCAATTTTTTTATAATGATATTATTTATGTTTTTGAAGAAGATGAATATCATATATGTATAAAAACAGAACATAAAACTGATTTCATTATGAATGAAGGTAAATATAGTTCTATATTTATGATTATTGGTGAAAATGATGATGAATTTGGGGAACAAATATTATCCATTATCGACAAGAAAAATGCCCCTATCTATGCAATGGAGCTGTCAAGCGGGATTTTTACTAATAGTAATATTCTTGAGTTAGAAGTTCTAATTCCAGAAAAAAGTGATATCTAATCAGTTTAATTTTTTGAATATTCACCACACGCTAGAATGTTATAGTACAAACAACAAAGGGGTTAGAAAGCTGTTATTGCAGTAAGATTTTGCTCGAACTCATTTACAATCAAATGTGTATCTATCATTCAGGACTCAATCAGAACAGACGAACTCCGAATGACTCGAAATGGGTTAATAAATTATAGTGTTAACGGCTCGCATATTGAACAGAATCGTTCAACATGCGAGCCGTTTTTACCTAAATTATACATTCATATCTGTAATAGCAGGAATATTTATTTCCTTTACACATGAAACTGGTGATAAATTAATCACACATTGGACAATGGCTACAATATCCTGTACAGGAATACGTGTACCTTCATACAATTTAATTGCTTTTTCGGCCCCTTCTTCAAAAGGTACTTCGGCAGCCAATTCTCCTGGATTAATACACGTTACAGTGATCTTATCTTCTCTCACATGCTCGCGTAAAGCATTTGTAATGCCTCGTAAGCCAAATTTAGATGTCACAAAGGAAACTTGTTTATTATTCGTATGATCTAAGCCTGCTGTCGATCCTATTAAAATTATTTTTCCATTTCCCGCCTGCCTCAAATTAGGTAATAACGCCTGAATATATGTAATTGTGGAAGTTAAATTAATATTAATTAAGTTTGCAATATCCCCAACCTCATCTTTATCAAACGTATAGTCATCTTCAAAACCACGCTTTTCCCATACTCCAACATTGTAAATTAATACATCCATAGCAACGCCTTGTAAAGCTTCTTTTAAAGTAGGAATATGTTGTTGACTAGATAAATCAATAGCCAGCCATTTACGACTGACGCCATCATTTATATCTAAACTACTTGGTCGTGTTCGAGACACCACCCAAACTGTATCCCCTTTTGTAGGTAACCCCTTTACAAATGCATCACCTAATCCTTGGCTTGCTCCAAATATTATAAAGTTCTTACTCATCCAATCACCCCTTCTATATGACTACAATGTAAGTATAGTAAATATAAAAAACAGTAACAACTAATGTGATTTATGGGAATATTTAGGTACAAAAAAGTATTGACCCCCTCCAATTTAAACTTCTTTCACCCAATACGTTGTGCAATCATCACTTCGATCTAAGAAACCATATTCAATTAGGTATCTTCTTATTGATACGTAATCACTATAAATAGGCTTTAAAATTGAATTTATTTCTTTTTCGTTATATTTACGCCCTACCTCAAACTTCGTTACAATGTATTGCAATATAATAATTTTTCGTTTTTCTTTACTTGGAAAACTTTCAATTGATCCATCTAAGCCATTTTTAAAATACGTCGCTAGTACTTTTTCTTTCTCGTCTACAGTAATCGCATAACGTTCATCCACCTGTGTTGCCCCCTTATGAATTGGTTCGTAAACTTTTGTTGTTTCTAAAGCTCGCATAATTGCTAGAAAAACTTTTGCTTGTCTTTCTTTTTCTTTCAATTTAAATCGATGCTGTCGAATGGTTGAAATGCTATTTGCAGAAGTGCTATTAACAATTTCTTTATCTGGCGCCCCTGTTGCAAATAGCTTAAGCAATTCGGTTTGGATATCTGATAGCCCTGTATCCTTCTTATCTAATTGAAGTAACGCTTCAAACACAGAGATATGTTCATTCTCAATATGGCGTTGCATCGCTTTTTTAGCCGTAAAAAAACGATCATCTATTTTGAATACTTCTTCGGCATCAAATATTCCTTTACAAAATACACACTCATATGCATCACCTGTATCTACATATTCCCTCGATAATTCATCTATAGTTAAATCGGTTAAACTCATAATCAAAACCTCTCTTTGTTCATCATTTAATAAACAATATACAATAAGTTTATTTGTAAACAACGGTAGCATTTGTTTATCTAAAAAAGAAGAATCCATTTTGACAATACTCAATCAAAATAGATCCCTCTCCGCTTTTACTATATAAAAAGTTAATATTCGTTTTTTTCACTTTGCCGATATATGAAAACACTGCTTATTATGCCAAGTCCACCAAATAGCAAAACCCATATATTCTTAAAAAAAAGTCCATAGAGGGTCATTACACTACTAATAATTCCACTTGAAAAAACACTGGCTACGATGGATTTTTTTGTTGGTTTAGGGAATTGAATAGAGGTTCCCAGATTTTTATTTCCCCATTTACATGCCGTATCCATGATATTTTGTAGTTTGTCTAACATCCTCTTCTCCCCCTAGTGTTAAAATACGAAAAAAGAAAAAAATGCATTGGACATTGCACCCAAAAAAGCCAACATGGAAAATGATAAACACACCATTCCGGCAATCTTTTTCGCCTTCCGTTCTCTATTGTTTTTAGACATTAAAACTAACCCTAAGATTAGTAGGAAGATTGCTAAAATGATATTCATTGCGATAAAGAACGGTGCTGTTTCTTTTAGAAAGTCTATAATACTCCAAAATAAACTCATTGAAATTTCCTCCTATTTAATAGAATAGAGCTTCTATTCAAAGATGCTTGCGACCAATTGCTTAGTCATAAATTGAAATGCGGCTAAATGATCACAGTTTTTTAAAATTCCTTCTTTACTCGCAATGCTTGAAAGAAGGACGGTGAAGGTCGAAAAGGCTAAAGTTTCTGGTACCTTCAATGTAAGATTTGCTTGTTTGATTGCTGTACGGAAAAGTTCACTACTATTAAACATTAGTTTTTCTTTCATTTCCTCCGAAAGTTTATTATAAAACGATGTGAAATCAGTCGTTTTCACGTCATAAAGAAATGGTTTGCTTTCGTATTCATAGTAAAGCTGGATTATTGCTGTTTCAAAGCCGGACTTTTCAGGGCATTGTTCAATTCGCTCAAGGAAATTTCCATATATAGTTTCTTGAACGTCATATAGAACTTCAAAAAAAAGTTCTTCCTTACTGGAATATAAATTATAAAAAGTACCTGTTGATATTTCTGCTTTTTTACACAACGCGCCAATGCTTGTTTCTTTATAACCCTGAGAAATCCAAAATACCATACACTCATCTTTCAATTTACTTTTAATCAGAGTTTTATCTTCTTCTGAAAAAACTTTCTTCCCCCTTGCCATAGATGATTCCCTCCTTTATGAATTATTTATATGAATATTCATATATCATATTCACATCTTATCATTAACACCAATTTTTAACAAGGTATTAAATAACAAATTAATTCATTTCATTGAAAATCACTCTAAACTTTTGATCTCACAGTACATAAAAAGCCAACGTTTTGAATAATGTTTTCTTCAAAACGTTGGCTTTTCTTTTTTTATTTTCCCCACATTTCACAAGCATTTGTCACTGTAAGAACTTCCTCCATTCCTCCCAAGCTTCCATATAGCCATTAAGATCGTGAGGATGAACTTTAATACACACGCCAATACGTGTATATAATTGAAAAACAACTTCATTCAAAAGTTGTTCCTTCGAAAAGGATGCATTTCCGTTCCACAAGGAAAACGATGAAAAAAGTGTATGTAAATCTAGACTATCTGGTGAAGAACAAAATGCATAGGTAAAATCGTAAATTTTAGGACCGATTAAAGGTGATGGGTCAATTACGCCTTTTAACTGATTACAAGCATATACAAAAATATGAACACCTGTATCTCCGTGTAGGTAATACTTCTTCTCTTGATTATGGTAAGTTTTTAATTTATTTACCAATAACTCTACTCTTTTATGATCCTCACTCGGCAAGAGCTTACCTATATTCATTTTAGAAGACTCGAAACTACTCTGATTAAAGTCTGACCAGGAGCTTCTATTAATACCATTTACTCTTCCCCAAGGAATGTCTTTGTCCACCTTTTCATTATGATTGAATAACTCTTGCGTTAAAATTTCCATCCATTTCAATTTCAATCCTTGATGATAGTGTGTTTCTCCGGGTATATAAGCGTACACAATAAATTCTTTTTTATGATCAGTGTAAAGAACATCCGGCAACAAATTTACCTTTTTATAGGCAAGCAGGAATTCCTTTGCGGAAGATATTTCCACAGGATGGTCGATCTTTATCACAAAGTTTGGCATTTTTTAGCACAGTATCATATATAAAATACCTTTAGTTGTACCACTTTTTAACTTCTTTAATTCTAGATGATGATTTTATGACCAAGCCTTTATTTATTAGTAAATCCATGATTTCATTTATTTTTTCCATTTCTCAATCCTCTTTAGACGATTTAGTTCACTAACTTAATAAGTTCGCTTGCCTTTTTCAACAATCCTGCTTTTCAATAAGAAAAGCTGCCTATGTCTTTGTACTCCGTTAGCTCAATAAGATAAGTTGCCTTTAACTTTACCCAGTGACTAATTTCATTATCGGCATACTGTCATTAGTGTTTCACAAATATCCACCCTAGGAACAAAAAACGGCAGATATGCATCTCTTAAAATTCATACCTGCCAAGCTGCTTACTCAAATTTATTAAAATGTATGTTCTTCAATTTAATGAATGTTGTTATATATTTGCTCGATATAAAGTGAGTAATCTGCATCTAGTTTTTCTTTATTTTCAATGATGATTTTACCTTCATATAATGATTCACCAGTACGTAAATCACCGATAAGGAACAAATGACCACCCGAAACACGATCGACTAAATATAGTTTACCATCTGTAATTTGTAAAGAAGGTTTTTCTTTAGCATTAATGCTTGGGTATATAAAGTTTATAGGCTCTTCCCACTGATTCTTCTCTATATTATAACGGTTCAGTACTAAACCATTGGTTGAACGAACAGGAATGAATATATCTTTTTCTTGAAGAATGATCCAGTGCTTATATGGTTTTAATTCGGCCGGAATTGTCCACTCCTTCTGTTCATTATTCAGATAATTATACAAATACATTGGGCTAGAGATAATTTCACGCTCACCATCTTCTAGATATTTGTATTTTTCAACCATATATAAGAAATAATTTTCATTTTGTATTTTTTTATTGTCATTAAATATATCGATGCTGGCGCGGCTTACCTCGTCTGACTCTATTTTTGCAATAATTGAGTCTTGTTCTAATTCCTTTTTGTTTTCATCAACCGTATATAAGTGCAACTCTTCCTCATCATTGAGATTGCTTGTTGCTAATATTTTTATTTTCCCATTTTCTACATAGACATCTCTCTCATTGATCCAGTCATATCTTACTTGGTCTGGCATATTGATTTCAAATGAAGAACTTTCATTTGTATTTTTATCAAGTATATCGATTTGCAGAGTGAAAGAACCTCCTCGGCCCTCTTTATTTGAAAAAATCGTGTAAATTAAACGGTCTTCGTCTTCAAAATACTGACTAGGATTTGCTTCTTTTCCACGCATAAACTTACGGTGTTCTTGAATATATTTTTGAAACATCACAGGGTAATATCGTCCCTTCAACTCTCCGATAAAAGACTCACTCTTATTAGTCGAACCATCCTTTGATATATCTAAGCTACGATAAATTTCATCACTTTGATAAGTTGCATGAAGGATAAGATTGTCGATTTCTCCCTTATCTCCGTTAGTAGTTTCAATTTTAAAAGATACATTCTTTGCCATTGCCTGTTGAATATAGTAAGAACCGATTGTCGTCAAGATGATTAAACTAATCAATATCGTTTTCCAATATTTTTTCATTACGATCCCCCCTTAGACCATGATTTTATATTTTAGCAAATGATTTGCGATCCAAATGGCACTGACTAATACGATGATGCTTATTAACAGTTCCATTAGGAAGACTTCTAGTGTGTAAAAATAGCCATTTAATAACCTATTTACTAATAGTGGCGCAATAAATACTCCGAACGAAAGTATTCCATAAACGATTGCGATAAAAATGCCTTTTAAACCGTAACTTCGTTCAATTAAAATGGCCGTGAATAGAACAGCTACAAAGATTAGCCCGACTCCATAAATCAGGAAAAATTCCGTTAAGGTATTCGGATACAACCATTCCAACATTTGTAAACTTTCAAAATCATAAATGGAAAAATGCGATTGTAAATCTGTTGGTATAATATGATTAACAATTTGTATTTCGATTGAGATTAATACTATTTGCAAGGTAACTAAACCAAGTACAAAAAACATAATTGTCGTTAATTTTGAGAAATAAATAGTAATTCTTTCAGTTGGCAACATTAATAATCTATAAATAAATGTATTTTTTCCAAACCAGTCCCGATACCAAATAAAGAAAACATAAATCATCAACATAGCTATGCTAAAAAAGATTGGCAGCAGAAACCATTCAGAATCAACGAACTGATGAAAAGAAAATAACCCGTATTCTTCAATATATTGGCTCATTGATAGTTGATTTCTATACATCACCTGATCCGCGCCATTCATATATTCTTTTGACACGACAATCGCCCCAATGAACTGACTGACAATTATCAATCCTATTAAAGTTAGGTACAGTTTGAAAAATCGATTTACTTCGAAATTAAGAAGTTTTAAATAGTTTTTCATCCACGATACACCTCTCTCATGACATCAACGACTGATTTCCCTTCCTTTTCACGCACTTCCTCTACGCTAAATTCTTTTAATACTTCACCGTTATCAATAAGCACTGCCCTATCAATCAAGTGTTCAATATCACTAATTTCATGGGTTGTGATAATCACACCACGATCTTCAATTAAATGACTTGTAAACACTTCTGCAATCTGCTCCCGAGAAAAAATATCAATACCAGAGAATGGCTCATCCATCAGTAAGTAATCCACATTTAGTGCCAAACCTAATATCATATTGACTTTAGCCATATTCCCCTTTGATAAATTGGCAATCCGTTCAGTAGGATCTAGTTTAAAAAATTTCAGCAACTCTTCTGCCCTTATAGGATCCCAATTTTTGTAAAAATTAGCCATGAACGCAAAGGCTTCACAAATTTTCATTTGCGGCAACATCGTAATCGTATCTGGAATAAAGGTAATTTTTTCAAAGCTTTCTCTTCGGATTTTTTCACCATCGATCAAAATTTCGCCACTATTAATTGGAGTGAGTGCCATAATAGCTTTCATGATCGTCGTCTTCCCTACTCCGTTAATTCCGATTAAACAAGTAATTTCACCTTTTTCAGCAGTAAAAGAAAGACCTTTTAATACCCGTTTTCTGCCGTATTTTTTCTCGACATTTTTTACTTCAATCATTTCGATTCCTCCGATTCTCCGCTTTCGGCATCATGCTTTTTCTTAACTATTTCCAACACTTCGGATAACGGCACATCGATGGATTTAATAGAACCTAAAAATAAGTCAACCGCTTCGATAATCAATTCCTCACGGACACTTTTAAGGACCGCTTCATCTTTAGTAATGCAGCTCGGCATATTCCCCTCAGTAAAAATCAATCCTTGTTCCCCCATTTCCTTATAAGCTCGTTGTGCAGTATTTGGGTTAATCTTCAGCTGGTTGGCTAGCTCTCTTCTTGATGGAATCTCCTGGCCAGGCTCAAAATACCCCTTGGCGATTTGCTCTTTAAAATGCCGGATAACCTGAACGTACACTGGATCCCGATTATTAAACTTTACAGTCAATTAACTCAACTCCTAGAAAATCATATTTTCGTGTATTAAGCACTTAATACAGTTTGAGCATAAGGTGGGCTAAGTACTTTTAAAGAACTATCCGATATATTATTTAGCCATTACCCCGCTAATCGATCTCGGTGTATTAACAGCTTAATACACCACCCTCAAAAAATGCAACAGTGTATTAAGCACGCAATACACCTTTCGTAATGTATTATATGCTTAATACACTTCCTATGTCAATCAGTCCCATGGAAATATATCTCAACGTTTAAAAAGACAACCAATTGTTAAACTAATTTGCCACGGAATTGAAATAGAAAAAAGCTCTACTCCATAATGAAGTAAAGCATGCGTTTGTTTAATAAGAAACTAGAATTCAAACATTGCTTAATTACCTTGTCGATACTTCACAGGCGTTAGGTGCCAATAATGACATTATTATAAATTTTATGTAAAATCACCCTAACTACTGTAGTCACATCATCTCTCAAATAATTTGGAAATCCATCTTGAAACATTTGCTTTGTATAATGATACCAAAGTGTAGAACAACTAAACCAGATGATTAAATAAATAAAGAGCAGCCTATGAGCCAAGCAACCCGTTTGTTAGATTGTTTCCAAAATCTCCGTTGCGATTACATCAAGTTCTTCTGCGAGTTCATTAGGTGTAGGTGTTTCAACCACTTTTATAAAACACTCTCTAAACTGAACTCTTGACTCTACTGGCAATTCAATAACCAAAAACTTTAAAATAAACCACTTCTTCGTTGAACGAGTAATCTATCTATAATCTTTTATTCCACTTTCAAAAGCCTGTCTATCGTCATTCCCAATCCCGTGCAAGGCTTCTTGTAGAGCAAATGTACTTTTATAAAATTTAACTCGCTCAGATATTTCAATACCGTTAGGATATTGGTGAATACACATATCAAAAAAATCCTCACCATAGCTAGAGAGTATTCCAGCAAAGTCATACGCTGGATCACCTATACCAGAACCACCAAAATCTATTATTCCTGAAATCATACTTGTTTCTGGATTCCACAAGATGTTAGACGCTCCGAAATCTCCGTGTATAAGGGTTGTATCTAAATTTGAGAATGCTTTCCCTTTTAGGAACGTTTCAAAAGATTGTGATATTTCCTTTTGAGCGTCTTGTCTGATAAAAGGAAATAATGTATTTTGAATTTTATCATACAGCTTATACATCTCCTCACTAGGATTACGAACCTTTAGTTTCAAATCCCGGCTTGCTTTTTCTCCTGAAATAGAATGGAGTTCTACAAGAAAAGAAACAAGTTGTTTTGCCAACCCTTTTACCAATTCAATACTCTCAACCCCTGTTAAACTTTCATTCCACAAAGGAACACCATCTATTAGTTTATAGCCAGTAAAGACCTTACCTGGTTCTATCTCTTCTAAAGACTGATAGATGGGATACGGAATAGGAGTAGAAACGATTCCTTTAATATATTTCAAAATATCCGTCTCTCTCCTTAATTGAATGATGCCATTTTTATATTTTGGAAATCTAAAAACCAAAGAATTGTTGACAATTAACACATCATTATTCTGTCCAATTTCATTAGGATAAAAGTCTTCAATGGAAAGGTCAGAATAAACAGATTGAATGTTTTCAATAAAGTTATTATTCATTTTAAATCCCTCCTTGTGGTCACTTTCTATTGTTTTGATCACCAAACTTGTTTAACTTTCCTGCACAGTAGTTTACCTACAGTTCTTCACAAACGTTAAATAGATTTTAACATAAATATCCAACAAAAAAATCACCTCTAAAAAACGAGGTGATTTTCATCAATCTTTATTATAAACAATCTATCTTTTTAAGCTACTATGCTCTAGTAGCCAAAAGCGAATATATGCATTCATTTTTACGAAGCATCTTCAAATTGACTATTATATAGATCCGCGTAGAATCCTTTATCTGCAAGTAAATCTTCATGATTACCACTTTCAATAATATCACCGTCTTTCATCACTAAAATCAAATCGGCGTTTTTAATGGTTGAAAGTCTATGCGCAATGACAAATGATGTTCTGCCCACCATCAATTTATCCATTGCTTGTTGAATAAGTGCTTCAGTACGCGTGTCAACAGAGCTAGTAGCTTCATCTAAGATAAGCAAAGGTGCTTTTTTAACCATTGCCCTCGCAATCGTAATAAGCTGTTTCTGTCCTACAGATAAACTTGTATGATCGTTTAAAACTGTATCGTAACCTTTTGGCAACGTTCTAATAAAGTGGTGCAAACCTACTGCTTTACATGCCGCAACTACTTCTTCATCGGTTACATGATCTTTGTTATAAATGATATTTTCCTTAATGGTACCTTCGAATAGCCAAGTATCTTGCAGCACCATGCAAAATAAGTCGTGAACATTTTTACGAGTAATAGATTTAGTAGGTACGTCCTCAATCATAATTTCCCCGCTATCTACTTCATAAAAACGCATGAGAAGATTAACAAGCGTTGTTTTACCAGCTCCAGTAGGTCCGACAATGGCCACTTTTTGACCGGCTTTTATATTTGCAGTGAAATCTTTAATAATCAGCTTTTCTTTCGTATAGCCGAACTTAACGTTTTCAAACTTCACATTCCCTTTAACATCTTTGGCATGTAAAGTGACTTTCTTATCACTTTCATCTTTTAGCTCTTCTTCTTGTAAGAACTCAAATACACGTTCACTTGCTGCGGCAGTTGATTGCAAGCTTGTAGCTGCCTGTGCTAACTGAGACAACGGCTGCGTAAATAAGCGGATATACACCATAAAGGAAACAATAACACCAAATGTAATGGAACCGTTCATTGTTAATGCAGCACCTACTACACAAACAACAACATAGCCTAAATTTCCAATAAAGATCATGAGCGGCATCATCATGCCTGACATAAACTGTGCTCGCCAAGCGCTATTAAAAAGACTTTCATTAATTTCATTAAATTTTTGCGTTGCCGCTTTTTCCGCGTTATACACCTTCATGACATTATGCCCTGAATAAATTTCTTCAATATGGCCATTTATTCTACCAAGGTCTTGCTGCTGGCGTATAAAGTATTTTCGGGATCTTGAAATAATAAAGGTCATTAATACAAATCCAACGAATGTTGCAGCAATAGCAGAAAGTGCCATCGTAACATTAATATAGAACATCATAATCAAAGATCCAAAGAACATAACTCCCGCTGTCACTAACGAACCAATACTTTGGTTTAGAGACTGTCCAATCATATCTACATCATTCGTGACACGACTTAACACATCTCCGTAGGTTGTAGAGTCAAAGTATTTCAGCGGTAATCTATCGATTTTGTTCGCAATATCTGTCCGTAACCTTTTGGAAACTCGCTGCGTAATAGTAGCCATAATAAACGCCTGTATATAATTGAATATAAAGCTCAATCCATACAAAATAGCAAGTAACAGTCCAATTTTTCCTATTGCCGTAATATCAATCTCACCGGGCATGCCTTCCATGATCAAATCGGTGATTTCACTCAGCTTATTGGGTCCAATGATTGTGAAAATTGTTCCTGCAACTGCCAATACAATGGCAAAGATAATCGCTGGTAAATAAGGTTTACAATAGGCAATCAACTTTCCCCAAGGCTTTTTAAAATTCTTGGGCTTTTCTCCAGGAGCCATCATATGACCTGGACCACCCGGACCTTTTCGGGGCTTATTTGTTTGTGTATTACTCATTTTCCAACTCCTCCTTCGATAGCTGTGAATAGGCGATTTCCTGATAAGTCTTACAAGTTTTCAATAATTCACTATGTTTCCCCATACCAACGATTTTACCTTCATCAAGAACAATAATTTTATCAGCATCTTTAATCGTTCCAATTCGCTGTGCCACAATCAAAGAGGTTGCTCCTTTTGTCTCTTTTTTCAAAGCAGAACGAAGTTGACGGTCTGTTTTATAATCTAGAGCAGAGAACGAATCATCAAAAATAAAGATTTCTGGATTTCGATTCACCGCTCTTGCAATAGAAAGACGTTGTTTCTGTCCTCCTGAAAGATTTGTTCCACCTTGTGCGATAGCCGCTTCATAATGGCCGTCCATTTTCTCCACAAACTCTTGCCCTTGCGCAATTTCCACCGCTTTTTTAATTTCCTCATCTGTTGATTGAGTCTGACCGTTATCACCGTAGGCAACATTAGATTTTACCGTACCTGAAAATAATACGGCTTTTTGAGAAACGTAACCAAGCTTATTATAAAGAGCTTCATGTGTATATTCTTTCACATCGATTCCGTCGACTAATACCTCTCCCTCGGTAGCATCGTAAAATCTTGGGATTAAATTAATCAGCGTACTTTTACCACTACCCGTAGAACCGATTAATGCGACAGTTTCACCTTTATGTGCTGTAAAGCTAATATCTTTTAAAACATAGTCCTCTGCATTAGGATATTTAAAGCTAACATTACGCAGTTCAATTTCACCTTCGATCCCCTTTGGTGACGATTGCATTGCTCCCTCCATAATTGTCTGAGGTGTATTTAGTACTTCATTCACACGTGCTACAGATACTGCTGCTCTCGGTAGTAAAATGAACGTCATTGATAATAGCATAAATGCCATAACTACCTGCATTGCATAAGATGAAAATACTACCATATCACTGAACAAACCGATGCGATCCATGCCCCCTGCATTCGAAATCAAATGAGCTCCAATCCAGTAGATAGAAAGAGTTAAACCTGACATAATCAGACCCATTCCTGGCTGCATAAGTGCCATAAGGCGGTTCACAAAAAGATTTGTATCCGTTAAATTCTTATTTACTTTTTCAAACTTTTCTCCCTGATACTGTTGTGCGTTATAAGCATGAACAACACGAATACCAGTTAAACCTTCTCTTGTTACCCGGTTAAGATGATCTGTCTGTTTTTGAACAATTTTAAATTTCGGTAGCACAAAGATAATTAAGTTGCCTATCATAATAAGTAAAACGATGACAGCCACCCCAGTTGCCACTGACCACTCCCAACTTTTCCCGGTAATCTTCAAAATAGCCCATATTGCAAGGATAGGAGCCTTAATCATAACTTGAAGTCCCATTGCAACCGTTTGCTGTATTTGCGTTATATCATTAGTAGAACGAGTAATGAGACTTGCGATTGAGAAACTATTAATCTCCTCCATAGAGAAAGATAGCGTTTTATCAAAAACGCCTTTTCGCAATTCCTTGGAAAGAGACGTTGCTACCCTTGCTGCAAAATAGCCCACAATAACTGCCAATATCATACTGCCAAGGGCACATAACAGCATCTTTCCTCCAGCTGTCCATATCTCGCTCGTTTTACTGCCCTCTGTTTGCACAAGAGTCGTAATTTTAGCCATATAATCTGGTAACTTCAAATCCAAATAAACTTGCCCTACAATGAACACAATACTAGCAACAATTAGCGTCCATTCTTTCGCTTTTAAATATTTAAATATTTTCACCATATTTGCAGTCCTCCTCATTTAGTTAGCATGCTAACTATATAGTCATAAAAACACCAAAATAGCGTCTTCTTCAAGATTCTATATTTTCTTTCATAGCATCCATTACTTCAAAAAACACATTAACCTTCTCTTCCGGGATACCTGTTAGTAATTTTTGTTCAAGAAGCGCTCTACGAGTCATGATACTGTCATGTATTTTCAGCGCATCTTCTGTTAAGACAATTTTTTTGAGTCTTGAATCGTAGGGTACAGATTGCCTTGTAATCAAACCGTTATTTTCCATAGCCTTTAGTATTCTAGATGCTGTTGATTTACGAATAGAAAAGTCTCTTTCAAAATCTTTTTGAAAGACATCTTTATTTTGGTTTTTGTAAAGATAACTTATCGTCCACCCATGCATGGCAGTAAGGTTATCTTTTTCCATTAGGCTTTGATCCAATTGTCTTCTCATTAAGAGCGACAATGTACGCAACTCTAACCCAACTGATCTCTTTTTGCTCAATTTTCTACCTCCTATATGATAACGTGCAAACTTTAGTATTTAAAATGTGTACTGGTGGGGCATGTCGTATTTAACTCATTACATAATTTTAGTCGTAAGACGCTTATGCCCTTAGGTAAAAGATCATCATGTTCAGATTTATCTTCTATTCAGTTTGCCATATTGCCTGCAAAAAGTTCAACAAAAAAGTAAAACCACTTTTTAGTTAAAATAAAGTATGCTAAGTACTGACAAAATAACATTGTTCATTTTCACTCTTCTAAGCCTGAACATTAAAAATTTTACAGCTTGGAATCCGTTGGAAGAAACGTTTTTTCAGTTTAGTTAGGGATTAAGTTTACATATCTAATTTAGAAATGGGAAGAATATAAATGAGCTAGAACCCAATAAGAATTTACAATTTTCAGGAGGATAAGTATGTCTACATTTAATTTGGGTGATAAAGTCCCCGATTTTACTCTTCCAGCAGTTAATGGCGAAGAATTCTCTTTTGTATCTCATCAAAACCAGCATAAAAGTTGGCATCTCATTATCTTTTTCAGAGGATCATGGTGCCCTGTTTGTCTTCATGACTTAAAAGAGCTTGAAGAAAGCAAAAGTTATTTTGAAGGCAAGAATGTACACCTAATTACAATCTCAACGGACCAGTTAGAAAATTTAAAGAAAATGGTTGATGAACATAACATTACTTTTACAGTCTTAACTGATCAAGCGTTAAAAACATTAAAAGCATATGATGTTTTTTATCATGGAGAAAATGCTCCATATGAGGATCATGGTACGCATGGAGAGCCAGCTTATTTCCTGGTTGATGAAAATGGACAATTGCTATATCAACAAAAACAAACCAGCCCATTTGGACGCCCATCATCTACTGAACTTCGCAAAATTATCCAATATATCGGAAAGAATTTAAAGACAAATCAATAAATAAAAATATTTGATTGGGCTCAATTGGAGAGCAACATATGTAGAAAAACAATCCATCTCGAATAATTTGCTTTATACGATTGCTCTAAAATCTAAAATGTTTAAAAATTTAAGGTAATCTCATTTTGAGTAAGATGTGATTACCTTTTTCTGTATATGGAATCAACAAAGCTAAATTTTATTTGTAGCTACTAACATAAATTCGAACTTCGTAAGTTATTCATTAGACTATATTTTCATGTTTAATTCTCTATTGGGGTTATAGAATTGTAACCATTTATCAGCTTCACTAACCATCCACGTTCCAAAGTCATTTAAAAACGATAACAATAGATTTGCATCTATTATGGGTGTTATGGCATATTCAAGTGCTTTTTTCATGTCGTTTTCCTTTTCAGGGAAATAGTCCGAAAATAATTTATAAGCAGGATATAAATCCCTTGTATATGTATTTGCTTTAGTAATGACAAGCGCAAGTCCTGCTCTTACTAAAATTTTCATTATCCACTTGCAACAATCTTTCATATCCTCCATATCAGAATTATCTTGAAGATCATCACAGGCATTTTTAATTTGACCTTGTAAATGAATAAGGTGGTCATTTGCTAAAGCTTCGTCAGCTCTATATTTTGGTAATTGGGGTATTAAGTCTGCTCCAAACACACATATGCCATGGGTTTTGAGTATGAAACTAATGATTGAAAAAGATGACGTATTTAAAATATCTTCTACACAGTAGTAACTCAGTTCAATACCATCTACACAAGTATGTTTTTGATTTAATTGTTGTTCTACTTCTTTTAACCGCTTTACCTGTTGTTTATTAGGGTTTTGCTTTGTAACCGCTATTGTGTCTAAGTCCGCTACGCCTTCAATACCTATCCCTTTTGGAATAGATCCTCTTATGTATACACTATGTAAGTCATCTTGAAGGTGAGTGGAATACGTATTAACCACATCGTAGATCACAGGATGAAAAATTGGGTTGATTTTATCCCAGTCTGAATGGTTAATAATGTGGCCGTCTCTATCAGTAATACATAAACTTCCAATTTCTTTAATAGTAGTCATCTCATAGCTCCTTTTATTAATTTATAGTCACTTTGTCTACCTACAATGCTACGCCTCTCACATTGTTTGTATGTAGCTCATCATACCCTACTAGAATCCGCTGAACTATTTTCATAGCATTTTATCGTTTGCCAAAAGTCTGCATCTTTTGTTCTCTTGTAAAATTTATAAAAGGGTTCTTTTTGGTGAGCAAGTTCTTTATAGATATTAATTATTTCCTGTAAAAGATTTTCGATATGCTGTACAGGCACTCTTTTCACAAATAGCTCCCCTGCCTGTGCATTTTTACCCATTGGAACAGCGCCTAAATATACATCGAAGCTATCTTTCTGATATACAAGCCCAATATCATCATAAACGGCATTATAGCAAGCTGATGCACAGCCATTCATATTAATGCGAATCCTGCTTGGTACTTCCAAGCCTTCCAGCTGCTGATACAGCTCCTCTGTAATCTGTGCTGCCTCCATTTTATCGCCATCACAAAAATCACAAGCCTTCATAGCTACAATCTGACCTTGCTTTACAATATATAAGCCCACCTTTTCCAGCTTCCTTTTGGCCGTCATTAATTCTATTGTCGGTATAGATAGTAGTATACTGTAGGACGCAGAATATTTAATAGCACCCCTCACTCCGACTACCTCTGCGATTGTTTGAAATTGTGCTGGTGTATAATGTTTGTTGATAATGCCAGGGCTCACAGCAAGACGTGTAAATTCACCTTCTCTGTTTAACTTAGCAAATGTTTTTTCAGGAATATTATGGCTAAAAGCATTTATAGTCATTTTTACCCTCCTATGAAAAAAGCTAGCACATGGCTAGCTCTTCTTCTTTATTGAAAGCTTTCTGGATAAAATCCTTGTGCCAAAATTCGAATTGCTTCAGCCGCACGAACACCCTCAGATGCTGCTGATAGTGGTAAAATAACGAAACGTCCGTTTACTACCGCTTCCGTTTCTTTTAGTGCCGGATCATTTTTTAGGAAATTAATTTTTTCTTCAGCAGTAGTTGAACCATAGTCAATTACAACGATAACTTCAGGGTTGCGCTCAACTACATCTTCCTTTGAAACGGTTGTCCAGCCAGACTCAACATCGCCGAATATATTTTTTCCACCTGCTACTGTCACAAGTTCATTCATGAAGTTTTGTGCAGCTGTGAAAACTTCTTTCTCACCACTATCAAATACAAGAATACGTAAATTACCCTCCTCTTGCGGAAGCTTCGTACGAATGTCCTCTACATCTTTTGTCATTTGCTTTATTAATTTCTCTCCACGCTCTTCCACATGGAATATCTTAGAAATATTGCGGATATCGTCAAAAATATCCTCTAACTTAGGATTTGTAATGCTTGAAGATGTATGTAAATAAGTGTGGATGCCAAGTGCTTCTAGTTCTTCTGGTGTTCCGACACCCTTCTCACTAAACCCACTTTTCCAGCCTGCATATAAAAAATCTGCTCCTGCATCAATCACTTGTTCCTTTGTTGGGTATTGTTCAGCTAATACTGGAACTTTTTCATACGCTGCTTGTAACGGTGGATAAATTGCATCATCTAAATATGCTGTTCCGACCATTGAATCCTCTAAGCCTAACGCTAGCATAATCTCTGTCACATGCTGATTTAAGCTAATTGCCTTTTTTGGTGCTTCCGAATAGACTTGTGTCGTATCGTTATTGTCAATCGTTACTTCCGTTGCTCCTGCTTTTGCTGGTTCTACTTGTTCGCTTTTCGATAATGATTCCTGTTTTTCCTCGCTAACACAAGCTGTTAACATACTTAGCATTGCGATTGCAAGAACAAGCCATACGCCTTTTAATGTCTTCATGTCTACTTCTCCTTTTTTCTAAATAATCTATAGAAAGAAATCTAAAACTCCTAACTAACTATAAAAATTGCTCAGATATATAAAAAATATGCGGCTTTTTCGTGACAGGATGTACACTAACTTCCGCATGTACACCAAACACCTTTTGTAACAATGAGGGTGTTAATACATCAAACGGAGTTCCATATGCCGCTATTTCTCCGTCCTTTAAAACATAAATTTTATCGCAATAAGTTGCTGCAATATTTAAATCATGCAAGGCTGCAATGACCGTGATCGGCAAGCCCCGTACTAAATCCATGAGCTGGAGTTGATGCTGAATATCTAAATGATTCGTTGGCTCATCTAATACCATGACCTTAGCCTGTTGCGCCAATGCCCTTGCAACAACGACCCGTTTTTTCTCACCACCAGATAAGGAACTAAAAGTGCGTTCACTTAAATGCAGTACCCCTGCTTGCTGCATCGATTCCTCAACAATAGCTAGGTCTTCTTTTGTATCTACTTCCAAAAGCCTTTTATGCGGTGTACGTCCCATTGCCACAAGATCTTTAACAGTGAACTCAAATAGCACTGGTGTTTCCTGCCCTACGACGGCAAGTTGCTTTGCTATCAACTTTGAAGATTGCTTGTAAATATTTTCATTAAATAAAAATACTTCTCCCTCTTGAGGTTGTAGCATACGGTACATATTTTTTAAAAGGGTCGATTTCCCACTGCCATTTGGACCAATTATGCCCACAAACTCTCGTTCTTGAATATGTACAGAAACATTGTTTAATATTTTCACCTGCTGCACGGCAAAAGTAACGTTTTTTGCAACGTATACCATTTAATTCTCCTCCCCGAAAGAATACATTTGCTTACGCAACATCCATATAAAGAATGGGCATCCGCATAAAGCCGTTATAATTCCAATCGGCATTTCCTCAGGTGCAATCACAATGCGCGCAGCTGCATCAGCCCATATTAAAAATATCGCACCAATTAATGCACTGACTGGCAGTACAAACTTATAATTTGAGCCGACAATCATGCGTACGATATGTGGAATAATCAGGCCAATAAAACCAATTGCACCACTTACAGCAACAAGGACACCTGTTAATAGGGAAATTACTAAAATTAGTAGTAATCGAAATTTCTCTAAATTAACCCCTAGCGTAACAGCAGATTCTTCGCCAAGTAAAAGTAAATTCAAATGGCGTGCATGTAGACGTAAAATTATGTAGACGATCGTTAAAACTACGAACGGAATCATTATATTCACCCATTTCGCTCCGGCCAAACTTCCCATCATCCAATAGATCACTGCCTTTATGCCCCCCTCTTCCTTCGTTATCATCAGCATAAAATTCGTCATTGCTGACAAAACTAGTGACACGGCAATTCCGGCTAATAATAATCGAACAACTGAAATTCGCCCCCCAACTCGTGCTAAGAAAAACACAATCAGTACTGCAATTGTTGCACCTATAAAAGCAGCAAATGATAGCGCATACATACCTAAAAATGAAAAAGTGCCAAGTAAAATAACAGATGTAGCCCCGACAGATGCACCGGAAGATACCCCCAAAATATAGGGGTCCGCGATTGAATTACGAACTAAAGCTTGAATAGCAGCACCCGAAATAGCAAGCCCCGCTCCGACTATTATGGCAAGTACTACGCGAGGAGTACGAATTTGCCATATGATGATTTCCTGTGAACGGCTCCAATCCAATGTAATGCCAAGTGGATTGAACGGGATATGCGATAAAATAATGCGCCATACAATACTAGGTGTAATAGACACAGAGCCTACCATGATCGCTAACGTCATGGATATTAAAACGACACCCGTTAATACGAATAAAAGTAAGTTGATTTTTCTTGTTGTTGGATTCTTCAAAACGCTCTCCTCTCTTAAAGCAAAGGGCATAAAAAAAATCCCCTTATTTACAAGAGGATGGCATAGTTAAATAAAGGGCGTCGATTCCCAGTCACTACAACCATCCTCGTGGTTCTATGTAAGTTTGTTGCTTTTATTGGCAGGTCTCCTGGCTTAGGTTCATCATCTATACGCCTTCCCATAGCTCGCTACAGTGACATATTGTATAGACTCTCCATTACAGTTGCGGGACAGCACCGGATTTGCACCGATTTCCCTTTTAAGCAAACGAACAAGTCATTCGCACCAACAAAATAATATTTTATTAAGTTATAAGAGGAACAATATCAGAATATTTTCCAGATAGCAATTATAATATATATTACAATTAAGCAAAAATGGTGATAAACGAGCGATTAATAGCTGCAAAACAGAACTATTGAACATTAATTATTATTAGAAAAATAAATAAATTTAGATAGCGATTTATCTTACCTTACTATACAAATTCCTCACAGTACACTATGAGTAATCGCCTTCCTCTCTATATTTAATATCAGGGTGGATAATCCGGTGTTTTAATTTTGACTGAATTAAAATGTCTAAAAGACTAAACTTAGAGTTCTTAATAAAAGATGGACTCAATTATTCATATAACCGTTATCCTTAAAATTCATTTATAATTATTAAACATAAAGTTGTAATTATTATTAATAGGAGAAGAGCATATGAAAATAGTAATTGCAGAAAAACCAGACCAGGCTGCAAAATTAGCTTCCCCCTTTTCTTTTACAAAAAAGCCTGGTTATTTCGAAGTTAAGCCAAACACCTACTTTCCGGCTGGAGCACTTATCACATGGGCGATTGGACATCTATGTGAACTGAAAGCCCCGGAAGAATATAATTCTACATGGAAAAAATGGACATTAGAAACATTACCTATTATTCCAGATCGATTTGAGTATAAAGTGACGAAGTCAAAGTATAAACAATTTAATGTAATTAAAAGTTTAGTAAAAAGATCAGACATTGAAGAAATCATTATTGGTGGTGATGCTGGGCGTGAAGGTGAATTGATTATCCGTACCATTTTAAGAGTATGCGGTGTTAATAAACCGATGAAACGTCTATGGATATCATCTTTAACAGAAAACGCTGTAAAAAATGGGTTTGCAAATTTACTACCAGAAGAGAAAACACGTGATATATATTTTGAAGCACTAAGTCGTTCATGTGCAGACTGGCTAATTGGCATTAACACATCCAGATTATACACGGTACTCCTCAAAAGAAATGGCGTGAAAGATGTATTTTCAATTGGTCGTGTACAAACACCTACACTTGCACTAATAGTAAAAAGAGAGCATGAAATTGCAAATTTTAAATCAGAACCATTTTGGGAAGTAGAAACAGAGTTTGATTTCGATGGAAAATTGTTAAAAGCAAAATGGCATAAAGATAACATTTCAAGAGTTCAAGAGGAACGACAAGCCATTGCGATTGCTAATTTCTGTCTCAATAAAAATGTAGAAATTAATAGTATTAAAAGAGAAACAAAGGAATATGCTCCCCCATTGTTATTCAACTTATCTGCATTACAAGCTACAGCAAACAAAGCTTATAAATTGTCACCACAAAATACGCTGGATATTTTGCAAAAACTTTATTTAAAGGGTGTTGTTTCCTATCCAAGATCTGATTCACAATTTTTAACGAAGGAAGAAGCAAAAACACTACCAAAGATACTAGAGCATTTAAGTAAAATTGATAAATACAAAGGTCTTCTTCCGCCACCGACAAGTTCAATTATGAATAATAAAAGATATGTGAATGAAAAAAAAGTAACCGATCACCATGCAATTATTGTTACCGAGCAAATACCTGATGTAGCAAAGCTAAGTCCAGAAGAAGAAAAAATATATGATTTAATTGCAAGACAAGTCATTGCAGCACATTACAACAATGCCATATTTTCTTACACAACAATTCATTCACTTGTTGATAAACGTGCAGAGTTCATCTCTAAGGGCAAAGTGCTAATAGAAGAAGGTTGGCGTAAGGTTATTTATCATTCTAAAGATTACTCACCTACAGACAAAGATGAACTGCTCCCCCTATTACATGAAAATGAGCAAGGTATCGTTGCGAAAGCGAACGTGAAAAAAGGTGAAACCCAGCCACCAAATCGTTTTTCTGAAGGTAATTTGATTACCGTAATGAAAACAGCGGGTAAACATTTAGAAGATGCGGAATTAGAAAAGGTCCTATCGAAAACGGAAGGATTAGGTACTGAAGCTACACGCGCTGGAATTATTGGTACATTAAAAGAGCGAAACTATATCGAAGTTAAGAAAAACCAAGTCTTCGCAACGGCTAAAGGAATGTTACTTATTGAGGCACTAGGTGAAAGTATCTTAACGTCCCCTTCCATGACAGCCAAATGGGAGCAACGACTATCTGAAATAGGTGAAGGCAACGCTTCTCCTAAAGCATTTATGGAACAAGTCAAAAAGCTTGCTGACAAATTGATTTCAGATGCTAACAAGCGTGAAAAGGAATGGGCATTTAATCAAAATGCAGTCGATAAAATCACTGCAAATAATCCGTATACTAAAAAATATACTAAAAGAAAAACAGTTGTTGGGAAATGTATCCTTTGCGAAGGATCAATCATAGATCATGGCACTTTTTACGGTTGTTCAAATTATAAAACAGCAAATTGTAAATTCTCGGTTTCAAAGAAACTATTAAGAAAAACTATTTCACAATCGAATATGAAAAAACTCTTGGCAGCTGGTGAAACAGACTTGATAAAAGGATTTCAAAAAGGCGAAAAAACTTTTAATGCCCACCTTATTTGGGATAAAAAAGAACGTAAGATTAATTTTAAATTTCCACAATAACTTATTGAAAATCGTTTGTATAAATTTAAAATAAAGATTAATCAAATTAATACCTATGCCTTGATAGGGAAAAAGAAAGAGCATGTTTTAAAAAAGGAATAATCAAAACATGCTCTTTATATATGGTCATTCTATAAATATTTTGATCATTTCTATGATCGCGAACGAAAGAACCCGCCGAAGTGACGGAAAGAATCGCCAGAGCGACGGGTGGAACTATCGAAACGACGGAAAGAATCGCGAATGACGGAAGAACGCGCCGAAGTGACGGAAGAATCGACCAGAGCGACGGATGGAACCATCAAAACGAAGGAAAGAACGGACGAAACGACGGAAAGAATCGCGAACAACGGAAGAACGCGCTGAAGTGACGGAAGAATCGGCAGAGCGACGGATGAAACCATTAAAGAATAAACATTCAAACATTTTTCGGTGAAATATAGTAATGCCGATATTTTTTAGCAAAGCCTAACTCACTATTTATCATAATGTTTTTATAGCAACTTTAGACCTTTTGTTGTTCCAACGTCACTCCATTCCTGTTTCTCTATTTTACGGTGGAATAATTTTCACACATTCTTCACTTGTTTCTCAAAGTATTCATTTTGCAAAATACCCATATGAATGATGTCATACCATGTACCATCTCTAAATAGACTTTGTCTACTGCTTCCTTCCTGATGAAACCCTATCTTGTTGTACAAACTAATAGCTTTATCATTAAATGAAAATACTTTCAGGTAAACTCGATGGAGATTCATTTCGTAAAAAGCATAATCCAGTAGTAATTTCAATCCCTCTGAACCATATCCTTTTCCCCAATATTCCTTTTCACCGATGTCAATAATACATTCAGCATTTCTATTTTTATAATCAATGTTGATTAATGCAACAATGCCAATTGGTGATTCCTTTCCTTTTTCAACCATAATATAGCTTTTCCCTGCATGAGTGCCCAAAATAACATGATCTACAAAATCTTTCGTTTCTTCCATCGGATAAACATCTAAAGATGGATTCGTGGAATGCATAACTTCCACATCATTTCTCCATTTGTGATATAGTTCTGTATCTTCTTTGGTCATTTTTCTTAGTCTCACCCTAGATGATTCAAATAACATAATATTCACTCCTCGTATGTTTCGGATTTTGGATTGATTAATTTTTCTAAAGAGAACAGTAAGACGGATAATTGATCCTTTACTTTTGTTTGTTCATGTCCCAGTTGAAATGTGTCCAACATTAAACCGTTAATAAATGATAGGATATATCTCGCAATTGAATCAGTAGATTGTTGAGGTCTAAATTCTCCTTTACGCATACCTTCTTTTAATACTTTTTCTATTGCTTCAGTAGTTCGATTATAGCGTTCAGAAATGTAAGGGAAATTATCTTTATTATTTACGTATTTATATGATAAAAAGAATTCCGCCTTTGCAAAGACCAATGTTTGGTCAATTGCCTCAATATAAATTTGCTGTTCTTCAATCCAGCTTTTTAATTGTGGCCAAAGTAGGCCTTCATCAGATGGCACAAAATATTGAATGTCTTTCTGGTCATCATATTTTAAAACTTCGATAAAAACATGATTAATATTATTGAAATAGCTATACAATGCACCTCTGGATATTCCAGCTTTGTCCATAATATCTTGCATAGTTGTGTGAACAAAACCTTTCTCGATAAACACCTTCTTAGCCGCTTCTATCAGTTCTTTCTCTCGTTCTTTTTTATATTCTTCACTAACTTTTGGAGCCATAAGCCACCTCCTTAATGAGTGACAAAATGCACCTAAAAAACTATACACTATTGTCGTTTATATGTCAGATTATACCGACACTAGTGTATAGTTTCAACCTTTTATATTCATAACATGGGCGATGTCTTAAAAAATTCATATTCTACTATATACGAATGTGATGAGTCAGCATTTAAGAAAGCAATCCGACTAAGTATTTCACAAGTAGAGGAAAAGAAAATAGAACTTGGTATTCAACAATTAGCAGCTTGTATAATCGAAATGTATAAGAAAACTAAAGATTATCCAATATCATTTAAGCCTTATCTTAAAAGAGCGGATAGAATAGACTGACACTCTTATTATTTAGAGAAATATCCCGTAGATGTTAGATATAATAACTACTACGGGGTGTTTATACTACTTTCAATTAAGTTCGTGGCAACCATGACTTTTTCCATCTGAATGAAAATGAATTAGAAATATTAATATTTGGGACTGCTAGAAATCTATATAGTTGCCAAGTATTCGTTATATCTTTTATTAATTCTCTCCGAACAGATAAACCTATTTCAGCTAATCTGTATAATTTCAAAGCATTTTAAACAATCCTGTTTTTTATTTTGCTCAATTAAGAATTCTAACAGTAGAAACATATACTGTTCATTGAATTCATCTAGCTCTAGCAACTTTTGTAAGCAATTATATTTCAAAAGAGAATTAACAAAATTTGTACTTACAACATACTCTTCAAGCGCATGCAATACTCTTTGCTTTAAGCGGAGTCTTATTTGAATAGCCCATGAATATTCTTCCCCCATAGCAATTTAGTTATTGCTGAATTGACGTCTCATATTGATTCTCCCATTCTGTAAATTCATTTTTCCCCCAGCCAAATAAATGGAACCCCTAGTAATCTATTCATAATGATTGACATCTTCATGAATAGTGCTAATATTGGAAATAAATTAAATAAAATAAATAACTTATCCGCTAGGGGTGCCTTTGTAAAGGCTGAGATTGAAGTGTAACTTCGGGACTCTATGAACCTGACCTGGTTAATGCCAGCGTAGGGAAGTGGTATACGGAAATTTGTCCTTTTCATCTCCAGCCACTTTCTTTACCAAAAAGAAAGTGGCTTTTTTGCATCCTACATTTGAAAGGCGGGTAAGTCTTAAAGAGGTGACCCCCATTACTCTATTATCAAAAGCGATTCATCTCATTTCTAATGGAAAAATGCCAATGGAACAACTAAGTGAAATTTTAGCAGACATCCATCCATATGCCGACGCTATCCATTTGCGTGAAAAACAAATGACGGCAAAAGAATTATATGAAGCAGTCAACCTGCTTTCCCGAGTTGGCGTTCCGTTATCCAAAATAATCATTAATGACCGGGTAGACGTTGCCGTTATTACAGGTGTGGAAGGAGTCCAACTAGCCTATCATAGTTTGAATGCATCTATGATTAAAGCCAACTTTCCTCAATTGACGGTTGGCTGTTCCATTCACTCGGTCGAAGAAGGAAAAAAGGTTCAACGCTTGGGAGCCGACTATGTGATATATGGTCATATTTTTTCTACCCAATCAAAGCCAGGATTGGAACCAAGGGGTTTAGAGGAATTAAAAAAGCTTACTGGTTCACTAGATATTCCTGTTATTGCAATCGGCGGTATTGCTCCTGAAAATACTAAACAGGTAATAAACAGCGGGGCCGACGGTATTGCTGTGATGTCAGGCGTTTTAAACGCCGATGATCCTCTATCTGCAATAAAAAGCTATCAAAAAGAAGTTAAAATGGAGATGTGTTGAGTGAAAAATACATTTGATGTTGCCATTATCGGGGGAGGAATTAATGGCTCTTCCATTGCCTATCAACTTTCTAAACTAGGAAAAAAAGTCGTCATTCTTGAAAAAGGAACTTTGGCCAATGAAGCCTCCAGTGCAGCAGCAGGTATGCTGGCAGCACAGGCGGAAATGGAACACGACGGTCCATTTTTCCAGTTGGCATTAAAAAGCCAGGCGATGTTCCCCTCCATCACTAACGAATTACTGACATATACGGGGATCGATATCGAATTTGTGAATAAAGGCATGTTAAAAATTGCAGAAACGGAAGAATTAGCTACAGCGTTAAAAAGTCAGGTATTGTTCCAGCAGAACTGGGATTCCGGCATCCAATGGCTCGATGCAACACAAGTAAGAGAAATGGAACCTGCATTAGCACCAACTGTTGCCGGTGCTATGTTCCTTCCAAATGACGGCCATGTGCAGCCTGCAAAATTATCACTTGCCTTCGCAAAAGCTGCAGAGCATTTTGGTACAGAAATCCGCGAAAATACAGAGGTTCTTTCTTTTATCTATGAAAACGGCGTTGTCAAAGGAGTATACACATCAGCGGGAGCCTTCTATTGTGAACAGGTCGTTGTCGCTACCGGCGCCTGGGCTGCCGATTTAATGAAAAATACGGGAATCAACTTGACCGTTTATCCTGTGAAAGGAGAATGTTTTTCTGTAAAGCCGAATAAGCCGATCGTTCACAGGTCGATTTTTTCAGATAAACGCTGTTATTTTGTTCCTAAGCGAAATGGCGAAATTTACATTGGGGCCACAGTCGTGGAAAATACGTTTGATAAACAAGTAACGGCTGGAGGAATTGCTACCTTGATTGAGCAAGCCGTGAAGCTGATTCCCCAGCTGAAAGATGCCCCGTGGGAACGGGTGTGGGCAGGAATTAGGCCGCAGACAGCTGATGGGATTCCCTATATTGGCGAGCATCCTACTATTAGGGGGCTATTTGTAGCTGCCGGACACTATCGAAACGGAATTCTATTAAGCCCGCTTACTGGCAAACTCACAGCCCAGTTGCTTACAGGTCAAGTGGAAGATGAACAGTTTCTTTCTGCGTTTCGCATTGATCGATCTCAAATATCAGTTAGTTAGGAGGACAAATCTTGGAAGTGATACTAAATGGAGAAAATTTGAAGTTGTCAGAGGAAATTGTGTACGTTTCGGACCTGCTCGAATATTACAAACTGCTAGATAAAGTAGTTGTAATTGAGGTAAATGGAGAGATCCTGAACAAAGTTGATCATCAGGAAACCCTGCTCTCTGACCGAGACCGCATTGAAATTGTACATTTTGTTGGAGGCGGATAATTATGTTAAAAATAGGTCCTTATTCATTTCAATCCCGTTTGCTGCTTGGAACAGGAAAATACCCTAATTTTGATATCCAAAAGCAGGCTGTTGCTGAATCGGATTCAGAAGTCCTGACATTTGCCGTTCGGAGAATGAATATCTTTGAAGCGAACCAGCCAAATTTTTTACAAAAGCTTGATATTAAAAAATATACTTTATTGCCAAATACAGCAGGAGCCAAAAACGCAGTCGAGGCCGTCCGCATTGCAAAGCTAGCGAAAGCATCCGGCCTTTGCGATATGGTTAAAGTAGAGGTTATTGGATGTGACAAAACATTACTTCCTGACCCTATTGAAACGTTAAAAGCAACAGAAGAATTAATAAAGGAAGGGTTTATTGTGCTTCCGTACACATCAGATGATGTTGTTTTAGCCAGAAAGCTGCAGGAATTAGGCTGCCATGCCATAATGCCAGGAGCCTCACCAATCGGTTCCGGACGGGGAATCATTAACCCGCTTAACTTGAGTTTTATCATTGAACAAGCAACGGTGCCCGTTATTGTCGATGCTGGTATCGGCTCTCCTGCTGATGCAGCAATGGCAATGGAACTGGGTGCTGATGGAATTTTATTAAACACAGCTGTATCTGCAGCAAAAGACCCTGTCAAGATGGCAAAAGCTATGAAACTTGCTATTGAGGCCGGACGCCTTTGCTTTGAAGCTGGTAGAATTCCGAAGAAACGATATGCCACAGCGAGCAGTCCTTTGGAAGGGATGAGTATTGGATGAATGATCGCTATTCACGACAGCAATTATTTGCACCAATCGGAGAATCCGGACAGCAAAAAATTTCAGCTAAACATGCATTGATTGTTGGAGCTGGGGCGCTGGGAACAACAAATGCCGAAGCACTAGTCCGCGCGGGAATAGGTAAACTGACGATTGTGGACCGAGATTATGTGGAATGGTCAAACCTGCAGCGTCAACAGCTATACGCTGAAGATGATGCAAAAAACAGGATGCCTAAAGCGATCGCAGCAAAAAAACGCCTGGAGGCCATCAATTCAACTGTAACAGTCGAAGCAATAGTAGCGGATGCGTCAGTGTTTGAGCTTGAAGAATGGGCAAAACAGGCCGATCTCATGATTGATGCGACCGATAACTTTGAAACAAGAATGATGATGAATGATGTCTCGCAAAAATACTCAGTACCCTGGATCTATGGCGCTTGTGTGGGGAGCTATGGTATTACATATACGATCATTCCTGAAAAAAACCCTTGTTTTTCATGTTTATTGGAAACAGTTCCTATCGGAGGTTTAACGTGCGATACCGCGGGAATCATCGGTCCTGCCGTGCAAATGGTTACTGCCCATCAGATAAGTGAAGCTTTAAAAATATTAGTGGATGATACAGCAGTATTACGGAATAAATTACTATCTTTTGATCTTTGGAAAAACCAACATAGTGCAATAAAAGTGGATAAGATGAAAAAAGATGATTGCCCATCATGCGGGAACAATCGGACATATCCCTACCTATCCTTTGAAAATCAAACAAAAACAGCTGTACTATGCGGAAGAGATTCTGTTCAAATCCGGCCTTCCGCGAAAGAAGAACAGGATTTAGCCAAACTGGAAAAAGTTTTTTTGCAGCAAGGCGGAAATGTTCAGCGCAACCCTTATCTGTTATCTTATAGTGTCGATAATCACCGTTTGGTTATTTTTAAAGACGGGCGAGTTTTAGTCCACGGAACAAAAGATATTGCAGAAGCGAAAACACTGTATCATCGCTATTTAGGATAAAAATTTGAATGAGGCTGGACAAAAAGTTTTTAGCTGTTGAAAAACCCGAACTCATGACGAAATGCATTTAACGTTTCCTAATAGTTCGGGTTTTCTTTTTATATACTGCTTTTGAAATTTACCTTCTTAAGGACCGCATAGCAACTCCATTTTTCCCCCATCTTGTACCGCTTTGGTGGGATATATAATAAACCCTTTCGTATCTCCAACTGTACCCTATCGAGTAGAACTCTCGATAGGGTACGGTTTAAGATTGATGCAGTTTTAATAAATGCTGATTAATATGTCATGCCCCCGGGCAAGGCTTTGTTCATAAAAATGGATTAACTGATCGAGTTCCACTATAAGTTCTGCGAAAAGCTCCACGGCTTCATCGTCCGCCCAAATATCCGGATAAATCTGTTTGGCTCTAAAAATTGCTGGCTTGAATTGTTGCTGCAAGACAGTCCTATCCATAGAATGAAGAGCTTCTAAAATCCGGGGAAGCTCTTCAGAACCAATGACGCTGACAAATTCTTCAGTATCCAGTACGTGAACGCCGACAATGGCCTTGCTTAATGGGTGGTTCTCGATTGGCTGTGAGGCAGAGATCCCTGTTAGCAAACAATGCAATCCGTCCCATAATTTATCCATTTCATTTACGGGACAGCTATGATTTTCCATAAGCTCCTCAAGTCGCTTGACGATATGAAAATTATTTAACTCGGCAATTTCATCCGCTAAAGCATTGTTTAATGATAAGTAACTGGCCATAATTCCCATCGTGTATCTTCCCCTTTATTTTCTATCAATTATATCTCATCATTCAAAACGGGGCGTTTGGTCCGCCCCATTCCGATAAAAGGGAATTAGCACTAATTATTTCAAATCGTTATTTTATCATTTAGAAGAACGCTTGGCTGATCACAAGCTATTTTATAGACAAATTTTTTCCGTGCAATATGGTAACTTTTATCTTCTCCATAAAAGTTAACCTTCATTTGTTCTAATTCTTCATGGCGATATTCTGCTAATGGCTTTTCTTTTTCATCTCTTTCTCGTTCTGCTTGTTTATTTGCAATAATTTCATCATAAAGAGACGAAGATGCCCAATATTCAGCAACTTTTTGTATTTTTTCATTAAATTCCTGGACATTACCTTTAAAATAATCATCAATTAATCCGATTTCTTGTGCTTTTAATGTACTTAAGGCAGGACATGTTTCAGTAATTTCAAAAGCTAGCTCTTTCCCCAAACGCTTTGGTAATAAATACGTCCAATATTCTGAACCATATAGGTTCCCCATTTTTTTATAATGAGGATTTAAAACAACACCTTCTCTTGCAAAAATAAAATCACCTGTAAGACCTAATATGACCCCTCCTGCACCGGCATTTCCTTGCATTGCAGTCATAACAATTTTGTCTGGTGTATTTAGAATTTCAAGAATCATATCATCAATCGCATTAATATTTTCCCACGATTCATCCCCTTGATTTTCAGCATATTCAATAGTATTTAAGTGAATGCCATTAGACCAAAAATCATGTCCACCCATTAAAACTAATACTTTACTATTTTTTGTTTTCGCTTCTTTAATGGCTTGTTGAAGTTTCTTACAGTGTGAGGTGTGCATAGCGCCATTATAAAAATCAAAATGCAAGTACCCTACTTGATTTTTTTCTTTATAGTAGATTTCTCTGTATGTTCTTCCTTCAATATCGTCAAAAGGATTAATAGGTAATTCAGGAACATTCCTTAATAAATGTGCTAGAGCAAGTGATGCTGGTAACTTTATTCCACCTTTTTTCTTTACGTGACTAATCCAAACACTCCCATCAATCGTTCCTACACAAACTGCATCATCACGATAGCCAAGAATTTCCCCACTATTCCCAACTATTCTGTCATCTACATGACAACCGAATAAATAGTACTCTTCACCGAATATAGTATCGAGAACGCCAGGGTTACTATCAGCAGCACGAATTTTTCTTGCAATAGTTTCAGAATTATCACTAAGCCAATGAATTCTACGGTCAGATTGTTTCATTGTTGGTAAAAGTGTACCTTTCACATTTGAATGATTATAATCTAATGGTTCAGGAAAATACTCTTCTTTTTGATACGCCTTAAACTTCTCCAATAAATCAAGTAATCCTTTTACAGCTGCATGTGTTGCTTCATGTCTGTATAGCGTACTTTTACTAACTTCACGCATCGAATAATTATTTGAAGACCAAATATCTCCTGCATCCATTTCCTGCTCTGCTTGAAGTAGTGTAACTCCCCATTCTCTCTCCTGCCCCATGATCGCCCAATCAATAGAAGAAGGTCCTCTATCCCCTTTAATACCAGGGTGTACAATAACACATACATACTTCTTCCAAATTTCCTCTGGGATGGCAGTCTTCAGGAACGGACAGACAATCAAATCTGGTTTTGAAACTTCTATTGCTTGAATCATTGCGTCTATTGTTGAGGTGATATGAATATCCACTTCATATTTTCTATCTGTCAATTCAACGTAAAAACGTTGGCTCATGCTGTTATGTGCGGATGTTATAAATAATATTTTCATTTTAATCCTCCGATATCTTTCTATTTGGTAATGATAAACAAATTTAACAGGGCTTGTTATTGTCTTTAAATACACAATGTATACCCCATTGAACCAATGGCGTGCGTTTTTTCGGATACTTGATTGGTCTTTTAGTTCGCATTAGAATTCCTAAATGTAGCCTGCTTATGTGCTGATGAGTCATTTACTAGTTGACAATCATGCATTATGCACGTGGGCATTTTCTTTTTCAAGCCCTGAAAAAAAAGCGCCCTTTAATTAGGAAAATTTCCCAATGTTCTCATTTTATTTTTTCGAGGGATGTGAGTCAATGCAAGACATAAAATAAATACAATAAAAAACTTCAAAATTACAAAATTGACATATAATAGACAAATTATCAATAATAACCAATTTATTGACGTTGGAAATGTTGATATATCAATAGTCTGAACCACTTTTCAGAAAAAGACTTTTTTGATCGTATTTTTATATAACCCCTTTGATGAGTACGTTTTGGAAAAGTAAATTGGTTATAATTAAATCCACTAAGCTGAAGGCGTTTTAGTAATTGCTGATGGGGGAAAATGGACAAAACTAGTCAAAACTTTAAAAAGTGCGAGAAATCAATTCCTGATTTCCCGCACTTTTCTGATTTTCTCACTAAATCTCTGCCTCTTCCCTTTACGAAAACAGATAGTTAGCTTTTACATATTAAACTTGCATCAACTGCAACGCCTTCTTTACCTCCTGTACATCTTTTGCTAATACGCTCTTCACATTCGATCCGAACCATTCCAATGATGCATCTACCTCCACGATTGAAAGTACTTCTGCTAGAAATTCATTATAATCAATTGCACCTTCAAACAATGGAACCATCCCTTCTCTCGACCCTGCCGCAGCATAAACATTGTTTGGAGCAAAAACATCGAGGTGTGCGCGTGAGGCAATATTTTTAAAGTGAAAATGTGAGATATAAGGACGAAGTTGCTTTGTGGCGACAATAGGATTTATCCCTGATTCCCATATATGCAAAACGTCAAAGTTCACTCGTAGGCTTGAGTGATTCGTTTCTTCGAGTAACTGCATCGTCGATGGTAGATTATCTGTCAATGTATTCGGATGCGTTTCAACAAGCAAATATTGCCCTTTTGACTTAAGATAATCACAAAGCATTCTTAGTCTGAAAATAAGTTCTTCCCTTTCTTTCCGACTCGTGTCTGAGCTGCCCTTCTTTCCTACAAATGTGCGAATCTTATTTGTTCCCCAGCGCCTAGCAAGGGCAGATAACTTCTCTGTTTCAGCCATCATCTCGGAAATTGGTGCTTCTAATGGCAAATAATCACTAAGCATACTCGTTTCTAAACCGTAGGAGCTTAGCCAATCTGCTCCATAATGTAGTTCATCTGCCAAGTTCTTTGCATGAACACCCCACAGCTCGATTCCTTGAAAACCTTGATTTTTTGCAAATTGGGCTAATTGGTCAATGGAGTGGAGATAGTGCCGAAACGAGATTGTACAAATAGATAGTTTCATACTATAACCTCTTTCTTATGCTGTAATGTTAACCATGCTTCAAAACTTTCTTGTAATCCATGCTTAATCTTGAACTCAAGGAGATTTTGTTCTTCTAATTTCGCGAAAATATCTTTAGCTACTAATAAATCTTGTGTCATCGCAAGTTTCATCACTCGATACTGTATCGTTGTATAGCCATTCACTAAACGCTCAATATCATCACACCATGTGTCAAAGCTTTCCTCATCGCGGCCAAGTGCTTCCCAAAAAAATGCAAACGCATGTTCATACGCATATTTTCTGATCGCTATAACCGGCAATTGTTTTAATGCAGTCGGAAGTTTTGACATATTTTCTTTTTCTTTTCCTGCAATATACTCTTTCATAATCTCGGCAATTGCATCGGTCAACGGATTACAATGCAGCTTTATACATGTATTAAAATAGGCTTCAACCGTCTCTGTAGTTGGCGCAATAATCGTCTCAGAATTAAAGTAATAACCACCTTCGACAGTTGGCTCTTGGATTGCAGCTAAAATTCTCTCTTTCGGCAAAATCCCTTCCCAGCGAAAATCAGGGTCATACATAAACCAATCTTCCTCATTTTCTGTTGATTCTAGCATCACATAATGAGGGAATGGACGTTGATGAAATTTATTCTCTCGCTCTGGAAGCATCGATAAATCTAGCATCACCATCACATGTTGATGTGGAGATTTATTCTCTAATAACTTTAGCAGTTTGTTTATATTGTCTTGTTTAGATTGCTTGTCGTCATACCATTTGTATAGCTTGATTCCATAGAGCATTTCATACCATATTTGAAAGAAATGATGATCAATTTGATCAGAGTGGTATGTTAGCACTCCTTTATCGAGCACATCAAAATCTGCGTCCCATACCCCAAAATAGTAAGGCCTATGATCGACGCCTTCCGTTCTCTTAATAACCTCACAAACACAGCTTACAAAACAATGCACTTTTATCATTTTTAGCCTCCGATTATTCTACCTTTTGCTGTTTTTCTAAAAAGCTTGCCAGTGCTCCTACTGTTTTGAAATCTTTAGGAACGAGAACCTCATCAGGAATGGAAATGCCAAGATCCAACTCTATATGAAGAATCAGTTGAAGGACCATAATGGAGTCCATATACAAATCCTCATTTAATCGGGCACCTTCATTAAAAGAAGACAGTGTCTGCAACTCTAATGAATTTTCCAAAATTTCATAGATGCTCTTAATCAATTGTTGTCGCGTCATACTGGTATGCCTCCAAGCTTTTTTCTACTTACTTTGCCATTCGGTAGCTTTTCAATTTCATGAACAAACACAAACTCCATCGGAATTTGATGTGGGGCGAGATATTTCCGGCACCATTCTCTAAGCTCCATATTATCTATCGGTTCGGTAGACACGTATTGTGCGCATACTCGCTCTCCTGATAAGTTGTCTTGTTTCTTATAAACGACTGCTTCGACTATTCTTGGGTCATTCATTAACACGGTTTCAACTTCTTGCGGATACACATTCAAGCCTGCTACATTAATCGTGTCATCCATTCTTGCAAGAAAAGAAAGAACATTATCTTCTATAAAGCCGAGATCTTTTGTATAAATTGTTTGTGTAGACGATTCAATGATAATTTCGCTCGGTGTTTGTTTGTCACCAGCTGTCACCTTCACATGAGGAAGGGGGTAGCCCATTTGTTTCGGATCTTTCACATTAGGATGAATCGCAACACACCCGGATTCAGAGCAGCCATACTGCTGTAATACTTGGTTAGATTTCTCTCTTAATGATGTCAACCAACTGTGCGGCATCATAGTTCCTGACGTCATCACACGATCAAATTGTTGATCAATAGGTAATAATCGACTTAATGTATAAAGTAACGCTGGAGCCGCATAGAGTATGTGCTTAGAAAATTCTTTTAGTTTTTTCAAAATATATTTAGGATTACTATTCGTAATAATAACTGGCTTTGCCTCTCTTCTCATGCAAGCCAAAACACCACAAATGAATCCATAAGAATGCGTAACCGGACAAGCGACAACAGAATTTGTCATGGAATCGACAGGTAAAGTCTTCACATAACTTGCAATTTCTTCTTCCACTGAACTCCACGTTCGTTCAATACATTTCGGTGTTCCTGTTGTACCTGAGCTCATTTGAACTAATACGCCTTCTTGGTTATTGGAATGATTTGATAGTTCGGTGAAAGTATCAATCGATTGGAACATTAAAAGATGACTACCTGCTGAAGAAGCTATCCGTACAGCTCCCTCTTTTGGCGTCGCTGGATGGATTGGAACAACTGATCCACCTTTTTCGCGAATGTATAAACAAAGAGCTATATATTGGAAAGTGTCATCCGTACAAATAGCTAGTCTGCGATTGTTACACGCCCTTAGCTGCGGTAAGCTTTCATATATTTCAAATTGCTTCTCGATATCTTCTACTGTATAAAATTGATCATTGACATAAAACATCATCATTTCCCCTTTTTATCTGCTTGCGCCAACGCATTGTTGACGATGTGTCGAAAATTACCTTCTTCTTGATTGTGAAGTTTCTTTGTTAGCAAAGATTCAACATAAATTTGTGTGCTAGTATGCTGAAGCTGTTCATTTCTTGAGCATAATGATGGAAAGCGTTCAAAGTGCTTATGTATTCCGTCCTTAACTCGACTCCAAAAATGTGTTTCTGCAAATCCATACTGCTCTTCTAGCACATAAGATAGTTCACTTAAATGAAACACGAATAGTGTATCCATCGCTAACTCTCGTAAAGCCTCAACAGAAGACATCCAATAATAATGATCGACAGGTGCATCTTTAAAGCGATCGTGTATCGTTTCAAAGTCTGGAATTAGGCTTCTGTCTGCAATGAATTCTTCCATAAATTCGACACTGTCATGGAAATCCCTTAGTACAACCCGAGTCGGCCACCCATTTTGATGTAATAAAATCATATTTTGCGCATGGCCCTCAACCGCAATACCATGGGCGACAAGCAGGTGCCACACAGGAATAACACTCACTTCGATCAAGCGTTTTACCCATTCCTCCGTTCCATATCGGCAAAGCCAATCATCAATAAATGGACGCCCATCTATCTCCATCATCATTAGTACCGTAAACGGTACCGCTTCCTCCTCATCCTTCATATACGAGCGCACGCTTCCTCGCCATATGGAGCCAAGCTGTCCTTCTAGTTTGCTATTATGTTTGTTTACATTCGGTTCAAAAATAATCCCTGCATATTCTTCCAGTACAACAAGAGACGCTTCCTCTCGTAAATAGGCGTCTAATTGAATCACCTGTTTAAGCCATGCTGAAATATGAGGAGCAGCACAAACAGCATGAGCATGTAACTTTCGTAATGAAGAGGTATTCACCATATTCATCGAGCATTTTAATTGCGCCTTTTTTGGATTTGTAAAATTCCATAATGTTCGCACTGATTGGGTTGCCCGATAGTAATCTCCTTGCACTTTTAGAGGTATTAGATCTTTTTGCTCCATTAAGCCAGCTAGTTCATGCTTCATGTTATGCCACTGCCAAGGATGAACAGGTAAAAACGTATATTCTTCAAATGTTCCATCGAAAACCGCTAGCGTTGCAAGAAGGTCTTCCCACAGCAAAAGCCCTAGCTCTCTTTTCCAAAAGTTCTCTTCCTCTTCAAGAACAGAAATTCGTACGTAGCTTCTTCTCACTGCAACCCATTGCAGGGTAAATGATTGCTTTGCCTCAGGGCCATAGTGTTTATGGTCGTCGATCGTAAAACCGGTTCTGGATTTAAAACAAGGATGATATGGATGTCCTTCAATGATTTCTGATTCTAATTCTTCATAGCTCGAATTTCTTCTCGACGTCGGCATTTGGAGATGTCGATCATTCCATTCACATAGCTTACTCGTTAAATGAAGTTCTTTTAGTAATCGAACTTTGTCTCTATGAGTCGAAAGTAATTCATCAACTAGAGCCTCAAGCGTTGCCTCTAGTAACGTTTCCTCTTTTCCTACTAGAAAAATACTATCTCCCTGTATTCTTATGCGATCAAATGCCATTCTTCTTCCTTTACAACGATAGGTGCATTTCTGACCAACAAGCGTAAAAATTGAAGTCCATTTATCTAGACGAGTTTCTTCATATTTAATTAGTCCTTCAAAAATCATTGCTTCTACAAGTTGCCGCCTTACACGTAGCTCTCCTTGTTTAGAAGCTAAAGGCTGTAGCTGCTGCATACTCTGCCTCCTCATGCTGAAGAACGAACGGATTTGGAATTTTCGTATATACCGCTTGTTCAAGTTCGGCTTCTAGTTCATCTACATCGTGAAACCTTGTTAATAGATTTGCTTTAAACGCAAGCTCTTCTTGTTGTAAAATGTTACGAACAAATGCCTTCCCGAAACCTGTAAATTCTTTTTCTAATACGTGCAGTTGATCGGTAGACCACTTCAAAAGAATTTTTTCATCGATTAGCTGATCTGCTCCAAATCGAGAAATAACGGGAAACAATTGATTCATAAACAAATAATATGTAAATCTATCTTGAATAAGGGAATCTTCGTAAAATAGCTCAGCTGTTTCATGTAAAGAAGGCTCTATTGAAAGAAGTTCTTCTTTATATGCTTTTGATAAGTAATATCCTTGGTTATCACGATAATAATAAGTAGTTGGATAACATGAAGAAATGTTTAACAGACTATTTTGCTGGTGTGCTTCAAGAGCTATCCCATGCTCATCGTATAATCTTAATAATGATTCAATAGCACATTTCCAATAGACTTTAAACCAATCTAAACTTACACTCTGTAAAGAGCGGAACTCAGATTGTGAGATTGTCTTAATGAGCTGACACAATTTTGATTTTTCATTTGGTAAGGGCTCTTGCACGAGAGTAGCGATCATGCATATTCCTTCATCATATCCTTTAGGAAATACGTTTGAGCGAAAAATAACCTCAAACCCTGATTCCGTCTGATTTGGGAACTCTACAGTCATATAGGCTGGGTCATCAATCATTCGGAAATATGGATAATTTTGCAAGAAATTAATCTTATTCATTAACCGAGCCATAACAATTCCAGCTTTTAGTTCATGCGTTCTATTTACCCTCAATGAATTCGTTATTTTTACAGGAATTGAAAACTTATACATCATCTCTTCATTTGGGCTATATACTGTTCTTATCGAAGAGGTTGCTGTATACAATGCCCCAAGCGCACCTTCGTATTTTATCAATCCTTCAGCAAGCGCTTTTTTTACATACTGTTGCTGTAAAAGCCACTGTGCTTGAAGCGGATGCATCGGAATGAGGCAATCTTTCTTTGACATAACAAAATCAGGTTGTGATTTTGTTAAAGACTGATAAATGAGTTCACTCGCACTTTTTTCTAATACAGAGGACTCTTTCACAATTTTAGGGTCGACACGAAAATAGTGAAGTTGGAAAGATCCTTGTAGCTCTGGAGCAAAACTCATTTGTTGCCAATTTGCCATACCTTGTCTGCTTTTAGGTGTCGGATGAAGCCAATGTCCAAATAAGAGAGACTGCTCAGCTTCAATAAATGTAGCGTTTGCTCCATGTTGTTTTTTATCTTTCAAACTATTTTCAATATAATTTGCCATTGTTTGATAGCTCTCAATGATGCGCAGAATAAGTTCATCAAAATGGGGAGAAAATTCAGGACATCCATCCGCCTTTTCCATTAAATGTAGCTCTTGAATGAGCATGATGAGTATCGTTAATTTATCTTCGACAAGCCATTGTTTTTTATTCGTACAATACTTCAACGAAACACCAAATTTATGTCTTCCAACAAGAGATTTGTATTCCACACCTAATGCAATACGGGTGTTTTGTATCGGCAACTCAAGCTCTAACATATGTCCCTCTGTAATTAGGATAGTTAGTCGCTGTTCTGTTATCCACTCCTCCTTTTCGATCCAATGTCCGTTTTTCACTTCTCGTATATAACAATTCATAAACGCCTGAAACGTTGCATTTTCTGCAATCTGTTTAGCAATCTGTTGCATGTAATTAGCCATCCTTTCACAGAATCTTCTAGCTAGTAAATGATAATGGTTCTCACCGTTTGTTAAAAAAATTTGTCTTTCTCGCTAGAAAGACAGATAATAAGAAGTAAATGGAAATAAATGTGTGGCTGACGAATGGTACACATTCCTAAAAATTAAAAGAACATTAAAAATTTATTAGGATAATATGTACGCGATATGATTGATAATGATTATCATTTTCAACTATATTTACATAATACAGGAAATTCATAATTGGTCAAATGTCTAAAGACCTATATAGCAATACAAGTAGCAAAGATTTTTTCTTCTATCACTTATCCGATTTTATTGATTTGTGATCTATTGTGACGACAAAATAGTACAAGGAGAAAACGCTATCTCGGAATGAATGTACTTTTGTTTTTGTATACCCATAATTTTTTTATTAACAAAATAAGAGCCGCATTAATATGCGACTCTTCATCTCTACTTTATTAATTCCCCTGACTTAGATTTTTATGACCGAACTTTGCTAAAAAAGGGATATGTTTCGTTAGTTTGTTATAGATTTTAAATAGAACTTGTACAACCGGCTCCAAAACTTTGGAGAACTTGATAATGACTAAACTTGCCCCAAGTGACAGAAGGGCTCCACCAATCACATCGGCTGGATAATGTACGCCGACGAAGATACGTGAAATACCTACTAAGATGGCCCATACTAATACAGGATACTTCCACGAATCTTTTCGTAAAAGTAACGTCCACGCTAGAGCGAATACTAATACTGAATGATCACTTACAAACGAAGAATCATCAGCATGTGGGACTAACTGATGAACATCATATGTAATGAATGGTCGTGGATGATAGTTGAATAGGTGAATGAGTGCGTTTAGACCCAATCCAAGTAAACATGTAAAGACAATGTAAAAAGCTGTATATTGTTTTTCTGTCCTTTTTTCTTTGTTTGCTGTAAACCATAAAAATAACATGAATACGATAACGATATAAGGAACGCTATCAGTGATGAAAATCATTCCTTTATCCAGCAAAGAATAGCGACCAGCTAGATCATTAATCCATTGAAATATTCCATAATTCATTTTTAAATCTCCTTGCTTTTCATTTCTCAGTAAATTAACGTTTTTCAAATATGCGCTACTGCCATTTGAATAACCCTTTCATACATGACGTCATCGTAAGCCTCATAGTTTCTTTTATTTACAAAAAAATCCCCATTCATCAACAAACCGCAGATGAAACTGAAAAATTCAATTTCTCTCCCAAATTCTTTTTTTACAATATTGAATCACAAACTAGAAAATATTATAGTAAGCTAGCAAAAATCAGCATAAAGATGATAGAATGTTTTAATAAAGGGGGCTTTAAATATGGGGAAATTAAGCAAAAGGAATATACTGTGGATTGTGCCAATCGGAATATTAGGGGTGTTCTGGTATTTTTACGGTCCACAAAAGGACATTACAGATAATGAATATATTACATATGTAAAAAACTATTCATTCGAACATAGTAGTAAAACAATTGAATCGGGTTTTGCTAGCGTTTGTCAAAATCCATACTGGGTGTATTTTGAAACCCAAAAAGGACAGGATGTGGTTGAATTTAAAGGAGACTGTCCAGTCAATAATAAAGCCTCGAAAGTGAATGTTCAATTTTTAGTTGATCGTGATATGACAAATGTGAGGTACGGTGCAATGTTAGTCGATAATACAATGCAAGAGGAAGCGGATCGAGATCAATACCTTCTCGCATTAGTAGGGAAATAAATAGGTAAAAGCTCTCGGTTGAAAGCGACCGAGAGCTTTTTTTGATCGAATCGACGGATAGCAGAGCCATACTGACGGATTGAGCTACTCAACCAGCGGATAACTCCTCACAACAGACTTAAAAAATAAATTATTTGACAGCTTTCCAAATGGTCCATCTGTCCTTTTCAACTATAAAACTCTCAGTTGAAATCGACTTATCCATATAATTCACTAATTCATTTAATTCTTCATCGTCTAACTCGTGCAAAATACTTCTGCCTGTTCTTTCCCGTAAATCTTTTAACAATTGCTCTTTTTGTTTATACACATTTCTTGTTTCCCATAGCTGTACTTCTTGCACCTCGCTAAACCCAATTGCCTTAAGTGTTTCAATTACTAGCTCACTTCTATGTCTGCGTTTTATTTCTTGCTCTCTTAATTTTGGAAAACGCTCAAAGAAATAGCCTCTAATATGGTGGTCATCACCTTTTAATAAACAATCTTCAGGTGTCCGGTCTTGGATAATGTAAATCCCTTTATCCTCCAAAATTCTATATGCCTCTTGAAAACAAGCTTTTAAATCTTGGATATGATGAATTAAAGCTCTTTCTAGTACTAACTGGAAGCTGTCATTGTCTAAGCCTGTAGCTAATGCATTTCCTTGCTTGAAAGTAATATGATCATAGTTTTTACAATTTTCTTTTGCCCCAACGAGCATAGCCTGTGAAAAATCCACACCTATTACAGAAGGTACACCCATATCTGCTAATGCTTTAGCATAAATGCCTCCGCCACAGCCAATATCTACAGCCTTCGAAGTATGCATGATCGGGACAAGTTCTTTTATTGCTTCGATCCACGAGTGGTCAGCCTGTCGAGTTGTATAAGTAGTTTGATTGTCTTTGTTGTGAAAATCAATGCTCATCTTTATCACTCTTTTCTTGATGGATTTTCCTACTAACATTATTTTACAATCAGTCGAAACATAAGTAAAATCAATGTTAATTATCAATTTCCATAAATTAATCTTATTACCTAAGTTATATCCTCCCAATAAACCGATGATCATGACAAACAAGCCTGGAATCCTCAGAATTTTAATTGCTCCAATACAGGTTGGTGTTTGGAATGATCTTTTGGGATATAAATCGCTCCATACAATCTCTGAGTCGCTATTTTGGAGAGTCCCATTACTGGGTGAAAAAGCATTGTCCTAAGGTGCAAAAGGACATATAAAGGAAGCAACATTTTACCGAGTATTTACGCTGGTTGATCTATCCATGACTACTTTTCCGCTATGTTTGAAAGATTAGGAGATTCCTTTCTTCAGTGAAGTCCTTTGGAACTCTGCTGCAATTTCATTATGCTGAATTGCTGTTGTAAGTATTTTAGTATTACTTCTAATAGTAGTAAAACGTAGTTCCTATAAGGAAAACGCTGTTTCACCAGAAGGATTTTGATATAATATGAAGGAGGGTGAAGTTTAAGAATTGTTTGAAACAACAAAAAAACTCACGCATTTATTTATTGCATGAATCTTTTTATTTTTATCTATTCAATATCTACAGACTGGATAATGTTTAGCTCAAGGATTCGAATTTCCTTATTTAGCTTAGCAATGGCTGCTTCTATTTGTTCAAAGCGTTCTAAATAATTTTTACTGGCATTGTGCGTAGGTAGCGTTTCTTTTAACGCTGCCTGCCCCGCATATAAAATCTCAAGTAAATCCAGCTTTTCAAAATAAGCTGTGCTATATTGTATTCCCATTTCACAAAGCCCCTTACTGTTACTTTTTCACCACTAATAAAAATCCTAGCCTTTACTAGCACTATAACCGAAAAAAGCAAATGCAAAACTATATCTTAGTTATCATTTATTAACCAATAAAAGGTATATAACAATGCCTTACCTATATTTCCGTGGTTAAAACATACTTATCTATTTTTTAATATAGAATAGACAAATGTATCATGCGCCTGACCGTTTTGATACATATAATCTCGAAGAATCCCTTCCTTTTGAAAGCCCACTTTAGTTAGCAGTTTATTCGAGGCTTCATTTTCTATAAATACAACAGCACCTATACGGGTAAGACCCATATGCTCAAAGCCATACGACACAATTTCGGTAACCGCTTCTTGTGTATATCCTTTTCTCCAATAATCAGGATGAATTTCATAACCGATCTCTGCCCGTCTATGGCTAGGCGACCAAGCGTTATAACCAATTGTGCCGATTATACCTTTTGTTTCCTTTCTTTCAATCCCCCACCTTATCCCTCTTTTTTCAGCAAAGTTCTTTGAAAATAAATTCACTAAACTTTGTGCTTGCTGTAAATCAATAAATGGCTCTTGTCCATAATAGCGAGTGACTTCTTTATGAGAAAAGCAATTAAATACACCCTCCGCATCATCCTGCGTTAATTCTCTTAAAATAAGTCTTGCTGTCTCTAAATTAGGAAACATTCATTCTCCCCCTTTATTATCATCTATTCTCCACACTTCTAGTAAAATCCTTTAAAAACAAAAAAAGCACACCCAATAGAATGTGTGCTCACTTTGTTAAAGTGATGTTAGCCAAAAATTTGTGCGGCTATAGCAAATAGTGTATTATTTCTAGTCGGCATTTCCTCTGCATGAAGAATCATAACTGGAGGTCTATTTACCTCTGTAAAACCATTTTGCTCTAACCACTTTATCATTTCAGCATGTCCAGATGGTACATCCATTCTTAATTTTCCATGATGGTCTTTCGCTAAAGTATTCATTATGAGACTAGCTGTAATAGAATTAAGTGCTATGATTGGGCCTAACATTAGATTTATCGGACCTTGAATGGACAACCCAAAGCCAATAATATTTGTTTGATGATCTCTCACAACGATACAATGCTTAGCTTGTTTTACCCTATTCCGTAAAAAATTACTTCTTTTATCTCCAAAGGCGGCTGCATCTAAGCGGACAATTTCAGCAAAATCACTCTCATTATAAACTTCAATCGTATACTCATTAGAAGCTAAGTTATGTACACCGCTATAATTGTCAGCCAGATATTTATGCACATAATCTACAGTTGTAAAGCCTAGCTTCTTATATAATGGTTCTCCGTCTTTCGTTGCGACGAGCATAATAGCTGTATGTGGTGAAACACTTTCAATACATTTTTGAGTAACTAATTTCCCTAGGCCTAGTCCTCTGTAATTTGCATGCACAATGACCATCCCTATCGAAGCTAAATTTGTATCATATGTCATAATGGCAGCACTTGAAACAATTTTCCCTTCAGCATTTTTGTGCCCAAATATTTTACCTGACATCATCACGGTTTTAATTTCGGATTCATCATAATCCCACCCGACAGAGTCAGAAAGATCCATTAATCCAGGAATATCATTTGCATCGAATAATACTAACTGTAACTGTTTATGAGATGTAGTCATTTAATCCCCCTATAAGAACGTTTGTTTCTATTTTACACATATTTTATAATGTGTACAAGTAATTTTTTTGAAAGTTTAGATTTATCATTTAAATTTGGTGATGACCATTTGCATTTTATTACGTTCATTCGGAGTGAAGACTGGAGCGTAAAAAACACCTATTGACCCAATGAAAGCGCTCTACCGGAATGGAAAGAAACCAACGCTTTCGGTAATTAAACCAAACTATTAAAGTTATTCATAATTTTTCTATTTATGCCTTTTAAAAATAGCAAAAATCTTTATAATTGTAACTAGAACTATGCACTCCTACTTTAAGCATATTTAGGTGATTGAAAATGACATCTTATGAACGAATACTTATTATGGTCCCGCCGTTTCCCTAGCTACGTCTACTCTTTGCTAAAGAAGTAGATTTTGCTTGTAGGAGGGCAATAAGTTGAAAAAACATGTAGCACCATCTTTACTATTAATGATTGTTCTTGTAGCTTTTCCACAGATTAGCGAGACAATCTATTCACCATCTCTACCTGATCTTTCAGATGCTTTGAATGCTTCAAATCGCTCTGTACAGTTAACCTTAAGTATTTATTTTATAGGGTTTGCTTTTGGGGTTTTTTATTGGGGATGGATTTCTGATTTTATTGGACGAAGACCGGCCATGCTAGGCGGTTTAATTTTTTATAGTATTGGCAGTTTCATGTGTTTTTACGCAGAAACTATTACTTTTCTATTAGTTAGTAGATCTATACAAGCTTTTGGGGCGGCGACAGGCTCGATAATAACGCAAACCATCTTGCGTGAAAGCGTATCTGGTAGTAAGAGACATGCTATGTTTGCGCAAATTTCTGCGGTGATTGCCTTTACCCCTGCAGTAGGGCCGCTGATTGGTGGCTGGGTCGATCAAGCATTTGGTTTTAGAGCTGTTTTTTTTGTGCTCGTTGCAATGAGTATTTTGTTGTTTATTTACACTTATTTTAGACTTCCAGAAACAACAGATACATCAATGAGAAAAAAAATTGCTATTTTCCCAGTTGTAAAACGTATTATTTCATCTCCACGGGTACTTGCCTTTGGATTGCTAATTGGTGGGATAAATGGCGTGCTATTCAGTTACTATGCCGAAGCTCCCTTTATCTTTATTGATCATTTCAATTTATCACCAGGACTTTATGGATTTCTTGGTATAATTGTGGCGCTTGCCTCTATTATTGGTGCCATGATTTCCAAAAGACTCGTCAGCAGCTATCAGCCAGAGAAAGTAATTCATCTCGGTTGCTCTGTGATGACTGTCGGCGCTTTATTGCTACTAATCGTTAGTTCTTTCCCATTGCCTAATATTGTCTTACTAGTGGGCATTTTAGTAACCATTTTTATTACCTTATTAGGATCAGGAATTGCTCTACCTAATTGCTTAAGCCTTGCACTTGTCAACTTTCAGGACGTTATCGGGACAGCTGGCGCAATTTTCAGCTTAGGCTATTACTTACTTGTAAGTTTAATAACATCAGGTATGAGTTTCCTGCATAATGGTTCGTTGACGATTATGCCACTCTATTTTTTCACACTATCGATGATACTGTTTTTATTCGGAAGAAAATTTATTGTTTAAAATATTGTAGCGGGAATATATAAACAATAGCACTTCATTTATCGGCCACCCTATTTTATATAAGGGTGGCTGCCTCTTTACTGAAAATAATAATTGACGACTTCTTCAGCAGAATGAAAGATAATATTACTTTGGGTTTTATAAATAAACTTAGGTGAAGTACAAGCTTTTTCAAGACTTTTTGCGTACTTTAATGTATCTGTCATTTGCTCAATAATTTCAGAGTAGCCATCAAGATTATTGGAGATTTTCGGCATCATTATATCGGAAACATCCAAAACAATAGAAACTTGATCCTCTGCATAATTATTTAAATTGATGAAAAAGCACTCCTCTAAATCTTTCGAATGCTTGTCAACATTAATAACTGCTTCACTATATTTTGCGATTAGTCCAGTAGATGTCACTGTAATTGTAAATCCTTGTTCGGTTAGTTTTTTATTAATGGCATCTAAAAAAGTTTTGACTTCCTCATCCATTTTAGGCGTTACAGTTGTCTGGATTAAATGATCACAATTTTGATGAATGGTATCAATTTCTGCCTGATTATCAACGAGTAATTTAAAGTTTGATATCGAGTACACACTAAATCTCCCCTTTATTATAAGTTTGACATTAGGGCGTTTTTTTAGACATTTTTTAGCCATATATTTTTAGGCTGTTTTCAAAAAGATTGTTACTGTTAAAACATAAAAACAGAGTTAATCTACAAGATGTGTAAAATTAACTCTGTTTTTATGTTTGCTATTTCTTAAAGCTAATATTGAAAGCCCCTAAATAAAGAATGTTATTCATTGTTTCGTTTTATCATTAGTTTACGATCCTTGTCTAATGGGTGATTCCCCCGCATATCCACTCGTTGTCTATTCTGATTCGATTACGGGAACTAAAAAGATATAACAAAAGGCTGTCACAACAGCCTTGCTAAACTTAAAGTAAATGTTTAACCATTGTATAATAGCTACTTCCAGGCGGATAATCTTTTATTTCTCCAACAACTTGATAATCTCTCGCTTCATAAAACGTACGTGCTTGAAAGTCATATGTAGTTAATAATGCCTTCGTAGCACCCATTTGCTTGGCTGTTTCTTCAGCTTTGGCCAGTAGCTGTCCACCAATACCTTTTCCACGGTATTCTTTACTAAACCAAAATTTATTGATTTCAACCCAACCCCAATAAACCTCAGCTGTGATGCCGCCTATCCATTGCTGTTGATGATCAGTAACGATTAGGTTTAACGAACGAATAGACCCCTTTTGTCTACTTTCTTTATGATACGGTGAATGTTCATCGTTATACTCTTTTAATTTTGTATTTAAAAACGTAGTAAAGTCATCGTGATTTTCTAATAAAATCTCAATTTGATAATCCATATAAATCCCCCTTCTATATGTATTCTATGCTTTATAACGCTCCATTAGCTTTTCCTGATGCGCTGAAAAAATTTCTTCCAGTGAAATATCATATTTATTTGCTATAACAATAATATTCCCTAAAACATCTCCAAGCTCCTCTACTAATTCTTGCTTATTTTCTTCATATGATTGAATCTTTTCATCTGGTCTATCTCTACCAATCTCTAACGCTCGTATAGCTCTCGCCACTTCTCCAGTTTCTTCAGCTAGAAAACCAATACGCGTAAAAATGCTTAAATCAGACCAACCACGAGTATCATAGTAATCCTTTAACCATTTTTGAAACTCATTTAATTCCATTTCTATTTCCTCCATTTCTTTCCTCTCGAATTTAAATTATACTATAAAAGTGAAACGTGAATCAGGGGGCTTTTTCATCCCCCGCTAAAGTTCACTGCCCGTTATTGCGGAAATATACTTATCAGATATGGGGGAACAATGATGGATAGTATTGCAGTATTTTGCGGATCAAGCATCGGTGCATCAGAAGCATATAAAGAAGGAGCTATTCTTCTAGGAAAAGAATTAGCAAAACGTAATATTACCTTAATTTATGGCGGTGCGAGTGTAGGTGTGATGGGAACAGTTGCAGACACGGTACTTCGTGAAGGCGGCAAGGTGATCGGGGTTATTCCGACATTGTTAGAGGAAAGAGAAATTTCTCATAAGCATTTAACAGAGCTAATTGTCGTCAATTCTATGCATGAACGCAAAAGCAAAATGATGGAACTTGCTGATGGCTTTATCGCTTTACCCGGAGGCCCTGGTACGTTAGAAGAATTTTTTGAAGTATTCACTTGGAATCAAATCGGCCTTCTGCAAAAGCCTTGTGGACTTTTAAATATCAATCATTATTATGATTTACTCATTGGGTTATTTGACCATATGCAAAACGAACAATTTTTACAAGCCCAATATCGAAATGCCCTACTTGTAGATGAAGACGTTGTGGGACTATTAGATAAATGTGCAGCTTATGCTCCTCCTACGGTTAAAACGTATCAAACGAATAAATAGGATATTGGATTGAATTTAATAAACATTCTTCTGTTACAAAAAAACAGCTGAAATCTATGAAATCAGCTGTTTTTCATTTGTCTAAGAGATTTAAATAAAATATGATCTTTCTACACAATGGGCCGTTGATTTCCGTACCAACTGAGTGCTTTCTTAGAGGCGTCCGATAAACCACTTTGGTTGCGTAGCTTCGCTTTCGCACAGATTTCTCCAGGGTATTATCTGTGACGCTAATCCCAAGGAATCACTCAGGCTCCACTCCAATCAACCAATCCACATAGCATGGATCTATTGGTAATAGATGCTTCCGTGCTTATGTATTACAGTCTATAGTGTCTCAATCTTTAATTCCCTAGCCTGTATCATTAATTCACAAAGTGGACAGTCAAATAATACGTGTAATTCAAACCCTGTTTTAGTTTTATAAATTTCATCATATAGCCACCAAGAACCTTCTAATTGTTCTGGAATTGAACACTTCTCTATATCACTAAAAGTTAGTTTTACATTTGTGTCGTACCAACCTACACTTGTTCCAGCTATCATAAGTGTAATTGAAGTTTCAGTGGAGGAGAAAGATAATACTTCTCCATCATGTAATGATTTTGTATGTATTTCAAGAACTTGAGATGGTAGCTGCTCTTTTATTTCTTCAAATTGTTGTAAATACTGTTTACATATATTTCGACTACGACTTTGATAATTTTCATTCCACTCTTCAGCCATTTTTCTTAATTTTTGAGATGGATATTCTGTTTTTAGAGAACCCTCTAAAATATATGGATGAAATGGCGCCGGAAGAAACGTTAATAAATCATTTTTTCGCCATTCCAACTCTGCTTGTAACATTTCAATATAGCTTGTCCCATCTTCGTTTTTCCAATTTAAACTTTCTTCCCAATCTTCTTTACAGTCAGGAAAAGTTAAAAAGCCATAGACTTGCATTTCGCGATACCAATTTTTAGTAAAATATTTCAATTAAAAATCCCCTTCTCTTACTGATCTTTATCGTTTTTCTTCTTGATGAAGAAAATGAAAAAACGAAACTATCACGCTCTAACAATATTCCATCTAAATCAAAAATACCGCTTGAATCATTCATATGCGTCCGTTTTATTTAAAACTCCATTCTATAACTCCTTTCGTTTTTTCACTGCCACTACCGCTATCATGACCATTACTAACTTCATCACCAAAATTAATGCATAAATGCTAAAGGATATGATCGCTGGCAAAAGCACTAACCACCAAGACCATGCGATAACATCCGTGAGCTTTAATACTATAAAGACAATTGTTAATACTTCAGCAATTCCCATATTCACACCTCCATACACCTGATTTTCATCATTCCGAATTTAGCGAAGTCTCAAACTTTATTGTTTTACAACTATTTAAGCACTTTACCTACAATATTTGAACTTTTTCGATCATCACCAAAACGTGTGGTTGATTTCTGTTCCGACTGGGCGCTTTGTAGCTGACGCTTCGCTTTCGCTACAGAAAACATTTGTTGCTGACGCTTCGCTTTCGCTACAGAAAACATCTGCTGCGCTGCAGGGTCTCTGGCCAACACGATGTTGTGCACGAAGACGTTATCACAGGATATGATTCTTTTAGCCTTCGTTCCTCTATTACTGATACCCAAGGAGTCGGCCAGTCGGAACGAAGGTCAACTATTTACATAGTAGACGTTTTAACAAAAGTCAGCCACAACTTTTGGTAATGAACCAACTTTTTAACAAAAAAGAAGAACCTTTTCATTTGGTAATTCGTCTAAATATTGAAAAAAAACAAGTTCCAGAGTAAATAAAAGGGAGAAATGATTATGAAAAGACCAATTAAAAAAACTTGGATGATTGCTTCAGCACTAACAATAGGAATGGCTGTTCTGACGCCACTTCATGCAGGAGCTACTGCAGTGGAACCAACAAATGGTGTTACTGTTCAAATCGAACAACAAGTTACAGGAACAATTCAAGGAATCAGTGATGACGGGCTTTTTTTAAAAGGTAGGGATGGTAAAAATTACTATATAAACTTCTATAAATTTTCTGAAGAACAACTAAAAAAAATGAACCTAGTAGAAGGACAGGAAATCACAGTTGAAGGCAGCGTAATAGAGGATTTTTCAGACTTCTATACATTCGAAGTTTATAAAAAAGAATTGCCTAAAGAGGTAACAAATGAAGATTTAACAAAATTAGAAAAAATGTTTAACGAAGCGAAGAAGCTAGAAAAAGAAGCTGACAAAGCATATAAAAATAATGTTGAAGATGCAGAAAAGAAATATCAAGAAATTCATAATATTTATGTAGATATGGGTAAAATTATTAAGCCATATTATTTAGCTACTTGGCAACCTGAACCATTTGAGAAATATCTAGAAAATATCGGCTTTAGTGAAAAAAATATAGAAGAAAATGATAATAAACAGCTTAAAGCTATTTATGAAGAATGGATAAAGCTTGAAAAAGATAATCAAGATGAAAAGGCTAACGAAAAAATGAAAGAGTTCCACAAAATCCTTCAACCGTATTTTGATAAACTTTATCCAACTCCAACATTTGAAGTGTTTATCGAAAGATTTGAGTTAGATATCCCTGCTGAAGATTTAGCAAAACTAAAAAATATTTATGATAATGCTCAAAAAGCAGAAAAAGATAACAATACCGATGATTCTGTTAAATTATGGGAAGAATTCTATTACATCATTGATCAATTCATTAAGCCTCAAACATTTGAAGAATACATGGCTGACTATGATTTCAAAGTTAGCGAAGCGGATAGCCAGCAATTAAAACAGCTCTATGAAGAAATCTTAAAGCTAAATCTAAAAGAAGACAAAGTAAAAATTGAAGAGAAATGGGCAGCATTTCACGATATTTTAGAACCATATTTCCAAGCAAATAAAGAAATTTTAATTTCACCTTCTAAACTAACAGTTAACGGTCAAGACTATCTTCCACAATAGGTAAAGGATGGGGTGTCTCACCAATCAATGCAGATGATTGGTCGGATTCCCCTTTTTAGACTTATTTCATCTATTTTACCTCTATAGCAGAAATACTTTTGTATCATCTTCCAGAAATATTATATCGATAAGTCCCCTTCTGTTTCGGTACAGCGAAAACACTATCATCTACCTTTATTAGCTCGGTCTCATCGCGACCCAACTATTTCCATACTTCTATCGCATCATTAGGTGGCTTCTCAAAATTTATTTAAATTTATGGTGAAACAGAAAACGGAACAATTCTTTTATTAGCAATAATTTCTGGTGGTAGGATTTTTAACAACGCCATTCATTATTTAAAAGGTTTTTCCAACAATATGTACCTTAATTTATGTTCGATGTTTTAAATTTTTTTTTAAAATAATGAACCTTTTCATCTGGAAATACGTCTAAATATTGGAAACATTAGTTCCAGAGTAAATAAAAGGGAGAATTGATTATGAAAAAACCGATTAAAAAAACTTGGATGATTGCTTCAGCACTAACAATAGGAATGGCTGTTCTGACACCACTTCAGGCAGGAGCTACTGCAGTAGAACCAACAAATGGTGTTACTGTTCAAATCGAACAACAAATTACAGGAACGATTAAAGGCATCTACGGGGATGGCATTGATCTAAAAGGCAGAGATGGTAAAAACTACTATATCAGCTTTTATAAATTTTCGAATGAACAACTTGAAAAAATGAACTTTGTAGAAGGTCAAGAAATCACTGTTGAAGGTAGCGTAGCAGAGGATTATTCAGATTTCGACACATTCGAAGCTTATAAAAAAGAATTGCCTAAAGAGGTAACGAAAGAAGAGCTAACAAAATTAGAAAAATTATTTAATGAAAAGAAAAAGTTGCAAAAAGAATTGTCAAATGACATGACAGAAGAAGAAATCGATAAGAAACTTGAAGAAATTGGTAAAATATATAAAGAAATGGATAAAATCACAAAACCATATATTTTAGCTAAGTGGCAACCTCAAACATTTGAAGAATATATGGCAGATTTCGAATTTAGTGAAAAAAATATAGTTTTTGAAGAAAATGATAATAAAAAACTTAAAAGTATTTACGAAGAATGGGTAAAACTTGAAAAAGATGGTCAAGAGGAAAAGGCAGTCGAAAAAATGGATGAGTTTTATACAATTCTTCAACCGTATTTTGAAAAACTTTATCCAACTCCAACATTTGAAGATTTCATAGGAGGATTTGAGTTAGATATCCCTGCTGAAACTATAGCAAAATTAAAAGATATTTACGATAAGGCTCAAAAAGCAGAAAAAGATGACAATGCTGATTTGTCTGAAAAACTATGGGAAGATTTCTATTACATCATTGATCAATTCAGAACGCCTCCAACATTTGAAGAATACATGGCTGACTATGAATTCAAAGTTAGTGAAGCGGATAGCAAGCAATTAAAACAGCTTTATGAAGAAATCTTAAAGTTAGATAAAAAAGAAGACAAAGCAAAAATTGAAGAGAAATGGGAAGCATTTAATAATATTTTAGAACCATATTTCATTGCAAATAAAGAAATTTTAATTACTGCTTCTAAAGTAACAATTAACGGTCAAGAATATACTCCACAATAAGGAAGAGAATGGAGGTATCTCAACAATCATTTAGGATGATTGTTGGGATTCCTTTTTTGTTATTCCATAGTATTTCAAGTTTTTTGGATCATCACCAAAACGTGTGGTTGATTTCCGTTCCGATTGTTTACATAGTAGACGTTTTAACAAAAGTCATCCATAACTTTTTGTGATGAAGAGGATCAAATTATCCAATTTATGCAATCAATCGTGTAGTTAAGTAATTAATTATGTAAAGACACATTGAAAATTAACCTTCAATGTGTCTTTTATTATTTAAAATACCATTCATTTACTTCTATAGCAAAAATATTAGAAGATCCCTCTTTGTCCCATTTTCCAGAAATACTATATTATAAGTCCCCTTCTCTCTCGGTACAGAGAAAACACTTCTTTCTCATCGCGACTCAACCATTTCTACTTCAAACCCATCAATATATTTCGCAAACATTATGTTTACTGTTGGTACTAATTTACTCTCTGACTATCCAACAGGCTTTGGTAGTCCAGTATTCCAGATAAATACGATAATAAATAACATACTAATTATTTTTACCTTTAGACTTCTCAATTAAAATCTCTCCTATTCAGTATATATAATTGCTATTATCATTTCGTTGCAGAGGAAAATGAACTTCACTAATTTGCCACCAGTAAATTATGTATAACAAAAAAATGAATTAAGTGAATAATTAGCAAGCCTATTTGACACATTACATATAGGAGGTGGAAGAGTAATGTCTAAAATAATTGGTGTGGAACAATCGTTAACAAACGTTGAAGACGCTTTAAAAGCAAAAGGTTATGAAGTTATTCAACTTCGTACTGAAGAAGATGCAAAAAAATGTGATGCCTGCGTAATTACTGGGCAAGACAGAGATATTATGGGGATTAGTGATCCTATTATGGCAGGACCTGTTATTGACGCTGATGGTCTTTCTGCTGACGAAGTACTTCAACGTGTCGATAAATATTTCCACTAATAAAATGACTAGGTGCTGTCGCTATAGCTTTGCTGACTATAGAGCAGCACCTTTTAATATTTTCTATATATTCTAATAAATTGTAAATGAATTTGACCTCCATTTTTAGTTACCAAAGCATAAGAGACCACCCTCACAAGGAGTAGCCGTTTAAATAAATTTTATTGGCAAACACCTAAAGGATTATCGTCTGGATCATAAAAGGTAAAGAATTTCCAAGAACCCTCTCCGTGAATAGGATTGACCTTTACATTCTTTTCAATTAGAAATTTATAGGTTTCTTCAATATCATTATTAGGGATAAAAATTGTAATATTTACCCACCCCAAAATTATTATTTGGAAACTCCATTGGTTTATGATTTAAAGTTTTAACTAAACATACTACGGTTTGAGAATGTTCAGCAATCTTCATTACAGCAGCCTCCTCTTCGATGTAGATTAATTCAAAACCAAGTATTTCTGCATACCAATCGGCTGAAATTTTTGGGTCTTTAACAGGAATAAAAACACCCTCCATCCCCATTAAAAGTGGTTTAGTCATAAAAATATTCTCCTTTTAATCTTTTTATCAACTTATATTTGACAATTTTTTGCGAAATCCTTTTTTTAAATAAAATCCCTCCTATTCCAGTATTTAGTTCCAAAAGACATCTTTCATTTAGATTACCTCTAATCAGATATATTTTCATAATATTCCCATTTACAAACAATACTTGAAGAGACTTTGTTATTTGTTCAAAATAAATTACATTTTCTGCATTTGGCTATTGAAAAATCATGACGATCGTTTCGACTCTTCCTTCCGTCGCTCTGGCTCTTCTTTCCGTCACTTCTCCTCTTCTTTCCGTCGCTTTGACTCTTCCTTCCGTCGTAAATTAATTAGAGATAATCGAAGAGAGACATCATTGCAGATTTATTCATATAACATCCTAGATTTAAATTTTTATCACACAAGTATTCCCATTTATAACAAGGACACAAAGTGATAAGTATCCTCAAAAAAATGGCCATCGTATCTTAACTAACACAACTGTTTCATATGCTTCTCCGATATGGAATGGCATACTGCTATAACTTTTTCAATTGATAAAAGTCCAAAACAAAAAATAATAATACTCGATAGCAAAGGTTTAATAGTTCAATGGAAAAACCAAAAAAAGACAGCATTAATTCTACAAAAATTTGTAGATCTATCCTGTCTTTTTTTACAGCAACACTTATAGAAAACAGCCTTTAATGCTATGTCACTTTATACTTTTGATTAATCAAATTCTAAAACATTTTTTTCTACTACTACTTGATAAACTTCTTTCGTACTGATTAAAATCGTTTTATAATGTTCTGTTTCAGTAAATGAATACCAAGGCTTCTCATTGAAACCATTAGAAAGCTCCTCTGTAAATGTTTCTTGTTCAATATTATTTTTGATTTTATATTCTTCTTCACGGCCTTCGTCAAAGTAAAACTTTACTTTATATTCATACTCCATAAATCGACACCTCCCATCTACTTATATAATGGGTTGTAAGTACAAAAATTATGAAACATAATAAAAAGCCACACCTAGTTAGGTATGACATTTTTATATGCTCCACTTCTACTTAACTCTTCACTCACAATTCTTTAAAACGATTCCCCTCAAAATCCATTGGTTCATTGGAAAAAACAAACATCTTATCCGCATTACTCTTAAATAAGAGAGCTATTTTGCATACATAATTCTTTAAAATTACAACCTTTACAGTGCCATTTTTCAAGGGATTGCTCAAATTCCTCAAGGTCCACGGGTTCATTAGAAAAAATATCCGCCTGATATTTTTTCATTTCTAGTACACTTCGCTGAAACGTATGTAATATATTGTCCATATCAAATGCTGTTAAGGCATATTTTTTTCGTTTACCCGTCAATAAATATTCATTATAGACATCAATTTGGTCAAGAGATACACGATATTTCTGTTGAATATAGTATGCGTAGAGCGCTAATTGCTGGCGATCATCATCGGATTCTCCGCCTGTTTTCCAGTCGATAATAATCCACTTGTCTGCTATTTCATCGTAATAATGAAAATCCATTACGACGAAAACTTGTATCCCCTCTATTTTCATGGAACGAAATTGTTCAGGCTCACCAATTTTTAGGGAGCCTTTTTGAGCGGTAATTTGCTGGAATGTTGCACTGTTTAGAAAGTTGTCAAAGACTGCGGTCATTCGCTCCTTATAGTCTTGTACAAGTTCAGGATTTAACTGCCCATCGTAATAAATTTCCTGCATCATATAAAATTTATTCGGCTTATGTCTCCATAAATCTACATGGCGTGTAGAATCGATAAAAGCAGCATTAAGCTGGCCACGTGCACGATTTACTAGCTCAGCAACAGTCGGCGCCTTACCGGTCTGCAAATAATCATTGATCGATTGCTCGATTAAGTGATGGACGATTTGACCAAATAAAATCGGCATGGATTGGAGCTTTTTTAAGCGATAGACATGTTGATGAGACGGCTCTACATTATAACTTAGCCAGCCATTATGAGAAAAATAATATTCATAGCCATATTTTCGCGCACAGCTTGTTAACGTTTTATGACGTGACAGTGACCACGAAAAAGATGGAAAAGGTGTGATTTCAAACATGGATATCGCCTCCCTATATCTGTATTTTATCCATTTTGCCTTGGCGTAATTGCCACTGCTGCTTCGCTTTCACGGCATCCGCTGGAGGCTTTATCTTCATTCAGTAGATCTGTTTGGATATCCGCTGAAAAGGATCACATCCCCATTTATCTTATTACATAGATGTGTCCTCTACTGAATGAAGATAAAATCATATAAGAGTTGTACTATTAGCACAATGGTTACGATACGTAGTAATAGCTTAACTTGGCTTGCCTTAACCTTTCTTGCAAGGATAATCCCTATTTGCGCACCAATGACAGAGCCAACCATTAACACGATGGTCAATGGCCAATCAATTTTACCTGTAGCAATATACGTAATTGCGGCTCCAGAGCACATCGCAAAAACACCTACACGTGACAGACCTACAGCTTTCATATAAGAGATTTTCTCATGAGCATATGTATAAAGTGCTAGCGTACTGCTCCCAGGACCGAACATCCCATCATAAAAACCAACACCAAGAAGTATTGGACCGTTTTTACGATTCATTGTAAAGCTTTCTTTTTCTCCAAATTCAGCTCCACCTATAAAGGACATAATAAGGGCAAAGCCTAATAAAGTAATCGCAATGAACGTCAATGTTTGACTGCTCATAAACGATGCAAACAGACCACCGAGGGTACCACCTATTAGGGAAACAAGTAGTACTGAACGCATTTCTGACCATGACAATTCTTTTCTTTTATAAATCGTATAGAAGCTTGAAAAGGCGCTGACCATATTTGAAACTTTATTCGCACCAATCGCTGAATGGACTGGTACCCCCACTAACATCATAGTTGGTAATGTAATTAACCCTCCACCTCCAACTAATGTTCCAATGACGTTGCCAGTGATACCTATAAGTAAAAATAGCAAGTATTCCATTTAATCCTTCTTTCTATAACACACAAAATGGTATTCATATGATACAGTATAACAGACTGCTACTTAACTTCCTTCAACAAGTGTATTATGTAGCGAAAGCGAAGCGTCGGTACAACAATTATGCCGAGGCAAAATGTAACTAGATAAACTACGAGGTGAACGAATGCTTGAACAACAAAAAAACACTTACACCGCGTTTTTGTAAGCAACTAACGCTAATTGTGGCGACCATTTTCTTAGCTGGCATTACGGCAACGCTAATCCAATACAGTAGGCTCCCCGCAACTATACCTGTTTTGCAAAGCTTTACAAGTGAACATGCGCAATTTGGTCCGAAAATCGCTATTTTTTATTTACCCTTTATTGCCTTTATGCTATTTTTACTTTTACAATACTTAGAGATTAGAGCTGCTTATCCTATTCCACGTAAAAATAAGCCTACCTTATCTCATACAGAGCGACAAAATGGGATCATTATTTTTTGTCTCATCAAAAATAGTATACTTCTGTACTTTACATATTCACTTTTCAATGACTTAGCAGTAGCTTTAAGCCATCATCGTATTTTACAGCAGTGGCATGCTTATTTATTTCTATTTGTACTGTGTACTATATTTATAATGGGAGTCGTTCGTGGAATTTTTTTGAGTAAGAGGGAATAGAGCATACTCCACTCTAATACTGCGTTGATGGGTAATTAAAACTATTAATAAAGCATAATAATTAAAACAAGTATTGCACTAATAATACTTATTTTTATCGTTTCTACTTTATATATAGAATATGTCTGTACTATGATATTATATGTGTCATAGACAAGGTTTCGTGCTATTCTCCTTATATAAGTGCCCATAGCAGCCTCATTTCTAAACCGTCCTTTATAAACACGGATAAAGGTTTCCTGTGTTAAATCCTCCGCTAAAACTGGATCCGAGACCATATAGTAAATAAATTGAGATAAATGCATTGAAAATATTGTTCATAAAGCTCTTCAAACTCCATCTTCTCACCTCTCTTACTTTAATAGACGAATGAATAAACAAGATCTGTATGTAAAATGTAAATTTACTAAGTAAAAAATAGACTACCTGACACCATATAGCATCAAGTAGCCTAAATTTCTTACAGATCAGTTTTCATTTTTTCAAATGCATGTATTAACACATATTTTTGTACACCGCGAGCCATTTCAATGCTTTCCTGGGCATGCTGATGAAGGGCTGTTTCATTGTTCTTTTTGTATGCATAAACCGCTTCAATTGCTGGCTGCATCCACGGCTTTGTTAGCTGATCGCTGCGCATGTCAGTTGTTCGTTCTTCAAGTGCTGCGATATAACATTTTGCATAGCTAGTTAAAGGCTCTTTTTTTATTTTATCGGCCGCATCCTTTGCTTCCTCTAAATTCTCTTTCATGATCGCCATTAGAAATTTATAGTTATACTTCATTGCTGGCTGCTTATATTTTACGATGGCTGTTTCTAATGAGTGAAGCTGCTCTTCCCTAGTCCCATAAGCAAGAGTGTAAGGATAGGCAAAAAACGGATCATTTTTACGATCTTTTACTAATTTATCTACCATCTTCATATTATTTGTCCTAAATAAAATATGTATATGTCTATAAAGCATTGCCATCACTGTAAGGGCAATAATGCAGATTGTAATGGATAAGTGCACGCCTGCTAGTGATAGTAGTATTGTTAAAATAAATATGAACAAATAAAATATGGTAAGTTTTGTAATTCTCATAATTCCTCCTACTGTAGTTTCCTCCGCATTTTTCGAGAAAAAATAAAGCCAGCTCCAAGGAAGAATACAAGCGCCATAAACTTCATGAGAGGAATAATAAATAACTTGCTAATCACGAAAACAACCAAAATATAATAGACTACCATTAACAGTAAAAATAACGTCAGTTTATTCACTGTGCTTCCTACTTTCATTCAGTGCTGTTTCAATGGCCGCTAGCGCTTTCGGTCCCATTCCATGTAAATTTTTCAACTCTGATAAATCAACCTTTTCCAATTGCTCTAATTTTGTATAGCCTGCCGCATTCAATGCACGTATAGCAGGTTTCGCTACTCCCTTTGGCCATTCCGTCATTTATGCTCGTCCCTTCTTTTTTCGTCTTTTGAATAACACTACTCCTATAATACCTAATATTAGTATAGCAAGTGAGACGACAAAAAAGTCGTAAATGCTATATTATTATAACGGTTTATTACGGTGATATTCGCGTCCTGAATCCGCTTTGTGCTTGCACAAAGAACTCCCTTTCCAATCCGGAGACTTCAGCTGCTGAGAAAGTTAATATTAAACCTACAAGCAAGCAACCTTTTACTACCTGCTTGTTGAACTGTACTTCAATCTTTATTATGCAATCGAATAGGATGAAATGCAAATAAGCTAGGTCTTTAGAGCACATTGAACATTGCCATGAAAGAGGCAATCAGATTACTAATGCCATGTATGCACCAGCTTGTTAGGATGGAGCCATTAGACTTTCTCTCATTGATCCACCCCAAGAAATAACCTGCAAAAGCGGCTGACATAACAACTAATACGACGACTCCAAAAGGAATAAAAGAAAATATCATCAATCCATGTAAAATGCCAAATAGTAAACTTTGTACGATATTTCCTATTTGAAAACCAAACCTATGCATGAATCGTTTCAGTAAAAAGCCTCGGAACAGTAGCTCCTCTGAAAACCCAGTTTGTACAATAGCATAGAAAAAGGCTGGTATGAGCGCTGAAAAACCAAGTCCTGTAAAACGATTGGACGCTAAAATTGAACTGTCTAAGTAAAGATAAGTAATTATAGTGAGTGGTAAGGTTAATAAAACAATAATGAATAAAAACCATATAAAATATTTCCCTTTATTTTCAATGACAAGCTTTTTGAGGCCGATCCATCTTAAAAATGATTGTTGCTTTCTTGCTGTAAAAAACCACCATATAAACGGTATAACTGAAAATAATATGACTTGAAAAATTGCGCTTAGTACACTTTCCAAAACCATAATTTCCCTCCTCTGTTCAAAATGTTTTACACGAAGAATGACAAGTGATGGTAAGCTGTTTTCCGGAAATCGCTAGTTGATGGTTGAAGTTCGCCGGCAACATCTGCTTTTCAGCCGCTTAATGTTTGAATTGCGCTGCTAACTCCTGCTTTTCCGCCACTTAATGCTCGAATTGCGACGCTAATTCCTGCTTTTCCGCCGCTTGATGTGGAAACTCGTAGGTGCTCTATATTGCGTCCTTCTTCATGTTAAGCATATTAAACAACAGAGTTGAAATCAAGATTTTTTTTAATGATAATCATTAAATAATTAACCATTATAAATAAATATTAAATGTTATTCAGTAAACATTTAAAGAGCGACTAGAAAACTCTAGTCGCTTTTACTCTTTATTTGGATTTCGTTCAATAAATTCTGTAATGTCATCTTTTAAATCATAAACTAAATTAAAATAATGACGCTCATTCATTGCACCCTTCTTGCGCCATTTTTGCATTTCTTGATAGTGGAAAGTGATAAAATAACTTTCAATCTCACGACGTTCTATCCCTTCCTTTTTTGCCATATCGACAATAGAAAGACCTTCTTTCCAGTATTGATCATAGACGTCTTGCGTTATCCCAAGCACCTTACAAATAGCAGCATAATCGTATTTCACATGGTAAACAAGCTGTCCATCTTCACCATTTGCATGTTGTTGAATTACATTATTTGCATAACAAATTGGTGTAAAGCTCATTATAAGTAGGCTCGTGAGAACTATTTTTTTAAATGGTGCTTTCATGGTTAAACCTCCTTCATGTTTTCACTAGTGTGTGAGGTTTAAAAAAATCATATTCCTTTGATCACAATGCTTTTCGAAAAGAAAAGCACCATTTTTCATATCCTAATCGATCTTCATAAAAACGATGCGCACCAGTCCTTTGAATACCAGACTCTAAAGCAATATAGTGCGCGCCATTTTCTTTGCCCCATTTGTGAAGATAATGCAATAATATTTCTCCATAACCTAATGAACGATACTTCTCATCCGTCACTAAATCATAGACAAAAATATGGCGTTCACTGTAAAAGTTGACTCTCCAACTTAATCCGGCGACAGCCACAATGTACATATTTTCGTATAAAGCAAATAACAAATAGCCATCTTGGGTCATTTCTTTTAATAATTGGAGGTATTTTTCTACTGTTAATTCCGTACGAAGCTGCACCAGAACGTAATATGCTTCCATCCACTCCTGCTGCGTTGTTAATTGTTTGATTGCTACAGTCATTATTCAAAACTCCTCTTACCAATATTTAATATAATGAAATACTCCGTCGTCTATTTTCATCCCGAGCTTCTCATATAATTTTTGAGCACGAACGTTGTCTGTCGCTGTTTCTAAAGCTATATAACGCGCCTCTTTCTGTAAACAGTAAGAATAACACTGTTCAATTAGACCCTGTGCTACACCTTGTTTCCTAGCATGCTCTACCACGAATAAATCGTTTAGAATATACGCCTGTTTCATTGCAACAGAAGAAAAAATAGGATATAGCTGGACAAAACCAACTGGCTGCGCATCCAAATAAGCTAAAAAGATTACCGATTCCTCCTTATTTAAACGCTCCATTAGAAACCGCTCAGCCTGTGCTAAATCTGATGGTTGACCATAAAATTCTCGATAGGCATTAAATAATGGCACGACGTCTCCAACAGTTGCAAAGGTAGCTGTACAAATCTCCATAATCGTTTCTCCCCATTTCTTTTACTATGTAATTCTTGTATTATGATAAAAAATGAACTGGCATTTAAAAAGAAACAGTTTTCTACATTCCAACATGTCAAGGAGGGACTTTATGGACGATTTTATTTTCTTATTTACAGATCAAGAGGCAAAATATAAACAAATTTATCAACAAATCAAATGGTTAATCGAACAACGCAGATTAACAACGAATGATTCGCTTCCTTCTATTAGAAGGCTAGCCGAAACTTTACATGTTAGTCGGAATACAACTTTAACTGCCTATGAGCAACTCGTAGCGGAAGGATACATACGTGGTGAAAGACGAAAGGGCTATTTCGTGAATGAATTTGAAAAAGTTTTTTTTCAGGAGGAGGAATGGCCTAGCCTTAGTCAAGAAATTAAAACTAACAGTGGAGATGTCATCATTGACTTTCGGGCTGGAGCTGTCGATCAACAACATTTCCCTGTAAAAATATGGCGGCAAATGGCTAATCAAGTGTTACCTTTACAAAAATGCTATGAATATGGCGACCCTTTCGGTGAGCCACTTCTAAAAGAACAGCTTGTACATTATTTGCTTCAAGCTCGTGGCGTTCATGTAAATGAAGAGGACATTATTATCGGTAGTAGCACCCAGCAAATGTTAATTTATCTAGGCTTTCTATTAAAGCAACATTTCCCAAGTGTTATTTTAGAAGACCCTGGCTACAACGGTGCACGAGAAGCGTTCAAGCTGCATGACTTTCAAATAGAAACTTTACCTGTGTCGGAAAAAGGTGCAAAGCTTGAGCATTTAAAGCATTTACATTCGCGCTTACTCTATGTCACACCTTCTCATCATTTTCCATACGGTGTTTCCATGAGCATTCAGCAGCGTCAAACTTTAATTCAGTGGGCTAAAAAAGTTGATGGTTATATACTTGAGGATGATTATGATAGTGAATTTCGTTATACGCAACAGCCATTTCCTGCTCTCGCCTCACTCGACAAGTCACGTGTGATTTATATGGGGACATTTTCAAAATCATTTTTACCAGCTATTCGTTTAAGCTATATGGTACTACCGCAATCACTTATACAGCCATATAAAGAACGCTTTGCTTATTTTGAACATAACGCCTCGTCCTTACATCAATTAACAATGGGGAAATTCATGGAACAAGGTGAATGGACACGGCATATTAAAAGAATGCGTATCACCTATAAACATAAAATAAATGCTCTTGTAGAGGAGCTTAACAAACAGTTCGGAGAAAAAATTACGATACTTGGAGAACAATCTGGGCTTTATATATTAGTGAAGGTGCAAACTCAATGTTCAGAAGAGCAGCTCATTCAAAATGCACAACAATACGGAGTCAAAGTCTACCCTACTAGCCCATATTTTCTACAACAGCCAAGCTCTACACCCATTATACAATTAGGCTTTAGTAAATTAAAAATGGAGGACATCATTCTTGGTGTACAACTGCTAAGAAAAGCTTGGATTAATAATACGCCATAACTGCAAGGGTTATGGCTACTCTTTATCTCGATCATCATATGTTTTTATCAGCACATTCAACATGTTCCACTCTTCTTGTCCAATAGTTTTTATCCCGAGTGGATCTTTAGGTAATCTGATTGCGGTTTTCACTTGGAGCTGAGCAGTTCTTGCGTTGACCCGATTCGTTTTCTTTTGAATCAATAAAAAAGGAATTTGTACAGCTGTCCCTGCACAAATCCCCCAAAAATTTTTTAAAAATAATCAATAAACGTTGGAATGCCTACTGGTAGTACAGTCTCTAGTAGTGCAATTTCAATGGCATTGCCTTGTAAACGCTCAATTTTTTCTAAATAACTCGGTCGTTTATAGCCTAGTAACATCGTGGCAAGTGTTTGAACTGTTAGTTGAATAGCATTTTCTGACTGTGTCTCACTTACTTTTTCAACTGCAACTTTTCCGTCTTGCTTCGTTATAACAAATGTACCATTATTCCATGCAACAATGCGATCACGAACAGCTAGTCTAAGCTGAAAATCATTTCCTGTGAATGGGTAGCGTAATAGAAATTCCTTTACGTCAACAATTCGTGCCATAAAATAAGGGGATACCTTCTGAATAATTTCACTATCCTCTAACAGAAAGGCAACGGCTTCATTGCCTGTTGTTTTACCATAGACGTTGTAAATCATTGAGTTATGTGCTGAGACAAAATTCCATAAACCTTTACGCGCTTCTTCCAGCAAATAGACAATTTCGTCGATGTAAAAATTTTCCTCCATAATACGGTAAAACATATAACCCTGTGGTATATCATCCTCATCATAATAAACCGCTGCCTGGAGGTTGACATCACTATCGATAAATTTTTCCTCCCAAAAGTCTTCCTGAAACTTTTCATTCCATGCGATACTATTACGAACCATGACACCGTGCGTTTTCTTTGAATAATGCGCATAAATAGTCACAACGTCTTCATGTTTCGGATCGACACGACGGATTTTTCCATTTAGGCCACCGTAGCGAGGAAGCTGCGTATCTTTGATTTGAAATTCCACAATATCACTCATAATTTCCCAACCCCTTTTTCGGTAATAAGGGATAGAATATGGGAATAAATAGGATATGCATTGTCCTTCGTTTCGCATCCGCTCTAGAGTCTCAATAATAAGACTTTCCATCAAACCATGCCCAGAATATTCAGGGTACGTTCCGACAGCAGTGATGCCTCCCATTTCATAAATCCTACCATGAACGTTTACCTCAAAAGGTAGGCATAAAATTTGAGATACAAGATGTGAGCCATCGAACCAACCAATCGCATGTCCTTCATTAAATTGCTTACTTTTGGCATTCACAAAGCGACGATCCTTATGAATGGACATGGACATTTGAAAAACATAATTAAGCAAATCTATAAACTGTGCCATTTCATCTAATCGAATTTCTCGCATAACTAAGCCTTTACGTTGATTCATGATTCTCTCTCCTCATCAAATAACTCTGAAAAAATGGTTTCCGGTGCATTTAAAAAACGCTTCGTAACAATGTAATGTATAGTATCCTCATAACGAATAGCTTCAATCTCTCCATTATCAAAACTATAAATTGTAGCATTCGGATAGCCAAGTAAAATAGGTGAATGTGTGGCGATAATAAATTGTGCCTCGTGCTCTAAATCTTTGATAATTTTGAGGAGGCTTAGCTGTCTCGTTGGTGACAACGCCGCTTCAGGCTCATCTAATAAATAAATGGCCTTCCCTTTAAAGCGATTCATAAACAGCGAAAGAAAGGACTCCCCATGTGATTGATGATGTAACGACTTACCACCAAAAGCGGCATACTTATTTGGATGATTATCCAACAAATCAATATGACTCGCAAATTGATAAAACGTTTCCGAACGTAGGAAAAAGCCATTTGAAACCTTTGGCCACCATGATAAACGAATGAATTCTCCAAGTGCAGATTCCGCTTTATGTACTTCATATATATTTTGACGGCCGCCCCCCGCTGTATTAAAATCACAGCGATCAGCTATAGCCTCCAATAGGGTTGATTTCCCAGAGCCATTTTCCCCTACAAAGAAGGTAACGTTCGTAGGAAACTCTAGCTCCTGTAAATCCTGCAAACTTGGTATATTAAAGGGATATTGATCTTTCTCTGCAATTTCTCCCTGTATTACCTTACATGACTTTAAATACATTTCGTTTCCTCCCTTATTACTATTATAACGTGCCTACGCTTTTTGCCAAACATAAGCCACGCATAGCTCTAAAGGAAATCAATGCCGAAAAGTCAAAACATTAATGCAAATCATAAACTCATCATTGAACTTGACCTATAACAATACCTAATCCCTAGGTACAAAAATTATATTATGAGCATTAAAAACACCGTTGTAACTACTAAAATCTATGAAATATTTCCCGAGAAATAAATAAAAAACATGTCGAAAGTTGCAATAAAAAATAATAAAATTATGCCATAATATAGCGATTTACAAAAAATAATGAACTAGCATAATCAGACTGACTCCCATTTTGAACTGCTATTTTTCTCGTTACAGCTAATATTAAACATAATCTGTTAATTCCGAAAATAATTTCCCTTACATTCCGTTTATGTCTTTATTACAACCCCCTATTTTTTTATCCTTAAAGATTGTCTACCAAAAAGATATACCACCTTATGTTTTGGGATGCTCAATTCAGTCAGCTCTTATTTTTTTAGCGTCAAAAAAATAGACAAACCGAAATTCTCAGTTTGTCTACATTATTAGTAGTTTTACTCTAAAGCTTTGGAAATAAAATTAAACATATAAGAGTTCATCTTAGGTCCTCCATTCATCGGGTTCCCATTAATAACAAATGAACCTCTATGAACACCTATAATCTGATTATCAGTGTTTATTAATGCTGAACCCGATTGTCCTGGTGCAGTATCAATTGTATAAAAGGCTACAGATGCATCCTCTCTAGTAATATTTCCTCTCGTACCAAATTGAGAAATTTCACCACTCGCCTGCATTAAATCTCCCGGATAACCATAAATACCGATATTTTGATTAAGAAGATTATTCACCTGTTTGATTCCAAGAGTTCCTGCAACATCTCCTGCCTGTTTATTGTCTTTTGATACATCCAAAACAAGAATAGCGAAGTCTTCAGAGCTCGAACCAGTTGAAGCCCAATTAGCAGCTACATAATAATCATTAACTTTATAAGAACCAAATAATCCAACACTATTACTTACACCAGGGTAAACCTTTGCACTAGTTATAGTTTCTTTTGTTTCTGGATTTATTACACAATGTCCATTTGTTAAAACTTTATTTTTGCCAACTAAAGAACCTGTACAAGAACCACCTTTTCCATCAGGCCAATTTATTTCGATATACGTAATTGCACTATATGGCAATTCTTTAGTATTCTCTACTTTTTTTCTACTATCGTCACCGATGACAATACGTGGTGATATTTGTAAAGGTCCTCTAGCAGTAGAATCATTAATAACAACTGGTGGTGGTGTAATATCGATAAACGAGTGACCTTCCATTATTGAATCAATCTGGATAGGCGAAATTTCTCCCGAACCTTGAACACTTGGTATTTCATTATTTAATGACCAATCGCTAACATTAAACTCCTCATATTTAATGATTTCACCTTTCGAGTTTACCATGTCATAAGGATGTGACATTTTACTTGGATCAAATGAAAATTCACCTAAAGACTCATCTGCAAAAACATTCATTGGCACTAATAAAAAGATAAGCATAAAGAACAACCTAATAGTAATTTTTTTCATTTTATTCCTCCCTTTGGTTTAAGTCTATTTATAGTTTAATAGAAACGGAAGGAAAAATAAAGATAAAATATTAAAAATTGGTAAAATATAAATAATTCTGAATATAATTAAAAATTTAGTGATCTTAATACATTTCAATCTTCAGGATTAAAATCTTTTCTCTATGCTCTACCCCAATTAACAATGTTCTAGATTTTTAGCTCTTATCATACATTGAGTAAAACCTTCCCCTTGCTCATTATCCTCATAAACCCCTGTCTTTTTTACATTACATACAAGCAATAATAAAGGAAGGTTTTTTTCTAGGCTTACTAAAACATTTATAAGGAGAAGGATTATGTTTGTAACTCATTTCTATGAAAACAAGACGTCCGTTTTAAGTCAGCTGCTCGTAAATTTACCTACTGTCGAAGAGAACATTAAAATTAAAGGACGTAAAGCTAAAGTTGTTCAGATTGTTCAAATAGACGACAACAACTATCAGGTAAGTATCATTTTTGAAAAAATAGCTAAAAAACAACCATTAAAAGAAATTGGCAAGAAAAAGAGATAGCTCTTCCCTATTCACCTTCCGACGCTATCATTTAATGATAGCGTTTTAACTTTAAAAAAAAGGGAATCGAACTATAAGAGAAAAATCCATTGCGAATTATTCTCAACGATAAAATCGTCTTCAAGAAAAGCATTTGACTTTTTAATTGATAACAATTATCATTATCAATAGATTATTTCTTACTCCGAAATGCTTAGTTCAGCATCCCCCTATTTTTTTGAAATAAGCATGTATCAAACGGATATTCTTACATCAGACTAAGAATATCTTTTTTTAACTTTTATCAACAGCTGTTTGACACCCGTTGAAAGAAGTTTAATTCTCCGTCGAATGTTTACTTAATTGGAGAGATTTACATAAATAAAGGAGCTGTTTTACATGGATTATCGTATTGAAAAAGACACTATGGGTGAAATTAAAGTACCTGCAGATAAAATTTGGGGTGCTCAAACGCAGCGCAGTAAAGAGAATTTCCAAATCGGAACAGAACAAATGCCTATTGAGCTAGTTCAAGCCATGGCCATTTTAAAGAAAAGTGCTGCGATAGCCAATAATAAATTAGGTAAGCTTTCAGATATAAAAGCACATGCGATTGTGCAAGCAGCAGACGAAATTTTAAAGGGTCAATGGAACGATCAATTCCCTCTTGTAGTTTGGCAAACTGGTAGTGGTACACAGTCAAATATGAATGTCAATGAGGTAATTGCTCACCGTGCAAACCAACTTTTACAAAATGTTGGCGAGGCTGAGCGCATCCATCCAAACGATGATGTCAATAAATCTCAAAGCTCAAACGATACCTTCCCAACGGCTTTGCATATTGCTGCAGTATTAAAAGTTGAAGATTATTTACTGCCGCGACTACGCTTATTAAAAGAAACACTTGATGACAAAGCAGAAAAATTTAAAGATATTATTAAAATTGGTCGTACACATTTACAAGACGCTACACCTTTAACTTTAGGTCAAGAAATTAGTGGCTGGGTAGCAATGCTTGCTAAATCTGAGCAAATGATTGTCCAAAATATTAAATATATGAAGGAATTAGCGATTGGTGGAACAGCAGTTGGAACAGGTATTAACGCACATCCCGAATTTGGTGAGCGTGTAGCAGCAGAAATTAGTCAATTAACAGGAAAACATTTTACTTCGGCTGCAAATAAATTCCATGCACTGACGAGTCATGATGAAGCTGTTGTCGCACATGGCGCATTAAAGGCTCTTGCAGCTGACTTAATGAAAATTGCCAATGATGTTCGCTGGTTAGCGAGTGGTCCTCGTTCTGGTATTGGTGAAATTACGATTCCAGAAAACGAGCCAGGCTCATCTATTATGCCTGGTAAAGTAAATCCAACTCAAAGTGAAGCGATGACCATGGTTGTTACACAAGTTGTTGGTAATGATGCAACAATTGCCTTTGCCGCTTCCCAAGGTAACTTTGAGTTAAATGTTTTCAAGCCAGTAATTATCTATAACTTCTTACAATCAACTCGCCTACTAGCAGACACAATGAAATCATTTAATGATAATTGCGCTGTCGGTATCGAGCCAAATAAAGAAGTGCTTGACCACAATTTACAAAATTCATTAATGCTTGTAACTGCACTAAACCCTTATATCGGTTATGAAAATGCGGCAAAAATTGCGAAGAAAGCCCATAAAGAAGGCACAACATTAAAAGAAGCAGCGATTGCAACAGGTTTACTAACAGAAGAACAGTTCGATGAATATGTGGACCCTGCAACGATGATTTATCCAAATGTAAAGTGATATAAGTGCAAGTTGAACACACAAAGCTGACAGAACTTTGATATATCAACGTTTTGAGGTAATGGGCTCTCTTCTGACCAAGCAAGTTATTGTATAGTACAGCATGTTTTTGGGGCTAAGTTGGGGCTAATAAAATACGGCGAGCGTGTGTACAGGAATATGTGAGTATAAAAGATTGGGGCTAATATGCTTCAATCTTTTTTGTTGGTCAATTTAAGAATAAATTACTCACATAAAAAATAGCACTGCTAGTCACAGTGCATTTCTATAAACAAAAATAATAAAAACCCACACCTTGTTAGATATGACTTATTAAGTATGTACTATTTAAACAATGCTATTATTGAAATAATTGTTCCAACAATGGCTATGATTATTGCACGTCTATCCTTACTTTCTTGAACATTATTTTTCAAAATATTTTTAAAAGCTCTTATTAATTTTGTTAATTCATATAAAATTGGAATCCAAAAGATAGTGAACAAAAACACTAAAATATAGTTATTTAGTTCATTTAATTGTCCCCCACTATTAATAAATTTATGAACTTCTAAAATAATTGTAAAAATAATTGCATAAGGAAAAAATAAACGTACTATTTTAAATGAACTAAAGCTAATAATTTTAGGTTTACTGAAAATATAAATGCCTTCAATAAGCATCACTAAAGCACCTATAAATATCGTCATCTCACCTGCACTAAAGTAAATAAATATATCAGTGATAACTCTATTATTTGCAATACACAATTTGGACAAGAATAAAGCTAAAACAATGGATAGTCCTAACAATATTAAATAATGTTCTACTATTTTTTGAATACTTCAGAAGGGGGGCTTTATACACATGAGGAAAAAAATATTAATTTTAGTAGCAATGTTACTACTATCAGTTATCACTTTTTTACCTACCAAAGGATTTGCTCAAACACAAGAATTCCTTAGTCAACAAGAAATTGATAGGTTATTAACAAATAATGATGTAATATCACCCACAAGTAGAGTTACCACTTTAGATGAAATGAATTTGATAGAGAATTACTACGAAGAAAACCCTAATGCGATGGACGAAAATATTGAAGAAATATTAGATAAATTAAACTTAGACCAAGTTGAAATAATACCTAGTGAAAAAATTGATGAATTAAATGCTACTAAAAAAATTCAAGCAAGGGGTAGTGTTAATCTTGGTAGCGTAGTTTTTCGTGATATGAGTCATAGTGATACGCTATTTTATGCATCTTTATATGCTAGAAATGCTGGTTTAAGTAGTATAGATCAGATTGGTGGCAGGGTTTATGGTTATGCAATGCTACCAAATACTAATTACTCTACAATTGTAATGAATAATTTTTTCAATGAAACCTACATTAAACCGTTTATTGATAGAAAAATAGGATCTTATAATATCGCTCACTATAAAAATAAAGCCTCATTCATGGCAGATTATGTAGTAAAAGATGGAAATAGTGTATTAACACCTACACCTGCTGGTGTCGAATTTAATGGTATTAAATGATTTAATCAAAGTTAAAGAAGCTCTATGACCTAAAACAGTTCATAGAGCTTCTTCTTGTTTTAACAACGTAAAAAACCACTATCTTTCAAAGTATAATGCCCAGACTCCGTAATGCTTTCAAAAGAATATATAATAGAATTATTATTCTCAAACTCTTTAAAAAACTTAACGCTTTCAAAATTACACAATAGATTGCTAAAGCTTTCAACACTTCCAAAATCTTGATTTTTCTTATATACCTCCACTGCCTTTTCTAACGATTCTCTCAAAGCAACCCTAGCCATTTCTGTAAGTTCTTCTTTTTTAGATAGTTTGCTCGTCCTTTGATGATCTTTTAATAAATCCATTATTTCACTATCACTTAAAAGTTCAGAGCTACGCATAATTTTCAAATAACACCCTCCTAATTCATAAATAAGTCTTATATGACGTTACCAGTTAATAGTTTTTTATATATACTGTTATATGTTTTACCTTTTATTTCTACACTATTATTGTATGTTTCTTCTGCGTTTTTCTCAAACTCTTTTTGTAAATAAATCTATATGATTTAACACCGTATGAAAACTCATACAATTCCTTAAAGTATTGCTCCGCTGATCGTATTAAATACTTGGCCAACTCTTTTGATGTCGCATCCTTCAAAAGTGAAAAGACCACTCATAAAGAGTGGCCCTGTCAAACTAATAATTCGAAGCAATTACATACTTGAGAAAGAATTTGAAATCTTTTGATTTCCTCTTTGTTCAGCTCTTTCCATAGCTCCTGCATTCCTTTCGTATATTGGTGAAGCTTTGGGGCTTCAATGGAGTAATATGGACTTTGATAATCGAACAATCACTATTGAGCGTCACAGAGGAAATAACGGTGTTGGAACCACAAAGACACAAAACAGTGAGCGCACCATAAAAGTTGATGATATTGTCTTGCAGCAGTTAAAGAGTTATAGAACGGCTGTCAAAGCTTTGTTGCTATCATATGGCCGTAAATTAAATGATAATATTTCGAAAGATGACTCTTTTATTTTCATATCACCTTATAATGGTGAACCTTTCATTCCCACAGGGTTAAACGCAACATTTAATCGTGCTGTAAAGGCAGCTGGACTTCCAGCGACTACAATACACGGATTACGGCACACACATGCCACAATTTTGATGAATAACGGTATCCCTGTTAAAGCAATTGCTGATCGTTTAGGAAATACGCCTGAAATGATTCATACTGTTTATGGTCATGTTCTTCAGGAATTGGAGGAACACACTATTTCAGTATTTAGTCAAAGCTTAAAAGAAAATGGGGCTAAACGTGGGGCTAACTTATAACAAAAACTCATCTGACCCTTTATATATCAACGTTTATAGATAATCAATTATTTTACCAAATGTAAAATAACAGGCGTGCAAGTTAATCATATAGCACCTTGATAATGTGTTCCATTATATACTTGGCTAATTGAGGCTAAAATCGAGCAATTAATAAATCTTTAGTGAGCATATTTATAGAAAAAAGTAGGATTGGGGATATACCTCAGTCCTTTTTTATGGTTTTAATGCCATCACCTCAAGCCTATTTTGGTGCATAATTTTAATTTACTTCGATCCATAAAAATACTCCCATTGGATAAACAGATTTTAATCTATCTACCTAATTGGGAGCATTTCATTTCGAATAACCGGGCTTTATATTTTTTTATGTAGAACAAAATTAAGCAAGATAATATTCACACATATTTCAATTTCTATATTCCTCTCTAGTAATTGATCTTCTTTAAAATCTAAAAGTTCTTTTTCTGTTACATTTATAATTTTGGACAAGCTTTCTGTTGTTATCTCGTATTCCACTAACAAACTATTCAATATTGACTTTACCCTATCTTTAGCATTAAAATCATTAAAACCAAAATTCAACATTGTTAATTTATACTCAATTTCTTCAAATTTTTCATTTGTGATGCTAATTGAATCTTTCATTATATTTTCTATGTCATTTATGGGTATATCAAACATTTTAGAGAGTTGTTGAAGCCGTAAATTAAATTTTTTAATTAACTCTTGAAATTGTTCTCTAAAATAATCAGATTGGGTCGGTCCATTAGTGAGAAAAGATATTTCTACTTTTTTCTGCTTTTCATCCATACTATTTCACCTCTACTTTATTTTAGTGAAAATACATATGTTGTTATGAACAAAGGCGGCGTAATATCTACAATGGATAATAGTGATGTCAGTCATGCTTTCCGTTCAACAATAACTGATACTGTTACTTCAGTAGATGATCAAGTACCCTCTAAGATAGACACTAAAAAGTCTCTCTTAGAGGGTATCTTTATTTACAATTAACATAAAAACTAGATGGAGCACCGTTTAAGTGCTTTGTAAATTCCTAATTACTTCTCTCCAACTGGTTTTAATAATTTCACTGGAATCCAATGTGTGGACTCGTTGTTGTCACCTTTTTTCCAAGTTACATTTAGATAACCATTAATTTCAAGACCTTCTGAAAATAAAATACTTCCCTTTTTCAATGTACTTATCGTTGCAGATCCTTTAATTGGATCGAGTATAAAATCTGTATCTTTTGTTAGCTCAAAACGCACGCCTATTTCGCTTCTTTTCGACTCAGAGATTTTAAGATCTATACCAGGATACTGTATACACTCTTTAGAACTAACATCATTCGGACCGCAATAAGAAATTATTTGTCCATTATTTGTAAAAGAAAAACCCGGGTTGGTTCTTTCATTGAACCACATTCCGTAAGTTGCGGTATTACTATCACGATTAATAAAGATATAAGTTGGATTTTTATAAAAAGTTGAACGAATTTTTATTGGTACTTCTTTGAAAACTACCAAATCCGTTGCTTGTACCCGATATTGCCCCATCTGGTAAAATGTTTTGCCATCATATTTTTCAATATCATACGTTCTAAAGAAATTATTTCGCTTGACCACTAACGAATCAAACGTACCATTTGGATTTTTCTTGTACACCTTGATGTCTTTTTTAAAGGTCATTTTTCCGGTTTGGTCTTTTACAACTTCTGCTCCATCATACATCACTTTCGCTTCCGATTTTGTTGGATGTACTACTGCAAAAACAAATGCTACTAGTAACACCATAAAAAATTTTTTCATGATTCTCCCCCTCGTAGCTTTATTTTAAATAACACACTCCAATAAGCATTAAATACCAATATATTCTAATATTTCGGATCATCACCAAAACGTGTGGTTGATTTCCGTTCCGACTGGGCGCTTTGTAGCTGACGCTTCGCTTTCGCTACAGAAAACATTTGTTGCTGTCGCTTCGCTTTCGCACAGTCAAAACATTTGTTGCTGTCGCTTCGCTTTCGCACAGTCAAAACATTTGTTGCTGTCGCTTCGCTTTCGCACAGTCAAAACATTTGTTGCTGTCGCTTCGCTTTCGCTACAGAAAACATCCGCCACGCTGCAGGGTCTCTGGCCAACATGATGTTGGTCACGAAGGCGTTATGACTGGATGTGATGCTTTTAGTCTTCGTTCCTCTATTGCTGATCCCCGAGAAGTCGCCCAGTCGAAACGAAGGTCAACTATTTATATAGTAGACGTTTTAACAAAAGTCGTCCACAAACTTTGGTGATTAATTAATATTTTACCAAAAATATAATGTTCTACCAATAAAAAAATACAAAAAAGATTGAACCTACATGTATCAAACGCTTTTGCAACTCATCACTATTCTTTTTGTAAATGAGCGATATTAGTCCCCTATTTTTAACTAGACATGACACTAGTTAATGTTTTATGATAAATCGATTAGAGAATATCAGCTGATTAAAAAATTGTAGAGGGGTGTTCGTTGATGACAAATAGCAAAATGAATCCAAAGGTTGATGAATTTTTAGGTAAAGCTAAAAAGTGGCAGGAAGAATATTCGGCGTTGAGAAATATCGTTCTTGCTTGTGAATTGACTGAAGAATTTAAATGGATGCATCCTTGTTACACACTTGAGAAAAAAAACATCGTGTTAATACATGGATTTAAAGATTATTGTGCCCTGCTCTTTCACAAAGGAGCCTTATTAAAGGATGCCAATGGGGTATTAATTCAACAAACTGAAAATGTACAGGCAGCGCGCCAAATTCGTTTCACCAACATTCAAGAAATAGTTGGCATGGAAACGATTATAAAAGATTATATTCTAGAAGCCATCGAAATTGAAAAAGCAGGTTTAGAAGTGCCCATGAAAGAGCATAAGGAATACATAATTCCTGAAGAACTTCACCATAAATTCAATGAAATGCCTACCTTAAAAACGGCTTTTGAAAAATTGACGCCAGGACGACAAAGAGCATACATTCTACATTTCTCTCAACCTAAACAATCCAAAACTCGCGTGTCGAGAATTGAAAAATACACGCAACACATCCTTGATGGTAAAGGATTAAATGATTAGTTTATTAAATGGGAAAATAAATAACTCTGTTATAAAAAAGTCGAAGCAAATGGCTTCGATTTTTTTTATTTCGGCTTTAATAGAGATTCAAAGAAAAAAGACTATCTGTTTAGTAGATAGCCTCTTCGATAACATAACGACAGTTTTACTCCTCCCAGAACAATTCATCTAGGGTTTTATTTAACGTTTTACATATCGCGATACATAAATTCAAAGTCGGGTTGTATTTACCTAATTCAATTAAACCGATTGTTTGCCTAGTAACCCCCACTTTATCAGCCAATTCACCTTGTGATAAATCATGTTCAATTCGAGCCATTTTTAAGCGTATGTTTTTCACATTGATCACCACTATCTTCATCTTCTAACATTCTTTGAATAACTCGATCACTTTTCTTTTTAGCAAGCCCATAAAATAAGAGTAAAATTCCGGCAATACATGATGCATACAACAACAGTGACACAAAAAATACCAAAAAGAAAAAATATATTGCTTGTGGTGTACTTTCTGCGTAGTTGAATGCACTGTTAACACCCATAATAATTGCAATAATCATACCAATAGCAACACCGAAAATAATAAATTTAGTACTTAATTTAAACTTACTTGTACTATTGTGAATCTCTACTTCATCAGTAAAGATGCCGAGATAGGCTACTCTACCACAATAATAAACTGCTGAGAATAATAAAATCAACCGTTCAGTTGATACATTTTCTGAGGACACTCCCTCTGTTATGAATTTTATTAGGATCGATATTAAACATATTACAATGACAAAGAAAAAAATCTCCTTGTAAATTTTATTTTGCTGATTTTTAATTCGTTCATCGACGTGTTTACTTTTCCAAAACATCCATATTTTCCCCCTTTATTTTATGATTTTAATTATACAGAATATCTGTCTCTTTGCAATATATATATTGCAAAAAGTTAATTATATTTTTCATTAATGAAATGATACCCTTTGTGCGTACGTCTCCCAGACGTCGGTTTTACAAAAGACAAAACAAAAAAACCACTCATTTGTGGGAGGGCACTGAAAAACTTACGTTTTCATAAAAGCGAACCTTTCTCAGATGAAAATAAGGCACTTCTTGTTCAATTTTGAACAGGAAGTGCCTTATTTCTGTCTCTATTCCTTATTTATTTTCGTTTAATAGCTTTAATATCCGTTTTAAATTGACAGCGAATATCGTTGTAGCTCTTGAATTTCCATGCCAAATAGACCCGCAGTCGATGCCGTATCGTACCCGTGTCCGTTTTTTAATTCACTATTCTTCGCTTCTACTTTGTAGCGATTTGCGGTTAATTGCTTAAATGCTTCCGTATTTTGAAATGCCTCTTGTTCGGCATGTGTATCCGACTTAATTGTGACAGAATATGTTTTACTTTTTGAGCCTTCTTTATAACAGCCCTCTCTCCTTGGACATACTTTGCATTTTTCAATGTCAAAATAATAGGTCTGACTTTGACTCTTACTCGTTCCTTTTTTACCCGTACGTGCTTTTCTTGTCGCGAGATGACCCGCCTTACAAACAAATCAACGGGATATGTGTCTTATACCCGAAGAAAGAAGATGTACTTAAACATACGAATTGGAGGAATGGCATTACGTCCATTGTCTAAACAATATTTTGTTTTTAACTCTTCTAAAATGAATGAAAAATCAACAAGTTCATTGATTTGATGAAGTATATTATCTTTTGGCACAACAATATCGTAGATCGCCATATATGGACTTAAATGAAGGGTTTCTTGATTTGAAATCATCGGGGGCACCACCTGCACATTATTTTTTTATTATAAAGGAAAGCGTGACTAAAATAATAGTGTGATACATTGCGTTGTTTGGAGAAGCATCGCTCGACTCCTGCGGGAAAGCGAGACAGACGAGACCCCGCACGAAGCGAAGCGTAGGAGGAGGCTCGGCGCTCGCCCGCGGAAAGCGAGCGGAATGCTTCGGAAAACAACAGTAGCGTCACAGTGCCAAATGAAAAAAGCGAGGTATTCAACGATTTACTCGTTAAATACCTCGCGATGTGAGAAGATATAGACTTTTTCAGTGCCCTCCATTTGTGGAGTGGTCATTTTTATTATCTTTATTAAGGTTTAAGCTTTCGATCTATCAGTTAAACCTAAAGTCAATATGCTCGATCGGCCAACAGACGATACTTGTTGTACCCATTATTTTTTCTTTAGGGATGAAACCTAACTCAGGATTTCTACTATCATTACTTACACGACGATTATCACCTAATACAAAGTAATGCCCTTTAGGTACAGTAGTTTCACCTAAGTCTTGTTCTAACGTAAAATCATATGTAAGTGACCCAGGATCTTTTAAATCCTTCTTGTACTGATCTAAATAAGGTTCACTGTACTTTTCCCCGTTTATGTATAATTGATCATCCTTATACTCAATTTTATCTCCTGGTAGACCAATGATACGTTTAATAATATTTTTTTCTTCATTATCTATCATCATGTTATTAATAACGACAATGTCAAATCGATCAATTGGCTTAAATTTTGGACCAATTTTATTAACAATAACACGATCACTTTCTTCCAATGTCGGTTCCATAGAAGCACCCTTTACGAGTACTGGCGTAAATAAAAACTGCTTGACTAAAAATGCCACCAATAAAGCGAAAGCAATTGCTTTTACCCATTCAACAAACTCATTTGTCTGTTTTCCCTGTATTTCTTCTCCCAAAATTCCACCTCCTAGTATTTCTCTTAATTAATACGTAAAAAAAGGAAAATAGTTTCAATTTTCTGTTCGTAATTTTAAAATAATCAAATATAGGGAGACAAGTGCGTCTCCCTCTTCTTTAATATAGGCAGCCTTTTCACGTCCTCGAACTCGTTCCAATACTTCTACCGCCGTCATTCTCCCAACGATCAATGTCCCAAACAACATCAACATCTTCCCAGCCGTCTTGTATTTCTCCGTTAGGAAGGGTACCATTTCTTACTATAGAAATAACACATCATCCTTTTTAATAATATTTCATGTTTCTATATTATGTAATGTTATTTGTTTTGTTCATCGCCAAATACGGGGGATGTAAAAAGGAAGGATTACTTTTAGGTCTGAGAGTATTTGTTGCAACTGGATCAATGTTATGAATTTTTTTAGCTAATAGGAATTTCCCCAAAGTTAAGGTAGTGAATCGTTAATGTAGTTAAACTAACTGATATGTTTTTTCTGGAAAAAAGTATACTGTTCATGAAAATAAAGAGGCTTAATTGAAATAAATTTTGTTTAACCAAGTACAATTGTAATTCCCTTTGTTTATACAACTATACAGGGAGTGGCGAGCATGATAGCCCCCGACCGGTTAGCTGCCATTGATATAGTTGGTTTCTTGGCTAGCGAATCATGCGGGTAGAGGCTCCGTGTCAAGTGTAATTATTCACGCACATGTATAGAAACGTAGTTAATTTAGCGAAAGTGTACATGATTAGACTAGCAAAAATGTACATTGTTATTTTGACATTTGCAGAGGTTAGGACAAAAGGTTTTAAGCAACTAGAAAAGCCGAACTATTAAAAATTACTAACACAGCATTCTACAATAGTTCGGCTTTTTGTTTTCAAATAATAAAAAGTGAATTTTACCATTCGGCTTTGGACACAGTTAAATTAGGTATGTCCCAGCCTGTTTATACGAAAGAGTGAAAGCTTTGAGGGGCTAATAAGATAGAAACTTTCGTTTTATATTTTTCCAACCTAAAAATTCTTTTATATATTCAGCAGGAGTTATGACAAGTAAACTTTTAAATTCTTTGTAATAATGGGAAGGATCATAGTAACCATATTGGTCAATGTTTACAGGTGTCTCTTCAAAGGAAAAATGTTGAAGTAGGAGTTGAATACGAATGAATTTGCTTAGCTTTTTTGGTCCAAAACCTGTTTTTTTGTAAAAAAGTTCTCGGATATATCGCTCAGAATAACCTGTTTTATGCTGAATTACAGCTGGTAAAAACAGCCCATTATTTTCAATAATAGAATCAAAACAAGTTGCGAATATTTCATCACCCAAGCTTTTATCCTTTTTTTGAGAACCAAAATACTCATTACAAATCTGCACCCTTTGTTCGAAATCTTCTGCTTCAAAAACAGATTGTATAAATTTAGAGTCTAGTGTGCAGCCTAATTCAACATTAACAAACGGTTGTTGAACAATATGTTTTAATGCGCAATTGTATTGAATAACTGTTTGTTTTGGATTTAGACGAACACCAAAATATTTACCTTTTGGGGTAAATGAATAAATTTCACGTGTAGTCGGGGTATTCCCTAAGACAACCTGTTTATTTTTGCCCATGTAAAACATTAAATCTTGGCAGGCATCAGGAATGACATGAATATCACTATTAATGCCTATTGGTTCAAACTCATAATAAAATAGTATATCCTGGTTTAAATGGCTGTTTGGAGCAAGTTCTCTATAAGAATACGTTTTTTGGACCAATTCAGGTTGGATTGGATAATAGCTACTCAATAAACCGCCCCCTTTAGTTCACTCTTAGGTAAAATTAAAAGAATCCTTGCGCTTGTTCATTGTAACTAGCTAAGACACATTTAGTTGATTGATACGATTCTAAAGCTTTTAAATGATTTTCTCGACCGATACCTGACTTTTTATAACCGCCAAATGCTGCACCTGCAGGGTATTGGTGATACGTATTTATCCAAACACGTCCTGCTTGGATCTCTCGACTTGCTTTATAGGTAATGTTTGTATTACGTGACCATACAGCTGCCCCTAATCCATACATCGTATCATTTGCGATTTCAATCGCTTCCTCAAAGGTTTTAAACGTAGTCACTGCCAATACAGGACCGAAAATTTCTTCTTGGAAAATACGCATTTTGTTATGGCCTTTAAAAATAGTTGGTTGAATAAAATAACCATCTAAATTATCAAGGTGATTTTCGGCGCCACCGATTAAACATTCTGCACCATCTTGTTTGGCAATTTCAAAATAAGAAATAATTTTTTTATGTTGTTCTTCTGAAGCCTGTGCACCCATCATTGTTTCAAGTTCGAATGGATTACCAACTTTAATTTGCTTTACTCGTTCAATGGCTTTTTCCATGAAACGATCATAAATAGACTCATGGATCAAGGCTCTAGATGGACAAGTGCAAACTTCACCTTGATTTAAAGCAAACATAACTAATCCTTCAATTGCCTTATCTAGATATCCGTCATCAGCATCCATGACATCCCCAAAGAAGATATTAGGCGATTTGCCACCTAATTCTAGTGTAACAGGAATTAGATTCTCAGATGCATATTTCATAATTAGTTTGCCGACAGCTGTAGAACCCGTAAAGGCCACTTTGGCAATACGTGGGCTTGAAGCTAACTCTTTTCCTGCCTCTACACCAAAACCATTAATGACGTTTAAGACACCTTTTGGTAATAGGTCTTGAATAAGTTCAACTACGAATAAGAATGATACCGGCGTTTGTTCTGCTAATTTTAAGACAACACTATTTCCTGCAGCAAGTGCTGGTGCCAATTTCCAAGCTGCCATTAAAATAGGAAAGTTCCATGGAATGATTTGGCCAACTACACCAATAGGTTCTTGGTAATGGTAAGCTACTGTATCCCCATCAATAGGCGTCACTTGCCCTTGTTGTGCGCGAATGGCACTTGCAAAATAACGGAAATTATCAATTGCCAATGGAATATCAGCATACATCGTTTCACGAATCGCTTTCCCGTTATCCCAAGTTTCTACCCTTGCAATTTTTTCAAGATTTTCTTCCATACGATCAGCAATGGCTAGTAAGATTCGTGCCCGTTCTGCTACGGGTGTTTTCCCCCAAGTTTTTTGGGCTTCATGAGCGGCATCTAATGCTAGCTCTACATCTTCTTTTGTTGAACGGGCTACTCGTGTAAATACTTCTTTCGTGATAGGTGTACTATTATCGAAATACTCACCATTTACAGGTGCTACCCATTCACCACCGATAAAATTGTCATATTGCCTTTTGAATTGAATGCCAAATTCTTCAATACTCGGTTTAACATTTACCTTTACCATAATGATCGACCCCCTTTAATGATGATTATGATGCTGTTGTTCCTCTTTTACAGGCACCTCATTTTGAATCTCAAAACTACTTACTACTAGTACACAAATCATTACACTAGCCACAATGTAAATATGCTTTGGAATGGCTTTTATAAAGACAGGAAACATTTCACGATTCCATACACCGATAGAAATGATAGCACTTACAATAAATAGCATTGTAAAGAAGATAATGCTTAATGTTAAATATTGAGAGGTCATTAATGTTAGCATCACGCCCATCATTGCTCCCATAAAGCTAGATCCTACACTTTCCATGAATAGGTACAATGGTAACCCTATTGATAGTAAATAGCTTAAGACAATAGCAATAATAATAGATGCTATTGCACCTAATACCATATCGGAAAGCCACGTAGCCATATTCATCCCAACAGCGGTACTCATTGTCATAGAAATCAGCATTATACAGCACTTGGCCATGCCATGATTGGCAAAACGCTGTTTTAATAAACGGTTAGTGATTACCGTAAAAGTAACAATTACCAACATGCTTAGGAATGGTAGCATATTATCACTCCTCGTAAGCGTTTTATTGTATATGACAAGACGACGTTGTGTGACACTTCTTGGCGGGTCTAGGAACGTCTATCGCTGGGTTTCGATCAAAGAATCCGACTGGTTTTAATTGGAAATTTATGTATGCAGTTGGCATGACAGGCCAATCTTCAGGGCGCGGAATATGATGATGGCCCATTGTGTACCAAACGACGATATCTTCATCATCAATTGAACGGTTATTCTCAACGTATTTTGGGAGTCCATCTCCTCCAGCATGTTGATTTGGATACATACCTGTTGCATATTTTTCATTTTCATCAAATTGCGTAACGTGTAAATGATGTTTAAGGAAACCAGCACGTTTCATAACGCTTGCTTCGTCATGAGCAAATGGGAAGCAATTTTCACCAGGCAAAATTTTATATCCAACCGGTTGATTCACCCGGTTAAGTGAGTTTTTATTGATAATTTTCCAAGTACGCTGCGTTTTTAAATCTAAATTACGTAACGCTTCCTTCTCCGTTTTAAAAATACGTGAAATAGGATAGAAACCATTGCCGTTCGGATTGTGTTCTCCCAATGTTTCTGATACTGTTTCTGTTTCAACTACTGAGTTATTTTTACCGTCTAGCATCATATCAAGTCGGAAATTAAAGAAGTGTTGATGATGTGATGCGTTTAATCCTGGAGAAATCTCAGATCCATATTTTGTTTGAATGCCATCCTCACATGTACCAGTGTTTAAAATACCTGTAAGTTTGACTTCAGCTTCAATCGTACCGTCTTGGTAGAAGCTCCAATAGAAGCCATAATCATAATTGCCAACTGTACAGAAAAATGAAATCACTAGACGACGTGAGCGCCGTACTTCTACATGGCCTGTACGCCAATCTGTATGTTTCCAACCAATCCCGTAATCTTCTTCGTGTAAGCAAATGGCATTTTTGATCGTACGCGCATTTCCTTTAACATCAGCTACAATACCATCAAAGTATTGAATTTCTCCTAAGCAGTCGCAACCTAGCTCTAACGAATTGGCTAATTGACCCATGCCATATTCACCAGCATCAAAGGCATTTTGTGTGTTATGCGAAAATGTTGGTTCACCATAAGGGACGACCATTTCTGATAATGCTGCACGATAAAGAACTGGACGATCCTTGCCTTTGTCATGGTAATTAATTGTGTATAATACAAGGCCCTCTCGTGGAGTAAATCCATAGCGGAAACTCCACTTTTGCCATTTGATCAAATTACCTTCAATTGTAAAGCTTGGACCTTCAGGTTGAATGATTTCCAATGGCTTTAAGTCATTTCTAAACACAATGGATTCATCAACTTCAGGATGGTAATTCCCTGATGTTGTTGGAATTGGACGTATTCCATGATCTTCTACTTTGTAAACTTCCATTTTGTTTAGGTCTACATACGATACAATACCTGTTAAAGGGTATGCATATCCGTTATCTTCTAATGATTGTTTTTGCCAACAAATCGCACGAAGTAAACGTTTACCTTCATGTTCCTGAACGCCAAAATTCCCTGCTGACCAAGGATCCACCATAATTAAATCAGGATTGTCAATGCCACGTTTCTGTAAAGCTGCTACAAAATCAGGGTGGCTCTTTACTAATTCTTCACATTGCTCAAATTCCTCAAGGGCTACATTCGGTTGTACACCAGGGATATGTTCGTAGGAATCAACTTTTTCTGAAGTTAAATTTACAACTGCTTCAAATGTTTTCAATTCTTTATCATCTAAAATCACTAAAAATACTTGGCGATCTACCGTATTACCTGGTTTGTAATTTAGTACTTCTGATTTTTTAGGTTCATGTAACATGACCGACATAAATCGTACATGTTCAGACAACTGTTGCTGTTCCTTGACAATTTGAACAGCTTTTTCAATTTCTACTTCAGATAATGGTGATAATGGGTGGCTTAGCTCAACGTTTGGATTAACCTTTACTGACATCCTATCAACCCCTTATAATTTGTTCCCTTTCATTATAATCAGAAAATTCAGTGAAGTGATTGTAAATAACGGCATTATTATAGATAGGTTGATTTTTAGCTAATAAAATACATTTTTCTACTTTAAACGTTCTGTATTTTTGTAAAAAATCCCAATTGAGCAGCAGTTACAGTCATTTGCATTACTCCATGTAATTTCCTTAAATTAAATATGTATTACGTGTTTGCAAAGGATAGTATTCTTTACCCGTTCCGTTGGCTTGTTTTAGAGAAAAACGTAGTATTTGAAAAACAAGTGGAGCAAATGTTTATTTCAGCTTGTAAACAGCCTCAATAAAAAGACCATCAAAAATGATGGTCCTACTCAAGAGCATCTTCTATATTGGCAGATCTAATTGTATAATGAAGTTCCTTTATATTAAATTCTTGGCTGTTTATGCGCATTATTGAAACCTCTTTTACTTAGTTTTAAAGATAGTACTTGGCTCAATGTTCACGAATCGATTGTGCCAAACGGACTCGTGGTGCTTGATAATTTGTTGTGCGTTTAATACGTGACTATCTAGGGTGGTATGTGCACCTTCCACTATAATATTATGATGGTATCCATGACTATAGGCATTCCGGATGGTCGTATCAAGACAAAATTCTGTTTGAGCACCAGCGAAAATAAGCTGCTCAATTTGTTGTTCCTGTAAGTATTGCGCTAATTCCGTTTGATAGAATGCATCCCACGTTGTTTTTTGAATTACTTTATCATCTGGTTGTCTTAGAAGTCCGTGATATAGGTCCCAGCCTGGTTTGCCAAATGCAAAATCGTCATCTTTATTTGAATCCGTATGCTGGATAAAAATAATTGGAACTTCGCTGTGCCGTGCCCATGTTATTAACATATTAATGTTATCTAGTACTTTTTCGTAATCAAATAAGTAGTTTTCACTATCCAAAAAAAATGCTTCCTGCATATCCACTATCATTAATGCCTGCTTCATATAGTTCTCCTTTCGGAATCTGACTTTAATTCTTTCATTGTACAAAAAACTTTTTTCCATTTAAAGAGAATTATGAAAAGAGAGGGAGACTTTCATGGATGTTGGTACGAAGGAATATCACAGGACGTGATGTTTTCCTCTACCCTTGGGTGGCAAGTACTAATTTGTCAGCAAGTTTTATATTCTCCTTTAAATAATTTGGTATAGAAGAATTATCGAGTATTTGTTCAGTTGTCATCCACACGACACTGTCAACTTCATCAGGACTCTTTGCAAAAGCTTCTCCGTGCTGATGATGACAAAGAAATACGATGTCTACTACACTAATACCAGCATCCGTCAAGAAGGAGGAACTATTAACATACCTTAGATTTGAAACCTCCACCCCAACTTCTTCGGCAATTTCCCTTATAAGTGTTCTTTCTAAAATATTTGTTGAGAACCCCTCCTTTTCGACCTTCCCACCAACTAGAGACAATACTCCCCCTGCATGTTCCTCTTTTTCACTACGTTTTATTAACAGCCAATTTTTATTTTTGTATATTGCAGCTTCCACATTAACGATAAACATATTATCGCCTCCTAAAAAAGTATATTATATGTATTTTCTGCATCAGAAGAGTCTTCTCCTTTTTCGATTTATTTTACCGTAAGTATTTTGTTGCATGGTAGAACGAATGTTAGCAAAAACGATTAAACGGCTTAAGCCCACTAGTTTAAAGGGGTTAAGCCGTTCAAAATATTGTCCACAATTTCCTCCGTCACTTGACAAGAAGAAGTTCAATTGTTTTATTTCATTAACTCTTCAACAAATTCAACTGGTACATATGTTTTTGTTGGTTCTAATAAAGCTGGTGCTACTTTAAAATAACGAAGTGCTTTATTATAGCCATATTCTTTTTGATCACGTGTAATTGTATAAGATAATGCGCCTTTAGAAATAATGGCACCATTTCCTGTTGATTCTACTTTAAAGCCCAACTCTTCGGCAATTAAACGTAGTGGTACCATTTTAGTACCTTCGACCTCATAAAAGTCTTTATTAATAATTTCTTGTACTGCAGCTTTAGATGGATCCACTTCACCTGGCTCTTGTGCAATCGTATCTAAAACGATAACTTTTGAAGGTGGTGTTTGTGCTGGGATACTCATTGTTGCAATTGTATAGAACACTAGTAAATGTTGTTCTGCTAAATCCTCTGCCTTTACTTTTTTACCAGACAGGCTAAGTAATTCCGTTTCTTTACCAATATTTAGTTTTAACGTATTATCAGTATTCACTAATTCTTTATTGAAAAAGTTTACTTCTACAGTTCCCATTTCTTTTGTTTCAACAATAATTACCTCTGGGTTATATTGTGGTGGATAAATCATCAGCATTGGCTTATTTGCATACGTGTATGCCGTTACTTTATCACCTTTTTGTAGTTTAACTTCTTTACCAGTATTATCGAAAACTAGTGTTTCGTCATTCACGACAAAAACATTTGTATTGTCTTCCTCTTTTACAGTGTAATATGTTGAATCATCACGTTTTTCAACACTCTCAATTGTTCCAGCTATTTTAATAAAAATAGGTTGAACTTGTGGATTTTGCTCATTATTATCAGTAGCGTTCGTCACAACCGCTTTTCCTTCGTTTGCTGATGCAGTTGGAGCTACTACAGCGCCCCCGATTAATAATGCTGACATGGCAAATGGTACGACTTTCGTCATTTTCATAAAAAAGCATCTCCTTCATTTCACGAATTCATAGTAGTAGTCGGCTATAAAAGAAAAAGGTTACAATATTGCCATCATTTATTTTAATCCGCTAAAAAAGCCGTGATTCTTTTACGGTAAAGAATCACAGCTTTCTCTTATGCTGGCTTCGATGAGTATTTTGTTCGGTTCGCGAGTATTTCCTTGCTTCGCACACGTTATTGCGTTTAATCGTATTAGTTTAAAACATAAATTGAAGAAGATTTAATATACGCTGTAAAAAATATTCCCGTTCGTTTTGTTTCTTCCTTATTTTCAAAGCCATATCTGGGAGATCGGTAATGACGCCATTGACATTTTTCCGAATAAAATTGTGTAATGACTGATCTTTATTTAATGTCCAGACAAACAGTTTAATTTTTTGTTGCTTCATCTCTGAAATCAGCTGATCCGTTACCCAAGCTTCCTCAAGTGATATAAAATCAACTGTTTCATCCATCGGCCCGATATTTAATGCATAGACAATCCCTACACGTAAATTCGGTGCCAATTTTTTTAACTGTGACATCATTTGTGGGTCTGATGATTGGACATAATACGTATCGAGCACCTTATAAGCTTTTAGTTTTTCTACTAACTTGGGCAATACATCTTCTGTTTCTTTACCATGAACTTTCAATTCAATCAGTAAGGAAACATTTAAAGCTTTTGCTATTTCAATAAAATCATCTAAAGATGAAATTTTGTCATTAAAACCATTAGCATGAATCGTTAACGTCTTTAATTCACCGAGTGTCATATTGGCTATAACACCATTTTTACCTGTAAGTCTTCTTAATGTTCGATCATGAAATACAACGAATTGTCCATCTACCGTTTGCTGAATATCGACCTCGATTAAGTCTGCACCTGCACTTGCTGCGCTGACAAGGCCACTGATTGTATTTTCCACATTCCCCTCTGTGTAGCCACGATGAGCAATAATTTTTGTATCTGGTACATAAACACTTTTCTCTAACGAAATAATATTCATCACACTTAATGCGATAAAAACAAACAAAATGATAAATAACAATGGCTTATAGCGCCTTCTTCGAAATTTCGGTGTAAACCTTGTCTTGCTTAAAGGGGTGTAATAAGTAAAGGCTACCATTACTTGTGAAATCATTGCTTGCAGTATACTAAATAGCACGACGAAAACTATTTCTAATAAAGCAATAGTGATCCCCGCAGTGACAAGGGCTGTACTCGGTATCAAACGCTCCAACATATATAATGGCAAAGTACTTATAAGTGTAATGCCAAGCATCACAAGTAGAAGAACTGTAACTAGCATAGCTAATAATCCAAGAAGCTTTAACAAGTCCCGCTTTGAAAAACGCCAGCTGTATATTAATGAACGACATAGTGATATTTTGGGCTGGATTGTAAAAATCGGCAAAGCCAATATACTACGTATGCCCACTATTACTAAAACAATTACCATAGCAAAATAAAGTAAACGACCCGAACGACTACTCATTATTTCATCTATCAAAAAGTGCGGAATGGTCATCTCTTGTGTTAACGTTAGTGGAAATATAAATGAAGCTAATGGCAATAAAAGTGCACTATAAATAAATAAAAAAATGATTTGAATACTAAAAAAAGAAAGTACCTTACGATTAAGCTGTTGCCATATGTGTAGATATCGATATCGAATTCCCCGTTGTTGATAAAAAGCCATTAAAAAAAGAAAGCCCATTTCATAATAAATAAATAGAAAAATAAGCACAATCAAAAAAAGAAACATCAAAATGACAAAGGGATGCACCATAAAACTTTGAATATTTTGCTCCGTAATATGTGTGTAGCCCGTTACTCGTAGTATTAGCTTAAATACGATAGCCGTCATTGGAACAATTAATAAAAACTGAAATAACTTAATCAGCGCGAAAACCTGTATATAATCGATGCGATACATATAAATATTGTAGACAGCTTGTCGCATTACTTGTCCCTCTTTATGCATTTACTCACCTCAGTCATACCTATCGTATCCCCTATCTTAAGCATCTTTCCGATTTTTATAAGCTCTTCCTATACAATATGTAAAGTCATTTATTTCTAATTATTTTCTGCTCTTGAAATACAATTTGTTCCATATAATATGCAAGGAAAAATGATAAGATTTCTGTATTTTTAGTGTCTATAAATATTTTTTTGAAACTTTTTTGTATGTAACTCGGTAAATAATAGAATCGATACAAAATAAGGGGGCTAATAATTTTGACACAAACAATGTTTCATCCTGGTGATATTATTAGTACAACCATACTTTTTGTCATTTTCCTAGCGATATTTTTCGTGATGATTCATACGATTAAAAGAATGAAATCGACTGCTCCTTCGCCTCCACAAGAAACACTTCAGCAACAAGTAGAGGATTTAACAGTACGAGTGACAATACTTGAGCAACAATTGGAAAATTTATCAGAAAGACGCTAGCTCCTAAAGAATGAAAAAGAGGCTCGGAGAAATGTGTCTCAGTCAACAAAAATACCGAACTATCCAATGAAACGCTTATGAAGTGTTTCGGTATAGTTCGGTTTTTCTATTCGGCTTTATTAAGGAACCATTTACTTTGTCCAAGCCTCTTCATGTTCTTATAAAAATATTATGTCAATGAATTAAGATGTTATAAAAGACTCTATAGCAAAACACAGGTTGATTTCCGTTACGACTGCGCTCTTTCCTGCGGGCATCGGGGCAACAAATGCTTTTTTTGCGCGAAAGCCATGCGACAGCAGAAATGTGTTTTCTGTGTGAAAGAGTAAAACACTTTAAAGTCACAAGCCAGAATCATTTTTTCACTTGTTTTAAAATCTTCTATAAATCAAATTTCATAAAATAACGTTCTTTGTTAAATAGATGCATTAAAGTAAAATACAATATGGTTCATTTTTCACTCATTATTACGTTTAACGCTCCAGCTGCTTTTGGCCATCCCACAAAAATGGCCATTTGTGTTATTAAGGAAATAATCTCCTTTCCATTAATTCCATTTTTTTCGGCCAATTGTAGATGAAATCGTATACATGAAACATGGTCAGATAGAATTCTTAATAGTGGTTATTTAAACGAAGACAGGAGACATGTTGTAACAGGTATCCAGAAAGAATCAAGACAAATTGACCTTTATAGTGAATTATCCTTGATTAAAGTACCTGTATAATTATTAAGGGTGGAACTGATGGTTCACTTTTGAAAGAAATGGAAGTTGGAAATATAGGAATTACCTTAATGATGTGAACATAATTGAGATAGCTAGTTCGGGACATGAACTATGGGAGCCAGATTTAAATAAATATCTTCAAATAATTAATGCATTCTTAGAAAAATTGGATAGTTCTTGTTAAGCTAGGTCCTGCACCGTAGGGGTGTTTTTATGTTCGATAGAACTCTTTACTTAGGAATCCCCCACTTCTAAACGAAGTGAAAGTGGGGGTAGTTCAATCAATAATTCCAATTTCTAGAGCCTTGTGGACAGCTTCTTCCTTGTTACGCACTCCCAACTTTGAGTAAGCTGTTGAAGCATAGTTCCTGACCGTACCATTCGATAAATATAGCCTTGAAGCTATCGTATTGTATCGAAGTCCTTTTGCTACTAGCTGCAATATTTCTATCTCCCTAGCTGTTAGCTCATAAGCGGTTGCTTTTGATTGTGGTGTCTCTTTTTGCTCAACAAACTTCTCAAATATTTTGTGAGACATCCCCTGATCAATCAGTGTCCCACCTTTGTGAATAAGTCGGATCGTATTAGCTAGCTCCAACGTTTCAATAGATTTGAGTACAAAACCATCCGCACCGTTGCGAAGCGATTCTAACGCCTGTTCGGTATCTTGAAACGTTGTAAAAATCAATACGCGGATATGTGGCCATTGTTGCTTAATCTTTTTGGTTGCTTCGATTCCATCCATGTGCTGCATATCTAAATCCATAAGTATAACGTGGGGTTGAAGGCGCCCACACAAATCGATGGCTTGATTGCCATCCTCAGCCAAACCGACTACATTTAAATCTTCATATCTATCGAGTAGTGTCCTCAAACTTTCTCGAACAAATGGCTGGTCGTCTACAATTAACAAACGAATAAGTCCATCTTTTATTTCAATTTGTCGCGGTATGGTACATGTAACAAGCATTCCTTCCTCTGGCTTTGTATATACAGACAATTGCCCCTGCAAATTCATTGCCCGTTCTTTCATCGCATTCATACCGAAGCCTTCCTGCCATTCTACATTTCCTTTTCCGTTATCTTGAACTTCTAACCTCGTATATTGTTGTTCAAACTGCAATGAAACTATAATTTCAGTCCCCTGACCATGACGTACTGCATTTGTAAGACATTCTTGTAAGCAACGAATGAATGCGATCTTCGCTTGCTGAGACAGTTGATATTCCTCTCCGAATGTCCTAAAACTTACATTTACCTGAGCGTGCTCCTGAAATTCGGCTCCAAGATTTTGTAGAGATTGAATCAAGGAAGACGATTGACACGGAGAATCCATTTGATGTAGGTAACCTCTCACGTCCTCGATGCTTTTACGTCCCATTTCAAGCAAAGAATCTAGCCTCTGTATACCCATTTCAGTAGCAAGTTCGGTACGCAACGTTTCCATCCCCATAATAATAGAAGTATAAGCGTGACCAACTGTATCATGAAGCTCGCTCGACAGCCTGTTCCGTTCTTCTGCGAGTGTAATACGTTCAATCTGAGACATATATTGCTCAAGTACCGCGTTTTGTTTACGAATCGCTTCATTTTGCTTATGATTGACAATTAATAAATGGAAAGCGAAGCCCATTACATAAGCAAGTCCATGGTAGGTAACCATAATCCAATAGCTATTACTTGGCGCAACCGCATAGAAAATTCCAGTTGTTATAAAAACTGTTGTTGGAGCTGTCCAATAATAGGAAAGATGCTGACTATTCGCAGCAATTAGAAAAACCGATATAAGAAATGTAACGTTAGCTCCCGGAAATAAAGAAGTTAAATATATACACAGTCCCCCATATAGCAGTATTTCTGTGAACAAGTAGTATTTGTAATTGAACAATAAGGCTACCCATGGAATCGAGAAGGCAATAATTTCCCAAAGAATAATAATCCAAAGTGGCAATGTTAAACTATCCTGAAAATCGAATGTGGTTATGGCGATAGAGACACTAACAAGTATACGGACTCCTAACATAATCCAATCGTACCAAACCCAATACTTAACCATTTCAAACAAGTCATTTACCCCCTAAATAGCCTACCTTTTTACTTCCTATATTATAAATTAATCCTTCATACATTGTTGTTGTACTTTTTAATTTCACACTGCAATTCTCTCATAGAAGGTAAACTTCTATTGATTTAGTTGCCGGATCATGCTACGTGTATAGCCCCCAATTTTCTTTGTCAAACGATCTACTATTCTACTACTTATGGCGATAAATACTATACCCATAGACATTACAAAGAGTGACTTGGCAAAAGTATCTATCTGTATGAATATAATATTCATTTCGATGTAGCTATACAGTAGCGGTGCGAACAGCAACATAAGTGGCATTATATAAAAAATGGTTGCACAAATGAGACTAAAAATGCCAATCACAAATTTCTGCATTAACCAATAGACAGCAGACCAATTGCGACGATCGGTAAGCACTAATTTCACCTGAGTCCAGTTCGATGTATCTATTGTTATACTTCTATCATAAGAGTCTGTTGAAATATCTGTATAAATTTTCGTCTGTATGCGCTCGAATTGGATAAAAGGTGTAGTAGTCTGTAGTACGCGTATAACTAGTGGAATCCCAATTACCGAAAATGAAAGGGTGAAGCTGAATAGCAGAGCTATTAGATAAAAACAAAAATAAAACAATCCTGTAACGAAAGTTAGCAATAAAAAATAACCATTCTGGATGAATCTTGATTTCATAAAGTTCTCGCTCCTATCTATGTAATAACCGAATTGTACTGCTTTTTTTGTCATTTTCACTAGTGTAAAAGTGTCATATGACAATTCTAAACGATGCTAAAAAGGGGAGAGTAACCTACTTCTGGTTAAAAAAGATGCTTATATCAATCACCATAAAACAATCCCGTTCTTGCAGATGCAAGAACGGATTGTTTTGTACTTTTATTGAATATGAGATGGACTTGTTTTTCGAATATGAAAAATAATATCAAATTGCTCAAGCAATGACTTATCAAAGTATGCCGATTCGTTCGGTACGAGTCGTGCTCCTATACTTAGTAATGGTCTTTTTGTTTTAACCCATTTCTCTGCTGGTCCTTTAAGGTTACGGTTATCCAATAAAAACATTTTATAGGGTACTTTTCCGAGGGTATAATTGAAACTATTTACATCTTGTGGAATCGGGTCCGTTATAATCTTATCTTGGGTGTCATTGTATAAGGTGAAATTCCCCTCCGTGGTTGTACTGCCAATTGTGACATAATTATTGTCTAAACGTTCCTTCAAATACTGCCCCGCAACATAAGGGTATAATTTCTCATCGATAATTCCTTTAGCTATATGAATATTGTGTCCCCATACCATCGTTTTACCACCCAATGTCTCTTGTGCCCACATTGCATGATCGGCCAAGTATTGCTCATGTAGCTTTAACATACTTGGATAGTCGTTAGGAATTAGCATTGTGGTAAATTTCTCTATTGCACTTGCCGTTGCTTTCGCCCAGATGTACTCGGGTGAAGCTATTTCTGTGTTGGCTTGCTTATTCTCATCTTTTAATAATCGAGCTACTCTCTCAGCGTTTGCCTTGAACTTTTCTTTTATTTCAGGAGCAAGGTCCATATATTCCTGTGTACTTCCATTAAAAGCCGACAATTCTTTATAATTTTCTTCTACTTCTGCCAGCAAATCTGGCCGATGCAGCCTTACATAATCAATTACTTTATTAAAGCAGCCTTGGTCCAACTCCTTTAAGTCGAGCCCAATAAATTGGATCTTTTTTTTATTGGATGGATCAGCATTATAATCTTTCATCCACTCAATCATGGCTATAATTTCATCAGTAGGATATAAATAATTTAAAAATTCCCTAGGGTTTCCTTTTCCTGTTTGGATATATTCATTTAGTTTTAAGCCGTTTCCCCAATCTTCTTCCATTGTGAAATTTGTAAAACCCATCTCAGTAACTAAATATTTCACAAGGCGAAACTTCATAGTGAAAATTTCAGAGCTTCCATGAGTATTCTCTCCTAATCCTACATATTGTGCGCTCCCAATCATCTTCTTAAGTGGTTTTAAATCCTCAAATGATTTTGACGGCTCTATCGTTTTTAATGGATAAGCCTGTGATTGTATTGATTTAACTATATTTTTTTGGATTGATTGGCCTGAATTTTCGACTGCTACTTTTTCGACTGCTACTGTTTGAGCCTTTCCTACTTCTCCACATCCTGTGACTAATAAAGCTGTACTAACCATTGCAATTATTCTTTTCTTATTCATTTTTTTCCACCTCAATTGAATTATTTGTAAAAGCAAGATTGATTCATGTACTTGCACGAATCAATTGCCTTAATTCAATTGTTATCTATCCCATATCATATTTTCTAGTTACATATTGTCATAAGGTTAATTGACACAGGTCATAGGAAAATCATTACACTTTTGTACTATCGGCTATGACAACTTATAAATAATAATTACATTGATGAGTCGCAAGTAAGACTAGATTATAAATTTGGGAGGGATTTTAAAGATGAATTAATCTGTATGCCAAAATATTTTTATTCTAAGTTGTGTCTGTGGAAATGACAGGAAGTAAATACGATAAACAAATGAATTAAAGGGGAAGGGCGGATTACAATGATATTACACGCAAAATCGTTCCACAATAAAGATAAAATCCAACGTGCTAAAATAGGACTTCAACTCTTTCTGAGTATTTTAATCATTACTTCTATCATCCTAAATGTAGTAGTAATAATTACGAAAAGTATGCCGCTTATTGTGGTATATATGTTTACCCCAGCATTTTCTTCTGTTTTGACTCGCATAATACTGAAAGAAGGGTTTAAAGATGTATCTTTTAGTCTCGGTAACTTAAAGATATGGAAGGGGATTGGTTTTGCTCTGCTAATCCCTATGATTATTTGTGGAATTACTTATTCTATCGCCTGGTTGAGCGGAATTGCGGGGTTTCAGAATCCCGAAGGTGGTATGTTAGAACCAATCTACAATATACTTGGGCTTCAGTATCTAACGGCCCCATTCAGTTTCATTTATCTAGTAGTATTGAGCGGCATTTTCGGAAGTTTACTTAGCTTAATCCCAGTTTTGGGAGAAGAAATGGGTTGGCGAGGTTATATGCTCACAAGGCTAGTCGATGCAGAGTTTTCACGGCCCATCCTTATTAGTGGATTGATTTGGGCAACGTGGCATGTTCCAATAGTTATTGCTGGTCTATATGTAGAGGGACCATCTGTCCTTCTTTCAGTACTTGGCATCTATTTTTGTATTGTGCCATTCAGTTATATTACAGCCTATTTACGACTTATCACAGGTAGCATTTGGCCTTCGGTTATCATCCATACTACTTGGAATGCCATTATTCAAGGACCTTTCGCACGTGCAAGTACAGGATATCAAACTGAGATTTGGATTGGAGAATCTGGTTTGATAACCGCTACTATTATCTTAATTACTGCAATAATTACGTCTCAAATGGTAAATTTCACCAAATAGCATACGGATGTGTTTTAAATTCAATTAGTGAAATGTAACAAGGCGAAATAAGATGCTCCTAAAAATATTAGGAAAATATGGTTAACTTATTCATAAAGATCATAATTAGTCACATGTTATATACAAATATAATGGAGGTGCAATTATGAATATTCAAAGACATGAAAGTAATACAAATGAGATTCTTAAAAGGAAACTATGAAATCGCTATTGACTCGTAATCGGTGTATGGTAGCACTCATAGTCAAGAATTTACAATTGAAAAGTAGCTTTCACTAATTTAGCAATCGGGCGTGATTGTTAAGAAGCGTAGCTGTCCTTATTAAACTAAAGCACCCTTTAGTAAAAAAAGGAAAGGATTCTACATATTAGTAATATCTAATATGTAGAACCCTTTAAATTTCCTATCTTTTTTTAAATTAGGTCTTGATAAGCCTAATGCATTGGGATTATTCAATAACACAAGCGCAGCGACTAAGTAATGAGGAGAAAGGAACATTAAAAATAGGACTAACAGAATCTGTTGCCCAAAAATTAATCACGCCGATATTAAACTATTTAAACAATGAAAAACCGTACATACATTGTGATTTTGTCGTGGGAAATACAGCGCTTTTATTACCAATGGTAGCTCAAAATAAAATTGATTTTGCTGTTTGTGGAAACACCAAAGATAGCTCCAATGTGAATTTCAAGCCACTTTGTAAAGAACGAATAGAATTTATTGTCAATAACCCTAATCATCCAATATTAGAAAAAGAGACAGTTGAAATATCAGATATCATTAATTACCCTATTATAATTGGAGAGAATAGCTGTTTTTATTCTCAATCTGTAAATGCTTTCTTATCAGAAAACAATTTATCCTTTAAAAGAGTCTACAATTGTAGTGCATTGCATCTCATTCCACAAATGATTTTTGGGAATGTAATAGGCATTATCCCAAACGGAACTTGTTTAGAACAAACAAGTATACGATTAAAGGTCAATGGATTTGATCCCCAAATGCCTATAGGGTTATTAATTTCTTTTAAAAAAAGAAACTATTTAAGCCAGACAAAACTACAACTTATGAAATTAATTGAATCGTTATTGGTCTAAAAAACAAGATTGTTGCTATTCAAAAAATAGTGAATGTGAGGGTTTTAGTTAAAAAAGTGATAAGTGAACAAAAGAGCTTCATATTTCCTAGTACGTAAATTAAGACAAACTTAAGATTTATCCTACTTTTTTCTTCATTAATTTAACTTATAATCTTTTAAGTAAAGAAGTATAAGGGAGAAAATAAGAATGAAAAAGTTGAGCTTTTTAATTTTTGCAATTTGTATAGGTGTAACAGCCTTTAAGATAGTACCGTTCTCTCAAGATGAAAAAGGTGTAATAGTAAATACCTATAATGCGAATGGTGTAGCGGAGAGTAAGTTGTCCCCTGGAACTATGAAAAACGTAGAAATTCCAGTAGAACAAATTTATCAAGGAAATTTGCTTTTAGTCAACAGTAAGCACCCAGTTCACAATGAAAGTATAAAATCAGATGTCATTCATTTATATGCTCGCAAAGAATTAGTAAAAGGATACAGAGTGTTTAATAGCGAAACATATTTATCAGAAGATATAGCAAGTAAATTTTCGAATATGGTTCTTGATGCGAAAAAAGATGGCGTTTCTAATTTTTTAATTTCCAGTGGTTTTCGAGGATTTGATGAGCAAACTAAACTTTATAAAGAAATGGGTTCCAATCGTGCCTTGCCAGCAGGTTACAGCGAGCACAATTTAGGTTTATCGCTTGATGTGGGGAGTACACAAGGGAAGATGGAGGTAGCACCTGAGGGAGAGTGGATTGCAGAGAACGCTTGGAAATACGGTTTTACGCTACGTTATCCTGAGGATAAAACGGATATAACGGGAATTATGAATGAACCGTGGCATATCCGCTATGTCGGTTTACCGCATAGTGCGATTATGAAAGAAAAGAATTTTGTTTTAGAGGAATATTTAGACTATATAAAAGAAGAAAAACATATTTCTGCTACTGTAAATGGTCAAAAAAATGAAATCTTTTATTATCCTGTTACTGAAAATATCACTATTAATGTGCCGGCCAATCTTCGTTATGAGGTATCGGGCAATAATACGGATGGTGTGATTGTGACAGTATTTCCTGATGACGTGTAGAACACTCGACTTTTCACGGAGAGTCCGCGGCTTCTGTGGAATGACTTGCGCTGAAACACCCAATGAAGTAGATTGAAACCAAGCCCGTGGAAAGCGCCACTCGGTGTGAAAATCAATGTTATTAATTATTTATTTTAGCGACACAAAAACGCTGTAAAGTTTATTCTTTACAGCGTTTTTCATAAACGATACGCCCATTAACAACCGTATAAGCGACTTTTACTTGTGGAATATTTTCGATAGCTATTGTAAAAAGATCTTCTTCTAAAATAGTGAAGTCTGCAGTATAGCCCTTTTCAATCTTCCCTCGAGCATGGTCTTGAGCTATTATTTGTGCAGCTCCTATCGTATAGAGCCTAACTGCCTCAAAGCGTGAAATCTTCTCTTCCGGACCGTAGCCATTATGCGATTCCCCAAAATTCCGCCTTGTAACTGCAGCATATATACCATATAAGGGATTTGGCACTTCAATCGGGGCATCACTGCCACCTGCAACAACTAATCCACGATCTAGTAGTGATTTTAATGGGTGTAAGCCTTTTGCCCGTTCCTCCCCTAGCCTAGCTAGTTCTGCCTCATACTCTCCCTGCACAAATTGAGGCTGCATATCTACTGCGATAGGCAACGCAGCGAGTTTTTCTAAAATCCCTTCATCGACTAAGCTACAATGAATAACACGATCTAATTGACCTTCTCGAGGCGGATGAGCAGCAAATACTTGTAAAATTGTTTCAATGGCTAAATCGCCAATGGCATGCACTGCCACTGTTTGTCCATGTTGACGTGCAAGTTTTACATATTCCACTAGTTGTTCTGTTGAATGTACAAGCATACCGCAATTGCCTGGTTCATCACAGTACGGTTCACGAAGAGCAGCAGTACGTCCTCCAAAGGCACCATCGATAAAGATCTTCATGGCACCAAACTCTAAATACGGAGAAGATACTTCTTTCATCTTAGCAACTTCCTCAAATACCGTGTGGTGTTGTAATAAATGAACTTTAAACGAACGCTTTGCCTCGATGATCTTTCGAAAAGCATGTATTGGTTGAAGCGGTGGCCCGTAATAGCTTAAATCCTCAGAATGAGCACCTACTAAACCATATGATTGCAGCGATATTACCGCCTTTTCGAGGGCATCCTCAATATATTCAGACGTAATATGAGGCATATGGTTGACAATCATATACAATGCTGCATCTTTTAAAACCCCTGTTAGCTGTCCATCCACCTTATCAATGACCCCACCCTCTGGAGATCGTGTGTCATTAGTTATTCCCGCAAATGCCAGCGCCTTGGAATTAGCTAAAATTAAATGGTGACAGCTACGCTTAATAATTAAATGTGCTTCCCCTAAGGCATCAAGCTCCGCTAATGTAGGGAAAATAGGATTTTTAAATTGCGTCTCATTAAGCCCAATCGCGATTACCCATTCATTTGCGGGAACTTCTATCATCCGCTCACGAATAATTGCCAGCAGCTCTTCCTTACTTCTGACGTTCGATACATCAATATGCTTTAATTTCTCCCCGTAGCCAATAATATGTAAATGACTATCGACAAAGCCTGGATACATCACATTGCCTTGCAAATGTTGAATAGAAGTAGCATGTGGCGACAAGCTATCTACCGAGCCTGTCGCCACAATTTTTCCTTCTTTTACAAGGACTGCTTCAACTGTTTCGGCAACTTGCGCCATCGTGTAAATTTTTCCACCCGTCCATAATGTTGCCAAAACAATTCCTCCTATGCAATTGCTTCTAATTACGTCTCGGCATAATTACCGTCCGGAATCGGCTTTAATTTCTTTCAGCGAGTGTTTGGCCCCCACTGAAAGAAATTAAATGTGCTCGCTCTAAGCGACGACGTACTATTACACCAAACCATGCTGCTAGAACAGCTTTCACAATACCTACGACGATAAATGGTGCCGCTCCACCCATAAAAGCAGCTGTCCAAGTTAAATCTCCGACAATTTTTAACCAAGTCGTTCCAAACGCCAATGTCACAACCATTCCTATGATGTTCGCGACAATTGCATGGAAAATAGTCAGTCCAAATGTATCTAAGTATAAGCCCATTATAATGGCCGTAACAAGGAATCCAACAATATAGCCACCTGTAGGACCAACTAAAATACCTAATCCCCCTGACATACCGCTAAATACCGGAAGACTAGCTGCACCGAGTAAAATATAAAGCAGTACTGATAGCGTACCAACTCTTGTCCCTAAAATCGTTACGACTAAGCCTACTGCTAATGTTTGTCCTGTAATTGGAATAAGTGGTAGCGGAATCGTTACTTGTGCAAGAACAGCAATAATCGCTGCACCAAATGCCGCTAACACAAAATTATATGTACTACTCTTTTTCAAACTAAATGGCCTCCCTTTGTACGTTAACTCATGTTGTAAATAAGTTAACACAAAGATATAGCAAAAAAAAACTGTTGTCAATCTATTTTGAAAAATTGCTATAAAAAAAGAAATTGCTATAGTGAACTAGCAATTTCTCTTCACAAATTACCAAAGCGGATCGTTGGTAGGGTCATTTTCTTGCAAATCAAAGACATATGGTGCTAATTGACGATAATAAATAAGAACGCCAGCTATAAAGAAAATAATCCCAATCGTAATATTATTAAAAATAAATTGCATAAAAGTAAAAAAAGGAACCGGAAATACTAAAATGCCACCTATTTGCATAGATTTTTTTGTACGATATTGTTTTTTTCTACAATAAGGACATTCGAGTTGTCCATTTTTCCGGTACATTTTTCGTGCTTGCTTCTCGGACCAAGTTTCCCCACACTCAATGCACACCGGTAGGCCATATCCTTTCTTGATTAGCACAAGTTTGACGATAAAGGCAACGCTTACGAAAAAGCTAAAAAGCAAAATACCTTTTACGAAATCGTTTTGTAAAAATGTCAATATACTCCATGCATCCGCTTCTTGCTGTAAGCTAGCTGCCTGATGATTCCCTGATTTTTTATTGTGTGATAATAAATAACTAAAACCAATGACAAAAATCGTAAACGTTGCTAATACCACACGATATTGCCACGGACTACTTCTTCTTTGTTTCGTTTTTCGATAAGCTTTTTGGGCTATTGCTTGTTTTTTTTCATCTGTAAGTTTTACATCCCGAAGTTCATTTAGTACATCTTCTTTAAATTGATTCATGGCGTAACACCTCCCAATCATAATCACCGATTGCTGTTGCAAGTTGCTTTCTCGCACGTTGTAATCTTGTACGTATTGTTGCTTCTGGACAACATACGAGCTGCGCAATTTCTACTGTCGTCATATCTTCAAAATAATAGAGAATTAATACTTCCCTATATGTAACAGATAATGTAAACAAAGCTTCTACTAGCTCTCGCCTTGTGGACTTAGCAAGAAATTCCTTTTCAGGCGTGATTGCTGTCGTACGCCCTGTTATTTTTTCAAAGAGTGTCAGTCGTTTACTTTTCCAGCTACGCAAATAATCATGGCTTCGATTGACCGTCATTTTTACTAAATATGTACGTAATGATGATTCTTGACGAAATTGCTCCTGCTTTTGATAAAAGGCGATAAACACATCCTGCACAATGTCCTCAGCCGTTGCTTCATTTTTCACATATAAATAAGCAACCTTTAGTAAGTAATCACCGTGCTCTGCAATAATTTTTTCGATATCCATTTGTTGTCTCACCTTCTTTCTAAACTACTGACGGATGCCACTTCATTTCCGATTCATTTTATTAAAAAAATTTTATAAAGAAAAGAATCTGCCAAACTCCAACGACTGTGCGTTGAAATGAAGCAGATCCTTTATGATTAAATCTTTAGCGGATGTTTAAGAAATTAAAAATATTTCGCTGAATAGAACGCTTACATTTTAAAATTCGCCAGTACCATGATCTGACCTGTTTATATACTATTTCCCACATCATTATATTGATTAAAGAACGTAATTTGGTTACGTCCATTGCGCTTGGACGTATACAATGCTGTGTCCGCATTATGGATCAGTTCTTCGACCGCAGTAATTTGGCCTTGTTTATTTGTACTTACACCAATACTAAATTCTAAATGGACAGTCTCATCATTAATTAGTAAAGACAGAGAATTTAATGTTTGATAAAGATTTTCCGTCATCGTTTGAACAGATTCACCTTCCTGTAATTTGCAAAGTACAATAAACTCATCTCCACCAAAACGAGCTACTATCGATTCATATGCTTGAAAATAGTCCTTTAATGTAGTTGCAGTAATCGTTAAAGCATCATCACCAAACAAATGACCATTTGTATCATTGATTTCCTTAAAATGATCTAAGTCAATCATCATTAATGCTAATTGCTGATTATCTACTGAAGCTTTCTCCACCATTTTCTCTGCTTTCTGATCAAAATAGCGTCGATTATAAATATTCGTTAATGGATCAATGTAAGAAGTTTTTTCAAAATGTTTTTTCTGGTCATCGTACTCCATCTCAAATAATAAATGAGTATAATTTTCCCTTTGAATTTCCAATAAAACGTCAATATATTCCTTTTGTATCGAGCACAATATAATTTTATTACCTTGCTTTTCTATTAGCTTCACCAAAGAATTGTAGATCGTTTGAAGCATAGATAAATCATTATTTTTTAAGGCATAGTGCTTCGACTTTTGGTACAAATCAATGGCCTCGCAAATGCGTCCCTGTTTTTCACAAAGTAAAGCATAGGCATTTATAACCTCCAATTGTAGCTTTGAATAAGGAGGTTTCTGAATCGTCACTAACAACTCTTGCAATAATTCAGCTGCTTCATCAAATTCCCCCAAACTAATTTGGGCAACAGCTAAGTTTATTTTTGAATACATAATCCCTGAATATGGATTTTCATGCTTGGTCTCAAAATAATTGGCATAGTATAAGCTCTTTAATGCAAAATCCTTTGCTTTTTGATAGTTCCCTGAAGAGTTTTCTAAGTCGCTCAAATTATTATATATTTTCCCTATACTATCTATATGTTGAATACGCTCAGCAATCTTTAGTCCCTTAAACATAAACTCTTTAGACTTCTTTATATGGCCAAACGTTCCCCAATAAATAGCTACAATAATATAATGATGAATTAAATCAATATCATCGCCATATTGAAAGGTTAATTCGCGATACTTCTCAAGTACACTAATAGAAACTTGCAAATCACCTGTTTGGAAATAGCTTGCACAGCTATAGCGTAGTAACAGGATTGCTTTTTTATACATACCAAGCTCAATAGCACTTTCAATTGCGGCACTACTTAATTCTATATATTCTATAAAGCGATTTGCATCATACAATTCATTTAGTGTAATCCATAGTTCCTCAAACTCCTGTGTATTCATACCGCCCCTCCTTCTATTAACCCCTACTTCTTTAATACTATCTTTATGTGCATAATATTACAATTCCTCAGACTCATTTATTTGTAAATTAATGAGTAAATTTAACCTTAAAATACCATACAGTGATTCATTTATCCCAAAAAGATAATATACACCCCTATAAAAACGACCTTTGAATATTTATGATAGTACAAAAACTATAATTTCCCAACACAGAAAAAACAAGCCCCCTTCTTTAAAGAGACTTGCAGAATGTTTGAAATGAATAAAAATTACCGTCGCTGGGCACTTCATCTGCTTTGTTTCAGAATGTTAAAAAGCACGTAGCAGTCCACGTTCTTCATAATCTTGCAGCAAAAATTTGATAAAAACCTCTAGTACAATGTCCTCTGCCGTGTCATAAATATGCGAGACGTAAGAAATGCTCTGCATGTTCATTCATAATTTTTTCAAGTATGCCTCCCAACTCCCCTTATAAACTACTGCCAATAATTGACCGTTTCACTTCATTTCATAAAAATTTGAAAATTCATATTGACCTTGGAGCATACTCCAATATTAGGATAAAATTAGGAGGTGCTTACATGCTTATTAAACAATTTGCAACTAAGTATAATTTATCTACCGATACCGTACGTTACTATGAAAAAGAAGGATTACTACATCCACATAAACAGGACAATGGCTATCGAGTGTATGATGTCACTTGTGAACATACTATAAAATTTATTTTAGTATTAAGACAGCTCAGCTTTACATTACAAGAAATTAAACAGCTGCTGAGAGCAAAAGCCAACTTCAAATACCTGCAATCAACAAACAGTACAGCTATTCTCAACAAAAATCACCAACATTGAACAGCAGTTATTTTTTTATCAGCAGGCACTTCAATCCTTACAGCTCACTCAAACATTAATGGCTGAAGTATCAGACGTTTAAATAAAAATCAGGGTTGAAAACTTTGTATAATATTTTTACACAATATTAAGGACTTGACTAAAGTTTCGCTGCTAACAAGCTTTTTCGCGGTTCTATCAGCGATTTTTGCACTTTTATCAGCGATGTTCGTGGTTCTATCAGCGATTCTTGCACTTTTATCAGCGATGTTCGCGATTTTATCAGCGATTCTTGCGCTTTTATCAGCGATTCTTGCGCTTTTTTTTGTAGTTAGTTGGAGTATGTTTGGTTCACCCTAGGCAACATTTCCATTAAATAGGATGTGGCATTTTATGTTTGAATTTGCGATATTCTCTTTAGCCGTTATAGCTCTTTATACAACTGGATGAACAGTGTCCGTATTTAACTAACGCTAAAAAATCCACGTTTTTAAAGTGGATTTTTTAGCAGGTATGTGTATATCGTTGTAAGGTTAGCTTTAATACCGTTTACTCCCTTCCACTCCTTATACTCCTTAGGTAGATCAAATTCAGCAATAAAATCTTCTCGTGACAATTTTCGTTGAAGAGCTTCTTTTGCACGTTGGGTCATGAAAGATAAATACTCAATTAATGTATCGCATAAAGTCAAATCAGCAATATTACCATGACCAGGCACAAGTATATTTATATCGATTTGTTTAACTCGCTTTAATATCGTCAAAAATTCTTCTGGATTATAAATCGGTACATGTAAGTTTTCAGTCGCTATATCACCCATAAAAGCTATTTTTTCTTTAGGAAGGTACATAAATGTATCACTCGGTGAATGTCCACCGCCTAAACAGTATAATTTCACAGTTCTTTCGGAACCGGTGATAGTTAATTTTTCTTCAAACAACAAGGATGGTAGTACAATTTGTAATTGAGATAGGTCATCTAACACTTTCGACATTTCTTGATATTGATTGATTAAGCTTGCTTTTATAATGTTGTCTTCTGTCGAATCGATTTGATTTTTTAACTGAAACAGGTAATGATTCATGTCCTGCTCTTCCTTCTCATAATCTTCAATCTTATTTTTTTCTTTGCACAATTTCTCCGTTACATATGTAGAAACAATCGTTGTATCTGAAAATACTTGATTTCCAAAAACATGATCCCCATGATAATGACTGTTAATCAAATACTTTACTTTCTTACCCGTTAAACTTTCAGCTTGGCGCCTTAACTCATCCCCCGCTGAAGGAGTACTTAGCGAATCAAAAACTAGAAGCTCATCACCTAAATCAATTATTCCTGCATTACTCCAAGCACCCTGACCCGGTTTAGCAATAGCAGCAAACACACCGGCACATAAAGTACGCAAAGTAAAATATTTTGTTTCTACAATCCCCTGTTCCATTTATAACTCCCCCTAGAAGTTTTTACATATTATAACATTCACATTTGAAGATAAATCAAGAAAATCCACTCTTTTTACAAAGTGGATTTTCTCATTGTATTAAATAAGTCGCTTAATCTTCGTTTCATATAACGCAACAATTAGTAAGCCACCTAGTATAGGGGTTAAAGAACTAAAACTAAAATAAAAACCTTCATCATTGTATTGTCCTAAGAAATGAAATTGTAGCCATGGAACGCCATATGTTTCACCTACACCGTATAAAAAAACTGTGCTAAATAAAAACAATGCGAGACATTTTATAAATTCATTTCTTTTCATACCCATTCACCTCACTTAACGATGGTCATTTGTTTTGTATAGGCTACAAGATCTTCAATTGTTCGCTTAGAGTCTACAATAAACATGCTATATTGATAGCCGTTTTCCTGCCAGCTAATCGAATGGAATTTATTCTCGTCCATTACAATACCTTTTTGACCTCGGATGTCCATTTCTTTTTCACCTTTAATAGGCTCTACCTTCTTAGCACTACTATTTGCTTTAAAAACTGTTACTGAAATATCTTGCTGACCATTTTTCGCATAACTAAAGGTATACTCTGAACGATCTTCTATCCCTTTATCTAATGAAATTTCCTCCAAAGTTAGTCCGTTTCCTTCTGGCACCATTAAAAATTCGCCAAGCTGTTCTTTCACTGTATCCAGTGTCACTGACTCGGATTCAGGTACATTTATTTCTTCCACTTTTGCATCCTTTGGAATATCAAGTGTAAATTGTGCATCATCAATTTTTGCCTTTTCATCTATTTTCGTATACTCTGTTATCATTTTATTTCCAGCGCCATTTGTGATTGTTTTTAACGTTACCCATGTTTTTTTATCGACCCATACTTCTATATCGCCTATTAAAGTATCATCTTTTTTAGCTTTCGCTACAACTTTATACGTATCTCTTCCAGCAATCTTCTCCTCTCCCGCCATTTTCACATCATGTGTATCCTTTACTGCGTTAAATAGTAATTCTAACTGGTCTCTTTGTGATGGGATTTCATCTACCCCACCTTTACTAATATCTATTTTATGAACAGTGTTTTTCACAACATCATACATAATAACCTGTGAGCCATTGTTGACTGCGATGCTATGCTCACCATTTTCAGCAGTTGATTCAATTCGTCGTTTACCATCTTTAGTCCACTCTTTGACTTGAATTTTTCCACCAGCCTCGCCCATATCCATTGTGTATTCACCGTAATAAGCGAGTGGTTCTTTCGTTTCCTGTAATGCATGATCAATAATTTCCTGTGGTGAATACGCCCCCTCTGTATTACAACCTACTAAGCTAAATGTTAATGCGGCAACTAAACCTGCTGCTCGTAATGATTTTTTCCACTTCATTATGAATTCTCTCCTTTAAATGGTGGCAGCCAGCAAAGTACAGCTGTTCCAAAGCCTTCTTTCGATACAAGCTCTACTGTCCCACCGTGTTTTTCTATTATTTGTTTTGCTATATTTAATCCTAGTCCAGTGCCACGCTCCCCAGCCTTTGTCCGTGCTGTATCTGCTTGGTACATGGGCTCGAATAGTTTCTCAATATCCTCTTTTTTGACACCTTGCCCGCTATTTTGCACAATGATATACATACCATGCTGCTTATTCAGTGCTGGTGATACAAAATCAAAGCACCCTATAGGACATTGTCCAGCATTAACGGCTGCTAAACCTATCGTTGTCCCCACTGCTCCATAACGCCAAGCATTACTCATTAAATTGTCGATCACCCGTTGTAGCTGCTTCGGATGCACTGCATACATACCCGCTATGTCACAAGTAACTTCAAGCTTAAATCCTTGATCTTTACATAGCTGCTCATAATCTGAAAGTGCCATTTCAAAAAACTCGGCCCCATCAACTGCAACAAGTTCTAAATGATAGCTTGTCGATTGCAGTAAAGTGTACATTAGTAAATCCTCTAGCATATGTTTCATCGTTTCAGATTTTGTTAAAATAATTTGTCGGTACTCGTCTTGCTGTTCTTTTGATAATGCCTTGCTTTGTAAAGACTCAGCATATGCTTGAATAGCTGTAAGAGGTGTTTTTAAATCATGGGAAATACTTGCAATCATTAACTCCTTTTGCCGTTGTTCAGTTTTCAAGTGAGCACGTGCTGTTTCAATTTCGTCCTGCATGGCAAGAAAGGTTTGAGCAAGTTCTCCAATTTCATCTTTTCTAGCCACTAAATTTGACTCAACATGCTCTCCCTTTGCAAAAGTACGCATTTGTCGCATTAGTTCATGTAACGGGCGATTTAATTTACGGTTAAGTAGCATCATAACTGCAAAATAAATAAGGAGAAATAATACAATAGAGCTAGCTATTACAAGCCAAGAACGACTTTCTACGCCTTTTACCCAATCCTTCCTAACTAATTGAATCTCATAAACCCCAAGCAATTCTCCATCTTGATAAACAGGCTCTTTATAAGTAAAGGCATTGTAATTTTGCTTTAGCTCATATAAACCTTTAAAAACTCTATCTTTAGAATCAAACACCAGTTTCAATGGATCAGAGGAATACAAACGTAAGCCTGATTTCGAGTAAAGTGTAATGGAGAGCTGATCATTCGTTAGTGCTTCAATTTCTTTTATATCTGCATTTTTCGTATAATACAGCGGATTTTCCAGAATAGATTTTACCTGATTGAGCTCTGTTAATTTTTCGAAATACTCACCAACGTTTTTATCTTGATAATAGGCATTAATCCATACATAAAGGCTATAAGCACCTGTTATCGGTAAAACCATCACGATGAAGAAAGTGATGAGTAACCATGTTTTAATTTTCATAGTAGCTCACCGATAAAGCGATAACCTTTGCCCCATACTGTTTGTATATAATACGGTGATTTTACTGGATCTTTTAGCTTTTCCCGTAGTGCCTTTATATGTACTGTTACTGTATGTGTTTCATCTACGCTCGCCTGTTGCCAAATATGTTGATAGAGCTCTTCTTTTGAAAAGGTTTGGCTTGGATTTTTCGCAAGTAGTTTTAACAGAGCAAATTCCTTCTGTGTTAAGGCAAGCTCTTGATCATTAAGGCGCGCTGTTTCCTTTTGCCAATCAATTTTTAAACCGTGTGTAAAGGATGTAACTTCTTCCGCTAATTCTTTTTTCGTATAACGTTTCCAGCGACGTAAGTGTGAGGCTACACGTGCCTTTAACTCCTCTAAACTAAATGGCTTCGCTATATAGTCGTCAGCGCCCTGCAAGCCCTCAACCTTATCTGCCTCTTCCTTACGCGCACTCATCATTAAAATAGGAACATCACTTTCCCAACGAATATTTTGGCAAACCGTCAGACCATCCATCTCAGGTAACATCCAATCGACTAACACTAAATCGAACGTATCCGCTTGAAAATCAGTTAATCCTTCAAGTCCTGTTGTTGCCCAAGTAATTTGGTAACCCTCTTGCTCAAGCGTATCCTTCACAATACGTCCTATCGCCGTATCATCCTCAATTAGTAATAGCTTTTCTCTCATCTGTTTTCCTCCTGAACTAACCTTACTATGTAAAAAGACATTTTTTCTGAACTTTATACTTTCTTTATAATTATCATAGATTTGGTTATCCGTCACTTCTCATTTTTTCCGTCGGCCAGGATGAGCGATCTGTCGGCTTCTTTTTGAATTCGTCGAACTGGGCTGGTTATCCGTGGTCCTACTCGGCCTTTCCCTCGTTTTGACTTTTGCTTTCCGTTTTGCTCGGACCTTCCGTCGATTCGCCTTTTCTATCCGTCGTTCTGCTCGGCCTAGAAGTGGCTTGGTGATGTTTTGACCCAAAAATAAATGTGACAAAATCGGTAATATATGTAATTTATTTAAAAAACTACAATTTCCGACAACATTTTCATTTTTGTTGTGTTATGGTTGTATTGTTCTATTAAATGCAACTTATTAATAGAAAAAACTAATACAAAGGGGAGTTAATTATGTTAAAATCAAAAATTTCAAAAATGGTAGGATCACTTGCTTTATCAGGAGCTATACTTATTCCTGCAGTATCAGCGAATGCGTGGACTGAGTATGTTTATGTCAAGGACTTATATCCCGATGCAGTTGATTATATATTTGTAAATAACGGAGCAAATGACAAGTATGTAATCGTACAAGAAAGAGGATATGATGGCAAAATATACGAAACAAAGGTAAAATGCGATAAAATGGTTGGTAGTAAGTGTCATGTAGCAGTTGAAAGAAACTAGATAGGGCATTTTAGTATTTATTGGAATACATAAATACTAAAAAAGGCGCATTGACTCATTAACGAGTTATGCGCTTTTTTTGTTTCTCAGGGAGTGAAACCTAGTTGTTTAGTTAGTATCAAGAATTATAATACAAACATCACTCCACTATTTAATTTTTAACATATATAAACCAAAGAAAATTTCGATAGAAAACAAATTAAATTAATAGATGGAAAGAACCTCAAGAAAAATGGTTTCTTGAGGTTCAGCAAAACTTAAAATAATATTGATTCTTATTTAGACAAATTTTCTAAACCAATAAAGGATAATTGGTTTTTTTCATTAAACCCAAAACTAACTCTTTCACTTACTATTTTTTTGAAACTTTTAAGTCGTTAGAAAAGATAATATATAATTTTTCGTACGCAAGGCAAAGCTTAAAACTCTCAGGTTCGTCCCTATATCTACGATAAGGCATTAAAGGTCTATTTGACAGGTCGTGGAGGTTCATACGGCGGCGCTGTACGTTGGAACAATGGTCCAACTTACGGTGTTCCTACACTGGCTTCCAATACCCAAGGTGTTCGGATTGCTACATTTACTATACCTAAAGGAACTAGTGTTACACATTCAGTCTATACTTCTACAGCTGGCTCGCTTAACACCCCAGCGGCGATACTGATTACAGAGTAATTAAATATATTACAGAATTTCTCGTTAAATAAAGGAACCCTGTAGCTTATCGTAAATTCTACTATGAGCTACAGGGTTCTCTACATATCGTAATAAAATATTCATTTCTTGCAACGTAAAACTAGGGAAAACGGGAAAACTGCTATATTGGGCAGCACTAATTATTTGAGCTATATCTATAAGGATAAAACCTGAAAGAATCTCTTCCCATCCCCACATTAATCTAAATGATTTTTTTATATTGAGATAGTCGTCTTTATTAAGAACATTAATAACTAGCAGATCAGTTTAATTACTGCTATTTCTTTCATAATTCCATATCTGATAATCAAGTAATCGTGGGGTAATATTCGAATACTGTTTTATAAGTATTTTAGTAGTTTCCTCTAATAAACTTTGCGCTTCTTCAATCTTAACCTTTCTCTGAAGCGCTTTTTCTAAAAATCGTACTATCATTCTATCAGGTTTTACCCACTGGTCATCCCCAGCTAACATGTAAAAATAAACAAGTGAAATACCACTTTTTTGACCTGGTATGGCTCTAATTTCTTTTTCAAATTCTTCATTACCGTATATTTTTTTTACATCTTGTAAATAGTTTACTCCATGCTTAATTAAGACTTTACAGAATAAATAAACTGCTTCCACTTTTAATATGCCGTTTGTTGGGGAGGTTCTTTGCTTATTCTTGAATACATCGCTCACAAATATTTCTAATTCTAAACTTTCAAAAGAACTTAGAAATTGTTCAATTGAAAATTGTTCATTTATTTCAGGAATTTCGGTTCCAAAGCGTTCCTTATTAAGTTTAAAATAACTACAAAACCTATTTACTGTATTTTTAACCCCTTCATACCGAACACCTATAGAAAATACTGAGTCAATAACACAAAGTGGAAGATTAGGGTAATAATATTCATCAGGGAGTTTTGCACTTTCTAGTTCTAAAACTTCCTCACAGAATACAGCAATTTTATTATTATCTTTATTTAGTGCTTGAGGCATAACCATTCTCCTTTTAATCTTTGATTTCTTAACTATTTTTAACCTCAAAAATAATAGTTCATAGCAAGTCTAGCTTATAAGTAAATTCACTTATCTTTTCTCCATTACTCATATATCTATGTAAATCATAAAACTCCTGTTTTAAGTATTCAACCAAATGTTGATTATATAACTTCTATTTAGACACCCGCTCTAAACGGTCAATTATTCTTTCCATCGCACTGCTCTGGCCTCCGTCACTTCGTCTTTTCTTTCCGTCGCTCTGCTCTGGCCTTCCGTCGCTTCGCCTTTTCTTTCCGTCGCTCTGCTCTGGTCTTCCGTCACTTCGTCTCTCTTTCCGTCGCTCTACCCTGTCTTTCTGTCTGTCAATCCATTTCGAATTAATTAAACAAAAAAGGAATGCACGCAATTTGTGCATTCCCTCCCACTATGTTAGAAAAATAAACTTAATATGAAATAAATAGCTGCAGCCATGACTGCGGAAATTGGCATGGTGATTACCCATGTTGTCACGATTTTTCGTGCCATGCCCCATTTAACACCTTTTACACGGTGTGCTGTTCCTACTCCCATGATAGATGAAGAAATTACATGTGTTGTAGAAACTGGTAAGTGAATTAATGTTGCACCGAAAATGATGGACGCAGAAGCAAGGTCTGCTGCAACACCGTTTACTGGACGGATTTTCATAATCTTGCCACCGACTGTTTTGATGATTTTATAACCACCTACAGATGTACCAAGACCCATTGCACATGCTGCTGCAAAACGTACCCAGAAAGGAATGTCATCTGTGTGATGCAAGCCTCCTGCAATTAAAGCGAGCGTAATTATCCCCATTGCTTTTTGAGCATCATTAGTACCGTGAGTAAATGATTGTAAAGCTGCTGTACCAATTTGCATTGTCCGGAAGCCTTTATTCGTTCGATATAAATTTGTATCCTTAAATAGAACTTTCAATAAAGTCATCATTAAGAAACCGGCTGCAAACGCAAGTAATGGCGAGAAAATAAGTGCTTGAATGATTTTTATAAAGCCGCTATAGTTCAATACATTAAAGCCAGCAGCTGCAATTGCAGCACCCGCCACTGAGCCAATTAATGTATGTGATGAACTAGATGGAATTCCAAAGTACCACGTTACTAAATTCCATGTAATGGCAGATAATAATGCCGCTAAAATAACGACTGAACCTGTAGTATCTCCATTAAAAGCATTTAAGCTAAACGGGTCAACAATATCTTTTGTTAATGCTTTCGCTACCCCAACGAATGTAATAGCTCCAATGAAGTTCATAAGTGCAGCCATGTATACTGCAGTACGTGGCCTCAATGCCCTTGTCGATACAGAAGTTGCAATCGCGTTGGCTGTATCATGGAAGCCGTTAATAAAATCGAACACAAGCGCGAATATAACGACTAATATTGTTATCAGTAATATCGTATCCATTTCGTACTCTCCATCTTACGCGTTACGCATAATTATTGTTTCAATTGTATTAGCTACAGTTTGACAGTAATCTGCAATATCTTCAAATTGTTCATAGATACTCTTGAATACCATGAGGCGCATCGGATCTTTTTCTTGAATAAATAATTGCTTCATTGATGAGCGGAAAATTTCATCACATTCACGCTCATAGTCCTTAATTTGAATAGCATGTTTACGCATTTCAACAAGCTTTTTACTATTTAATAGCTCCATTGCTTGGACCATTTCATCTGTACTTTTCGCAATATATGTTAAGAATTGGCGCATCGGGTCTGTAACTTCTGTTAAATTGTACATGTCAAAATGAGCAATACAGCCTTCCATTCCATCAATAACATCATCTAATTTATTCGCAAGTGATAAAATATCTTCACGCTCGATAGGTGTCATAAATGATTTATTGAGCATAACGATAAGCTCGTGAATCAATTTATCTCCACTTGTTTCATATCGCTTCATTGTGTCTGCGATTTCTTTTAATGAATCTATATTTTCAATACGTGCGTTATGAGCGTAATAAATACCTTCTTTAACGTTTTTAGAAATGTTTAATAATGCTTTAAAAAATGGATCTTGCTTGTTTGAGTTGAACATCATGTTCCTCCTGTTGAATGAATATTGTCGATTTCTGCAATCATCATAACAAAACTTTCACATAGTTCTACAAATTTTTAAAGATAAAATAGTTGAATTTACAAAAATGTAATATAAAATTTGCCACAATTATTTTTAGGTACTTTTATAAGTTGAAAACGTTGGAAACTCGATAACAAAAAATATCAATTTTCCTTAAAAATCACCGTTTTTTCTTTTATTTTTATAAAAATACTTGAAAAAACTATTTTTTTCTTCATTTTTTCTTCATTATCAATGTTAAGGAATTGTAAACGATATTTACATAACGAAAGATAAACTACATTGTCATTTATTACAATTCGCAGTACTGTTATAAGAAAAGTTTATCTTACAAATAAGGATGTGAGTATCATACATATGGATATCGATTTACTATCACTTGTAATTCTTTTAGCACTTGGCTTTATCGCATCCTTTTTAAATGCGATTGTCGGTGGCGGAGGATTAATATCGTTACCTGCGCTTTTGGCTGTTGGTTTACCTCCAAGTACAGCAATTGCCACAAACAAACTTGCCAATACAGTTAGCAATGGGACTAGCATGTTAACTTTTTTACGAGCTGGCAAAGTTGATGTGAAAAAGAATAAGAAAATAATGCCTTTTATTTTTATTGGTTCATTCATGGGTGCATATACGGTGCATCTCGTATCTCCAGCTATTTTAAAGCCTCTAATGCTTGTTATGCTCTTACTAGTAACAGCTTATACGGTTTTCAAAAAAGATTGGGGTCAAAAACCTGAAGAGCGATCATTAAGTACTCTTAAGAAAATAGCCTTCGTTGGCGCTTTTGCTGCTGTTGGCTTTTACGATGGTTTCTTCGGGCCTGGTACTGGTTCTTTTTTTATTTTCCTTTTATTAATGATGGGAAATGATTTCTTACAGGCAGCGGGAAATGCAAAAGCCTTTAATTTCACATCGAACTTAGCAGCGCTTGCTATGTTTTTACTATTAGGGAAGGTTAATTTTGTATACGGTCTACCTATGGGCTTCGTTATGATTTTCGGTGCGATAATGGGGTCAAAATTTGCGCTGAAACGTGGGACAAAAATGATGCGTATTATTTTTATCATCATGACTTGTACATTAATTGTAAAAAATGCATGGGATTATTTTAATCTCCATTGAGAAAAACTCCTATCGATTTCATTGACAATATTTATCAATCGATTGACAAAATATATTAGCGTGCTATAATTCTTTTAGGCTTCACCGCGTTGAAGCGAGGAAGTAACAAGTAGGAGGATTAGCATGTTTCGAATTGAAGCTAAGAGTAACCCTCGATTTATTGAGGCAAGCTTTATAATACTATTAATAATTGCCATGATGGCGCTCAGTATTGGTTTTTTAAAAGCAACACCCCATATACCTATTTTTCTTGTCATTTCACTTTTAATTGCCTATGGATTACTAAAAAAAGTTCCTTTTCGTGAGCTTGAAACTGGTATGATTGCTGGTGCAAGTGCTGGACTTGGGGCTGTTTTTATTTTCTTCTTTATTGGTATTTTAATTTCCAGTTGGATTATGGGTGGCACAATTCCAACACTTATCTACTACGGCTTTTTAACTATTACACCAAGTTTTTTCTTTGCGATCGTATTTTTGATTTGTAGTATCGTTGGTGTTTCTGTAGGTAGTTCTTTAACTACTGTAGCAACTGTTGGCGTTGCCTTTATGGGAATTGCTGGTGCAATGGACATCTCTTTAGCAATAACAGCTGGTGCGATTGTTTCAGGAGCTTTCTTTGGTGATAAAATGTCTCCGTTATCGGATACAACAAATCTTGCATCTGGTACGGTTGGCGTCGATCTTTTCGAGCATATTAAAAATATGGGTTGGACAACGATTCCAGCATTCGTAATCTCATTCGTCCTTTATGCAATATTATCACCAACAGAAGCAAATACTTCATTTGAAACAGTTGAGCAATTTAAAGATGGATTACTGTCTACTGGACTTATTCATTGGTATACATTATTGCCAATTGTTGTTCTTGTTATTATGACTTTTTACAAAGCGCCTGCACTTATCACACTCGCAGTTGTTTCAATTATTGGTGTAGGACTTGCCTACATACAAGAACCGATTGCACTATCGAATGTCTTTAAAATCCTTTTTGAGGGCTATGTATCTTCTACAGGGAATAAAGACGTGGATGCATTACTGAGTCGAGGCGGTATGAACAGTATGCTATTTACAATTTCCTTAGTCTTATTAGCTTTAACAATGGGCGGTCTATTATTTACGCTTGGCATTATTCAAAGTATTTTAGCGAAGGTAGAGAGCTTATTTAAAAGCGCTGGCTCTGTCATTACAGGAGCTGCCATTACGGGGATTGGTATTAACACATTAATTGGTGAGCAATATTTATCTATCCTACTTACTGGGGAAGCTTTTAAAGCACAGTTTGCAAAGGTAGGACTTGCCCCTAAAAATTTATCCCGTGTTATGGAGGACGCAGGTACTGTAGTCAACCCTCTTGTTCCATGGAGTGTTTGTGGTATTTTCATTGCTAGTGTACTAGATATACCAACAACAACTTACCTGCCCTTTACTTTCTTCTGTCTACTAGGACCAATTTTGACGATTATCTTTGGTTGGAGCGGTAAAACATTAACAAAGCTTGAAAGATAAGATTGGTAGCTGATGAGTTTGTCAGCTACCTTTTTCTATTCTAGGCCGCACTTCATCATCCCACGTAATTTTCTAAAAAAACGCCTTTATTTTGATAGCGTTCATCGAAACAAATGCTTATGTGATCAAAAATATGACTTTATTTCAACATTTGGAGAAAGTTTAATAGATTTGCTTGCACAAGGAATTTGATAGCAAAAGTGATTTAGCTCACGAATCTGATGGTAAAGGACCTATAAAATAACAAAAGAGTATGTTTTGAAATAATAGTTCAAAACATACTCTAATTTTTGCTCTACTGACTACTTAATGATGTTGTCACCTTTAGTAAAGTACTTACTCATTTTTTTCATTGTCCTTTGATGATAAAAAGTCTTCTAATGCCTGTTTGTTCTTATCGAGGTCAATATCCAAGACGTCACCTACGTTGACACGTTTGTCTTCATAGCCATCTGCAACAGGAATTCGTAAAGTATCAATACCTTTAGAGTTCCCTTTTACTATCCCTTTTGCAATTGTAAGGATTGTTTTATTATCAACATTTGTATCAATGTAGGAATCTGCAACGCCAAGTATTTTTGGCAAATTCATTAAGCTCGAAACACCGATTTGTTCTTTCACCTTACCCAAAACCTCTTGCTGGCGTTCCACTCGCCCAAAATCACTTAAGCGATCGTGACGGAAACGTACATAACCTAATAACTCGTTTCCATGTAAAACTTGTTCCCCAGGATGTAATGTCATACCAATTCCATGAGACATTTCATAAGGAATATCAACCTCTATCCCATCAGGTGCTAAAAGATCTATAATTTTAGGGAATCCTTTAAAATCTACAAGAGCGTAGTAATTTACATCAATATCAAAATTTTGCTTAATTGTTTTCCTTACAAGTTCAGGACCACCTAAAGCAAAAGCAGCATTTATTTTATTCATTCCGTGCTCTGGGATGTCGACATACGTATCCCTCATAATTGAAACAAGCTTGACATCATTTGTCGTTTGATCGTAGTGAGCAATCATTAAACTATCCGATCTACCATCCTCGTCTCTAGCGTCACTTCCCATTAATAGCACATTAATTTGACCAAATTGCACATCCGCTCCTTCGAATGGGTCAAACGCCTTTTCGTTATCTTTTAAATGACTATCGTCTGCCATAGCCAATCCGCTATTATATTGATAAACTCCATAAATAATCCCTGCTACGATTACTAATGCGAATGCTAAGAACAAATTCCTTAGCCATTTACGGCCCTTTTTGCTTCTTTTCATAAATAAATCCACCTATCACTTAAGTCTAAGTTATTTTTTTAGTAATGCATTTGTAGTGAGTTGCACAGCTATTGCATCGTCTAGATAACCAATAGGAAATAAATAATCCGGTATAACATCTACTGGAATAATAAAATATAATAATGTACTTCCAATTAAGGTTAGTTCAAAAATAGTTCCCTTCCCCAATGTAAACTTCTCATATAATTCTTTTAATTTGCTTATAAACGGCCCAATGCTTCCTACACTCTTTATTTTTTCGTCAAAATCATTAAGAATCGAATTTTTACCTTCCTCTGTTTGCGCATAGAGTCCATAGCTTTCTAGTTTCTGTTCAACGTGAGACACCGAAAATTCATCATCATAAACATTAGAAGATTTAAGAAGAGATTGTATTGCGTCAACAGAGGTATGAATATCTGAATCTGATTCTTCTTGTCTCTGTTCAATTGGGTATCCTGCTGCTTCAAAAAGATTGATTAAAGGAACATCAAGGCATTCTGCAAATTTTTCTAAATGTTGTGGTGTCGCATTTCTCTTACCATTTATTATCCGTGAGATCGTAGCTGTGTCGATTCCAGTGAGTTCACTAAACTTCCGCATAGATAATGAACGTTCTTTCAATAACTCTCTCAGCATTAAACCAAGTGTACTGTTTTTCTGTTCAGCCATTATCGATTCTCCCTTCTTACAGGCTTAAAGTAGTGTCAAACATGAAATGATCATTCTCAAGAAGTGTATAATTATGTTGACATTTTGTCAACAAATTAATTAGAAGAAAGCAGCAAAAGCGATGATTATCAACATTACTCCACTAATTATTGTTCCAAATTGCCCTACAGTAAATGAACCAATCCGAACATCTGCTACTTTACTCCCTAACTTGACACCTAACCAAACAGTAATAAAACTCCCAATTGCAGCAAGTATCGAGATGACAAGTGGTGAAAGACCAAGTAGACCTGCACCTACACCATTCGTTAATGCATTCGCCGCTAAGGCAATGCCGAGAAGTACAGCCTCTCCCCATCCAATTTCCCCAGACTTATTGAATTGAGCTTCCTCGGGATTTCTTAAAATATCTTGAACATTATTATTAGCATTGTTTTTATTCTCCTTTGAAGTTTCTTGTTTCCGCGGTTTCGCCAAAAGAATAATCCGAATTCCGATTATACATAATAATATCGCTCCGATGACAACAGGAAGCATACCTGGAAGAATTTTTGACAGCCATACGCCAAATGTAATGCCTGCCATACTCATTAGAAAACAAATGATCGAGATTAAAATATTTTTATCAAATCTAACATTTATCTTTCGAATGCCGTAAGAAAGTCCGACACCCAAATTATCAATACTAGATGAAAAAGTAAAAGCCAAAATGATTAACCAAGTCATCATACCACATCCCTTATTTTTTTATATCATATTACACGTATTGACAAATGGTACCTACTTACCCGAAAAATGTTGACAAAAAAACAACTTTATTTTGGTAACACAATAAAGTGTGTGAATGAATGGCTTTCAGCGATTACAATCCGGCTGGGGCTTTCAATGAACCAATTAAGCCAACGGGTATTAGTCAAAAAAGGTGGTCGTTTCGTTGCTGAAATGGGAGGTCACGGTAATATTGCGTCTATTGTTTGGGCACTGCAAAAAAGTATGGAGGAATTAAAACTGTCTTATATTGAGGATTACTTCCCTTGGTATTTTCCAACTTTAGAAGAATATCAGTCGAAATTAGAAGGCGCTGGATTTACAGTTGAAATGATACGCTATATGAGCGCCCAACACCGCTTCTAGGCGAAAACGGGCTACGTAATTGGCTAAAAATGTTCAGTTATAATATGCTAAAGCATTTATCAGAAACTGAAAAAGAACAGATTTATGAAAAATGTGAAAAATTATTACAGTCAAAATCTTATCAGAATCATCAATGGTTTGCTGATTATTGCAGATTACGTTTTGTTGCCATAAAAAAATAACAGCCATTACACACATGAAATCGCTGATAATTAACGTAGCACGTAAAAACGCTCGGAAAATATCCAAGCGTTTTTCTTGCTATTTATTTAATTCCAGACTGCATTTCGTAATTTCTAACGAGCATTCCGTTTGATTTTAACATTCCTAACTTCTCATAATAAGGGACTAAGTCATCATCACAACATAAATCAATCATATAGATATCTTCAAGTTCCTTTAACATTTGTTTGACTAATTCCTTGCCAATACCTTTATTTTTATACTCCGGCAAAACTTCAAGGAACGGAATGTAGGCAGATAAAACGCCATCGCTAATCGCTGTTATAAATCCTACTACTTGATTCGTATGATCATCTAAAGCAATGACTATCTTACTACTGTTTGTTAACAGCTTTAAGTGAGTTTGTGGATTAGGTGGATTCGGCCAATCTACAAAAAAGCCATTCAACATTTCAGAAGAAATTCCATCGAGAGAATTTTGGTATATCAACTTATATCAACTCCTAAATTATTCTTTCATTTTTAGGTAGATGATAGGTATTAAAAATATAGTAGCAAAATGGCAACCTCCAAACATTTCTGGGATTGCTATAAGATATTCGATTTCAAGTTCTTAAAGTCCTTCTTTTTGTACTTTTTGATTACACTCAAGGAATAAATCTTGGTTATATCCAGTAATTTAAGTAAACAACTAGAATGTATATTTTCATTTACTTTAAATATTCTTCATAGCATTTTCAAAAACCGCCTTAATTTAAAGTAAAAAAACCCCTCACAAGCATGATTTTACACAAATTGTGAAGGTTCATAAAAACATTCTATCTATCATGAACGAGGGATTAAAATCACCAAAACACCAATTAAACAAATGCCTGCTCCAACGAAATCCAAGATGTCTGGTTTTTTCCCATCGATTCCCCAGCCCCACAAAATGGAAAGGACAATAAAAACACCTCCATAGGCAGCGTAAACTCTTCCAAAGGTTGGGAAGGACTGAAAAGTAGCGACAACTCCATATAAAGCCAACACAATCCCGCCTATAACTCCCCAATAAAATGGTTTACCTTCTCTTAACCAAAGCCAAATTAAATAACCACCCCCTATTTCGCCAATTCCTGCGAGGATAAATAATAATGTTGCACTAATCATTTTTTTCACTCTTTCTGTATATGTTTCAGTATCTGCTCTATTATACATAAAAGCACGTTACAAATAATGAAATCAAAAATTCTCCTGTAAAACGAAGGGTAAGAGACAGTTTAATTAAACTGAGGTGAAAATATTTAAAGATGATGTCGCTATTATGACTCCCGTTTCCCGTAACAATCGGGTATAGATTATCGTTATTAGTACATAAAGACCCTACTATAATATTTTGATTAATAACCCCATTTGGTAATTGCGTATATTATTTCTTTTGGGTTCGGATCGTGTTCTAAATAGCCTAGATAGTGAGAAACTAGAACACCATGGCTAAAATCTTGACTAATAATCCAAATAGCATCATTGTTGATATGTTCCCATAGAAGTCTAAAGTTCAATAATGCCCATTTTCCGTCAACAAGAAAGATTGGACAATCATCTATGCCAAAAAACAAGTACACTAATCTATTTTCAATTGTAATTCCTTCCACATAATGAATAACCTCTTGTTCCCAACTAAATTCTTTTCTGAAATCACTATATTTAATCGCAAAATCCACTTTATGTAATTCATAATTCCATTTCTCGTGAACTTTATTTAAAATTTTTTCTAATTCTGGAGAAGTAATCAACTCACTTTTTTCTATAACACTTGAAATATGTTTAGGAAATAAATTCATTAAATTAGTTCTCTGATTTTTTTGTTTGACAACTTTTATTTTTTGCTGCATTAGTCTTTTTCGTTCATCCATAATCTCACCCCAATGCATTTTAGCACTCTTATAAAAAAATTCGTGTGAAAATACCGATTTTCAATAATTCTTGAATTAAATCACCCCAATCATATATTCCCACTTTAGATAAAAAGTGAAATTCAAATTAATTACGATGTTTATAGGCTTCAGCAAAGGCGCTTCTTCCTCTCTACTACAATCCCCAGTATGTAATCGTATCTGCTATGCCTATAATAATCAGCATAACACCCGCCACAATTTGTATCACTCTTCCCATTTTCATACTTGTACGCATAATGAATCTTTTTGCGTCAAAGAAATGAACAAGCCCCAGTATCACTAGTAGTGGTACTGAAGTTGCTATACCAAAAATGGCCGGTAACACTACACCATATGAGGAGGTTACGACTGTTGGCATTAACCACACGAAAAATAGCACAAACATCGTAGGGCAGAAGGCTATGGAAAAACTAGCGCCCAGCAGAAAGGAGCCAATTTTACCTTCTTTTAATACAGTCGGAATATAATTAGGAATTCGATTTAAAAATTTTAATTTTAAAATTCCTATTAGCACGAGTCCTGTTATGAACATGATCGGACCAAGTGCTTTGCGAAAAATAGGAAAATACTTAGTCATCTCAGTTTCAAAGGACTGACCGAAAAGCCAGGCGAAGAAACCTATTAAACTAAATACAACGACTTTCCCTAGAATAAAAAACACAATTTCTTGCCAATTGTTTTTCATTTGCAAAGTCCGACTTCCATAAAAGGTGATAGCACTCATGTTCCCCGTTAATTGACAAGGTGCTAAAGCGCCTATTAATCCAAGAAGAATCGCAATAATGAACGGGGAATGTTCGTAAGAGTTTAAAAAAACTGTAATCGGTCCACTAATGACTTGGCTTATTTTCGAAAATAAACTATACATCTATAAACACCTTCTATTTTAGATAAACTGCTTAACATGCCTCAATATCCTCTCGAAAAAAACATAAAAGAAAAATCCCGTATTAAAAATTAACACAGGATTTTAAGCAAACTGCATTTTAACTACAATTAAACATTAATCCACCTTAATTTGACCCATCATTCCATTATCCTCATGCTCCAGAATATGACAATGGAACATGTAGACGCCCTTATGCTTAAATTGTACAGCTATTTTTACTGTCTCATCTGGTTTTACGGAGATACTGTCCTTCCATCCTTGTTCATTTTCAGGTGGCTTTTTCTCATCGCGTGAGAGTATTTTAAATTGTGCTCCATGAATATGGAATGGATGAATCATCCCACCCATCATATCTGGCTTATTATAAATTTCCCATACCTCAGTAACACCTTGTTTTTGGGTAAAATCAATTCTTTCCGGATCAAATTTCTTGCCATTTATCGTGACCATGTCCATCATCCCAAAGAGTTCCACTTTTTTTGTAACAGGTAAATCCATTTCTTTATCTTCCAATGAAAGATCATTCAAATTTTTAGGGACCATACTCGTTTCTCCACTTTGATCAGTAACTACAAGTGGTAAAAGGACAGATCCATCCTCATTTATTAAAGCTAGGTCATTCACGTTCTGGATTTTTGAAAAGTCAACTACGATTTCTGCCCTTTCGGATGGCGTTAGTGTCATCTCTTTTAAAGAAACGGGTTCATTTAAGAAACCACCATCCGTGGCGATTTGAAGAAAGGAATCCCCAGTACTCAATTTAAACGTATAATTTCTCGCATTTGACCCATTTAATAAGCGAAGACGCACTTTCTCTTTGTTTACAGTTAATTTAGGATTGTACGTTCCATTTATTAATAATGTATCTCCAATCGTGCCGTCCGTGTTCATTGCAGCACTATAATTCAATTGTTTCTTCTCATCAAATGTTCTATCTTGGAAAATCAAAGGAAAATCGTTCTTCCCATAGTCATTTGGCAATCCTAGACTTTTTGAATGATCATCTTCAATGTAAATCAAGCCTGCAAGTCCGTTATATACCTGTTCAGCCGCTCTTCCATGTGGATGAGGATGGAACCATAGCGTCGCCGCTTCCTGATTCACTTTAAATTCGAGGGTTTTTTCTTCGCCTGGTTTAAGAATGCTTTGTGGACCACCATCTTTTTCCCCCGGCACCTCTAGTCCATGCCAATGAAAAGTTGTATCCTCATCCAGTTCATTTATAGTTCTAATCTTTACAGTTTCACCTTTTACAAGACGAATCATCGGGCCGAGAAACGACCCATTATACCCATACGTATTTGTTTGAACACCATCGAATATTTCTGTTTTTCCTTTTTGTGCCCTAACTGTGTATACAACTTCATCTTTTTTATTACGTTTAAGTTCAGCAGGGATTTTTACTTCATTTACTCCTGTCGAATTATTTAAACTAACGACATTACTATGACTCTCATGACCATTCATCATGTCATGATCCATGTCCTTCATATCTTTTGAAGAGTGATCCATACCTTCCATCTTCATCTTGTCATGATCCATGTCCTTCATATCTTTACTATTTCCTTGGCTACAAGCCCCAAGTATGCTCAAACTTGCGATAATACTTGCTACTAATACTATTTTCCTCATATCAACCATTCCTTTCACCATAAGTATATAGAACAGTTGTGTAGGAATTATGTAGAAAGAGGCATTTGTATCCAAAATGTAGTTCCTCTATTTTTTTCACTTTTGACGGAAATTGTACCGCTATGTGCTTCCACAAGTTTTTTGGTAATTGTCATACCAATACCATTGCCAGTATATCGATTTTCCACTCGATAATTTCGCTCAAAGATTTTTTTACTTGTTTCTTCATCCATACCAATTCCATTATCATGTACAAGAATTATATAATCGTCATTTTCTTTAAATAATTTAATTAGTATAATGCCATCTTTTTGCACATGGTACATAGCATTTTTTATAATATTGTGTAGAATTTGATTCAATCTCAAAGCATCTACCTTTGCATGGATTGTTTTGTCTAAATCTAAATCTACCTGAATTTCTTTTTCAAGTAATTCACTTGCCAAGGTAATCACAGACTTTTCAATTACATTAGCAATCGGTTGCTCTTTCATCATGACCTTAAATGTAGGATTATTAATATCATTTAAGGTATCCAATTCTCCAACAAGAAGAATTAGCCTATCAATTTCCTCAACACATGCTTTCAAACGAGCTGGAGTAGCTGTCCAAATCCCATCTTCAAATGCACTTAAATAGCTTTTTATTGAGGCTAATGGATTACGAATTTCATGTGCAAGATCCTGTGTCATTTCTTTACGACGGAGTTCATAAGTGTTTAACGTTTCATCTAGTTTCATCAGTGATCTACCTAATTGACCAATTTGATCATTAATTGTATAGCTGATCTTTAAGTGCCGGTCTCCACGCACTAATCTTAACGCAAAATGATTCAGTTCTTGGATAGGTTTCGTTAATGTTTTTGCAATTAACAAACTAGAAATTAGTATAAAAATAAGCAAAAGGCCTAATGACCACATGGCCGTTTCCCTTAATGCCATATCAAAATGGTGAATTAATTCCTTAGAATCTGTAATATGGAGCATCATCAAATGTTCATGACCTTTATACAGTAATATCCCTGTGATAAATAAAAGTATGCTTGTAGAAAAGATAGCTATAATTAAGGCAATTTTTATATGAAACTTCATTGATTTATAACCTTTTCATTTATTTTGTAGCCCAAACCGAAGACAGTTTGGATGTACTCTTCCTTAACTTTTTTACGGATATTTTTAATATGTTGATCCACAATACGTGAATTCATGTCCGAATCAAAGCTATATATTTTTTGAATAATATCACCCCTGCTAAAAACCTTTTTAGGATTTTCAGCTAGTAATAGTAAAATGCTAAATTCATGTGGTGTGAGCTGAATACTTTGATGATTTACTAATACTTTTCTTTCCTCTTTATGGAGTTCCAACTTTCCTAAAATAATAATTTGGTTTTTATATGAACTGGGTAACAACCTCTCTGCTCTTATTAATATTTCTTTAGGGTGAAATGGTTTAACGACATAGTCATCTGCACCCATTTCAAATCCAATTACTTTATCATCAATAGAGATTTTTGCTGTAAGCATAATCACAGGAATATCGTAATTTGATTTTACATAATGGCAAATGTCTTCACCGGCTATATCAGGTAACATTAAATCTAAAATAATCATATCAAGAGGTACTTGATCAATCATTTGGATTGCGGATTCTCCAGTATGTGCAACATATGTATAATCTCCGTTTTTTTCAAAATAAGATGCCAATACCTCTGTAATCTTTTCTTCATCATCTACGATTAACACTTTCATGTTCCAATTACACCAACTTTATATAAGAATTCATAAAACAAATTTCATACATACTCACAAGCTAATAACCTGTTAATGAATTTTTTAGATTTTGAACTTTAAGTTAGAGAAATCTTTAATTCTTGCTCTATATTAATTATTAACTACATCTTTGTAAATCAGATGACAAAAACATCACGTTGTTCTGCGTCTCTCAAAAATCTCTTTTTTCGCTGCAACAATAAAAGTTCGTAACCATTCTGTTTCCATAGACACGCCTCTCTAGTTTTTTATTCATTATATCGAATTCTATTTACATCTTGAAACATTTTCTACACAACATTAACGCCTTGGCATAATTGCGTCCGTAATTGGCTCAGATGTTTTTTTGCGCGAAAGCGTAGCGGCAGCGGCACAGATGCAGGGCAGATAGCCTTTGTCGCAATGGATGCGAGGATTTAGGCTAACATCCTTTATTAACCCCTTTCCGCCGTGACATCCGCCGGAGACTTTAACTTATGTACACCTGCAAAAAAAGCAGTTGAAGCTCTACAATTTCTTGTATCTTCAACTGCTTTTTATTTTGTCTAATAGTACATGACTAGCTGGACATACCGAGGACGTTTCCCTACTCTTGTAAATCTGTTAATATCACAACATTTGGATGCATTGTTAAAACACTTGCTGGCACATCTTCCGTATAGTCAGAAGCAAGTACATGTTTTAAAACATCACGTTTTGCATCTCCAACAGCGATTAACAAAATGCATTTTGCGCGCATAATGGAGTGAATCCCCATCGTTATGGCTTGCGTCGGAACTTCTTCGATAGAATCAAAGAAGCGTGCATTTGCTTGGCGAGTAGATTGTTCAAGCGTTATCAGATGTGTCAATGAATCAAATGCTGTTCCTGGTTCATTGAAACCGATATGGCCATTTTGTCCAATACCAAGCAATTGGAAATCTAACGGATGCTGTTGTAATAAAGATTCATAGCGTGCAGCTTCCTCTGTAGGGTTATCAGCTAAACCATTCGGCAAATAGGCTTCTTTAAACGCTTTATGACGAAATAAATGTGTAGCCATATAATATGCATAGCTTTGTTCATGTTTAGCACTTAGTCCAACATATTCGTCTAAATTAAAGCTAATACAATCGGAAAAATCAACCTCAGTCTCACAGATTTTAGAATATAGCGGTTCCATTGTACCTCCTGTAGCTAAACCGAACGTTGTAGCACCGTTATTTTTTGCATTCGTTATAATGTCTACTGCACGAGCGTATAATTCATTTCTAGAAGAATAACGTTCTAATTTCAATTCTAGATGCCCCTTTCCTCAAATTCATTAAAGCTCCATTCCTTGTAAATCACATTCTAAAAGTTGTAATCTTCCCTTTTTATTCAAATCCTTGTTTATTACTTTTTAATAGAAATAATATTATTAGAACCAGCTCGTTGGAAACCTGATTTTTCAAGTGTAACTCCTCGTCCAATTAAATTTGTAAATACAATTGGTGTGACGATAGAAGGTACTTTGTCTTTAATGTTCTTTAAGTTTGCTTTTAATAACGGATCACCCCGTTGAATCAACTGCCCCTCTGAAACTATCATTTCAAACCCTTCACCGTTTAGCTTGACAGTATCTAAACCAACATGAATTAGTATTTCTACACCTGTATCGGATTTTAAGCCGATAGCATGCTTCGTTGGAAAAATCATGACTACTCTTCCATCAAACGGTGCATAAACCGTACCATCTGTCGGATGAATGCCAAAACCTGGTCCCATTATACCTGATGAAAAGGCTTCGTCAGGCACTTCAGCTAACGGTATTAAATCACCTGTCATGGGCATTTCAAAATCATCTGAAGAAATTGTTGCTTGTGCTACAGTCTCTTTAATAACAGACGGATCTTGCTGTACAGAAATATGTGCAGGAGTTGGGTTACCTTTTTTCAGGCGATCTTTCATAGCTTCAGCTAAAAATTCGACGGATGTACCGATAATCACTTGTACGTTTGTCTTATTAATTCGCATAACACCTCGCGCACCCGTTTGTTTTAACATTTTTTCATCCACCTGATCCACATTGCCAACAGTCATACGAAGACGGGTTGTGCAGTAGTCAACTTGCTTAATATTAGTTGGTCCACCTAACGCTTCGATTGTTTTGTAAGCTCGAACATCTAAATCGTTAGATAGAGCTGAATCAGCTTCCGTTCCGTCCTCCTCTTCATCCTCACGACCAGGTGTTTTTAAGTCTAATTTCTTGATTAAGAAATAAAAAATAACGAAGTAAATAGCGCCAAAACCTAATCCCAATGGAATTAATAGCAATGGTCTATCTGCTAAACCAAAGTTTAATAAATAGTCAATTAAACCTGCTGAAAAACCGAAACCATCACGGAATCCAATCATATAAGAGATCGCAAGCGAAATACCTGTTAATACAGCATGGATACCATAAAGTACAGGTGATAAGAACATAAAGGTAAATTCAATCGGCTCTGTCACGCCTGTTAAAAATGCTGTTAACGCGATGGATACAAACATACCACCGACTACTGCACGTTTTTCCTTTTTCGCTGCAAAATACATCGCAAGACACGCTGCTGGTAATCCAAACATCATGATTGGGAAGAAACCTGCTTGGAAATGTCCTGCTGTTGGGTCTCCAGCTAAAAAGCGATGGATATCCCCTTTGACCAGTTCGCCTGCAGCATTTGTAAATTCGCCAAAATCAAACCAGATGATTGTATTAATAACATGATGTAGACCGACTGGAATTAATAGACGATTGAAAAAACCATACATTCCAACCCCAAGTGATCCTGCACCAATAAACCAGTTCCCTACTGCATCGATTCCACCTTGAATTGGTCCCCACACTAAAGCTAAAATACTAGCTAAAACCGCCATTGTAATAGACGTTATAATCGGTACAAATCGCCGTCCTCCAAAGAAGGATAACCATTCTGGAAATTTAACATTATAAAATTTGTTATACAGTAAACCTGCTGTAACACCAGCAATAATACCGCCAAATACGCCCATATTTAAGTCTTTATTAACGGCCCCTAAGACTGCGACTAATATAAGATGGGCAATGGCACCTGCTAACGCAGCACCACCACTATTATCGTGCGCAAAGCCTATAGCAATACCGATTGCAAAAATAATGGGTAAATTACCTAAAATAGCATCACCTGAAGCAGCCATAATGCTCGCAATATAATGCACAACGTTATTCGGTACTGCACCAAGCATATCATCAGAGCCTAAACGTAATAGTAATGCAGCTGCTGGTAAAGTAGCGATTGGAAACATTAACGACCTACCAATTTTTTGTAAGAAAGCTAACAATTTTCCGCCCCCCTTTAGGTATAGTTGTCTATACCAATTATTGTACTATCTATTATATTCTTTATCTAGAAAAAAACAACCAATTTTCAGAATTTTCGATTTTTATAGCTTGTATTCAACCTGTATGTATTTTATATTCTAAAAATTGTCTCATCCAGACAAAAAAAGCACCTCCAATTGTTAGTTATATTTCTAACAATTGAGGTGCAGTTCATGAAAGCTAACGCATTTTTATGCTGTTACATCACGTTTCATAAATGTCATATAGCTGATCACAAGGAAAATTACAGCGTAAATCGCAAGAATTGTGAGTGAGAATGGCATTGTCATACCATCTATTATAAAATTGCCTTTTTCATACTGTGTTAAGTCTGAATGTGTTAGCCAAATATATTTAACGATTTTAAATCTGCTTAGGAACATCACAATCATTCCACCTGTAAAAGATAAGAACATCGTTAAGCCAATCGCTAAAGAGCTTGAACGGAAAACTGAGCCCACTAAGAAAGCAAACAAAATTGACATAACAAAGCTTCCGCCAGAAAGTAAGTAGTGATAAGCTAAATCATTCCATACTGCTTTTTCAACAATTTGACCATTGACCATTTCTAGCTCAACACCAGTTGTACCGCCAAATAGTATCAGTCCAACAAGAGCACTTACTACTACATTGACAACAAACAATAAGAGTCCAAATATGAAAGTTGTAAGTAATTTTGACGTTAATATTTTTGCTCGGGAAACCGGACGCGTTAATAGCATTTTAATCGTACCAGTAGAGAATTCACTAGATACAATACTTGCTGCAGTAATAACTGTAAACAATGTCACTAAAGTCAGCATGCCACCTGTCAATGACATAAAACTCTCTACGCTACCATCTACTTGTGACGGCACATTATTGGCTAATCGATACTCCGAAATAGCAATTTGCTCCTCAAAGTATTTTTTATCCTCTACCGATATATTGTCTTCGTTCATAAACTCTTTATTATTATTAATGGCCTGTTGTTCACTTTCCTGCCACGTTATATCTTCTGTTATTTTTGTATCAAAGTATTTCAGCATAATACCTGGACCAATAATAAAGAGGATAACTAGCGCGACCATTACCCAAGTTCCTTTTTTATGCCATAATTTCATCCATTCATTTTGAATTAGCTTCAGCAATTTGGCCACCTCCTGTCATTTCTAAGAATTGATCCTCTAACGTTTTTTGATGCGGTTGTACAGCAAATAATTGAATTCCTTCATTCACAAATTGCATTATTAGTTTCGGTATATCCTCTTTCTTTATTTCCACCACATAACCGTTATTTTCTGTCACAAAGTTGTAATCAAGCTTTTGTAGAAGTGCTGCAGCCTGATCATTTGGTGTAGCTTCAATATAATAAAACGAAGAAGTTTCAACGTTGATATCACGAATATCAATGAGTTTGCCATTTTGTATAACAGCTACTCGATCACACATTAACTCAATTTCGGATAATAAATGACTGGAGACAAAAACAGATACTCCATCCTCCGCCGCGATTTTACGTAAATACATACGAAACTCTCGGATACCTGCTGGATCCAGCCCATTTGTTGGTTCATCTAAAATTAAAAATTTTGGTCGATGAAGCAGTGCCTGTGCAAGTCCTAAACGCTGACGCATCCCTAACGAATACGTTGATACCTTTTCATGAATGCGTTTCTCAAGACCAACTTGTTTAACGACCTCTTCAATACGCTCTTTTGTCACATTTTTATGCATACGCGCAAAGTGCAGTAAGTTTTTATAGCCCGTCATAAATTTATACATTTCCGGATTTTCTACAATTACGCCGACCTTACTAATCGCTTCTTCATAATTGTCCTTTAGGGAAAGACCATCAATAATGACGTTCCCCTCAGTTGGATGCATAAGCCCTGTCATCATACGGATTGTCGTCGTTTTCCCTGCGCCATTCGGTCCTAAAAATCCAGTAATTTGACCTGGATATAAATCGATATTCAATTGCTGAATCAATTGCTTACCACGAATGGTTTTTGAAATATTTTGCAATTGAACAATAGGTTGTGTTGTCATTAATTTCACCCTTTCTTATAAAATGCCTTCATCCATTGCACAGCATCCTTATTCGACATATCTCGAATCGTCTCTACTTCCTCATGTGCAATAATCGAACCATTTTGCAATAAAATGATTTGATCTAAAATAGGCTCTACTTCATATAATTCATGTGTTGATAATAAAATTGTCTGATGTTCAATATCAGTAAATTGAATTAACCCTTTAATGAGCTGTTCACGAACAATAGGATCAAGACCAGAAAATGGCTCATCCATTACATAATAAGGTACTTCTCGCCCAAGAGTTGCGGCCATTTTCATTCGACCACGATTGCCCTTTGATAATTGCCGTAGTTTCACACTTTTATCAACTTGCAAAAACTCCGCAACAATACATGCCTTATCATACGAAAAATCTTCGAATTGAGAAGCATAATGCTGAAAAAGCTGCTCACCTGTGTAAAAATCAAAAAATAAATCAATATCTGGTAAATAAGCAATTTTATCAGCACTTCTACGTGTAACAGGTGTTCCATTTAGCAATACTTCCCCACTTGATGGACGTAATATGCCTGTCAACACTTTTAGTAGTGTCGACTTGCCACTACCATTTTCTCCAACAAGCCCAATGATTTGTCCAACCGGAAAGGAAAATGACACATCCTGAAGAATAGGCTTTTTCATATAACGAAAAGAAACATTCGATAACTGTAGCATTTATTTCACCTCACGATTTATTTTGTAAAACAACAATCATCTCTTCCTTTGAAAATCCAAGTGCTTCAATGGAAGTTAAAAAATGATCTGCTAATTGTGTTTTCATTTCTTCGCGTAAAAGCGCAATTCGCCCTTCTTCAGTTGTAATAAATGTACCTTGACCTCGTTTGGTTTCCGTTATATTCATCGCTTCTAACTCCTTATACACCCGTTGCACAGTATTTACGTTAACACCTGTCTCCACTGCATATTCTCGAACCGAAGGAAGTCGATCCCCAAGCACTAACTTTCCTTTCAGGATGTCCCCACATATCCTATCTACGAGCTGACTATAAATGGGCTTATCACGTGAAAAGTCGATTGTCATCGTAAAACCACCTTTTCAAACCACTTAGTCGCTATGATAAATAGGACGGCTACCAAAATAAAAGTTGCTACTTCATCTACGATATACATGGTGCCCCAACTTAAATTCATTGTTTGTGACTTCGGAAAAAATGGTTCCAGACCCGTTAATGGAATACCTATACGATGGAAAATATTATCATATAATTTACTTTCTGTAAATTTGAACCATAAATTCAAACTAAAGAAAAAGGTAAACATAGTGATAACCACAGAAAAGTTACCAAATAAGTGTTTCATTTGGAGATTAAATGCAAAAAATAGTAGCACTATCACAAACATCATCAATTGGAAAATAACAATAATTGATACAACAAGCATAATCAATAAAAGCATTTGGGCGAAGTTGCCTATAATCTCTTCTTTGATATTGTATATAGCTATACTTACAAAGATAAAATTGAAGATAGCGTATCCTATTAAGGAAAATACAATTTTCACACCTACAAGCTGCGCAATGGAACTAGTTGAATGCAGCCAGATCTCTTTGGTCCTTAAGTCATTACGGATGCTAACTAGATATTGTAATATCGAAAAAAATCCACCTAACAAAAGTACTAATATCGAAAAGAAAAATGGCAGCTGGTTTTCCATCGTAAATTCACCACTAAAACGCCTAATTAAATATGGAACGATTAATGACAGCATAATCCCAATAAAAATGCCACTGAATAGCCACGCCCTATAAAGCAACCATTCCTTTTTCAACAGCCCTGCAAAATTTTTCAACATAAACACCTCGAGTCATAGTGTACTAGTTAAATATTACACTATGACTTTTAAGTTTGCAAGCATTAAATGCAAAAAAAGGAAGAACCTAAAAAAATAGGCTTCTTCCTTCAGTTGTAATGCAATATATGCGTCTTCTGCAATATTGGGGGTGATTTCCCGAGGCGGAAGTGTTCCGGCTTATGTTGGCATTCGCTGCTAAAAGTGTGAGTTGCGCCGCTAACCAAGCAAGGATCGCCACTAAAACTTGGAATTCCGCCGCTAACCAAGCGAGGATCGCCGCTAAAACCCAAAATTCCGCCGCTAACCAGGCAAGGAACAGTCCGCTGAGCTGCTTGGTCGGCAGGAAGTTGATCAAGAAGGCGTTATTACAGGACGCATTCGTTCCCCCCCAGATTCTCATTCAGCCTTTGTTGATCTAACAACTTATATCCCTATTTCCCACATTTTCTCCGTTACTTTCCCTAGTCTGTCATCAATATTCGTTCCGTCAAACTTTGGAAGCTTTAGCTCACTTACGATTTTTCCATCTCGCATAAACAAAACACGCTCTGTCCGCGCCGCTACCTTTACATCATGAGTGACAAGCATTATCGCAGTTCCGCCCTCGTTAATTTCGGAAAAGATGTCCATAATCTCCTGTGCTGATTTTGAGTTAAGAGCACCTGTTGGTTCATCGCCGAAGATGATTTTCGGGTTGTTCAAAAGCGCTCGACAGATCCCTGCTCGCTGTAGCTGCCCTCCCGAAACTTGTGTAATGTCGCGCATTTTAAGCTCCTCTATACCAACTCTCTTCATAAGTGCTCGTGCCTTCTCTGATATTTTTGCAACATTTTTTCTATTCTCGCGCATTAATGGCAGAATAATATTATCTAGAAGATTTAGATTTTTAAGCATCGTTGGCTGCTGAAATACAAAGCCCATTTTAGTTCTACGTACATCTGAAAGTTCAACCTCCCCGATTGACGATAGATTAATGCCATCAAAAATAATCCTTCCGCCGTCAATACTGTCCATGCCGCTTAATGCAAACATTAGCGTTGATTTACCCGAACCAGAGGGTCCCATTATTGCAACAAACTCACCCTCGTTTATGTCAACGGACGCTCCGTCGAGAACATTGCACTTTTCATCACCCTCGCCGAAAGATTTTACAATATGTTCACCGATGATAATCTTCTTCATAAGCTACTCCTTTATATTTTCGGATATTTTTATTTTCCCCGCGCCCGATGTACCAATTATTGTTGTGATTAGTACCGAGCAAACCATCATTAACGGACAAAGCACGTACGCGGAAAGTGGATTGATTGAAAAACTAAACGACGACGCCCCAAACGAGGAGATAACCGCCCCTGCCAGTACTTCTCCGAGTGTATTTGCTAGTAGAGTACCAAGAATAATTCCGATCATTGATACGAATACCGCTCGCGATGCAAACTGTATCGTAATATCCGGGTTTGTAAAACCTAATGCTTTCATAACGGCAATAGAATATCTGTCCTTTGTGACAAGCATTTTCATAAACAACAGTGTTACTAGTACCGTTATTATGAGTGCTATGGCAATTGCAGCAATGGATGCCTTACCTACCGATTTTATAGTCGAGCCGAATGTTTGAGTTACAAATTCATCGATATTGGAAATCTTAGCGAAAGTAAATCTGTCCGCATACTCTGAGACTTTTTCATTAACAAGAGATTTATGTGAAAGCTTCGCGCAGATCACGCTCCACATTATACCTTCCGAATTATCAGTAAAAACAGCCTTTGCCGTTTTTCCGCCGTTCGTAATGTCAGAATAAATGCCACTTACCGTGAGCTTTATGTCCTTCCCCTTCCTCACGACCGTAATGACATCACCGACATTTTTCCTCATTTCATCAGCGTTCAAGGATGAAAGTGCAATTTCGTTTTCAACTACGGGTGCTCTGCCTTCGGTATATTGAATGGGGAATATCGAATGGTCGCCAAGCTCGATTTTTATATTTTCTTCCGAACCGTCTTCCATTTTTGTTTTAAATGTCTTTGTTGTAAGGATGGTATATTTTGAAATGAACCTGTCGTTGTTCATAGATGTTAAAACTTCGGCAGATTTTTTAGAAATATGATCAGTCTGCTGAATATCGATACGAATATCGTAGTTTCCAATACCCATATATTTAATGAAACTTGTTGAGGAAATCGTGTTGTAAAGGTTTTGTGGAACAATTATGATAAATGATGAAATTACAAGTACGGCAAGCATTGTAGCGTAAAGTCTTTTCCTTGCAAGAACATCTTTGATACCGAGAAAAATATTCGTGTTAAGCAACTTATTTCTATGCAGGCAAAAGCGCTTTGTCCCTGCGTTTTTTTCCTGTGAAATGCCAAAACGTATTGCTTCTGCAGCAGATATTTTCCGAAATCGTCTTAGTACTCCGCTTACATAGGCAATTATCGCTAGGAATACAAGCAGAATGCCAATTATTCCTAATACCGCGGCAAACGAAGCGTTTTTGCTTTCGCCCATATAAAGTCGGATATTTTCAAGAAGCAGGTCTTTGAATATTAACGAAAGTGCAAAACCGAGAATACTCCCCGCTGCTGCAATCGCTGTGTACTTCGCAAGATAAATTTTCTTAATGTCAGAAAGACGCAGCCCTAACGCCTTCATAACACCAATTTCACGGTAATCATCCTCGATTTTCGCAAGGAGTGTAAAACGGATGCACAGAAAGGCGATTGCAACGACTAGAACGCTTATAAGAAGGATAACTGCTATCAGCAGCCCATCGGAAATTGCGTTAAGTGTTTTGAAAAGTGGATATGTAATCGTTGGTCCGTTCGCTTCAAGCCCTGCGGAGGCATAAGCAGTTTCAAATTCACTAAGCGCAGATAAATCCTTTAATCTAAACTCAATCAAATATTCCGTACTTCCATTGTCTTTTATTGCCACGTAATCATTCGGGCTAACTAAAAATCTTTTTGAGGAAGACAACATAGAATTCATCTGTGAATCACGAAGGAAGCCCGCCACAGTAAATTTCTTTCCACCGATTACGGCTTTATCACCGACCTTTATATCGATGTCCTTCATATAGTTTATCGGAACATAAAGCTCCCCATCGGATACGTTTATGACGTTTCCATCAAGATCAAGAAGATAATCAAATTTTTCACTCTGTATACTGAAACCATTGTCTTGAACATTATTTACAAGCGAACGATCACCTAAAATAATTTGCCCATTGTCCATATTAAGAAACTCAAGCACTTGAAATTCATCAACATAGTTGTTTTGCTCCGCGAAATTCGTAAGTCGTACAGTATCAATATCCCCCGAGTGCATTTGCATAAAATGCGGCGTTTTCGCTTGATTCATTAGAGAATCGATCGCACCAGAAAGATTGACAATAAGTATCGCCGAAAGGGAAACGAGCATGGCCGCAGCAGCGACAAATATCATTGTTGTCAACGTTATCAGTTTGCTTTTAGCAATGTCATTACGGATTAATCTGAAATACATACGTCACCTCTGTTTTCAAGCTTTTTAACTGACTTCAAATTGAACAGAATGAACGAAGGAACACATAATAAAATGCCAGCGATTATGATGAGTAAGCCCGTTCCTTTACCATAACCTGTACCGGTGTTAGCAGGCAATCCGCCGTCAATTAGCTGCAAGTATACCCGAAAGCGAAGGCAAAAACGCAAGTAAAAATCTAAGCGTCATTGCCGATGCCTTTCCCGTCTGCTGGAAAACATAGATCGCAAGCCCAAACACTGTAAGCCCGCTCCTTATTGCTGAAATTAGCTGCCCTGACCAAAGCAGAAGAATTTTTTTGAAAATATCCTCTGAATCAACCATCGTTGTTTCTATTTTCTTCACCGCCATTGCCAAACATTTTCATCATGTACATAAGACTTCCGCTTTCGACACCGAGTAGTCTTTCTACGTTGAAGACAAAAGCTGGTATACGCGCAGCACGTTCTTCATCGGTTATATCAACCATATCATCATCAAAAACGGTATTCGTATAGGCCACAATCATTTCCATACATTCATACGGATACGGTGTACTGAATAGTCCTTGCTCAATCCCCTCACGGATTATTTCCGTCAGTATTGGGGGAAGACCGTTCATAATAACCTTTTGTATTTTCTGATGCATAAGCGCGTTCTGAGGCTTATGTATATGGTCAATAATTTCCTTGCCGTTTCCATCACTTATGTTTAATGCCATCACAACACGAACAATTCGCTCGTGAACGGCTATGCTCTTATCTGCAGCAATTCGAGTGGCTGCACTTAAAATTTGAGCATTATACCGCTCAATTAGCGCGTCCATAATATCTTCCTTCGACTTGAAGTGATAATACAGCGTTCCTCGTGCAATTCCGACCTTTTTGAGAATATCGTTAGTACTAGTGCCATCAAAGCCCTTCTGACCAAAAAGCTCATCAGCCACATCCAGTATTTCGTTTCTGCGCTCCATCGCTTCTTTTCTCATTTTTAACCCTCCTCATAGACCGACTGTCTGTCGATGAAAATTATAGCATTTTACAATAAATTGTCAATAGGCGGCTGTTCCGATTTTGTAAATATCTAGAGATCAATTATAAATTCATCCATACAAAATTATCCTTTTAACGCATAATAAGTGATAGAATAAAATGTAAAAAGTTAATGTGTTAAGTGAGGTAAACATCATGGCTGAAGTAAAAAAAATCGATTATACAATAGGAAAAAAAATACGTGAAGGCTTACAGGCCGATTGCCAAAGCTGTTTTGGTCTATGTTGCACAGCTTTAAATATTGCTGCTTCTAGCGACTTTGCCATTAGTAAAGCAGCTGGCACACCTTGCCCTAATCTACAATCCAATTTTAGCTGTCAAATTCATAGTACACTTAGAGATCAAGGGTTTAAAGGATGTACAGTTTTTGATTGTTTAGGGGCAGGGCAAAAAGTGTCACAAACAACTTTCCATGGACAAGACTGGCGACAACACCCTGAAATTTCAGAGAAAATGTTTCGTGTTTTTCCGATTATGGAACAACTGTATGAAATGATTGCCTACGTCGCAGAGGCATTATCGTATACGGTCGATTCATTCCTATTTAACAAGCTACATAGACAATTAGAACAGCTACAGCGTGCAACTGAGCTAGAAGCAGATGCAATACTAGCAATAGATATTCCTAATTTCCGACTGCCGGTGAATGTTTTACTGTTAGAAACAAGTGAGCAAATTCGCCAAAGCTTTATCGAAAAAATTAATGGAAAAAGCGCTCGAAAGTATGACTATCGTGGAGTTGATTGGATTGGAAAGAATTTAAAGGGCAAGGATTTAAGAGCAACTGATCTTAGAGGAGCTTATTTAATTGCCGCTAACCTACAAAATGCAGATTTAAAAGGTGTTGATTTTATAGGTGCGGATTTACGTGACGCCAATTTATGCGGCGCAGACCTTTCTAGCAGTATGTTTTTAACCCAAATGCAAATAAATTCAGCACAGGGCAATCAACAAACAAAATTACCCTCCCACCTAAAACGTCCGTCACATTGGCATAACTAACTTCTGAAAGAGGGGAAGTCAGCAATCCCCCCTCAAAAATTGAGAAAAAACACTATATTGTTTGCTGAAAGCTGGATGGTATCTAAAATAGATTGATTAAAATTAATCACCGCTTTGACTGTTCAAAGAGATGCAATGCAACATATGAAGATGTCGAAGCGCTCCTGGAAATGAGAGAACAACATAACAAAAGGACTTTCGTATATGAGTTATAATACGCATAAGTCCCCTAGATTGTGGAAGCAAAAATTCATAAAAAAATTGTAACCAATGATTAAACAATCCCTACTCTAGTAAAGCCACATTTATAGATTATTAATTACCAATACATTTAAAACCCAACCAAGAATTGAAATGATAATAATACTCCAAGCATTTTTCTTACGCTGTATTACACCTACAATTCCCATAATCACCCCTAGTAATGGTGAAAATAGAATACCTATAATATATGCAAAAATATTGTAGGTATTATAACTGTAGGTTTCATTACTTTCATTACCGTGTTTTTCACTAACCATCTTCATTCCCCCGTCTACTTTAGGCCAACTTGATGTTGGTCACTGAGTCATGTGTTGATGTTCATAAAACCCTATTGTGCTGTTGCTTGGCTTTAGTACAGATAAAACCTATTATTGCTGGTGCTTTGCTTTCGAGCAGATAAAATCTATTGTTGCTGGTGCTTTGCTTTCGAGCAGATAAAATCTATTGTTGCTGTTGCTTCGCTTTGACACAGATAAATTGCCTCTAAGTTCCTCTATATCAGTGGAGGCTTTGACATCCGCCAAAAGAGATCCAACTTTGAGTTAGCTCTCGTAGTAATTTTATGTAGCCTATTCGAATTAAAACGCAAATAAGTTACTCCTTCTTCCATTTATAGGGAATATTTGCCCAATCGTAAAATATATTAAAAAGGAAATATAAAATTGAAGTTCCAATAATTTGCCCCCATTGAATGTCATCACGAAATACCATTGAATGATAATAAATAGTATGAAAAAAATTAGCGAATAGTGTATATTTTGGTTCATCACCAAAAGTTGTGGATGACTTTAGTTTAAACGTCTACTATGTAAATAGTTGATTGGAGTGGAGACTGGGCGACTCCTCGGGGATCAGCGTCACAGATGAGACCCTGCAGCGCAGCGAAGCGGCTCATCGGACGCCCCCAGGAAGCTCTGCTCTGCGCGAAAGCGAAGCGTCAGCGGCAAAGCGCCCAGTCGGAACGGAAATCAACCACACATTTTGGTGTCGATCCTATACTTTTCTTTATATCTTTTACCATATCCATCCTCCCCATACAATAGTACCCTTTTCTACTTGTTCAGGAAAGGCAACAATACAATTAATTACATAAAGTCGTAAAGTTGTATTGTAAAAATGAGCCTATTTATTTTCCTTTTGTAACGATGCAGTAAATTATATCAACGTCCAATTTACAAAAAAATAAACCTTTGTTTAGTGCTCATATAGATTCATTTTTTTATTGAAAAGCAAAAAGGCAGATGAAAATAAATTCATCTGCCCCTCCTATTTATTTTTGTTTCTTTTTATAAATGACCGTAGCTACAACAAGTAAAAGTAAAATCGCTTGTCCAATCATTGTTTCTACTGTTGGATAAAAACCAATGAAGCTCATAACTGGCAAGCCATCTACAATTGTTGTTGAGACTGTATCTCTTAGCTGCAGTGTATGCAGACTGACACCAATTATTTTAAACGCCAATACATAGATTAACACTGTTGCCACTGCGAAAAATTTATGAATTGGAATTTTTCCACTTGCTTTCAGTAACACAACTGCAAAAATAGTTAATAATATAAGTGCTACTACGATACCTAGCACAAATTGAGATGTCTCCATTTTAGGTGCAATCCCCGCATAAAAGACAAGTGTTTCTGCCCCTTCACGGAAAACGGATAAGAAGCTAATTACTGCCATCGCAAACACCGAGCCACTTGAGATGGCATTGCCCATTTGTTTGGAGATATAGCGATTCCAGCTTGTCACGCTTGATTTACTATGGAGCCAAATACCAACGCCAATCATCATCGCTGCTGCTAGTAATCCAATATAACCTTCCATCAGCTCTCGACTTGTATCAATTGTCGCAGATTGGAAAAGTGTCGACATTAAAACAGCTGCTATCGCTGATACGAAGATGCCTACTAATGCGCCAACATATATCCATTTGCGCATTGTTTTTTGTCCAGATTTCTCTAAGAACGATACTAATGCCATAATAATAAGCAGTGCCTCTAAGCCCTCTCGCAGTAAGATTAATGATGCATCCCACAGAGTATAATCCGAGTCACCTTGAATCAGTTCAATTTCAGTGCGGAAAGTATCAAGCTTACTTTGAACTGCTTTGGTATCGACGTTAGACTTTAATAAGTCACTAACGAGGATCGGCATATCACTTTCAATTTTTGTATAAAGGCTGCCGTTACGTGTGGAAATACCAATTTCTACACTTGGCCATATTTTAATGAACTCTCGAATTTTATCAGATGCAGCCTTGTAATCACCTGCATCGATAAAATCGTTTGCCTCATCAATATAAGCGACTAGTGTTGCTAAAGAATACTCACCTTCAACAACTTCCGCCGTATCATTACCTGCTACAAAATCCTCGATTGTTTGTTTTAATTCTGCATATTGAGATTGCATTAAGGCTACATCTGGCTTTTCCGAAGCAAGTGAGATTCGGATAAAGGCCATCTGTGTTTCAATTTGTCCGTACATCGCAATACTTTGCTCACGTACAGGACGTTCTATTTTCTTCCATTTCGTATTAAAATCCTTATATGCTGCGTCGATTTTAGTTAAATCACCACTTGCTAAGGCATCTTCAAATGCTTTCATGTTAGGTTTAAATTTTGTGCCAAATTCTGCTCGCTGCGCAGCTTCATCTACAGGATTCTCAAGCTTTTCTAAAGCACGTAAGGCATTTGACAAGTCAGACAATGCCTTTAAACGCTCTTCTTTGGAAGTAGCTTTAACTGCTTGCGCAAGAATTTCATCTACTTTTACTTTTGCGTCCTTTTGCTCAGACGTGACCGATGCCCAGTCTGTGGCAAATTGTTCAAGTGCATGTTCTGCCTCGGCTTCTTTGTCCTGCTTCGTATTCATTAGCGCATCACTAATAGAAATGTACAAATGACTATATGATTGCGCTGCCTGCACTGGTACTGCAAGTGCCAATAACAAGCAAAGTACTAAACTACAGCGCGTTAAAAAGTGCTTCACCTATATAACTCCCCTTTGATACACCAGGGAAGCAAGCAAACACTGCGCTGCCTCGATGGGTAATGTACTCATTCAATTTATCCATTCGCCCTAAGCTATTTTGGACTGTTGTAAACTGGGCTGGGTCTTTTTGATAAGATATAAATAATAGTCCGGCATCATGCGTACCCGTATTCGTCATAACTCCAGATGCATAAGAGTATGAACGACGTAAAATACGTGCACCCGATTTACGTGCCAAGTGCACATGTGAAGTATCTGGCATAATATATTCACCATTACTATCCTTCGCCTCTACATCGAAATCATCAAATTCTTTCTTTTTACCAATAGGTGCACCACTATCGCGATAACGACCAAATGTTGCTTCCTGATCTTTTAAAGATGTACGATCCCATGTTTCAAGATGCATCTGTATTTTACGAGCTACTAAATAAGAGCCACCTTTTAGCCAACCTTTATCGACCCATACTACTTTATTTAAATCTTTTTCATCGGTACTCGATGGATTTACCGTACCATCCTTGAAAGCAAATAAATTTCTAGGTGAGCCTCCGCCAGCTGGGAATGAGTTAAATCCTGCCTGTGACCATTTAATTTCTACCTTACCAGAAGCTGCACGAACTAAATTACGTACAGCGTGGAATGCCACTTGTGGATCATCCGCACATGCTTGAATACAAAGATCCCCACCAGTAAATTCTTTTTGTAATTGATCCTTCGGGAAATGAGGTAAGTCTTTTAATTCCTCAGGCTTCAAATGCTGGATACCAAGTTTATCAAACAAAGAAGGTCCTACACCTATTGTAATCGATAAGTTTGAAGCATCTAAGCCATCCGCTTCACCCGTATCTCCTGTCGGCACTCTAGTATTTGTTGTTAAATCTACCATTAATTCACCATTCATTAAACGTACAACAAGAGGTGTCCATTGTTTGAACAACTCTTGTAGTTCTTTCTTTGATGTAAATAAAACATCCAAAGAAGCAAAATATATATTTGTCTGAACAGGTGTAATAATGCCAGATTGATGTTTTCCATAGAAATCAACTTTGTTAACTGCTGTCGTGCTGTCTGCAACAGGCTCAAACACATCATAGCCCATTACTTTCATAACACCACCTAAGCCAGAAGCACCGATTGCTACACCAGCTACTCCCATACCTGTTAACTTTAACATGTCACGTCTAGATATTTTTTTATTGATCCATTTTTCATCATTTGACACTGTCATTTATTATCACTCCAAAATAATACCCATTTGGCTTAATGGTTCTCCAAGTTGATTTACGGCTGCTGCAAGTGCTTTTGTGTTTTCTTCAGTTAATTCTTCATAAGAAACATACCCGCCATTAGCCGTTGCATGCTTGGCCAATAAATCATCTACTGCTTTGAACTTTTCATCCAATGTTACTACTAAGTCTTTGTCTTTCGCTTCTAATTTCGGACGTAGGATTTCAAAGATTTTTTCTGCACCTTCAATGTTGGCTTTAAAGTCATATAGGTCTGTGTGAGAATAGATTTCTTCTTCACCAGTGATTTTAGATGTTGATACTTCATTTAATAAATCAACCGCACCTGTAATCATTAAATCTGGTGATACTTCTACAGTTTGAACTAAAGCGTGTAATTCTTTAGCGTCTGCTAGTAATTGATTTGCAATTGCCTCGTAGCCTGCAGTTTTATTTTCTACCCAAAGCGCATGTTCAAGCTTATGATAACCTGACCATTCTTCTTCGCCCTTACCTTCTTCTTTAATATCAGCTAAACGACCGTCAATACGTGGATCCAGGTCGCCAAAGCTCTCAGCGATTGGCTCTGAGCGCTCGAAATACATACGTGCTGGTGCATAGGCAGCTTTTGCTTTTTCAATGTCACCGGCTTTAAATGCGTTCACAAATTTTTCTGTTTCTAGTAAGAATTGATCCATTTGCTCTAAGGCAAATTTTTGATAGGCAGCAGTTTCAACGGATAAATCAACTTTTGTACCTTTTTCTACTTGCTCTGTTGCAGGCTTATCTTCTTTTTTAGCTTCATCTGTATTGCCACAGCCAGTCATAAGAATGCCCCCTGCAACTAATACTGACAATAATGATGTTTTTTTCATGCTAAGTACCTACTTCCGAAATAGTTTATATAAGAATGATAATGATTATCATCCTCGATTGCAAGAAGTATTTTTAATTAAAGAAAAAAACATCATTATCTAGGTGATAATAATGTTTTTTCTTCAATATAAGATTCTAAACTATGAAATTTTTGCTTGTTTTACATTTTCACTTTTTCCATATAAAAAATAATAAAGGACAATTGAAACTAAAATAACGAATACCATCGCAAAGAAAATAGCACTGTACCCCGAAGTCGGAACGAAGAATCCTAAGAAATAAGGACCAACACCTAAACCTAAATCATATAAAATAAAATATGTCGATGTCGCAAGTCCTAAACGTTCATTTGGTGTAACTTTAATAGCGATTGCTTGCGCTACTGAATTGAAATTGCCATAGCCAATTCCTATGCAAGCAGCAGCTAGTAAAAAGACAATACTACTTGTCGCCGAACTAAAAGCGTACATACCGACTGCAAAAATGACTAGACATGGATAAATTACAATGTTCGCACCTCTAGTATCAAGTAATTTCCCTGTAAATGGACGTGTCGCTAAAATGACAATTGCATAAATAATAAAGAAATAACTTCCCGCTGTTACCAAATCAAGCTCTTTCGCATAAAACGTCATAAATGACATAACCCCTGAATAGGCAAAGCCAATAACGAGCGCCACAAAAGCAATTGGCACAGCACGCATTTCGATAAAATTGGATAGCTTAAATCCTGTTTTCTCAGCCATTTCTTTTGCCTTCTTCGGTGCATCTGGAATGGTTACGATAAAATACATCAAAAAGCAAACAATAGCTAATACGGAATCAACAGCAAAAATCATCCGGTAATCTGCAAACAGCTGTGTTAAAAGAATACCTACAAAAGGTCCTATAGCCGTTGCTAAAATAGCACTTAAGCTATAATAACCGATACCTTCCCCTCGTCGCTCAGGCGGTAAAATTTGGGCAATAATTGTTCCTGTCGCCGTACTAGCCACCCCAAGTGCAATCCCTTGTACTAAACGATTAAGCATAAGAAAGGGCAAATTCGTCGCGATAAAATAAGACATCGTTGATAGCATAAACAATAATAATCCACAAAATAGTGTTTTTTTGCTACCCCAATCCCCAATGATACGTCCAGTCCCGAGACGACCAAATAATGTACCAATAATAAAAATACTCGATACAAGCCCTGCGGTACTAGTTGAAGCCCCAAAATGCTCAACCGCATAGCCTGCAATTGTTACCATCAATAAAAAAAATATTAAGGTAATGGTAAAGTTAATGACTGAGACGATTAAAAAGTCCTTCGTCCAAAGTTTTTGTCTAGATGCTTCCACTTTTTTTCTCTCCTACTGATTGATGTTTGCACAAATGTTCGCTAAAACTTGTGTCGCAATTTCAATATCTCGCTCTGATACCCCTGCGAGTGCCTGTTCCATAGTTGGTTTTAAATGCGCTTGAATTTCTTGCACAATCAATTCACCATTAACCGTTAATTGTACAAGCTTTTCACGTTTATCCCTACCCGCTACCGTTTCCACGTAGCCAAGGTCCACAAGCTTTTGTACAAGCCTTGTCACACTCGGCTTTTCAATATACATAAAATTCGCAATATCAACAAATGTATGTGGCCCTTTATCCTTCAATAATCGAAGGAGAGCCCATTGAGAGCTATACAGTTGATATTTCCCTAACTGCTCATTCACTAAATTAATAAACGGTCTGTACATTAAGCGGTACTGATTAAAAAACTCTTGTTCAATCGTCAAAAATATCACTCCTTTTTAGTTAGTTAGCCTAACTAACTATATATCTTTATTTTTTATTTGTCTAGTCGGAATTAGCGAGAAATTTGGCATTTTGAACTGGGGAGCCGTCGGGCTGGTTGTTCTTTCCGTCACTTTTTGGTTTTTATCCGTCGGTACCTTAGTTCCTTCCGTCGCTTCAAGACTTCTTTCCGTCGATGGGGCTTTGCTTTCTGTCGGCCCCTAATTCTATCCGTCACTTTAGGGTTTTCTTTCGTCGGTACCTTGATTGCTTCCGTCGCTTCGACACTTCTTTCCGTCGATGGAGCTTTGCTTTCCGTCGCCCCTAATTCTATCCGTCACTTTAGGGTTTTCTTCCGTCGGTATCTTAGTTCTTTCTGTCGCTTCGAGACTTTTTTCCGTCGATGGGGCTTTGCTTTCCGTCGCCCCTAATTCTATCCGTCACTTTAGGGTTTTCTCCAGCGGAACCTTGGTTCTTTCCGTCGCTTCAAGACTTTTTTCCTTCTACATTTTTTAGCAAAATTTCAGACCGCTTGAATTTTTGCAAGTTAATTAATAATTAAATATTTCCTATTACTTTTTGTTCCCTCAGCTTTCAAAGGTAACTTTTGTAGTAATTTATAAGCGGTATTCGGCGAATCGATTGCAAAAAACTCACAAAAGCTTCTATTTGTTAACGTTTCGCCTACTAGCAATCGATAATCTTCAAGCCTCCTAAAAATGGCCTCTCGATCAACTGCTCCGCAGCATTGACAATACCATTTTGGGTAACGATAGTTCATTGTCTGTCCATTTAAACAACTTTCGCATAGCACGCCTTTTACTAAATCCTGAACAGGCAATACTATTTCTCTTTTTATGGGCCTATGCATGGACAATAATTTAGAAGCAAATTGAAAGAGCTTTTTCTCATTCACCACTGTCTCTTTATGCAGTTGAAGCCATTCTCGTACGTGATAACGTAAACCTGAAACATGAAAAATTGGTTGTCCCCTTAAACTTTTCGATAAAATAGCATTCTTCGTTGCCAAAACGACAGCATATTGAACGGGAATCTCAAGCCTTGACTGTTGTAACATACCCATCATCCACTCCATATGGCGTCTACTTTGATGAATTGGATTCGTCATTCCCACGACATCGCCTTCTGTTGTAGTTCGCGTAAATTGATGAAAAGATTCATCGAAATCTAGAAAGCCTGTCACATTTTTAATTTCGAGTATCAATATAAATTGAGGACAAAGTAAAACGGTGTCTATTTGATGAGTAGTACCATACTGATTAAGAATTTGTAAATCATGAAGAAAATAATGAGGTTGAGGTAACATGATTTCAAGCCATTCGGCATCTACTCTTTGCTCCCCAGCAAAGCCTGCGTGTATACGCCTCAACCTCTCAAAATAATTAATGTATTCAGTATGTGTGCTAGGTAATCTTCGTATCAATGCCTCTAATATTTTGTGTTGCTCCGATTCATGACGTTCTAATAAAATCATTTTTTCACCTCCTATACCTATTTTATAAAAAAAGAACCTCATAAAAAGGGGTTCAAAAAAACTTGAAATACAAGGGGTAAAAATAAAATTTTTCACCTAGTTTTTTAGACAGAAAGAACGAAAAATTTCCAACGTTTCAGCTCTTGATAGTATTTTTTTGCTCGCTTTCCGTCGTTCTGAGACTTCTTTCCGTCGATGGGGCTTTCCTTTCCGTCGCTACAAATTCCATCCGCCTCCTTAAGATTGCTTTCTGTCGTTGTCCTAGTTCTTTCCGTCGGTCTGAGTCTTCTATCCATCGATGAGACTTACCTTTCCGTCGCTACAAATTCCATCCGTCTCCTTGAGATCGCTTTCCGTCGTTGTCCTAGTTCTTTCCGTCGTTCTGAGACTTCTTTCCGTCGATAGGGCTTTCCTTTCCGTCGCTACAAATTCCATCCGTCTCCTTGAGATCGCTTTCCGTCGTTGTCCTAGTTCTATCCATCGATGAGACTTACCTTTCCGTCGCTACAAATTCCATCCGTCTCCTTGAGATTGCTTTCCGTCGTTATCCAAGTTCTTTCCGTCGTTCTGAGTCTTATATCCGTCGATGGGGCTTTCCTTTCCGTCGCCACAAATTCCATCCGTCTCCTTGAGATTGCTTTCCGTCGTTGTCCTAGTTCTTTCCGTCGTTCTGAGTCTTCTATCCGTCGATGAGGCTTTCCTTTCCGTCGCTACAAATTCCATCCGTCTCCCTGAGATTGCTTTCCGTCGTTGTCCTAGTTCTTTCCGTCGTTCTGAGACTTCTTTCCGTCGATGAGGCTTTGCTTTCCGTCGCTACAAATTCCATCCGTCTCCCTGAGATTGCTTTCCGTCGTTGTCCTAGTTCTTTCCGTCGTTCTGAGTCTTCTATCCGTCGATGAGGCTTTCCTTTCCGTCGCTACAAATCCTATCCGTTTCCCTAAGATTGCATTCCGTCGCTACAAAACCTTTCCAAAAAAACAACTGAACAGCTAAAGCCATTCAGTCGTTTTTTCGTAGTAAATATAAAAAATATGGTGCACCGATACATGCGACGATAATACCTGCTGGCACTGTCGCACTTGAAATAGCTACGCGGCCAATTGTATCCGCTAGCATTAGTAAGCTTGCACCGATAAACAATGTTACGGGTAAAAAGAACTGGAAACGCGGTCCGACAAGCTGCTTTGCAATATGTGGAGCCATGAGACCAATAAAGGCAATGCCTCCTGTGACTGATACAGCTGCCGCAGCTAGTGCTACAGAGACAATTATTAATTGTAAGCGCTCTCGTTCGATGTTTAAGCCTAAGCCAACCGCCGTTTGTTCGGTCATTGCCAGTACATTTAACACATTTGCTTTATAAAAAATAAATGGAATGCCTAGCACAAGCCAAGGCAATAAAGCCCAGAAAAATGGCCAATCTGCTCCCCAAATATTGCCTGCAAGCCATTGCGCGATAAATTGCACATCATTACGCTCAGCTGAGGAAATTAATATGATCATTACACCCGATAAGGCAGATGCTACACCTACTCCGACTAAAATAAGTTGGACCGGCTGCACACCTTCATTGCGCTTATACGAGAAAAAGTAAATGCAGAGTGCCGTTAATAAAGCGCTACAAAATCCTACAAGCGGCAACATATACGCAAAGTTAGGTACATCTCCATTGACAAGGAGATAAAAAAGTGTAATCCCAACACCTGCACCCGCATTAATCCCAATAATACCAGGGTCCGCTAAGTCATTACGGGTCACCCCCTGCAAAACGGCACCAGCTAAAGCTAAAGCCATACCGGCTGCTGCCAGTACAAACAATCTGGGCAAGCGAACAGAGAACAATACGAATGATTCTTTGAAACTACCATCTCCCATTAAAATCGGTATGATGCGATCAATCGAAACCGAAGCTGCTCCCATTGAAATACCCATAACAAAAATGACTATTGTTAATAAGATCCAAGCAATTAGCCAGCTACGTTGTTTTTTTCGCCCGACATTAAACAATTTGACGCCCTCCCTTCCGAACAAGAAGTAAGAAGAACGGAAGGCCAATAATTGAAATAATCGCAACTACCGGAGTTTCATATGGCGCATTAATTATTCTACCTGCAAAATCCGCTGTTACCATAAACCATCCACCGATAATAGCACTCATCGGTAAAACAAATCGATAGTCTGTCCCTACAATTACACGGACAATATGTGGCACCATTAACCCAACAAACGCTAGATTACCTACAAGTGCTACTGCGGACCCTGCAAGAATGACAACGACAAACATCATAATTCCTTTAATAACGGCTGTATTTTGTCCTAACCCAACAGCTACTTCTTCATTTAAACTTAAAATGGTTAACTGACGACTAAACGCAAACGCAACAATTAATCCGACCAAAATAATAGGAGCAATTATTAAAGCTTGCCATGTAGTGCCTATTAAACCACCACTCGTCCACATCGAAACATCTTTTGAAATTTGAAATAATATCCCCGTACCATCTGCTATTGCTTGTAATAGCGCGGATACAGCAGCCCCAGCCAAAACTAACTTTAATGGAGAAAAACCATTTTTTGTTGAAGCGCCAATACCATAGACAGCAATCATCCCTACGCCTGCACCTACGAAACATGCAAAAATAAGCATATAATACGACGAATTTGGGATAAATGCCATCGTCAATGCAAGTGCTGCATTCGCACCTGCTGTGAGGCCAAGAAGTCCCGGATCTGCTAATGGATTTCTAGTAACCCCTTGCATAATAGCCCCAGCAACTGCGAGTGCACTACCTACAAAAATAGCAGCAATAATTCGTGGAAATCGAATTTCCCGTAAAATAGTATAATGCTTACCGCCGTCTCGTCCTACAATTGCTTGAAAGACATCTTCAATACTCGTATTTGCCGCTCCGATACAGAGCGAAATCGTAACTGTCACTGCTAATAAGATCAGTGCAAGCAACACCTGAAGCCAAAATGGGAAATGTCGAAACTTTGTCATTTGCCTTCGCTACTCTCTACTGAAATTATTGTAAAAATTTCTTTTTAAAGAAATCTAGTTGATTTTCTAAAGTGATTGGGTCATTAAAATAAAATTCGTTGCCATTCACTTCAAATAAATGACCATTTTTCTCAGCCTTTAAATCTTTAAACCACGCAGCATTTTTGATGGCGCTATCCTCGCCTTTAAATGTACTAAAAATCACATAGTCACCCGCATAATCACCTAATACCTCTTGAGAAATGGCTAAATAACCTGGTTTTAAAGCACCTTCCTTCACTTTCTCAGGCATTTTCAAGCCCATTTCTTGATATAAAATTTCTGTTCCGCGACCCCAATTATCGCCATAAACATACATTTGTTTATTGAACATTTCTGCAACCGTAACCGTTGCGTCTTTGCCGATTTTTTCTTTAATTTTTGTACCCGCTTCTGCAGCACGCTCTTTAAAATCTTTTACCCAATCAGTTGCTTCTTTTTCTTTATTGACAACTTTACCGATTTCAATAAATTGCTGTAAATAATCTACTTTACCATAAGTAAATAATACGGTTGGTGCGATTTCTGCTAATTTATCCGCATTTTCAATACCATTTAAACCAATAATCAAATCTGGCTCAAGCTCGATAATTTTTTCGATATCCGTATTCTCAACAACTACTGCATCTTTAATATCATCTTGGAATTTCGGATTATCTGCAGCCCATGAATCGACACCGACAACATTAACGCCAAGCTGTAGTAAATCTCCGACAAATGAAGATAATACAACTACACGTTTAGGGTTAGCTGGTACTTCAATAGGACCTGATTCTGATTGATACGTTATCGTTTCTGCGGATGCTTTATCTTTAGAGCCCTCATCCGTCTTCTCTTCTTTATTGCCGCACGCTGCAAGCACTAGTACGACCATCATAAACATTGGTAATAGCCACTTTTTCATAAATATATCTCCCTTTTACACTGTTTCTAGTAAGTTATATGTAATGCACATTGGCTTATCTGTTCGTGGATCTTTACCAATGACTGCATCAATATTAAACACTTTTTCTAATACTTCAGGTACCATGACTTCCTCTGCAGTACCAAACTTCACAAGCTCTCCTTTTGATAGCGCCACGATAAAATCTGAAAAACGTGCTGCTTGATTTAAATCATGTAGCACCATAACAATTGTGCGTCCCTCTTCTTCGTTAAGCTTGTAAAGTAATTCTAAAACCTCTAACTGATGGGCCATATCTAAATACGTTGTTGGCTCATCTAAAAAAATAATATCGGTCTCTTGCGCTAATGCCATCGCAATCCACACCCGTTGACGCTGTCCACCTGATAAGGCATCAACCGTGTTCTGACGAAAGTCATCCGTTTTAGTTACCTTTAAGGCCCAGTCAATCATTTCTTTATCTTTTTGCGATAAATTACCGAAGCCCTTTTGATATGGAAATCGACCGTAGGATACAAGCTCTTCGACTGTTAAACCATGTGCACTTTCCGGGCTTTGTGGCAAGATAGCAAGTTCTTTCGCTAATTCTTTCGTGTTCATCTCGGAAATATTTTGACCATCTAATATGACCTGCCCACTTTTATGCTTCAAAATCCTTGTAATAGCCTTTAAAAGTGTTGATTTGCCACAGCCATTGGAACCAATAATGGTCGTTATTTTACCGTCTGGAATTTGTAGCGATAAATCATGCACAATCGTTTTGTCCTCATAGCCGATACGAATCGATTCAACTTGTAAACGCACAACATAACCTCTCTTTCCTTTTACTTCTTTCCATGCTATGATAACGATTAGTCGATAATGATAATCATTATCACTATAGTTAGTCTAGTTTTCCTATAAAGTTTTGTCAAACACTTTTTAACTTCTTCCAGTAAGTGTCTTTTGTAACGTACGTGAAACGGTAGTTACAAATATCTTGCGACAGGTACAGGAGTCTCCTACCTCTATCGATTCTAGACGCAATATGCTAAGGCATAATTGAATATTTATTTTTTAAGGATGTGGTGATATAAATGCAACATTTATACGATGTAACAATTATTGGTGGTGGCCCTGCAGGTCTATATAGTGCCTTTTATAGTGGTTTACGGGGATTAAAGACGAAATTAATTGAGAGTCAGCAGCAGCTTGGTGGGAAAGTTTTACTTTATCCTGAAAAACTCATTTGGGATATTGGTGGACACCCTCCTGTATTAGGTGAACAATTTGTAAAACAGTTAATTGCGCAGGCAAAAACCTTTGATCCAACCATTTTAACAAGTACAAAAGTCGATTTCATCGAGCGCCAAGATGATATTTTTGTTCTACATACTACACAAGGAGATAAACATTATTCTAAAACCGTTCTTTTAGCAGTTGGTGGTGGTATTATTAACCCTCAAAAGCTCTCACTAGAAGGTGCAGAAAAATATGAAATGACTAATTTACACTATACTGTGCAGTCTTATCGACACTTTGTGGACAAGGAGATTATTATTTCAGGAGGCGGAAATGCGGCTATTGACTGGGCAGTTGAACTTTGTCCTATCGCTAAAAATGTAACTGTAGTTTATCGTAAAGATAAGTTATCTGCGCATGAAGCAACAATACAAGAAGCTTTAGATGCTGGCGTAAAGATTGAATGCCATACAACTATTTCAAAATTGACTGCTAATGCTGATAAAACAGCGATTCAACTAGTGACATGTGAAAACTCAAAAACAAAGCAAAGCTATACGCGTCAAATCGATGAAGTAATTGTTAGTCATGGCTATAACCGCGAAGCATCATTAGAATTGGATCAATCACTGACCATTCCGAAAAAAAATGATTACTATTTCGAAGGAAAAGCAACGGGAGAAACTGTGCAGCCTGGTATTTTTGCAGCGGGTGATATTTTAACGTTTGAAGGAAAAATCAATCTACTTCTAGGTACCTTCCAGGATGCAGCTAATGCCGTAAACTCTATCAAAACGTATTTAGAGCCTACTGCCTATCGTCATGGGGTCGTGTCATCACATAATGAAGTGTTTAAAGAGAAAAATCGCTCTATTATTGAAAAGCAACTTAAATAAGCATTCTAAACAAGAACAACAACCCCTCTTAAGAAACGTTATCTTCAGAGGGGTTTTAAAGTCTTTCTTACTATTTTTATAAGGCGGACTTTAAAAGATCCATCGAAATAATCTACCTAAAGAAATTTAAAAATGCGCCCATTTGCCGTAACATACCAACTCCATTTGTTATTGTTCCTGCATGGTTCATAATGGTATTTAAATGCTGTGGTAATCTTCCAAATCTAGAAGTTTGGGGCTGCTGATTAGGGTAAAAGAAAGGTTGCCCTCTTCTACCTTGAATAGGAGGGCCAAAACCTTGTCTATATCTTGGTGGGAATGGTCTCGTTCTAGGATTCGGTGGATAAAATGGCATCAATTCACCCCCTATCAAATATCTTTTTACTAGTATACGTCTGTATTTTTTTATTGTTTAGACTATCGGAGAAGTTGCTAAAAAAATATGTAGATATGTATTGTAAAATGTTGAAGCCCAACTATCTATAATTCTCCTCTTCCTTTTTGTAAAGATTCCTCATGACATCTCTGGAACCATACTATTTTTAATTTCATATTATACAAAAATACGAATAAAGAAGGGATTCCGATTCAAAATTCAAAATATCTAGATTTTCTGTCCAAATTTGGTGTAGGCGGTGCCCATCCCGGTGGTATTAATCTAACAAAGGAAATATTCAAGGTAGAAAGCATTAGCGAAAATTCCCGCATTTTGGATGTAGGCTGTGGTACAGGCCAAACTGCTGCCTACTTGGCGGAGACATATAAAGCAAAAGTAACTGGTATTGATATCAATCCTGAAATGGTGGCAAAGGCTAAAAGGAGAATGAAAAAAAATCACTTACCCGTAAAAATAATTCAATGCTCAATTGAACAAGTTCCATTACCTGATCATACATTTGACTTTATTATTTCTGAATCTGTTCTTTCTTTTGTCAATAAACCTAATGCCCTTAAAGAAATTTTCCGTTTATTAAAAAATGGCGGTCGGTTTATTGCCATCGAATTTACTATTCATCAACCACTTGAAGAAAAAATTGAAAAGGAAATCAAACAGTTTTATGGATTTGATTCTTGTTCAATGAAAAAGGATTGGGTAGCTTTGCTTAACCAGGCTGGTTTTAAAAATATTCGTATACAAAAAAATAAATCGATCTTCTCCATTCCTGAACTTCATCACTCGAAGGATATTGCACCTGAACTTTATGAAGTAATGGATAAACATTTTGATATGAACTTAAAGTATGATGGCGTTTTAGACTATAGAATTTATTCATGTACTAAATAATGTGGGTAGAGCAGCAGACCTGTTCAACAAAGTTATAGCGGGAAATTAATCCTCTGTGTCTTTCCCGCTTCTTTCTTTTTTCCCCATTCAGATTAAAATGGAGCAAAATTTCCTCCTTTGTCATCCGTTTGCATATATTTATCTTCATTAATCGCAACTGCATGAATGCCCTCAATAAAAGTATTAATTAAGATCAAGAAGCTTTTATTGATATTAAGTGGCATCCCAAAGCCCCCCATTTGTTCAATAGAAGTGAATCCATGTAGAATACTTCTTAATCCTCTGACCATATGAATCGCAATTTCTTCATGCAAATTATAGGCATCAAGCACTTGAAGTACAAGTTGCACAACAGCTTCTTGGGCTTGCTGTAGTTCTTGATCGTTGGCATCCGGAAAGCGAGTGCTAGCATCGTATAACCCCGGGTGCTCTCTAACAAATTGAATATATGCCTGACTAATTGCACGAACAGCATCATCACCTGAACGTCCTACTGCAGCTTGTAGCATATATTCATTTAGTTTTTTTACGCCTTGAATAGCTAACTTCTGCTTCAATTCATTTAATCCATCAAGATGGTTATACAAGGAAGGTGGCCGTATTTCCAATTTTTCAGCTAATAGTCCAATTGAAAGTTGATCCAATCCTTGTTCATCAACTAGCTCCGTTGCCTTTTGTAAAATAATCGATATATCTATTTTCATTCGACGGGACATTTTTTTCACTTCCTATTTAGATTGTCTAAAATTTTTTTCTGCTTCGGCTATTGCTATGTCCAAAAGCTCCTGTGGTTGCTTTAACATTTTCCCGTGCCCTACAGCAAGTAAGCTTGGATTTAAAGCCCTTAATTTTTTTGCACTTATTAGTGCTGTGCTTTTATCCCAAGTTGCAAGAGCAGGAAATGGAAACAGCAGATTCATCACTCCAGACACTAGTAGTTTTCCTCTAGTTACGAGGGCATCACCAGCAATTAAACTTCTATTTCGTGTATCAAAAAGAGTGATGGAACCAGGTGTATGACCTGGAGTTGCTATCACTTCTAATGAGCCAACACGATCACCCTCTTCGAGTAATAAGTCTGGTTTAGTTTTAATATTTTTTGGTATGCCCCCCCGAATTGGTGTATTTTTTTCATTTGGAAGTAATGCACTATTTCCTTCCAATAACAAAGCATCTCTCGAAGAAATGCACACCTGACTATCTGGTAATAATTCTTTTAACGTATCTAGAGCTCCTATATGATCACTATGTGCGTGAGTAATAATGATTCTTGTAATCGGTTTACCAATACTTTCAGCCGCTTTTATTATACTTTTTGCACTATATGGTAGGGCTGCATCGATCAGTGTAAGCTTGCTTTCTTCTTCTACAATATAACAATTAACAGGAAAAACTCTTGGCATAAATGACAATTGAAACACGGTACCATTCTTCGTAATCTTCATTCTAAATCATATCCCCTTCGTTAACTAATTGTATTATAATTTTAACTAACGAAATTAGTTTTCGCAATATTTAAATTTATAATTTAGATAAGACTTTGATTAAAAGCCTTGAATAATCTTTAACTTGCATAAAAAAACTACACCTCAATTGTTAGATGCTGTGTCTAACAATTGGGTGCAGTTCTTTTCTAAAATTTATAATTCAAGCTCGTTATTTTTGGACTGAATGATGTAGGAGTTATATGAGTCCCACGTATAGTGTCCTACATTAAATTCTTTTAGGTCAATTATATCCTTTAAATATTAAGGGACAGTACAATTCCAGTTCAATTTTTCTATCTTAAGTGGAAAATTGTTCGACTCTTCAGTTACTCCATATAGATGATGTCATTTATTTTGAGAAAGTTAACAGACTAATTGCTAATAATTTTATTGTTAGTTTCAATGCTAATCAACTTGTTTAAACGACGAGAAACATTATATATCAACAAATGAGGAAGGTCCAATTCGTATGCCAATTAACCTCCCCATTTCATTGTTAACCCGTTAGTTTTCGCTAAAATGACACCTGTCATAAAGAACCTTTGACTGGTGTGAATATGTTTTTTCGTTTCGTTTTCTTATCATTATTGTAAGAAAACAAAGAAAGAGTGATTTTATGATGAAAGTTCAACAAAGATTACCCCTAATCGATATGTTACGAGGCTTTGCCGTATTAGGGACACTTGGCACAAATATTTGGATTTTTGCATATCTTGGAGACATTTCGTATATCACAACGAGTAGTTATTCAGGTTGGTGGTCATTGAACGATTTTTTACGAATGGCAGTCCTTTTTTTAGTTAACGGTAAACTCCTTGGTTTATTAACAATCATGTTTGGCGTTGGTCTGGAATTAAAATATCAGCAAGCTTTACGAAAAGGAAATGTTTGGCCAGGCATGTATATTTGGACGATAGTCTTTTTATTTATGGAGGGTCTTATCCACTTCACCTTCGTTATGGAATATGATATTTTAATGAGCTATGCTGTGACAGCTATTATCGTTGCCTTTATTATCAAATTTGGTGACAAAGCGATTAAACGTGCATTATACGTTTTTGGTAGTTTCCATGCACTAATGATTCTATTGATTTTAGTCGGCACATTGCAGGGTGGTGCTAATGTTTCCATTGGGCTCGATCCAATCGTTAGTCTTTATGAACATGGCACTTGGTTTGAGCAAATACAAAATCGTTTAACATATTTTCTTTATTTTAGAACGGAAGCTATTTTTATTATCCCCATGAATATCTTTTTATTTTTACTTGGTGTTAAGCTAATGAGGAATGGTGTATTTTTACAAGATGATAGAGGACGTCAGGCGCGTCAAAAGCTATTCAAAATTGGGATTTTTATTGGGATACCTTTAAATCTCCTAATCTTTATTCCTGGAGGCGTATTTGATTTACCTGTTCGATATTTATTTGCACCAATCCTATCTATTGGTTATATTGGAATATTAGGTAAAATGGTAGAATATAAGAAGCTTGATTGGTTATGGAAGAGGTTTGGTGAGATTGGGAAAATGTCTTTAAGTTGCTATGTGCTGCAAAATATTATTGCATCTATCATTTTCTATGGCTGGGGCCTAGGATTAGGTGGAAAATTAAATAGTATTGAAGTTATCAGCATTTGGCTAACCCTTTCCCTTCTACAACTTTTCATTGCACATATTTGTATCAAGCATTTTCATATTGGGCCAATGGAATGGGTTCGGAAACATGCCATTCAAAGTGTCACACAGAAATAATCGCAAAGGGTTGGTGTGAACTATAAAGATTTATCCAAGAGATCAGGCAAAACACTATTTAATTATCGATGTTGTATCACTCGTTTTTTTATTTACTATGGTATTAAGTTCGAATTCTCAATTACCGTTAATAGCTAAAATAATAATTCTTATGTTATTTTTAATAGCCTTCTATGTTGCTTTATGGTTTAAAGATTGGCGTTTACTGTTAGCTTCTTTACTAGGCTTTACACTTATTATCATACTGGGTATTTATGAAGGGTCTACTATGTTATTGTTTGGATTTACATTTGCTGATTTAATTGGGAGAGCTAAAAAAAAATGGCATATTGCTATAGGAATGATTGCCGTTGCCTTAATGTTTTTTATAGTTATTTGGTTTGAATCGGGAGCATCTTATAAATTACAATTTCAAGCATTGATCCCCATAATGATCATTCAGCTACTATTTCCAATGCTAATTTACTACGTAGAAAAGTCCAAAAAATTACAATTGGAATTAACGGAGGTAAATACCCAGCTTGTTCAGCAAGAAGAAAGACAACGTATTGCAAGGGACCTCCACGATACGCTTGGCCATACATTGACAATGATTAAAGTAAAAACCGAGCTAACTACAAAATTAGTCGATAAAGATACGATGCGTGTGAAAGATGAGTTAAATGATATTTTAGCAACAACACGAACAGCATTAAAGCAAGTAAGAGAATTAGTTTCCGATATGAATTTTATTTCGTTAGAAAGTGAGCTTAATCATTGTAAGCAACATTTACAAACAGCAGATATCTCCATAAAAATAAAAAATAACTGTCCTAAGCTACTACTAGCTAGTGTGGAAGAAACGATGCTGTCCTTATGTCTTCGTGAAACAACAACCAATATTATTAAACATAGTCAAGCAAAAAAATGCCAAATAGATATCAACTATATGCATGGAATTTTAAAGATAAACGTTGTGGACGATGGTATTGGCTTACATAACCAAGGGCACGGGAATGGACTCTCATCGATGAAAGAACGAATGAATGCCCTTCAAGGAAATGCTTCCGTTGACAATTTACCGACAGGCGGAACGATTGTGACTTTATCAATGCCCATCCAACACTATAAAAAGGAGCCAACTACATGATAAGAGTATTATTAGCAGAAGATCAACAAATGTTACGTGGCGCCTTAAAGTCCTTATTGTCGTTTGAGCCAGATATAGAAGTGATTGCAGAAGTTTCAGATGGTCAAACAGCATGGGAATATATTCAACAAGAGCTACCCGACGTTTGTGTATTGGACATCGAAATGCCCAACCTTACTGGTCTGGAACTTGCCGAAAAAATAAGACAGGCAAATTTACCGTGCAAGGTGATGATTGTAACTACCTTTGCACGCCCTGGCTATTTACAAAAAGCGATGGATTGTGAGGTACAAGGTTATTTATTAAAAGATGAACCAATCGACTATTTAATTGAAACAATACGAAAAGTGATGCATGGTGAAAAAGTAGTTAGTAGAGATTTAGCTGCTACGTTATTTATGAAAGAACAGAATCCACTAAATGATCGTGAAATTGCAGTTCTGCAGCTTGTAAAAGAAGGACTCACAACAAATGAGATTAGTAAAAAATTATTTTTAACGAAAGGCACTATTCGAAACTATTTATCTACTTCTATTCAAAAACTTCATGTCGAGTCTAGACAACAAGCTGTGCAAATCGCCAGTGATAAAGGGTGGCTTTAGAAAAAGAAAAGCGATACTGTATTCCATATTTATAGGATACAGTAATCGCTTTTTTAATGGACTTCTTTTTTATTTTTAGATACTAAATTTATTATTATTTCAACGAGTACCACAGCAATTAATGATAGCCCAAATAGTGGCATCAGTATACCTAAAATAATCATGAAGATGATAAAAGGAATGGATACCTTTTGAGAGATTTTAGGGGGTGCAGATAGCATACCTTGTTTCTTTCGTAATAGCCATGTACTAACTCCCCAAATAATAACTACTAAAAATGCAAGACATACTAGTAAATTGATTAATTTATTTGCCCAACCAAACAAGTGACCTTCATGTAAAGGAATTCCCCATGTGAACCATTTGGCAAGAATACCATAGTCCTCATATCCAACCTTGTCTATAAATTTTCCGCTATATTGATCAAAATACATGGTCGTTTCATCATATGGACTAACATCAAGCCCTGTAACACCAGTGTTACTAGATTTTGCAACTGTATAGACACCGTCTTCACTAGTAGGATAAATAATAGCGTATGGTTTTGATATATTCATTGCATCAATTTCATGTTGCAGCTTTTCTACACTCAGTTGGTTAGGGTTAGCAACATAGCCCATATTAGCCCCCATACCATGGTGCGCTGCATGTGCCGAATCGGACGATGGAGGGGTTTCTTGACGAGTAGCCCAAGGAATCTCACTGACATCAGATGTAGGTGGCTGCTGCTGTAATAACGGCGTACCGAAAGATGGATGATCTTGTGAAGCTTGATAAATATATTTCCCCATTAGCGCTGACCATGGTAAACCTGTGAAAATAATAACAAGCATCGGAATTGTTATAATTGTTCCTATAAGTGCATGGAATTTTCTACTCTTTTGACGTTTATTCGTGTGCTTTGTTTTCTTTAGTATTTTTGCTTTAAACGTCATGTAAATGCCTGAAAGTAGTAAAAAAATAGCCCAACAAGCCGCTAATTCTACTAAATAATTGACAACCGTTCCTCCAATAAATAAGGAACTATGAGCATTTCTCATAATATTTGCAAATGTGTAATCAGCATCCTGACCACCGATAATTTGGTTATGACGATCTAGGAATACATATTTCTCTTTGCCATCTGCATTCTTCATCGATAAACGAGTATTGTAAGGCTCTTCTAACTCTATAATTTTATTTGTTTTATAGCCAGCATATGATTCTTCTGCAAGTTTAACAGCATCATCAATAGTTTGAACCTCGGTTTTTCCACTTTCACCAAAAAAGTATTTATCATATAACTGATTTTCAACATTGGTATAAAATAAATAACCTATACCACTTAACGTTAGTGAAATAAGAAGTGGAGTAATAAATAACGCGGCATAAAAGTGCGTTCGCCAAAAGCTCTGATAAAGCGTGTTCTTCATGTCTAATTCTCCAATCTATAATAATAAGCGCAAAATTATTATATAGATAAAAAGTGAAATAAGTATGAAGTCCTAGAGGTTTTTTTATGACAATTAGATGTATTCCTATTGATATAATTAGATTAAAACCGTATTTTCATAGAAAAAGTGTCACTTTAGACGTTATTTTGCACATCGCTTCATTCTTGAAGTTATTACTGTTTGCACAGCTGAATGAACCGAAAGTCTACGCGTCATCAGTGACACGCTGATATCAGAAGACCAGCAAAAAGCAAGGTATAGAGTCCATCAGCTCTTCGCAGTTAGGTCTGCTGATCAAATCAAGTGCCATCTGAGTTTTTCCAACAGATTTTTCTAGACTTGGTCACGCAAATTAATGAGAAAACGGATTTTAAGCAGCGTCGAAAAAATACAACACCACTAAAAATCATTGATTCCAGCACACTGCCATTGAACTTAAACAACCATATATGGGCTAAATTCCGTAAAACAAAATCAGGTGTGAAGTTACATTTGCGCCTTGTTTACCTAGAAAAAGGTAGTTCGTACCCTGTTATTCTAATTTCTTAATATCCTCTATCAGCATTTCAACATTTTCTTTTTTTGTGCCCAACTGGTACAAAATCTTACAACACTTTGGGTATCATCGATTTTTTCCCATAAGGAAAAAGAATATTTTTTGCTTAATTTCCTTAATACATCATTTGGCAAAATGGGAAACTGTTGATTTGTTTTGGATTATCGTAATGAATAGCCTTTTAAACAAACGCCTCTCGAATAGTTGTTTAAAAATTCTTATTCCATGAACAGAGGAGGTTGGTGGAAGCAATAGTAATTAGGTTTGACTGGGAAAATTGTCGATGATATAAAAAAAGACACCGAAGTGTCTTATGGTTTTCAAAATAAGCATACCGATAAAACATTATGCTTATCTTGGGAGCGAGGTATTTTAGCGGTGACTGTATACAAACCATGTAATGCTTGCTGTTAATAATGCTGACGAAATCAAAGCTGTAAGAACACTATATGTTCGCCAAATAAGTATGGTTGACCAATCGAAAGCACAGCACAGTATACCCAGGGCAATCGTAGCGATCAGGAAAATAACTGTTATGATTATTCTCTTTTTTGTCATTGGCTGTCGCTCATTCGTTTTTCTTCTGCGTAATCCTAAGAGAAGTAGCAAAACGGCCAATAGGCAAAGAATAATTGTGAGAGACGACAAAATGATATCCAAAAGCTGTGTGCCGCTCATTTCATATGACTGAGTTAGATTGCCGTCTAATATATCTTTAACTTTAAGTACCAGGTTTATATTGGTATTTGCGCCGTTGCTCAGCAAGCAAACGGCTGTTCGTTCATTTAGCAGTATGGCTACTTCGGTTCTGAAATTTGGATTGCCCCCAGTGTGTTCTATAATCGTTTGGTCGGCGTTTACCGACCAGCCTGCCGCATAATACATATCGTTGACAGCCGAAACAGACATATCACCCCTATGTGATTTTTCGATAATCGTGTGAAATATTTCGGGTATGTCCTGCACGATACCCATCTGTATGCCCATCCAACGCGCCATATCTTTTGTATTAGAAATGATGTAGGCTGCGGGTTTATTCCCAGCATAATCCGGAGCTTTAAAGGGAGTTGTCATAAAAAAGGAAGAACGGTAGCCCTGTGCCAACTGTCCAGTGGCTTGAGCATCTTCTTTATAAACATACGTCTGGTGAAGACCCAACGGCTTCAATACCTGTTCACTCATAAAGTCTTCATAGCTTTGTCGTGACACAATCTCAATAACCAAACCCAATATGTCATAATTAACGGTTCCGTAGTTATACTGTTCACCGGGAGGGAACGCCAATTCAGCATCCACGAGCATTTCCACAGTCTTTTGCAACATATCCGGTGTATTGCCTTGTGGAATATTTTGAGTATGCCTAATATTTGTTAGACCACTGGTATGGTGAAGAAAGTTATTTAGTGTAAGGCTTTGCATATCAACAGGTTCCCCTTGATACTTTAACGTAAACCAAGGTAAATATTTTTGGACAGGGTCAGTCATTGAGAGCAGCCCTTGCTCTTCCAACAGCATAATACCCATACCGGTAAAAGCTTTACTGACCGAGGCTAACTCATAGAGTGTATTTTCACTTGCAGGCAACCCCTTTTCACGGTCTGCATACCCTGAAGAAAAGTAGAGCACTTCATCATCAGCAAGTATTGAGATTGACATTCCCGGCACACCTGATATACGACGAGCATCATCTAGCAACGCTTGTATTGCCGCAGATTTCGAATCTGACAACGCATAACTTTGTGTTGCAAATCCTGAGAATAATATAAATATCGTTAATACAAAAACAATAATCTTTTTCATAAACCCTCCTTTTTGAAAAATTATAAGAAAATCCAACTACTAAACTAAATTGATTGTGATAGTTACACTTAAACGAACAGATGTGATAGTTCAATAAGAAGTAAACAAAGATGGATGGTAATTTGAAACAACTTCAAAGAGCCATGCTGCGTTGAATGTAGTAAGGTTCTTAGCTTTTATTAATCAAAATTCAATAACTTTATTGTCATTATACACCAAAACATATGCAAAATAACGTCTAAAGAGTCAAAAAAGGCTACATAATGTTCTCCCTTTTAAGGGACATTATGTAGCCTTTTAACCTTGGTGAAGACTATTAATCAGTGGGGCTATTACGCTACTTTTTATCCAATTAGTTCTTTCATTACATTCGTATACGCGGTTAGAATATCATTTTCATGAACAGCATTTTGCTCTATATACTCTTCAACTATCTCATTTAATGTTTGAGAAGTACTTGTATATTGCGTTTCCATGACTTCAAATTTTAATAGATTTTCATAATACTCGATTACTTGTGGATTCATGTGTAACACTCCTTCAATTTTAGCATAAAAAAACATCTTTCCTTCATCAGAAAGATGCCTACTATGACAAATACACGACATAATACGGTGATTGACACGGCGAAAAAAGCTTTCTATTCGTTATAGAAATAGAAGCTACCTTTTTAGCAATCATCGTACTATGAGCATGCAGAAGAATTTCTCTAGTCACACTCAACACCCCCTATCCTCGTAGGTTTTTTGGCTGTACTAGATAAAGGCAGGTCTCCTGGCTTATGTTCATCACACTTTTCACCTTCCCATTACAATGCGTAACAGTGGTCTTTTGAAACATGCTCACATTTACAGTTGCGGGACAGCGTCGGATTTACACCGATCTTCCCTTTTAAACAAATCGAATTGCTGATTTGTACCTCTATCTTATTATTCCGTTTTTAATATTATACCATAGTGGTTTGTGTACCTATAACGTATAAATTATATAGAGAACACAACACATGCTTATCATTCAATGAACTTTATTGTAAAGTTGGTACTTCATAAAGTCAAATTTTAAAAAAACACCCACGGAGTAGTCTTTTTACGGATTAATTAAAGCGCCTTAGTGTAAACTTAAGTCTCTTTCTAGTTTATTAAATATGGTGAAAATATAACTGTTAATCAATTTGTTCTATGTATTGGGAAATAATACTTACAATTTCGAAGACGGGTAAAGTCCCATCAACAATGATATCAGAATTCGGTTTTATTGTTTCTAACATCTCTAGATATCCACGCCTTCCTTGTGAAATATACCCCTCCATATCCATTAAAATATTCTCAACAGTACTATTCTTAAAATCTCTAGATACTCGACGTGCCATAGCAATATCCAAAGGAGTATCAATAAACACAGTAAAATCAATGAATTTACTTGTTTTAGAATGTTTATAGGCAAACGGAAAGTCCATCACTATGTAATTTAAAGGTTCAGTTAGTAATACTTCTAAATCACTCATTAGAGGAGCCAAGTTCCACTCATCATAATTAGCTCCATTGTCAATCCAATCGATAATATCATCAGGACCATCAAAATCATATTCATCAAAAAATAGTATTTTAGAATTTTGTAATCTTTCGTTTAGGTGCGTCGATATAGTCGTTTTTCCTCCGCCAGAAACCGCAGCAATAGCAATAACTAGTGGTTGCTTTCCTTTTTTCATAAAATTCCTCCACTTTTGTATTTTTTTATCTAAATCTATTCTGTCCAACTAAACTACGCCTACAATTTTATAATACCTGATTAATCCGTTTGAAAAGCCTCAAACATTTGAAGAATACATGTCTGACTTTGAGTTGTTAGTGAGGCCTATAGTAAGCGATTAATATAACTTTATGAAGAGTATCAAGCACTTAATAAAATAAGGGGAAATATGGTGATCTTTTTACAATATTTTAGACCCATATTTTAAAGCAAATGAAGAAATTCTTATCTCAGCTTCTAAAATAATGAAAATCAGCCAAGACTATTTTCCACAACATTAACGAGTAAAAATTCGGGGTTATCCAAAAAGTCATTAAACAAATGATTTAGGGATTAACCCCTTTCTTATCTCCGCACAATATACCCTACTATACGTGGCACTATTACGGGGTTCTTCTTCTGTTTTTTGTTTAGTTATTTTATAGCAAGGACTCTTTTGTATGATTGAAAAATGCTTTCAGACTTTTTAACTATAACTAGATCTTAAAATGTAGATTGTTGTACTTGTTGACGAAGTGTTTTTGCTGCTGCTACCATATTCATCAATGCTGAGATCGTTTCTGGCTCCTTCCTTGTTTTTAAACCACAGTCAGGATTCACCCAAAATTGATTTTTTGATAAAACCTGTAAACTATCCTGCATTATGCTTAGCATTTCCTTTTCACTCGGTACACGTGGACTATGAATATCATAAACGCCTAGCCCAATTCCTTTTTCATACGGATTGACTTGCAAAGAAGAAATTAACTCGCCATGGCTACGTGACGTTTCGATGGAAATAACATCAGCGTCCAATGCACTAATTGGCTCGATAAAATCATTAAACTCGCAATAGCACATATGTGTATGGATTTGTGTTTCATCCTTCACGCTAGATGTAGCAAGTTTAAAAGCATTTACCGTCCACTCTAAGTACGTTCCCCAATTTTCTTTACGGAGCGGCAAGCCTTCTCGTAATGCTGGTTCATCAACCTGAATAATTGCAATACCTGCAGCTTCAAGTGCTTTCACCTCTTCTCGAAGTGCCAAAGCAATCTGATACGTTACATCCTTTCGAGAAATATCATCCCGTACAAAGGACCAATTTAAAATTGTCACAGGACCCGTAAGCATACCTTTTACATAGCGTTTCGTTTGGCTTTGGGCATAGGCTGTTTCTTTGACTGTCATCGGTGCATCCCATGCAACGTCACCGTAAATAATTGGTGGCTTCACACAGCGGGAACCGTATGAAACAACCCAGGCTTTTTCCGTAAATGCAAAACCTGTTAGTTTTTCGCCGAAATATTCAACCATATCTGTGCGCTCAAATTCACCGTGCACAAGAACGTCGATATCTAATTCCTCTTGAATAGTAATCCAACGCTTTGTCTCATGTTCTACAAATACTGCATAATCCTCATTTGTAATGTGTTTCTTACGCCATGCACTTCGTGTACGTTTGACTTCATCTGATTGCGGAAAGCTCCCAATTGTTGTCGTTGGGAACAGTGGTAATTGCAATGCTTGCTGTTGAATCTTTTGCCGTGCTTTAAAATCACTATGGCGTTCAAAGTCTTGTATCGACACTGTTTGAACCGCTTTTTGAACATCTTTATTTTGACGAATCGGATGATTTTTCAAAGCTTCAATCGCCTTCATACTTTCCGATAGTTTGTAATTTGAGGGACTGTCTTGGCCCTGTAAATATTTTGTTACTTCTATAATTTCAACTAATTTTTCATCCGCAAAGGCGAGGGCATTTTTAAGAACTGGTTCAAGCTTCGTTTCAAGTGTAGTCGTAATTGGAACATGCTGTAAGTTACATGAAGATTGAATCCATAGTTCTTTTGCGTCACTTAGCTGTTCAATAGCTTTAATAGTTGAGCTAACTTCTGCTAGATTGGAACGCCAAATATCTCTTCCATTAATAATACCAACAGCCAATATTTTATCTTTTGGGAAGCCAAATTGACGTAATGCCTCCATGTTTTTACCGTAGCCATGCACAAAGTCTAACCCAATCCCACGAACAGGAAGTTTTACAATTGACTCATACGCTGTTAATGATTCGAAATAGGTTTGTAGCATAATTTTAGCTTCGGGTACTGAGACAGCTAATTGTGTATAAATTTCTTGAACAAGTTTAACTTCCGCTTCATCTAATGTTGTGGCAAGAAGTGGTTCTTCTAATTGAATCCACTGTGCACCTGCATCCACGAGCTCCTTAATGACATGCGTATAAAGTGGTAGTAATGCTAAAATGAATGTAATCTGCGATATTTTGTCATAGCCTTTTGTTAATTGACAAAATGTATAAGGGCCAATCAATGTAGGCTTTGCAGTAATACCAAACGCTTCCTTAGCCTCTAAAAAATCCGCCAAGATTTTATTTTCTGTTAATTGCAAAGCTTGTCCATCGTATTCTGGCACAATATAATGATAATTTGTATTAAACCATTTCGTCATCTCACTAGCCACGGCTTTTTTACTACCACGAGCTACCCCATAGTATGTTTGTAAATCAACTTTGCCTCCCTGCCAATCAAAGCGCTTTGGAACTAAGCCAAACATCATTGCCGTATCTAACATTCTGTCATAAAGGGTGAAATCTCCAACAGTTATCAGGTCTATTCCGAGTTGAAGCTGCTTGGTAATTCGGGCTAGACGAATATCCTTTAAGTTCTGCAAAAATTCACCCTCTGAAAGCTCATTTTTCCAAAAAGCCTCTAAAGCCTTTTTCCATTCACGATCTTCTCCGATATACGGATAACCAACTATAGTACTTGTATAAATCATGTTCATCTCTCCTATTCATTAATTATGCCTCGGCATTATTGAGTCCGGAATCGGCCTATGTGCTTGAGCCCAGTACGAGGGCCGACATGATGTCGGTCATTTCGCTCTTCTTTCTGATTCCGTAACAGAGGCGTTAACTTCTAATAAGAAGTAAAAAAAAGCCACTCTCCTTTTTTTGGAAAATGGCTGTTATCGCAAATTAAAAATAGCTATGAAAAAACAATACGAAATTGTTACAAAATATCGCATGATTCTTTGTCGCACAGGGCCGATACGGTCACATCTCACCACCTATTTCCACGTAGGTATTTGGTGTGTACTAGAAATTGGCAGGTCTCCTGGCTTCTCATCAACACGCCTCACAGCCTTCCCAGTTTCCCAGTGGCAATTGTGATTTGCTCCGATATACAGTTGCGGGACAGCGTCGGATTTGCACCGACTTCCCTTTTAAGCCAAACTTTCATTTGGCACCAACTCTTACACATTATTTAATTATGTTTTACTATAACACACATTTTTCAGAAAAGTAGATTTATTTCCATATTTCAATCCAACACTTAGGAGCCCCACACATCTAATTACCAAAATACCCCTTGTAAATGAGTGTATATTTTGTTATTTTTAAGTTAGTTATCTAACTAACTAATAACAATGGGGGTGTCAATAAATGGCAAAGCCTACTGGTATCGAAAAGTCAGATTTATTAATGGCTGCCAAGTACAGTTTAGTAGAAAAAGGGATTGAAAAATTCACCTTAAAGGCTGTTGCTGAGCAAGCTGGTGTAACACAAGGAACTATTTATTATCATTTCAAATCAAAAGAGCAAATCATTCTCGAAATAGTTCAAGACATCTGTGAAAATTCTTGGCATGAGATTTTGACGACCGATCAAGAAATGATTCAATCTGCTCTTCTCTCTGCAAAAAGTCGATATGAAAATGATGCCTTTTATCATAAATTATTTTTTACCTTAATCGTCTATGGCTTTACGAACCCGACTATTAGACAGCAAATAGGACAAATTTTAGCGGCCGAAAATGAACATTTGCGCAATATTTTCAATAAATTATGGGATACATCACCAATTGATGGTGTGTCGATGGAAACTTGGAGCATTTTTTTCAACGCGCTAATTGATGGCTTGGCCATACAAGTGATGATGCGGGACGATTTCGATGTAGCTATATTTTATCAGCAATTAGAAAAAATCCTTGAGACATTGCATCGTCTAGGAAAATAATTAGAGGAGGAACACTATGCGATTCTTTTTATGCTGGGGTTTTGGCATTTGGTTTGTAGCAAGTGCCGTGTTTCGATTGATAGGGCATTACTTTTTTACCTTTAAAGAACCTCTCCTCATGATAGCTACTTACATTGTAGCTTTTCCAATCGTTTGGCTAGCGACAATACCGATTTATTCTATAAAAAAATAAAAGGTACAGAGCGATTACTGGCTGCAATCTGCATCGCATTACCTGGAATGCTTATCGATGCAGTCGTGTTATTAGTCTTCGACGATATGTTTCCCAATTTATCGGCTGTCTTAGATCGATATTTCGCCTCATGGCTATTATGGGCTTGTTCCCTATTTGTCATGACTGGTTTTACAAAGGCCACATTCGTGAGAAAAAACTATTCCTTCGTCAAATTAAAGGATTTGACAATATTAGCCTAGAAGTAAGTATCGATTACAATTAAAGGAGTGGGAAAAATGGTGATAGGCTTACATCACGTTCAAATAACAATTCCAAAAGGTGAAGAAGAAAAAGGGAAACATTTTTACTGTCAAGTATTAGGACTACATGAACTTGAAAAGCCTGATTCGTTGAAAGGACGAGGTGGATTTTGGTTACAGGTCGGCAATAAAGAGGTACATGTGGGGACAGAGGATGGCTTTGATAGATTAACGACAAAAGCTCATATTGCTTATCAAGTTGAAAATATAGAACATTGGAAGAAGGTATTAGCCGAACATCATATAGAAATTTTCGATTCAGTTCCTATTCCTCATTTTGAACGCTTTGAATTTAGAGATCCATTCGGTAATAGAGTAGAGATGATTCAAGAAATTTAAGGAAAACAGTTGACTGGAAGGCATGCTGTAAATCTTTAGCAAAGCAACGCCGTTTTAACATAATGTCATCAGCCTTCTAAAGAGCAAAAAAGATCCACACACAAAGGCAGTGCCTAAATTTGTAAGCATAATGAGAAGTACTAGGGGCGTTCGAGACCTATCTCGCTTGCGCTCTAGTGTCTCATTTGTGACGCTGATCCCCAATGCTCACTCTCCTCTCTAATCAAATTCCCGAAGCCTAGATCTGACATCTCATTTCACACTATTTTATAGTGATAGCAACTACTTATCTTTAGTTGTAAGCGTGGAACAGCCGTGCGAAACAGTTCAACACTCACTCCATGGAACCGCTATTTCTCGCTAAATCCCAAAGACGAACTATCGCTAAGTATTCCATGGTAATGTATAAGTATGATTGTCGTTTAGTCTTTCAATGCCTACTTTCAACGCATAAAAAAGCTTGTACTTCCTGCCCCTTTGACTTTCGTTTTCCACTAACACTTCACCCAACTGAAACATTTGTAATAAAACTGTAAATTAAGGCGATGAAGCCTTTTATATAAGGTGTTTACAGCGAATCCCCATCCAGCGTGGTAACAATTTCCTCAAAGAAGCCCTACTTTTTCATGCTACGATTAATTCCAGTGACAAACCAAATTAGGATTAATCCTAACAATAGCTTCAGGAGGAAATTAACAACATGAATAAACGATTTTTAACAACAACATTAGCATTGACGATAGGTTTTAGCACAGTGGGGATGGTACAGCCAACTGTTCAACCTATAGAAGTTGAGGCTGCAACAACAAATGCCTATAATAACTCACAAGCTGTTAATGCGAAAGCAGATCAACTAATTCAAACTGGAAAAAGCTTAATTGGTAAGGCAACGTACAGCAATTCTGTATACAAGGCTACATATCCTTATAAATTTTCTTGTGCTTCATTTATTATGTACATTTTCGAGAAAAATGGTGTTGACCTTGCAACTTATAATGAAGATTATATGTTACAGCAAGGAACGCCGGTTAACAGAAATCAATTACAAAAAGGTGATTTACTATTCTTTAAGAGTAAAAAAACTGGGACAGACCCTGACCACGTTGGTATGTATATCGGAAACAACAAAATGATTCATATGGCTGATTCTAAGCAAAATATTGTGATTTCTGATTTAAATAGTAAACCATATTATAAAGATAATTATGTAGGGGCACGTAGAGTATTACCTTCATTACTGTCAGCTAATCCTGCAACGAAAGGCGATAAGATTGTTGAAAACGCCTTTAATTATAAAAATAAAGTAACGATGAGCTCAACAAATAATGAAGCAAGTCTTCGCTTTACAGCGCCAGGATATGTAGATTTCGTCTATCGTAAAAGTGGCGTTAAACTTGGTACAACCAATTTAAAGCAACTAATGAATGTTGGAACAACGGTTTCACGTACCAATTTAAAAAAGGGTGATTTAGTGTTCTTTAATAGTGTTAAAGGCTCTAAAAACCCTTCACAAGTAGCTATCTATGCCGGAGATCAACGTATTATCATTCCAAGTTCAAGTGGTATTACTACAAGAGTACTAATGGTTGACTATTATAAAGAGCATTATATTACAGCAAAACGTGTTTTTTAAGAACGTTTACTAGCATCATTTCAAATACTTGAATTTGCAATGCTCAACACAATTAATGTTTGCTGGAACAAATGTATTTCAGCCCTACAAAAATACCGAACTATCCAATGAAACGCTTATGAAGTGTTTCGGAATAGTTCGGTTTTTCTAGTTATCGTGTTTTGTTAATTTAGAGATTATTTGGCTTTATGAAGGAGCCTTTTCGTTATGTCCCAGCTTGTTAATTATTTACGTTTTAACTGATTCGCAAATTCTATCATAGATCTGCTAGACATTGGACCTTTAATAAGGACAATGGTTTCACTATCAAGCTTCTGCTTTAGTACATCTAAAACACCTGTCACATCTTTAAACTTATGAACATCTGCCTTGGTGCCGTCCTTCAACGCTTGGTTCGCAATATTTTCTGCTCTATTGCCAATAGTAATAAGCGTATCAATAGTTCTTTTCGCAACCATTGTGCCAATTTCTCGATGATATTTTTCTTCGAAATTTCCTAACCTCTTAATGTCACCTAAAATAAGAATTACTTTCTTCCCTTTTCCTATCGTATCTAAAACTTTTAGTGCCGCTTCAACAGAAGTCGGGTTATTTGTCCAAGTATCATCTATTATAGTACATTTACCGATGCCTGTAGAAAATTCTAAGTGTCTTGCCATCGCTTTGAACGTTTTTAATTGCGAAATTGCAACAGCAATGGAAAGTCCCATTTCCTTTACGGCAGCTATAGCCGCTAATGCGTTATATACTTGGTGTTCTCCGTATCCTGGAACAAATAAATTGTATTTGTTATTTGACACTTTTAGTACAAATTTCATGCCGCCTTTTGTAAATTGTATATTCGTAGCTTGATAATCTGCCTTTTCGTTAACGCCAAAGGTAATAATCTTTCCTTTAAATTTATTTAGGGGGATTTTTTTAATGTTTTCATCATCACCATTAATGATTAACGTGCCATCTTTTCTTATTCCTTCTACAATTTCAGCCTTTGCCTTGATATAGCCATCTAGATTATTGCATCCATCTAAATGATGGACACCAATATTCGTAATAATACCAATCGTAGGCTGATAGATCATACATTGGTGTTTAATATTACCGATATTACCTAGCCCTAATTCAAAGATAGCTGCTTTTGTATTCTGATCAATTCCAGTCAAGTACGGTAAGGATTGCCGTGGCTCATTTTTACTACTGACAGATGCTTGAACATTCCATTCCTTACTAGCTATATGTTTAATCATTTCTTTCGTTGTCGTTTTACCACATGTTCCGGTCAAAGCAACGACTGGTATTTGAAATAAATTTCTGTAATGTCCCATAAATTTCCAATAGGCATGCAAAATAGTCTTGACGCGTATAACGGTCGTATTTTTCAGCGCATTTTTCAATTCCTCTGATGATTTATCAGAAATGACAAGAGATGGTCCCTTTCGATCTATTTCTTGCCAGTTAATTTGATCACTTTTACTAACAAACATAAGTGTATGATTTTGAGTCAGTTCATGTCGGTTATAATAAATTGCATGTTTAACAGACCAGTGTTCAGAACCGCTTAATAATTCTCCTTGTAATAATTTTCTTATATCGCTCACACTTATATGTTGCAAGTTAACTACGCCCCCTTTCTATAAAATTATTTCTGAATAAATGCGTATCATAGTTTATGCATTTCTAGCAATTAACTATAAATATGCTCTTTCTAGTAAATGATAAAAAATAATATTTATTTAGGTGAAATCTATTCAGAAGTTGAAGATTTTTTTATTTTTAAATCATCTGCCAACTTAGAAACTTCTTTACTATACATATCACCTTTAATGAAAAGAACTGTATTTTCATCTACAATTTCTTCTAACAATTTATAGACGCGCGTACTATTTTTAAAAATATACACCGGTGAACTCATTCCTGCCTCAATGGCGTGAAGCGCCATAATACTTGCATGTTCCCCTATTGTAATCAGTACATCGACTCCAATTTCACTAATTAATTCTCCCGCTTGTTCGTGAATTATATATCCCCAAGACCCTAAATCTGTTATCGTCCCAATAATGGCAATCTTTTTCTTGCCTTCTCCGAGAGCCTTCAAAACCTTTAATCCTGCCTCCAAAGAAGTAGTCGTTATATTCCATGTATCATCTAGTAATATGGAATTATTAATGCCCTTAAACACCTGAAGCTGCTTATTTAATTTTCGGAATGATTGCAGTTGTTCAGCTGCTAAAGAAATCGGCAAACCCATTTCACAAATAGCTGCAATTGCCGTGAGCGCATTATATACTTGATGCTCGCCAAAACCTGGTACATAGATTTCATAGAGTTTCTTCTTGTGATAAACATTGAACAGCATACCATTTTTGTGGTAGCGAATATTTCTTGCCTGAAAATCACAGGATTCATGCTTACCTACTTTTATAATGCGTCCTTGAAACTTTGATAAATCTATTTTACTGGTGTTGACATCATCAGCATTAAGGATTAAGGAGCCTGTGGGACTAATAATGTCCAGCATTTCACCCTTTGCTTGGATATACCCCTCTAAAGTTTTACAATAATTCAAATGGTGTGCCCCAATATTTGTAATAATCCCAATAGTCGGCTTGAAATAGTCCCCCGCAAGTTTGATGTCCCCCGGTGAACCAACAGCAGTTTCAAAAACGGCTGCATCGGTACGATCATCAATATTCAGTAAATATTGTAAAGAAGCAGTTCTAGAATTACTACTAAGTGGCGTGGATACTACATTTTTTTCTGCAGAAAGGATATGTTTGATCATTTCCTTCGTCGTCGATTTTCCAGAAGTACCCGTAATGGCTACTACAGGGATATTAAATTGATTACGATAAAAATTTACAAACTTCCAATAGGCCTCATCTGAATCTTCTACTCTAATCATAATTATTTGCTCAGGTAATTCATTTTGACTGTATCGTCTATCGGTTACAAGCACTATAGGATAAAGTGACTTATACTCTTTCCAGTTCACAATACGCTTATTTGTAAAAAGGACGGTATTTGGTTTTTTCACTTGCTTCAGTCGATAAGCTCCATGTTGAATCAACACTTCGTCCGACCCTTGCACTAATTGGCCTGCAGTTATCGCTTTTAAATCCTGCACCGTAAGAGGCTTCATATCAATCTCCCCTCCTTTCCCCTCTAGTATATGTAACTTCTTAAAAGTTGCTTGGATGGATGCAAGATACATAACTAGAAGAAATCACTTTCTTCGCATATATATATAGTTGATTAAGTATCTAACGAACAATAGAAGGAGTGATATAACTGAAAACAATTATATTTATCGGCACTAACAAATCCGGGTCAAGTCGTGAAGCAACAAGAGCAGCAGAAAACCTAGGTTATTATACTGTCCTTTTTACAAACAACAAAAAGCAATTACAACAGCGAAAAGCCTACCCAGATATTCATAAAATGATTCTTATTGATACTTCGAATATAGAGGACATGAAAGATGAAATTTATAATTTAACTAAAACTGGGTTAGAAATAAAATCTATTGTTAGTTTTGTCGATCCTTTTGTCCATATTGCCTCAATTTTATGTGATGAATTTTGCGACAACTATACATCTTCAACAGCTATCGAAATAATGGAGGATAAAGAAAAAACGAGAAATTTTTTAAAAAACCAGCCTTATTCTCCTAAGTTTTTTCTTCTCAAGCCAAATGAGTCCTTTTCTAATAACATAGAGTTTCCACTTATTGTGAAATCTCCAAAATCAACAGGCTCCAAAGATGTATTGTTAGCAGACGACTCAGACCAACTGAAGAAACATCTGAGCCATCTGCGCAGTAAAAATCCCCGTGAAACAATAATGATTGAAGAATATATCGAAGGCCCACAATATTTAGTAGAAGCACTTGTCTATAAACGGCAAGCTAATATCATCGGTATTATTGAACAAGAAATTACTCAAGGTAAACGTTTTATCATTACTGGTTATGGTGTTCTCGTTAAGGCTCCAAAAGAAATTCAAGCAGGCCTTGAGGAAGTTCTTCAGTCTATTGTTAAAGCGTTTAACATCGAAAATGGTGCTCTGCATTTAGAGCTTCGTTTAACAAAGAATGGCTGGAAGCTTATAGAAATTAATCCGCGAATCTCAGGGGGAGCAATGAATACGATGCTACACGCCGCCTTTGGATTTAATTTAGTGAAAGAAACACTTAAAATATTTTTAGGTGAGCGTCCCGATATCAAACCAAAGCATAGAAAGTTTGTCTATACAAAATACGTCATTGTGGAAAGTAAAGGGATTTTAGAAAAAGTTATTGGAAGAAATAAAGCAGCTCATTCACCTGGAGTTGTGGATGTCTATGTGAAGCCGAGAAGAGGGACATTGCTAATCCCTCCCTTATCAATGGGACATCGTTATGCATATGTAATCGCGGAAGGTGCAACATTAGCGGAAGCTAAAAATAAAGCCATTAACGCCGCAAAAGAAATAAAGTTCATTCTAAAATCTTAATTTCTTTCAATGCCCTCATTATTTAGCTATAAAAAATATCCCGAATAATTGTATCCTTCAAAAGGTCAATTACTCGGGCTTTTTATTTATTCTTGAAATTTTTGATCTAAAAATTTCACCGTATCAAACATATTCGTTTTACTAGCACCCTTTACTAAAATGGTGTCGTGAGGTTGTATCACTTTCTCTAAGAGTTCATGTAATTCATCCTTATTCAGGAAATGATAAATTTTAGAAGGATCCATCCCTACTGCCTTCGCTGCTGCGCCCATTTCCTCCGTTCTAAAACCATAAGTGATGAATAAATCTATGTTTTGCTCGTAAATGTATTCGCCCAATTTACGATATTCCTCTTCTCTCAAATCCCCTAATTCTCGCATTTGACCAATAATAGCAATTTTACGTTTCTTCGCTATATTTGTAAGAACATCAATAGCTGCACGTACGCCCTGAGGATGGGAGTGAACGGTATCGTCAATAACTGTAATATTATCGCGACAGTTATAAATTGTTAATCGTCTAGGTGGTTTTTTGAAATTTAGCCCTGTTTTAATATGTGCTGGACTAAATCCTAAATAATCTGCAACCGCAATGGCATTGAGTGCATTATATACATGATGTTCTCCTAAAATTGGGATATACATTGCAATTTCCTGCCCATGCAGCTTTATTTTAAAGGACATACCGATGTCCTTATATTGGATATCATAAGCTTGGTAGTCCGCTGTGCTATGAATACCTACTGTTAGGATTTTTCCTTTAAATTGCTGTGTCTCTAAATACTTAGAATTATCATCGTCCTTATTGAGGATTAATAAACCGTTTTGATCCATCCCATGTATTAATTCCGATTTCGCCTTAGCTACTCCTTTAATATCTCCATCAAAATTACCGACATGAGCTAAACCGATATTTGTAATGATACTAATATTCGGTTGGATAATGCTACAGTGATTTGTTATGATACCTGGATAAGCCATCCCATACTCAAGCACTACAGCCTCATGTGAAGCATTAATTTCTTCTTTATGTTTTTTCGTATGCTCTGTTGTATTCCAATAATCTTTTGACTCAAAGATATTCCATTTTACCGATAAAATGGAGGCAAGAAATGCTTTTGATGTTGTTTTTCCAGCACTGCCGGTAATCGCAATAATCGGTAAAGCCTTTTCTTTTGCTAAAGGTTTTTGTTCTGGTAAAGGTTTTTGTCCTGCTAAAGCTTTTTGTTCTGGTAAGGCTTTTTGTTCTGGTAATGCTTCTTCTACTAAAGATTCTTCTACTAAAGCCCTTTCATCAGATGAATCTTTAATTTTCCTATATTGCCTGATTTCCCTTTTAATTTGCTTCTGGTTTTTAGCAAGGTACATTGCATACCTTATAGTATTGATGACCACATCTAATTCTAAATAAAAAGCTGGAGGGCAACCTGGTCGCCAGTTCACTTCATACATCCAAATTTTCCTTTGTTCATCTAAGCCTACATCAATGCCAATTTCATCAATAACTTCTCCAAATTGCGTCATCTGGATTTCATCTAAATGTCGAGCTAGTGATAAAGAAAAATGCTCTAACATACGCCGAATATCATAAGCATCTTCTTTAAATTCCTGCTCTAAAAATGGATCTAAATAATTCGTAAAACCACCGTTGTTAATATTCGGTATAATCGAGCCATTTGGTGCAATTCGCGGATAAATCGTCGTTATAACCCATTTACCTTCACCGTTTTTTTGAACATGTAGACGAAAATCATAAATTTGACCTGATTTTGTTTTGGAATGAATATAGGGTTGCACGATAAAGGTGCCTGTAGAAAGTTGCTCTCTAATTAACTCATCTAGCTTTGACTGTGTACATAACGTAGTTTCCCTATCCTTCTTTACCTCAAAGTTAGTTCTTCCTACTTTCGAAATAAAATAAATCCCTTTTCCCTTCCGGCCATCTATCGGTTTAAATACGACTTTTTTATAAAAAGCCATAAATTTATGGAGTAATTCAACATTTTCAACAACCTCAGATGGAATTAAATATTTATCAAATTCCTTTGCTTCTTTAAGTCGCTTCATGACATTCCATTTATTCCCTATAGAATGAGTTGTAAAAGGTATTTCCTTTTTCAATTTCTCAATAATATCCTTTGATACCGATAATTTTTCTGGACTTCCTGCATTGTATATAACATCCGGGAAGGGCATCATTTTTTCATGCCAATCACCATTTTCATATACCTTTCCTCTAATGGAACGTTTATCAAAGTCAACGCTTTTTGGCGTAAAGTAAAAAAATTGAGCGCCTTCTGCTTGTGCAACGGCCGCAAATGCATATGACTTTAGAACAGTTCTAGGATCTAGCCGATGATGCAACATTCCAATAATTGTCATCCATTAATCTCTTCCCTTCATAGGATTCTCTCTAATAAATTCAATGACTACAACGTGCACCTAGACAGATGCTCTAATTTTCATGTTATTTTAGTCGTATTTTCGGCTTTGTGCTTAGGCTGCACGAAGGACGACACGATGTCGGTCATTTCAGTAATGCCACAGGCTGATGCAGGTTAGCTAGCCGTTATCGTATAGATGCGATATTTTTAGGCTAACATCTTTTTTAGCCCCTTCGATTTCCGTAACATCCGCCGGAGGCTTTAGCTTCACCATTTGGGCTCAATGATAAATTTCCCTTTTAACATGTCAGGCTTTAATAACTGAATTGCAGATATACCACTTAAGTCAATGGATTTTTCTGAGGATGTTCGCTCTAATCGGACAACCTCTGCTATTAAATTCGTATCATGTCCTTCATAATCATAGGCTCGCAAAAGCGAAACTGTTCCGCGGCAACTTTCTCGATCAATAGCCTCTATGCGAAAAAACTCTGTTTCAAACTGCTTTACAGTATCCATCAACCTTAAATGACTGCCGTTGTGTGTTATTAAAAAAAAAGGAATCGTATCGCCTCCCACTAATTTCACAAGAAGCTGACCAAAATATTTAGAATGAAAATCCTTTATCATATCCTGGAGTGCTTTTATGTCGTAGAGCGCTTCACATAGAAAATGTTTTTTTTTGTTTTCATTATTCATTTCCTTCGCTCCTTCCAAGTCTTAATAAGCCATTTCTCAAAAATTGTTTTAATTTACTAGCATTGATACTAGTGGAAGATCAACTGCCATGAACGAAAGTTTCACTTTATTCAACATCCTCTCGTTATAATATGTAAAGACAAGAAATATGATAATTTTTTTCGGATAAAACTGGTCATGTTGATTGCATATGTATGCTTCAAAGCAGAGTGAAAACATTTACACTATTTTTACGCAATCTTCGTAAACTATGACGAAAAATCAAATTAATTTAAAAAGTTTTTTATTTCAGGATAGCTTTCAATAAAAAAAATCGTATTTAATAGTGAACGATGAAATAGATGCCTCACCTGTTTGCCTTGATAAGTTTTCGGATAAACAATAGTTCTATTCACTGGCTATTCAAGCAAACTGGTAAGAAGCGACTAAACTTAGAAAGGAGTTTGTTATGAACATACAAGCTGAAAATGTCGTTTATGAACTACAACATCACAATGAACATGCTTTACATTTCATCATTGAGCAATATGGTGGATTACTACGAAGCATCATCACTAAACATCTCTTTCCTTACTTAGAAGAAGTTGATGAATGTTTGGATGACACACTACTTGCTATTTGGGAAAATGGTGAATTTTTCGATGAAGCGAAAGGATCTTTTAAAAATTGGATTGCGATCATTGCTAAATATAAAGCGCTGGATCGAAGAAAAAAATTACAACGTTATAATGATCGCTACATCTCAACTTTAGAATTTGAAGAGTCTTTCACAAATACTGAGAGGACAGAATTAGAGGACGTCGAAGAGCTGTTACAACATTTATCTGTTGAGGACCAATTATTATTTAAAAAATATTATTTAGATAATGTAAATTCCAAGAACATTGCAAAAGAATTTAATGTGTCTGTCCCGGTTATACATAACAGACTTTCCCGTGGACGTCATAAACTTCGTGCATTAAAACAAAAATGGATTACAGGGAGGCTATAAAAATGAGTGAATTATTTAAACTATTTAATCGAGCAAAGATTCAAACAGAAAAATATGATGAAACCCCGTTGTCAGATTTAGAAATAGCACGTATAAAAAAACGACTGCATTCAAAATTGAAAACTCAAACATCAAAAAAGAAGAAGCTTACAATTTTAAGTGGAGTAGGTATCGCTATGCTTGCCGCTACAATAGCCATTTCTAGCCCAAATGCACTTGCTAAATTGCCCATAATAGGTAGCTTTATTGAACAATATATGAATCACCCAGCTGTTAATGACGAAATGTATACAACGTATAAAAATATAATCGGACAAACAAAAGAAAATAAATATGGAACCTTAACGTTAAATGAAGTTATGTTAGATCAAGGAGAACTTTTCATCACGACTACTTATCATAGCAATAAACCCGTTCCAAACTCGGAATATCTTCAATTTAATAAGCACCTTCCAGACACAGATTACCTGCCCCTTATCCCTGAAATAAAAATAGATGGGAAGGAAGTAGAGTCTGGCGGAGGAGGAGCAGGTAATGATAAAATCGATGACCAAACATTTGTCATTTATAGTCAGATTAGCATTCCAAATATTGAGCTTTCTAAGCCACATGACATTCAGTTTTCTTTTAAAAACGATAAACTTAGTGACCCTTGGGAATTTAATTTCACTGCCACAGGTGAAGCCATTGCGGCTAAAACAACAGAAACCATGATTAATCAATCTTTTTCTTTACCGAACGGACAGAAAGTTGTAGTTGAAAAAATTACTCAATCACCCGTTTCATTAATTCTTTATTATCATATGTTTCCGGCGCCTGACAAGACAATGGATTATGATGTCCAATTTAGATTATACGACCAGAATAATAATGAGTTAGGTCAGTCTGCTTTTAAAACAATGCTCGAAAATTCTACACTTCGCTTCCAGAAGGAAAATATGGAGCCAATAACAAATATCACACTCGTTCCGCACTCTATTAATGTAAAAAGTGGCGTTCCTCACAAGGATGTTGTCAAAGTGTTTCATGAGTACACAATTACTACCCAATTGAACAAATAAGTCTACCAACCTTGAATTATAAAAAAGAAAACGTCCAATTTGACAATGGACGTTTTCTCTTTAGACGTTACGTTGTGGCATTATTTTGACTCCCATGATTTAGTAGAATAACTCCACCAATGATTAATGTAATGCCTAAAGCCGAGTAAAGATTAAAAATATCTCCCCATACAACAATTCCCACAATGACTGTTAATGCTGTGCCTACACCGGACCAAACGGCGTACGCAATGCTTAGTGGTAGCGTTTTTAAACATAGAGATAATGAATAAAACGAAATGCCATATCCAAATGCGACAGCTATTGAGGGGCCTAGAACTGTAAATGCTTCTGAAAACTTAAGCATCGTTGTTGCAAATACCTCACTGACAATGGATAATGTTAAAAATAAATAACCCTTCATTTACAAATCCCTCCTTAATGTCCGCTACCTGCAAGGTTAAGAATAACTACACCGACAATAATTAATAAAATACCGATAATTTTTTTTAGGTTGAATAACTCCTTATAAAAGACTACACCGATGACCGCCGTTAGCGCCGTTCCTACTCCCGCCCATATCGCATATGCTGTACCAATTGCTATAGATTGTAATGTTAATGATAGAAAATAAAAAGCTGTTCCATATCCAACTACTACACCCACTGACGGTAGTAATCGTTTAAAGCCATTTGTCAGTTTCAACATCGAGCTAGCAAAAACTTCTGAGATAATTGAAATGAATAAAAAACCAAAAGCACTCATGTATGTTAGTCCTTCCTTGTCATGTGCATTAATTGTTCAAAGACACCGTCTGTCGCCTTAGCGGAAATCGGTGCGATATTTAATAGTTTCGAATAATACAATCCATCAATCGTTAACCGAATCAGATGAACAATGGATTCCTCCAAACCATCTTGGAACAATTCGTCTAGTAAACAGTCATAAACTGTTGAGATGGCTGAATGGTCATTTTGCATAATTTGAATCGCAATATTTAAGGATGCCCCGTTCGCTAGATCTTTTTGTGATGCGAAGATAAATGCTCTCGTCAATCTCCCTATCCCTTGCTCAAGGCTTGCTAAATGTTCATAGGATTGTACAACCTCATTTAAAATCGTCTCAGCGATTGCAGTTTGCAGCGCATCCTTCGTCTTAAAATGATACAATAATCCACCTTTGCTAATATTTGCTTGACTAGCTATTTTATCTAAAGTTAAAGTACTTAAATCATTGCCCTTTAAATAATCAATCGCCGTTTGGATAATATGTGAACGTTTTAAATCTGCTTTGGATGACATATAATCGCTCCCTTTAAAAATAAAAAAACCGTCTGGTCGGTCTTTTTATATTTTATACCTCTTATTTCACATCCGTCAATTACAATGCCAAAAATTTTGGGATCTGATGCTGGATGAACTTGTGAAAAGAACATAGTAATAAGGAGATTGAAGCCAAGCTCGCGGAAAGCGCCAGTCCGTAATGAAAATCAACCTATGCTTATAGCTACACCAAATTTCGAATTCATTCTTTTGTCACCAAACTAAAGCCCTCTCAAAAAATTGAGAGGGCTCCTTAAATTAGCGATTCTTTCCGTCGTTTCTTCCGTTCTTTCCTTCGTTTCGATGGTTCCATCCGTCGCTCTGGCGATTCTTTCCGTCACTTCGGCGGGTTCTTCCGTCGTTCCCGATTCTTCCGTCGTTTTGGCCGCTCTTTCCGTCGTTTCGATAGTTTCATCCGTCGCTCTGCCGATTCTTCCGTCACTTCAGCGCGTTCTTCCGTCGTTCCCTATTTCGGCAAGATAAACGTTTCTTTTTTGCCTTTTGAAGTATCCTCCGCTCCTTTATTTCGGATAGGACCTAATTCAATTTTAAAAGCTTTATCTTTCCAAATTTTTTCATATTGCTCTTGATCTAAAACGAATACTTGTAATAGCTCGCCAGTTTCTCCAGCTTTAATAACTTCATTATAATTGTAATTTAATAGCATACCTCCCCTTAATGAATATTGCTTACCATCATTAACTGTCAATTTTATGACATAGATGATATTCACTTATCGATATGTCAACGTTAAGCTGCATTGCTCTCTTTTAAATCCGAGATAAAACAAAAAAAAGCTAGAAAAGATAAGCCTCTCATTTCTAGCTACTTATAGCTAGATGATTTTCGTCTTATAACAATCCTGCCTTTGTTAAATAGTCTCGTGCCACTTCTTCTATGTTTTGGCCTTTTACATTTACTCGATAATTCATTTCGCGCATCTCATCATCTGTTATTTGATTTGACAGCTTATTTAAGGCTGTTTCAATCTCAGGGTATTTTTCTAACGTCTCTTTCCTTAGTAAAGGAGCCCCTTGATAAGGTGGGAATAGTTGCTGATCATCTGCTAAAACTTGCAGATGATATTGACGTATTTCACTATCCGTTGAATAAGCATCTAATAAATCTATATTTCCTGATTCGATCGCCTGATATCTAAGCTTCGGCTCCATCGTTGTTATGTTAGAAAGTGTAATACCGTAACGCTTTTGGATACCCAAATAACCATCTTCTCGATCATTAAATTCCAATGTGAAACCTACTTTTATCTTTTCTTGGATAGGCTTAATGTCTGAAATTGTTTGCAAATCATAAGTATCAGCCATTTGTTTCGATACTGCCAATGCATACGTATTGTTATATCTCATCGGACTTAGCATCACCATGCCAAATTTATTCATCATGCCTTCTTTAGCCTGATGATAAACATCTTCCTGATTATTATTGATGGCTTCCTCTTTTAAAAACTCTGAAATTGCCGTTCCAGTGAATTCTGGATAAATATCGATGCTGCCAGATTTAAGTGCATTAAAAACAAAGGATGTTTTACCAAGTCCAGGTTTTAATTGCACCTTTAAGTCTGTTTCATTTTCAATAAGCATTTTATACATATTAATAAGAATCTCTGGCTCAGAGCCAAGCTTACCTGCAATGATAATTTCTTCTTTCTCTTTGAAGTTTAGTAATGGGAAAATCATCATTATTAATGCCACTATACTAATAATACTTAATGCCGAAATTGTTTTTTTAAACGACAGTGATTCTAGTTTTTTTAATAAAAAATCGAAAACTAATGCTAAAATCGCCGCAGGGACAGCCCCTAAAATAATAAGTGCGGTATTATTTCGGTCAATTCCAAGCAAAATGATATCCCCTAATCCCCCAGCCCCGATTAATGCCGCTAAAGTTGCCGTTCCGACGATTAATACCATAGCTGTTCGAATCCCTGCCATAATAACAGGCATAGCAAGAGGCAATTCTACTTTCACTAATCGCTTTCGCGTATTCATCCCCATCGCCCTCGCAGCCTCTTTTAAAGACGGATCTACTTCGTTTATCCCAGTAAATGTATTACGTAAAATCGGAAGAAGTGCGTAAACAACTAAAGCAATAATTGCAGGTACTTTTCCGATGCCAAACAACGGAATCAACAACCCTAATAACGCCAATGAAGGAATCGTTTGTAAAACTGCACTAATACCGATTATACTTTCTGCTATTTTCTTTTTATTCGTTAAATAGATTCCTAGAGGGATAGCAATCACTACTGCAAGAAATAATGCAATGAATGAAATTTGAATATGCTCGACTAATGATGCCAATAGCTGGCCTTTTCGTTCGTTAAACACACTAAAAAAGTTAGCCATTTAAATTACCTCTTTCTAAGGAATCATGTGCTAGATAACGAAGCATCGTTGCTCTCGTGACAACACCAATTATTGTCCCGTTCTCTTCCACACTTAAACATTCATATTGAGCTAATTTTTGAAGAATGGTATGCAAAGAATTTTTTGAAGAAATGGTGTTCTCTCGATTTCTTTGCTGAACCTTATCAGCAATTGGTCTAAGTACAGCTTGGATATGAAAAGTCCCATACTCTTTTACCCCAACAAATTCGCGAACAAAATCATTAACAGGCTTGTCTATGATTTCACGTGGAGTACCAATCTGTATAATTTCTCCATCCTTCATTACACATATACGATCACCAAGTTTTAAGGCCTCTTGCATATCATGCGAAACAAAGACAATTGTTTTTTGTATCGTTTGCTGAAGCTCGAGAAGATCATCTTGTAATTTTGTGCGGCTAATCGGATCTAAGGCACTAAAAGGCTCATCCATTAAAATGATTTCGGGATCAGCTGCTAATGCACGAACAACACCGACCCTTTGTTGTTCACCACCAGAAAGCTCATTTGGCTTACGCTGACTATATTTGTCTGGTTCAAGTCCAACCATATCCAATAACTCGCTAACTCGTTGCTGGATTTGCGGTTTACTCCATTTCTTTAATTCAGGCACAACAGCTATATTTTCTTCAATCGTCATATGGGGAAAAAGAGCAATTTGTTGTAGGACATAGCCGATATTCCATCGTAATTCATGAATGTTGTAATCACTAATTCTTTTACCATTAATGCGAATAGTTCCTTCTGTTAAATGAATTAATCGATTAATCATCTTTAATAAAGTTGTTTTTCCACAACCACTCGGTCCAATAAGAACAAAAAATTCTCCTTTTTTAATCTCTACATTAATAGCTTTTACTGCGACTTGATCATTTACATATTTTTTTGTGACATTTTCAAATGCTATCATTGTATAAGCTCCTTTTAGTAATGTGCCTCCAATGTTAGTTCAGAATGGACATCATTTGCAAAAATTACCTTAATCATTTTAGCAACAATATATATTGACTTAATGTTTTAATCTAGAAATAAACTCCTATTTTTATCCTCTTCATTTCATATACGTTCAGCATAGTAGGTCTAGAACTATCTCTTTTAAAAGGAATATCGAGTTACTATATATATTTCAGTAACTAAAATCATTTTAAACTTAATTTTTTGTTTTATATCAAGACATTGGTCCTCTTGACGCTCTCCTCTATTTGTCTCATAATTTCCATAGAAAATCGTATACTGTTTTTGAATACAAATAAATAACCTTCCATAAAGATTTCCTTTCAAAATGACTAACTTTATAAATGTGCATACTACCATTTTTGATTTTTCAGCAATGATAGTAACTATATTTTAATGGGTCTTTCATTTCTCGATTATGCTGGAAATTAAGGAACTAAATGAGGGGTTTTTTCGTTATATAAATGATGTACTCTATTAAAAAAACCGACTTTATTTCTATTTATAACTTTGTAATAATTAGAAATATATGAACCCCGTTATTGACAAGAAAGGAGGAAGATGTGGTAATCTACCAACATCAATAACAATGAAATACTTCATTAATTTTTTCAAAGTTCTTATGATTACTGTTATTGTTATCAGTATTTCATTTTTTATGGTGACTCAATTTTTCAATACTCATGAAACTAAAGAGTCTGTAGTTGTCGATAGCAGCCCTAGTATAGAGGAGTTTATTGGCTCTATTGCTGAAATTGCTCGGAAACAAGGTTCCGATAATGACTTGTATGCATCGGTTATCATTGCGCAAGCGGTGTTAGAAAGTGAGCATGGACAAAGTGGCCTTGGATCTGCCCCAAATAACAATTTATTTGGTATGAAAGGTAGTTACCAAAATAACTCGGTAACAATGGAAACATCTGAGGATGATGGTTCAGGTAATATGACAAAGGTGAAGGCTGCATTTCGCAAATACCCTTCCTATGAAGCTTCCATACAAGATTATGTGAAATTAATGCGCAATGGGGTTTCCTGGAACAAAAATTTCTATGCAGGCGTTTTTAAAAGCAATACAAAATCCTATACAGATGCTACAAAGTTTTTAACAGGCTCCTATGCAACAGATTCACGATACAATGAAAAGCTAAATGCAGTGATAGCAAAGTATGATTTACAACAGTATGACAGTCCTGTGAAAGATAAAAAAACAATTACTGTAGCTGATGGTGACTCTCTTATGCATATTGCAGAGGCTCATAATGTTAAAGTTACATCCATAAAACAATGGAATCAGCTTCGCTCTGATAGAATTGAAGCCGGTCAACAATTAAATATTTATAAATATTAATATAAAAAATCTCCATGAATAATTATAGACATGGAGATTTTTTCTTATACTAACTTATTAATCTGTAAATCACAGTTTCTAAATCAAAGACTCGTTTATTCAAAGCGTAAGTTCTACCTTCTACCTGCTGAGCAATTTTTCCAGTAAACTCACTTAAATTTTCGATAATATTTTTCTGAAGCTTTGCTTGCCCAATTTTAAGTTCATATACATCATTCTTAAGTATTTGTACATCACTTTTAAGTTCATGCACATCATGTTCAATTTTATCTAAGCGCAGTTCAATTCCGTCAAAACGTTTGTTCATTCCGACTAATTGATAATCTATATTTTCAAAGCGAGCGTCCATTCCATCTAGCCGTAGGTCAATTCCATCAAATCTTTGATCAATAGTCTCAAGACGTTGGTCAATTCCATCAAGTCGCTTGTGCACTGGTGTTAATTCTTCTTTTAAAACGGAACGTAACAACTCTTTTAACTCTAGATTCAATTCATATCCCCCAATCCCCTAAATTTTGATTTCATTATAGCATAATGCAAATAGGTTATCTCTATCAATAATTTCCCGAGTCGTCTCAAAGATTAAAAAAAGAGAAGCTACGTCTAGCGGAGGGCACTGAAAAACTTACGTTTTCATAAAAGCGAACCTTTCTCAGATAAAAATAAGGCACTTCTTGTTCAATTTTGAACAGGAAGTGCCTTATTTCTGTCTCTATTCCTTATTCCTTATTTATTTTCGTTTAATAGCTTTAATATCCGTTTTAAATTGACAGCGAATATCGTTGTAGCACCTTGAATTTCCATGCCAAATAGACCCGCAGTCGATGCCGTATCGGCGCAAAAGCGTGCAGCACATGAGTTAGCGGATGAAGCAGTCAAAGAAATCATTTTAAAAGCGTATCATTTCCGAGGACGTAAGAAAGGTGCACGTCAAATTAAAATGACGTTAGAAAATCAATATGGGATTACGTATAACTTAAAACGTATACGCCGCATTATGAAGAAATTCGAGATTGTATGTCCAATTCGAAAAGCTAATCCGGCACGTAGAATGGCCAAAGCGACAAAAGAACATCGTACATGTCCAAATGAATTACAGCGTAACTTTAAACAAGGTGTAGCAGGAAAAGTATTATTAACAGATATCACGTATTTGACGTACGGAAACGGCAAACGTGCTTATTTATCAACGATTAAGGACGCTGAGACAAACGAAATTTTAGCGTATGAAGTATCAGCTTCATTAAGTATGGATATCGCGCTCAATACTCTTCGTAAATTGAAGCGAAATCACCACCATTTAACGAACGATGCATTTATTCATTCAGATCAAGGATTCCATTATACGAATCCAAAATTCCAGAAACTTGTGAAGGATATGGGACTAGGGCAATCTATGTCACGCCGAGGAAACTGTTGGGATAACGCCCCGCAAGAATCCTTCTTCGGCCATTTTAAAGATGAAACTAATCTGAAAGCGTGCGAAACATTAGAAGAAGTAAAACGAGAAGTGAAAAGTTATATGATATATTCCAACCATTATCGAGGGCAATGGAACTTGAAAAAGCTGCCGCCTGCAAAATACAGACAGCAGCTTCAAAAGGTTGCCTAGCTTTTTTTTCAAAATGTCCTTTACAAAGGGTACACTTTACCCCTTAACATTTAGGAAATCGGCTTTTTCTTTTAAAAATTTCACTTAGAATATTCCAAGAAGTCTAATTAACTTTAGATCCATTCATAAAAAGTCATCATAAAACGACTATTCTTCAAATGGCCATTTTGGTAGCATTTTTACCAATGACTTATCTTGACGTTTTCCTAATACATAGTCAGCCTGCATAATCGTATGAATCTCCCGCGTGCCTTCATAAATAACTGGTGCTTTCGAGTTACGTAAATAACGAGCGACTGGATATTCATCCGAATAACCATATGCTCCATGAATTTGGACAGCATCATCCGCAGCTTTATTCGCAAAATCACAAGCCTGCCACTTTGCTAATGATGTCTCCCGCGTATTACGTAAACCTTTGTTTTTCAACTCTCCAACACGATATACAAGTAAGCGGCTCATTTGATAGCCCGCTTCCATTTTGGCAATCATTTGCCCTACTAGCTGGTGCTCGCCAATAGGCTTACCAAATGTTTCGCGTTCATGACAGTATTTCACACTCGCCTCAAGACATGCTTGAATAAGACCGACAGCACCTGCAGCTACTGTAAAACGACCATTATCTAGTGCAGACATGGCAATTTTAAAGCCCTCTCCCTCTTCTCCAAGGCGATTCTTTACAGGTATACGTAGATTTTCGAAAAAGAGCTCGCCCGTATTACCAGCACGAATACCGTATTTACCTTTAATGGCCATCGATGTAAAGCCCGTCATCGAACGCTCTACGATAAATGCGCTAATACCATGATGCTTTTTCGATTTATCAGTGTAGGCAAAAACGATAAAATGGTCAGCTAGATCACATAAGGAAATCCATGTTTTCTGTCCATTTAACACGTAAAAATCTCCATCCCTTACTGCGGTGGTAGACATTGCAGCTACATCTGACCCTGCTCCAGGCTCTGTTAAACCAAATGCCCCAATCCGAACTCCCTTTGCCTGCGGAACAAGATATTGTTGTTTTTGAGCCTCTGTTCCCCATTGCATTAAGGTCATGCTATTTAAACCTGTATGAACTGAAACAGCTGTACGAAACGCTGTATCGCCACGTTCAAGCTCTTCACAAACGATGGCGAGTGCATTGTAATCCATCCCACTACCACCGTATTGTTCTGGTACACAAACACCCATTAAACCTAGCTCAGCAAGTCTTGACCAAATTTTCGGATCAAAGCCACCCTCAGCATCCCACTTCGCAATATGTGGCATAATCTCAGCATCCACAAACTGCCGCACTGTTTTACGTAGCATTTCTTGCTCAGTGGTAAATTCAAAATTCATGACCAAGCACCTACCATTTCACAATCATTGCTGATATATGAGACGTCTCCTTAATGACTACACCACGTTTTGCCATCTCTTTAATATAAATGTCGCCCGGAACAATTGATTCAGGTGCAAATACACCGTGTTCTGTAATTTTATTTTCCCCAATCATTTGAGCAACGACAGAAATTGTATTTGCTGTTGCACGAGCCATAGCCGTTTCATTAATGGTCATATCTTTACGCACAACCATTTCGAACTCATAAGTCACTTGTTGTTGCGCTTTTTCACCTGCTACAATTACGCGTAGTAGCACTGCATCAGGTTTTGTACCAAGTTCGAGTTTCTTTTTAAGTGCCTCACGAACAACTGGGCGCACAGAAACCTCTTGATCTTCTACCTCTACCTTATTACTAGCATCGAGGAATCCTAAATCTGCTAATAACTTAAACTTCTCTGCATGTCCTTTATAACGAATTGTTTTATATTCTAGTGTTTGGACATTCGGGAATGTCTTATACAATGTCGATATACCGCCAGATGTATAAAAAGCCTCAAGCACACCAAAATCTTTGAAATAAATAGGTTCAACACCTGATAACGATGGAACTTCTTGAAGTTTACCTTTTTGAATCATTTTTGACGGCTCTGTATAATGATCAAAGACACCATCTAGGGAAAATACACGTGTATAGTGAAGAGGTGGCTTCGGCTCTGTTGGAATACCACCTACAAATAGTTTAATAGATTCTACCTCATCTAATTTCGAAGCACCGTAACCCGCTAAAATGTTGACCATACCTGGAGCAACACCCAAGTCCGGAATAATAGTTACACCTTTAGCTTTTGCCTCTTCGTCGAGATCTAATATTTTTTCTGTTACACCGCCAATATGACCACCTAAATCCACGGAATGGACACCAGCTGTGATTGCTGCTCTTGCAACACGCTCATTAAAGGAATAGAACAATGCATTAACGACTACATTGCCTTTTGAGATAACTTCCAATAACGAGTCATCGCGCTCAGCATGAAGCTCTACAACTTCAATCTTATCTGTATTTAAAGTGTCTACAAAGTTCTGCGCTATTTTCACGTCTATATCCCCTAAAAATACACGCTCCACTTTGCTATTTTTTATTAAATCACGAGCTACCTCTTTCCCCATTAAACCTGCACCTAATACAACAACTTTCATCAAGAACATCCCCTTTCATTGATCTGTTATTCTGTATCGATTTGTGCTCTTTGTAATTTACCGCTATAGTCTACATAAATACTTTTCCATTCTGTATAGACATCTAAAGCAGCTACACCCGAGTCACGGTGACCGTTCCCCGTACCTTTTGTGCCGCCGAATGGCAAATGGATTTCAGCACCTGTTGTGCCAGCATTCACATAAACAATACCTGTATCTAAATCTCGTTGCGCGCGGAAAATCGTATTCACATCTTGTGAGAAAATTGAACTGGATAAGCCAAATTTTACGCTATTGTTTACTTCGATTGCTTCATCCAAACTTGCTACTTCAATTAAAGAAACAACCGGACCAAAGATTTCTTCCTGTGCAATAATCATGTCAGGTTTCACGTTGGTAAATAGTGTAGGCTCATAATAAACCCCTTTATCGTAAGGAGGCTCAGATAAAATTCTACCTCCAGCTAACAACGTCGCCCCTTCTTGTTTGCCGATTTGCACATAGTGATTAATCTTTTCCAATGCGGCTTTGTTAATCACAGGTCCAATCTTCACACCTTCATCCAGGCCGTCCCCAATTGTTAGCTTTTGCATTTCGTCTAATAGACGTTTTTCTAGTTCCTCTCTTACATCTTTATGCACGATCACGCGACTACATGCCGTACATCTTTGACCGGCAGTGCCAAATGCGCTCCATAAGATACCTTCAGTAGCTAGCTGTAAATCAGCATCATCCATAACTATGACTGCATTTTTCCCACCCATCTCTAATGAAATCTTCTTCAGGTGTTTACCACCTAACTCTGCTACTTTACTACCTGTTGTTGTAGAGCCGGTAAATGAAATGACCTTAACATCTGGATGTTCAATCAATGCTGTTCCAACTGTTGGCCCCGTACCAAAGACGATATTTGCCACTCCGCCTGGTAAGCCAACTTCTTCAAAAATTTTGCCCATCTCATACGCCATCATTGGCGTCTCATTTGACGGCTTCCAAATGAACGTATTGCCAGCAACTATTGCAGGGAATGACTTCCAAGTCGCAATCGCTACAGGGAAATTCCACGGAGTTATTAAACCTACAACGCCAATAGGTGCCCGTACACTCATGGCAAATTTATTAGCTAGCTCTGACGGTGTTGTCTCCCCAAATAACCGTCGCCCTTCACCAGCCATATAGTAGGCCATGTCTATCCCTTCCTGTACTTCACCTCTAGCTTCTTCAATAACCTTCCCCATTTCTTTTGTTAAAACGGTCGCCAAATGTTCCTTCTTCTCTTTCATTTTTTGACCGATGGCATATAAATAGTCAGCACGTTTAGGTGCAGGTACTAATGCCCAGCTTTTTTGCGCAATTTTTGCAACCGCTACCGCTTCATCTACCTCACTTGCAGTAGATAACGGTATTGTAGCTAGCTGCTCCCCATTAGCAGGGTTGGTCACTACTATACTTTGTAAATGTGAATTTGTTACCCATTCACCGCCGATATAGTTTTTAATTTCCACTACATACACCCCCTGAACTATCTATTGTGCCTCTGACTCAATGTTACCAACTGCATTGCTTTCAAACAGATATCATCTATTACTCTATAGTATATAAAATTAAGCGTGTCAAAATTCCGAATTTTAAATATATAGAGGTTTAAAGAGCGTGCTTTTACATCAATAACATCGGTGACAATCATCAGAGGCTTTATTTTCGTTTGCTGAACCATTGATGTCAGTTACGGATGAAAGTCTTTTGTGAGCAAATATGCCTCGGCATATTTGCGTTCGGAGGTTTTAACCTTTCAGCGGGATGTTTGCCATTCGCTGAAAGAAGTTAAAACAATCACAAATTCCAGCTAAACAAAAATAGAAAATACTCATTCCAGTGTTTTATATTCGCCATTTACTAGTTTATTCCCTTTTTTTCTAAAATATTTAATTATACGATGAAACTAATACAACTTATAATCGTATATAATAACAAAATTATTTTTTGGAGGAATCCTTTATGAATAATCACGAAATTGACTACAAATTATATGGCGACGATATGCAATACGTGCAAGTTGAGCTTGACCCTCAAGAAACAGTGGTAGCTGAGGCTGGAGCTTTAATGATGATGGATGATTCTATCCATATGGAAACGATCTTTGGCGATGGTTCAGCAGGAAGCCAAGAAAGTGGACTTATGGATAAATTATTTGGAGCTGGCAAACGTCTAATTACAGGTGAAAGTTTATTCATGACGACATTTACGAACGTTGGTTCAGGTAAACGCCATGTGTATTTTGCTTCTCCATACCCTGGTAAGATTATTCCAATGGATTTAAGCCAATTGAACGGCAAGATTATTTGTCAAAAAGATGCCTTTTTAGCTGCTGCAAAAGGAGTTTCTATCGGCGTTGAATTCCAGAAAAAAATCGGTGTTGGCTTCTTTGGTGGTGAAGGCTTCATTATGCAAAAGCTTGAAGGTGACGGCATGGCTTTTGTACATGCAGGTGGCACTATTCACGAAAAGACTCTAGCACCTGGTGAAGTATTACGTGTTGATACAGGCTGTTTAGTTGCTATGACATCTGATGTAGATTACGATATCGAAATGGTCAAGGGCGTAAAGACTGCATTATTTGGTGGTGAAGGTATCTTCTTCGCTACTTTAAAGGGTCCAGGTAAAGTATGGATTCAATCATTACCATTTAGCCGTTTAGCAAGCCGTGTCTTCGCTGCAGCACCAATTTCTCAAGGCGGTGGCGGTCAATCTAGAGGTGAAGGCGGCATTGGCGGTTTATTTGATATGTTTAATAAATAATGGACGCTATTTAATCAATTATGCCTCGGCATAATTATAGCTGTCGCTACAGCTAAACAATGCGTCCGGAATCGGCTTTTGTCTTTTTATGCAAAAGCGTAGCGACATCAGCACAGTTTTTTTGCGCAAAAGCGTAGTTCTAACGTAGCAACAGGTATAGCTGGAATTAGTTAAAGGAGCACATCTAATCACGATGTGCTCCTTCTCTTATAATTACAGTTGATTTACACCATTTATTCACCAAAAATTAATTCTTTACCGTTTTACCACGAAAGGACCCTACCTTTAGTGTCATCAATCTATTCGATTCGTTACAGCCTTGCCCTGCCCATATGCGGTAAGCTCTTTAACGTTTAGCATCAGCATAGCCGTTCTAGTTTGCAGCGAGGCACTACCGATATGCGGGAGTGCTACAACGTTTGGAAGCGTCAATAAGGGATGATTCAAAGCAATAGGCTCTTGTTCAAAGACATCTAGCCCTGCAGCCCATAGCTTACCGTTTTTTAACGTATCATACAGTGCATTCTCATCGATAATGCCACCACGTGAAGCGTTAATTAATACCGCGTCATCCTTCATTAAAGCAAGTTCTTCTACGCCTATAAGTCCTACAGTATCATTGTTAAAAGGTGTCATAATCACAACAAAATCCGATTGTTTTAAAAGATCCTCCACCGATACATATTGAAAGCCATACATTTCTTCTACCTCATGGCGGCGTCTACGATTGTTGTATAAAATTTTCATATCAAAACCTTTTGCTCGTCTTGCAACAGCTTGGCCAATACGTCCCATACCAATAATTCCTATAGTGGATCCTGAAACATCTTTACCTACTAATTGCATCGGATACCAGCTTTTCCATTTACCCTCACGCAAATATCGTTCACTTTCTGGAATTCTTCGAGCAGTCGCAAGCAATAATCCCCATACTAAATCTGCAGTCGTATTTGTTAAAACTCCTGGAGTATTAGTTGCCATTATTCCGCGCTTACGCAAAGCTTTGACATCAATGTTATTGTATCCAACAGCTAAATTAGTCACGAGTTTTAGTTTGGGTGCGTGTAATAATAACTCTTCATCGACTTGGTCAGCAAGCGTTACCCACAATACTTCACAATCTGCAACAGCTGCCAATAGCTTTTCCCGTGGTATAACAATTTCCTCCTCCTCCCATTGTTCGATATCATAATACTCTTGCAACGGTTCAACTATATGCGCTGGGAACTTTCGTGTAATAAATAATTTCTTTTTCATATTCCGAACACCCCTCAATTCAATTCGCCTATAGCGTAACACTTAGAACGCTCATTTTCTAGGGAATTCTTATCTTTACGTGGCACTCTTCAAACTTCAGAAAGGCGATTTTGTCTTATTTATAAAAAATAATAATAAATTGTCATAACGTGTGATTGATTTCCATTCCGACTGGGCGACAGAATAAAGTAACAGGATTCATATAAATTTGTGTGTGAATCTTCTTTAGAAGGTGTATGTCGATAAAATTTAAAAGTTGGGTGATAAAACCCGAAATTTTATCGATAAATTTCAAAAGTTGGTCGATAAAACATAAAAGTGTTTCGATAAATTCAAAGAGATGACATTTTGTTAAAGCGTATACCATGTGAATAAGTGGAGTGAAGCGGCTCATCGGACGCCCCCAGGAAGCTTTAGCGTAGTGCTAACGTAGTAGCAGCAACAAATGTTTTTTTCTGTAGCGAAAGCAAAGCGTCAGCTACAAATGTTTTATCTGTGCGAAAGCGAAGCGGCAGCTACAAATGTTTTATCTGTGCGAAAGCGAAGCGGCAGCAACAACAAAGCGCCCATCCGGAACGGAGAACACCCCCTCACTATGATAATAAATAAAAAACTATGCACGGGCTTTATGCATAGTCGTTAGAAATCTCTAATTGTTGTATCTAATCGATTGGCAACTTGTTTTAATTCCTCGGAAGATTCTCCAATCGTTTCTATAATTTCCGCCAGTTCCGTTATTTTTAGTCCGACGTTTTGGAAGTTTGAGATAGAACCGTTTACTGAGCTAGATATTGCGTCGAATGCTTTTAAAGATTCCTCATTTTGCTCAATACTATTGTTCACCATCTCTTGAATGTCATGAATTGCTTGAACAACTTGTTGTGTAATCCCATTAGACATAGTTATGAGATCCGCAATTTGTTCAACCGACGTTTTCGTCTGATCTGCAAGCTTACGAACTTCGCTCGCTACGACAGCAAAGCCTTTTCCGTGCTCTCCTGCACGTGCAGCCTCAATAGCCGAATTTAACGCAAGTAAATTTGTTTGACCAGAAATATTTTTTACTATTTCAATAACAGCATTAATTTTGGAGGAAGAATCATCTAATTGCTCCACCATACCCGACATTTCAACTGTCTTATGATGAATTTTCCCTGTTTGCTCATTAATTAATATTATTTTAGAATAACCTTCAGACGATACCTCTTGCATTGTTTTTGCCTCATCGATACTTTCCTTCAAGTATTCATTCACTTCCTTGGTGTTATAAACGAGTTCTGTCACTGTTTCATTGGTACTATGAGATTGGGTCTCTAGCTGCGTAGATATCCCACCTATAATTTCCTTAACATGTTCTCGAACACTATGCTGTTGCTTCTCAATTAGTGTATTAGCATAATTATCATATTCTTCTAGAACAATCTGTTGTTCAAAATTACACATTTTACTAACGGCCTCACAAAACTTTTCTTCTTCATCCCTCGTTAATTGAAGCTTATAAACAATCTGTCTTAAAAATTTTTCAAGATTTTGAAAGGCTGCTAAATACCACTTAGGATACAAGTTAATCTTCACATGGATTTTTGCTACTTGCCTTCTCTTCTTCAAAAATGCATCGTCTATACGCCCTTCGAACATTTCTATAATATGATGGCTTAATGTTTGGCGTAACTTCTCACTAGAGCTATACTTTTCAATCACCTCACGTAATGTTGGCACACTCTCAATCGCATGATAAAATGCCGCCACTACCTCTTCAACATTTCGTTCAATATACGGTTTTAAACTTCTAATTAACTGTAAATCCTCTCTAGTTAAATTTACTAGATTTAACTGTAGTAAACGTTCCTGATCTTGAATAATAACCCCTATACTTGATTCATCAGTAATCTCAATTGTATTCTTCTTAGACTTATTTCCAATTTGGAACAATTTTCCCACCCCGTTGTATGTCTATTCTACTAAATATAATCAGAAAACAAAAACCTCTCTGAATTCAATTATAAGTTCTTTACAACTGTAATGACAATATATAGGGAAAAAATATCTGTTTTCAATACGCGATAATCTATCATACTACTCTCGAACAATACTTATTAACCATGCATTTCTTCTTAATTTAATCATTTATGCCTCGGCCTAATTGCCGCTGTCGCTTCGCTTTCGCGCAGAAAACATTTGCCGCTGTCGCTTTGCTTTCGCGCAGAAAACATTTGCCGCTGTCGCGCAGTCCGGAATCGGCTTAGTACTTAGAGGGTCAACACGATGTCGGTCATTCGTTTATGCCACAGAACGTGGCGTTCGTAGGCTTAGTTCCTCTTTTGGCCGAAAACGTAGCAACAGGTAAAATTTGTAACCTGCTGAAAGAAATTAAAAAAAGCCACTCATTCTTAATAGAAGAGTGACTTTATTATTTACATAAAGATAATAACAGCTAGTACAGCAGCTAGTACTATACGATAAATAGCAAAAGGCATTAATTTCACTTTTGAAATAAGTGCTAAGAAGAATTTAATTGATAGTAATGCGAAGATAAATGAGCTAATAAAGCCTACTACATAGAATCCAAAATAATCCATAGATAGCGTATCCCAGTTTTTCAGTACAGATACTAAACTAGCACCCGCCATAATTGGTACTGCCATAATGAAAGTAAAATCTGCCGCCACACGGTGACTCATACCAAATAGTACACCACCGGATATGGTAGCCCCTGAACGGGAGAATCCTGGCCAAAGTGATAAACATTGTACTAATCCTACTTTAAAAGCTAAACCATAAGAAATTTTATCTAAAGAATCGACTCTTGGTCTTTTCGGAGCTAATTTATCGGCAGCAATCATTAAAAGTGCTCCAGCTACTAAAGCATAAATAACATGCTCTACTTTAAATAAATGATCATCGATAAAATCTTTGAACGCAAAACCTAATATAACTGCTGGCAACATACCCACAATCACATGTAGTAAGTTGAAGTGACCTTTCACAGATTTCGATTGGCCATCAATTTTATAAAGTCCCACTAAATTTAACATTCGCTTCCACATAACAACGACTACGGCTAAAATGGAGCCAAGCTGTACAACAATTTTAAACGTATTGGCGGGATACATCCCTAAAAACTCCTCTGTCTTTAGCCACATATCGTCTACAATAATCATATGTCCTGTCGACGACACTGGCGCAAACTCTGTCATTCCCTCGACAAAGCCCAAAATAAGCGCCTTTAATAATTCAATGATATCCACGTTTTCACCTTACCTTTTATAAATTAAATACTAACATATTATAAAATACACTTTTTCATATACTATGACTATAACATTCAGTTATGAGTAGACTACCTTATCACCATAACGTGGGATTGATTTCCGTTCCGACTGGGCGCTTTCGCACAGAAAACATCCGCTTCGCTCATCTGTGAAGCTAGTCCCCAAGGAGTCGCCCAGCCTTCACTCCAATCTACTTAGTCACATGTCATTTATTTCAAAATGTCTTCAGATGACGGACCAAAATCATCATAATACAGAGATTGCAATTTACCAACTAACGGAAATTTATATCTACAACCCATAACTCGGAACGGCTGCCTATTCGCATTGGCGGACCCCAAAAGCCAAAACCTGATGAAACAAGTGTATGCATTTTTTCTTTTATCTTATAACCATAATCAAGTTCAAATACACGAGCCGTTATATACTGATTAGGCCATAGTTGACCTTTATGTGTATGCCCTGACATATGGAAGTCTACGCCCATTTTTGCAGGGGTAATTAAATCATTTGGGGTATGATTCATAACAAACCAAGGCAAATCATCTGCAGTCTTCAATGCATCTAATTGCTTTCTATCCTTATTTGTAATATCCTCTTGCCCCGTTAATACTATCACATTATCGATTCTAATAGTTTCATCACACAAAACTTTTACATTAGCATTTTCCATCTCTTTAATAAATTCAGGGATTTTCTTGCCATAGTATTCGTGATTGCCTAGTACACCGTACACTCCATATGTCGATGTTAATTGCTTCATCACATCTGCCATTCCATCTTTAGCAAACCATTTAGGATCGTCATCCACAATATCCCCCGCTAAAAAGACGATGTCCGGTCGTGCTTCATTCGATAAAGTAACAAAGCGTTGTAAATGGCTTTTATTTGAGAGAACCCCTAAATGAAAATCTGAAGCAACTACAACTCTCATCAAATCTAGCTCACTACTCTTTTTATCCATCGTTATTTCTAAATGACGGACAACAGGTGAATATGCTAAATAAGTGCCTACAATACTTAGTACAAAAAATATAGCAATCGCTATACTTCCAATGATCTGTACACTTTTAAAGGGGCTTAACCAAATAATCAAGTGTGCTAACAAGCACAGCATTAATCCGTATTCAAAAATAAACATCCAGTAATTATGGATTATTGAAAAGACTCGTAAGGACTCATGCAATCTACTAATAACAATACTAAACGCAATGATATACAGTACTACCCAATATAAAATTGGGGAGCGGAACCATCCCATTGCCACAAGCCACTGTCTCAATCCCCATCCTAAGTAAAAAGTTAACGCACTATATATACTTATTAATAGAATTCCACCGATTACTTTAGGCATTTCAGTTCCCTACTTTCATATAGTCTTAGTTGATTATAGCATTATACTTAATTTTTAAATTTGCATTAAGTATTTCTATTGAAAGTATGTAAGGGCAACCAATGTGCTCATTATATTGTACATTTTTCTTGTCATTTAATTGTATGATTTACATGACAATTTAATTAGAAAGGTGACAATATCGTAATCTAGGCTCTCTTCTGGTTTACAATGAGACCTAAGAAAGCACCTATAAATAATACACTTTAATTTTTCTGAATTTTTAAGTAACATTGTAATTGCAAGAAAAAATTTCGCATGTACGGGAGAAAAAAGGGGTGTTGTTCATGGCAAAATATAAATTTGAATCAACAGAGCATGAGTTATTTCGTAAAACATTACGTAAGTTTTTAGCAGAAGAAGCTGAACCATACTATCCACAATGGGAGAAAGATCAACTTATTCCACTTGAGTTTTGGCGTAAGCTTGGAGAAATGGGCTATCTATGCCCTCAAGTAGAAGAACAATACGGCGGTCTCGGACTAGATTTTAGTTTTGGCGTTATTATTCAAGAAGAGCTTGAGCGTATAGGTTCGAGCCTTATTGGCGTTGGTCTGCATAATGATATTGTCGTTCCTTATATTGAAGCATACGGCTCAAATGAGCAAAAATCACGCTGGCTACCAAAATGCGTTACAGGCGAAAATATTACTGCCATTGCTATGACAGAGCCAGGTACAGGTTCGGATTTGGCAAACATTCAAACAACTGCTATTCGTGATGGCGATCACTATATCGTCAACGGGCAAAAAACATTTATTACAAATGGTATTCATGCTAATTTAGTAGTCGTTGCTGTAAAAACAAATCCTCAGGCTGAAAAAAAACATCGCGGTATTAGCCTCCTTGTCATCGAGGACGGGACGCCGGGCTTCACGAAAGGTCGCAAACTCGAAAAAGTTGGCATGCACGCGCAGGACACAGCAGAGCTCTTTTTTGAGGATTGTCGCGTACCTGTAGAAAATCTCCTTGGCGAAGAAGGTAAAGGCTTTATCTATATGATGGAAAAGCTACAACAAGAGCGTCTAGCAGTAGCCATCGCTGCGCAAACGGCTGCTGAGGACATGCTGGCCTTGACAATTGATTATGTAAAATCACGCAAAGCTTTCGGAAAACCAATTAGCGACTTCCAAAACACACAATTTAAAATAGTTGAAATGGCAACAAAAATTGAACTGGGCAAATCATTTTTAGAATCTTTAATAGAGGAACATATCGCAGGAAATGATGTTGTGACAAAAGTTTCGATGGCAAAATACTGGATAACGGAAAATGCACGCGAGCTTGCTATCCAGTGCATGCAGTTACATGGTGGCTACGGTTATATGGAAGAATACAAGATTGCTAGAAGATATCGAGATATTCCTGTCATGTCCATTTATGCAGGTACTAACGAAGTCATGAAAGTGATTATTGCCAAGAATTTAGGACTATAACTAGGTATTAAACAAAGTAAGGTTCTTCGGCGAAACGAGGCATTCATTAAGTGATGGATGTTAGTGCCGTATCGACGGATGTTAATCCTCAGCGACGGATAAAAGTGCCTTAACGACGGATTGAAAACTAACCGACGGATGTTAGCGCCGTATCGACGGATGTTATAGACTAACCGACGGATAAAAGTGCCATAGCGACGGATTGAAAACTATGCGACGGATGTTAGTGCCGTATCGACGGATGTTAATCCTCAGCGACGGATAAAAGTGCCTTAACGACGGATTGAAACCTAACCGACGGATGTTAGCGCCGTATCGACGGATGTTATAGCCTAACCGACGGATAAAAGTGCCATAGCGACGGATTGAAAACTATGCGACGGATGATAGTGCCGTATCGACGGATGTTATAGCCTAACCGACGGATAAAAGTGCCTTAACGACGGATTGAAAACTATGCGACGGATGTTAGTGCCGTATCGATGGATGTTATAGCCTAACCGACGGATTCAAGTGCCGTATCGACGGATGTTATAGCCTAACCGCCGGATTGAACCGGCAAAGTCGTGGATAGAAACGCCATAATCGTGGATAGATCGGCCAAATCTGTTTTTCAAAATAAAAGAACAGCGGCAAAATGTTTGCCGCTGCTTTTTTGTTTATGCTGTTGGAATTCGAACAATTACTTTAAATAAATCTCCATCTACCTCTATACTCATACGAGCACCATGCAAATCTACAATGGATTGTGCTATGGCTAAGCCTAGCCCTGAGCCCTCTGTATGGCGTGATGCATCAGCTCTCTTAAAGCGTTCAAATAACTCATCAGCATTCTCGCTAATTTCATATTTTGCAACATTCTTCACCGTGAATTCAGCATCACCTTCTGCCGTCCGTTTCAATGTTACATAAACACGTGTGCCTTCTAATGCATATTTCAACACATTAACGATTAAATTATCGATTAATCTCCACCATTTTTGTCCATCCACATATGCGTAGATTGGCTCATGTGGTTTTGTCATGCGTAAATCTAAATGCGCCTGTGCTAAATCTTCCTCATGCTCCCCTACTGCCTGCTGTATAAGCTGGGTTAAATCAACTCGAGTGCGATGAAGCTCCATATTCCCACTTGCCATTTTAGATACTTCAAAAAGATCTTCAATCAGTAATTTTAGACGTTCTGATTTTTTATCAAGGATATGAATGTATTGCTTACGCTCTTCCTCTGTAACATCAGGATTTTTCAATAAATCTGTATACGTAATAATAGATGTTAACGGCGTGCGTAAGTCGTGACTAACATTCGTAATAAGCTCTGTTTTTAAACGCTCACTTTTTGCCTGCTCATGCATAGACGTGCGTACGCCTTCCCTTAAATGATTAAGATTTTCTGCATGCCCAGCGAGTGGTGATTTGCCCATTACCTTGACATCGCGATTTAAACGTCCTTCTGCCATATCCTTCGTGTCCTTCATAATTCGGTTTAAATAGCCCATTCTAGAAAGGAAGAGAATCATGGCTGGTATACCGATCATTGCGCAGATAACCAACATTAAAAAGGGGAATCCGCCACCTGCTGCCATTGTAGCAACAAGGCTGCCACCACCGAAAAACGCTGCCCCAATCATAACAACGGAATGTAATGCTATGGAACGATTTATAAATAAATCTGTGATTGATCCGCCAAGTGACCATAAATAACTAGCTTTTAAGTCTTCTTTTAATTTCTGTGTTGTATTCACTCGATCATACAACCAAATAAGCTGTACAAAGAACAGCATTGCAATAATGATTAAGGCACCTATTTTAAACAACAAACTAATTAAGTAATGTACATAGTTAGATTGATACGGAACAAACTCAATCGACTCAAAAGCAATTTCAGATGCTATAATATATATGAATGCACTTATTAATAAGAATCCAATTGGGTAATCAATTTTCATCTTTGCAAGAGCTTCTTTTTCTTTTAAACCTTGTACCATCTGCAGCACTTCTTTACGCCCTTTCCATGCAAAGATAGCTGCCACAATACTCGTTAGCCATATAAAGTAGAACATGTATTGATTGCGTGTAAAATGGTCATATCCTCCCAAGATATCGGCTTCTTGAGCTGATTTTTTTGAAATGGTTATGATACCAGTGTAATCAGAACTTTCCCTCAAATCCTCTATATCCACGTAACTATCAGCCCGGTAGCTTAAATTATCACTTATATTCCAAGCAGTTAATGGGTGTTGTCCGTTATACTTAATTTTGAACGCACTACTATCCGAAACATCACCGGAACGATATGTTTTGCCTGTTTCAATGTTCGTTAATTCATAAGACCAATAATTATAATTTTTCGCAAAACTCTTTGCTTCTTCATTTGCTGCCTTTATATATTGATCAACAAGCTCTTCCTTTTGAGCTAGAATTTTTTTACGGACATGCTCATCATCCTCGAAATTACCCGTAATATCTTTAATTATTGCATCCCGCTCTTTCTCAAGCTTGGCTTTTAATTCCGTTGCATTTACATTAGCAGCTTCTTGGATACGTCCTTCATATTGAGTTTTAATACTATCTATCTGTTCTCCTAATGTTCCATAGCGATTACGATGTTCCTCTATTTCACTTTGTGTAACCACAATTTTACTTTTCAAATCCTCAGCTATTGGCATGTTCAACACTAATGGTCCTAATTCTGACTGAAAATTATCAAGTTCATGCTGGAAATTTTCAGATTGAAAATACGACTTTCCAATATATTGGTACCCGATCTTAGAGAACGTAAATATACCGAAAATTGCCCAGATTAAACATAAAAGAACGAGAAGAGGTTTCCAATTTTTTAACATACTTTTAACTCCTCTCTAAAAAATTCTCTCCAGTAATTGTAACATCCCGGAAGAGCGTGAAGTTACTATTTGGTAGGCATACACACCGAAATAAATTAGTCCAATAAGCCCTGCTACAAACCCTGCAATTGTAACATACTGCTCTATTTTATTTTTCCATTTTATAGCCAACGCCCCACACCACCTTTAAATAGCGTGGATTTTTCGGATCTGCTTCGATTTTTTCACGTATTTTTCGAATGTGTACAGCCACAATATTTTCTGCATTGTAAGCCTCCTCATTCCACACACGCTCATAAATCTCTCTTATCGAAAATACCCGCCCTACATTTTTCATTAATAATTCCGTAATCTTATATTCGATTGGTGTTAATCGAACAGGCTCACCTTCTAAAATGACTTCCTTTGCATCTTCATCTAATACAAGTCCGTCGATTTCCACCTTTGCTGCTCCCTCATTGTACGTCCCAAGTTGTACATAACGTCGCAACTGAGATTTCACTCGAGCCAGCAACTCTAGCGGATGAAAAGGCTTTGTGACGTAATCATCAGCGCCTACAGACAAGCCATGAATTTTGTCGCCATCCTCCGCCTTTGCACTAAGCATAATAATTGGAATGTTGCGCTCTTCTCTAATTTTAAACGTCGCTGTAATTCCATCCATATTTGGCATCATAATATCTAAAATAATTAAATGTACTTCATTGTTTTCTAATTTTTCGAGTGCCTCTAAGCCGTCAGCAGCTTTAATGACATTGTAGCCTTCATTCTTTAAATAAATTTCAATACCATCACGAATATCTTGATCATCGTCTGTTACAAGAACTGTTAATTTCGTCATGATATACACCTCGCTCTCAATTAATAGTGTACCTTTTAAATCTTAAAAACCAGTTAGTATAAAAATGAAGAATTTCTTAAGGTTTTAACTTTGGCGGGTGTCACGGAATCGAAAAGGATTTCACAAAAGGATGCTCGCCGTTATCGCAGGACGTGATCGTTTTAGCCTTCGTTCCCATCCCCAAGGAGTCGGCTAGACGCCCCTCCAATACAGGGCAATATATATGTCAAAGAAAAGACCTGCAGAAAAGGCTAGTCTAGTTCCCTCAGATAGCCCCTTCCCCATTGTTACATAGTTGATGTTCCCCGCAAGATTTCCAAAGTTCCCTTTCTAAAGCATCACTAAAGACAGGAGAGAGCTACTAAACGATAAAATGGTTCCAATAGCTACACCTGTAAGCCGAATTGATGAGAAAAAAAGACCTAGAATAAATGTCCATTTCCTTGAACATTTCAGACAGCTTTTTTACATTGCAAAATGGTAATAGCTAATCATCATTATTGCCCCCGTAACCGTCACAACTCATTAACATTAATAATACAGATTTATCCAAAATCAAACAATTACCATTTTCCTTTTTCTTTCATTTATTAACCTATAGTAGGCTTTCTATTAAAGGGAGGTTATAATAAAAGCAATAAAAGGAGCGAAATTTATGTATAAAACAATTGAAGAAACAGCCATCGAACTTGGTATGCCAGAGGATCAAGTTCTTCGCCTAGTTTACGAGGGCCGTATTCGTTCAGTATACGACGGTGACCAAATACTAATTAATAGCGGGCAATTTAGCACTTATTTTGAGCAGTTAGATCGCATTAAAGAGGAAATAGAAATTTGGCGGAATACACCTATTCCAGAGGATATCGATGTTAAAGATGAGGATTAAAAAATGCCTATCATTCAAACAAGTAGAACATTGTTGAATGATAGGCATCTATTATATTGTTACGACAAATCCAGCTCGCTTACCGATAATTTCCGCATAATCCTCAACCATTACACTAGCTGTTGGATACATGCCTGCCCCAGGTCCAACTAGCGTCAATGTGCCAATATAATTAGTATCTAATGCCACAGCATTATTGACATCATCAACTGGATAAAGTGGATGTTCTTTATCAACTAATTGCGGGCCAACCTTTGCGACCACTTTACCATCTGCTAGTTTCTCAACCTCAGCAACGTGGCGGTAACGCAAGCCTTTTTCACATGCTTCTTTTACTTGCTCTGCCGAAATACTATCAATACCTACTACTTCGACGTCAGCCCAGTCTGGTTGTTCTCCAAATGCCAAAGCACTTAAAATCATTAATTTTTTAAAGGCATCCTGTCCTGAAATATCATTATATGGATCTGCCTCTGCATACCCTAAATTTTGCGCTTCTTTTAGTGCGGTCTCGAACGACCAGCCTTGTGAACGCATTTTCGTTAAAATATAGTTGGATGTCCCATTTAAAACACCCTGGATACGACTAACATCATTGACAAGCAAAATGTTTTTCATCGTTTTAATAACTGGTACACCGCCAGCAGTCGTTGCCTCAAAGCCTACAAAAACACCGTTTGCTTTTGCAAGATCCTGTAGTTCCAAGCCTCGTTTTGCAAACATTACTTTGTTAGCGGTGATGACATGACATTTATGTTCAACAGCGCGCTTTAAATAAGTAAATGCTGGCTCCTCATTGACAATCGCCTCAAAAACAACCTGCATACCTGGTTCAGCTAATACTTCATCCATACTAGTTGTCATTAAATGCGCTGTGCCTGGTACACGTTCACGGCTAGTATCAGTAACTAAAATTTTTGCTACTTCTAGCTCAATTCCTAATTTATTTTTAAGCTCTTCACGCTTTTCGTTTAATATATGGTAAATTCCTTGACCTACCGTTCCAAATCCTAATATAGCTGCCTTTATAGTTGCCATTGTTGTATTCCCTCCAACTTACATTCCGCAGTTTCATTAAATTTATTTCGTCTCAGCTTAATTCGTACATATTTTGAATTGTGCGCCGACTTTATAAAGCAGGTCAATTTGCCGTGTTTCTAACACTTCGTTTTCAAACAGATATTTAGGTTAAGTCATCTAACCTTCGCTACTCTGAACGAAAATAAAAAACCTTTGAAACACACACAAATTCAAATAATTCAAAAATCAACTTAAAGAAAATTGTAACGTAAATACTTACATTGCACAAGAAAAATCTTTCTAGGATGGACATTTGTTTTCTGTAGACGTGCAAAAGAAATCGTTTTCATCCCTTTTATTATATGATTTTTCACTAGAACTATAATGATGGAACAATTATTGACTGTTCTTTTATCAATTATGCCTTGGCAATTGCGTTCGCATCCGGCTTTATGCTGGCACAAAGCCGATTCCATGCGCCGGGGGCTTCAGGCCAATATGATGTTAGCCACTCAGTTGTTGCTGTCGCTTCGCTTTTGCACAGATAAATTGCCACAGGACGTGGCGTCCTTTAGTTCAGCAAATGTCTTTTGTACCCATAAGCGGAGCGATAGGTTCAGACGTTTGCAAACCTACTGAAAAGAAACTTAACTACGCATTAATCTCACCAACTATAAATGTGAGAGATTTCTTCTGTAACAGCGCTTCCGTTACAAATATATTTGCTGAAAGAAGTTAAAAAACAAATGCCTTTCTTCTATTATATATATGTATGTAAAGACATTCATAAAAATTGTTCTTTTGAAATATATTAATAAAATTTTTTCTGTATTTTTTCATCGTCTAATTTAAAAAACTCATTCCCTGTAGCAGCAGAGAATGAGCCAAAAATATGAGGGATAATTAACTAGCGTTGGCAAGCAATTTATAACGATATTGTATTAAAGCTTGTTGAACTAATCCTATTTCCTCCCGCGTAAAATTTGGTATTGCATACGTACGTTCAACTAATTGGAATGTACCGTATTTTAAATAATACTCTGTCGCTGGAAGAGGAATATGATTTGCTCCATAGCTTTCATAAGCTTCGAAAACTTCTTTTACTGTATAGCCTTCCTCTTTGACATAAACCATTTCAATAAAAGCAGAATGTCCAAAGTTCTCTTGCCATTTACGTTCAACTGACGCAAGTATGTTTTGAATGGACATGTTGTTCACAAACACATGACCTTCATTTAATTCATAAATAAGATAAGATGCAATGTTTTGCGCACTATACACATTTCCCATTTAAAACACTCCTTTATCATCAGTTTTGTAGCAAGAGTAGCTACTGGCTGAGTAACTACTCCTCTTCATCTATTCAAAAGTGGGGGAGCACTTATGAAACTAAATTAGTTTTAGCATTAATTGAAAACATTGGTTCTAGGTTGGTAGCCCTTCGAACACTTTTCTTATTACCTAGTATAAAACAAGGAATTTAAAAAATCAATAATACTTATAAAATTACTAGGTATTAAATTTTCAGCTTCTTCACCAAATGAGGCGAGCGGATGATGTAGCAACGTTTGACGCATTACCAAATGAGGCCTATCGAATGAGAAAATACGTCAACACTACAACATTACCAAAGTCCTTTTTATTAAGCTTCTACTTTTTGTTGTGAAGCTGTTACTTGTTCAATAGCTTGTTTTAAATCTTCAATGATGTCCTCTACCGCCTCTAAACCGATGGATAAGCGAATGAGCGACTCGGTTACGCCAGTTTGGATTAGCTCTTCAGCAGATAATTGCTGATGTGTAGTAGATGCTGGATGAATAATTAATGATTTTGCATCCCCTACATTTGCTACGTGCGAGAATAATTTCACACTATCTATTAATTTACGCCCTGCTTCACGTCCACCTTTAATACCAAATGTAAGCACTGAACCGAAGCCATTTTTTAAATATTTTTTAGCTAAATCATGGGTAGGGAAATTTTCTAAGCCATTGTAATTTACATATTCCACAGATGGGTGGTTTCGTAAATATTCAGCTACCGCTAATGCATTTTCATTATGTTTAGGAATACGCAAATGAAGCGTTTCTAAACCTTGTAATAAATTAAATGCTGCATCTGCACTTAATGTTGGACCAAAGTCGCGTAGTAATTGCACACGCAATTTTGTGGCGAATGCTGCCTCTGCTGTGTCAATACCATAACGTAAACCGTGATAAGAAGCATCTGGCTCAGTAAAACCTGGGAAACGGCCACGAGTCCAGTCGAACTTCCCTGCATCTACTACAACGCCACCTAAAGTTGTTCCGTGGCCACCAATCCATTTTGTTGCGGAATGAACAACAATATCTGCACCGTAGTCAATTGGTGTAGAGCCATATGGTGAAGCAAATGTGCTATCAATAATTAATGGCAAGCCGTTTTCATGTGCTATATTTGCTACTGCTTCAATATCTAGTACCTTTAAACTTGGGTTACCGTAAATTTCAGCGAACACGGCCTTTGTTTTATCAGTAATAGCTGCTCGGAAATTTTCTGGATTTGTTTCGTCTACAAAAATCGTTTTAATACCGTAGTTTGGTAGTGTGTTGGCGAATAAATTATAAGTACCTCCGTATAAAGAGCTACCTGCAACGATTTCATCGCCTGCCCCTGCAAGATTTAAAATGGAAAATGCGATAGCTGCTGCACCAGATGAAAGTGCTACTGCTGCTGTACCGCCTTCTAATAAAGCGACGCGTTTTTCAAAAACATCTACAGTTGGGTTTGTAATTCGTGTGTAAATATTGCCGGCTTCCTCTAAGGCAAAAAGACGTTGCGCATGAGCTGTGTCTTTAAAAACGAAAGCCGTTGAGCGATATATCGGTACTGTTCGTGATCCTGTTACCGGGTCTGGCTCTTGGCCACCATGTAACAGCAATGTTTCTGGTTTAAATTTTGTCATTGTATACCTCCAAATGGTTATTTTTTTACGATGGTACCGGAGATGAGGAGGATTTTTTTAGTAGAAAACAAAAACCCTCTTCAGCTAAGAAGAGGGTTGCGGTTGCAAGTTTTCCTCCCCTTATCTGCCAGATCCAATAAGAATCTGTAGGAATTAGCACCTTAGCAAGTTCATCACTTACTGGTTGCCGGGCATCATAGGGCCTATCCCTCCGCCGCTCTTGATAAGAGTATGAGATTCAATTTCCATCGTTGTTACACAGTATAAACATAGACTTTTTCACTGTCAATACTAAAATTTTATTTTTTCTGAAACTTCCGTCTGCTTTTTTACGTAATACGAACGCATACACTATTTTGATATTTATAGTTTTTATCACCAAAATGTGGGGTTGATTACAGTTCCGACTATGCGCTCTCCTAGGGGACCCAGTCTCTACTCCAATCAACTTTAGGGCATTTGTTATAACAAACGTCATTCCTAACTTTTAGTGACGAGCCTATTTTATTTTGAAAGGAGAATTTTTATGATAAAAGCCGTTATTATTTTTCTTCTTGTTGGTTATTTGATTGGCTGTATTCACGGCTCTAAAGTTGCTCAGTTTTTATCTGGAGTAGATTTAAAAAAGACTGGTCATGGCAATGCGGGTGCATCTAACGCAACACTTTCCCTCGGCTGGAAATACGGCATATTAGTTGCACTGATCGATATCGGCAAAGGCGTTGCGGCTATAATCTGTGCACATGCCTATTTAGCAGATATAACACAATTAACAGAAATACAAGTTTGGCTCTTTACGTATATTGCAGCTGCCGGTGTCATTCTAGGTCATAATTTCCCATTTTATATGGGCTTCAATGGCGGTAAAGGAACTGCTTCAATCATTGGGATATTACTTGCGATTGATTGGACAATTGGCTTATTTGCACTCATTTTATTTGTTATGTTATCTTTCGTAACGAACTATTTAATTGTCGGTGTACTTGAGTTTTATCTCGTTTTCTGTATAGCCACATATTTATGGATTCCTGGAACAGTCCCAACGATTATTGCCCTATTACTTTTTGGTATAGCCATCATTTTGCATATCGAAAATATTAAGCGCTTGCTGCTAGGAACTGAGCCTAAAGTGACTTCAGCATTCAAAAAGAAAAAATAAGGATCATCACCAAAACGTGTGGTTGATTTCCGTTCCTACTGGGTGCTTTGTAGCTGACGCTTCGCTTTCGCTACAGAAAACATTTGTTGCTGCCGCTACGTTAGCACTACGCTTTCGCACAGAGCAAAGCTTCCTAGGGGCGTCCGATGAGCCGCTTTTGGTGCTGCCGCTACGTTAACACTACGCTTTCGCACAGAAAACATCCGCTTCGCTGCAGGGTCTCTGGCCAACAGATGTTTTTTGCGCGAAAGCGTGAGTACAACGTAGCGACAGCAGCACGATGTTGGTCACGAAGGCGTTATCACAGGATGTGATGCTTTTAGCCTTCGTTCCTCTATTGCTAATCCCCAAGGAGTCGCCCAGTCGGAACGAAGGTCAACTATTTACATAGTAGACGTTTTAACAAATTCATCCACAACTTTTGGTGATGAACCAAAAATATAATATCTTTTGGATATTTTTGTCTTTTCTATGACCATCAATTTTCTCGCAACTGCCCATTATCGCTATATATAGAGGGTATTTCACATACTAGTTTTTTTACAATAAATAGACAAATTAACTTTCTTCATAAAGCATTTTACTAGCCGATGTGAAAATTATAGTCATGTTTAAGAAAGGATGAAAAAGTATGTCTACTTCTGAACAAGCAAAACCAAAACGTAATTTGAAACCACTCTGGATTGGATTAGCCTTCGCTTCATTAATCATCATTACTTTTTTACCTAACAACGGCGATTTACCTGTAGCCGGACAACGCGCTTTGGCTATTTTAGCTTTTGCTGTCATCCTTTGGGTTACAGAAGCAGTATCCTATCCCGTTAGCTCTGCTATGATTATTGCTCTCGTTACAATCTTATTAGGGTTAGCTCCATCAATGGAAGATTCAACGAGAGAGCTAGGCACTTCGGATGCATTAAAATTAGCATTAAGTGGATTTAGTAATTCAGCAGTAGCACTAGTAGCCGCAGCACTTTTCCTAGCGGCAGCCATGCAGATTACCAATTTACATAAAAGACTTGCGCTTTGGATCCTTTCACTCGTAGGGACAAAAACGAAAGCCATTGTATTCGGTGCTATTTTAGTATCTATTGCACTCGCATTCTTTGTCCCTTCTGCTACTGCACGTGCAGGCGCAGTTGTGCCAATACTACTTGGGATGGTAGCAGCATTTGGTTTACCACGTGATAGTCGACTTGCTGCTCTACTTGTCATTACCTCTGTGCAAGCTGTCTCTATTTGGAATATCGGTATAAAGACGGCAGCAGCTCAAAATATGGTCGCTTTAAACTTCATCAAAGAACAATTTGGTGTGGATATTTCTTGGGGTGCTTGGTTACTTTATGCAGCTCCCTTCTCAATCATCATGTCAGTCGCTCTATTTTTCATTATGATTACACTAATTAAGCCTGAAACAAGTAATATTGCAGGTGGTAGAGAAGTAATAAAAAAACAGCTTGCAGAACTTGGTCCACTAAAGGCTCCTGAAATTCGTTTAATCATAACATCAGTAGTTTTACTATTTTTCTGGGCTGCTGAAGGCAAACTTCACCCATTCGATACGACAACTGTCACAATCGTTGCAATCGCCATTTTATTAATGCCAAAAATCGGAGTCTATTCATGGAAGCAAGTTGAACCACATATTCCTTGGGGGACAATTATCGTCTTCGCTGTAGGAATTATGTTAGGCACTGTCTTGCTTAATACAAAAGGTGCATCGTGGTTATCTGATAAAGTATTCGGTTCACTCGGATTAGATTCTATGCCAATTCTTGCAACAATCGCGCTTGTTACTTTATTTAATATTCTTATTCATTTAGGCTTTGCGAGTGCAACAAGCTTAGCATCTGCGCTTGTACCTGTATTTATCGTTTTAGCCTCAACATTAACGACTAATGTCGATCAGGTTGGTTTCGTTATCGTACAACAATTCGTCATTAGCTTCGGCTTCCTCTTACCTATTAGTGCACCGCAAAATATGCTTGCGTATGGGACAGGAGCCTTTACAACAAAAGATTTCTTAAAATCCGGTATTCCATTAACGATTATTGGATACATTCTAGTTCTTTTATTTTCTGCAACCTATTGGAAATGGATTGGTTTACTGTAAGAAGCAAGGTTTTTTTAAACAACTGAGGGGATTTACCTAATCACTTCCCAGCTTACCTGATTCACTTCTCGAGAATGCTTTTGGATTTCATTTTTAACAAATTAAAAGCCTTGAAGGAACAAGTCAACTGTCCTTCAAGGCTTTTATTACTTTATTATTTCGATAAAGCTGGATTCTTCATCGTACCATTTTTAGCGTAGTTCACATGCCATGAGAGCGCTTTTTCTAGATTGTGTGGCGTATGGTGTCCACCTGTTGCTTCATTGGCATCATTAAAATACTTCCATAATTGCTCACGATATTCCGGATGTGCACAGTGATCGATAATGAGGCCAACCCGTTCTTTTGGAGCAAGTCCACGTAGGTCTGCTACTCCCTGCTCTGTGACGATTACGTCTACATCATGCTCTGTATGGTCTACATGCGAGACCATTGGCACGATACTAGAAATATTTCCACCTTTTGCGTAAGATTTCGTGACGAAAATACCTAATCTCGCATTACGTGCAAAGTCCCCAGAGCCGCCGATTCCATTCATCATTTTTGTGCCAGAAACATGCGTAGAATTCACATTCCCATAAATATCTACCTCTAGCGCTGTATTAACAGAAATTAACCCGAGTCGGCGAATAATTTCTGGTTGGTTAGAAATTTCTTGCGGACGTAATACTAGTTTATCTGCATATTTTTCAAAATTACCATAAACTCGGTTTCCAACTTCCTCAGAAAGGGTAATAGAAGTAGCAGATGCAAAGTTTACCTTCCCTGCATCAATTAATTCGAATACTGCATCTTGCAGAACTTCTGAATATACTTCTAAGTTCTCAAACTCTGAATCTTTAAAGCCTAATAAAACAGCATTTGCTACTGAGCCTACACCTGATTGAATGGGTCTTAAGCTTGTTGTTAAACGACCTACTTTAATTTCTTCACGTAGGAAGTTTAATAAATGATTGGCCATAATACCTGTTTCTTCATCTGCAGGAACAATCGTTGATGGTGCATCTAAAATATCTGAAATCACAATGCCTTTTACTTTATCTAAATCTAGTGGTATACCAATTGTGCCAAGCCGATCGCATACATTTTGTAATGGAATCGGATCACGTTTTCCCTGTGATCCCGGTACAAAAATATCATGGACACCTTCTAATGCATCAAGCTGAGCTATGTTCAATTCAATGATGATTTGGTCTGCTTCTTGCACAAAAATAGGAGAATTGCCAACTGAAGTAGTAGGAATTAGCAAGCCGTCTTCTGTAATAGCAGCCGCTTCAATAATCGCAAAATCAATAGGACCAATAATTCCTTGGCGCACTAGCTCCGCATTATGTGATAAATGCGCATCAACAAATGTAATTTCGCCACTGTTGATTTTATTACGAATACCGGCATCTGCTTGGAAAGGTCCACGTTTACGAATAACGCCAGCTTCTGCTAAGTATTGGTCAACTTCCGGGCCAAGCGATGCACCTGTATATACATCTACCTTGAAGCTCTCTTTTTTCGCTTTCTCCACAAGTGCAAGGGGCACCACTTTAACATCACCAGCACGTGTAAACCCACTCATCCCAAGTACCATACCATCCTTAATCCAAGACGCTGCTTCTTCTGCTGTTACAACCTTGCTCCGTAACTGTTCATTACGAAGCTTTTTCGCCAACTTTTCTGCCATCCCTCTTCCTCCATCCCACTTTATTTTGATTAACTAAATTACTCGGTTTAATCCTCGTGGTATAGTCATCCAATTATTAGAAATCCAACCAAATAAACCACCCGTATATAATTTTAAACTATTTAGAATTTTTAATCTATAACTAACGAAATATTTTATATTACGAGAAATTTTATGCATCGCAAATTATTTAAAAATAATTTTCAACACCTTCTATAAATTTTGCCTTGGTGTAATTGTAGCTGTCGCTTTGCTTTCACTACAAAAATATTTCCTGAAGGAAGATAAATTCGATTTTGAAGAAGAAGCGTGATATGCTCTTGATATATAAAGGGGAAAAGGAGATTTTATAAATGGTTAAAGAATTATTACGGAACCACTCCTCGGTTCGTATTTATGATGGAAATCCGATTTCAAAAGAAATTATAGAAGAATTAATTTCTACTGCACAAATGGCTGCTACGTCCCATTTCGTACAAGCTTATAGTGTAATTTGGGTAACAGATGCAGAGAAAAAAGAAAAATTAGGGTTGCTCTCTGGTAATCCTCGTCAATACGAAACTTCTGGCGGTGCCTTTGTCTTCTGTGTAGATTTCAAGCGTCTGCAAACAGCAGGTAAATTAGAAGGTGTCGATATTGTGGCTGATTCAGCAGAAAACGTACTTGTTGGAGTAGCTGATGTATCATTATTCGCTCAAAACTTTGTCGTTGCGGCGGAATCTATGGGATATGGGATTTGTTACATTGGAGGCGTACGTAATAAGCCTGAAGAAATAAGCGAATTATTCAATCTACCTGACTATGTTTTCCCACTTTTCGGCTTAACAATTGGGGTTCCTGCTCGTCGTAATGAAGTGAAACCTCGTTTACCAGTTGCAGCAGTATTACATGAAAATGAATACAATGCAGACAAATACGAGGAGCTTTTACCAGCTTACAACGACACAATGGAAACATACTATAATAATCGCTCATCTAATCGAAAAATTGATAACTGGACAAAGCAAATGGCTGATTTTTTAATTGAACAGCGCCGTCCTCACATTAATGAATTTTTAGCGAAAAAAGGGTTCAATTGGAAATAATTTCATCAGCAAACTATGTGGAGTTACTATCAAATGATAGTAACTCCCCTTTTTTCTATTCTACATTGTCCGCCCGTTAGCCGCTACCGCATGGATGCTATGTTTTCTAGGCTAACACCCTTTATTAATTCCTCCGATTTCCATGATACCCGCCAGAGGCTTTAACTTCTTTCAGCGGATGTTTAGAAATCCGCTGAAATGAGTTAAATTTAGGTATAAATTGAACAAAAAGACTCTTTCCTTTTCAAACAATTCCATTAATACTAATAGATGACCGCTATGTGAAAAGGAGTTATGTATAAATGTCCTATATCAATAAACACCTTGCTCGTACATTAGAACAACAACATAAGCGAAGTGTAAGAGGTCTATTTTTAAAAATTCAAGACTTAAATAATGAATGTACTTTATTAAGAAAACGACTTGAACCGCATATCGACTTAGTCGTTTATAAAGATGCTATTAATTATGTGAATCAATTCGTTTCCCACACTACTATCCTCAACTTGAAATTTATTACAAATACACAAAATCTAGAGGTCGTGGTGTTACATGCACTTTTATTAGCACATATATTAGAAAACGAAGATTCTCATCCTTTTGAATATGAACATCATTTACTGCAAGGGTACATACATGAAATATTTGCGTTAAACGATCATGCAAAAGCACTTTTTACTAACCACCTGGAAAAGATGCTTCACTATATGGAATCTCAGCCAACATAAAAAGAGACGATCTTCTTAGCATAGTACTACTAGATCGTCTTTGTTCCTCATTCAAATTGACTTCTATTGTAATCCTTTAATAATCAGTGATCGAACTGGTAAGAACTGCTCTCCTGTATCTCCGTAAGTGAGAATGACATCATCACCTTCTTGCAAATAAATGGCAAGCGGTTCTGTTTCTGAGCTTACTAAATAGTTTTCACCGTTATTTAGTAAGAACGATACAACTGTATAGTCACCGAGACGTTCCTTGTAAACGCGAAGCACCTTTCCACTTGCATTTTTCTTTTCCGCATGTGAACTTCCTTCGACTGTAGTTCCACCGCGGCTTAAGGCTGTTTTATATAATTTTAATGCCTCTTTAGGAGTCGTTGCATATACGGAAATTTCAGGATTTGCCGCAGATACGATGAAGTAATTTTGTAAGAAACCATTTGAATCAAGTACCGCTGTTAGCCAGCTTGCTTCACCGTAAAAGTTATACAACACCGGCATTTCTCCAGACCATTTTTTCTCTATAAATTTCTTCTCGATAATTTGCAAGTTACCTTGTGAATCCATATAAGAAGCGTCTTGATTTCCAGTATAATAGGTTGCTTGCCCTGTTCTAGCATTTGTTAAGGAATAGCCAAGCATTGAATCGACACCCTCTTTAGGGCTCGTAAAGTCTGTGAAATAATACATTTCGCCCTTCTCGTTAAAAATTGGGCTAACATTTTCCTCTGTTCCCTCATCAGAAGGCAGCTTTACATCTTTCTTACCAAACTTACTGTTCCAAAATCCATGAACATAATTACCGAAATAACTATTTTGTAAGCTTACCGTCTCTGGAGAAACCGCTCCATCAATAAATTCTGGAACATCCTCCAGCTTAATCACTTCTGATTTTCCTGTTAGCGCATCTACAAGCACAATCCCTTTTACATCGAAGCCATTACGCGCAGAAATAAATTCACCATATGAACGAATGTAGTATGGTTTACCATCATCATCAATTTCAAGTTGTACATCTCCGCAAAAAACAAGGAATGGATGTTGTAAACGTATATGACGTTCTAAATTTGAATTTAAATAAGCAGACGGAACATACTTCATTTCCTGCTTAACAAATTTAGGATTGTCCGCTGAATCCGTTGCACTCATCATAAAGTAACCAGGAGTCGAACCACCGTTCATCCATTTAAAGAAACCAGAAAACTCAACTGGGGCAATATAAACATACTCACCATTCACTTTTTGAATTTGTAAGCGTCCTAGCTCATAATAACTTGTATTCGGTACTTGTCCGAACGCTTTTTTCATCTTATTGCGTGCGAATTTAGGAGGAACACTAGCTGGTGTTTGTGTTTCATCGAATGGTTTTATTTCAACCTCTTCCTTCATTTCAGCTGATTTAAATTTTTCATTAGCATTCCATAAAGGAGCTGATAATACATACACGGCAACACCTAAACTAGCTAAAAATAAAACACCCTTTATTTTTCTTTCTATACCACCTGCAAGAAGCGCGCCGCCTAATGTTAATAAAATAATAACGGGCCAAAAAGCAAGCCAGTTTACATCCATTGTTGTTACATATACTGTTATACCAGTAGCTAAAAACCCTAGTACAAATACACTGATAAAGAAGTAACCAATGACCTTTTTAGATCCACCATCTTCTCGTTTTTTTGTTATAAGCGGTGTTAATAAAACACTCGCGATTAGCCCAATGACTGCCGAAGCTATTAATAGCTTAGTCATTTTGTTCACCCTCTCTAACCTTACTGTCCACTTATTTACGACTACATACCAAAAAAGTTTCATACATAAGATAAATGGGTACCCTCTCGTACATTTCTTTCACAAAAGAATAAAGGAAATTGTTACATAGATAAAGAATTTCAAAGAAAAGGAGATGAGAATTTTGTCTAAAAAATTTTTAATAGCATTTATTATTTTGTTCGGTCTTTATTATGTTTTTTTCCTGTCCCATATTGCAGAAAGCTTGATACTTATCTTTAAAGTTATTCCAATGCTGTTAATCATTATCTTAGCCGCTACATCAAAAAATTTAGGCATTAAAAAGTATCAACTACTGATTGTCATCGGACTTGTGTTTTGTATGGTCGGCGATTATACCCTACAATGGTTTCTAATTGGTCTAACAAGCTTCTTAATCGGGCATATTTTTTATATCCTAGCCTTTTTTTCTACGAATGAACGACAAGTACCTGCTTGGGCGAAGATTGTCTTACTCGTTTACGGAGCAAGTATGGCTGTGTGGATTGCAGGTACTGTATTTTCATCAGGAGAAGTCGTGCTTGGTATCGCTGTAATTGCCTATGTTTCCGTCATATTAACGATGGGTTGGACTGCCATTCGAACAGGTTCTACATTTGCAACGATTGGCGCTCTGCTCTTTATTTCATCAGATTCCTATTTAGCTATTAATAAATTTGTTATGCCTTTACCATTTTCACATGAGATTATTATGTTGACATATTACAGCGCCCAAATACTAATTGCCTTAAGCATTTCTCAATATTCCGAAATCCGAAGTAAAGTGTTACAATAATAACAATTATGACTCGGCATAATTATGTCCGGAGGTTTTAGGCCAACACGATATTGGTCACTCAGTTGTGTGTTGTTGGTGTTGTAGTTGCTTTGCTTTGCTTTCGCACAGATAATTGCCACAGCATGTGGCGGTCTTAGACTGAGTTCCTCTATTTCAGTGGATGTTTGCGCGCCCGCTGAAAGAAGTTAAACACATACACATTAGGAGGCCATACTTATGAAAGAACAAGTAATCGAGCGTTTAATTCGTTATGCAAAAATTGATACACAATCTGATTTCACAAGCGAAACAACTCCTTCAACACAAAAACAATTTGACTTATTGCATGTACTAAAAGATGAACTTGCTGCAATAGGCTTAACTGACATTACATTAGATGAAAATGGTTATTTATTTGCAACACTCGAAGCAAATACAGATAAAACAGTGCCTACTATTGGCTTTTTAGCACATGTGGACACTACAACAGATTTTACTGGCACAAACGTTAAACCACAGCGCATTGACAACTATGACGGTGGAACGATCCAGCTCAATGAAAATCTAGCGATGTCGCCAACAGATTTCCCTGAGCTTAAAAATTATGTAGGTCAAACGTTAATTACAACGGATGGTACTACATTATTAGGTGCTGACGATAAAGCTGGTATCGCAGAAATTATGACGGCTATGGAATACCTAGTAAATAATCCTTCTATTAAACATGGTAAATTGCGTATAGCGTTTACACCTGACGAAGAAATTGGCCGTGGTCCTCATAAATTCGATGTGGCTGCATTTGGAGCCGACTATGCTTATACAATGGATGGCGGACCACTTGGCGAGCTACAATACGAAAGCTTTAATGCTGCAGGCGTAAAGGTTGTGACAAAAGGTACGAGTGTACACCCTGGATCTGCGAAAAATAAAATGGTCAATGCCATCACAATGGCGATCGCTTTCCAAAATGAAATGCCTACTGATGAAGTACCGGAAAAAACGGATGGTTATGAAGGCTTTATTCACTTAATGGGCTTTAACGGTTCGATCGAGCATACTGAGCTCTCATATATTGTCCGTGACCATGACCGTCAAAAGTTCGAAGCGAAAAAACAATTAATGCTTGATGCTGCGGCAAAAATTAAAGCCCAATATGACGAGGATGCTTTAAGCATTACAATGGAAGATCAATACTATAATATGGGCGAAAAAATTGAGCCTGTAAAAGAAATCGTTGACATTGCACGCGCAGCGATGGAAAAGTTAGATATTACGCCAATTACATTACCAATCCGTGGCGGTACTGATGGTTCACAGCTTTCTTACATGGGCTTACCAACACCAAACATTTTTGCGGGTGGCGAAAATATGCACGGTAAATTCGAATATGTATCTGGTGAAACGATGGAGAAAGCTACACAAGTCATTATCGAAATCGTACAGCTCTTTGAACAACAAGGAAAATAATTATGAAGAAGGGTCTACCCCTTCTTCATAATTTTTTAAAAATCAATAACTGAATTTTCAAATTACATAAAGGATTTTGAGGTGATTTTAATGAAAGAAATTGCATTAGGCATTTTAGCCTCACTTTTTTTTGCTGTTACATTTATATTAAATCATGCAATGGAAATGCAAGGTGGTAGTTGGCTTTGGAGTGCATCTTTGCGGTATTTCTTCATGCTTCCGTTTTTACTTGTGATCGTCTTCTATCGAAAAGGTTTTTCCAAACTATCAGGTGAAATGAAGGCACAGCCTGTCGCTTGGCTATTTTGGAGCTTTATTGGATTCGTATTATTCTATGCACCACTGACATTTGCAGCAGCGTTCGGTCCAGGTTGGCTCGTTTCTGGAACATGGCAATTGACAATTGTCGCTGGCGTATTACTAGCTCCCCTATTTGTTTCAATAGTAGCTGAGAAAACAGTACGTCAAAAAATACCGCTTATTTCATTACTAATTTCATGTGTCATTTTAGTTGGCATTTTACTTATCCAACTACCACAAGCACAATCTGTTCCGTTTAAAAGTTTAATGCTTGGTATTTTACCTGTTGTCATCGCTGCATTTGCCTACCCTCTTGGTAATCGCAAAATGATGGAAATCTGTGGCGGACGCATCGATACATATCAACGAGTTCTCGGCATGACCATCGCCTCGATGCCTGTATGGATTATGCTAGCTATCTATGCATTAGCAACGGTTGGGCTACCTTCCATCAACCAAGTGATGCAATCGTTGCTTGTTGGTATAAGCTCTGGTGTCATCGCCACAACATTATTTTTCATTGCAACGGACCGTGTTCGCGATCACCAAGGAAAGCTTGCAGCAGTCGAAGCAACACAATCCACAGAAATACTCTTTGTCATTATTGGTGAAGTATTATTGCTCGACATTGCATTCCCAAATCCAATTGCACTCGCAGGCTTAGGTGTCATCATTGTTGGCATGCTGCTACATAGCTACTATACGATGATACTAGGGAAAAAAAGCGCTGTTCATAGCAGCAGCCCTACTCAGTAATATGAAAAATGTACATTACTTAATTTACTTTTAGTATTGTACATTTTTTATTCTAGAGAGCACTATAATTTGTAAATCATTGTTTTAGATGTCCCTACTACTTCATAATCTTTAAAACCTAGTTTTTGATACATATTAATAGCCGTGTCATTTTCGAGGTCTACACTAAGTGAAATGGTATTGTATCCTGCATCCTTTGCTTGTTGAATTATTTTATGCATTAGTAAAGTCCCCACCCCTCTTCCTCTTACTTCTTTTGAAACAGCCATTCCTATTTCAGGCGTGTTGCCATCAATATAACCGTAGCCTTTATTATTGTCGCCAAATAATCTGTACCAGACTGCCCCAACAGTTTGATTTTCTGTATCAAAGGCAATCAACACTTTAGCTCCCTTTCTCCCCCAACCTTCATGATATGTTCTTATGCCAGGCGAGTTTAGTAAAACTTCTTTTGATGGTTTATTCTCAGGAATATGGATAGATTCATATAACATATCTAGAAAGAACTCAAACTCTTTTTCATTACCACCTTCGAGATTTCTAATAAAGAACATAAAATAAACACCCCTCCTCATTAAGGTATATTATATATTAAATTGTAATTTTTGGTATAATGATCTAAGGTTACATATTTTTTAGGATTAGCGTGAGGTTGAATCACAGATGAGACCTTGGAGAGAGCAATGCGAGTGAAAAGCGAAGCGGAGCCTAGCCGGAACAGAAATCAACCACACGTTATGATAGGGATTTCATTTTTATCGGAACATATTATCATTTTATCGGAATATTATGCCGTTTTATCGGAACAATTGCCGTTTCAATCAAAAAAAGACGACTCAATCACAATGGAGTGAGTCGTCTAGAGATTTTACGTTCCCAAAAAATGAGGGGGGTTTTAGGAGCGTTATCATGAACTAGCAAACTTCTGGAGAAAAGTAGCTAAAGTTCATCCTCTCTACACTGTATTGTAGAGGAGGAATAATCTTTATACGATAATGATAATCATTATCAATTACAAAGTCAACATTAATCTGAAAATTTTTTAAGTTTTTTTTACGCCTTCTTCAGCGAGCGACGATATTGCCATTGCTTTAGCTGAAAATGAAAGAAACAACCTATACAAAAGCCTGCAATTGCTAGCGATAAAGCTATAGCGACCATTCCCGTAAAGAGATAGCCAACCACCTGCCATTGAAGCAAGTAACCTAAAATCCCTCCTGCTAAACAGAAACTAGCAATACTAGAATTAAATTTTTGCTGTTGCGCATCCTCTGGTATATATGTAGATAGCGCATTTTTTAGAAACAGCTTCCCTACCCGAATAATAGGATTGTAATTGCATAAAACACCAAGTAAATTTGCTACTAAAGGAATTGCTAAAATCCAAGCAACCCCCGTGATCCACGTTAGAATGACACTTAACAAAATTGTCCATTGATTGAGTCGAACGAGGGGCCTTGGAATTGCATGAGGCTGTGACATTTCAAAACCCACCTTTCAGATACGTTTAATGCATTTTACTATATTGCATACCATTTGTGAAGCAAAAATGATTAATTTATAATTGAAGTAGCAGAAGATTGAAAGAAAAGGTGATGACAATGCCAGCATTAACGATGGACCAAGTTCGACAATTGAATTCCTATAGCATTTATACAACAGAACCAAAGCGGACATTATTTACATTAGCTGATATACATAAGGACTTTTACCACCCTGACTTTTTAAACCTTATGATGGGAATAACGGAGGCAGCAACAGAAACAGCCGCTATTTCGCACTTTGCACGCCGCTACGGTATGTTTTTCGCTATGCAACTTTACATGCTTGCTGCCTATGATGAGGTATGGAATGGAAAACCTATCGAGCTTCGCTTTGATGCAGCAAAAGAATTCGACAGTTTTACAGTCGCAATGTTTGTTAACCCTAACGATTGGCGCTATGTCGAGGAGGAAGAACGTCAAACTGTTATTGAGAACATTCTATATGATGGGCATGTTATCGTTCAACAGCTCCGTAAAGTAACATCTATTTCCCCTCTTACTATTTGGGAGAATTTCTTTGGATATCTACTTTGGCACTATCATGTATTGCTTTCTAATCCTGGACTAGCTGATCAAGCGATGGAGGATATTGAAGCTTTAGAGGACCCTAAAACATGGGCTCGCTTCTCCAACAAATCTTGGTGGGCACAATATACAGGAGGTCAAAGCCCCACTACTTTAGTGAACGTTCCTGTACGAAAATCATGCTGTTTTTCTAAAGACATACCTGGTTTAATGGCTTGTGGCTTTTGCCCGATGAAATAAAAATCTCCTAAAAAAAGCCTTACCTCTCACAATAAAAGGTAAGGCTTTTTCTGTTATTTATTTTTCATAAACGACAAACCAATCATTTTGCTCCTCAAACATAGAAGTACCTGTATACCCCTGCTTCAAAAGCTGTTGCTGACTAACTGTATCTCCCATCGATATCGACTGCTTTTCTGTAAAAGTAGGTAGCTCTTGACGCAAATCTTTATAAAAAATATAGCGTAGCTTATCTACATACTTAATCTTTAATCCCTTCACGACTAATCCTTGAGAAAATTTATCTTTCAAGCTAGGGATATTATATGGCTTTACTGTTGAGCATACATAATCATATTTTTCTAAATCGATATGTCCCATAACAATTTGGGCTAATGTTTTTTGTAATCCATAGCCACGATATGTTGGTGAGACATTCGATATTTCTTGATATAACACTTTATGAAATTCATCCTCGGCAATTCCACAATCATAGCCAAGGTGTTCGGCATCAACAGGTGGATTCAATAATGCACGAAAGGCAATTAACTCATCTCCTACGTAAGCACCTATCATCATGCCATTGCCGCTTAAAATATAGTTAAACTCCTCAGTGCTTAGTGGTTGTAAAACACTTTGGTCCGCTAATGCTTGATAAACTACAAGCTGTAAGTTTTCAATCTCTTGCAAATGCTGAAGATTTAATGTTGTCACAAAAAACGGCGTTTCTCCAAGCATGCCTTCGTAAATTTTTTCCATTCCGCCGCCTCCTTAGGCTGTTACAATTGTTGAGAACTTACATAATTCTTGAAGGATTTCTTCATCTATGTCTACACCTAATCCTGGTTTTTCATTTAAACAAATAAATGGCACATCATAGTGTAAGTTTCCAACATCCTTAGAGAATTTTAATGGACCTGTTAATTCTACACTTGTCATTATTTTTTTAGAGAATGCTACATGGAAACCTGCTGCTGAACCAACCGATGATTCTACCATTGAACCGATTTGACATTCAATGCCTGCCATTTCAGCCATCACTGCTAGTTTCATAGCAGGATAAATTCCACCGCACTTCATTAATTTAATATTGACTTTATCTGCAGCACGCTTTGCAATAATTTCACGCATTTCACGTACACCGCGAAGCCCTTCATCAATCATTAATGGTACATCTGTTTTCGACTTCACTTCTACCATACCATCAATATCTTCACTATCTACTGGCTGCTCTAACCAATCGATATTTAGATCCTTTAATGCACGTAAACCTTGTAAAGTAGTTGACGCATTGCCCCATCCTTGGTTTACATCTACTCGAATGGCGATATCTTCACCAATACGTTCACGCACCGCTTTAATTCGAGCAACATCACGGCCTACCTCTGTTCCTACCTTCATTTTAAAAGATCGATAGCCCATCTCTACACGGGTAACCGCCTCTTCTGCCATCGCCTCAGGTGTTCCAATGCTTAGTACATGTGTAATCGGGAATTTCTCATGATAACGCCCACCTAGTAGTTGATACACTGGGACTTGTAATGCTTTCCCTGCAATATCGAAACAAGCAATGTCAATCGCTGCTTTCGCTGCTGGTGCATCCTTCACGACTTTATTCATTTTATCGTGAAGTTTTTCAAAGGCCATTGGGTCTTCTCCGATGATTGCAGGGGCAAGCTGGTTCTTTAATACAGCATATGTGCTCTCCCACGTCTCCCCTGTTACGTGCTCATCTGGTACTGCTTCACCGTAGCCCACAATTCCTGTGTCTGTCGTCAACTTCAAAATAATAGAAGGCATTGTATCATATGTAGCATAGCTGATAATAAATGGATCAATAAGTGGTAAATGAATTGCAAAAATTTCTACTTGTTGGATTTTCATTTTGATCAATCTCCTGTATAATATAGTTGTCGCTAATACGTCGCTAATTGTTGAAAAAATATAGAATAGAAAAGGAACTTTGCCTATGTCTACTAAAATAGCGATTATCTGCTCTAAAGCATTTATGAAGCGTATAAACAGTATCGCACAAAACATAGAGAATATTCAAATAGATTTTCACCTTTACAAGCAACCTACAGAAGCACCCGTTTTGTTAAAGGAAATGAAGCCATGTGATGCCCTATTATTCGGGGGAACACTCCCCTATTTACATGCCCGACCTGCACTGTCAGAACTGCCAATCCCATGGAATTATATTAAACAAGATGAGACGGCAATTTCTACAACTTTATTATCGCTTATAGCCAATCATGCAGTACCTTTAAATAGAATTTCCATTGATGTTATGAATCCCGCTATTGTAGAAAATGTTCTAACAGAAATAGAGTATCGTGGTTCAAAACCATATATCCAACCTATTTCTATCACGAAATCCACCCACTCTATATTGCAGCATCATATAGCTTTATGGGAGGCTAACAGCATTGATTTTGTCATAACAAGTATCCATAGTGTGTTCGATGAATTACAAGCTCTTCAAATACCTGCAATGCGCATGTTAGATGCTACTAACTCCATTGTACAATGCTTAGAGGAAACGAAATCCCAATCACTTCTTCTAAAATCCGAATCTGTCAAAGCTGTAGTTGGACTTTTAGAAGCTCTTGAAAATAAACCTATAGAACATGATATGTTAACGCATATCGCCGCTACTACACATGCAACTTATAAAGAAATTTCACCTTACTCTTTTGAGCTATATACGACAGCTGGGCATTTGCAAAAGGCACTCGAAAAAGAGACCTTACAGAACTTGTACCATCAAACTGATCAGCCATTTAAACTAGCTTTTGGGTATGGTCATTCAATATTTGAAGCTAACCAAAATGCTAAAAATGCTTTAACATTTGCTAAACCTTGTGAAATTTATATACTAGATGAACATAAAAATTTGCTAGGTCCATTTCCAAAATCGGAAGTAAAACTAGCTTTAAAAACAGATGATCCTTACATTTTACAAATGGCAAAGCAAACAAGCTTAAGTCCATTAAATATATCCAAGATCATTCATTTTAGCCGAGAGCGACAATCAGCGCAATTTACATCCCATAATCTTTCTGAATACTTACAGGTTACTCGTCGCACAACAGAGCGCATAATTAAAAAATTAGTGGATAACGGTTATGCAAAAGTTGTTGGTGAAGAAATGACACATCAACAAGGTCGCCCACGCACAATATATGAATTGAATTTTGCAACCTATTAAGAGCAATGATGCCGAGGCATATTGCTTCCTTCTGAAAGGAATTTAACTGAAAGCTCTCGCAGATGCCTTTGCATCCGCGAGACTTTAATTCCTATCCGAAGAGATTTAATCAGCCATGACCATATCAGTATTATTTAGTTCTTCCTCTTTTTTGCGCTTCTCTGCTGCTTCCATTTCTTCCGGTGTCAGCTTAACAATTGCAAATCCGATATATGCATAAAAAATAGAAATGATAGGTACAAGGAAATTAATAATTGCATATGGTGCATATTCCATAGCGCCTACCCCTAACGTTGCTAAAATAAAGACTCCACAAGTATTCCATGGGAAAAATACAGAAGTTAGTGTGCCCCCATCTTCTAACGCACGAGATAAGTTTTTCGAATGCAAGCCACGCTCTCTATACACATTCGCAAACATACGTGACGGAACAACAATTGAAATATACTGCTCAGAACATGTGGCATTTGTTGTAATACATGCAGCAATCGTTGAAGCAACTAAGCTTCCTGTTGATTTAGCAAATTTCATAATGACATTCATAAGAGCTTTTAACATGCCGGAATATTCTAACACCCCACCGAATGTCATAGCCACAATTGTCATTGAAACCGTATTCATCATCGAATCTAAGCCACCACGGTTAAATAGATTGTCCACCATGTCATTGCCAGTTGAAATCACAAATCCTTCTTGTAAAGCATGTACAGCCATTGTAGGTGTGCCGCCTTGTACGAAGATTTGTAGTAAGAATCCTGAGATTATTCCGATAATTAAAGCTGGAATTGCAGGGACTTTTTTCGCTACCAATACAATTACACCAACTGGTACAAGCAATAACCAAGGAGAAATAACAAAGCTTTCCTCCATTACTTTTAATGTTGTTAAAATGCTTTCGGATTTCATTGAGATATCTGCGAAGCTTCTTCCCATGATACCAAATACAACAATGGCAATGACTAATGCTGGAATTGTTGTATAAAGCATGTGCTTAATATGATCAAATAAGTCGGTACCTGTTAAACCTGCTGCGAGGTTAGTAGTATCCGACAACGGTGACATCTTATCACCAAAGTACGCGCCTGAAATAACAGCTCCAGCAATCATTGCTGCAGGGATTCCCATACTTAAACCGATACCCATACCAGCAACACCGATTGTCGCCATCGTCGACCATGAGCTACCAATTGCCAGTGAAACAATGGCACATAACAGCATGATTGTTACTAAAAACCAAGCTGGAGAAATTAATTTTAAACCAAAATAAATCATTGTTGCGACAACACCGCCGCCAATCCATGCGCCAATTGTCAAACCTACTAAAATAATAATAACAATGGCTGGTAAAGCTAGACGTATCCCCTTATACATCATTTCCTCAATTTCTATCCACTTAAATCCATGTATTTTAGCGACAATGGCTGCTACAGTTGTTCCAATAATAAGTGGTACGTGAGGACTTTGCTTTAACACAACTACTGTAACTAGCATAGCTATAATCATTATTGCAAAAGTCAGAAGTGCCCAACCCGCATTAATCTCTTTTTTCATGAATCCATCCCCTTTTTTGCACTAATTGTTAATCTCGATTGTCAAAGACGCAAATAATTTTTACGCTTTTTTAGCGTAATATTCAAAAAATTAAAAGTCAACGCAAAAATTTTATGCTTCTCTAGCAATTTCGACTATTTTTGCGCATTAAAACGCTTTCAAATAGCCATTTGAGACAATACAAAATATTCATACATTTCTACAAAAAAGAAAAGAAAAAGGAACTATATCAAAAGAATTTTGCACTTTTGATATAGCTCCCTCTCGCTAACGTTATTCATATTCAGGTTTTTTTTCTAGCACACAAGCAAGTACCTGTGCAGCATCAATTAGTGCATTGCGTTCAAAAGTCATTTTTGGATGATGTAATCCTGGAGTTAAGTCGGCACCAATCCCAATCATCGTTGCTTTTAATTCAGGTTTTTTAACTGTGTAAAAATGGAAATCGTCACTTCCAGGTGTTGTTATTTCCTCAGCTAAATGCGTTTCTCCAAGCGTTTCAATAATCGCGTCTTTAGCCATACGTGCAGCAACTGAAGAAACCTCTGCGCCAGGTGTGAAATCTAACCATTCCCACCCCATATCAATCTCAAACTGCTGCTTGATTGATGTTAAGCCAAACTCAATACGACTACGAAGCAATTCTAGTTGGTTATTACGTTGCGCGCGAATATCCATAGAGAAGCTCGCAGTACCTGGAATAATATTCGTACTACCACCATCTGCAACAATTTTCGTTAACTTTGCCGAATGAGGCTCGAAAGGTGATAAATGTATGCTATTGAGCATTTGTTGTACGGCCATAATAACATCGATTGCATTTTTACCTTGATGAGGTCTAGCACCATGGGCATCAGTACCTCGTATTGTTCCTTCTAAAAAATATGCCGAACCATGATGGATAGCGGGTGACACCTTGCCAAGTGGTAGCTCTTCAATGGGTCTTAAATGAACACCAAATAAATGCGATACGCCCTCAACAGCTCCGCGTTCAAAGGCTGCACAGGCTCCATTTCCAAGTTCTTCAGCAGGCTGGAAAATAAAACGAACGCGATGTTGCAATGGTTGATCTTTTAGCAGTAATAAAGCACCTAGCACCATCGTGATATTTGCATCATGCCCACACGAATGGTTCGCTTGCCACTTCCCATCCACTTCTTGCCACAAAGCATCTATATCTGCACGTACAGCAACAATTTCATCACCTGTACCAATTTCTGCAATAAGCCCTGGAACATCCCCTAACAACCGATAGGATACGTTTAACTCATCTAAAATCGACGCTATCTTTTTAGTAGTTTCAAATTCCTTCCAACTCACTTCAGGGTATTTATGAAAATGATCAAACCATTGATAAATTTTCTCCTCTAACATTACAGCATTTGACATAACTACACCTCTATACGCATTTTTGTTTCCCATTATACAGGAAACTATTTCGTAAAAAAAAGAGGACAATGAACATAACGCGTAGGTTGATTTATGTTTCGACTGGGTGCTTCGCTGCACGTCTTGGGCAAAAAACGATGTTGACCAAGTCGTTATCACAGGACGGGATGGTTTTAGCCTTCGTTCCTCTAATGCTGATTTCCAAGAGTCGCCCAGTTAGAACGAAGGTCAACGGATACATTTTAAAAAATATCACTTTCAATTTTTCTAAAAAAAATGAAGGACCGTGTTAAAAGTTATTTCTACCTTTAGCACAGTCCTACAAATATTTATTATAAACTTGTAAAAAAACCTTCTGGATATTCATCATAATGCACCATCAATAGTTGCTCCTCATTTTTTTCCTCTTCCATATTAAGCTCCAGTTCCTGATCCATTAAATATGTTTCAAATTTTGAGTTAAACAAATTTTTCATTTAATCATCTCTCCTTTTTATTTGATTGAATTTTCTGATAAAAGAATTATACAATGACCTTTGTAAAAAAACAATAAACGATGCTCCTTATGCATAAAAAGTATAAAAACCATCTACTTTTTAGATTAAAATTCGGCGTTAATGAGAAAAAGAGATGTATCATTACGATACATCTCCCTTCATGGTAAAACTTATAAAACAAGTGTTCTATATACTTTGCACGCTTCCATTACCCCGTAAACATGCAAAGCATTTACTAACCTAGAAAATGAGTAAGCCCTTTTTACCTATTCCTTAAGCTATAGCGCCCGTTTTACTTTTTTGATCACCATCACCGTTATCTTTTTGTTGCGTTACATATTGAATAACAAACATAACAATAAAGATTGCTAAACCAGCCCAATCTGAGAATTTTTCTGGATAGATCAGTAATAAACCAGCTGCAATCGCAATAATACGTTCAAACCAATGCAATTTGCGATACCAGAAACCGATTACTCCCGCACCTATCGCTACCATCCCTGTAATGGCCGTGATTACTACCCATATAATTTCAGGTATAGTTGTATCAATCATTAGTAATGCCGGTGAAAATACAATCATATACGGAATAATAAATGCTGCAATCGCAAGCTTCGCTGAGTTTACACCTGTTTTAATTGGATCTCCACCAGAGATTCCCGAAGCCGCAAAAGCTGCAAGTGCAACAGGCGGGGTTATATCAGCAATAATACCAAAGTAGAATACAAAGAAGTGTGCCGATAATAACACAACTACTGGTACTAATTCCTGTGGTGTATTCGGTGATAATAACGCTACGATCGCAGGAGCAGCAATTGTTGATGTGATTACATAGTTCGCTGTTGTCGGAGCTCCCATTCCAAGAATTAAGGAAGCAATCATCACAAAAATTAGCGTTAAAATAATACTACCACCAGCTAATTCTACTAAACTATTAGCTAAACTTAAGCCTAGACCTGTTTTTACAACAACACCTACGATAATACCCGCACAAGCTGTTGCCGCTACAACACCAAGTGCTGTACGAGCCCCTTCAACTAATGCATCAATAATATCCATTGGCTTTAAACGTGTTTCCTTATTAAACATAGCAACGCCAATTGAAATAAGAATACCGTAAAGCGCTGCATGCATGACTGGTGTACCTGTTAACATTAAAACAATGATAGAGATTATCGGTAATAGAAGGTAAATTTTCTTAAATACCTCTCGACGATTTGGCATTTGATCATCACGTAAACCTTTTAAACCTACACGTTTCGCTTCGAAGTGAGTCATAATCCAAATGCCTGTAAAATAAAGCAATGCAGGTATCGCCGCAGCCTTTGCAATATCCCAATACGTTATTCCACGACCGATAAATTCGACCATTAAAAACGCTGCTGCACCCATAATCGGAGGCATTAACTGCCCACCCGTAGATGCTGCTGCCTCAACCGCACCTGCGAACTCCTTACGGTACCCAAGCTTTTTCATCATTGGAATCGTATATGATCCAGATGTTACAACATTCGCTACAGAGCTTCCTGAAATCGTACCTTGAAGTGCACTAGAAAAAACCGCCACTTTTGCAGGACCACCAATTAATTTACCTGCAAGAGATACTGCTAAATCATTAAAGTATTGGCCAACACCTGTTTTGACAAGGAATGCTCCAAAAAGCAAAAACACAAAAATAAATGTGGCTGAGACACTAATTGGTGTTCCAAAAATCCCATCTGTCGTAAAATACATGAGATTAACAATACTCTCAATATCTTGCCCTCTATGCGCCATGAAATCTGGGAAATATGGTCCGAAATAGGCATATATTAAGAAACATATAGCAATGATAGTAATCGGTATACCTACTGCACGACGGGCTGCTTCAAGCACCAACACGACAGCTATAAGACCTACAATAAAATCTGTTTGCGAAATAGTACCGTTACTATTAACAAGCTCTGTATAATTCATTGTCCAATATGAACCTACAACAATGGATAATACCGCTAAAATATAATCAAACCATGCTATTTTATTCTTTGCTGCTTTTTTTCGAGCAGGGAATAACAAGAAAATTAGGGTCAAACCAAAACCTAAATGTATCGTGCGCTGAATTTGCGCTGGAAATTGGCCTTTAATTGCCGTGTAAAGCTGGAACAATGAAAACGCTAGTAATCCAAAGAAAATGACATGCTTCATAATGCCCGATACCGTTCGGACATTGGATTCAATATCATATTTCTCAAGTATCGCTTGTTGCTCTTCAGCTGATATTTGTTCGAATTCTTCTTTTTTTACTTCGTCGTTTGATGTATGCTGTGTCGTCATTTCATCCTTACTCCCTTCCATTGTTCATAAAGCGATAAACGCTTCACCTCAAATAAATAGGATTTTCCCCTTTGTAAGTCTTTTTTTAAATCGTATTCATAATTCTCGTAATCTAATACAAGGTCTAAATCCAAATCGGCAATATAAATCGTAAAATTTTCAATGACTTCATTGTCAAACTGCAAAAAATATTTACCATTGCGTTCTGTTAATGTTTGATTTTTTTCTGCATAGCTTGGCATGCCGATTGCTAAACTTTCATACTCCATCCCTAACATTTGAATACGTGTTCCGTCTATGCATTTATAATGTTCGAGTACATCCGTTTTATGGATAGAGTGAGTATATCTAATTTCAAATGTATCCTCAGTTGTCAGTGGTATATAATGCACTATCGGATCATTTATACGTGTTTCCGTAAATGCGAATACCTTTTGAAGAGGAAGAAAAATGACTAGACTAAAGCAAATACATAAAAAAGCTAAAACAATTATGATTGTTCTCTTTCGCACTGCATCTGTTCCCCCACATCAATTATGCCCTGGCATAATTCAGTGATTGTCGCCGGAGGCTTTAGACCAACAAATATTTTTGCGTGAAAGCGTAGTACTAACCCAGCGTCAGCAGCATTTATGTTGGTCACTCAGTCATTGTAGCTGTCGCTTCGCTTTCGCACAGATAAATTGCCACAGGACGTGGCGTTCTTAGACTGAGTTCCTTTATTTTAGCGAATGTCTTTTGTACCGAAAGCGTAGCGACAGATACAGGTGTTTGAATTCGCTATTACTCACGGCTTATACTTAATGGAAGAAAAGAGACTCGAAGCTTTACGCAATCCGAGCCTCTTCGTATTAAGAAAATAACTTTTCACTTGCTATAAGCTATAGTTTGATAAAATTTAAACCCAAATGTTCTGTTATTTCCTTTCATCAAAGTATTTTTGAGCACCTGGATGAACATCAATACTAATACCATCTAAACCTGTCTTCGCTTTGATAAACTCCCCTTTCGCATGGGAAATCTTACCTGAATTATCATAAATAGCTTTCGTCATCGAATAAACAACATCTTTCGGAAGATCTTTTTTCACTGCTAGCATAGCAAGAACCGAAACTGTTTCTGTGTCATTCGCAATCCCATACGTACCAGCTTTTACTGTATCTTTTGCATAATAAGGGTATTTAGCAATTAACTCATCTGCTTTACCAGCATCCATACCGATAATATTCACTTTAGTTGTTGCATTTAATGCCTCTACTGCACCAGTTGGCGTACCTGCAGTAATAAACGCTGCATCAATTTGGCCTGATTGTAGACCGTCAGTAGACTCACCGAAATCAAGATTTTGCGCTTTGATATCATCCATTGTTAAACCATGGATTTCAAGTAATTGTTCAGCATTTGCGTAAGTACCAGAACCTGGCGCACCTACAGATACCTTTTTCCCTTTTAAATCAGCGTATGATTTAATGCCTGATGCTTCAGTCGTTACTAATTGTACTGTTTCTGGATAAAGTGCACCTAAAGCAGCAATTGAATCGATTTTTTTGCCTTCAAACATAAATTTTCCTTCAGTAGCGTAGTAAGCAATATCTGATTGTACAAATGCAATTTCACCTTTACCATCTTGCAAAGCCGTCATGTTGGCAGCAGATGCTTGAGATACTTCAGCAGTTGTTTTAATGCCTGTTTCTTTAGAAATGAAATCAGCAAACGTTCCACCTAGTGCATAGTAAGTACCTTGCGTTCCACCTGTTAATAAGTTTAAAAATTTCGGCTTTTCAGATGATGCCGATTCGCCCTTATTCGAGTCCTTTGAACCTGTTCCGCTATCAGACCCACACGCAGCCAAAATCAATAGCGCAAAGGCACTTAATAGCATTAATAGCCTAAATTGTTTTTTCTTCACTGTAACCTTCCCCCTTGGTTAAAAGTAATAATCTACTTAAAATTATCAAACATAGTATAATAATGTCAATCTATTTATAGTAAATTCAGTCTTTTATAATTATACTATTTTTCTTAAATACCTATTATTCATGGAGTTCACCAATAACTACCTCACACTATTTTTATCTACATTAAACTATTAAATTCTTTTTGCAAGAAAACTTTTCTAGTTCCCGTATGTATAAAAAATGTATGTTTATAATTAAAATAACCGTTTAATTCTTCTTTTATAAGAGGAATACTTATCATCATGTGAGGGGATTTCCGTTCCGGCTTATATACTTAACATTCATTTTAATAAACCAAAATATTGTCGATTTTTACCCCCAAAACAAAAATACTGTATCTAAAGTGTTTTGCTTCAGATACAGTCGAGTCATTTTCCTTATTGGATAATGCCACAAGCAATTCTAGCACCAGAATTACCGGAAGGATCTGTTTTATAATCATCCTCAGATTCATGAATGATTAATGTAGTACCTCCATCACGTAACAATGAGTTAGCCGCATTTTTTTCTAATGTTTGTCCTTCAGCTAAGAAAGTCATATCTACTTTACCATCTTCTCCAACTTCTAAATTCGGAAGATCCCCTAAATGGTATCCCTTAGGATTAAGCTTCCCATGCTCTTTATGCGTCGGATTAAAATGCGGACCTGCTGATTCAAATGTTGGCGGTTCACACTTCCCAACTGCATGGATATGAATGCCGTGAGTTCCGGGTGGCAATCCTGATAGCGCAAGTGTCACCTTAACCCCATTATCCTCTTCCTCAAAATAGGCATTGCCATAGCTTTCATTATTTTTACCAATTACTTTCGCAGTTGCAGTTGGTCCTGAACTTGCGTTAACTGCCACTTTTTGCTCCTTCTTTTCAAAGAAGCTACAACCACCGACAAATACTAATAAAGAAATAATTATTAAGCTCATTTTTTTCATAAAAATACCTCCTCTATTTCAGATGGTTGCCAACATTCCTTCCACTTATGCAATTTCGCTGAGAATTTTGTGAATTGTTGGTTACAAAGTAAACTTTGTACACTTGGCTTTTAACCAATGTTGATTCTTAAAAACAATGCAAAATAAAAGGATATCTCCATTCTTAGAGATACCCAACAAATGACATTAATTTAAAATTTTTACAGTTACATGTTTGACGCCCCACTGACGAGCTTGTCCCTCGGTAGGAATAAATACATCAATTTTATTACCTTTTATCGCTCCGCCAGTATCTGCTGCGATTGCTTCTCCATAACCTTCAACCCAAACTCTTGTACCAAGAGGAATTACACGCGGATCTACAGCAATTACCTTTAAGTTCGGATTTGCTCTGATATCTGTTCCATTCGCTGTCACCCCTGAACACCCTTCACAATACGCTGTATAGGCAGTTGCTCGCATTGTTAACGTTTTGCCCGTATTCGTTGGAGCACTCACTGTGTTTGTGCTTGATGTCGTTACTTTCTTTTTACTTGGTGTCGTTGCTACCTTTTTAGTTTTGTTTTCGGCAGTTTTAGGTTTTGCCGCGGATGCTTTAATAGCCAATGTTTCACCTACATAAATTAAATCAGATGAGAGATTATTCCATTCCTTTAATTCTTGCACTGACACTCCGTTTATACGAGCAATTGTAAATAATGTATCACCGGCCTCAACGAAATGTTGATCTTTCAACGATTTATCAATTTTTGGCTCAACTACATTTAAATTTTGCTCTGGATAAAACCATGTCGAGCCTGTCTCATCCAGTGGCTCATAATCTCCTAAAGTTAAATTGTAAATTTTTGAGATTCCCCATAACATATCGAATGGCCTAAAAGAAATTGTGTCCTTAGCAAAGGATGGGCTAGCACATACACCTAATCCCAAGATCAATGTTACAGCTAAAGCTAAAGCTTGTTTTTTCATATTTTAAAACCTCCGTATTTTAATATGTTGCAATCTGCTGCTAGCACACTAGAGTTAGGCTCTTTTATGCAAACATGCTAGAGAATGCAATTAATAACTCAGGACTAATGAACCTGATATTACGAATTATTACTATAAAGGAGGAAAAATATACAATATTGAATATATTTTTGGTAAAACGAACAATTTTACGAAGAAAACCGCAGCACTATTTGCAATTTTTACATATTGGAAAATTGGTGTTTTTATCCGATAATATGGTAAAGGGGAATTTTGGATGGAAGTTAATAAAATAACAACTTTACAAATGATTGTTATGCAATACTCAATCTAAATACTGCAGCTGCTACCGAATTATTAAAAGATCAACCATAGCAGCAAGTAGCTATACATCCACATAAGGGGTCAGTCATTGATATTTCAATTTAACCTACTTCACTACTTATCAATTATGCCTTGTCATAATTGTAGCTTTCGCTACAGAAAACATTTGCTCCAAAGAAGTTAAAATTAATATTCGAAAGTTGGTGCCCTTTTTTGATTAGAGTGATAGTAATGGATGATGAGCCATTAGCTCTTTTAAACTTGGAGAAAAAGTTAAAGGAATTTAATTCAATAGAGATCATTAAATCTTTTACAACTGCAAAAGATTTGCTGGCAGAGGGACCGAGCTTGGATTTTCAAGTAGCATTTTTAGATGTTGAAATGCCTAACTTGAACGGTTTAGAGATTGCGCGTCTAATAAAAGAATGGAACAAGAATATTTTTATTGTATTTGTCACTGCGTATCGGGACTATGCTGTCCAAGCATTTGAAATATACTCCATTGACTATTTACTAAAACCTATTTCAAAGGCTCGTCTAGAAACAACTATTAACAGAATCCAAGAGCTCCTTCACCTAGAAAATAAATCAACTCCTATACAAATACGAAATAAACCCGCGCTTACAATACAATGCTTTGGAGGATTCGTTGTTTTACACAATAACAAAGCCGTCCATTGGAGAACGCTTAAAACAAAAGAATTATTTGCCTTTCTTTTTTCTAACCTAAATAGCCAAGTACCTCGCGATTCAATCATCGATGCTTTATGGGCAGATACAGAATTTAAAAAGGCAAGGGTACAGCTTCATACAACAGTTTCCTATCTACGCACTACTCTTTTAGCATTGGGCTATTCAGAAGTCATACAGTATACAAATGGCTGCTATATTTTGCAACTAGAGGCGTTTCAATGTGATGTCCATGACTTAGAGCATATTTTAAATGCTAAAGCAGAGACTGGAAAGATTGATGTAGAGATGGCTGAGTCATTAATTCAAAGCTACCAAGGTGAATTTATGGCCTCATTAGATTATCCCTGGATTACTAGTAAAGCAAATTTTATGAACAACAAATTTACTCTTTTACTACATGATTTAGTAGAGCATTATACAGCAATACATGATGTTAAAAAACGAGAGCAAATTTTACTTTTAACGATAGAACATAATCCATATTCCGATAAAACTATACAACAGCTAATAAAGCACTATTTAGAAGTCGATAATCGAGCAAGTGCAATAAAGGTTTACAATACTTTTAAGAGTACCTTGTTAGCAGATCTCAATATTTTACCGGAGCAAGAAACGACTGAGCTATTTAACACTATATCTGTCGAAAATCTATAAAAGGCATCGAGAAGATTACTCTCGATGCCTTTTAGCTATGTATTCATTTCACCAGTAATGAAGATCGACCGTCTTACTACTATAGCATGGGGTTGATTTCCGTTTTTTGTAGCTGCCGCTTCGCTTTCGCACAGTAAACATTTGTAGCTGCCGCTTCGCTAGCATTGCTCGCTCTAGGGTCTCAGACAACACAAAGTTGGTTCACAGGACGTGATAGTTTTAGCCTTCGTTCCTCTATTGGAGACTTATTTGATAGTTTTTTCAGATAATTCTTCAACTACACAGATACAATTCCTCCCTGACTGCTTCGCCTTATATAGTGCCTGATCAGCAATTGTAATAATCTGATTAGCTGTTTTAATATTAGCTGTAAATGATGTAATGCCAGCAGACATTGTCACAGGTCTTCCACATGCAGTATCTAACATGGCCTGCTTAATGCGTAAATTCTCCGCTATTTCTAAAGCTACATCTATTGTCGTGGATGGCAATATCACCAAAAACTCTTCCCCACCATATCGAAAGCACATTCCTTGTTTCTCTATGTTCTCCTGCATATGACCTGCGAAAGCTTTTAAAACTTCATCCCCTACGGTATGACCATAAGTATCATTTATACTTTTAAAGTCATCTAAATCTATTAAAACTATTGAGTGCGGCACTTTATTGATAATTAACTCATTTAAAATTTGATCCATTCTTCTGCGGTTAGGAATTCCTGTTAATGCGTCTAAGTTCAGTTGGTTAGTTAAATCAAATATTCTGTTTCCGGAACTAACAACCATGTTTTGCACTACTTTTTTTAATGAATGTGCTTCGTAATACCAGCCATTAATTTCTTCAAGTTTCTGTACTTCTTCTCTCTCTACACTAATAAAAAGCTGTTTTAAAGGTCGTGCAATTTTGAAAGCAAGCCATAAAGCTAATACAAGTACTGCGACTAACCATAATAGTAAAGGCATGAGTATACTTTTTATGAATGCGCTAAAAGAAACTACTCTTTCATCAAGTAACTTATCAACCACTTGCACCATATAAGGTTCGATTGATTGATCTCGATTTGGTTCCCTCAGTTTCTCTTGTACGTAGCTCTCCGTGATTTTCGAAACTTCCTTCACGTAATTTTCCTGCATGACAATATTATTTTGCATAAGGATGTCGTTAAAATTTTGATAACCACTCCAAATACTAACACTAGAAGTCGCCAGTACTATCATTACCGTCATACTAACAATAACAAACGATAACTTAAACTTGAATTTACCCACAATAGATCATTTCTCCCATTGAGATTTTATTCCTTCATCATACGTCACGCCTCTTAAAAAAAACTTAAAAACGACTTATTATTTGCAAAAATATGTATTAAAATGTGCATTCCGAAAGGAAATAGGACACTCGCCCCCCCTTTCAAAATGCCGCCATACCAACACTCCCTCCTCACTTAGTCATATTTTTATGAAAATATTGCTTTATAATTAATCGATAAAAAGTTTTTGTTGATATGTTGGTTGTAGCGGAGAAAACGGCTCTCACTTGCCCACAAGCAGCCTGTAGCGGAAAACAGCTTCACTAATACTTTCTGACCGGTCCGAAAGTATCACTTATCCATTATGCTTCGGCACAAAGTTATGGCGTTGGGATTAATCTAGGTGTACGTAATACAGAGTTACGCCTTGACCCCACAGAGGTGACAAATCAACATATTAAACGAAGGAACAACTGTCACCTTCCAAATTCAAGAAAAATAGTTGCTTACTATTAACAGAGCCACCACCTTCTCAATTGAGTTTGTAGTGGCTCTTCTCTATAATTTCAAGTTACAATTATTATATTGATGTAGATATTTTAAGGTTTTTCCAAAAATATACACTATGTAGATAAGTTGTTTAGAGTGAAGACTGGGCGCCCTTTCGAGAATGAGCTTCACAGATGAGACCCTGGAGAGAGTGAAGCGGCTCATCGGACGCCCCCAGGAAGCTTTGCTCTGTACGAAAGCGAAGCGGCAGCTACAAATGTTTTCTGTAGCGAAAGCGAAGCGACAGCTACAAATGTTTTTTCTGTGCGAAAGCGAAGCGGCAGCTACAAATGTTTTTTCTGTGCGAAAGCGAAGCGGCAGCTACAAAGCACCCAGTCGGAACGGGAATCACCCCTACGTTATGGTGACGGGCTAAATTTATGGTTTTTAAAAATTAGGGTACATTAATAGTATGTTATTAAAGAAAGGTCGATACTATGTACAAAATATACATAATAGAAGATGATCCCAATATTTTAAAGATTATTGTGGAGCATTTATCAAAATATCAATTTGAATGTTATACCGTTCAACAATTTAATCATATAGTAGAGGAATTTCAAGCTATTCAACCTCATCTCGTTGTAATGGACATTAATCTTCCAACCTATGATGGGTACTTTTGGTCGCGCAAAATCCGTCAGCTATCCAAATGCCCGATTATCATTGTATCTGCTCGTGTGAATGATATCGATCAAGTGCATGGGATTGAAAATGGTGCTGATGATTTTATCACTAAACCCTTTTCACTAGATGTGCTTATGGCAAAAGTGAATGGGCTTATTCGTCGTACATACGGAGAATATGCTTCCTCCGAGTCTAATTCAATATCCATTACTAATACAACGTTAAATTCAAATACCGTTCGACTTTACACTGAGAAACACGAGAGCTTGTTAACGTTAAAAGAAATGCAGCTTAGCAAATTACTATTTGAAGCTTATCCTAATGTTGTTCCTCGTCAAAAATTATTAAGTGCCATTTGGGATGATGAATCCTTCGTTGAAGAAAACACTTTATCTGTTAATATTGGCCGATTACGTAAAAAATTCGAGGCTATCCAATCTAGACTAGAAATTAAAACAATTCGTGGGCTTGGTTATCAATTAGTGGAGGCAGAAGAATGAAGCTGTTCTTTCGAGATCATGTAAGTGTCATCATTCTTTATTGTGTAAGCTTTCTATTATTACCTTGGATCATTCAGTCATTAGATGATTTATCTTCACACTATTTTTATTTTATCTTTCTCGTTAGCTTCCTATTTACCATTTGGCTGATTGGACGTTATTATCGCAGAAAAAAACTTTATGCTCATTTACAGAACAACACTTTAACAAGCGATGACCTTCATCTGTATGAACCACAGGCTATGATTGAGCAAGCCTACAGTGAAAAACTACGACAAATGCAATATTTATACTTAACACAGCAGCAACATTTAGAGAAGCAAGGAAAAGAACAACAGCTTGTTCTTTCACATTTTGCCCATCAAATGAAAACGCCATTGTCAGTTATTCAACTGATTATCCAATCTAACGCAAATAGCCCATCCGAGCATTTGCAAACAATTAATCTAGAATGCGATAAGCTGACATTTACTCTTAATCAGCTACTAACCTATCAACGTACGTCCAATCTTGTGGCTGATTTAAAAATAGAAGCACTCTCATTAAAAGAACTTATTAAGGAAGCTGTGAACGATTTAAAGGATTATTTCATTGCCAAAGAAGTTTTTCCAAAAGTGATGCTTGTTGAAAACACTATTATTTATTCAGATCGAAAATGGTTAAAAATTGTGCTTTATCAAATTATCAATAATGCCATTAAATACGGAGAGTCTGAAAGTTCTATTCAAATTATTTATGACGAAGCTACTTTACGAATTCAAAATTATGGAGATACGATTCCGGAGAGTGAAATTTCACGTGTCTATGATTTATTTTATACAGGTGTGAAAGGAAGAACGAACGGTGAGGCAACAGGTATAGGCTTGTATTTAGTAAAAAAGATTTTAACCGAATTAGAACACCCTTTTACTATACAGTCTCATGAGTGCGTCACTACCTTCTCCATAGATTTTTCAAATAGCGTGAAAAAATCATGACTGTAAGTTCGTAATATGACAACTTTGTCATATTGACGTCATTTATCCAAATAGGTAAAATGCTGCTCCTTCTTTATACTTAAGCTATTCAATCGAAGTAAGGGAGTTGTTCAAAGATGGGAAAATCAATCCTACAAGTGACCAATCTGCAAAAAGAATATATCGGAGAAATAACATATAAAGCATTGAATGGCATAGATTTCAAACTTAGTGAGAACGAATTCGTAGCCGTTATGGGGCCTTCAGGAAGTGGGAAAACTACATTTTTAAATAGCATATCAACAATCGATCGCCCTACTGTTGGTGAAATTCTTATCAATGGTAGAAATCCATATTCATTAGATGATGAAGAGCTTGCTAAGTTTCGTCGTTCAGAATTAGGTTTTGTATTTCAAGATTTTAATCTTGTACACACATTAACAGTAAAAGAAAATATTTTATTACCGTTAACTTTAGATAGTTTACCTGCCGATAAAATGCAGCATCAACTTAAACATATATCTCAATTTCTCGGAATTGAAGAACTTTTGTCAAAACGAATTTACGAAATTTCTGGTGGGCAAAAACAACGTGTAGCTATTGCTCGTGCGGTTATTCACGAACCGAGTTTATTGTTGGCCGATGAGCCTACAGGAAATCTCGATTCAAAAGCAGTAAATGATGTTATGAACTTATTTAGTTCTATTCATACAGAACTAAAAACTTCCATTTTAATGGTGACACATGATCCTTATGTAGCAAGTTTCGCAAATCGTATTATTTTCATTAAGGATGGTAAATTATATAACGAAATTCATCGTGGTCATAATCGCAAACAATTTTACCAGGAAATCATGGACACACTTGCTTTTTTAGGTGGTGGACAGCATGAGCTTTAATCATATCGTTATTCAAAATATTTTACGTGATAAATGGACTTACGTTTCGTATTTCCTTAGTAGTATGTTCTCTATCATTATTTTCTTTCTATTTTCAGTTATTGTATTTCATCCAAGTCTTACAAATTTAGATCCCGACTCAACACTCGGCCTTGCATTAATGTTAGCAAGTTTGCTCGTCTATTTGTTTTCGTTTATTTATATCGCCTATTCCATCATGGCCTTTTTAAAGAAGAAAACAAAAACACTAGGTATTTTTATGATTACTGGTGCATCTATGAAACAAATTCGTACGCTCGTTTTTCGTGAAAATATTCTTATCGGTGTATTGGCCATTATTACAGCAGTCATTCTTGGGCTTGTCATTTCGCCTCTCTTCTTAATGGGTGCCAAAGTTGTTTTAAATGCAGAAACTTTCAATATGTATGTCCCTATTAAAGCAATCATGTTAACTATTGGTTTATTCCTTGTATTATTCATTGTTATTTCAAAAGTAATGACAAGATTTATTAATAAAGAAGCTTCCATTCAACTATTAAAAAGTGATGTTGTCATCGAGAAATCGATAAAACCACATTATCTTTTATTATTCATAAGTATTATGATTTCCATTGGTTTAGGTTATTTTTTAAGTACAGATTATGATATTGGCGGTAGTCTTTTCTATGTAGCTTTTTTCGTGAGTGTTCTTTGTACAATATATTTAATCATCTCACAAGGATTGCGCTTCCTGCTAAAGGCTTTTGAGAGATCGACAGCCTATATGAAACAAACAAATATGCTACTTGCTTCTAATCTGAATGCAAAAATGAAATCACATGCAAATATGCTATTTTTAATCACTATTTTATTAAGCGGTGTATTTTTATGTACAAGCATTTTATTTAGTTCTTACTACAATGTTGAAAAGGATAGCGAGGCAAATTATCCATACAGTTTTCAGTATATTGCCGCTCCTAAGGCTAGTCCAAGTAAAGTAGAAGCCGATATTGAAAATATTGAAAAACAATTATCCACAGTGGATTCACAAAATTATTTTATTGAGTTCAAATCGGATGAAGAACGTAGAATTGGCTATATGTCAATTTCCGATTATAACTTGTTACACAATGAAAAGGTTAGCTTACGTGCAAATGAATTTATAGCAGTTGCCGGCAATCGTAAAACATTACCCATTACTAATGTAAGTGATGACAAATATCTAAGGCAATTTAAGCTTGTATCTGTAAATGAAAAAAATCTATTAACAACAGGTTTCCAACAAACGTATTTTATTGTGCCCGATGAAGTTTATAACAACATCAAATACCCTGTCTACAAAACCTATTTATTTGAGTTAGACAATTGGACGGCACATACAGCTTTAGCAAAAAAAATTATAGAGGATTTCCCACATATATATGAGGAACGTTATGTAACTTCAAAAATCGAATTGTATGACGCAGAGATGTTCATAAAAAGTGTTATGTTCTTTATCGGCTCTATGTTGAGCTTGATTTTCTTAAGTGCAGCTATGAGCATACTCTACTTCTATTTACAAACGACACTTCTTCAGGAAAAAGAAAAGTATGCGGGTATACGAAAACTTGGGCTATCTAAACAAGAGTTATTCACTGTTGTTTCTAAAGAGTTGGCAATTCTTATATTTGTACCATTCACGATAGCTATTACGATGTTATGCGCTACATTATTTGCCATGCGAACAATGGTTTCAGCAGCATTTTTACAAGTTTCAATGATGAGCTCTTTATGCTTCTTTGCCCTGTTCTTCGTTAGTTTTATATTTATTCGCAAAAGTTATTTCAAACGCTTGCTTAGCAATTAATAAAAAAAGTCCGCACTCCTCTTTAGGGTGCGGATTTTCATAGTGTGGAAAAACAAAATTAAAGATGATCTTTGAGGATGTTGTGGCGCATTGAGTGAGGGTGGGTTCCTTTCCGGATAAGAGCCACAGATGAGAACCTGCAGCGACAGCTACAACCGCCCAGTCGGAACGGACACGTTATGGGGTAATGAGCCAGCTTCTTACCAAAGTACAGGCTTTGCTACCATTAGCCATAACATAATTAGCAATAATAAAATGTACATCCATGCTTTACGATGTAACAATGAAGCAAATTTTTGCTGGTCATAGGCGGGTGTATTAAATGTCTGTAAAGTCGGTTTGAACGCTCTTGCTAAAAAAACAATGGAGGCCAACATCACAAGAAATGTTAGAACAATCCACGAGGTACTCCAATGATAACCCGCATGCCACATTAATAAAATACCAGATGCAACAAGAACATGCCCCGAGTGCTTGACGATCGTAATTGCTCCTTTAAAAGCCTCAATATATGGTGACATTTCATTATGAGATGCTGTACGCATTTTCTTAACAATTGTTAAAACAACGAACAAAGGCCCAATCGAAAGAATGGCACTTAAAATATGTATGTAAAGAAGAAGTGTATAAATCGAAATCATGGTGCAAACTCCTTTTTATCTTTTTTCAGCAATTATTTTATGTAGCGAAAGCGAAGCGGCTGCTACAAATGGTTTATGTAACGTAAGTGAAACGGCAACGGCAAATGTCTCCCACCTATATATATGGTGAGATAAATGTGAGTATCAGTTACTTACATTATGCCGAGGCATTATTTATTTAGTTCCCCTCATTATAGCACCAACATAGGCGTGCTTTAGCGTCAATTGTGAATCCTTTGTAAACGCAAAATGAATCATTGTTAAATTGTTTGAAATTTGCACAAAGAGGGTATGGATTATAGTAACATGCACATATAAACCAAAAAGGAGTGATTTTTATAGGAATTCATCAATTTTTTACAAGCCTTAACGATTTAGAGCGTATTATTCGTTGCCCTGGTCGCTTCAAATTTGAAGAGCACAATGTGGCTGCTCACTCTTGGAAGGTATCGCAGTATGCGATGTTCTTCGCCACACTTGAAGAAATGAACGGAGCTACAATCAATTGGAAATCATTATATGAAAAAACCATTAACCACGACTTTGCTGAAGTATTTATCGGCGATATTAAAACACCGGTAAAGCATGCTAGCCCAGAGCTTAAACAAATGCTTGCACACGTGGAAGAAAAAATGATGGAGAAATTTATTATTGATGAGATTCCACAAGAGTTTCAGGCCGTTTTCTTTGAGCGTATGAAAGAAGGTAAGGATAAAACTATAGAGGGTCGCCTACTTGAATTTGCTGATAAGCTTGACCAATTCTACGAAGCCTTTGCTGAGTTAAAACGTGGAAACACAGATAAAGAATTCGTGCATATGTATCAATCAGCCCTTTCCAAGATTTTAACTATTCCTCTTGAAGCGTCAGTTCACTATTTCCGTACTGAGATTCTAAAGGATGCTGTGAAGGAAAAAACACATATTGATATTCAAGCTTTGACCAATGAAGTATTAACATCAAATTAATAGTGTGCATGTAAGTTTTCCGAACGAATTAACTCACGGAAGGCTTTTTTTATTTTCTCAAAAAAGTCGTATAATGGAAGGAGATCGATTGGAGGGAAGCTTTTGTCACAGAATTGTTCAATTGTAGAGGATTTATTACCTTTGTATAAAAAACAAGTGCTCCAAGCAACTACTGTAGAATTTGTCGAACAACATTTAACTACTTGTGAGCATTGTCAGCAGCTCGCTACTTCAAAGCAATCTCTTGGCTATCATTTATTAATGAAAAGAACGATAACGCTTTTCCATCTTGTTTTTATCGTACTATCCTTTATGTTTGCTATTAACTCTTCCTTACTTGGCAATCAAACAAGCTTTGCTATATCTTACGCGATTTTCGGCTATCTTACTTATTTCTTTTACAAAAATATTTGGATTGTTTTTGCCATCAGCTCGGTACCTGTTTTCGTATGGGCTATTATTAACAATATCAATAATTCACTCTATGTCACTCACTACTCCTTAACGGAAATTGGTACGCTGTTAATTGGAGCTAGCTTCATAGCCATTCTACATACTATTTTTGCACTATTCGGTGCTGCTTTTGCAATTCTATTTCGTAGGTTTACAAAATAATATCAGTAGAAAGAAGTTGTCTCAATGCAACTGAGACAACTTCTTTTATCACCAATTATACCCATTCATAATTAGATATACCCTCTAGACCTTGAATCATCCATAGTTGCTTTGCGGCCATGTTACAGCAGTGCCATACATCCACCGGAGGCTTTATTTTTATTCAGTCGGTGATTAGACACCTACTAAATAAAAATAAAAAAGAGTCGATTTTGAATAGCTTCCAAACCTAGTTGGAGTGCCTCATTTCACGACTCTTTTTTTAGTAATTATGCCTTTTTTACGAACTCTGACTTTAATTTCATGGCACCAAAGCCATCGATTTTACAATCAATATTGTGATCGCCTTCAACGAGACGAATGCTTTTCACCTTTGTCCCAATTTTTAGCGTCGAAGAACTACCTTTAACCTTTAAATCCTTAATAATTGTAACAGAATCACCGTCTGCAAGTAGATTGCCATGAGCATCCTTTACGATTAACGTATCTGTCTCCTGTTCCGTGACATCAGTGCTCCACTCATGCGCACATTCTGGACATACAAAGTTTGTTCCGTCCTCATATGTGTATTCAGAATTACATTTTGGACAATTTGGATAAGCTGCCATTTCTGCTTCCTCCTTAGACTTTATTGCTAGGTAAACCTATATATTCTCCTATCTTTACATACTTAGCACTATTAAGTAAAGAATGTTCGTATTTTTCGTTCGTATTTGTGAAAAATATTTGAATCTGTTAAATGCTTTTGGAGATATTTCATTCTGGATATTCATGAATTGGGACACTCGCCCATTGACTTTTTTGTACAAACCATCTTACTTGCATGTTTGTTTAACATGCCTTATTATATCCTTAAAGGCTGCATTGTTCGTATAATATTAAGTTTTAACCTTTAAGCTGTAAAAGGGAGTTTTATTATTGGAGTTGGAATGACGGGCCTCACACTAAGGTGCATGAGGATAAGCAGGAAAGCTTCTGCGAACACCCACTTTGAGGAGTGGTGGTTTAAAACTTTCTATAATAACTACGGCATACGCGGCTTTTTAATTTAATCATACAGCCACACGGCTTTGAAGCATTTCTCTCATAGTGAAAACTATGGGAGATTTTTTGTTTGGGCAACTTTGAGAGAAAATTGGGAGAGATAAGTTTTCATTCTATGGTCTAAATTTATCACGGTACCATAAAAGCTAGAACATCAGCCAAAGGTAAAATAATATACATCATATCCCCCTGGAATTCCTAGCAAGAAAAACAATATTTATTACTGCTATTCGTTAATATTAAGTATCTTGTAATAAGCAAAAATGATGGTGGAGATCCCAATTCCAAAAAGGATACTTCCAGCAGCTAAGAAATTATTGTATAACCTTCAATGACAATTAGGTATTGAGAAGTGTCCATCCCACCTTGTGTAACTATCTGATATTCAGCAAGTGATAATCCAATATCAACACTGAAAAATAGCAATATAAAACCAATTGCAGTTATTACAGAACCTAAAGAAAGTCATTTTACGATAAATAAAAAGAATCCATTTTGAAAAAAGATTGATCAAAATGGATTCTTATCCCTCAAATTTAAGGTTGGTTTTTATAAAAAAAGATCGATTATTTTCTACCAATAGGCTTTGGATCTACAGGTTTTTCTGGTTGCTCTGGCCCTTCAGGTGTGTCTCTATTGCTACTGGTGAGGATTTCCGTCTTTTAGAACAAAAGCAGTTTTACTTTCCACACCTGTAGCAGATATAGACTTTATACCATATGTGTATACTTTACTATTATTTGCAGTAGTATCTACATAAACAGTATTACCTTGTGTGTTATAAACCACGTCTACTATATTTTTAACGTCTTCATATGATCCTTCTTTTGTTCCATCAAATCGGTATATTACATATTTCCTTGATTGAGTACTATTTTCATCTGTAATAGTAAGCTTCCTGCCGAAAGACTCTTTACTCAATTTAACATCAGTTGGAGGTAAAGGGATTGCAGAGCCTTTCCAATAAATTGTAGGTGTTAAAGCTTTATAATTGTATAGTTGTTGATTTAGATAAGAAGCATATCCAAGAGCGTTATTGTTAATACTTCTTAGAGAAAAATGCATTTGTCCTTGAGCATTTTTATTTGCTCTGTTGGCGATTACTTGGCTGATAAGTTCCGTCTTATTATTCCATGCAGTATCAGAATCATTTCCAACTTTATGATTGGCCATGCCAATATATAAATTAACAGGATGGACTTTTGCGTACGTTTGAACTTCTCTTCCCCACCACTCTAATAAAACAGAGTAATTTGCTGCTTTATAATTTCTGGACCAATAGATTTGAGGCGCAATATAATCGATACTTCCATCTTTAATCCACTGTCTTGTATCAGCATAAAGATCATCGTAGTTACTCATTCCATTCGTGTTACTACCAGTAGAATCTTGCCCTTTGTTTCGCCAAATTCCAAACGGAGATATTCCATATTGAACATGGGGTTTAATTGCCTTAATGCTTGCATAAACCTTTTTTACTAATTGATTAACATTATTTCTGCGCCAGTCTTCAATATTCTTAAATGAGCCACCATACTTTTTAAAAGTTTGTTGATCTTGAAAAGTCTCTCCTTTTATTTTATAAGGATAGAAGTAATCATCCATATGTACAGCGTCGATATCATAGTTGCTTACTAATTCTTCTATGGTTGATAATAAGTAATTTTGAACTTCCGGCAAACCAGGATTTAAATAGTATTGTTTACCGTATTTCACTACCCAATTAGAATTTTTACGGGCTACATTATCGGCAGCAAGATAAGTCAAAGATTGCGAAGGCATAGTGACCCTATATGGGTTTACCCAAGCATGAAGTTCTAATCCTCGCTTATGTGCTTCGTCCAGCATTATTTGCAATGGATCAAAACCCGGATTGGTCCCTTGTTTATTGCCTGTTATATACGATGACCATGGAGCAAGCTTAGACGGGTACAGTGCATCATTTAATGGCTTAACTTGAAAAATAACTGCATTAAAGTTATCAGCTTTTAATTTGTCTAAGGTACTTTGAACCCATTGAGTATATTGGGTTTTACTCATACCTGCCTTCATATCAATATTAGATACTGTTGCAATCCAGGCTGCACGCATTTCATGTTGAGGTAGTGAATTAGCTGTAGCCTTTTGATTTGTAAAACCAGGGATAAGTAAAAGTAAAACAAAAAAAGTTACTAAGCACTTTCCAAAAAAATTTTTAAACATAAATAATGAAATCTCTCCTTTTAATTCTCAGCTATTAAAACCTAGCTGTTACTATAATCTAAGTAAATACCATTTCAGCCTATTCTATAAAAGTAGGAACTGATTTATCCTTCCAAAAAGTGTCTTACAGTAATTAGGTCTGTAGCATTTTGTCGGCAGGACCCTCTAGTGGTAATTTCAATTGTTTACGAAGCTCGTTGGAAAATTTTATTCTATTTTCTTCGCTCACTATATAATACCACAAATCTCCAATTATTCTCCCTTCACCGGTAATTTCCATTTATTTAAATTCTTGAAGCCAATTTTATGATAGCGTTGAATAGCAATCATTTGTTAAATTCGTTGGATAAGTGGACCATACGGTGGAAGGATTGGAAGAAATTCTTCATAAGATAAACATCAGTTTTAATATAAATGTCCAATAAAAAAATCATCTCAAAGGATAACTAAAGAGATGATTTTTATCAAACTTTATTACAAATTATCAATCTTTATTATAAACGTTCAATCTTTTTTACAAAGCTACAGATTGTTGAATAAACAACTGCATAATGTCTACGTATTGTTCAATAAACTACATAACAATTATGAAACTATCTTCTACTTTCTTCGTATATTAACTAAGTCAACTAATTCTCGAGGTGATAATAATGTACGAATACAATTTCGTTAAAGTGGAACTAAATGCTTGGGGTAGTAAACCAAAAGAAGATTATCAAAATATAATTCACCAATACGCATCTGACGGATGGAGATTTGTTCAAATTTTTGCTCCTTCAACTAAAGGATATGGTTCCGCAGCCTATTTTGAATTAATTTTCGAGAGACCCCTTAATTAGATTTGAGGGGTATTTCTATTTTTGGGGACATAATGTAGAATTCTGTTTACTTAAACTCATCAGCTTTTTATCACTGAACAGTTTTGTTCTAATGTGCCTCATTTTTTGCATTACTTTTTATTAGACATTAATAAACTAATCTATTTTACAGCAAATGCTCATTCCTTTTGTGATTTCTTATTGAACAAACCTTCCTCGTTAATTTAAGTATTCTTCACAATACCACCTAAATATTAAAATAAATATCCAATTTTATTTAAAACTTTTATTCCGTTAAATGGCCTTCAACGAAAACGAGCACTGATTCTTGTTACAGAATCGCGCCCGATTGTTTTCTGTGTTCCCAAACTTTAAATTTAGGAACGTTTTTTGAATTTTTAAAGCATGACAAAAAACGAGGATTGGTTCAAAAATTTGATTAATATATTATTTAAGCATTAATGAAATAGAATCCGATTCTTGATTAATAATCATATCTTGTTGTTCAGAAGTGCCATCTGTATAAGTTACAGTTACGTTAATTTGTATGTCACCTTCAATCGTATCATAGGGAGGTATCGCTAATGAATATTTAAATTGTTCCTGCTCATTATATTTGACCGTAAAGGTACTGCCTATTTCTTTTATAGCTTGAAATATTTCTGAATTTGGTTCATTGGTTATATAATTAATTTTTTCTAGTAATAGCTTTTCTCTGTTGTTTACCTCTTCCTTAGTAAGTGTTACATCTTCTATAAAAATCCCTTCATTTATTTCATATTGAATAAAATCAATATTTTCTCCAGAAACATTGAGCATAATATCGGTAAAAATTAAATTCCTACCGTCCCCACTTATACTATTTAAAACATCTACTCGATCTATAGTAGATAAATCAATGGTAGTTTTTGCTTTTAAAAGTTCATGACCTATACTGTCATCTGCATAAACTGTAATTGTAAAATTTCCCGTTTGAGAATCACCATACTTATTTATAAATGGCAAACCGATAAGAAGAACCATGAGAATTCCAAACACACTTGCGACAGTACCCCATTTTTGAAAATTGATTTGGCTCGACTTTTCTCGCTTTGCATCTTGGTCATTCATTTTCAATCGATTTTCCATCGCTTTAGACATCTCCATCGAATTAACAGCATCTTTTATTTTATGAAAATCCATCATTCGTCCTCCTCTCGATAATTTTGGCTAATAAGCTCTCTACCTCGTTGTAATCGCTTTTTAACAGCTGCTACTGTAATGTTTAGTATTTTTGCTATTTCGTCTACTTTATAGCCTTCTACATAATGGAGTAGTAACACAATTTTATGTTTGTGAGGCAATTTCATAAGGGTATCAAGTAAACCATAATTTTCTTCATTTTTACAATATAGCTGCAAATCATTTATATCTAAGTGCCTACGAATAATATTGTACCTTCGCATATTTTTACAGCGATTTGTCGCAACTGTAATCAACCAAGCTTTTTCGTGTTCGGGATCGTTAAAAGCAGGAGACTTCGATAAATATTTTATAAAAGTATCTTGCACAGCATCTTCTGCATCGGATTCGTTGCATAAAATAACTAAGCATATCCGAAATAGCATATTGCCATATATATCAACAATTCGTTCTAAATCTATTGCTATTTCAGTTGAACAAATAGATTGTTGCAAAGCTAATCACCGTCCTTTCACTTACTACACACTTGAAAATGTCATTTGGTGACTTTTTATATTATTTTTTACAAATATTATTACTAATTAATTTTACTGTTTGGGGAAAAATGAGGAAGCTGTTGGGAGAATTGATATTCTACCGTTTTTCTTTCATAGAAAAAGCTTTATTAGAATTCATCATTAAGTACCTTGCATTGTCATTATACTTGCAGCTTTAGCTAACATTTCACCGATTGCTTCGTAGTTCCTAACCCATCCTCCTTTTTTTCATTTGATTCTTCTACCCTTTATTACACTTAAACCCTCTATAATTGGAATATTTTCTATGATAAAAAGGTTATAAAACCTACCTAATAAACAGCAATGAATAAAGCCCTGGTTAACTATGGTTGGCACTTATTTCAAGTGGAGAAAAACATAAAAGAATGATAGAATTTTCAATGGAAATGTAGTTAATTATTACTACATAAAGAAAGGTGATTGATAAAAATGCAACAACAAACTTCTGAAAAAAACTATATAGTAATGATTTTACTATGTTTCTTTTTAGGTGGCCTAGGAATACATCGCTTCTACGTAGGTAAAATTGGTACTGGTATTTTAATGATTATAACTTTTGGTGGACTAGGTATTTGGGCATTGATCGATTTAATTATGATTATTGTCGGCAAATTCAAAGATAAAGAAGGAAAAGAAATAAAACCTTCTTAACAATAGAAAGGCGTTAGTTAACTTCGGTTAGCTGGCGCTTTTTTGAATAGAGCAATGTTGTTTATTTCAGGGAGGGTTGATATGCGCTCTATGATCTATTTCACCTTGCAACTTCAGTTCTAAATAGCGTTTTCTTAATTAAATTTGTTTAGTGAACCCCTTTTATCCTCATATTAGCGCCGTTTTCTTTTTTCATACCTAAGACTCCTCGTCTTTATTACTGTTTTGTTCATTTAATCTGTCAATTATTTTTTGTATATAAGTTAATCCGTCTTAAGGCTGAGAAGTGACACCTCCTAAAGTTTGTTTCCAGCAAAAAGGAAAAGTGTTACTATTAAACTACATTAATCGGAGCATTAAGATTCATCATTAGAAGTCGGGAATCCATTTAAAGAGCGCATTGCTTTTAGAATGCTTTTAACCGCACTCGTTCCAACTATGTGATTCCTTCGTGACCACATTCTGTTTCTCCAAAGTGGCACATTGGACATTCGCCCAAAGAGAGGTTAAACAAGTTATGGTAGTGAACCATAAACAACTACAAATAGAAGAAGGTGTTTATATTTGAGTATGAAAATATGGTGGGCTTTAAATATTGTATGGCTATTCATTTTTGCTGCTGGGGCCATATTTATTGGCTTACGAGAAGTTGATTTTGCAGGGGTAGTTCAAACTCCGGAAGTTAGAATGGTCTCATTTATTATTTTGGGTATTTTATTTTTATTTGTTGTACTATTTCAACTAATGCTACTCATCTTTATTCATTTTGTTCGAAAAGGTACAACCAATACTTCCACAAAAACAACAAGGCTATCTTAATTAAGGTCGGCTTGTCGTTTTCTAAGTCACTTTAATAAAGTGGCTTTTTTAATTTGTACAAATGTAAAAGTGCCTGTGCAACTCCCCTTCTACTCTTCAATTAGGCTGTACCCTTAGCCATCTTTGATCATAAAAAAACTGCACTCCAGTAGTTAGAGTGCAGTCAGCTGCTTCTTTTTCTAAATTAAATAACGAAACCAACAATTGTAGCCGTTAAAATACTAACAAGTGTAGCTCCATACAACAACTTTAAGCCAAAACGAGCAACTACATTCCCTTGCTTTTCATTCAAACCTTTAACTGCTCCGGCAATAATACCGATAGATGAAAAGTTTGCAAAGGATACAAGAAAGACTGAAATAATAGCCAATGTATGAGCACTCATAGACTTAGCTACTTCTCCAAGGCTAATCATTGCAACAAATTCATTCGTTACTAATTTTGTTGCCATAATTCCTCCAGCAGTAATAGCATCTGCCCAAGGGATACCCATTAGGAAAGCAATTGGTGCAAAGATATAACCTAAAATATCTTGGAAGGATATACCGAAAATCATATCAAATAGTGAATTGATTAAATCCATTAATGCTACGAAACCGATCAGCATAGCACCAACAATGATGGCTACTTTAAATCCATCCATGATATATTCTCCAAGCATTTGGAAGAACGATTGCTTTTGTTCATCTATCTTTAAAATATCTTCGCTTGCTTCTACTGTATACGGATTAATGATCGAAACAATTATAAAACCGCCAAACAAGTTCAAGACAATCGCCGTTACAACATATTTTGGTTCAATCATCGTCATATATGCTCCAACAACTGACATAGAAACAGTCGACATTGCTGATGCGCATAATGTATACATTCGTTGTGGACTAATCTTATCTAATTGTTTTTTAACAGTAATGAATACTTCAGATTGACCTACCATTGCAGAAGCAACAGCATTATAAGATTCCAATTTCCCCATACCACTTACTTTACTTAAAAGGAAACCTATCCCTTTCATGATGAGAGGAAGAATTTTGAAATGCTGTAAGATCCCTATCAATACAGATATAAAAACAATAGGTAATAACACATTTAGGAAGAAGGAATACTCTCCTTCATTCGCTAAACCACCAAAAACAAAAGTTATGCCCGTACTTGCGTAAGCCAATAAATGATCAAATACTTTTGTAAATCCTTTGATTAGAACATAACCAACCTTTGTATTTAGCAGTATAGCTGCAAATACAAATTGGATGATTAGCATAATAATTATGTTTTTATATTTTATTTCTTTTTTGTTTTTACTCATTAACAGAGCTAAACCAAAAACAAGTAACAATCCACAAAAGGATATTAAGTATCTCATGCGTTCCTCCATAAATATATTGATATTTTTTGTGCGATCGATATCCGAAACTACAAATCCTTCTTTCACTCATTATGTTCCATTATTGAAACTTGAATAACAGCTATAGATCTTATAACTGAAAATATGTAGTTAGTCAGACGTCAGACAAATCACTTCACTATACATTGTTTTCACTAGCAATTCAATAGTTAAAAGAAAAAAACTCACGAAAGGTGTATACGCTTACAAAATTATCGTTTTATAAAAAAAGACCATCATATATATGATAGTCTCAGGATGCTACAAATTTTTGTAATCTTTATTCAAATTTTACTGATTTTAATGTACTTATAAGAATCTATCGCTGTCCTTAAACACGAAAATACTAATATTCAATAACCTAAGCGACTATTAAAACTACCCATCACCTATAGAAATTTTTGATAATTATTCATTAGCATTTCAATTTCTTTATAAAAGTTAATGCTTGTTGAGTAGATTCAATAAGCGATACATCACCTTTATTTCCTCTTAACTTTAATGCTTCTTTAAAGCATTTTTCTGCCTCAGCAATTTCCCCTAATTCTAACAAACACTTACCTTTATGTTGTATGGCGAAGTCCAAATATAACAAATTATTTTTTGCCTTACATTTATCTAAAACTTCGTTGAAGATTCCTAATGCTTTCATTGGATTACCGTTATATTTTATTGCCTCTCCAAGACGTATTAATGACACGGTTTCTCGATTGCTGTTATGCTGATTGCTAGCAATAGTAACGCATTCAGTTAAAATGTTAACGGCTTTTTGTGGTTCCCCGTAAATTCTATATAAGTTCCCCAGCGATCCCATTAGAAAATATTTCTCCTCTTTATTCAAAATATTCGCCAGTAAATTTTCAGCAATATCTATTATTTCTTTTAATCTACAAGGATTAGAAGTCTTTTCTCGAAGATACTCATTGCTATCAAAATAAATTATTTCATTTATTGTCAAAAGACAGTTTTTAAACTCTGAAAAATTCATTTTATCAATACCCCCAATTTATTAAAAATTAAAACAGTGGCGTAAGGCAAATTTTGATTTTATGACGTACGAAATAAATATCGGTTTTTTTATTATATACTTTTACCAGAATCAAACTTAAAATGTAAATATAAAGTTTTATTACCAAAAGTTATAAAATAGGCGCTTCTTGGGGGTAGATGAGAGGCTGCCACGTTATGGTGATGAATTCATTTTTATAGGAATACTTTTAAGCTTTAACAGAACAATTTTCAGTTTTAGATTAGCCAAACTGAAATTAGCGTAACTTTCGAAACTCGATTACATAAGAATCAGTAAGGAGTATTTTAAATGAAAATAAAGAAGAGTATGTTGTTTTTTATATCACCACTATTTCTTTTAGCTTCTTGTAGTGATGATGATCCAGCTGGTAAAAAGGATGAGAAAATGTATGTATCCTCAATACAACAAAAGGAAATATATGAAATTAAACAACCTGCAAAATCTAATGTTTCAAGAGGGTTGATACTTAGTAATATGAACAATTCATTAAATGTCAGTGAAATTGAAATAGGATTAATGGATTTATCAGTCAATTACTTTCCTACAAAGAAATTTTATATGCAGGAAGGTCAATATTTAGATAGTAAAATTATAAATAAATGGTTAGATAGAAAATCAAAAGAAGGTTTAGGATTAAACCCACCTATAAAAAAAAGTACTGGAGATGTTTTAGAGGATGAGAAAAATAATCCTAAAATATTATCTCATGTCTTAGAACAAAATTTCGTTAACAAAGAAAGTGGAAAAGTAGAAGGAATGTCATTAGCCATATCCTTAAATGAATTTTATGACATTAGAGTACATGATGATAAAGGCTTAACTTATACAGATCAAGTTAAAGTCGATACGAACGAAGATAAGGTTAATGACGTAGAAAAATACGGTAAGAAAATAGCCGGAACTATAATAAAAAATATAAGAAATAATAATAAAATACCCAACGTCCCTATTTATTTAACCTTATATCAAGAATCCAATAAAAACGATATAATTCCAGGAAGATTTTTAGCTCAAACATTTATTCCTGAAGGCGAGGATAAAATAGATAAATGGGCTGGGATAGATATAAAAAATTATACATTCCCTTCAGATGCACTTTATAGTTTAGACAAAGATACTTATAGTAAATTATTAAGATTCAAAGAAGATATCCGAGAAGGCTTTAAACATCTAAATCCTAAAATAGTTGGTAAACTTCGATATGAAAACGGGAATTTAACCGAGTTAAAAATAGAAGTTAATGCGCCTTTAATAAATGATACTGAATTGATAGGTCTTCTACAGTTAATTAGTACCAAATTGAATACTACTTTGTTCGATTACATTCCTATTTCTATTCGTATTATAGATCAAAATCAAGATATCGGGATTGTCCTCTGGGATCCAATTGAAAAACAGATTTATGCAGCTCCATTATAATTTCACTTCTTTCAACGGGTGTACAAAAATCCGCTGAAATAGAGAACTCAGTCTAAAAACGCCACATCCTGTGGCAATTTTTCTGCGCGAAAGCGAAGCGACAGCAAAAATGATCTTGTTGCTACAATATTAGCACTACGCTTTTGCGCAAAAACTTCTGCAAGCCTGAGCCAAAGCCGATTCCCGAAGCTATTTTGTAGGAACATAATTTGGTTTTTTTATTACCTTCCTTCTTTTTGTATAATTCACCTCCATTTTGCGCATATATGGTAGTAACAAGGGAGGTTATTACATTGAAGAAATTATTTTATTTGTTTTTACTAACCACACTACTATTATCCGCTTGCGGGAAAAATACCGCTCCTAAGGAGGTTGCAGTCGATAAAAATACTTCTGTTGAAGATATAGTAGGAGCTATCGTTAAAAACAAATTCACGGTTGAAGAAAAGGATGGTATCGTTTCAATCGCTATACAGGACAATGATGTGAAAAAAGGTATGAAAAATCAAATGCTGAAGGATTCCACTAAAATATTTGCAGAGCTATCTAAGCTTCAAAATGTTAAAACGCCAGCTATTAGTTGGTATGCCCCATTAACAGGAGCTAAAGGGGGCAAATCTATGACTGAGCTTTTAAATATTTACTTTAGTGAAGAAGATTTTAAAAAGACTAATTGGGCAAACTATACTCAGTTAAATATCGAATCCATTGCTACTCATTATCACCAAGATGCTTCTTTAGGACAATAGAATATTCCAACACCAAGATACCCCTCTGTGTATAACAAAGGGGTATCTTTTTACTATTTACTTATAGCTTCAGAAAAATGTCCTTTTCCATCTTTTAGATATCAAATACCGCATTCGTATACCACGAGGGTATCTACATGTAGGCTCATACCGTTTTAAATACCCTCTGTATTCATCAATACGAGACGCCAGCCATCGGGATCTTCAATTGTGATACCTTTTTCGGCCCAATATGGATTTTCTGGCTCTACCTCAGGGTAACCCATTTGCAATAAACGTTCAGCAATAAGCTGTATCGTTGAACGCTTTGGAATATATAATACGAGCAAATTCTCCTTTGTTGGTGCTGGGCAAGGACTTCCTTCAATGTGCTCTATAAACTCTAAATGATAGCTAGCATTCGGAAGACCAATCATGATACCGGTGTAGCCTCGATGTCCTGAAAAAGAGCCGATTTTTTCTAACCCTACGCCTTCACAATAAAATTCTTCAATTTCCTTTAATTTATCAGTCGGTCGTGCAACGCGTACCTGTGCTACTTGTAATTCATCTGACCATTGTTGTCTCATAGTTATTTTTCTCCTTTTCAATCATTGTATAATTGCAAAATAGAGCTAGAGAACCGCCAATAGTCTGAAAAATAACCTTCAACCTTCACGCTCTTCATATTGCTGAAGTGATTGACTCTCCTACTAAAAAACCAGCCCTATGAAGGAACTGGTTACATTCAATCACTTTCCCCGCATTAACGGGCAGTAATTGCGTATCGAAAGAGCAGCGACAGGTACAACCTCGAGATGAATCGGAAGCAAACTAGTTATGAGAGGTTAACTGCCCGGAAACGCCCGATTAGAGAAGACTAATAATCAGTCGGGTTGAAGAAAATGCCCACTGATTAATTTCACTTTATACTGTTATGGCGACAGTAAAGGAAGCAGCTGTTTTCTCTTTTACTTCCTCTAAAGTAACACCCTCTGCTAATTCTATAAGCTGCATCCCTTCATCGGTAAAATCAAAAACAGCCATATCTGTAATTAATCTATGCACAACGCCCTTTCCTGTTAACGGTAGCTCACATTGTTTTTTTATTTTTGACTCACCGTTTTTATTGACATGCTCCATTACAACGACTACTCTTTTTGCCCCGACTACAAGGTCCATGGCACCTCCCATGCCTTTTACCATTTTCCCTGGGATCATCCAGTTCGCAAGGTCACCCGTTTCCGATACTTCCATGCCACCTAAAATAGCAAGATCAATATGACCGCCACGAATCATGGCAAATGATTCGGCGCTATCGAAGAAGGAAGCGCCAGGAACAGCTGTTACCGTTTCTTTACCTGCATTAATTAAATCAGGATCGACTGCGTCTTCTACTGGATATGGACCAATACCAAGAAGACCATTTTCCGATTGTAAAAGAACGTCATAATCAGACGGAATTGCATTGGCCACTAGCGTTGGGATACCAATACCTAAATTGACGTTCATGCCGTTTTGTATTTCTTTTACCGCTCTATTTACGATTTTTTGTCTTGTATCAGCCATCACACATCCCCCTTTTTCACCGTTAAACGCTCGATACGCTTCTCATAATTGCCACCTAGTAAAACGCGTTGCACGAACACTCCCGGAGTATGAATATGATCCGGATCTAACTCTCCTACTTCAACAATTTCCTCTACTTCTGCAATTGTAATTTTCCCTGCCATAGCAGCTAGAGGATTAAAGTTACGTGATGTTTTTCTGAAAACTAAATTTCCTAGCTTGTCTGCCTTCCATGCTTTGACAAGGGCAAAATCTGCAACAATACCTTTTTCTAAAATATATTCCTTGCCATCAAAAACCTTTACATCTTTTCCCTCAGCAATAGGTGTTCCAACACCAGTAGCTGTGTAAAAGCCCGGAATTCCAGCTCCGCCAGCTCGCATACGTTCTGCCAACGTACCTTGTGGTGTCAATTCTACTTCAAGCTCCCCGCTTAAAAACTGCTGTTCAAAAATTTTATTTTCACCTACATAGGATGCAATCATTTTTTTGATTTGTTTATTTGCCAATAAAAGCCCTAAACCCCAATCATCCACACCACAGTTATTGCTTACAACTGTTAAGTCCTGCGTTCCCCTTTGGACTAGTGCCGCAATTGATTTTTCAGGGATACCACATAGCCCAAAGCCTCCTACAGCTAATGTATCCCCATCTTTAATATCAGCGACGGCTTCCTCAAACGAATTCCAAACTTTTCCCTTCCCCACATCGAAACCCCCTAAAATTGCTCAGTTATTAAGAAAAATTCTACCTTAATACTATTTTATAAGTAAAGGAATAAAATAGAATATTATTTATTCTAAAAGTGCATAAATCAATTTTCAGAACGTATTGTATTGAGTAACTGCTTTAAGGCAAAAGATTGATATGTATTCTTCTTCGTAATAACACCTAAACGCCATGGCATATCAAAATGAAGTAACGGAATAATTTTGACATTTTTATTCGTATGTTTTGCGGCTATTGAATATGGTAAAAGTGTCACCCCTAAATTCGAGGAAACTAGTTCCACTATTAAATCCCATTGCGAGCTTTTATAGCCGATTATTGGTGTAAATCCTGCGCTTTTACATGATTTAATAACATAATCATGCAGTGTGAATTCCTCTGTGAAAATAATGAATGATTCATTTTTTAAATCTTGTAATAGAATATGATCTTGCTGAGCCAATGGATGGGACTCATTAATAAAGACAAAAAATTGGTCCTCCACAAATGATTGGATGGTAAATTTCCTTTCGTCTGCAGGTATGACAACAATCCCCATATCAACATCGCCATTTTCTACTAATGTTCCGATCATTTTAGCTCCACGTTCCACGAGCTCTAAATGCACCTTTGGATATTGCTTATGAAACTTTCGCGCGATTTCAGGGAAAAATAGTGTGCCAATTAATGGTGGTATCCCTAATTTAATCGTACCTGTTTCGATGTTCGATAAATCATCCAATAATATATGTAAATCGTGTACAGAACGTATTATTTTTTGTCCTTGTTTATAGACGATACTACCCGCGTCTGTTAACTCTATATTGCGTGTAGATCGGTTTAATAACTCTACATGAAGCGCATTCTCCAACTTTCTAATGCTTTTACTTAATGAAGGTTGTGATACAAAGGATTCATTTGCTGCCTTTGTAAAGCTCCCATGTTCAACGACAGTCATAAATGCTTGTAAATCTCGCAACTCCATATATATACCCCCATTTATTCTAATTTGTTATAAAAAATATTCCCAAAACCCCTATGTAGTAATAAATTCTCCTCATATTCTAGCAATCCTTCTTCTTAAAAATAAGTAGATCAAAACAATAGCGCTAAGGCTTTGTTATGATTTCAATAGTATTTAATTCAGCAATAACAACAGCGACATCATTTCTACATTACGCTCGTTTTATCGTACTTAATACCAATTTTATCTTCCTTAATTCATATTTCTATGTACAATTAGCAGTAAGGGATGGACGAAAAGGAAGGGGAATTCTAACATGAAAACGTTAACGAGAATTTCAAATGCTATTATGGAAAAATATTTACCTGATCCATATATATTTGTCACTATACTCACCGTATTGACGTTATTATTAGGGGTTACATTAACAGATTCTTCTCCGCTCGATATGGTGATTTATTGGGGAGATGGTTTTTGGAAACTATTAGAGTTTACAATGCAAATGGTAATTGTCTTGGCTGCAGGTCACATTTTGGCGAATAGCCCAGTCTTTAAAAAGGGATTAGCAGCTATTGCAAGTAAAATAAAAACACCAGGTATGGCAATTATTATTATTACATTCGTATCACTATTAGCTTGCTGGATTAACTGGGGATTCGGACTTGTCATTGGTGCCCTTTTTGCAAAGGAAATTGCTCGTCACGTTAAAAAGGTAGATTATCGCTTATTAATTGCTAGTGCCTACTCAGGCTTTGTAATTTGGCATGGGGGATTAGCTGGCTCAATTCCGTTATCCATAGCAACTGAAGGTCATAAGTTCGCTGATATTATGGGGATCATACCAACAAATGTTACACTTTTTTCAACATATAACTTATTTATAGTCATCGTTATCGTCTTCACTTTACCGTTGTTTAATCGTTGGATGATGCCAAAGGAAGAAGATACGGTTGTAGTTAACCCTGCTTTATTAGTTGAAGAAAAAACAGAGTTACCTAAGCCCGAAAACAACTTTGCCAGCCGCTCTGAACGTAGTTATATTTTAACGATTTTAATAGCTATTATCGGACTTGTTTATTTAGTACATCATTTTATGACGAAAGGCTTTGTTCTTGATTTAAATGTGATTAATACGATTTTTATTGTATTAGGGGTCATTTTCCACGGGACACCACAGCGCTTCCTTGCTGCTGCACAAGATGCCATTAAAACGACAACAGGCATCGTTTTTCAATTCCCGTTTTATGCAGGGATTATGGGCATGATGACCGCTTCTGGTTTAGCTGCCGTATTCTCACAATGGTTCGTTCACATTTCCAATGAACATACATTTTATTTGTTTACATTTTTCTCAGCAGGACTTGTTAACTTCTTTATACCGTCAGGCGGTGGACAATGGGCAGTACAAGCTCCTATTATGTTAGACGCTGCAACCACTTTAGGTGCCGACTACGCTAAAACTGCTATGGCAATCGCGTGGGGTGATGCTTGGACGAATATGATTCAACCGTTCTGGGCACTACCAGCCCTTGCAATCGCCGGATTAAAAGCTAGGGATATAATGGGCTTCTGTTTATTCGTTTTAATCTTTACAGGCATTATTATTAGCATCGGCTTCCTTTTCTTCTAACTAAATATAGAGTTTTAAACTTCACTGGATGTTTATCCGTGAAGTTTTTTATTTACCCTCCGAGCATAATCCACTCCCACTCGTTAGTTCAAGATGCTGTTAAGTGGTAATGTTACACCAATCAACTTGTCTTCCTGATTCACAACAAAGTGGGGAAAGAAATGTATCGACCAACTTAAAAACAATTCAAATGTATTAACTGCAAACACGAAGCTAATGCAGACTGAAATACAGCCCGCAACATTATTATGGACGACATCGAAGAATCATAAAAAACAAATCGAAGTACAAAAACAACAAGCCAGCAAGACGATGACAAAAAGCTGCTCTTTAAATAAACCGCTTTGGGTATCGATTAACTGGCTAGGACATTCAATGTAGAATTTACTTCGTTTCCATCCAAAGGTCTACCATTCTTTGACGTTTTTCTCAACACCTTAATCTATCTTTTATGGCTAAAAAAGTGCCTTTCAATCATAGTTGATCAGCCCCTTATGCATTGCTGTTTATTATGTAGATCATATGTGATTTTACCGATAAAACAATCATAATAAATTTGATTAATGCCCAGATACCCAAGCAATCTAAAGTTATAATCATTATTTTATCTTTCCAGCGTAGAAGTGGTGAGCTCCGAAATAACCTAGAAAGAAGCAAAGTAACATCGTTAGTTACTATATAACTTCTATCTGATGTGTAATCCATTTTTCAATCGCATTAGTTATACACAAGAAGTGAGGGGTTCCCTATGAGAACTTCATGTACCCTCATAGCTCAAAAAAATATTTAACGGTCGGTCTAAACGCCTAATTAACAAATCTAATATATAAAAAAAGAGGATATATGCTCTTATATTGAACATAATATCCTCTTATTAGTTTAGTCTATTTAACATTAGTGGGCTTTCTCGAATGCTAGCTTAATGCCAAACCCAATTAGTACTGCACCTGTCAATCCTTCGATAACCGTTTTCGTCGTTGGCTTTTTCATAAATGCGCTAATTTTATCCAACAAGTAAACATAAAATACAAACCAAAATCCTGTTAATGCAGTATAAATAAGCCCCATTATAAGAAATGGCATAAATGTACCGCTTTTACCATCTACAAACTGAGGTAAAAATGTTAGAAAAAATACAGCCACCTTTGGGTTTGTAACGTTCGTTAAGAAGCCTTGCTTAAAGCATGATTGTTCTGAATATTTATGTTCAATTTGGGTTTCGTCTTGTACAACTGGAGACTGTGTACGTATTAATCGTAATGCCCATAAAGTTTTAATACCTAAATAGCATAAATAAACCGCGCCGACGTATTTTAAAATGGTAAATACATATGCTGACTTTACAATAATCGCGGAAAGTCCAATAACCGCTGCAAAAGTATGGATCAATAATCCACAGCACGAACCGAGTAAAGTTTGTAAGCCCCCCTTTCTGCTTACGGTAAGTGTATTTTTTGTTGCAATGGCGGTATCCGGACCAGGCAAAATAATTAATAAAATGCACATTAATAAAAACACAGATATGTTCACCACTTTAACGCCCCCTCCTAGTCAGAAAATTATAAAAATAATTTTAACATAAATAAGGATTCACAAAAAGACACAGTGAAAGTTTATCCAATGTATTTATAATTGACATATAACCTTAAGGTGTTATATATTCATAAAACCTTAAGGTTATATTTTTGCGAAGGAGTTCATTTTAATGACAGAAAAACTAAAGAATATTGTTAAAACAGTTACACTCAATGCACCAATTGAAAAAGTATGGGAAACAGTAACGGATGCTGAAAAGATTGCTTCTTGGCTTATGCCAAATGATTTTAAGCCTGTTGAAGGTCATGAGTTTACAATACAATCACCATTTGGTCCTTCACCATGTCGAGTAGAACAAGTAGATGCTCCACATTTTGTTCGTTTTGCATGGGATACAGATGGATGGTTTGTCACTTTTGAACTGAAAGAAATTGGTGAGCAAACTGAATTCACATTAACACATGGTGGCTGGAAAGAAGCTTCACATATCATTCCTAAAGCCAACATGCCTGCTGAAGCCATTCGTACAACAATGGAGGGCGGCTGGACAATGCTTATCGGCAAAAAATTAAAAGAAGTTGTGGAATCACAATGACACAACTTGCTGTAAAGTATGATGTTTTTCAAGCAATCGCTGATCCAACAAGACGTCATGTCCTACAGCTACTTGCCGCAAGTGATAAACCGATCTCACTTATTTCTGAGAATTTTTCTATAAGCAGAACTGCTGTTGTAAAGCATTTAAAAATTTTAGAGCAAGCTGAGCTAGTGTCTGCTCAGAAAAAGGGACGAGAAAAAATATACACATTACATGCCGAAAAACTAAAAGAAATTGAAGACTGGCTTCAGTACTTTGATTTATTTTGGGATAATAAATTGGCACAATTACAAAGTATTTTTGAAGAAAATTAAATGTAAAGGAGCTGTCCCTACTATTAGACAGCTCCTCGTTTAATAAAGATAAAATAAACCACCATTAATAATTTCTATTTTAATTTTAGTATCGTATTGTTCCTCTAATGCCTTCTTTTCGATGTCATAGCATTCTGGCTTCTCTTCTTCTTCCTCATAAAAATAATCAAGTACACGTTGATCATGCTGCCATCGTTTTTTTGCTTCCGTAGCCCATGAATGGTCATCCCGTTCAATAATCTTTTCAATAGTAGCATGTAATCTTTCGAGTGCTCTAAGAGGCTTAATAATATATTGAACATGAAAAGCATTGTCTGCTGGGACAGTGTCAAATTCAGATGTACATATCGTCTCTTGAAAGTCCTCTTTTATGATCCCTGTTAGTAAGTTTATGCCAAATGAATAAAGTGTTTCTTTCGTTCGATCGCAGCAATACGACACTTTAAAGTTGACACCTAGCCAAGGAGTTAGGATAACTTGCCCTATTTCATTATCCACCTTTTCAAAAAGCTGAACATAGGCTCCTAGCTCCCTTGTTGCTTGAAAAAGCTGGTTCATTCTTGGAGAACCAAAATGAATAGCTTCTCCATAAAGGTTCCCTGCTGATGCTGTTTGATTTGTAATGAAAGTTACTTGAGCTGGATTTGCCTCACTGTTTGTAGCTTCTACGTATTGCCAATAAAAAGGGCGATTCATTATTTTTTTATCAATATCAACCGTTAATTGTACAGTAAGATAATGCTGATCTTCTCCTAATATAGGGCAATCAGTTTCATTAAAAAATTGGCGTAAATAACTATGAACTTGCTGTGGATACATGGTCCTTCTCCCTTACACTATACAGATTCTTTAAAGTTAGATAGAATCGCATCTAAATCGCCTACTACCTTTTCGAACACATCAATTTTCGTATGAAGTAATGCTAATATGTTCTCTTCAATCGTATTGACAATAGCCAGATTATAAATATGGACATCATGCTCTTGCCCTAATCGATGGACGCGCCCTATTCGTTGCTCTAGCTTCATAGGATTCCAGGGCAGATCATAGTTAATGACATGATGACAAAATTGAAGGTTAATCCCTTCGCCACCTGCCTCTGTTGCGATTAGAACCTGTGCCCTTTCCTTAAAAAGATGCTTCATATAATCACGTTTACTTTTATTATATTTACCGTTGAATAGGACACTCGTTATACCGTTGGAATGTAAATACCACTGCAAGTAAATTTGAGTAGCTCTATACTCTGTAAAAATAATTACTTTGTCTTTGGCTTGTTCGACTATTTCAAGGGTCTTTTTCGCCTTTGAATTCACTTCTAAAGCCATTAATTTTGCTAGTATTCCTTCAATTTCTTGTGGCTGCGCATTGTCTTCAAGCATTTTAGTTAATGTTAAACCTGTTGCTTCCTTGCTACTACACATTTCCTTTTGCAATGTAATCATTGAAAATGAGCCTGTATTTTGAAGCGTTCCAAGCAGATTATAAACTTCCTCTTCTTCCTTCGTAAATTCGATTGGAATAATTTGAACACGGCGATTTGTCCATTCAATACCCGTGTCTTCTCTCCTATTCCTCACCATCACCTGATTCACTAATTCCTTTAAAAAATCATCATGCTCTAAATCATGCTTACTTGCCGAAAATGCGGCTTGAAATGTATCATAATTGCCAAGATGACCAGGCTTAAGTAAGGAAATAAGATAAAATAATTCAAAGACATCGTTTTGAATCGGTGTAGCCGTTAATAATAAACAGAACTTTTTCTTTAAGCTTTGGACGAATTCATAAATTTGTGTTTTATGATTTTTTAATTTATGAGCTTCGTCGATAATTATCATGTCGTAATTCTGCTCATAAATTCGCTCTTTGTGAGGACTCTTCTTTGCCGTATCCATACTCATAATAAGGACATCATGGCGCTCAATCTGAACATTTTTCTTATAAGCTACTGCCGGAATGTGAAACTTTATATTTAATTCTTCAACCCACTGATTAACAAGAGATGCTGGCGCTAATATTAATGCTTTTTTTACGAGGCCACGAATCAAATATTCCTTTAAAACTAAACCTGCTTCAATCGTTTTACCAAGACCTACTTCGTCAGCTAAAATCGCTTTACCATTCATACGTTCAATGACTGTCTCTGCTGCTTCCAACTGGTGCTTAAGCGGCTTTAAATTTGGTAAATACTTCGTTGCCTGTAAACCTGTGAAATCAGGAATTAGCTTCATTTTCACAATGTCATAATTCATCTTGTACAATGTCCAACTATCCCATTTTCCTTGTTCATTCAGTTTATTGATAAAGCCTTCTTCCCATTCGGACGACCTTTCTATTTTCATGATCATCACCTCATACCATTATTTCTAAAGTTTAGGTTGTCCAAAAAAGAAAAAGCTATGTTAAACTTTTGCGAAAGAAAAACTTCTGATGAGTTTTTCCATCAGTTCAATCGACAAAGCGTAGATCTTTTATCAATTTTATGAGTTTCAAAAATAGATGCTATGACCTCTGTTATCGCTTTCGCAAAGGTAAAACATTGCTGAAGATATATTCTTAACGAAGTAGTTAATTGTAGTGGAGGCTGGGTGATTCCTTGGGGATCAGCGTCAAAGATGGAACCTTACAGCGAAGCGGCAGCAGGAACGAAAATCAACCCCACGTTTTGCACTGCGCAAAAGTCCTACTCCTTTTTTAGCAAATTCATAATATATTGCCTTAATTTCGTACAATTTAAAAGGATAATGGTATTAAGATAGTCTTTTTATTTACTTCCTTTTTTCATACAATTAAAGAAGTATCACTTTTCCAAAAAATAACGCTTTAAAAACGAGATTATACCTAATTTAATAGGGCTTACATATAACGAGGAGGTTACTATGAAAATTCTTGAAGCATTGACATTGACAATGCCTTACATTCATTCAGCTATGAAAGGCGAGTCCATGATTGGATTAGTAGATAAAGAGAGTGAGAGTATTATTGCTTATTTACCTGGGAAACGGATAGATTCTGGGTATAAAATTGGACAAAAAATTCTCCCAGGTGATGTAATTTTACATCTCCCACTTAAAGGCAAAAGTACTGATGCACCTGTACCAAAAGAATTTTATGGTGTGGAATTTAACGCATTTTCTTTTCCAGTTCGTGAAAATGGGCAAATCGTAGGCGCGCTAGCCTTTGGAATACCTATTGACCATTCTCTACAAATGGAGAAATATATTGTTACTATGAATGATATTATCCAAAATCTACAGGATAAAGTACATACAATCGCCTCTCATTCGGAGGAGCTAGCTGCAACTAGCGAGGAAATTAATAAGCAGACACAATTTGCTTTAGAGGATGCTGAAAAAACAAATGGTATTACGGATTTGATAAAAAATATTTCTCGTCAAACCAATTTACTCGGATTAAATGCGTCAATTGAGGCAGCACGTGCAGGTCAACATGGTGCCGGTTTTAATATAGTTGCACAAGAAGTTCGCAAGCTGTCTACTGAAACAACTACTGCTACCGATAACATTGAAACCTCACTTCGAAGCATCAATGATAATCTTGAAAATTTAAAGCAAAACATGACTCAAATACATGGTGCCACAAACGAACAGGCACAACTTGTTCAAGACTTTAGTGAAATCATTGATGAGCTTAATACGCTTAGTATCGAAATGAAGGGTTTTATGTCTAACGTAATGAAATAAAGGCATAATCAACGGAAAAATCCGGCTCGCTTTCTGTGGTCAATTTAGAACCACATAAGTCTGCGCGGATTTTTTACTTTTAGGCACTGCTCGGAATAATTACCGAAACAACAAAACCAATGGCAAAAATCGACAAAATATACTGTATGAGGATCATCTCCAAAACGTGTGGTTGATTTCCGTTCCGACTGGGCGCTTTATAGCTGCCGCTACAGAAAACATTTGTTGCTGACGCTTCGCTTTCGCACAGAAAACACTCGCTGCGCTGCAGGATCTCGGGCCAACAGATGTTTTTTGCGCGAAAGCGTGAGTGCAACGTAGCGACAGCAGCACGATGTTGGTCACGAAGGCGTTATCACAGGATGTGATGCTTTTAGCCTTCGTTCCTCTATTGCTGATCCCCGAGGAGTCGCCCAGTCGGAACGAAGGTCAACTATTTACATAGTAGACGTTTTACCAAAAGTCATCCACAACTTTTGGTGATGAACCCTGTATGATATTACTTTTTGGTACACTATTGAAAAAAAACAAAAAATGAGGTCAACATGACAAGGAAAATATTCATTCTACATGAGATTTATGGCGTCAACGATTTTATAAAAAAGCAAGCTGAAGCATACAGTAAGGCTAACACTACTGTTGAGTGCATTTCTTTCTATTCAGACGATAGAATATTTCAATATGAACAAGAGCAGGAAGCCTATGAATATTTCATAAGTGAAGTTGGCTTTGATGCTCCTCTCGGTAAATTAACTGAAAAAATATTAGAAGCTAGGACCCTTTTTGATGAAGTACTGTTAATCGGATTTAGTGTAGGTGCAACATTAGCTTGGAGACTATCAACGCTACCATTACAAGGTATCATTTGCGTTTATGGTTCACGCATTCGTCAATACTTGGATACAAGCCCCTCCTGTCCGACGCTCGTTATATTACCAAGTTATGAGAAAAGTTTTAATGTCCATGAATTAAAAGAAATACTCGATACATTTCCATTTGTTCAAACGAGACAATATATAGGTCAGCACGGTTTTATGGACTTTCATAACGCAAACTATCAACATGGTAGTTTTTTACAATCACAAAGTGAAATCTCGCAATTTTTGGAATCAAATGAAGGCAAGGAGGACTAAGTAATGAACCAAAATGAAAGCATAATTATTGACCCTTATATAGAAGGAGGAAATGTAATTTATCCAAACTTTCACCTATCTATGCAGCCAGGTATTATTATCGGCATTCATACGGATGTGTCAAAAATACATACATTAACACAATGGTTTTCGAAGCAAAGTAATACGCATACACATTTTCGTGAAAATGCCTTGTATGAGCGACTGACGGTTCGAGAATATATTAACTTTTGCTTAAAGCTTTTCAATGCTTCTTCTGAAAAGATGGAGGATCTATTAAAATTATTCGCTTTAATGGAGCAAAAAAGCATTAAAATTAGCAAGCTTTCGAATGGAGAAAAGCAACGTTTAAAATTGATTCATACATATCTCAATCAGGCACACATACATGTTTTAGAAGAGCCATTCCAAAACCTAGATGAATTTTCTAAGCAAAACGTCATTCAGTTATTGGATGCACTTCGAAAAAAGAATAAAACAGTCATTTTATTATCTAACAATCTTGAGGATTTAATTATTTCGAGTACAGAAGTACATAGATTGGATATTACGGGTATACATGCATTAGACGTTAAAGAGGATGGAACAGAACCAACTCCCACCTCTCAAGAAAACGTACCGATTCGACTTGATAAAATCCCTACAAAGAAAAATGATAAAATCATTTTATTTAATCCCCCGGAAATCGATTATATCGAAAGTGTTGAGGGTATTGTTTCACTATATGTTGCAGGTGAAGCCTATCCATGTACATTATCATTAAATGATCTTGAGCAAAAACTGACACCGTTCGGCTTCTTTAGAAGTCATCGCTCTTATATCGTGAACTTACAAAAGGTACGGGAAATCATTACTTGGACTCGCAATAGCTATAGCTTAGCCTTAAACAGCAATGAAAAGACCGTAGTACCTTTGTCGAAAAATAAACTCGCAGATTTAAAGGAAATACTCGGAATTTAGTAGATTTCCCAGGAAATAAACGACTCCTGTCAGCTGAAATATTTCGCCACTAAAGGTCATTTCACAGCCTTTCACCTGTAATTTAATGTTGAGACCCTTATTGTCCCTTATAGTGTAGATATCAACAACAACACAGGGAGGTTTTCAAATGAACGCAGTAATCGATGTTCAGCATTTGAAAAAAACATTTAATAAGGAAACAGCATTACAGGATGTTTCATTTTCCATTCAAAAAGGTGAAATATTCGGCTTTCTTGGACCTAGCGGATCCGGAAAAACTACTACTATAAAAATATTAACAGCACAAACTGAAAAAACTGCTGGCGACGTTTTATTGTTTGGCCGCCCAGCAAATGAGATGAAACAAAGTAATAATCGTAAACGCTTCGGTATTTTAACAGATAATAGCGGACTATATACGCGACTTTCAATCGAGGAGAATTTATTACTATTCAGTAATTTATACCAATTATCTAAATCTGCCATTAAAGAAGCGTTGGATTTTGTTAACTTATACGGTGATCGTAAAAAGAAGATTAGTCAGCTTTCTAAAGGAATGATGCAACGTGTTACGCTTGCACGTGCTATCATGCATAAACCCGAATTATTATTTTTAGACGAGCCAACTTCTGCTCTCGATCCTGTTAATACACAGCATATTTATAGTGGCTTGCGCAAATTAAACGAGATGGGTACAACAATATTTTTAACAACACATGATATGAGTGAAGCCGAAATACTTTGTGATCGTGTAGCCTTCTTACATAAAGGTAAAATTCGAGCAATTGGTGCGCCAAAGGACTTGAAAAAAGAGTTTGGTGATGACTCTATTACAGTTGAACTAAAAAATGGTGCTAGTGAGGTCATTCAAAACGGAAAACAAGATGCTGAAAAACTGTTTCATTGGATGCAATCTAACGAAGTTTCTCGGATATATACGAACGAGCCAACACTAGGGGATATTTTTATGCAAATAACAGGGAGTGATTTAGTATGAACATTTCAATGTCACGTATTCAGGCTATTTTTATGAAGGATTATAAGGAATTTTCACGTAACTATGCGGTATCCGTTATGGTATTTATGCCACTTGTCTTTGCATTTTTGTATAATAAATCGGGCTCCGCTACTATCGCAGCCTATTTCTTTTCAATTAATATAGCATTTTCTATGGTGACTACCTACGTACAATGCTGTCTAATTGCCGAAGAGAAAGAAAAAAATACGCTTCGTAGTCTCATGCTTTCCCCTGCTTCACTTGTCGATATTTTAATTGGTAAAAGCTTGTTTGTCTTTATCATTACAATGGTAGTTGTAGCCTTAACTATATTCATCGCTGGCTATAACCCAGCTAACCTTTTCATCTTAGCTATCGCTTTAATACTTTCGACTGTGTTTTATATTGCACTAGGAACATTATGTGGATTATTCTCCAAAACGATTATGGAAGGATCTCTTATCACTCTACCTGTTGTCCTTATTTTCACATGCGGCCCTCTTACACTAGCTTTATCTTCTGCTAGTCCGATTGTAAAGATTGCTGAATGGTTACCAAGCTCTCAATTAGTACTACTAGCTGAAGCTTTAGAAGGATCATACACAACAATGGATATCATTATTCCAATAGCTTCAATTATTGTTTGGTCACTAGTGACTTGGATTGTAGCAGGATTTATTTATAAAAAGAGAATGGTCGACTAATTTTTATTAAAAGCCATTAATATACTTTATAAAATGTGCAACATTATAATGAGGTATTTTTAAGCTGAACTAATTCAAACAATTTAGTTCAGTTTTTATTTATAAAAACGTGTTAAAAGATGTGCGTTTTGACTGAACTGTCAATATCGAAGCATTTAGTTAGATAAGGAACACAAAAAGACCGAATAGTGCTGAAACACTACTCGGTGCGTAACAAAATAAATCGCTTCAAAGGCGCTTAGTACATCAAGGTTTTAAACTGCTCGTATGCTTGGGGCAGTTTACTTTTTTGTGCTGAGAAAATATATGTGATGTAGGTTAGTTTAAAAAATAGAGCCCATTTTAATGAAAAGTTTAATCCGTTGTTAATTTCATTTTTCTAAAGAAGATTTCGATTGTGTTATTCGTGTTGCTACGAAACAAGTAATTATGATAATTACTGATAAAATCAAAAATTCCTTATGTAATCCAAACGCAATGGCTTCCTTTATGCTTTGTAAATTTGAGTTTGAAAGTGAAGTATCATGATTATTATTGAATATTTGACTAACATCTATATGTGATAAATCTTGCTGTCTACTTAGATATTTTGTTGCTTGTGTCATAGAGATAGCTGTAAATACTGCAATTCCGATTGTTTGACCTAAACTCTGCATAAATCGAAAAGATGCAACTGATATTCCTCTTAATTTCCAGTCAACTTCAGACTGAACCACTACTGTATATGTTGTGGTAGCGAATCCCATTCCTGCACCAATGAACGCTGTATAAATCATAAATAACCATACAGGCGTTTCAATTGAAGCTGATGACAATCCTAAACAACCGATAAAAATAATAATCGAACCCAACAAAGTAATAAATCTAAAAGACTTTTTAGAGATAAGCCTGCCAGCTATAATGGAGCATAGAGGCCACATTATTGAGATGGGTATCATAACTAATCCTGATTCGGTTGCTCCACCACCATAAACGCCTTGAATCCATAAAGGAATGTGGAATGAAATAACAATAAACACTGAGCCTAATAAGAAAATAGCTAAGTTAGCTACTGTAATGGGACGAATCGAAAAAAGTTGTAATGGAATAAGTGGCTCTGGGGATTTACGTTCAATAATAATAAAAAGAATGAAGCTTATAATACTTACAGATAAGGTTAGTAGCGTATGCATTGATTCCCATGGCCGATTTAATATGTACAATAAAGAGATAATTGCAATGGTAAAAGTAATAATCCCGCTATAATCAATATATCGTTTTTTCTTTTCAAATGTTTCATGCATAGAAATAAACAATAAAAACATAGAAACGATCCCAAATGGCATGTTTAAATAAAATACCCATCGCCAAGAAACATAGTCAACTAAAATCCCTCCAACTAAAGGACCGACAATTCCTGCGATTCCCCATACACTACTGAGCCAACCTTGTACTTTTGCTCGTTGCTCAAATGGATAAATATCTCCGATGATCGTAAAGGTTATACTGGATAAAGCACCGGCTCCCATGCCTTGAAGTGCTCGAAAAATAATAAGCTGTAACATGTTTTCGGATAAGCCACATAAAATAGACCCGATTAAAAATATTGTTATTCCTATATTAAACATCATTTTGCGACCAAATAAATCCGCTAGCTTTCCGTATATTGGGGTAGTGATTAATAGGGTCATTAAATAGGCCGAAACAACCCAGCTCATCATTTCTAAACCACCTAAATCACCTACCATTTTCGGCATCGCGGTTCCTACGATAGTACCCTCAATTGCAGATAAAAAAGTGGCAATGAAAATGGCCACCGTAACATTTCTTGTATTCGTCTTCCTATTCATTAAAACCCTCCTTAATTATTCCTCAAGGTTTAAATGTTGAACAAGTTTGCTTAAGGAGCTGGATAAACTTTCTAATTCATCGTCGGTTAAAACTGAAAATGAATTTCGGTTACTTTCTTCACATAATGGTTTGATTTGTCTCATAGTATCCTTTCCTTTTGAAGTCAATCTTGTTCTAGTAATCCGTCGATCTTCAGCGTCTGGAAATGTCTCGAGATACTCCCCATTTTGTAAACGTTCAACAAGCCCAGTAATTGTTTGTTTCGTAACTAACGTATCTAAGCGAAGATCTTTTAGGGTTACTTCTTCCTCGCGCAGAATGGTCCCCAAAATCATCCATTGTTGTGCACTTTTTAAACCAACTTGTTGTGCCAATCCGCCTCCAATCCTTCTAAGTAAACTAGATGCACGAAAAACGTCTAACATAATATCCAAATACATTTCATCTCGTTTTTTTTTCATATCGTTCCCTCCATAAAGTCAATATATTGACAATTGGATTGTAGCAAAGTCCAGAAAAATAGTCAACAAACGTACTATCAATATACGAACTAAAAAAGGTATGATAACCTCTACTACCGAACTTTAACTAATGCTGTACCTATAATCAAAGTGTAAACTTACATATCCTGTTATTAATGCAAAAAATAAAAAAATGTACACAACTAAAATTTAATTTTAGTAATGTACATTTTATAGTATGTACAACATATTAAACTAGTACGGATGAAATCAATCCTTTTGTACAACTACTTATCTTTAGCGTTACAAGGTTGACCATTCTTTTTACCCCTATTTCTCTGTAGCATCAACTAGCAACTGCTGCAAATGGTTTTTTACTTTGGGCCATTCTTGTAGCGTAATGCTGTACATCACTGTATGACGAATCGTACCATCCTTCCGCACCATATGATTACGTAAGACCCCCTCCTTTGTTGCCCCTAAACGTTCAATCGCCTTTTGAGAACGTAAATTTTCGTGGTCTGTTTTAATTTGAACACGCTGTAAGTTGAGTACTTCAAAGCAGTATTGTAGTAATAAATATTTGCAATTCGTATTAATGGCCGTACGCCAAAAAGCCGGTGTTATCCATGTAGTACCTATTTCAAGTCGTTTATGCGTTTCATCAATGTCCATAAACCGAGTCGAACCAATGATTTGCCCAGATTTTTTATCCACAATTACAAATGGAAACTCAGTTTTTTCACGCTTTGTTGCTAATGCCTTGTCCACAAAATTATTCACATCGAGCATTTTCTCAATTGTTGTGGACATGTGGGGCCATATCTCTGGATAACTAGCTGCCTCCAATAACCCTTGCGTGTCCTGTTGTTCTAATGGCTTCAGTAATACTACCTCATTTTCTAATGCTTTAAAATTCATGTTGCTTCACTCCTTTTTTTATTATTTAACGATATTTTTGATATGATAGGTAGAACCAATTTTTTAAAAATACACCATACCAGGAGGTGCAATATTTTGGAATTATCGATCTCGTTTACTGGAGATGCGTCGAAATACGTGCAAATCTACGAGGAATTAAAACAAACCATTTTAAAGAAGAAGCTACTGGCCCATGAGCAATTGCCATCTAAACGAACGCTGGCTAAAACGCTTGATGTTAGTGTCCATACGATTAAGGAAGCTTATGAACAATTACTAGCTGAAGGCTATATTTATAGTAAGGAACGCTCTGGTTATTTTATAGCGCCCTTTGAATTTGAATGGGAACAGCAGCAAAATCAGCACATATCCCCAGCTATAACACCAACTACATATACTATAAAATTTGATTTTAATAACGGACATGTGGATAAGGACGCTTTTCCATTTTCAATCTGGCATAAGCTGTTGAAAAAGCACTTTAATGTGGATAATTTAACAACAAGTCCTTGGCCTGGAGAAGCTATATTACGGACGGAAATCGCTCGCTATGTTGAACGATCAAGAGGAGTTACTTGTGAAGCATCACAGGTGTTCGTTTATAGTGGTACACAAAATCAGCTTCAGGCTCTCTGTCACTTTTTTGGCCAAAAAGCGCACGTTGGCTTAGAGGAGCCTGGCTTTAGAAGAGTACGTGCAACATCGCAACAATGTGGATTAATAACTCATGCTATTCCTGTTGATAACTTAGGGGTATCAATACCGAAAGAATTCATCCACATGTTATACACAACACCCGCACACCAGTTTCCGCTCGGGATGGTCATGCCGGTTGAACGGCGTGCAGAACTTCTACAATGGGCTAATTCTGCGAAGGCATTTATTATTGAGGATGATTATGACTCGGAATTTCGTTATAAGGGGCTCCCTATTCCCTCTTTAGCAAAGATGGATCAGCTGCAACGTGTTATTTATTTCGGAACCTTTTCTAAAACGCTTATCCCATCGCTCCGTATTAGTTATATGATTTTGCCTAAATCGTTAGTCGAAAAATTTATGCTTTTTAATCAGGAGCAAAAATCTGTTGTCTCAAAAATAGATCAGCTTGTATTAGCCAATTTCATTGCTCAAGGCTTATTCGATAAGCATTTAGCCAAAATGCGTACTATTTATCGTAAAAAGCAACAGACGTTACTTGCAGCTATTAACACCCATTTTTCTGAGGAATTCGAAGTAATTGGTGAAAAATCTGGGCTACACATCGTTATGAAGTTACCAAAAAGGCTATCTGAGCATAATGCCATTAGGCTCGCACAGGAGGTAGGAATTAAAGTGTATCCATGCTCAACCTCCTATCAGCAAGGCTCTAAACATGCTATGGTCATTATGGGGTATGGTGGGCTAACCGTTGAGCAAATTAATGAAAGCATTGCATTACTTGCAACAGTTTGGTAATCCCCATAAACCTTTTTATAGCTAAAAAAAGATGACCTTGATAGTACATATCAGCGTCATCTTTTCATCATTTAGTCAATATTAATATCTACCACTACATTTTTAAGGTACTCATCAAGATTCCCTTTATTTACAGTCTGCATAATAGTTGACCGTTTTTCCCTGTTCTCTAAAGCTTCAATGATTAAATTACCAACGTTTGGGTAGTAATGCAACCAGTCGAAAAAGTCATTCTCATTCGCCGTTACTTCATTCACACCATGGAAGCTGTACACGGTACCAAACACATCTACCATATCATTCATCCATCTATTATAAGCCTCGTAACGATTTTCATTATGCAAAATGGTCTGAAGCCGTTTGGCAGGCATTAATTCTGTAAAGACCACTAGTTCTGTATTCGGGAATGCATCTTTTATAGCTTGAAGCCTTGTTCGATAGTCAGTATCATACATAAAAGGCTTAGCTGACTCTGCTTTAAAATTCTTTTGGAATTTTTGCCACCCTTGCTCCATATCATCATTTGGATACGTAGTTTGTGCAATATTATGACGTGTGTAACTACGCGCACCATCGTAATGATTTGCTTTTGAAATATCATAATTAAAAAGAGCATAATGCATCGTGCTTGCTGAAAATAAGGACTTTACTGCATAAAAAGGTGCCTCCGACGTCTCGATATAAGTTTGCGGCGGATTCGATGTACTAGGTTTGCCAGCATTCGCCGAATCAAAATATAACTCAATAAAAATTCTCTTAAACGGCTTACCATTTTTCTGTTCAGCATATTTCATATAAGGCAAATATTCTGTAATATGCAGCCCGCTCAATGAATAGTTATAAACATTTTCTTTTGTAAAAGCCCTCTCATCAAGATACGTAATCCTGCTCGTTCCCATTAATAAACTATCATAGTTAAAATCATGGCTATTGATATAATTTGTTTTTAATTGTCTTTCATCAAAGCCAAGCTGATAGTCGTTAAAGTCATTCGCATGTGTGTAATTCCAAAGAGGGTCAATATAATAATTGAAACCCATAATTCCGAAAACAGGTAATCCTATTACTACGAAAGATGTGGCAAATAATTTTACTAACCATTTTTTCGGATCCAAGTTCATTCACACCTTTATTTAGAAATTAAAATATAAGAATATACTATTTTTTTGCATATAATAAATAGATACTAGCACTAACGCAATCATAAATTGCGTATAAATAATTGCTCCCCAATTAAATTTCATCTTATCCATTAATTGAATAGAATTTAATGCCGTAAATGCAATAACAAGTGTGATTAAAAGTCCTACAACAATCACTATTGGATCACTGAATGAAAGTCCCAAAATATTAAAAGCTTCCGCTTGCGCAAAATTCGTGTGCGGCTCCGTAAAGAAATTAGTAATAGCTGTCATGTTTGGCGTAAACATTTTGGCTATAATAGTATTTGCTTGCTCAATACTTGTTGCACGGAAATATACCCAAGCGATATTAACAAATTGGAAAGTCATAAACCATGAAAGTAAATACGGAAGCTTAATACGTGTTTTACTAAAAAGTCTCACAACTACAGACGCAAAGCCATGCATCAGTCCCCATAAAATGAAATTCCATCCTGCACCATGCCAAAATCCACTGATGAAGAAAATAATTAATATATTTAGATAGGTTCTATATGCCCCTTTACGACTACCACCTAATGGAAAATAGACATATGTAGTTAAAAACCGGTTCAACGTCATATGCCACTTTTTCCAAAACTCCTGAATATTACGTGCTTTATAAGGAGAGTAGAAATTTACTGGCAGTTTAATATTAAATAATAATGCTAAACCGATAGCCATATCAGAATATCCACTAAAATCATAATAAAGTTGCACTGTATACGATAATGAGGTAATCCAAGCTTCTATAAAACTTAAGTTACTATAATTGGCAAAGCCTTCATTCGCCCATATGCCTACCGTATCAGCAATAACAACTTTCTTGACTAAACCAATTGCAAAAATAAATAAACCTCGTGCAACATGTTCATAAATAATTTTACGATTTCCCTTAGTATCATACTGTGGAAGCATTTCATCATGCTGAACAATTGGTCCTGCAATTAACTGCGGGAAAAACAAAATAAACAGCGCATAATGGCTAAATTTATAATGAGCTGTTCCATCACGATAACTATCAACTATAAAAGCAATTTGTTGGAATGTAATAAAACTAAGTCCTAATGGTAGCAATAAGTGCAACAGTGCAAAATTGGTACCAAATAAACTATTTATATTACCAATAAAGAAATCGGTATATTTATAGTAACAGAGAATGATAATATTGAAGATAACGCCAATTATCATATACGTTTTTCTCCAACGACTATTGGTACGACTAATTATCCGACTTAAAGCAAAGTTCACAACTATTGAGATTGTGATGATCGCTAAATAAGTTAACTTAAAATAGCCGTAAAAAATCAAAGAGCTCAGTACCAGCCAATAGATCGCATATTGCTGGTTTCTGAAACGATTTAATAAAAAATAGATAATAAATGTTATAGGTAAAAACAAGAAAATAAATTCAAAGGAATTAAAAAGCATTGCACCACTCCCCTAATTGCCATTCCTTTATATTCAAAATTTAAGACCCCTCACCACAACATTTCCGTTCCGCGCTTACCTGAAGGCGTTCGCTTGCGCTCCAGGGATCATATCTTTGCCGCATTTCCAAAGGATCAACAAATCAACCTAAAAACACGACACACGTTAAACAAATATTTAGTGAAGAGCCTATCAAATTTAATGTTTTAATATTATATTTACATCACTTAAATTAGCCATATAACACTTTAACATTGATACACTCGTAAAATCTAAATGAAATAAATACCATTGTTATATTCATTATGTATTTAAAGAGGCCAAATATTATATTATACTAAAAAGTTAAGCTAAAACAAATAACGATTTCAAAATAAGGTAGAGAAAGACAAAAACCTATATAATAATACCTCATTTTAACAATTGTTTAAAGGAAATTCCTGTTTGTAGTCGAAAAATGAAAGTTAGAATTATACCTACAAATAATGTGGTGACTCCTAATTGGGTTTTTACTAGTTTGCATTCATTCTATTAATGGGTGGGTTTGATTCACAACCATGCTTTTTTAAAGCTAAAAGATCTAAAACAAACATAACCTCTGTATAGCGTGTTGATCACTATACAGAGGTCAATCATTTATATTTTAATTAAAATCTTCCCTTGTTGCTGACGACTTTCCATCAAATCATGCGCTTTCCGCATGTCTTCTAATGCAAAGATATTAGCAATTGGTACTTGGAAACTTTCATCCTTCAATAAGGTAAACATCTCCTGTGCAACTTGTTGTAGCATTTCAGGGTTAGAAGCTCGAGTCGTTCCTAAGCTAAACCCTTTCACATTGCGGCAGCTACTATGCAAGTCAGATGTTTTTATATTCCCAGCTTTACCACCGCTATTTCCAAATTGCACTAGCGTACCATACGGAGCTAAACAGTTAAAACTCTCTTCCGTAATATTCCCGGCAATGGAGTCAAAAATAATGTTAACACCATGACCATCCGTATATTCATTTACTTTCGCACTAAAATTATCGTATGTCAGTACATGATGGGCACCTAGTTCAAGGGCAATTGTCGCTTTCCTCATATCACCAACAGTACCAATAATCTTCTTGGCACCTAGCTTTTTCGCCATTTGAATGAGCATTGTCCCTGCCCCACCGGATGCAGCATGAATTAATACGCTATCATCTGAGCTAATTGGAGCAATTTGATGTGTCAAAAGATAGGATAGAAACAAAACCGTTGGCACCGCGGCCACCTTTTCCAAAGGGATATCATTCGGGACTTTAAAGACGAGCTGTTCTTTGGCCACCACATATTCTGCATAGGCTCCATTTTTCGGAAATGCAATAACTTGGTCTCCCCTTTTAAAATTACTGTTCCCATCAAAAACCTCTTCAACTATACCAGCTACATCTAAACCGAGTATCATCGGAAAATTTGCTTTTGCTTTATTACCTGTTCTATTTTTAATATCGGCAAAATTCACACTCGTATATGTCGTACGTATTAATACTTCCCCTGCTGAAATAGTCGGCTTTGGACATTCTACGTACTTTAAAACATCAGAAGTGCCAAACTCATTAATGATCACAGCCTTCATAAATTTCCCCCTCCTTGTTATAGTTACATTATAAAATAAAAAGGAATAAATAGTAGGTATTTCCATTGAAATGAAAATGGTGAAAGAACAATACAACAGAATCTCTATACTCCAACTGCCGCTTTGTCGGGGCTATCCACAATTTTGGCTGTTCTATCCATGTTTTTTACCGCTCTATCCACGATTTTGACGATTCTATCCGCCAATTCGGTTCTACTTCAGTCATTTCAGCTCTTCTTTCCGTTGCTTTGACTGCTCTTTCCGTCGCTCTGGCTCTTCTTTCCGTCGCTCTGGCTCTTCTTTCCGTCGTTCTGACTGTTCCTTCCGTCGCACGGGCTCTTCTTTCCGTCGCTCTGATTTCCTTCCGTCGCTTTGACTGCTCTTTCCGTCGCTCTGGCTCTTCTTTCCGTCGTTCTGACTGTTCCTTCCGTCGCCCGGGCTCTTCTTTCCGTCTCTCTGATTTCTTTCCGTCGCTCTGGCTCTTCTTTCCGTCGTTCTGACTGTTCCTTCCGTCGCTCGGGCTCTTCTTTCCGTCGCTCTGATTTCCTTCCGTCGCTTTGACTGCTCTTTCCGTCGCTCTGGCTCTTCTTTCCGTCGTTCTGACTGTCCCTTCCGTCGCCCGGGCTCTTCTTTCCGTCACTCTGATTTCCTTCCGTTGCTTTGACTTTTTACAGTTGGTATTCACTTTCCCTAAAATTCTACGTTTACCTTATCAAAACAAAAAAAGCATGAATCAATATTACTATTGATTCATGCCCATAAAATTAATACGCTAAGCCAAATAATGCTTTAATATGTGTAAGATAGCGAATGTTAGACGCTTCTTTCATAAGTGTTGCAGGAAGACCTTTAAGTTCTGTGTTGCTAGCACCGATCGTCGCAACAGCGTCTTTACGACCTAAGCTTGCAAGTGTACCAGAGTTAATTGCAGAGAAAGGCTTCATCTCTTGGTTTTTGTATTGTGCGAATAAGTTGTAACCAGCGCATTCACCCATTTGCCATGCAACTTGAGCAGTTGGAGCATATAGTGGACGCCCACCATCAGCTGGTAATGCAACAGATGCGTCACCGATTACGAATACATCTTCGTGAGATGTAGATTGTAAGAATTCGTTAATCGTAGCTTTACCGCGGTCAGCAGCAAGGCCAGACTCGCCTACGATTGGAAGTGGCGCTACCCCACCTGTCCAAATAAGTGTATTAGCAACGATTGGTTCGCGATCTTTAAGAGAGATAACATTGCCATCAACGCCTGTTACAGGAGTACCTGTAATGAATTCAACGCCACGTTTTGTTAAGCTTTCAGTTGCACGTTGGATAAGTGTATCCGGAAGTACTGGTAAGATTTTTGGACCAGCTTCAACAAGTTTAATTTTAAGATCAGCAAAGTTAACACCGTGTTTTGCTGCGATTTTCGGGAAGTTGTCCACGATTTCACCAACAAGCTCTACACCTGTTAAACCGCCACCACCGATAACGATTGTTGCATCTGCTTCGTCTTTTGTTTGTGCATATGCTTTAATACGATCTTCGATATGTTTGTTAATTTTATTTGCTTCGTTCACTGATTTAAGTACCATAGAGTTTTCTTCTAATCCAGGGATACCGAAGAATCCAGTTTGGCTACCTAAAGCTACTACTAAAGTATCGTAATTTAAAGTATAACCAGTATCTAGGTCAACTTTTTTACTGTCTACATTGAATTTTGTAACTTTAGCAATTTGTAAATCGATATCTAAACCTTTAAAGATTTTTTTAAGTGGTAAAGCAACAGCACCTTCAGCAATAGTACCACCAGCTAAACGGTGAAGTTCAGTGATGATTTGGTGTGTTGGGAATTGGTTTACTACAGTAATTTTAGCTTCATCAGCTGATAGATACTTACGTGCTGTTAATGCAGTTAAAACGCCAGCGTAACCAGCACCTAAGATGACGATTTCTTTTGACATGATTAATTAATCCTCCGTCCGTACGTTTTGAATATATCTCAAGTCGAGTCTTATTTAGCTTTACGTTCAGCGCTTACTTGTAAGAAAGCATTAACAAAACGGAAAACACCTTGAACTTGTGGGTCTTTTAACATTTTCATAAGACCGAATAAACCAATTACTTCTTGGCTTTCAGAAGCACGGTCTTTCGCTTCAATTGCAGTAGCTGCAAGGTTTTTAGCTGAGCCTACTACTGGGCCAGCCATTTCTGTTACTGCACCAACAGTATCATTTTTAAGTACTTCGTCAGTTGCAACAGCTTGAGCAAACTCATATGATTTTGTTAATAGCGTCATCATTTCAGTTAACTTAGGTAATTGTTCAACTAAAGTTGTAAGTGATTCCTGAACCTCAGGCTTTAATAATTGATCTAGCACATCCAGTTGTTCTTGACTCACAGTTAATTGTTCAGACTGTGTTTGGTTTTTCGTTTCTGACATTTTGAACTCTCCTTTGCCATCACTATCACTATTTTATATTTTATTGCTTCCATGTAAAAAAGACCATTAAGGCACTTCTTAACAGTCGTTACAGCGCTTATATCTTACAAATCACCAGTCTCAAGAGCTGGATAGCAATTCGTATAATTTGTTATTACAATGTTAACTTTATTTTGCAAAAAGCGCATCATAATTCCATCCTATCTTGTCTTGGTGACGTTACAACCTCCATTATAAGGTTGTTTGTATATTATTTCAATGAGCTAAATCACAATTTCGACAATCTTTTCAAAATTCATTGATTTGTAACTAAATATTTGTAATTATGTTTGCTTTGTAGCCCAAATACAACATTTTTAATCTCAATTTTATTAAAATACCTTTGATCTAAGCTTCCCCTAAATCGATTGCATAATACTTATTTTATTTCCAACATTAATATTACATAAAATGGAAGTAATCATTTTTCAACAGATTTCCAGAAAAAGTCTATAATTTCTCTCGCAGCCATAGCTTCTGATTGAAATATCCTTTTCCCTTCCCTATCTTTAATGTATCCTACTGACATTAAAGCCATAAACGAATGGGCAAAAAAAGTAGGATTCCCTTTCCGAATCGTACCTAGTTCCATCTCTAACTGCATCGCCTGCTCTATCGTTTTATACATATTATTTTCCGATGCTTGCACTTCTTTTAACTGAGATTCCGATAAATTAATTGTCGCTTCTCTCATAAAATTTTTCATATCAATATCTACAGTGGCCGATAAATGAATTTCAACAAGCTTCTCCAACCGATCTTTAAATGATATTGACTCCTCTAAGATCTGTAAAATGGACAGTTTAATTTGTTCCATCATTGCTAGCAACGCTGATGTATATAAATCCCCTTTAGTCGGGTAATAGTAATAGATAGTAGCCTTTGTAACGTTACAAGCTTTTGCTACATCAGCCATCGAAATATTTTTATAGCCTTCTTTGATAAAAAGCCTCGTTGCCGTTTCAAGAACAATATCTTTTTTTGGTTTCGCATTCTCATTATGGCGAGGTCTTCCGAGAACACGCGGTGACTGCTTCAACAATTTCGCCTCCTTATAAAGGATTCATTTTAGACATAGTATAGCATATAATTTTTTTACAATTGATTAATTAACCTTCCAGTATATATAATTAAAATCACTTATATGAAACGGAGGTCTTTAAATGAAAAAGCACCCACTAGAGCAATGGGGCTCAATGGTAACAAGTAAAAAAGGGCGCTTTTTAGCCCTTGCCTTTTGGATTGCACTTGTTGTTGTACTGTCGTTTGCCTGGCCACAGATTAATAGTATTAAGAGTGAATCTGGTAAAAATTTATCCGAAAGTGAAATGTCTCAGCAAGCAGCAACTATTATTGCAGAACAATTTCCGAATGATGCAGGTACACCATTATTACTTGTCTGGCATCGAGATAGCGGGCTAACTACTGATGATTTTATTGCTATCCAAAAAGTTTACGGAGAGCTTAAAGCTAAACCGTTAGCAAATCAAACTGTTATTCCACCATATGATAAAATGCCACCTCAAGCCTTTTTAGCGTCAGCATCTGACAATGGCACAACAATTGTCACTCCTGTTTTCTTTGAAAAAGGTGTGGCTACGGATGCGTTACGAGAGAGTTTAAAGACATTAACAAAAACAATGGATAAGTATAATATCCAACTAGAAAAAGACTTAGTTAGTGACAATCTTCATGTGCGTTATTCTGGACCGGTTGGTATCGCTACGGATGCTGTCAGTTTATTCTCCCAAGCTGATGTTAAATTACTAATTGCAACAGTGCTCCTTGTTTTAGTATTACTAATTATTATTTACCGTTCACCGTTATTAGCCATTATTCCATTATTGGTTGTTGCTCTTGCCTACGTCGTTATAAGTCCAACGCTCGGTTTTTTCGCCGATCATGGATGGATTGATAAGGACTCGCAGGCTGTCTCTATTATGACTGTATTACTCTTTGGGGCAGGTACAGACTATTGTTTATTTTTAATATCAAAGTATCGAGAGATATTATTTCATATTGAAGATAAAACTACCGCCATGAAGCTTACTATAAAGGAGTCTGGCGGTGCGATTATGATGAGTGCATTAACGGTTGTTATCGGTTTAGCTACTCTTAGCCTTGCCCATTATGGTGCATTCCAACGCTTTGCAATTCCGTTTAGCTTCGGTGTACTGGTGATGGGCGTTGCAGCGTTAGTTGTACTTCCAGCGATTCTTGTTATTATAGGTCGCGTTGCCTTCTTCCCATTCATACCGCGAACAGAGGATATGGCTTATAAAAAAGGAAAAAAACAGCACAAACCAACACATAAAATAAGCCGCAAAATCGGGCGCACTGTAACGCATAAACCATGGGTGGTCATTGTTGTCACTATACTGTTCCTTGGTGGGTTAGCAGCATTCGTACCACGTATTCAATATACTTTTGATCTATTATCGTCATTCCCTGAGAATATGCCATCCCGTGAAGGCTTTAAATTAATAGAAGAAAATTTTTCCCCTGGCGAATTAGCTCCAATTCAGCTCGTCATTGATACTGAGGGTATAGATATCCACTTGCAGCAGCAATTAGCTGAAATCTCTTATATTGATAATGTTACAGATAGCCAAATTGGAGAAAAAAATAACACTATCCAATTGTACGAAATTTCTTTCAATGCGAATCCTTATGCTAAGGAATCGTTAGCTCATATTCCAGAGCTTAAAACAGCGGTTATAAAAATGCTTGAGGATGAAGGTATAAAAGATGCACATAAACATATTTGGATTGGCGGCGAAACAGCTAGTCAATATGATACACAGCAATTAATTGTACGCGATGAAACTGTTATTATGCCAACAATGATTGCTTTAATTGCTTTATTATTATTCATTTATCTACGTTCTATAACAGCTACTGTTTACTTATTAGCAACAGTTATTATTTCTTATTTCGGGGCACTTGGTGCAGGTTGGCTAATTTTACACTATGTAATGGGGACAGATGCCATTTCAGGAGCAATTCCACTCTATGCATTTGTGTTTTTAGTGGCTCTCGGTGAGGATTATAATATCTTTATGATTTCGGAAATTTGGAAAAAGCGCAGAACAGTAGATCATATAACAGCTATTGAGGAAGGTGTCGTACGAACAGGAAGCGTTATTACATCTGCTGGTCTAATTTTAGCAGGAACATTCGCTGTCCTTGCTACCTTACCTATTCAAGTACTAGTGCAGTTCGGTGTCGTTACGGCAATTGGCGTGTTGCTTGATACATTCATTGTACGTCCATTGCTAGTACCTGCTATTACTACTGTTCTCGGTAAATATGCGTTTTGGCCAGGAGCATTATTTAAAAAGAATGATTAAAATTACTGCACGGACATTTGCGTAAAAGGTTAGGATGATTTTAAAATACTCATCCATCCTTTAGCTGTCGCTAATATCCGTGCTTTTTTAGTGCCGATACAACAATACGTTGCTAGAATGCATCTAAAAAACTCCCCTGCGATAAACAGAAATATAATTTTCATCCATTTATCTATAGGGGAGCATATCGACTCATAATTATTTTGTTGGTTTTTTCAAATCCATTGAAGCAGCTGCGCTTTCAACTTTAACACGTTTTAAGAAGAATGCGAGCACAAGTGCAACAACTGTAATACATGCCGCTATGAAGAATGAGTGTGTAATACCATCTAATAAAGCATTTTGCATAATGTGATCTTGCATTTGCTGCATTTGTTCTGGTGTCGGTGCAACACCTGATTGTGCTGCATTCGCTTTTGCATCTGCAATTAATTCTTCGGCTTTTGCTTTTGTACGGTTATTCATGAACGTTACCATCACGGCACTACCAATTGCCCCTGCCACTTGCTGTACAGTATTATTAATAGCTGTACCGTGTGGGTTCATCATTTGTGGTAATTGGTTTAAGCCGTTTGTCATAATCGGCATCATAACCATTGACAGACCAAACATACGAATTGTGTACAATGACACAATAAATGTATAACTTGAATCTATTTCTAACTTTGTTAAACCGAATGATGCAATAGTTGTAATCGTTAAACCGATAATTGCTAGTACACGTGGTCCAAATTTATCGAACAGTTTCCCTGTAATCGGCGACATAATCCCCATTGCAAGTGCCCCAGGAAGCATCATTAAACCTGCTTTAAATGGATCAATTCCACGAATCGATTGTACATATGCAGGCGTTAAAATCATCCCAGAGAACATAGCCATTGACACGATAACCGAAATAGCTGAACCCAACGCGAACATTGGGTATTTATAAATACGTAATTCCAGCAAAGGCTGATCCATACGTAGTTGTTTAAATATGAAGATGATTAAAGCAAGAAGGCCAGCTGAAATTGTGCCATATACCCAAGGACTTGACCAACCTTTATCCCCTGCCGTACTGAAACCATATAGAATACCACCGAATGCAATTGTTGATAATAGTACTGATGGGACATCTAAATGAACTTTACGTGTCTCCATTACATTATCTAATTTCCAAATACCAAACAATAAGCTAATGACAGCAAACGGAATGATCATTTGGAATAGCATACGCCAATCATGGTGCTCAACAATATATCCAGATAATGTAGGACCGATCGCTGGTGCCGAAATCATAACTAGACCGAAAATACCCATTGCTGCCCCGCGTTTTTCTTTCGGGAAACTAATCAGCATTACGTTCATTAGAAGTGGTGACATACTTGCTGCACCTGCTGCCTGCACCATACGACCTGCTAAAAGTGTACCGAAGTTAGGTGCAAAGCCCGCCATTACCGTACCGATTGTAAAGACTGACATTGCTGCAATAAATAAATGTCTATTTTTAAAGCGTGTTACAAAGAATGCTGAAGCAGGTACTAAAATACCACTTACAAGCATATAACCTGTTGCGAGCCATTGTACGGATGAATACGTTATACCAAAATCTTTCATGATTGTTGGTAATGCAACATTCAACAATGTGTTATTTAGAAAAGCAACAAAAGCACCCACAAATAAAATACTAATCATCCCATAGGGGGGCTTTTTCAATGTTTGCTCACTATTCATTTATATCCCTCAATTCTTTCTTTGTTTTTTCGATAAAACTTATTTTATACTCGCAGTCTATTTTTTTCAACAGTAAAGACTATAAAATTTAAAAACATTGATATATAAGCGTTTTCAATATAGAATAAGAGTATAATATTTTTAAAAAAGGTGAGGTTATGAACAAAAGAAAACGACAAATCATTACTGCTGCCCGTGCTCTTTTTATTGAAAAAGGATTCGTGGATGCATCGATGAACGACATCATTAGTGCAGCAAAAATTTCAAAGGGCACATTTTATAATCACTTTTCTTCTAAAAATGAATGTTTAATCGCCATATTAGATGAAGGTCGCGAAGAAGCAAGTAATCGCCGCCACGAACTTCTTTATGGTAAGGATCCTACTGATTTGGAAGTATTAACACAGCAAGTTGCAGTACTCATGTATGTCAATCGAGAACATAATTTAATTCAAATTTTTGAATCGATTTTCCATTCTAGGGATATTGAATTAAAAAAAATAATTTTAAACTATTATTTACAAGAGCTGGAGTGGCTAGCCAATCGACTTGTACAAGTTTTTGGAGAAGAAGTTAGTCCAATTAGTTATGAATGCGCGGTACAGACACTTGGTATGATTAACCTTACATTACGCGCAGTCTTAATTGCTGACTATAAATATATAAATCGAGAAGCCATTGTACGTGTAGCATTACGCAATATTAGCGTAATTATACCCGTTATGCTTGAATCAAAAGAAATCATCATTAGTACAGAAATGATCAATACGATCCAAAACGTCGCGAATTTTAAAACGGTTAATAAGGAAACGGTCATCGAGCAATTAACAGGCTTTAAAAAAGGACTAGCTAAGAACGAAACAGTTGAAGGGTTAGAATACGTGGAATTCTTATTAGAGGAATTACAGCGTGAGAAACCAAAGCTGTTCATTATCGAATCACTTCTTACACCTTTCCGTAAAGCATTCGTTGGAACCGAACACGCAGAAGAGGCACGTGATATCGCTAATAGCTTATGGCGCTATGTAAAAATTGAACGACCATCAGAGCGGTGCATCAAGTAAAATAACCATATAAATAAAAGAAGCTAAATAGAAAGTCAAACACCATGACTTTCCATCTAGCTTCTTTTTAAGCTTCTATCTTAATAAATTAATTTTTTATGCGCATTTAATAAACCTATAAGTTGATTGGAGTGGAGACTGGGCGACTCCTTGGGGATCAGCAATAGAGGAACGAAGGCTAAAAGCATCACATCCTGTGATAACGCCTTCGTGACCAACATCGTGCTGCTGCCGCTACGTTTCACTCACGCTTTCGCGCAAAAGACATCTGTTGGCCCGAGACCCTGGAACGAGCAACGCGAGTGAAGCGGCTCATCGGACGCCCCCAGGAAGCTCTGCTCTGCGCGAAAACGAAGCGTCAGCGGCAAATGTTTTCTGTAGCGAAAGCGAAGCGGCAGCTACAATGTTTTTTCTGTGCGAAAGCGAAGCGACAGCAACAAGGCGCCCAGTCGGAACGGAAATCAACTCTCATACAATGATGAAGACATTTATCATTTAACTTGACGATCTTTCGGCCCTAGCCAAAAGCCAATCCCAATGCTAATAGCTACTACAAGAAAAGGTGCATACAAAATAATAAATTGATTCATTATAGTTCCCCCTATGCATGATGATCATGTTTACCGCAAGCATAATCACGATCAAACACAAACCATTTCATTACTAAATATAGTGAAGGTATGAGTAGAACTAACCCTCCAACAAACGCTATCACTAATGCTATCGCCATTGTTTCATTTGTAAAGCTATCATAGACCGACAAATGCGGATACAGTAAATACGGATAATGTGAAATACCATAGCCGAAAAATGCAAAGCCAAACTGAGCGACCATTAAAAAGACGGCTATACCATAGTTTTTCTTTTTATATAAAAGAATTAATGTTATAAGAAATAGCACACCCGAAATGGCGAAAAGCCACCACAGATTTAACATATTTTCATAATGCTCAGGCACATGTCCCTTTAACTCCACCATAATCCCTATTACACTTATTACGAGCGGCAAAGACCAACCGAGCGCATATTTTCTCATTAAATCTGAAGCATGTTCATCTCGTGCTCTTTTCCCATACCATGTTAAAAAAACAGCCGAAATATACAAAACTGCCACTATACTTAATAGCACAATAGACCAAGTTAACGGATTCGTGAAAAGTTTAGCCATCTGCAAATGCGGTTCTTTATTTACCATTTTCACGAACCCTCCCTCAGATATCGTTAACACAATAGAAAGGGATGCTGGTATAAATAAACCAGTAATTCCGTACATCATCGTATAACCAATGTGTCCACCTTTTTCACTGTAGGATTCAAATGCATAATAACTCCCTCTAATTGCTATCAATATTAATGAGATACTGACTGGCACTAGCAAAATTGTACCGTAATAATAAGCCGTTTGAGGAAAGAAACCTACCATTCCAACAAAGAAAAATACAAGGAAGACATTGGTGATTTCCCATACCGGAGATAAATAGCGCTTAATAATATTAGCTAGTATTTGGTCTTTTCCAATCAAGACACTATAAGCATTAAAGAAGCCCGCTCCAAAGTCTATGGACGCAACAATGACATAGCCAAAAAGAAATAACCATAGTACTGAAATTCCTAATATCTCTAAGCTCATTGCCCTGCACATCCTTCCACTTGTTTATGTTCTTCAATTTCAAGTTCAATTGGATTGTTACGGAACATACGAATAAGTACGACGATACTTCCTATCGCTAATACAATGTACAGCCCTGCAAATAGTATGAGCATAGTATCGACTTGACCACTTGTTGTGGCAGCTTCAGCCGTTTTCATATAACCACGAAGTATCCATGGCTGGCGTCCTACTTCCGCAAACCACCAGCCTGCCTCTACAGCAATAAGCGATAATGGACCACTTGCTACTACTATTCTATTGAAGCTTTGTGAAGAAATAAACTTCCATCCCCGCCACTTCCCTAGCACATAACTAACTGCTACGACTATTAATAAAGCTCCGATTACTACCATGATGTCAAACAAATAATGGATATAAAGTGGTGGCTGTTCATCGTTCGAAAATTGGTCTAAACCTTTTACTTCAGCAAAAGGATTATTATGCGCCAATACACTTAATGCGTATGGTACTTTAATGGCGTATTTCACTTCTTGTCCATCCAGCATGCCGAATAGCACAAGTGAAGCATCCTCTTTTGTTTCAAAATGCCATTCAGCAGCAGCTAACTTTTCTGGTTGATATTCAGCTAAATACTTCCCTGAAAAGTCACCTACAACGAGTGCCGCTAGCGAAAATACTAGTCCAAGTTTTAACAAAAGATGGAAGGCTTTTTTATGATACACATGCTTCGATCCTCGCAGCATACGGTATGCCGCAATAGAAGCTAATAAAAATGCTGCTGTCATATAAGATGTTACTAATACATGTGCTACCTTCGTTGGCATTGCGGGATTTAACATAGCCAATACCGGTTGAATATTTACAAGCTCTCCATCTACAAGGTCAAAGCCCTGTGGCGCGTTCATAAATGCATTCACAATCGTAATAAAAACAGCGGACATAGATGCACCAATAGCTACCGGGATCAATAATAAAAGATGTCTCTTTGGATTTTTGAATCGATCCCATGTATATAAATAAAGCCCTAAGAAAATTGCTTCAACAAAGAACGCGAACGTTTCCATAAACAATGGTAATGCGATTACCTGACCAGCCAATTCCATAAAGTTTGGCCATAGTAGTGATAGCTGCAATCCAATCGCAGTACCAGTGACAACTCCAATTGCCACAGTAATTACAAACCCTCTTGCCCATCTTCTTGCGAGCAATAAATAGTGTTCGTCATTATTTTTCAATCCAACCCATTGAGCAATCATGATCATTAAAGGTATACCGACGCCAATTGTTGCGTAAATGATATGGAATGACAATGTTAACTCTGTTAAGGCTCGACTCCACATTACAGCTGAATCATTCATTTTATTTCATCTCCTAGGTACTAAAAATTCTCCCAATTATCGAAAGAAACATTATTCCAGCTACTAAAAAACTTATAAGTATCAGCTTTTTCTCATGTGATTTATACGTAGCAACCTTTTGTTTTTTCATCATAGTAAATCAACCCAAATTTTAATTGCTGTCGCTAAGATGAGTACTGCTAAAATACTTTGCAAAATTTTCGTATTCATTTTTTTACCTATTTTTGCGCCAAGTGGAGCCGCCAGTAAACTTGCCACTATCATGATGACTGCAGGATAGTAATCAACTTGCCCTGTCATTAACTTTCCGATTGTCCCTCCGATTGATGAGATAAACGTAATTGCTAGGCTAGTGGCAATCGTCATACGCGTTGGAATACCGAGCACTACAAGCATTATCGGAACAAGCAAGAAACCACCTGCAGCACCAACAATCCCTGAACCAATCCCGACAATAAATGCTAAAATTGCCGCTAGTAGCTTGTTGAATGTTACTTCATTCATCGGCTTATCATCGATTTGTTTCTTAGGAACAAACATCATCACAGCTGCAATCAATGCTAAAACGCCGTATACGATATTCACACTGTTTTCAGATAAAAACTGTGATCCGTAACTCCCAACAAAGCTACCAGCTAAAATTGCTCCACCCATATAAATAATGAGAGGCTTATTAAGATAGCCACCCTTTCGATATGCCCAAACACCTGCTATCGACGCAAAAAACACTTGTACCGCACTGATGCCCGAAACTTCATGTGCTGAAAATGCGACTAAGCCAAAAAGTGGCGGTATATAGAGTAGCATTGGGTATTTAATGATTGAACCGCCTATTCCCAACATACCGGACACAAAAGATCCAACGAATCCAATCAAGAAAATGACAATTATAAATGTTATATCCACTGTGCTTGCATCTCCTTTTATTTATGTGCTTTCAGTATAGTCCTGCTGTAATTTCAGACATATAGGGGTTTTCCACTATTAGCTTTACTCACTGTGACAATATTGCAAATTATTTTGGATAGAATCAATTGGCATAATTACGTCCAGAGTCGGTTTTTGTGGCAGCAGCAGTTTTTTTGCGCGAAAGCGTAGCGCCAGCAGCAGATGTTTTTTGCGTGAAAGCGTAGCGGCAGCAGCAACATAAGGGCTGACACGATGTCGGTCATTTCGGTATTGCCACAGTACGTGGCGTTCTTAGACTGAGTTTCTCTATTCCAGCAGATGTTTGGATATTTACTGAACGGAGATAAAAAAAGACCACCCACGTCCGAGCGATCTTCTGTAACCAATTTAATGCTTTAGATATTATTTTTTCATAGGACATAGCACACAGCTTCTAACAACAAGAGGTTTTTACATATAGTTATTTGCAAGCCCATACTGAATAAGCTCAGCTTTATTACTTAAATCGAGCTTTTGCATAATATTTGATTTATGATTTTCAACCGTTTTACTACTAATATATAGCTGCCCAGCAATTTGGATATTCGTATACCCTAAAACCGTTAACCTCATTATCTCCTGCTCACGCACAGTTAAAATACATTGATCTTCATGCCCTTTATGTTCAAATAATTTATCCAACTGCTCCTGTGGAAGACCAACGTTGTAATATATGCGACCACTATATACAGCATGGATAGCCTCATAGAGAATTCCACCTTGACTATTTTTTAAAATATAGCCATGGGCTTCAACAGCAATCGCTTTTTGAATATAAGCAACTTCATTGTGCATTGTTAACATAATAATTTTCACGTTAGGCATTTGCTTATGAATTTCTTGAGTAGCCGTAAATCCATCTAACCCATTCGGAATGGATACGTCCATCAAAATGACATCCGGGTTTAATGATATTGCCTGAGTGATCGCCTCCGCTCCATCACCCGCTTCACCTACAACTTCTATATCCATATAATTTTCCAATAAAAGAACAATTCCTTTACGGATTAGCACATGATCATCTACTACTAAAACACGAATCATCTAAAGTCATCCTTCCAATTAGGTACTTGGATACTAATTTGTGTACCTTTATTGTGAGCTGAAGTAATTTTAAAAAATCCGCCTAATAATGTAATTCGCTCCTCCATATGCTTTAAGCCAAGCCCTTCCTTCTTCACTTCCTGTAGATTAAATCCTACGCCATCATCTTCTATATGGAGCGTTAAATTGGTAGCTTTCTTCTCGAGCCGAATGACAACTTTAGAAGCTTTCGCATATTTGGTGATATTGTGTAAAGCCTCCTGTACGACGCGATAAATATTGATTTCTACAGATGGATGACAACGTTCTTCAAAATCTGTTTCTAACGATATAGTAATATCAGGATGTACCTTTTGCACCGAATCGACAAGAGTGCCTAATGTAGGTGTAATCCCTAACTGATCAATACTATGAGGGCGAAGTTGATAGGAGTACAATTTAATATCATTCATTACTTGCTCTAGCTCATTGCGTACTTCTTCAATATACGTATTTAGCTTTTCATTGTCTTTGACATAAGATTCAATTGCTTGTAGTGCAACAGATACTGTATATAATGATTGGCCAACGCCATCATGTAATTCCTGCGCAAGCCTTTTATGTTCTTCCTCTTTTGCCTCAATCAGCTTTTTAATAATAAGCTTTGAAATCCGGGCCTCTTCTTCCTTTAACTGAAGGGTCTGATCTCGCAATACTAGCAGAAACTCTTGCTCGTTCGTTTTACCGTCTGTATACATCAATGCCGTGCTCATTTCAACATCTATCTTACTACCATGATACGTCGGCATTTTCGATAAAAAATAGGGAATTTCATTATGCTCTATTAAATAACATGTATGTTCGCTTGGAGACTTTTGACGGTTTTCACAAAATGAACAAAAAGGCACTCGATCTCCTAATTTCCACCCTGTTAACCGCTCCGCCGAGGGATTCATCATTAAAATCTCACGTTTGTGATTCATAATCATAATTCCATCTTGAATATATTGAAATATTTGCTGTAAATATAGCTGTTCTTTCTCCAATTTAAACACACTCCAGACTTAAAATTGAAAGTACAACAAGAATCAATGCATTCCTTTAAATTTCCTTGCTACTCATACTTCGCCCTATACTTTTTCTTCTATCATGCTATAACTCTTAACTTCATGCCCTGCTTTCCGAATGATACGAACACTCATATTTTTTTCTAACTGCGTTGATGCAATAATATGAAGGGGCTTTTTTGGTAGTTCATGTATGTGACGGACCAAATAGGAAATCGGTAAATTTAATGCATTTGGTGTAAGTGATTTGTAAGAATCATTATAATCACGTACATCCACTATCGCCGTTCCCGCATTTAACTCTCGCGGTAAACACTCCTGTATTTGACGTACTGGGACATGGCGTTTATAAATAATTCTACCAATAATAAGAAGGAATATACTCAAACTTACAATAATCATTTTTTAACCCCTTTTAACGAGAAAAAGGTTGTCTAAATTCGTTTCGCTCTTACAGACGAGGTCTCATCATTCATTTTTATTCAACGATTTCTACTTCTCATCTTCTAAAGTGCTAAGCAAAGAAAAATAGCAGACTAGTATTACTAGTATGCTATTTTCTTCTAGAACAACCTCTTTAAATTAAACTTTCTTTTTTAGCCATTACCGCTTGTTGCCAGGCCATGTAGCCACCTGTTAAATTTACAATGTTATGAATGCCATTTGCTTTTAGTACACTTACAGCAATTGCAGAACGAGCGCCGCCTTGGCATTGTACAACAATTTTTTTATCTGTTTGCAATTCATCTAAACGTTTAGATAATGTACCAACCATAATATGTTGAGCGTTTTCAATATGCCCCGCATCATATTCTGTTTGATTGCGCACATCCAGCACATGAACTTTTTCACTTTCAATTAATGGTTTCGCTTCTAAAGGCGTTATATTTTCATAACTTTCTAGAGCATTAGCCTCTTTCAAAATTTTCGTTACATCCCCATAACCAACAACATTGTCGATACCAATAGAACGTAAAGCTATTAAAATATCATCCAGTTGCGAAGGATTAATTAGTAAATATAATGGTTTTGTATAATCTACTAGCCAACCAGCCCAATTTGTCAAAGAATTATTGCAAGGAATGTTTAGTGTACCTGCGATAAATCCTTGTGAAAAGTCTTCCGCTGGACGTGTATCAATAACCTGCTTTCCATCCGCAAGAAGTTGAGCAACCTCTTCATAGCTTGACACGACCTTCACGGGTGATAGATTTTTAAGAAGCTCTATCCCTACTTTATTGACACGCTTCATAACAGCGAAATAATAAGGAGGTTCCGGTTGCCCATCTAGTAACGCGTCAATAAATTTTTGCTCATCATCAAATTGCATAGCCCAGTTGAATTGTTTCTCATACCCTACTGTTGAAGACGGCACAGCTCCTAATGCTTTACCACAAGCACTTCCTGCTCCATGAGCCGGCCAAAGCTGCATGTAATCTGGTAAAGCCTTAAAGCGTTCTAATGATTTAAACATTGCTTTGGCGCCCGATAGTGATGTACCCTGAATTCCAGCAGCTTTTTCTAGTAAATCAGGTCGTCCAATATCACCTACAAAAACAAAGTCCCCCGTAAAAATCCCCATTGGTTTATCTGCTACACCGCCACGATCCGTTAATAAGAAGGAGATACTTTCAGGCGTATGTCCAGGTGTATGCATAACTTTAAAGATAAGATTACCTATACTAAATTCATCACCATCTTTTAATAATTGATGGGGAATACCTTCCAGATTTTGATATTTCCAATCAGCATCCCCTTCATCGGAAATATACATCTTTGTTCCAACACGATCTGCTAACTCACGAGACCCCGCTACAAAATCAGCATGAATATGCGTTTCTAATGCGCCAACAATTTGCATCTTCTCTTTTTCTGCTAATGCAAGATAGGGTTCAATATTACGCATCGGATCAACGATAACCATTTCTCCCTTCGCCTGACATCCCACAACATAAGAAGCGTGTGCTAATTTTTCATCGTAAAAATATCGTAATAACATGTTAAAACTCCCCTTTATACTCAGTTTTTTTCTTTTAAAATATCTAATGCCGATTGGACATAATTCAGTGTTTTTTGAACAGCAGGATCTTTCAGCCATTTAACAATTGAAAAAACATTAATATGCTGAGGCTTTTCTTCTGCTCTTTGCTGTACCATTTTTACGAAATCTAAACCTGTCTTTCCTTTTTCAACATATGGATCGATATAGCTCTTTAAATTATTCATTGTATAGTCTGTTGTTTGTTTATCCTGAAGTACTGCTTTTCCAAAATCAACGATGTTTTCTAACTGATGAATGATTTGAACAAGCTTTGGCAATTTCTCTATAAGCTGCACAATAGCTGTTATCGTTTCTGAGCCTACATTATAAGTAGTGATAAATTGTTCGTATCGATTTATTGTCTTTTCATCCGTCAATACCGCTTTCCCAAAATCCACAACATTTTCAGCTGAATCTATCGTTTGCTCTACATTCGGTAATTTATCCAACAATCGCTGTAAAGAGTGTCGAACTTCTGGTTTCTCAAGCGTTTCAATTATTCGATATAATTCTTCGCTCATACTTACCGTAGCATTAGCCATGCTTGTCGCCTCCCTTCATTTGTAATTACATTGTGCCTTTCAACATGCCATCCCAGTACATGACAGGCAGTAAATCCTTTTTCATGAAATACATACTGGATCTTTCCACCGCCTGGTTAAAAGGCATCGATTCGACAGGCTCTTTATTGTAATCAAACTCAGCTAGTATCAGTTTGTTGTAGCCTGTTACAATCGGGCAAGAAGAGTAGCCATTATACATTTGTGTCATTGGCTGTTGGCGCATTAATGCAATAAGATTTTGTGCAATAACAGGCGCTTGCTTGCGTATAGCTGCACCCGTTTTGGAGGTTGGGAGATTGGCATTATCACCTATCCCAAACACATTGCTATACTTTTTATGTTGCAAAGTAAATTTGTCGACATCTACCCAGCCACATTCGTCCGCTAATGCACTTGTTCGAATAAATTCAGGTGAACACATATAAGGTGTTACATGAATCATGTCGTATTTAATTTCTTCTAATAGGCCCGTATCTAAATTTTCAAAGATAGCTGTTTTTTCATCAGCCTTAATTTCAATCAAATTTCGTCGGAATCGAGCATCAATATTTTTCCGCTCAATTACCTTTTCAAGTGCTTCACGGTATTTTAAAACATCGAAAATTGCTGGATTGGCCGAACCAAAAATAACGTTAATATTGTCACGAACATTGACGTTATTAAAATGGTCCTCTGCTAAATGCATAATTTTCTGTGGAGCACCGCCACATTTTACTGGCGTGTTTGGATGTGTAAATAATGCTGTTCCCTCTTTAAAATTACGGATCGTTTCCCACGTATAATCCACATGCTCAAAAGAGTAATTGCTGCATACACTTTTAGTCCCAAGTGCTTCCTTCAGCCCTTTAATAGCACCCCAGTTTATCTCTATCCCACCAGCGACGACTAAAAAATCATACGTGTACGTTGTACCATTTTGTGTTAGCACCTGGTTTTGATTGGGATCAAAACTACTAACAGCTTCTTTTAACCAAACAGCTCCTTTAGGAATAACGGACCTCATTTCACGTTCTGAGTCCCATTTATTAGCTGCACCACCTCCCACCAATGTCCAGAGTGGTTGATAATAATGTTTTTCTGCAGGATCTATGATGGCAATCTCCCCTTGAAGCGAATGAGATTGACGAAGTAAACGTGCAGCTACGGAAATACCAGCCGTTCCTCCTCCAACGATGACTACTTTAAAAGAAGTCTTCATGTGTACATCCTCCTTATCATGCTGTCTTTCGTATACAACTTTTACACCTTAATAATAGGTATAAGAGAGAGCTGTTCATATAGGGGTAATCCCCTAAAAAATTACACACCAATACTCAAATAGCACAAAAAGGCAGTACAAGGTGAATGTTTCATCACTTGTACTGCCCAAATTAACAGTGTTTTCTTTACTTTATCAATCTAAAACGAGCTCATAATCATAACGCGGTGTTGTTTGTTCGAGGCCAAAAAGCGCCTATTTACATTTAAACTTTATGATGAACACTGTACCTTCCGCTCCCGATTGGACACTAATGGTACTATTGTGTAAATCAATTAATTGCTTAGTAATCGCCAATCCTAGGCCTGTCCCCGTTGTATCGTCCGTAGTATTCGTCCCTCGATAATATCGCTCAAAGAGGTTATCGAGCTCCTCTTGAGGAATTCCTGGACCTTGGTCGGCGATTGTCAGCATAATCTCCTGTCCTATATTTTGCGCTTCTACATTTACCTTTGTACCGTCAGGCGTATATTTTTTAGCATTCGTTATGAGATTATCTAAAATGCGCTTTAATAAAAGCTCGTCCGCTTCCAACATCACATCCCCATATACGTTTACAGACACTTGCTCATCTGCAAATTGAGGTAACCACACATTAAGTGGTATTAATACTTTTTCAAGCTTGATCGCTCTATTTTTTAATTGGTACGTATAGGTTAAGTCTTTTATAAGGGCATCCATGTACGTTGCCTTCTCCTGCATCGTAGTTGCAAAGACACGCATTTCTTCCTTCGACCACTCATAATCCTCCGAAGCTAGCATTGTTGAATAACCATAAATAGAGCTTAACGGTGTCTTTAAATCATGGGATAAGCCTGTTATCCATTCCTCACGTAATTGCTCTGCATGCTTAATTTGCCTTTCGTTGGAAGAGAGGCGATTTGATAAGTTATTAATCGATTCATCGACGGGCTGAAATAATTTAAATTTCCTTTTTAATTTTCCTGTCTTTCGATGATGGATATTTTTATCTCTTACTTTACTGTAGTCAAACTGCGTCAGTCGCTCGATACGAGATAATACATAAACGAGTGGACGTACAAATTGACGAGAAATGCTAATCGATAAAAAGATGATCCCTATTAACAAGATAATATGTCCCCCAAAGAAGACGGAAACAAATAACACCATCGCTTTATTAAAAGGCTCGTCAAATGGTTTGTACGCTGGATTCGGCATACGTACAACTAGTGTCGAGCCATCCTCTAAAGCAGTATTTCTCGACAGCTCTTTATACTCAAAAATATCGTAATTCTCTTCCAACAATTGAGGCTTATGGAGCTTCTTATGACGTTCACCAATGACTTCTACCCGATCCCACTGCCCATTATAAATTTCAACAGATGCCTTCTTATCCTGCAAACGTTGGCGCAGTTCTGAAGAAATCTCCCCTTTATCCTTCCAATCTCGAACTACTTCCTCAAAAAGCGGTTGGACAGGTAAAGCCGGAAGGAATAACAAATGGTATTTAGGAATCTCCCACGTGTGCATCCCTGGCCGTTTAAGAGTCATTATTTCGTTATCTGTCATACTACATAATTCACATGTGTCTCCCGTGTAATCAACAATGTCCATCGATTGATTGAACAAATACAATTGCCCCAAGTTCTCCTCAGCTCGCTTCGCTAAGTAATCGGCAATCTTAATAGATTTCCCTTTTTCTACGACAGCATCATCTTTAATCTCAGAGACACTCATTATATGAATATCGTCACCGACATGATGATTAATAAAGTATGCAAAAGACACCAAACTTATAATAAAGCCAGTAATGATTAGTAAATAAAAAATGATGAAATAAGATACAAAACGAAGTGTTAATCTCCTAGCTGGCTTCATGAATGAACATCTCCAACCAGTTTATAACCAATCCCCCTTACAGTAATAATGCAAGTTGGTTTACCCGGATTCTTTTCTATTTTTTCTCGCAGTTTTCGAATATGAACCATCACAGTATTATCATCAAACAAACAGTCACCCCATACACGCTCATAAATTTGCTCTTTTGATAATACTTGCCCTACGTTTTCACATAAATACTTCAATAAGTAAAATAATCGTCCGCTAATAATTTCTTTTGTACCATTTACAGTCACCTCAGCTGCATCCATATCGAATGTAAATCGACTACATGAAAATAAATGACTACTCGGAGCATCTTTTTTCTTCATATATCTGGTAAGCTGAACCTTCACCCTCGCAACAAGCTCAAGTGGATTAAATGGCTTCGTAATATAATCGTCTGCACCGTTCATAAAACCGCGAAGCTTATCTGCATCACTACCTTTTGCCGTTAAAAAGAAGATAGGCGCTTCACTTTGCTCTCGAATCATATTCGCCATATCAAGTCCGCTACCATCCGGGAGCATAATATCTAATAGATAGAAATCAAAAACCTTCGTTTCAATTTTCCTTTTTGCTTCTTGAACAGTGCCGCAAAGTGTAATGTTTAAAAATCCTTCTTTTCTTAAGATAATTTCAATCATTTCTGCAATTGCACGTTCGTCCTCTAATACTAAAATTGATGCGTCTTGCATGCTATCACCTTCTTTTAAGAATACTTTAAGGTAGCCATCATTTCACGATAAGCTTTCTCCACTACAATATGTATAAGATAACCAATTAAGGAGATAAAACGCAATGACAACTAACCGTGTTACTTTTATTGATACAATGCGTGGTTTTAGTTTATTCGGCATCTTAATGGCGAATTTATTGATTTTCCAGTTCGGCATGTATGGCAAAGATGAACCAAAAGATCTATCCCTCCTCGATAATGGAGCGTGGTATTTTGTAAAAATCTTTATAGAGGGATCATTTATGCCGATCTTCACCATTTTATTTGGCTTCTCTCTTATTAAGCTTATAGAGTCTATTCGTAGAAAAAAAGATAAGAGTCGATGGTCCATTTTACGCCGCGCAACAGGGCTAATTGCTTTAGGTTTACTACATTCAACATTTTTATGGGATGGCGATATTTTATTTTCCTACGGGATGATGATATTGTTTTTAATTCCATTTATTAATCGTAAACCGAAAACTTTATTCATTTGGGCTGGTATCTTCTTAGTACTTATTACTAGCTTATCATTTGGTTCCACAGAAGAAACGAAAAAAGAACAGCAAGAGTTAGCAACCTATGTAGAAAAAGCCGACAATGTATACGCTAACGGGAGCTACTTAGACATTTTTAATTTCCGTGCAAATGATGTACCTCCGGGTATGGATGATGCAGGATTAGTCTTTGTCTTATTAGTGTTCCTTGCACCAATGTATACTTCTGCATTGACCCTATTCGGCATGGGGCTTGCTAAAAAGCAAGCTTTTGTGAATATGGAAGATGAAAAGAAATGGTATAAGCTCGGCGCTCTTCTTGTTCCAATTGGGCTAGCTTTAAAGAGTTTGAGTTTTATTATAGAAAGCAATTTTTCCGGTATGCTGTTAATAGGTGGATCTGAATTATTAGCAGTTGGCTATGTCTGCCTTGCAGCTTTAATATATAAAACTCGCTTAGTACAACGTCTCGCTCCTGCCTTTGAGAGTGTTGGTAAACTATCATTAACTAATTATCTAATGCAAACTATTATTTGTACAACAGTATTTTATGGATATGGTCTAGGCTTATACGGCAAGTTAGGCGTGTTTGGCGGTATTTTATTTGGAATCGTCGTGTACAGCTTGCAATGTGTTTTCAGCCTTGCCTATTTCAAGAAATTTAAACGTGGACCATTTGAATCTGTACTGCGAGTATGGACGAATTGGTCTTGGAACGGACAGATTAAAATAAAACAGAAAGGAAGTACTTTACATGAATAGTGACTCCAAAGAGGACTTTACTGATACATGGTGGTTCTTAGGAATCTGTACTGCTGTAGCTGCCATTTTAACACTATTTGCTTTTTAATCTAACAATCAACTTTACTTGGGAACAACTATACAACAATATCTTGCAATTCGTTTTCATTCGCCCCCTACTGTATACTATGACTACACATACTATACAGCTTAGGGGGCGTTTTTTTGCTACAGCGAATTATTATTACTGGCTATAGACCACATGAATTGGGCATTTTTAATGACAAGCACCCCGGCATTGCCATTATAAAAAAAGCACTCGAAAACCGCCTGCGTATATTGATCGATGAAGGTTTAGAATGGGTAATTATTAGTGGCCAGCAAGGTGTAGAAACATGGGCTGCTGAGGTTATTCTTATGTTAAGAAAGGAATTTCCTCATTTAAAATATTCTGTTATCACTCCTTTTTTAGAGCAAGAAAAAAATTGGCAAGAACATAAAAAAGAGAAATATCAAGCATTAATAGCTCAAGCAGACTTTGTAACGAGTGTAACGAAAAAACCATACGAGGCTCCGTGGCAATTTATCGAAAAGGATAAATTCATTATTCAAAATACAGATGGTCTGCTGCTTATTTATGATGAAGAAAATGAAGGCTCCCCGAAATATATGAAACGTCTAGCAGAAAAATATATGGAAACACATGACTATATACTTTTGATGATTACCGCTTATGATTTACAAATAGTAGCTGAAGAAATGCAGCAACAAGATTGGTAGGGAAAATATTGCTATAATTTTCCGATAATTATATACTTGAGCTAGTAATAGCGCGTGGTTGATCTCCGTTCCGACTGGGCTCTTTCCAGGGGGCGTCCGATGAGCCGCTTCAATCCACTTATATAAAAAAATATCATCTCTAACTTTAGATGATAAGTATTAGCAATAGTTACTTCTTTTTTAAAAATTCACGTCTTTTTTCTACCCTTTAGTGCTAATTTCCGAAAAGGAGCTGCTAACATTTGAGTAAAAAAATCGAAATGGTTCTTGAGTCGTCGCCGGTGAATGTTTCTCATGATACGTACCGCAGGGAGTGCAAATATACACGCGGGATTCATATTGAAGAACAAGAGTTTAAAGCAATTTTAAATGCAATGTGCCACGATTCTCGCTTGTATTTTGACTTCCATAATCCACGCAGAGAGATTAAAAAGGGAACATATTTAAATGGACACTCTGGGTTAGCCCATAGTATTTATAATTATTATAAAACAAATCATAACATTGAACTGACCGAGATTATAAACGGCAAAGACTTTTATGTAAAAATAATATAAAAATTCCATATTATTAAAGTGGGTTGTTCTTACATAGCAACCCACTTTTATGTCCGTAAAAAGAGCTACCCTATATAGAGAGGGCACTGAAAAACTTACGTTTTCATAAAAGCGAACCTTTCTCAGATAAAAATAAGGCATTTCTTGTTCAATTTTGAACAGGAAGTGCCTTATTTCTGTCTCTATTCCTTATTCCTTATTTATTTTCGTTTAATAGCTTTAATATCCGTTTTAAATTGACAGCGAATATCGTTGTAGCACCTTGAATTTCCATGCCAAATAGACCCGCAGTCGATGCCGTATCGTACCCGTGTCCGTTTTTAATTCGCTATTCTTCGCTTCTACTTTGTAGCGATTTGCGGCTAATTGCTTAAATGCTTCCGTATTTTGAAATGCCTCTTGTTCGGCATGTGTATCCGACTTCATTGTGACAGAATATGTTTTACTTTTTACGCCTTCTTTATAACAGCCATCTCTCATTGGACATACTTTGCATTTTTCAATGTCAAAATAAAATGTCTGACTTTGACTCATACTCGTTCCTTTTTTACCCGTACGTGCTTTTGATTTGAAATCATCGGGGGCACCACCTGCACATTAGTTCTTTTATTATATAGGAAAGCGTGACTAAAATAATAGTGTGATACATTGCGTTGTTTGGAGAAGCATCGCTCGACTCCTGCGGGAAAGCGAGACAGACGAGACCCCGCACGAAGCGAAGCGTAGGAGGAGGCTCGGCGCTCGCCCGCGGAAAGCGAGCGGAATGCTTCGGAAAACAACAGTAGAATCACAGTGCCAAATGAAAAAAGCGAGGTATTCAACGATTTACTCGTTAAATACCTCGCGATGTGAGAAGATATAGACTTTTTCAGTGCCCTCCGTCTAGCTTCCCTACACTTTATTATTTAAATAAGCTGCCAACAGCGGTAATAGATGTCGCCAAATCTTTCCGATATTTTTGATGCTGTTCGTCCAGACTGTTTATATTAACCTCGTTCCCAGCAAGCGAAGAATGTACGTAAAGGTTGTCGCCTAAATATAGTGCAATATGTCCTGGGAAGTATAATAAGTCTCCCTTTTGTATGTGTTCTAGGGATATTTCCTGGATAGGAAAACCTTCAACGATTTTGGCATCGCGATAAATATATACTCCGTTTAGCATATATGCCATAGAACATAGACCTGAGCAATCAATACCTAACGGCGATTTTCCTCCCCAGCGATAGGGTGTTGCTAAATAGCTAAGCGCCGTTTGAACTACATTTTCTCGTAATTGTTGCTCGGATAAGCTATTTTCTGGAATTTTTTCTTGTAACCATTGCCTACGTACATAACCAATCTCTTCTGCCACTAATTGCACTGCTGCCCATTCAGGATCTAGCTCGCCAATAGCCGTTGAACAGATGATTGAGCCTTTAACGAGTGTCATCATTTTCGGACTCTGAATTCGAGGCTCCTGCAAAACATCAGCGAAGCTTTGGCTAATAAAATGATTCGCTTCTTGTAGCCAGATGTCCGTTTTTGCAGCATCCACCAGGAAGTTATCCTTCTGGCAATAACCTTCATAGCGATAAGCAGTTTGTATGCGGATCCAGTTCTTATCCACTACTTCTATAATTCGGACAACCATTCCATATAGTAGCTCATCCACTATTTCTGAAACTGCTTCTGGCTTTGCATGTAAATTTGCAATCATAGATGTCACAATGGCATTCACTCTTTCATCTCCTTTCTCTTTACCAAATAATCATAAACAACTTTGGATATTCGACCAATTAGCTGCCTTGCATGATCATTGCTAGTAACCTCAGTGACGAAAACGCCAATTAGATAATCCCGAGAGCTGTTGTAGACAATTCCAACATCATGATCTACTGTATCAAGACCACCTGTTTTATGAGCAACTTTCACATCATCTACTAAGTAACGTTTTAGTGATTCGTGTACACGTTGACGACTTAAAATATCTATCGCTACCTCACTAAATGCTGATGATAACAAGTCCCTACGATAAATTCTTGCAAATAGCAGTGCCATATCTCTTGCCGTCGTTGTATTATCGAAGTCTTTTGCTAGCCTTTCGAAATCCATCATCTTTCGTTGAATGGTAGTTTGCAGCAGCCCAATTTGACGAAAATATTGATTGAGTGTATCTATCCCTAGAACATCGATTAATACATTTGTTGCTGTATTATCACTCATAATAATCATCCACACTAAAAGCTCATAGATAGTACTTTGCTCTAAACGCTGTTCACTAATAACACTAAAATCAACCCATTCTTCTGGTGCTATCATAATCTCTTGCTCTAATGATAGGTTGTTGCTTTCTACATAATTTAGAACAGCAAGCAATATAGGCACCTTAATTAAACTTGCACTGGAAAATGGGTCTTCTAGTTTTTCGCTAATAAAAAAATGCTCCGTCTTACAATCTTTCACAAACATATGCACTTTATAGGGAGCTTTTTGAAGAATCCGTGTAATCGTTTGCTTCATAATTCACACCTACTCTATAACTTTTAACAACTGATTCTCCGCGTCCATTGTCATCGTTCGACCAAATGGTAGTGACATCGTTGGTAAACAGTGACCGCATGTAATGTCCTTTATAATAGGTTTATGAAGTGGACCTAAAATTTCTTGAAAAATTGTTTGTAGTGATAGGCTGCGTTCGGGATGTTTTGGATTTTCAGGACCACAATTTGTCCAAGCTCCCAATAAGATTCCGGCCACCTCATCTAGTTTGCCTGCCAATTTTAGCTGTGTAAGCATCCGATCCACACGTTGCTCACTTTCATCTACATCTTCTAAAAATAAAATTTTACCCCTTGTATCAATTTCATAAGGTGTCCCAAGAGATGCCGTCACTAGTGTTAAGTTCCCACCAATAAGTTGGCCTGTAGCTTTTCCGGCTACAAGCGTCGTCATAGTTTGCCCAGGTGGATTTTCAAGACAGTAGTCCGTACGTTCTGTTGCCGTCACACTTTCGATAAAGGACTTCCACGTATACTGATCCATCTCTGGCCGAATAAATTCTGTAGAGGGCATTGGTGTATGATACGTAACAAAGCCACATTGTTGGTTAAAAGCGATATGTAATGCTGTTACATCGCTATAACCAGCAAATACTTTTGGGTTGGCTTTTATCATATCGAAATCTAGAAGCGGTAAAATTTTCGTCGCCCCGTAACCACCACGTATGCAGAAAATGCCGTCAATATTAGTGTCCCTAAACATTTGATTTACTTCAGATGCTCTTAATTCATCAGAGCCTGCTAAGTAACCATGCCTCGCCTGACATGTTTCCCCAGCGATAACCTTAAAACCTAGCTTTTCAATACTTTGAACGGCAGGGAGAAATTTTTCAGGTGGGGTTGCACCCGAAGCACTTATTAGACCAATTGTGTCACCTTTTTTCAATGCCTTTGGACGAATCATTTGCTTACCTCCATTTTTAGTGAAGTTCGGTATCTTTCCAATTCCCCTTCATTAGCCAAGACAAAATGACCTTCTTCTATTTCGGTAAATGACGGTGGCTGAATGTCATAGTTATGCTGTGATGGATCATAGATTTCTACGACTTTATCACGCTCCTTATAGGGATTCGGCTCCGGTACTGCCGATAATAATGCCTTTGTATAAGGATGAAGAGGATTAGCAAACAGCTTTTCCGTCTCAGCTAGCTCAACAATTTTACCTTTATAAATAACAGCAGTTCGATCCGTAATAAATCGGACTACCGATAAGTCATGCGCTATGAATAAATAGGTTAAATCATTTTGCTGCTGTAGATTGGCTAGTAAATTTAATACTTGTGCACGAATGGATACGTCTAATGCTGAAATTGGTTCGTCCGCAATAATAAACTCTGGCTCCATTACTAGTGCACGCGCAATGCCGATCCGCTGACGCTGCCCTCCTGAAAATTCATGTGGGAAACGACTTGAAAACTCCGGTAATAATCCTACATTTAATAAGGCATTGCGTACCTTCTGTTGACGATCAGCCTCATTTTTAAAGTTTTTTGTATTCATAAGTCCCTCAGAAATAATATAATCTACCTTTGCGCGTTCATTTAGCGATGCCATAGGATCTTGAAAAATCATTTGGATTTTCTGTGTAATTTCTCGATCCCACTCTTTCGATATTTTGCCATTTAGTTTCTTTCCGTGATACAGTATTTGTCCTTCAGTAACTTCATTGATACGCATAATAGCTCTGCCGATTGTTGTTTTTCCAGAGCCTGATTCACCTACTAAACCGAATGTTTCACCTTTGTAAATATCGAAGCTGACATCATCAATCGCTATAAATTTATTTTTGCCTTTCCCAAAAACAACCTTTAAATTTTTTACCTCAACTACTACTTCTTTATGACTCATGCGCATATCGTCTCCCTTCTTTAAAAAAGGCTTGTAGCGCTTCAGGGGGTTCTACTTTCGGTGCGAGTGGATCTAATAGCCACGTACGAGCATAATGTGTGTCACTCACCTGAAAAAAGGGTGGACGTTCCACAAAATCAATCTTTAACGCATATTGATTGCGGGGAGCAAAAGCATCTCCTTTAATTTCTTGAAATAGATTTGGTGGAGTGCCTTTGATAGAATAAAGCTGCTGCCCTTTTGAGCCTAGTTGTGGTAAAGAAGAAATGAGTGCCCATGTATAAGGATGCTTGCCATTAAAGAAAATTTCATGCGTCTTCCCTATTTCGATAACATCACCTGCATACATCACTGCAATACGGTCAGCAACCTTCGCTACAACACCTAAATCATGCGTTATATAAACGGTCGTTAGTCCATATTTTTGTTGAAGATTTTTTAAAAGCTGCAAAATTTGCGCTTGGATTGTTACGTCTAATGCAGTTGTTGGCTCATCACATATTAAAATCTTAGGCTTACACGCTAGCGCAATAGCTATGACAATTCGTTGACGCATGCCGCCTGAAAATTCGTGAGGATATTGCTTATAACGCTTTTCCACATCGTGAATGCCAACATCTTTTAGCAATTTTAACGTTTCTTCATATGCTGCCTTGCCCTTTAAATTCTGATGTAAAAAAACACATTCCTCAATTTGCTTGCCAATCGTTTTCAGTGGATTTAATGATGTCATTGGATCCTGTGTAACCATTGCCACTTCTTTTCCACGAATACTTAGCCACTCCTGCTCGGTTTTAAACTGTGCTAAATCCCGTTCATTGTAAATAATTTCTCCCTGATCGATGTAGCCATTTTTATCGAGCAAGCCCATGATTGATTTCATTAAAACAGATTTTCCTGAACCTGATTCGCCAACGATTGCTAGACTTTCACCTTTGTATAAATCAAGGGAAATATTACGAATGGCCGTTAGTACCCTGCCACGAAGTGTAAATTTAATGACTAGGTTTTGAATAGTTAAAATACGTGTTTGAGTTTGTGTCACTTCCTACATCCCCTTATACGTGATTTTTCGGATCTGCTGCATCTGCAAATGAATTTCCTATAATATAAAATGCAATCGTAATGACGCTTAATACAATACTTGGGAAAATAAGCTGATATCTTAATTCTGGCGACATCATGAGTACTCGTCCTTCATTGATTAAATTTCCTAAAGACGGCTCACTAATCGGTAAGCCTAATCCGATATATGTTAAAAACACTTCTGAGCCTATAGCAAATGGTATCGCTAGACTCATTCGTAACATAATGACGGAAATAAGATAGGGTAATAGGTTTTTTAAAATAATTCGATAATCAGGTGTTCCTAAACATTTTGAGGCTAAGTTATACTCACGATCACGCAAAATAACAATTTGATTGCGTATAAATCTTGCCATTTCTACCCAGCCCGTTATACACATTGCAATAATAATCGTTGAAATACTTGGTCGTAAAATATAGGACATTAAAATTAGGACAATCGTTGTTGGTATGTTATCAACGACATTGTAAAGCTGTGTAATGGGTGCCTCTAATTTCCGCGAAAAACCCCAAAGTGTACCGATCGTAATACCGACGATAGCCTCTACTAAAGCAACCACACAGCCAATAAATAATGAGGTCCTTGTTCCTGCCCAAATACGTGACCATAAATCCTGCCCAATGGAATTTGTCCCAAACCAAAATTCAGCGTTTGGTGCAACATTACGTGCTTGGAGACCTGTCTGCTCATCTATATATATTTCAGTCGGTGATTTTTGTACTGGTAAATACGGTTGTAAAATGGTAAAAGCTACGATAATTAGCACACCAACTAATAAAAAGACAGCAATGCGATTTTTTAAAAAGGATTTCCATGTTGAACGCCAATAGGAATAATTAGAATAGGCTGTTTCTTCAGCTTGACGTTCATCCACTTCCGCAAAATCGAACAATGATTCACGTGATTTGTTTGAGATATTGTTTATTTCTTCTGAATACATTCCCATTAACGTACACTCTCCCCTTTCCCCAATTTAATGCGCGGATCAACAACGGCCATTGCAATATCACCTAAAATTAGGCCGATAATGCCAAGCGAAGAGAATACAAGCACTAAGCCTTGTACAATCGTATTATCCTGTCGCTGTATGGCATCTACGAGTAAGCCCCCCATACCAGGAATAGAATATAAGGATTCAATGTAGATGGAGCCTGTAATGGTAAAAAGAATAGTTGCTGGTAAATACTGTGCCATCGGAATAAAAGCGTTTCGTAATACATGTTGAAACATTAATGTACGCTCTTTCACTCCTTTTGCTCTCGCTAGCTTTATATAATCTTTGTTTAGTTCATCCACCATGTAACGCCGCATCCACATAGCATAGGAAGCAGTCGGTGCTAGCGCCATTGAAATCAGTGGTAAAATCCAAGTAATAGGATTATATTCATCGAAAAGCATTGGTAAATGAAAAATTTCTGTAATATACATTTGAATAACTAAATAATAGACGGCGGCTGGCACTGCAACGATAATGACAATATAGCCTGTCCCTAAGCGGTCCAGCCAGCGTCCCTTCATCTGGGCCATCACTATGCCGAGCGGAACTCCAATTAGAAGAGATAGCGCAACCGCCCCTAAACCAAATAGCAAGGAATACAGGATCTTATCTGCAATAATCGTGACGACTGGTACATCTGTCCGATATGTAACAGATTTACCTAAATCACCATGAAACAGCTTAGCGTAAAAATTTCCCAACTGTACAAGTAACGGGTCACGTAAACCTAAATTCGTTAAATATACTTCTTGCTGTGCAGGTGACATTTTATTCGCTGCTGCCCCTAAATAACCTTCCTCCGGCATTAAGCGTAGTAATGAAAAAACAATCGTAATGATAATAAATAGTGTTAAAACTGATTGTAATAAACGTTTACCTATATACCTCAGCATCATTTCATCCTCCTTCTTCAGAAAGACAGAAGGAGATGCCGACTTTTTTATTTCGGTATCTCCTTCATAAATACGAACCGCTTTTGACTTTTTCTTGAATGTAGCAAAGATCCTACTATTTTCTCCATCATCAATGCCCGATTGTTTCAGCTATCCATCATTATTTCGCTGCTTTAGCTAACGCCTCCGCACGTTCCTGCTCCCATTTTGCTAAAGCTTCTTTAAACTCCTCGTTACTCATTGGTTTGTCTAAAACTCGCTGACCTTTAACTTTCTCGGTAGTCACACCAAATGGTGAATATTGAGCCTCAAACGGATTTAATTTAGAAGCTACATAGCCACTTCCCCCAACTGAATAGGGGATAACAAATGCCTCATCAATTAAGAAGGCTTCCGCTTTGGCAAATAATTCATAACGTTTTGCTGTATCAATCGTCGCATTTGCTTCGTCCACTAAGTTTTGATATTTTGATTTTCCGTTTGCTTCTGTATATCCTTCAGCTAGCTCCGGTTTATTATAAGTACCGCCTACAATGAATGGATCCGTATACGTTGATGGGTCGGCATAGTCTGGACCCCAGTTTGCTTCAAGAAAAGCAAATTTACCAGGTTTACGAACCTCTGATAAAAAGCCTGTAGATGGTCCTGCCTCAATGATAATATCTACATAATCAGTACCTAATAGTTTTTCAATCTGCTGTTCAACGACTTGTGAACGATTTGCCCAATCTGGCATACCGGAGTTATAAGGCATCAATACTTTTACTGGGAAGGTTACTTTTCTTGCTAGCGCTTTTTTCGCTTTTTCCTTGTATTCCAAAGCTTTCTCTTTGTTGAAAGAGTCATTATTTGTACGATCAGCTAATGGTGCTAACTGTGTATAGTCAACCCCCTCCACATTGACAAAGTTTTTAGGAGTGATCGTGTTGCTAAGCAAATCTTTTGGATGATAAGGTTCTAAAGTTAACATTGCAGATTCACGGTCGAGTGCATGGAATAGCGATTTTCGGAAATCTTTATTATTGACCGCTTTCTTCCAATTTCCAGGCTCGTATTCCGCATCAAATTGCGGATTAAAGTTTAAAGCATAGAAATACGTATAGAAGTTATTTTGCGTTTGGCGAATTTGTGATTTTTTCTTATCATCTTTAAACCACTCATCAATAATAGAAGTTGGAATACTCGCTGAATCGACTTCTCCCCGTAAAAACAATTCTGGTGCAACTGTAGCCGCTTCTTTATTGTATTTATAACGAATACGATCAATCAGAACATGGTCTTTATCCCAATACGTATCGTTTTTCACAAGTACTCGCTCATTTTGCGGTTCAAATTTATCTAAAATATAAGATCCGTTATAAAGGAAATTTTCACGAGTTGTACCAAAACTATCACCTTTTTCTGCTATAAACTTACCATTAACCGGAAAGAAGCAGACATAATTCAACATAGAAAGGAAATAAGGTGTTGGCTTTTCTAAAGTATATTCTACTGTATGTTTATCTATCGCCTTTATGCCAACCTTCGAAAAATCTGTCAGATCACCGTTATAGAAGGCTTCTCCATTTTTCACAACTGTAGCAATCCAAGCTGTTGATGATTCATTTTTCGCATCAAGGACATAATGTAAGCCATCTACAAAATCTTGAGCAACAACATCCGCATACTCTTTGCCATCATGAGTGACCCATTTTGCGTCGTCACGTAGCTTGAACGTCCAAGCTGTAGTATCGTCATTTGGTGACCATTCTTTGGCTAAGCTTGGTTGTACAACACCATACTTATCATACTCAATTAATCCATCAATCAAGTTCGCCGCCACAGCAAACTCATTGGTTTCAGAGGTCTTTAAGTAATTTAACGTTTTTATTTCCCCCGAATAAACAACGCGATACTCTGATTTTTTTTCACTTGCAGAATCATCACTGCATGCTGCACAAATCATTACAGCAAGACACACGAAAAGCAACCAATACCTTTTCCTCATAAGTATCCCCCTAGTAATCTTATTTATCTACATTAAGTGACAGTTAAAAATCTCACGTTAGCGGAACGAGATTAACTATCAGTCGTCAGTGAGGGGGACGAACCCCTCACTGATGAAAGCAACACTTTATTACGAGAATCCTAATCCAACTGCATCCGTCATCCTAATTCGATCATTTTCAAATAGCGGGCCACCGACAATAGGATCTTTCAAACATAAACTAGGACCGTCTAAATCTACCATCGTGATATTTTTCTGTGATGCGGCAAAATGTGCAGCAGCACTAACGCTAATTTTTGTCTCTAGCATACAACCAATCATGCATGGTATGTCATTCGTCTCCGCAATGTGGCAAATTTTCTGCGCTTGATAAATGCCTCCTGTTTTCATGAGCTTAATATTAATCAAATCTGCAGCTCGCTTTTCGATAATGGTATAGGCATCTTTTGCAGAGAAAACACTTTCATCTGCCAATATATTTGTCAATGTATTGGCCGTTACAAATTGCATCCCTTCCAAATTATGGCAACTAACAGGCTGCTCAACCAATTCAACATTTGTACCAGCATCTTCAAGTGCACTAATAATTTGTACAGCTTGCTTCGGTGTCCAGCCCTGATTCGCGTCAACCCGTAATGTTATGGCGTGTCCAACTGCATCACGAATAGCAACAACTCGCTCTACATCCCCCGCTGGATCTTTCCCCACCTTAATCTTTAAGATTTGAAAACCACGCTGTACGGCGGCTACACTATCCTTCACCATTTCTTCAGCATCATTTACACTTATCGTAATATCTGTTATTAACTCTTTCCGGTAGCCCCCTAATAATTTAAACAGAGGTGTTTGATAGTGTTTTGCAAATAAATCATAAATTGCCATATCTACCGCAGCTTTTGCACTGGTGTTTTGATAAATACTGTTGTCAATGCGCTCCATGATTTCTGTTAATTCTTCAATATCCATTCCGATAATGGCTGGCTTTATATACTCTTCTATAGTGTGAGAAATAGACTTTAATGTTTCACCAGTAATAGCTGCAGTCGGTGCCGCTTCACCGATGCCTATTTGCCCATCGTCAGCGTGAACATAGACGGCAATGTTGTGAATACTATGAACGGTTCTTAAAGCTGTTTTAAACGGTGTTATTAGCGGTGCCTCTACCTTCCCTACGACAATATTTTTAATTTTCATCCATTCACCTACCTTTAAGTTACTTATGTTAAGAACTGTAAAAGTCGAAGCACCTCATAAAAATCATCCGTTACGAATTCCACTGTATTATGTGGTTTAAACGTAGCATTCGGGTAGAAAGAATTTCGATATGCTCGTGTATGATCACGATAAATGATTTCCACTACAAAGCGGTCTGGTAATGAGACTTGTAAATCTTCACGTGCCACCTTCATCGAATCCTCGACAAGTCGTTTCGTTTCCATAATCGTCAGCTGTGGACTCACGCTAATGGTCGCATTTCCTATCCCTTCTTTCGTGGCAAATGTGATGATGTTATGATTGATAGATTGTATTTCCTCAGTTAATCCTACATCGCCACTAACGAACGAAACTGGGACACCATGTAAAGCAGCCGCATACGTATTAATTAAAAATTCACTCGCATACTCCCCATTAATTTTCACATCGGCAAAAACACAAAGCGTATGTGCTAAAGGATTACGCGCGCTCCCTCCTTTACTGTGATAGCCAATAAAAACGGCGCGATCAAAGCTCTTATCAAGTCCTGCAACCATACACATCGGGTCATATGTCCACCCTCGAATAACCTTGCAAATTACTGGTAGATTAGAAATATCAAGATTACGTGCTGAATCATGAGCATCCTTTAATAAAATTTCTGTCGCTCCACCAAGAATAGCCCCCTCTATAGCGGCTTCTACTTCCTTTGTCATTTGCTTTTGGAAAAACTGATAATCTGGCGCGTTTAGCTCCGTCTCACTCCAAGCTGTTGTGCCAGTAATTCCTTCAATATCTGCACTAATATAAACCTTCATAGCAATCGAAACTCCTTTACTTTATTATCTTGGATTATTGCGTCCACAGCTCCATAACTAGCTTCCTGCGCCCCTACACGTCTAGCCCATGAAACATTATTAAAATCGTAATGCCACCATTCCTCTGAATAATTTGTAAACCCAACCATTGTCATACAGTTAAATAGAAGACGCCGATGAACACAGGCTTCCCAATCTTCCGCTGGATGTTGTTCAAAATAGCATGTCGCAGATTTTTCACTAATTTCATCAAATGCTGTACCTAAATTTAAAGCATTGCCATCTAAGTCTCCCAGTGTTACATCAATCGCTCCCCCTGTTAAATGAGGAGCCAAATGAGCATGATCAATGCTTGGAAACGCCACGTATTTGCGCGTTTCCTTCTCAATCTCTTGTTGGGTAAAATGAGGGAATTGTTGCTTCATTTGTATTGAAAAATGACGAAACAAATACTGCTGCACCTGAAATGGTCTATAGCCATCATATAAAATAAGGCTATAATTATTAGGTAACAACAAAAGTGCTTGTGTGAGTCGTTCATATACACCCTCACGCAAATAAATTGCACGTAAACTATTAGGAATTTTTTGTTGATAATAAATGGGCTCTATAAATATTCTAGGGCGATCTTCTCTGATTTGAATTAATGGCTCCCCATTTTCATAAATGGCCGGCGTTGACTCCTTCATCGAACAATTATCTAGTTCAATGGGTTGAAAAACGGCGTACTCTATTGTACACACCCCCATTTCAAGATTTCTGGAACGTATTTTTAGATAATTCAGTTTTTTTAATGAATGTTAGCATACCTTAAAATCATTGACTAGATAAAAAAGTTAACATGACAAAATAACAGCTATTCTCTTCCTTTCAAACAAAATCAGTCAATCCTTACCCAAAAAGTCGAAAAGTCATGTTTTTTCACTTATTTAAAAATTTTATTCATAGCTGTACTGGAAGATTACTAAATAAAACAAAAAATGACGAAAGGAATCAAAAAATTGAAAAAGCAGCGACTTCATTTGCAATAAAAAACCTCCATTTTGAATAAACATTGCTCAAAATGGAGGTTAATTGTTTCCAACCAACTAATATTTTTTTATTATTTCACGCACTAATGATGATGTATCATATACAGTGGCACGGATATGACATTGTATAATTTCCTCATTAAGGCTAAAAATTCCTCTTAAATTGATAGTTATGTATGGTGATCCCTAATAGATTCTGCTGGCAAATTGGCAATCACGAAGCCCTAGTTCCATTAGTTGCTTCTTTATCAACTGTGCAATACGCTCGCTCTGTATTGTCACGATTACGAATAGACCGTCCCGGGATTCTGGCGACATTCGTTCTAATGTACTAGGCAAACTAACAGGGAGTCCATTGATGACACAGCCGACTTTTTGCTCGCTGTTATCCAAAAAACCTTTTACATTGTACCCCGCGTTCTGCAAGATTCTAGCTGTGCCTTCGCCGCTATATCCTGTAGGGAATACATAAATCATCTCTTTGTCCTCTTGACCGTACAACAATGCCAATGTCGTTTCTACAACCAATGTACGGTACATACATATTCCGATGAAAGGGCCATACACGTTGATCAATTCAAATAAATAATAATTCCGCGGCAATTTTTCAACCAGTGGAAAAATGTCCATATTCTTTTCAATGATGTCAGCTAATTCGTGTAACTCCCTTCTACAAAACGTATCGCAACGGGTTGCGAATAAGCCAAGTAGAAAGTCAACACGCGAATAGATGAAGTCGCGCCGGGCATCTTCATAATTCTTTTCATGAAGAAACCTCAGTAAATGCAAAGTTACGATGAGATGAGACTTGCTGTTTAAATATTCTTTCGTTGCCGTTACCGATCCGCTTGCTCTCGGGCGATAACAATAAAAAGGCTCATGTAGCAAAGCGAATGTATTGGCGCAACATATTACTTTCGGAAACCATTCCTCATCCTCCGAATGGCATCCTTCGGGAAACGTAATGCGGTTAGCCAATAATAATTCTCGGCTTACAATCAATTTCCAAGAGGTGCATAACAGATTAGGCAAGCCGAGCAGGTATTGTGCCATTGAACTTGAACAACACCCTTTAAAAACGTCTGGATCGAGAGTAACGTCGTTCGTAATGTACGCCCCTTTTTCCGGTACGCAAACAAACCGCCCCATAAGCACATCTGGACTAGAACGCTGTAATAAATCTTTGATTTGTAAAAATACCCCATATGTATAATAATCGTCGCTATCGCAAAAATGGACATAGTCTCCTGCTGCTATTCTTAAACCTGCATTCCTTGCCCCCGCAGGAAGGCTATTCACATCCAGATGAATTGTTTTGAAATGTTTGTAACGTGCTGCATAATCATCACAAATACGGCCACTTTGATCCGTTGATGCATTATCGACTAATATAACTTCATAATCGATATCACTCTGGTTTAAGATGCTTTGAAGGCATTCGTCCAAATACGATTCGACATTATATACAGGGATAATAACGCTTAGAATCGGCATGTATTCCTCCCCTTATGTCACCGCATAACATACAGTTTCACAAAATCCATCGCTGTAATGCCTCATAAATAGTTTATATTCTGGTACTAGCTGCTTTAAATACAAAGGTATTTGTACGATATCCAACGGTTTATGATACACGCATATAGCAAGTTTTGGTTTATATTCTCTTATTGTCTGCTCAGCACCTTTGAGCGCTTCTAACTCTGCACCTTCTATGTCCATTTTGATAAAGGTAACGGGCTCCCCCTTGAGCGCTTCATCAACAGATATAACAGGAATCTCAATATTTCCGTTGGCGCTTAACCCGCTGGCTACACTCCCCTGTGCATTGAAGGGGAGCTGGTCTTTTTTACTCCAAAGGCCGCACGGTATAAGCTCAATATTTGCCGATTGTGCAAACTTGTCAAGAAACTGTTTGTGTTTAAGTTCCTCCGGTTCAAAAGCATAGATTCTCTTATACTTGCCTCCGGTTTGCTCAAGAAACATTTCTACGGTATCGCCGGTGAAAGCCCCTCCGTCAACAAAGACTTCTTCCTCAGACAATGCGATTATATCGGATTCGAAATACTGGGGAGCCTCGCTTTTCAAAGGAATCAGATGTTCGCGGTTCCCAGTAATACAATAATTGATTCGTTCATAAAAAACATGCTTGGACTGTTCATCTGCAAGCATGTTGTAAACGGTGTTAAAATCAGCGGTATGCATACTCACTACCGCTGAGTAATTCCGGAATAATAAATAAAAAGCAATGTCTGATGCGACAATATGTTCAATCAGGTTGTGGTGCAATTCGTTTTCTTTTAATTGAACAGATATTTCTTCACTGTATTGATATGATGTAATAAGAATAATACTATCACTATACTTTTTCTTTAGATCATCAAAGCTTATGATAGGAACCCCCTCTATTTGAGTTCCCCGCTTTCTTGAATCATTATCGCAAAAGAGAAGCCTGTCGGCTATATGATGAGCCCTGAAATATCTCAGGTATTCAACCCCAATCTCGCCAGCACCAAATAAAACAATAGCAGTACTTTCGGATTTTTTTAGAAGTTCGGCGCATTTATCGATAATTAACTCTAGGTAATTAGGCTTATTCATAACCAAATCCAACGAAATATCTTTTACCATTCACATCTCCAATTCCCTTTCGATAATATCCAGTTTATTCAAATCAAAAAGAAAATAGTCCAACTAGGTTTCGTTGTTTTTTTCTGCCGCGTTTCATCGACTACCGTTTTCTTCAAGTTCCATCGGAAATTCGGAGGCTTAATTTCTCTTCGTATATTTGCACTAGAACCAAACACTGTATCATCACACATCACAATAATTTTTATTGAACAAAATCATAGACATGTGAAACATCGATTTGTGGAGTAAGCGAGGGTTCAAACCATTCGTCATTGTTTCATGTACGAAAAAAGGATTGAAACGATTCATGCCGTTATAAACGAAGCTAAAATCTGACCCAGATTTTAGTTTTTCGACATACGATTGAATTGCATATCATATTCTAAAATGTATAATTTTTCACAACGATAATTTAAAGATACTTAAACTTTTCACCAAACCTCATCCCAGCATATTCATCGACATATTATATTTCATCGGGGAATAAGGAGATAACCAGATAATCTGTAAACTTTAAAACTTTCCCTTTTCTATGAAATGTGGCATTATGTTTAATTTTTCGATAGACAATAAGAGACATGGTACCACTCAAACAAGTCCCCCGTATTATTCCAAGAATAACAACAAGTCACGATTTTCTGTGTTCCACACTGACCTGTGACGACATTCAAACTTTTGTAACGTTTGTCGTCGGCATCACCAAGAACCTTTTCCCTTTTGGGCACAGGCTTCTATTCGCAGTCATAACATTCGTCAATACCTTCAGTGACGAATATAAAAAACTTTCTTCAAACTAAAGTATAAGGGAGCATTAATTAGCTGAATTATCATGCATTTAAAGAGGAGCAAAACAATGATTTGCTTTCGGTCTTTTAGACCTAAAGCTGAAATGGAGGTTCGTATGAAAGTAGTAATTCTCGCGGGAGGTTTTGGTACTCGCATAAGTGAAGAATCGCATTTACGACCTAAGCCAATGATAGAGATCGGCGATGCACCGATTTTATGGCATATTATGAAGATTTACTCTCATTATGGCTTCAATGAATTCATAATTTGTTGCGGTTACAAGGGACATATGATTAAAGAATACTTTGCCAACTATTACATACACCGCAGCGATATGACATTTGACTTTACAGCTGAGAACAAGATGATTGTACATGCAAACGTTGCGGAGCCATGGAAAGTTACCGTTGTTGATACGGGGTTGCACACACAAACTGGTGGACGTCTTAAGCGCATTGCACCCTATATCGGCAATGAGCGGTTTATGATGACTTACGGCGACGGTGTCAGTGACATTAATTTAACAAAACTCGTACAGACGCACGAAAATTCAGGAAAGATTGTCACATTATCCGCGATTCAACCAGGTGGACGATTTGGCATGCTTAACATCAACGACCGTGACGGAACAATAACTGGGTTTCATGAAAAGGCGCAAGAAGACGGTGTTTGGATAAACGCAGGCTTCATGGTGATGGAACCAGAAGTCTTTGATTATATAGATGGAGATACAACGATTTTTGAGCGTAAGCCACTTGAGCGCTTGAGTGCGGATGGCAAGCTAGGTGTCTATAAGCATAACAAATTCTGGTCCTGCATGGATACAGCTCGGGATAAAAGGGTACTTGAAGCGGATTGGGCGAGTGGCAACGCGAAGTGGAAAGTGTGGGTGGATTAAATCATCAATCTTTTCGGTGATAGTGCGAAAATAGTCTAAACCAGCAGAGTAAACCGTATAAATGGTTATGAACTGGATATGGATAATTTTAGCAAATAAGCTGTCCGCCAACTAGAATGTCACACTGGTACTAAAGGGATTATGAAATTCAGAAAACGAATTTTATTTACAGCATAACTAGCATAGAGGAATACCACGTTCTGGTATTTGCTTGACTATTATTTTGAAGATAAGGAATTCAGTGTATTGCCACCTTTCATTAAAATGGATATTAAAGACGCTACATGGTTCCACAGAAATAATTAAGCAAGGTAAACCAAAACCTACAATTTACATATACCAAAATCTAGAAGAGAATTCTAAATTACCGAGGACAATACTCGGTATTCAGAATGATTATATGTGCTATGACACCATATTGTATGTGGGATAGGAGGAAAAAAATGCGTATTGCCGTGTTTGGACTTGGATTTGTCGGACTGACCACTGCACTCGGTTTTGCGGACAAAGGTTTTTCTGTGTACGGATATGACATTAACAAAGAGCACTGTGCAGTGATATCCGGCGGAAAAGTCCCTTTTTTTGAGCCAGGATTGGACGATGCGCTCGCGCGGAATCTCGGAACAGCATTCACCTTGGTGGACAGTGCAATAGAAGCGGCGTATAAGAGCGACATCTGTTTTTTCTGTGTTGGAACGCCGAGTCTGCCTGACGGTAGCGCGGATTTGGAACATTTGCTATTTGCAATTGACAGCGTTCTTGAAACAGTCTCCCAAGTATGTGTGCTTGTCGTAAAATCCACGGTTCCGCCGGGAACGCTTAGCGAACGAGTCACGCCGCATGTCCGTGCTAAGGGAGCAAACAATCCGGTTGTGGTAAACCCGGAGTTTTTGCGCGAAGGTAGCTGCTGGGAGGATTTTATAAACGCTGACAGAATTGTCTGCGGCGTGACTGACGATATAGCAAAAAGTGTGCTCGCGGAGCTTTATATGCCGTTTGGCGCGCCACTTCATTTTGTAGAGCCTAACACGGCTGAGTTTATTAAATATTTATCAAACTCCTTGCTTGCAGCACTAATCAGCTACTCGAATGAGATGGCTCTACTAGCAGATGCAGTTGGCGGTATCGAAACGGCAAGGGCGTTTCGCATTCTGCATGAGGACAGCCGGTTTGCCGGCGCTGAAATTAGCAGCTACATATATCCCGGCTGTGGTTACGGTGGGTATTGCCTGCCGAAAGACACAGCTGCCCTTGACGCTGTCGCACTAGGCCGAGGATTCACGCCGCGAATACTTGAAAGTGTAATTTCTCTTAATAACGAAATGCCAGATCTGACTGCTCGAAAAATTGCTCATGCGGCAGGCAAAAAAACTGAGAAAATCGGTATACTCGGTCTGTCGTTCAAACCAGGCTCTGATGACGTCCGCGACAGCCCAGCGGTGAAGATCATCAAAACATTAATACGAGACGGTTATGTTAATATCTATACCTATGACCCACTTGCTATGCAGAAATTTCAAAACATATACAGACTTCCTATTACTTATTGCGAATCGCTGCACGAAGTGTGCAAAACTTGCCGCACGGTCGCACTTGTGACCGCTTGGGAAGAATTTAAAGGAATTGATAAGACCTTTCCGGATACACACTTCGTCGATTGCAGGTATTTCTTAGAAAATTAAGTGTTAATTGGACTGACGTGGCAAAACATTTGTATAGATAAGGAATGGTGAACAATATGTCGGATAATAGAATTTTACTAGAGGACTTGCGGCGTATCATGGATGGCTTAACAGAGTACGAGCGCAGTGCTTTAACAGGAAGGAAAATATTAATTACGGGCTTTGCTGGCTCCCTTGGATTTATGCTTGTGCAGTTTTTTGCCCACTATGGGCAGCTACTTGGTGTAAAACATATATACGTGCTTGATAATTATATTTTCGGAAAGCCCAAGTGGGTCCACGCAATAGAAACCCACCCCCTGTTTACGGTGCGCGAGGGCGATGTCATTCGGGAGGATTTTTCGTTTGCCGGCGACGCGGACCTTATTTTTCATATGGCGTCACTGGCGTCTCCTGTATACTACAGATTGCATCCAATCGAAACGATGGACGCCGATGTTGTCGGGCTACGGCGCCTGCTTGACTTTTACAGTGGCAGAGGCATTTTCAATTTGTTGTTTTACTCTACCAGCGAGGTTTATGGCGATCCTGAACCAAAAATGGTGCCAACGCCAGAAAGCTATTGGGGCAACGTTAACAGCTCCGGACCACGCTCCTGCTACGATGAATCAAAACGGTACGCCGAAACGCTCTGTTATAATTTTCATTATCAGAAAGCCTTCCCGGTGACGGTGTTACGGCCGTTCAATAGCTTCGGACCCGGACTACATTCAAATGATAAACGCGCCCCAGCGGATTTTGCGATGAATATTTTGCAGAATGAACCGATTGTCTTGTATAGCGACGGTAAAGCGACTCGTACCTTCTGTTATACTTCGGATACGACGCTCGCGTCGCTAAAATGTGCGTTGTACGCGCGATACGACATCTTCAATATCGGTAACGACACGGAAGAAATGACGATTTTGGAATTAGCGGAGCTATATTGTTCCGTTGGGAATTCCCTCTTCGGATATAACGGGAGCATCATATTTAGTGAGCATACAGATAAACATTACAATACAGACAGCCCACAGCGCCGCTGTCCGGATTTAAGCAAAATAAAAACAGTACTGGCTTACACGCCGACCGTAGATACGCGTACTGGAATAGAACGGTATTTGAGATATTTAGAAATGAACGGGAATAATGAAAAATAGATCATAAAAGAGGTGTAAATATGCAAATGTCTGGGCAAAGACCGCTTGTAAGCTTTATCGTAAGTGTATACAATCTAGAGCGTTATATTGGTGCGTGTTTGGACAGCATCATTATTCAGCCCTTTGATGATTATGAAATCGTTTTGGTTAATAACAATTCTACTGACGGAAGTGATGCCATTTGTAGAGAATACGCAAAGCATAATAAACAGATACGATATTACGCGCTGACCGGTGAGTCGATTTTCGGCAGGGCGGTCATATACGGCACCCAAAAAGCGTGTGGGCAATATATACATTATATAGATGGTGACGATATGTTAGCTCCGGGCGCATATGGCGAAATAGCAAATATTTTACGAAACAATGCTCCCGATGTGCTTTTCGGGCGGTTCAGTACTGTTTTAGAAGAAAGTATCATTAATTTTACTGACACATCTTATCAAACTGAACGTATTAACGGGCGAGATAAGGATCAAGCTCTTGAATACCTAACCAAAGTACAGCCATTTAATATAGCAACGTGGCGACTGATTTTTTCACGAAAATTACGGGAGTATTATAATGCGTCCATAAAAAGTTTAAAGACGCCAGCGAATATTTACCATGATGTCTACGTATCTATCCGTACTTTGCTCTCGGCGCGCTCGGTACACTATGTTGACATGTTGGTTTACATATACCGTGTGCGTTCTTCATCAATTTCGAGAATACCCCCATCCAAGGCTGTCTCGGAGTGCTGCAAGCTGTTGCACTCCTTGACGTTGTTGATGCGCTATGTGGCAAAAACGGAACAAGAGCGAGGTTTTGTCCGCGTCTATATGGAACAATTTCGTTACCAACTCATTGCTGCATTATGCACCGTAAGCAATGAACAACTAACCGAAAGCGCCGCCGAGATAGATAGATACTTGGAGCAAAAAAATTTGGAAGATACGGACACGAGCTCGAAAGACTACGGTTGTTCTGTAATTGATACACTATTATCAGAGGGCACTGTAGTGGGCCTTGCCAGTTTACGAGTACAATACTTTAACATAATTGAGCAAATGGCCAGGAAAGTTTTAACAAAGAAGGGACATATATATATTGCTCCAACGGGCCATATTGGTTTATATTTAAAAACTGCTTTTGAGGCAAGCAACCTTTCTTTTTCTGGTTTTTTTGACAACGATGTACAAAAAAATGGAATGTTAGCTGATGGAATTCCTGTTTACCTCCCTGCCGCTGTAAAGAAAAGTGCTGGTGACAAGCCAATCACAATCCTGATTGTATCCGGATATCAAAATGTGAGAGAGGAACTCAGGAGACAGTTTATCGCGCTGGGTATTGATGAAAGCGATTTGCTTTTCGTCGAATTCTAACATTTGGAGAGGTGTCTATGCCGTTTATTAGCGTTATTTTGCTTACATACAACCGTGAGCAGTACTTGCCAGCCATGCTGGACTCCTTGCGGAATCAGACATTCGGTGATTATGAGCTAATTCTAGTCAACAATGGTTCAACGGACGGTACAGCGGAACTCTGTACCGCTTACGCAGAAGCGAATGCGCGAGTGAAACTATTAACAATATCGCAAAACAACGGTGCATCGTCTGGACGCAACAGCGGTCTTGCTGCCGCTACAGGCGAATATGTTGTATTTGTGGATGACGACGATCGATGCGAGCCATCGATGCTCTCGTTTCTCGCCGATCTTGCACGTGAAGAGAATGCCGACATTGCTATGTGTGGTAGCTATAACGATTTCGGGGATAGGCTGGAGCCGTACTTCATTTGCAATGATCGGTTCGTTTTTGATCGATTACAGGGATTAAGAGAGTTATTAAAACGTCGCCTATACAACGCCGCACCACCGCCCAAGATCTTTCGGCGCAGTTTGTGGACGGGACTGTCATTCCCGGACAATGTACTGGTGGACGACATTCACATTATCTACAAGGTATTTGAGCGAGCAGGGCGAATAGCTGTGTGGAATATGCCGATGTATTATTTTAGGAAGCACTCGTCCAACATGACGGCGTTTATACATAACAAGCAGATGACGCCGGAGTTGCTTGATGAGTATTTGGCGATGTATCAAACACGGGCAGAATACCTCTCCAAACGTGCACCGGAAATTGTTGAAGATATTGAAAAATCTTTGTTCGCTTTTATGCAACGTATGTGTGAGAACATTAAATCAAATAGCTTAACGGGCTTTGAAAAGCAACTAGAGTATATGATGAATTACCTCGTTAATCTGGGAGAGTAATCAACTACGCCATGGCGTAATTACGTCCGGATTTTGAATTGTGCTAGCACAATTCATTCCTTTGAAAATCCGTGACATCCGCCGGAGTCTTTGGGCCAACTAGATGTTGGTCACTCAGTCGTTGCCACAGGACGTGGCGTTCTTAGACTGAGTTTCTCTATTTTAGTAGGTGTTGGACACCCACTGAAAAGGTATCAAAATCGCATTCATCTCACCACCTATAGAGGTGGAAGTCTTCCGCTGAATAAAGATAAAATGCGGATCGCCAAAAGATATGCGAATTTTCCAAAGTGATATAACCGCCTGTACGCTGGCCGATTCAAATTGCACACGCATTTGTGGTAACTACAAGAGGTCCTTCTTAATGTACAAAGAAACATTCTGTATAAACGCACATAATCTATAGGAAATGAAAAAAACGTGAATTTATAAAAATATTTCTATATGCTTAGGGGATGATGTTGCTTGAAAAAGTGTATTTTCTACACTTACGCTTATAATGCGGAAAAAACGATAGCGCGCGCGATTGAAAGCGTTATTGCCCAGACTGACCAGAATTGGGTTTGGTATTTATTAGATAATGCTTCGACAGATGGAACGGGCGAAATCATCAAACAATATGCTTCCAAAGATTCGCGTATTATTGCGCTTAGAAACAAGCAGAATCATGTTCATGAAAAAGGGCATAGTTGGACAGAAATAATTGAGAATTACGATGAAAGCGATTATTTCTGTTTTCTCGATGCAGACGATGAATATAAAACGAACTTCTTGACGAATATGGGACGATTTATATCAAATCACAATCTCGACGTTGCCGCTTGTGGACATGATTTTATCGATGAAACAACCAAGGATCTAATTGCTGTTCGTAGATTGGGGCAAAACCTCATATTAGATACACCAGAAATGTTTAACACATATTTTACTCATTATCATCAGTTTATGAGGACAGTATGGTGCAAACTTTACAAGGTGTCGGTTTTACGTAGGTTTAATTTTTCACGTATACCAAGTTTGCACTACGGTGCAGATACACTGTTTACAATTGAAAATTTTCGTAATGCCAGCCGTGTCGGTATCCTCGCAGACTCATTACATAAATACTATATGAATCCACATTCTTCTTCGCATCAGTTAGACGCTAGTCGTATTACATGCGACCGTATACTTGACGATACAGCACGCGCGTTTCTAATTGAAAAGTGCGGAGCCATCAGCCTGCAGAACGAGCAGTTTCTTCATGTTGTCTACTATAACGGAATATACGACACGATAGGCGTTATACTTAAGGAAACCTTGACACAATATGCAAAACTGCAAAGCCTGTATGATGTACTAACCCACAAAAAAACCAAGGAACTGTTCCAACAGATCGCTTTTCCTGATGAGGAGTTGGATTTACTGCGCACTCCAGTTACAAACTGGCTTGTTGGACAAAAAAAATATCAAGCCTTTAACAGTGCTGAAATGACCGTTGAAATACTAATGGCCATCTATCCACACTTATCTCAATTTATAAAAAAAGAAACGCTGAAGTATTTACTATTGGAAATTCCTGATATGATCCCATATGTTCTACGAAAAGACTACAATAGCATGATTGAACGTTTTCAATCTTGGTATAAAACTCGCAATGTAGATGATCCTTCGTTAACAGAAATGGAAATCATGGCGTATCTTGCCGTAAATAAGCCGGATGACCAGCTTTTGTTGCTTTTTTTAGACATCAAAAAGAAACGACCTTTGTCGTCAAAAAAATTGAATATTGACTCGCTAATTGCCAATCTACTCACAAAGTATCCTTTGCTCCAAAATATCAGTGGCGACTTAGTAGCTATTTTTTCAAATACGGTTTGTTGGATAATGAAGGGAGATCTTAACCGTGCGTTTGATGAGTTTATCTCTACTTCACAGAACACTGAAATACCTAACGCTGAAGCTTATATCTTGTTAGGTCAAAACTTGTCAGCTGCTTTAAAAAATCTCTGAGGTATACACATTTCCGCACGATTAGGAACTTGCCAAGTTCACACAATTATTACCGAATGACGGACGTTTTTCTAATTTAAAGAATGATCCTGAATCTACTGAGAAACAGCAACAGCAATCGCGCTAATTCCAGTGGGTGTAGTTTCGTTAGTGGGGGTACCGTAATAGTACCTCTTTTTAATGCCTTCAATATCTGCACTAATATACTTGTGCATCTAAACGTCTTTCCAATTATTAATATCGTTATGCCACCATTTCACTGCATAATTCGTAAACCCCAGCCAACGTCATACAGTTAAATAACGTCGATGCTTCCATGCCTCCCTTTTCCCCACTGGATGCTGTTCAAAATAGCGTGTAGCAGATTTTTCACTTAAAGCATTACCATCTAAATCTCCTAGTGTTTCATCAATCGCCCCGCCTGTTAAATAAGAAGCTAAATGACCATGATCAATGCTTGGAAACGCACATACTTTCGCATTTCTCTTTCAAACTCTTGCTCAGTTAAATGCGAAACCTACTCTATTATTAATGGTAAAAGGATTACCTTGTTTAACTAGATTTGTATCTGCATAAATAAAAGAAAAACTCATTGCTTTACTCGAATAATTCCGTTCGGAAGTTTTGCTTAGAAGTAAATCGAACTACGATTAGCTTTTGTGTCCTTACGCAATGAAAAATTAAAGATATTTTGCAGTTGTTTATCAATCGGTAGTAAAGGGCTGAAGTTAGTATGCTCTACATTTCATCTAATGACATCCCATCATTCATAAAAGTTAAAATTCATAAGCTTCTACTTTATGTCCATTTCGACCAATTGTAGTCTGTGCCTGTGAAAGTGAATTTAAAATGGCTTCCTCGGTTGCTTCTGCTGCTGCTGCAAATAATTGATTCATAATAGGATGATCCTCACGTAGTTGTGTACGTGTTTCGACAAGCTCATCTGATTGATGGGCGATACGGTGTGCTGTTGTAAAGCCAATGACTATATCCCCACTCCCATGTGAAAAGTGACTGCCTGTACGTCCAAGACCAATGCTACAGCGTTTAATAACACGTGTCAGTTGACGATTACTAAGTGGGGCATCTGTGGCAAGTACGATAATAATGGAGCCATCTGTTGGAGATATTGTCGATTCGCTTTGACCGCTAGTAGCAACATAGTGGTGTGCTAAAAAGTCAGAGCTTTGCCCGAAATTACTGAGGACCATACAGCCTACCATATAGTTCGTTGACCCATGTGTCACAATTCGAGAAGATGAGCCAATCCCACCTTTATAGCCAAAGCACATCATTCCTTTTCCAGCACCAACTGCCCCTTCCTCTGCAGTTTCAGTGGAGGCCTTGCGAATCGCTTCCAAAGCATGCTCAGGTGTAATTGGACATTCCCGAATGGAATTTAAATAACTATCATTACATTCCCCAACTACGATATTAATAGTTCCTGTTAAAAGTCCTATTTCGCTATTCGTATCTAGCATAAATTGCAGCGTTCCCTGTGTTACAGCTGGAACGCCAAATGTATTCGTTAGCATAATGGGTGATTCAATAACCCCAAGTTCATTTACTTGTACGAGCCCTGTCGTTTTACCATAGCCATTTATGACATAGCTTGCAGCAGTAACCTTTTGCTGAAATAAATTGCCTTCATGCGGTAAAATCGCAGTTACTCCTGTACAAGCATAGGCGCCGTCTTGATTCATTTTCTCATCAAGTGTTACATGCCCTACACGCACGCCAGCTACATCCGTAATACAATTTTTCTCACCAGTTGATAATGTGCCTATGACGATCCCCATTTCTCGTACTTTTTTTGGCATATTAGTCATTCCTTATGCATCGCCATATTTACAGCAGCCTGTGCATGTAAAACTGTTGTATCAAAAATAGGTACGTTCACATCTTCTTGTTTAATAAGTAATCCAATCTCTGTACAGCCTAAAATAATGCCTTGTGCGCCTGATTGCACAAGATTCTCTATCACCTGTAAATAATAGTCCTTCGACGCTTGTTCAATTCGACCCAAGCATAATTCTTCATAGATGATACGATTGACTTCAGCGCGCTCCTCAGCTAGCGGAACAAGCACTTCAATGCCAAATCCCTCTATTCTAGCTCGATAAAAATCTTGCTCCATCGTGTACTTTGTTCCAAGAAGGGCAACTTTCTGTAAACTAGCTTTTTCTATTTGATTTGCTGTCGCATCAGCTATATGTAAAATTGGAATGGTTATTTTTGCCGCTATGATATCAATAACCTTGTGCATTGTATTTGTACAAATAACAATAAAATCTGCCCCTGCACTCTCCAAAGATTGCGCTGCCTCTGCAAGGACTTGCCCTGCCTTTTCCCACGCTCCCTCAGCTTGATAATGCTCAATTTCTTGAAAATCTACACTATATAAAATACATTTTGCTGAATGCAAGCCTCCTAATTGTCGCTTTACCTCTTCATTCATCAGGCGATAATACTCTGCAGAAGACTCCCAGCTCATACCGCCAATCATACCAATTGTTTTCACGCATACTCCTCCTTTAATTTTACTACTATATAATCATTCTATCTCAAATAAGGAAATTTTCAAAAAGTTTTTAAACCTCTCTTTTCAAAATAGCCAATATCTAATTAATAAGATGGGTATAGAAGCAACAACAACATTTATACTAATAAAAAAGTAAATACCATCCTTCAAATCAATGCTAATAGCATACACAAAACCCATTAAATCAGTAATGAACGATAGATAAAACTTAGAAATAAAAAAGTGACAATTCCTGCAACTAACCTAATCACCATATCCATCAGCAGAAAACGTCATACGTAACCTCCTTTTATTACAATATGCATTTTTCTTTTGCATCATTATATTATTTTCTCGCAGTAAAGTTGCGACAGATGGTTCATCACAATATCTATGTTAAGTATAAGTAAGTCCTTCACTGCACTTGCATTTGAACTAGATATTTCAACTATTGGAAAAATATTTAGTAATAAAATCGTTTTCTAAAATTCAGTATTTTCTAAAAGTGGATATATTACAAAAAAACAGTGTAAACTGAAGCGTATTGAGATTGGAGGTAAACAAAATGGAATGGATATCGAATATTGTAAATGAGACTAATAGTATTTTATGGACATATTTCATTATCACACTATTATTAGCTGCAGGGTTTTATTTTTCCTTTGGCACAAAGTTTGTTCAAATTCGACTTTTCCCTGAAATGTTTCGTTTAATAGTGGAAAAAAGAGATGGAGACTCAGGTGTTTCTCCGTTCCAAGCATTCACGATTAGCGCTGCCTCGCGTGTAGGTACTGGGAATATTACAGGCGTTGCATTAGCAATCGGAGTAGGTGGACCAGGAGCCGTATTTTGGATGTGGATCATCGCCGTATTAGGAATGGCGACTGCCTTTATTGAAAGTACGCTTGCACAGGTGTACAAAGTAAAGGATGGCGATACGTTCCGTGGTGGACCAGCCTATTATATGGAAAAAGCATTAGGCCAACGAAAATTAGGGATTATTTTTAGTATTCTTTTAACGTTAAGCTTTGGCTTTATTTTTAATGCTGTACAATCGAACACGATTGCAACTTCTGTTGGTGAGGCTTTCCATATTAAACCTTATATCATTGGTATTATGTTAGTTGTGTTAACGGCCATGATTATTTTTGGTGGCGTACATAGAATTGTAAAAGTTACGCAAGTACTTGTACCCGTGATGGCAGTTTTCTATTTAGCTGTAGCCCTTTTTGTTGTTGTGACAAATCTGTCTGAAATACCTGCCGTTTTCAAGCTGATTTTCACAGAAGCGTTTGGTCTTAAAGAAGCAGCTGGTGGAGCAATCGGAACTGCTATTATGCAGGGCGTACGCCGTGGTTTATTTTCAAATGAAGCCGGTATGGGTAGTGTACCTAATGCCGCAGCTACAGCAAATACGTCACACCCTGCAAAACAAGGATTAGTGCAAAGCTTAGGTGTATTCTTTGATACAATTATGATTTGTTCTGCAACAGCGTTTATCATCATTTTAGCGGGTCTATATAATACAGGTGAAAGCAATGGAATTATTCTTACACAAAATTCCTTAGCTGTACATGTAGGTTCATGGGCTCCTTACTTTATCGCTATTGCTATTATTTTCTTTGCCTTTAGCTCCATCGTAGGAAATTACTATTACGGTGAATCTAATATTGAGTTTATGAATGCGCATAAAGGCTGGATGTTTGGCTACCGTATTTTAGTGCTTGTTATGGTGATGTTTGGTTCTCTTGCACAGGTACAGCTTGTTTGGAACTTAGCTGATCTGTTCATGGGACTAATGGCTATCATCAATATTACAATCATTATATTACTTGGTAAAATTGCCTTCCTCGTGTTAGACGACTTTACAAAGCAAAAGAAAAACGGCAAAAACCCTGTATTTTATGCAAAATCAATCCCAACATTGAAAAATACTGATTGCTGGGAAGAAGATCGATAATTATTGAAAAACGCCATTCCTCTATTGAGGAATGACGTTTTTTTATGGAATCAATTATGTCTCGCCTGAAAGCGTAGCGGCAGCAGCACCGAGATGGTCACTCAGGCATTTTCACAGGTTGTGAATTTTTTTAGCCTGAGTTCCTTTATTTCAGCGGGTGTTTGGACACCCTCGCATACATCTCACCACATATTTAGGTGGGAGACTTCTGTAACTGTCGTTTCACTTACGTTACAAAAGACATTTCGCTAAAAGAAGTTAATATTTAAATTGACTAATTAGCTGCTTTAGCTCATCTGCCATATGCGCAAGAGCTTGTGCAGAAGCATTAATTTCTTCCATTGAAGCTAATTGTTCCTCTGTAGACGCTGCAACGTCCTCTGAAGCAGCTGCATTTCCTTGTGCAGAGAATGCTAAATCCTCCGTAACAGCTGTCACCTCTTGTACACTTGCTGACATTTGTTCAGATGCAGAAGATACCTCTTCCATTTTAGGAGTAATTTTATCCATACTCGACTTAATCACTTGGAATTTTGTGATAGCTTCGTCTGATACATGTAGTCCATTTTGAACATCTTCTGTAACTTTTGCCATGATGTTTACAGATTGTTCTGTTTCTATTTGAATGCCATGGATTAGCTCGAAAATTTGTTGTGCAGACGCCTGTGATTGCTCGGCAAGTTTTCTTACTTCATCAGCAACGACTGCAAAGCCTTTTCCGTGCTCCCCTGCTCTTGCTGCCTCAATCGCTGCATTAAGAGCCAGTAAATTAGTTTGATCTGCAATGCTTGTAATAACATCTAAAATAGACGTAATTTGCTTAGAGCGTTCATGTAGTGTTTGAATTTTCGTATTTGAATCGGTCACTGATAGATGAATAGAATGCATTTGATCTTTTGTATCTCGGACTGCCTGTCCACCCTCGTCTGCTTGTAGCGTTGCATGCTGTGAAAGATCCGTCACGGTAGAAGATATCTCCGCGATATGAAGAATAGCCTTCGAAAGCTCCTGTAACGATTCTGCATTCTTATTGGCACTCGTCGTTTGCGTATCTGCGCTCGTCGCAACATCTTGAATCGAAATGGCCACTTTTTCTGTAGCAACGCTCGTTTGGTTAGCATTGGCTGTTAACTCTTCTGCCGACGAAGCTACCTCTTCGGCATTTTGTTCAATTTTTTGAATAAGAGTTCTTAAACTGTCTTGCATATCGTTAAAGGCATGCCCTAGCTGTCCAATCTCGTCATGAGATTTTACCGTCACTTTTTCAGTTAAATCACCCTTACTTATGGTTACTGCACTATCCTTGAGCGCTTTAATCGGTTTTATAATTGCCTTAATGACAAAGAAGAATACAATCCCACTGATTACAATTGCGGCGATTAGTACGAGAAACGTCTTATACAAAATAGATGATGCTGATTGGTCAATTTCCTTCGCAAAAATCGTCCCTGTGATTTTCCAATTTGTCAGTTCATTCGTTGTAAAGAACATAATACGATCATCACCGTCAAAGACATATTCAAACGTTCCCGATTTGCCATCGTATACTTTGTCCATGAAGCTTTCTTTTATTTCGCTACCCGGTTCAATAGTCGGATGTGAAATAACCAATTTATCTTCATCAAAAATAGAAGAATATCCATTTTTCCCAATTTTAATAGAATTGGATATTTTTTGAAGATTCGTCAATTTTATATCAATAGCAACTACCGCAGATTTATCTTTTACCTGACGAGCAATAGTTACGACCATATCTCCAGTACCAGCATCAATATAAGGTTTCGTAATTAAAACTTCTCCCTTTAATGCTGTAGCCTCTTTATACCAGTCTCGTTCCAAAAGATTATAATCAGCGCTATTCGATTTAGGTTCTAGAAATAATGATCCCTCATTTGTTCCAATATAAATGCTCAAAACATCCGGATGTAGCTTTATATATTGTTGAAATTTTGTATGTACTGCAGATCCCTGCTGATCATACATAGAAGAATCTATTTCCTCGCTAAACACATTGATGTCGTTTTCTTTTTCGCTAATTGTTTTATCAATTAACGTATTTAAAATATTTACACTTTCATTCGCACTAAAAAGTATTTCTTCTTTTATCGAATTTTTTGCTGAAAGATACGATAAGCTTCCTACAGAAATAACTGGGATTAGTAAGATAAGAGCAAATAATGTGTAGAGCTTACCCTTAAAGCTTCCAAATAATCGTTTCATGCATTAGCTCTCCTTTGTTTTCACAAGTTTTTAAAATATGTTTTTCCGATTTTAGGTTTCAAAAAAAGAAAACCGCCTCGGTTCGCAACCTTCCCTTCTCTTATCGATTAAAATTTCTTCCTATACTTTTATCGGACGAAATACTTAAATTCAAACCCCTTTTTTCATTTTTTTGATTTTCTTAACATAAATTCTTCTATTCTTGACACAACTTCAATATGTAGTGAAACATAAAATCCCTATGAATCACGTTTTAACTATGATGCATAGGGACTATTGTTGTTAGTATTTAAATGCTTAAATCGATTCTTGTAGGTCAACCGCCATTTTTGCCAAATGTGTAGAGGCTACTGCTACTTCTTCCATCGCTGCGTTTTGTTCCTCAGAGGATGCCGCAACACTTTGAACATTGCTACTTGATTTCATAGATACTTCGCTAATGTAGTAGATTTCTTTTACAAGTTTTTCGATATCTTGATGGATCATTCGAATAGCTGCTGTAACTGATTCGGTTTGTGCTTGCACACCATTAATGGCATTGTCAATTTGCATGAAATTATCGCTTGCCACATTTACTTTTTCACGACCGACTTTTACAGAATCATTACTATTGATCATGTCTTCCTCGATTATTCTTGTATCCTCAGTAATTTGCACAACAATCTTTTCAATATCTACTGCTGCTAAATTCGATTCATCCGCTAGCTTTCGCACCTCTTCTGCCACTACGGCAAAACCCTTGCCATGCTCACCGCTTCGTGCTGCTTCTATAGAGGCGTTGATAGCCAATAGATATGTTTGGGTAGCTATATTTTTAATAACATTGACTGCTGAGACGATTGCTGCAGTATTTTCATCTAAGTCTTTAACACGTGTACTTAGCTCTGCTGTATGTTCCGCAATTTCATTCATCTGTTCAATGACATTACGAACTGAGGAACATCCTATGCTAGCCATATTTTTAGTTTCTATCGTTGCATCGTTCACATGATCAATACTCGTTGATATGTCATTCATTTTTTTAAAAATATGGAAGGATAAGTTACGTACATCACCAGTCAATGTGTCCTGTTCTTCAATACCATGGGCAATATCTTGAATAGATTCTGAGACAACTTCTGTTGCCTGTGTCACTTCCATACTACTCGCTGTGAGCTGCTCGGAAGTTGCTGCTACTTGCTCAGATGAATTAGCGACATGCTTCATAGTATGACTAAGCTTTTCTGACATCGAATTAAACGAAGCTGCCAGCTGCGCAAACTCATCTTTTGTTTTAAATTGCAGGTGCGTTTGTAAATTGCCATTTGAGAATTTGTTCATTTCAACTACCGTTTGTTGAATATTTTTAGCGACTCTACGACCAAAAGCTGTCGCAATAATAATGCTTATAAGCAAGGAAACAATTGCTAGTATGGCAATTTCTTTGCCACTGTTGTAGCCTCTATATGCGCCTGCATTTCGTCCTGCTGAGCCGTTGCCATCGTTTTTCCAAACTCTACAAGCTTTAGAGAGCCTTTCCCTAAAATCGGTAATGCCAACTGCTGTGCTTGCTGTTTTTCCCCACTTTGAAAAAGCGGTACAATTTGTTTATCTATTGGCTTTTCCCATTCCTCTAACTGCCTTAAAAACTGATCAAAATTCTTATTTTTATGTCCGAGTTCTTCAAGACGATGTATAGATTTATGTAAAGTATCTCTTATTTCGAGATGATTATTGAGCATGTCTTCTTTACCATATAATATATACCCCCGAATAGCAGCGTTTGCCCGAACCGTTTGGAAGGAAATGTCATTATACAAATTGATTAATTCCGTCTTTTTTTCGATTTCCGCAAGTGTTTTGTTATTTCCATTTAAAAAGTATATGGCAATGCTAGTAATTAGTAATAGAAAGACTAAAACTATACCAAAAGAAAATTGCAGTTTTCGTTCTACCGTTGATTTCATACGACTCCCTCTATTCCCCTCTAAACATTAATTCTCTTAAAGTATAGACCAAATTCACCTATCCCCCTATAAGAAGTGCGTCTTTTATCATAAATTAAAACAAAAATTTTACAAAAATATAACACATCACCAAATGTCTTGACTTCTCTAAATTCTGAACAGCAGTTTTAAAGACGCCTTTATTTATGGAGTTTTTTGTCACCAGTAAAATTTTAGTTACCATTTCATCGGACGCCCCCAAGATGCTTTGCTCTGTGCGTCTGCACAAAGCTAGCAGTCGTAACGGAAGTCACCTCCTCGTATGGAACTGACCAATATTTTTAATTAAGAAAAAACATTCACTACGCTTCCGTTATCTATTTGGGTACAACACCCAATTTTAGGTATAATATGGATCATCACCAAAACGTGTGGTTAATTTCCGTTCCGACTAGTGCTTTCCTGGGGGCATTCAGTCTCCACTCCAATCAACTATTTACATAGTAGAAGTTTTAACAAAAGTCATCCACAACTTTTGGTGATGAACCTATATTATTAAAATAAAAATAAGAAAAGGAGAATAATAGAAAATGAGTAAGCCAAATTTGTATGTGAGTTTAGTAGTAGGCTCTAATTGTGATATCATTACGCTCGGTACTTGAGTCATTTGGTGTTCGAGTAACACTTCATTTAATAGGAAGACCCAATGATTTTATTGATGTTTTATCAGGAGAAGATTTGAATGATCAAATAGATTATTTAATTTTAAACTTTCACGGGGATGAAGGACGCTTTTGCATGCAAGCCCACTACAAAGAAGCGGGCTTATTATTTTCCTCTTTTTTATTTCGAAGTATTCCTCGATAAAAATAATGATATTGATTGAGATAGATTTAGTGCTTAAACTGTTTGTTTTACGGTCACCCAAATATCATATTTATCACATAAATCGTAAAACTGGTGAAGTCTATCATTGACTAACTCCTTAATCGACCAATTTTCTTCTTTTACATACTGCTGTATACCATGCTCCCCTAATGAAACATCATATTCAACTATACTAAATAAATCCTAGAACTCACCTTTTTGGAACTCATCATTATACGGTTTAACTTAAATTTAAGTTCCATTTTCAACACTTTCAATACTTCAAAAGGGGTACCATTTTTTATTTAATCTCTTAATTGCTTACCATTAATTCGACTTTTCCATTCTCTCATATATATTCAGCTCCAAAAATAATATATAGTAAACCTTACCATAAAATTTATATTGCAATGAAGAATTATTTTTCATTTTTTCGAAAAGTAGTTCAAGATACGTTATGTCTCTTTTAATTACTTTTTCTTTTGGTACTTTAAGGATAACTTCTTTTCCGACATCTCCTAGTAGCTCCCAATCGTAGTCAGTAATCTCTCGATAGATGTTAAATAGTTCGCTCCATGCCCAAAAATCTGTTTTTCCTTCCTCATATTCCATCTCATCAATCGGTAACATGCAATAAGCAGAAAGCATACGATATGAAATTACATTTGAAATGAAGTAGTTATAGGTTTTGTCATCCTCTACACCTGGTAGATTGAAATTTTTATTTACAAATTCTGTACACATTTCCTTTAACTTATTCCATGATTCCGGTTCTTGTTGTTCAATATCTAAGTACGCCTTCTCATTGAGATTTAATTCCACAAGCATTTGATTAACACTTTCTGCAATTGCAGCTTCAAAATCTTGCTCTGCTTCATTACTCATGAGAATACGTAAACCTTGGTTATGGACTTTGTTTGAAATTGCTTGATACTTCGTCTTGTAAATTGAAAATGTAATGTCCTCTTTAAAGTAGTTTTTGAGTGTAACTGTACGTACCTCTTCTTAAGACTGCAACCAACTTTTCAGTAATTTTGTACACTAAACAGAAAAATTTTGTAATTATTTAGTTGCTTTCTTACATAATTAAAGTAGTTAATAGTTCCTGTTATCATAGTCAATTACGAATTTTCAGAAGAAAATGTGTTAGTATTTATTTGTAGAATGTATAATGCCTTTTGAAGTTAACTACAATTGTGTTATAGGTGGTGGTATCTTGAAAAAAGACATGATTAAAGTGGTATCTGCTTTTGGTATTGGTTCTATTTTAGTTTTATTGGTCCCTTTTGTATTTAAACTGCTTTTATAGTATGTCTGTTTCTCAAATAAATCAGAACCACCAGTATAACTGGTGGTTTGCTCTGCGCGTGAAACGCTGGGGTACTGGCCCATGTCTAAAGACATTCTGAAAGGTCTGCTAACCGCACTCCGTTTCCACACAAACCGCTAAAGCGGCTTACTTATTTTTTCTTTCTCTTGATTTCTTCTCCTGTGAATGGGTCAATGAATTCTTTCATCGTCATTTGATCTTGCAAGATATCTTCCTGTAATTGATTTTTTATATACTCCTGAATCTTTTTCTTATTCCGACCGACTGTATCCACATAGTATCCTCGACACCATTTAATTGACGATTACCATATTTATACTTTAGATTCGCATGTCGATCAAAAATCATTAAACTACTCTTCCCTTTTAAGTAGCCCATGAACGCGGACACACTCAGTTTTGGCGGAATGATTACCAACATATGAATATGATCTGGACACGCTGTTGCCTCTATGATTTCTACACCTTTTCTTTCACATAATTGGCGTAATATTCTTCCTACATCAGCTTTAATTTGACCATAAATTATTTGTCGTCTATACTTTGGGGCAAACACAATGTGATACCTTACAATTCCATGTTGTATGTGCTAAACTTTTATTATCCATTTTTAAAGACTCCTTTCGTACGAAGCCGGTTGACCAGACCTGACTTGATTGTACGTTTGGAGTTTTTTATTGTCCATAGCTAAAAGCTTTCCGGAACCCCCTGCACAGCAGGGGGTTTTCAAAGAATACAATAAGAAAAAACAAGAATCCTTTTGATTAAAAAGGATCCTTGTTTTTTTCAAAATAAATCATTGATTTTACTCATCAACGAATATAGTTGTTATTTAAGCTTTAAAACAAGCTATAACAGCTGGTATATTAGCTCCACCTATCACAAAAACTCCACCTACACAAGCTGCACAAACTGGTACTATGCCAGTTCCACAAGCTCCGATACAAGTTGCTGCTACAATTCTTGCTACAGTTAAATCAATTAAGAGTACACCAGCAAGACAAAGTGCAACTTCTCCGACTCCTAATGGTTGTACAACATTTTCTCTAACTTCAATGTTTTTAGCTTTATCGATTGCTTTCTGTACTTCACTATTACTTAAATATTCAATATCTGTAACTTTTTCATTGAATAAGTTTCCGTCATTATATGTGGCAATTGCCACTGTATTTTCTGGACTTTTTGTTATTAATGTCTCACTATAAGTTAATATTTCGTCATTTTGAATAATTAATGTTAAATTACTTAAAGGATTATAATCCTCTGATGCAATTGGAATTGTCAAAACCGTATACGTTTCATTATCAGCAGAAATTTCACCAACATTAGCGCTACTATAATTTAAATCAGCGTCTTTAGCATTAGATACAACTTTATTCATTGATATTGCATCTTGTGCTATCTCTTTAATTTCTTGGATTTCACCTGGTTCTTCTACCACACTTAACATTTGTGCAGTTTGACTTAATTTTTCAAACTCATTAGATTGTGCATTGGTCTTTAAGATTGGACTAGACCCTCCGAATACAAATAGTGCTATTACCGTCATTACTGCAATGGTTCTTTGCCATGTTTTCATTCGAATCTTCCCTTCTCTTAGTTATTTGGGAATTATGGTTATCATTCCCAAATAACTTAACTATACCAAACATTCAGAAAATTCCAACCACTATTATGATTTTTCTATAAAAATATATATTAATTATAGGAAATAGTATTATTTTCAAAGCTCTCTTGTCTTTAGGAATTCAGTATAAAAATAAAAAAATGCACACCACTAAGATTTCTCTTAGTAATGTACACTTAGAGTATGTAAGCTACTTTAATTTTGAAAATTGTTTATAAGGTGGGTTTTAATTAAACCTAAACTATCCGTATAATTTAGTTTATTAATTGAATGATAGGTCATTTATTTTTAATTCACTCATACTCGTTATGGTTTATTATAATGGACTAATTTAACCTGTCAAAACAGAGTTTAAAGTTACAGTTATTAGTTATCTATTAATTGATATTCTTGATTTTCTATTAATATTTCCATTTTAAAGATAGGTACTTCTTTTCTACAAAAAAAGATCCCGATTAATTATCGAGATCTTCTACTGTTGGTAAATAATAAATCTTAAACAATAATAAAGTCGTTTAATTCTTTACTAGTTATGAAGCCAATCTGATGATAAATTCTTGCATCTTCTTTATTAATTTTGAAAGGATTTCCCTTAAAGAGCTAGGTCCCGAAGTTTATGAGTTAAATGAACCAAGAGGTGAATTTTTCGGTCCTCAAGAGATCTTAAATTATTGTAAATTAAAAGATGTGAAGGTAATTGCCTCTGGCTGTACTTTAGGTGAAAAACAGCTAGCAAATGCCTTTTTAAAAAGTGGTTGCCATTCATATTTAGGCCCGAATGATTATATAGATGGGAATGCCAATTTAATGTTTCTTATAAGATTTATGTACGAAATCATTGCCAATAAGCGAACACAGCAGGAAGCCTTAGAACTCGCAAAATCGATCGACGAGGAAACTTCAATGTATCAGCTTTATTTTGCATAGCAGATAAATCCGAAGAGGCTGGGATAAATGTGTTGTAGCCAACAAAAATACCGAACTATCTAATGAAACTCTAATGAGTTGTTTCGAAATAGTCCGGTTTTTCTAGTTATCAAATTTTGTTAATTTAGAGATTATACGGCCTTATGAAGAACCATTTAGTTATGTCCCAGCCTATTTCTTAATTATTGTTGATGTTTTTTTATCATAGACTCTGTAAAAATCTGAGATTGACCCTTTGGAATACTTAATGTTTGCCAATTAGAACCCTTTAGTTGTTTAGCGATATAAACGATTTGACCGACATGTTGTGAATAGTGGGACATTTGTCTTTCGATAGCGTCTATGACGGAATGCCGTTCTCCTCTTATCGTTACATACCTTTGTAAATCAGTTTCCTTTAAACCTAGTAAAGCATCTAAAAATACTTGCCAGCCCTTTTCCCATACCATCATAATCTCTTCTTTTGTCTGAAGGCTATCGGTAAATTCATCGTCACGATTTCTCGTTTCCTTCTCACCATCAGTCGTTAGAAAGTCAGTCCATCTCGATAGCATATTACCGCTCACATGTTTTACGATAACGGCAATGCTATTGGATTCTTCATTGAAAGCCCAATGCAGTTGTTCATTATCCAATTGTAAAAGTGTTTTATCACCTTGTTCTTTCACACTTTTAAACCTTTTCTGAACAACGTTTAAGTAAGTCTGCTCCATGCTCATTCATGAAAGCCCCCTTTGTTCCATTAACTGCTATAAATATTCTATTTCAAACAAATACACTATAAACGAGGCTAAAGTTATAAAGGATTAAATTTGAACAAAAAAACCGTCTCTTCATACTATTGAGACGGTTTCCTTCTATCTATTATAAATTTTCATCAATATATGTTTCTATATCTGATGCAATTGTGTCAATAGGGACATCCTCGGCATTATCTGCAAATCCAGAATACATTTTTACGATTTTGCCATCTTTATCAACTAAGAAAAATTGATTTCCGTGAATCACTTGATCTGTCTTAGGATCATCCTTTACCCATATTTTAGTTGATTTTACAGCGAACTGCTCAATATATTTTTGTGAATACCCAGTAAGAAGATTCCATTTTGATTCATCCGATACATTATATTTGCCTAAATAATTAGCTAATATTTCCGGCTTATCTACATCTGGATCAATTGAAAACGCAACAATATTATAATCTTCCACACCTTTTTTCTTCAGCTTTTCTTGAACTTGCGTCATATTAAAGGTCATTGGTGGACAAATCGATGTACAATTTGTAAAAATATACATACCAATCCATGGTTTCCCTTTTAAACTCTCTAAAGAAACTTTTTCTCCGCGTTGATTAACATGTTCAAAATCCGGTAACTCCAAGCTATAATCTGCTTTAAATTTTGTATTTCCACATGCACTGAGCACTGTAGCTAATGCAAACAGTAGAACAAGCCCCATTATTTTATTTCTCATCTTTAACACGCTCCCTACTAACACTATCCCCATCCTATCGTACGATGTAAATATTGGCAAGGACACTCAAGTGACAGCTTTCGTACATCTTTGTGAAATCGATTTCACTTTAAGGAAACAAGTGCATCATGAATTGCATCTAATTTAACTTCTACTCGATGTAGTAAATAAAACGACACTAAGATAGGAAAACCGATATCCGATATCATGTTTAACCACTGTTCCATGCGGCCCCTCCTTTACTAAGCTTATAATAAATACTATTGCTAAAATGGCCCTTGCAGAAAATTCCGCAAAGACCATTTCATGACTATTCGATCCCTAATTCAAATTCTCTTACTTGTCGATCAACGATGTGAGCCCCAGTCATTGCCACCAAAGCACTAGCTTGTCTATCAAAAACATTTTTAGCGATAATCGTTTGCATGACCTGTTGAATTTCCTCCGCTGTTACATTTGGCTTCGGTGTATCAATCGCAATCGTTGTCGTTTTCCCTGCTGCTGTCTCGAATTGCAGCTCTAAAACTTGTGTCATTGCTTTCCCCCCCTTAGGATAAATCTGTTGTTTCTTGTTTTAAAATGCTATCTAGTGCGTGTGAAGATAGACTTGCAATGGCCTTTGCTACGTCTACTAAATCCTCCGCTGTATGCGAGCCGTTTAAATTGCGGTACGATTTAATTGTAAACACGGGCTCGTTTTGTGCATTCTGTCCAGTAACATACTTCAAGCGCAATGTAGCACCTACGAAATTGACTTTTGCCATGAGCGTCACCTCCTTTTACAATATATACTGACTTATTGCTAAAAAAGGGACATTTAGGATGGATTTTTTTCTGCAAGCTTTTATAATAGAGTAAGAGAAGGCAAAGAGGTGAACGATTTGTTAACTGGTTGGTTTTTATGGTTTATCCTATTTTGGGTAGTTGTGCTTATTTCGTTTATGGCGATAGGCGGATTTTTCATGTTCCGCAAATTTTTAAAGGCATTACCGAAACAGGACGGTAAATCTGATTTAGATTGGCAAGAATATTATTTAGATAAAACGATTCATTTATGGGGACAACCTGAGAAGGAGCTTTTATATGAACTTGTAAGCCCTGTACCTGAGCTATTCCGACAAGTAGCAAAGGAAAAAATTGCAGGGAAAATTGGCGAACTAGCTTTAGAAGAAAAAGCACCTGCCATTAGCCAAGATTTAATTATTCGAGGCTATATCCAAGCAACACCAAAGCGCGACCATAAATTTTTACGTAAAAAGTTAGATGAAATGCAAATTGACATCGCTCCATATGAGCATTTGTTTGATTAATGGTACGCTGCACAATGATTTGTGCAGCGTTTTTACTGACCTTAGATAAGTTTCATCATATATTCTCTGCTAGTACAGGGGGGTGATCCGTCACTTCAGCAATCCTATCCGTCGCTCTGCGTTCTATCCTTCATTTTGTCTCTTCTTTCCGTCACTTCAGCAATCCTATCCGTCGCTCTAAGTTTAATCCTTCATTTGGACTCTTCTTTCCTTCGCTTGGACAGCTCTTTCCGTCGCTCCAGCAATCCTATCCGTCGCCTTGCGTTCTATCCTTCATTTTGTCTCTTCTTTCCGTCGCTTGGACAGCTCTTTCCGTCGCTCCAGCAATCCTATCCGTCGACCTGCGTTCTATCCTTCATTTGGACTCTTCTTTCCGTCGCTTGGATGGTTCTTTCCGTCACTTCAGCAATCCTATCCGTCGCCCTGCGTTCTATCCTTCATTTTGTCTCTTCTTTCCGTCGCTTGGACAGTTCTTTCCGTCACTTCAGCAATCCTATCCGTCGCCTTGCGTTCTATCCTTCATTTTGTCTCTTCTTTCCGTCGCTTGGACAACTCTTTCCGTCACTTCAGCAATCCTATCCGTCGCCTTGCGTTCTATCCTTCATTTTGTCTCTTCTTTCCGTCGCTTGGACAACTCTTTCCGTCGCTCCGGCAATCCTATCCGTCGACCTGCGTTCTATCCTTCATTTGGACTCTTCTTTCCGTCGCTTCGACGGCTCTTTCCGTCACTCCGGCAATCCTATCCGTCGACCTGCGTTCTACCCTTCATTTTATCTCTTCTTTCCGTCGCTTGGATGGCTCTTTCCGTCACTCGGATGGTTCTTTCCGTCGCTTGGACAGTTCTTTCCGTCACTTCAGCAATCCTATCCGTCGCCTTGCGTTCTATCCTTCATTTTGTCTCTTCTTTCCGTTATTCTCTAGCTCCCATCAATCGCTTCTGCCTTTCATTCCGCCATTCGAGCGACGCTTTCTGCCACCTTTGCCAAGCCTCTCAATCGCTCGAATCGCTCTTTCCATCAGCCAAATTGGGCGCACACAAAAAAACTACACTAGATGAAATCTCTAGTGTAGTTTGCCCATTAAATATTTTTCAGCGGAATTGTTTTTTTGATTTTAATAAATTGAATAAGCATTGCGATTCGCCAAGGAAGTAACATAGCGAACGCTAAAATCCAAAACATTCCTGCTAACTCACCAACGTCAATGGAGCTACTTAATATCATTTTTGCAATTACCCGGAATACTAAAAGTCCGATTAATATAAAAACGAATGCTTTTGAACGCTTTAAATAAATATCTTGGCCTTTTACTTCAAATTTAGAAGTAGCAATTAAGATTGTTGAGAACACCATTCCGACTGCTGCCGCTTCAAGGATTTGCATAGGCGGTACTCGAAATTGTTCAAATAAAAACATTAACGCACCTGAAGACATTGCAATTGGTGGAATGATAATTTTCTTCTCATTTGTCGGTTTCTTAGATGCTCGCATACGTAAAACCATGACAAAGGTACCCATAAAAATGGCCATTATGGTCGAACCTATTACATAATATTGAGAAGGGATATTGCTAAACATAAAAATTCCTCCTCTAATGTCATTGACAATTTTGTCCAAGTAATTGATCAACTACAGCCTTTAATCTTTCTGGCTCGAAAGGTTTTGTCATAAAATCCTTTGCGCCACTTTCAATTGCTTCTACGATTAACTTTTGTTGTCCTAAAGCTGTAATCATAATTATTTTTGCATCTGGAAATTCGGGGATGATTTCTTTTACTGCTTCTATACCGGTCATTACGGGCATTGTTACATCCATCGTTACTAGATCTGGTTGTAACTCACGATACATCGCCACAGCTTCTTTACCATTTCCTGCATTGCCGACTACCTCATAACCCCATTCAGTAAACATATTACTGATTGCAACACGCATAAAGAGCGTATCATCCACTACTAAAACTGTAGGCACCTGTTCATCTCCCCCCACGTAATAGTACAGTATGGCTTCTTTAGTTTAGCAGATTAGAAGCCTGTAAATCCACCAAAAATAGGCTGTAAAATGCGTGTTAAATATGATAAACCGTCGAAGAATAACATTACACCAACGACAATCATAATATAACCGCCGAATTTTACAATTTTTTGGCTATGTGTACGAATCCAAGTCATACGTGCTATAAAGAAAGATAACACGAAAAACGGAATCGCAAAGCCTAAATAATAAGCCAACATATAGCTAATGCCTGCGCTTGGATTGGCACCAGCCAATGTAATAATCGATGCTAAAATTGGACCTGTACAAGGCGTCCAACCAGCCGCAAAGGCTATACCGATTAATACTGATCCAAAATAACCAGAAGGTCGATTTTTAAATTGGAATTTTCGATCCTTCATTAAAAAGTCAATTTGTAGTAATCCCACAATCATTAAACCAAATACAACGATTAGGATGGCACCAACCTGACGTAATAATGTGTGATAATTAAGGAAGAACTTGGCGGCTAATGATGTTCCTAGTCCAATCATAATAAAGATAATTGAAAATCCTAGTAAAAAGAAGAGGGTATGCAAAACTGCACGCTTTTGCATCATACCTCGTTCCGATTTTAGCTCATCTAACGACATACCTGTTATGTATGATAAAAATGCTGGATACAGCGGTAGAGTACATGGTGAAATAAAGCTTAAAAACCCTGCACCTAAAGCTAAAAATACGTTAATATCAGTTTCCATATTTTCTCACTCGCTCCTTACAGTTACTGTCTCCATCGTACCAAAAATCACTGTAAATTGCGCCCTTCCTGTTTGTGAACGTTTCATGGCAAAAAGGTGTTTAAAAAGTGAAGTTCCATCATATTATCATCCAAATTAATTTTCAGACCTTATTAAATCAACGTGTATTTGCTAATGTACTTTTGCATTATGCGCTCCCCTTATATTATCTGTCAACAAAATTCACCATAATTCTACACTTCAAGTTTTGTCTCCAAAGACACTAGCAACAGAGCTTTTGGCAGGCTGTTGTATAGCCTCCATTACCTGCCGCTTGCGCAGTTGTAGTACCCTTTTTTATTTACTGTTAATAGTTCGAAAATTAACTTTCTTCATGTATAATTAAAAAACAATAGAGCAATCGATAGCGATAAATGAGGTGTAGTCCTTGGAATTAAGAAAAATTAAACCGAAAAAAATATATGAAGAAGTATCTGAAATACTCTATGAAAAAATTAGAACTGGCGAACTGAAGCCAGGTGACCGACTTGATTCAGTAGAACAACTTGCTGAACAATTACAAGTAAGCAGATCTGCCATTCGAGAAGCTCTTTCCGCTTTAAAAGCAATGGGGCTTATTGAAATTAAACAAGGCTCAGGTACATTTGTTAAAAGTAATCAATCCAATCAACTTGATTTCCCCTTATCAACTGCGATTTTAACAAATAAGCAAGATATCTCACATTTGTTAGAAGTACGTAAAATTATCGAAGTTGGCGCTGCAGCTAGTGCAGCCATTCATCGAACAGAAGAAGACATACAGTCAATGATGCAAATTTTAGATGAGATGAAACGGGTACAAGGAGATGGAGAGCTAGGAGAAAAAGTGGATTTTCAATTTCACGCGGCCATTTCTGCAGCATCCCAAAACCCCCTACTTACAACTATATTGGACCAGGTTTCAGGTTTAATGATCGCAACGATGAAAGAGACACGTCGAATTTGGTTGTACTCTAAAAAAATTACGAGCGAAAAGCTGTATGATGAACATATGCAAATCTTCCTTGCGATTAAACAGCAAAATGAAGAGCTTGCCAAACATGCTATGGCTTCACATTTAAGTAATGTGGAAAAGATCTTAATGCAATATTTTGAAACAACTAAAACTATGAAATAAAAGCTGAGACAAAAGCGTTTTTAGCCAACAAAAATACCGAACTATCCAATGAAACGCCTATGAGAGTGTTGCGGAATAGTTCGTTTTTCTTTTTATCGAGATTATTTTGCTTACGAAGGAACTATTTAATTTGTCCGACTCTCTTTGAATTTTTTGAAAATTAACAATAAACACCTTTTATTCATCTGAACAGTTGTAGTATTATAAAAAATATATTTATCACCAAGTCATCTGATGACCTGTTGATTAATTATTTAAAGAATAATAGAGACAAAAAGGAGCGATTCTCATGAAAGTAACACTTTTTGCGACTTGTTTAGTTGATATGTTTCAAGGTGATGTAGGAAAAGCTGTTGTGGAAGTTCTAGAAAGACTCGGCTGTGACCTAGATTTTCCTGAAAATCAAATTTGCTGTGGACAACCCGCCTATAATAGTGGCTATGTAAAAGACTCTAAAAATGCTATGAAAAAAATGATTACCGCCTTTGAACATGCCCAATATGTTGTCTCCCCTTCTGGTTCCTGCGCTTATATGTTTAAGGAATACCCAAAAGTGTTTAAGGGAGATCCCGTTTGGGAGCCAAAAGCGCAAGCATTGGCAGATAAAACATATGAATTTACTGAGTTTATTGTAGATATATTAAAGGTCGAGGACGTAGGAGCACATTTAGAGGGCAAGGCTACTTATCATACTTCCTGTCATATGACACGACTACTCGGTGTAACAAATGCACCGTTTAAACTATTAAATCAAGTGAAAGGCTTACAGTATGTAGAACTCCCAGGAAAAGAAAGATGCTGTGGGTTTGGCGGAACATTTTCAGTAAAAATGGGCAATATTTCTGGAGAAATGGTCAATGAGAAAGTACAAAATGTTGAAGAAACGGGAGCAGACATTTTAATCGGTGCAGATGCTGGTTGCTTAATCAATATTGGTGGTCGAATTAATCGACAAGGTAAGCCTATTAAAGTCATGCATATTGCGGAAGTATTAAATTGTCACTAAAAGGGGGTAAAAGAAATGTCCATGAAAACAAGTGATGAACGCTTTAATCATCGTGTAACGAAAGAATTAGAAAATATGTTTATGCGCGGAGCTGTATCAAGCGCACAGGAGCGCTTACAAACACGTCGGCTACAACAAGCTGATGAGCTCGGACATTGGGAGGAATGGCGCTCTCACGGCGAAGAAATTCGAAAGCATGTGCTGGCGAACTTAGATTATTACTTATATCAGCTAAGTGAAAACGTCTCTAAAAGAGGTGGACATGTTTACTTTGCGCAAACAGCGAAAGAAGCGACAGACTATATTCAAAGTATCGCGAAAAAGAAGAATGCTGCTAAAATTATAAAATCAAAATCTATGGTGACGGAGGAAATTGATTTAAACGCCGCTTTAGAAAAGCTCGGGTGTGAGGTCATTGAAACGGATCTTGGAGAGTACATTTTACAAGTGGATGATCATGAGCCACCCTCTCATATCATTGCTCCAGCTTTGCATAAAAATAAGGAACAGATTCGTGACATTTTTAAAGAAAAACAAGGTTATGAGAAAACCGAAAAGCCTGAAGAACTAGCTCTATATGTACGTGAAAAATTAAGAAATGATTATTTAACAGCAGACATTGGCATTACAGGCTGTAACTTTGCTATTGCGGAGAGCGGCTCGATTACACTCGTGACAAATGAAGGAAACGCAGATTTAGTAACAGCCTTACCGAAAACACAAATTACGGTAATGGGAATGGAAAGAATTGTGCCTACATTCGAAGAGATGGAAGTACTTGTAAGCTTATTAACAAGAAGCGCGGTTGGGCAAAAGCTAACAAGCTATATTACGACATTAACGGGGATCAAAGATGAAGGTGACACAGATGGACCAGAGGAATTCCATTTAGTCATTGTTGATAATGGACGTTCTGATATTTTAGGCAGTGAATTCCAGCCTATCTTACAATGTATACGCTGTGCAGCTTGTGTTAACGCATGTCCTGTTTATCGACATGTTGGTGGTCATGCTTACGGATCTATTTATTCTGGGCCAGTAGGTGTCGTTCTTTCACCATTATTAGGTGGCTATGAGGATTTTAAAGAGTTGCCATATGCCTCCACATTATGCGGTGCCTGCACAGATGCTTGTCCTGTCAAAATACCATTACATCAGCTTATTCATAGACATCGCCAAGTAATTGTCGAAAACGAAGGAAAGGCATCTGTATCTGAAAAGTTATTAATGAAGGCCTTTGGTCTAGGTGCTTCCTCCCCTGCCCTATATAAACTGGCGACAAAAATAGCTTCACCAGCGATGGCTCCATTTACAAGGGATCAGAAAATTTCTAATGGCCCTGGCCCACTAAAAGCATGGACGGAAGCAAGGGATTTTCCAGCCCCCAATAAAGATAATTTCCGTGACTGGTTTAAGCACCGACAAAAAGGAGGCGATGAATAATGACAGGTACAATTGAAAATAGAGATGTATTTTTAACGAAAATTGCAAAACAGCTTGGACGTGCACCAAAAACAGAAATCGTACGGCCTACATGGCAATATAACCCTCAAGATCGCGTCCTAAATGATGCTACACAAGATGAGTTACTAGAGGTTTTAGTTGAACAATGCAAAAATATTCATACGGATATTGTCATTACAAATACAGCTAATCTTCCTGCAGATTTACAAAAAGTAGTTGGAAATTATGGCGGTCAATCTGTTATAACATGGAAAGATGAGCGTTTTGAAAACTATGGCCTAGGAACATTAATGACGGAGCAATGGCCTCAAGAAAAGATTCAACTGTATGAATGGAATTCTGAGCAGCCACAGGAAAATATTCGACAAGCTGAAAAAGCTAACATTGGCATTATGATAAGTGAAATTACATTAGCAGAATCGGGAACTGCAGTACTTTTTAGTGATAAGGATAAAGGTAGATTAGTTAGCTTTTTACCAGAGAAGTCTATTATTTTAATTCCTAAAAGTACTATTGTTCCACGCATGACGCAAGCAGCCCGCTTTATTCATGAAAAAGTCAGACGTGGCGAGCAAATTGCCTCTTGTATCAACTTTATAACAGGACCAAGTAATTCTGCGGATATCGAAATGATTCTGATCGTTGGTGTACATGGACCAATTAAAGCTACTTATATTGTGATTGAAGATTTGTAAAACCGATCAACCAGGCATGCTTCAACATTGAAGAAATGCCTGGTTTTATCTGTTGCAATAGTATCTCGTTAAGTTAATCACTGATAAACTTTCAATAATCACCGATTAATTCTCTGTTACATTAATTTGCTACACCCTCAGTTACTATCTTCTTTTGTCCATAAAACTCTGGATGTGCTTCTTTTAAGACAGATGTTCGTAGCATTACTAGTGATATCGTCACGATAATGGCACTCGTGACAAGTAAAATAACCGTTGCTGGGAATGTATCGTACAAGATGCCGTATACGACCATACCAATCGGCATCATTGACATCGCCATTGTTTCCATTAATCCCAATACGCGTCCACGATATTCTTCTGAAATTAACTTTTGCATATAAACCATAATTGGCATGTTGACCCCCATCTCAAAAATAGCGAAAATAAAGTAGGTTACAATATAAAAGATTACAATAGCTAGATAGGATAAATTCGTTATTAATGGAACAACCGCGAGTCCTAAACTGCTAGCCAACAGCAATAAGCTAATTTTAGAAAAACGTAGTGGTGCCTTAACCTCTTTACGTGTTGCGAAAACGAGGGAAGCTACAAGCATACCAACTGCACCCGAAGCCTCTATAAAACCAAAATGCGTTGATTTTACTTTTAGTAATTCAATAATAATATAGGTCCCCCCTACAACGATGGCAGAGAAGAACAAATTAATCCATAATGAAATCCACATGATTGTTTTAACAACTTTTTGTTGCTTAATATAACGAAAGCCACTAGCAAGCCCAGCCCACATCTTTTCCTTTTCTACAGTAAGTTCTCTTGTACTATAGAGCGTAAAATTCATTGTCGCTTCTAAGCAAAAAGCAATTACATAGGCCACCATATGTACAAGCAAAAAAGCTTTCATAGAGAACAATCCATACATCATTCCACCGATTACTGGCCCACCAATTGCTGCCAATGACACTGACATTTGATTGAATGACATTGCTTTCTGTAGGCGTTCTGGATTTACTAGAGTAGCGATTGAGGAAGAAAATGTTACACCTGAAAAGGCCGAGCAAATTGTATTAAATACAGTTGCTATATAAATAGCATAAACCGACAAACCGACCATTTCTGTATAGAGTAGTAACCCCGAAACGGTCAATATCGTACCTGCCTGTGCGAATAAAATCGTGCGTTTCTTTGAATAATTATCAGCTACATACCCTGCCAGAGGCGCGACTAATGCACGAGGCAAAATGGAACATATCATAGTAGTAGCAAAACTCATCGCTGACCCTGTCAGTGCCAAAATATATAAACCTATCCCAAATGACAATACATGTGACCCTAACAACGAAATCATTTTACTAGTTGTGAATGTCCATAAATGGTACGTCGCCCTTTTGTATTTTTGCGCTTCATCCATCTAAAATCCCTCCATATTTTTAATTATTTTAAAAAGTTTAATTTTATTAAACAAAATATAACACAGCTCCTACTTTTCATACAAGAAAAAGTTTAATATAATTAAACAAAATGATATTGATGAAAAAGGAGGCGAGGCAATGAACTCTTTAGGCGCAAGAATTCGCAAATTAAGGAAGGAACAAAAATTAACATTAGAGGCACTTGCCGGTGATCGTCTAACAAAAGGAATGTTAAGCCAAATTGAAAATGATAAGGCCAAGCCTTCGATGGAGAGTCTAGAATATATTGCAGAGCGTTTACATGTAAAAGCAAGTGAATTACTTGAAGAAATAGCCCCTTCTACGATACGTCAACTTTTAGAGCAGGTGGAAATATTATATGCAGAAGTAGAGCTAGGTAAGAATACAGAAAATTTGCAGCAAATCAAAGAGATGATTATGCCTTATGTAGAACAGCTTCCTCTAAGCTATGAAGCTGGTCGTTTACTTTATATATATGCAGTAGCTCAATATCAGGCGGGATTAACGACATGGGAATCACCGCTTCAACAAGCACGCTTTATGTTTAAAGAAATTAATTTACTAAGTCATTGGTTTGAAACGTTTATATTACAGTCCGCGATATTCATGGAAGATCGAAACTATAAAATGGCTTATTCCTGTATCTTACAAGCTAAAGAAGAGGCTGAGCAAGAAAACTATCAATTAGATTCACGAGATGCTGGAAAAATGGCTTATTTTATTAGTGTTTATCAATTAGCAATAGGAGAACATGAAGCAGGTAAACAACTCGTTAAAGAGACAATTGCCAATGCACATAAAAATCAATTTTACTCTTATATCGATGATATGTACCGTATTGCAGCGTTTTGTGCCATGATTGACAATGATTTTGAGCAAGCAGAACATTTGATCAAGAAGCTAGAACAGTATCGAGTTTTTGCGGAACAAGTGGATGTAGATGCTTTTATTTTCACATTACGAGCACATTACTATAACAATTTCACTCATGATTATGAAAAGGCATTAGAAGAAATAGAGCGCTTTCGCCTACTTATGGATTTAGGATCGGTTAAATTTGATGAAAACCTATATTATTCTGAAAAGGGGAAATCCTTATATTTACTAGGTCGTTATGAAGAAGCAAAGGAAGCTTTTGAACATTTTACAAATGTTCCCCCATTCATCTTACATCCATTTGATATACTAGGCTTAAATGAGTGCTTTTCCTATAAAGCACTTTGCTATGCACATGTCGGTGAGTTAACAACCGCCTACGAAATTGCCAAAAAGGCCTATACAGATTCTCAAGATTTAATCGATCTGCCCTATAAAGAAAAAATCGAAGAAACGTATTATTCAATTAAAGCACAAATAAATTCGGTTCAATAAATAAAAGGGATTGCACATTTTAAAATTTATGGGCAATCCCTTTTTGACTTTTAGCTCGATTTATTTTTCTTCATTTCCTTCTGAATGTTGCGAAGGGCTTTTTTCGAGCCGCGCTCAATATCATGCTGAAGCTTACGTTCTTTATAATCTACAAACAATGTCTCTAAATCATATCCTTCTGGGTATAATTCTGTTGCCGGTAGCTCTAATGCCAATCGTTTAACATTTACCTTTACGAATTCTCCCTCATAGCACACGACAACATTATAGAAATTATCCATTTCTTGATAAACGATTCCAACGTCAGCATGATCTAACAGCTTTACACGATCTCCCTTTTTAAAGTCATACTTTACTTTAGCTCTCGCTTGCTCAAACTTCGGCTTTCTGATTTTACTATCATCTACTCGTTCTAGGAAATAATCCTTATTGTCGATATAGTCCTTCGCTCTTTGCAAAACGCTTTCACGGATATTCATTTTCTTAGAAATCCATAAAGCATTACTGTCTCCTGATGTTCCGATTACTAATTGATATAACGGCTCTAATGTTTCACTATTAAAACGCATAGCCGCATTCATAAAATCACTATGCATTTCAGAGAAACGCTTAATTTCACCATAATGGGTAGTTGCTACTGTCATGCAGCCCATATGATAGAACTCCTCTAAAATGGAAATCGCCAATGCTGCTCCTTCATTTGGTTCCGTACCACTCCCTATTTCATCAAATAGCAAAAGAGTATTATTATTGGATGCTCTCATAATATCCGAAAGATTTTTCATATGGGAAGAAAACGTACTAAGTGCATTTTCAATACTTTGATTGTCACCAATGTCTACAAAAACTTGATCAAACACAGCTATTTCAGTACCTTTATCTGCAACAATATGGAAGCCTGACATTATAGCCAATGTTAACAAGCCAATCGTTTTGAGAACAACGGTTTTACCACCTGCATTCGGTCCTGTAATGATCAAGCTACGATAGTCTTTACCAATTTCAAAATGAAGTGCCACCGCATTACCTGTTAACAGTGGATGCGTACAATTAACGAGCTTAATATAGCCAACATCATTTAAGCCCGGTTCTACGCCTCCAATATGCTTGCTAAACTTAGCTTTGGCAAAGACCATATCATATTGGCTAATTAACTCCATGTTGATATTGATTTCACGGATATTTTCCAAGAGCAGGCCTGATAATGTCGCCAAAATCTGATATTCCTCCACCGCTTCCTCTGCTTTCAAAGTAGCCAATTCCACATTTAATTTTGCTACTGTACTAGGCTCCATAAAGACCGTTGCACCTTTAGATGAAATTTCTACAATAGTTCCTTGCACATGATTTTTATAGGAAGCCTTAATGGGAATCGTGTATCGATCATCCTTTTTACTAATAAAGAACTCCTGGATATACGTTTTATTGGCACTATTATTTAAAAATTTTACTAAGCGGTCTTTAATTTTCTCCTCTGTTGTCTCGATATGATTGCGGATACGCTTTAAATCTCTACTAGCAGCTGAATCTACACGATTGGCTTTAATCGCAAAGTTTATCTCCTCTTCCACACTTTTAAATTCAGTCATCGAATTAGCATAGGATGCAAGTACTGGCGCAAAAAAATCCTTCTCCAGCATAAATTTTTTAATTTTTCTACAGCCTCTTAAAAAGTCTGAGACGCTAACTAATTCACTAGGGTCTAAAATTATCCCCTTTTCAAGTTTTTTAATGGTATTGTGAATATTTGATACTCCTAAAAACGGAACATGACCTTCCGCATCTAAAATTGCTCGTGCCTCAGTCGTTTCATTTAAACGATTTTTAACAACTGTCATAATTGGGCTCGGCGTTAATTTATCTAATAACTGTTTACCTAATCCACTGACACAGTATGATTTAACGATTTCCTTCAATTCATTGTATTGTAACTTCTCAAAAGTAGTATGATTCATTGTTAATGTCTCCTCACTATGATTTTTCCATAATCATTCATGAAGATACCTACTCAATAGATAGCAATGATTTTTTACGCAATTAAAAAAGAGAAAAAAGCTGTGGGGATCCCACAGCTTTTACATTACAAGGCATGTGTAAAAAAGCATCGCGAAAAAAACTTCAATCCATTATGCCTCGGCATAATTGCGTTTGCAGGCTTTAGGCCAACACGATGTTGGTCACTCCGTCGTTGCCATAGGACGTGGCGTTTTTAGACGGAGTTCCTCTAGCCGCTATTAACAGGGAAGTATTTTTCAGAGCATTACACGCTTAATAAAGTATTGTAGGTATCTTCATAGGTATCGAAATAAATCCATGACTAAATAAGGGGTCACTTTTATGACTAAATCCCCTGTCGTCATTCCATTTATTTCATTCAGTTGTTCCTATTTAGAACCTACCGCACTCATCAAAAGCACCTCTCATTAATTTATAATATTCATCATTGTTATCTAATTGATTGACGTTATATTACTATATGTTGACAAAAAAGTAAAGTTGCTTATTTTTGTCTAACAATAATTAACCTATAAATGGACAAACCAACAATTAAGCAAACTGTTCCAAGTATTTTAGTAACCTAATTAGGTATTTATCTAACCAAATTGCTCCATAGAATAGACTCACTTGACCAAAGCCTTCATCTTCATGTACTACTATCCTACCTAAGCTTTTTTACCTCTTTATTTTTAATACAAAAAATTTTTTCCTTCTTTACATAAGAACTAATATGACCTAATTTTTTAAATTTTTTATCGTACCATATTCTATTATTTAAATTATCTAGCCAGAAAGTTGCTTTTTCCAAGTCACCATTCTTCATAAAAACTTTTATAATTTTTTTAAAATGGGGGCTGTATTGAAATTCTTCACACTCTACGATAGTCATTCCTTTATGAAAATTATGGGAAGCCTCTTTATACATTTTTAATTCTGAGTATAATAGCCCAATATAAATATAGGCACTTGACATTTCCCTAATATCCAATGGTTGTTTCAAAGCATTCGTCATAATATTAATCGCTTTATTTTTCATAAAAAAAACATCATATAGATTGGCTTTTTTGACAATGCGATTATACGCTCTTGATGCTTTATCTTTTGGTAAATTTTTTATTTAGAATACCCCCTGTATCTTTCCCAGCAATATAACTAAAGCCGTCATTGAATATTTCTTTTCTATATAACTATCCGTTCTGTGCTTCATCTTCTTCCATATGACTTAGTTTTGCACAAAGATAACCAACTATATATTCTCTACTTGTCATTTCTTCTATATTTTGATTAGCTACTAGTTCTCCAATAGCTTCGGAAATAATATGCCATAATTCTGTGGTTTCATACTTTTTATATGGGTGATTCATTTTAATCTCCTTTTATTTGTATGATTTCCTAGTTTAAAATACCAAAAATATATTACCATACAACTATTTCATCGTTATAGTGCAATGTTTAGCAAAGATCCCTCAAAATATATTAATCCATCCAAAAAGGACCTGTAGAAAATTTCTACAAGTCCTTTTTTTAAGCAGATTTCTGATGAGCCCTTCTCGTTTCAATGATTTTCGAGCCTGAAAATAGTAGTAACGCTGCCCAAATAATGCTAAATGCTAATAGCTCTATTTGACTAAACGGTTCTTTATAAAGCACAATTCCTAAAATTAATACTATTGTTGGCGATACGTATTGAATAAAGCCTAATAAATAGAGTGGAATATTTTGTGCACCTTTTGCAAATAAAATTAATGGCACTGCTGTCACGATACCACTGACAATCATGAGGCTGTCTGTTGTCACATCAACATGTAAAAATGATGCTTGATTCGTTGTAAAAAGGTAAATATAGTAGCCTAATGCAAACGGTACAATAAATAACGTTTCAATAGCTAGACCTCTTGTCGCATCAAGCTTAATTTTCTTTTTCAGTACACCGTAAATGGCGAAGGATAAAGCAATAAGAAGTGCTACCCATGGGATTGACCCATAATTAATCGTTAAAATAATTACAGCGATAAAGGCAATTCCGGTAGCTGCCCATTGCGCACGACTAAGTGCTTCTTTAAAGAAAATAACGCCAAAAATAACTGACAGTAAAGGATTAATATAATAGCCTAAGCTCGTTTCAATTAAGTGGTTATGGGTAACTGCCCAAATATATAAATACCAGTTCATTGAAATAACAAAGGAAGCTCCTGCAAGCTGCCAAAAATGCTTTTGGTGTGACCACAAATATTTTAAGTCTGCGATAAGATCTTTACGCATTCCAAATACTATTACTGCTATTACTGTAAAGACGAAGGACCAAATGACACGCGATAATAAAATTTCCATACTAGGGACATGCTCAAGCAATTTCCAATAAAGCGGAAATGCACCCCAAAAAGCATAGGCTAAAAATGCCGCCAAAACCCCTTTTTTCTCATTTGACATTGCCTCTAACTCTCCTACTCCATATAAATCTATACGACATTCTTAATATTACCATTTAAAGAATAGACTTATTATAGGGCTTTGAATGGTGACTGTAAATGCCAAATTTTAATAAATTGGCATAAACAAAGTTACTCTTTCATTTCAGATTCAAGCTCAGAAATATATTTGCGTACCGTACTATAGCTAATATCAGGATTAATTTGTCGTTTTATGCGAATGTGGATTTCTTTAATGCCAACTCCCTGCTCACGCATATCGCGAATCATAGATTTTAAAGGACCTGACAGAGATTCCTTTGACAGAGCAGTATATTTACTTAATTCAATTAATAGCTCTGTATTTTGTCGGCGAATCTCCTTTAGCTCATTTACGACACAATTATATTCTGTTAGCTTTTTTTGTAAGACGGTGTTTTGCTGCTTTATTTTTTGCATGTCTTCCACAAGCTCAATATTTTTCTTCTTTAACACTTTTCTCTCTTGCTCTAAAATAGTGTGCTTTTCATCTAAATCTATATTCATGGCATTGTACAGCTCTTCTATTTGCATTAATTCTTGGTAGCGACTTTTTAACACGAGCATTAGGTTTTCTGTCGTATTGATTGCTAGCGCTCCATCCTTTAAACGTTCACATGATAATGAAGTAGGATTCATTTTGCTCATCATCTTTTAACCCCATGATTGATTATTTTATGTAATCGAATTGCATTGTTTAGCATCTTTCCTCTTCCCTCTTCTTTGATAATCATTCTCATTTACCTTATCATAATGAGGAATTTCTATTTTGTCAAAAAAAGCTTCTTGCAAAGTAAGATGCAAGAAGCTTTACGATTACATTTTTTTCAGTTTTTCATATTCAAGCTGCAGACGTTCGATACGTTTACGGCCTTCCTCTCGATTTCTTGCTGTTTCTGCTTGAATTTGCTTCGTTTCTTGAATACCAGACATAATTGTTTGCCATGTCGTTTCAATTGTTTCGATTTTAATGCTTGGGCTACCAGCCGCACGCGCGATATTAACACTATTTTTGCTAATATTTTCTGCATTTCGTACAAGCATTTCATTCGTACGACGGTCTAATTCACTCATTGAATCTGAAATAAGCTTTTGGCGTTTTAACGTCACCGCATGGATAAGCCCTTGCTTAAATATAGGAATTGTCGTCACAAACGCAGAGTTAATTTTAGCAATTAAATGGTTATTCCCTTGCTGCATTAATCGAATTTGTGGAGCAGATTGGAATGAAACTTGTTGCGCCATTTCTAAATCATAACGACGCTGTTCTAGTAAATCAACGGCACGTACCATCGTTTCATATTCCATTGCCGCTAATTGATCACCAGTTTGTGCTTTTTGCTCAAGTGCTGGTAAGGATGAACGTACTTCATCTGTTTTCACTTCAATTGCCGCGATAAATTTACTTAAAGTTTGGAAGTAATTTAAGTTTTGATCATATAAATTTTCAAGATCAATGGTATTACGTTTCATTTCACCTTCGTATTTTTGAACCTCGCGGAAAATGACATCCACTTCTTTGTTCATGCTGTCATATTTGGATAGAAACTTTTCTAATTGTTCCTTTCCTTTATTAAACAGCTTCGTAAGGAAGCCACCTTTTTTATCCTCTTCAAAATCTTGAGGATCAAATTTATCCATAATTCTATTTAAATTATTTAATAATACACTTGATTCCTCAAGCTTGCTTGTTTTCATCGTGGCTAGCATTTTATCTGAAAAAGTAGAAATACCATTCGCAGTTTCTTTTCCAAGCTCTAGCATAGCAATTTGGTCTTTCACATCAATTTTTTGTGCTAATGCATGAACCTCAGGATCTTGCTTTAAAGCAAGTTGATTTTGAGCGATTTGTGATAGCTCCTGCTCAGAAACAAGTACTGGTTTTTTTGGCTCTTGCTCCACCTGCAATAATGGATTAGGTTGTAGTAATGGATTTTCTGATGCAAATGGATCCTTTGATTTTAATAGGTCGTTGTCGAATTCAGACATAAAAGTTTTACCCCCTGCGATTTATCTCTTTTATTTACATACGATTCCAAGCTGAAAAAGTTTCATTTTAGTCAAGTTTTACAAAATAAGAGTCATTGAACTATTGACAAAAAGCTTTAATTGCTCAAGATCATTTAAGATTTTGCCAACTCATTTACGCATAGGTAGCTGCTGCTCATGTTTCACAAAGAACTGTTCTTTCTCCTCTTGTATCGCTAGGCGTTGACTAGGTGATTTTTTTAATCTTCAATCAATCTTGACTAACAAAACTACACCCTATTCTATAAATTATAGCTTGTTTCATTTGGAAATTCGACTGAAACCACGAAATATTTTACATAGTTTTCTAACACTAGTGTATTTTAGGACTTACCTCATGACATAGGGTTGATTCCTGCTCCGACTGGGCGCCATAACGATGAAAAAAGCAGCTGCTTACTGTTTTATTAAAAGTCAAGCGTTCAACAAAATCCATTGAAATATGTTAAACCTTTTATTGTAATTCGAAACGAAGTACATAACTTCTTTATGTGTTATCCCTCAATCCTTAACAATTAGCAACTGCAAAAACTCCATTTTGAAAAAAGATTGATCAAAATAGAGTTACTCTTTTTAGATAAGTCATGAAATTCCTCCTGTTTTGTCATACGTAACTCTCATAATTTGCTTTTAGTTGATTTTGTAATCTTGCTCTTATAATCCCAAATCCGTACAAATAATGAATTTTGGGTTTATACTAGTTTTCCGTGGAGGTGATGACATGAGAAAACAAAATAAGCCAAAGGGATCGAGGAAAAGAGAGGAGTTTTGTCAGCTGAACAAAAGATGAGTGCTGAAATTGATTAATGGAGGTATTTTATGAAAAATAACAATCATTTTAATTTTTACAAGCTTTGGCTAGGGCAGTCTATCAGTTTGTTAGGTACCCAGTTTACAATAGTAGCTTTACCTCTTTTTGCATTAGAGGTGCTAGAAACAAGTGAGGCGAATGCTGCCTTGCTTCGTGGGATTATATTCGTACCTTACCTAATTTTCGGATTAGTAGCAGGTGCTTTGATAGACATCCTTCATAGAAAAAAGGTTTTGCTAATTTGTAGTATATGCCAAGGCGTTTTATTTTTATCAGTATTCATACTGACTGTATCAAATATAATAACGTTCCCTTTATTGGTGTTTCTCATGTTTTTAAATGGAATATTCACCACTTTTTACAACATTACAATTCCTACTTTCTTACCTGAAATATTAACAGATAAAGACAACTTAAAAAAAGGAAATGCGCAACTAGCCCTTTCGGAGTCACTTTCTATAGTAATCGGTCCTATGCTAGCAGGAATCGTAATTACTCTAGTTGGATTAACAGGCATATTCACTGTTGACGCGGTAACGTATTTTGTTTGTTTTTTGTGTGTACTATTTATTTCAAGGTTTAAATCGCATACAGAAGGCACTTTAAAAAACGTAAATATAAAATCGATATATATAAACATATATGAAGGTTTGATATATTTCAAAAAACACCCTGTATTGGAACCAATTGTAAGTTGTGGCGCAGTTTACGGTTTTTTTAAATATATACTAAATAGCATTTTAGTAATATTCCTATATAAGGTAATGGGTCTATCTGAACTTGAAATTGGCTTTGTTGTAGGCTCTGCGGCTATAGGATTTTTAATAGGTAATACGATACTCGTCAAAAAAAGTCAACAAATTAATAACACAAAAATGCTTGTTTATAGCGCTACTGTATCAGTTATAGGCCTGTCCTCAATACCGATAATGGGATATTTTGGAACCGTATTCGGTATAGTAGCAGCAAGTATCATACATGGTATCGGAGAAGGTGTATTTGGTCCTTACGCTGCAACCATACGACAACTCGTCTCACCAAATCACATGCTGGGCAGAGTAAATGCTGTACAGCGTACGCTAAATTGGGGAGCTTGGGCATTAGGGAGTTTTGCTAGTGCATTTTTAGTTTCAATATTTGGGCTTCAAACTACGTTCTTTATAGGGGGCTTTGGAACAACATTGTGTTTAATAGTGTTGTTAAGGCGAGGCGTATCAAAAGGAACCAACATTGAATATATGAGTTCAATTTAGAGGAGATGATTATGATGTATAAAGTATCAAAAGGAACTGACATTGAAAATACACCACACATTTTATTTATAGGAGGATGGACAAAGCCTATACAAGATGCTTTAGACAGGGGGTATAATGTTTCCTATTTAGGCTCTTACACTAAACACATATATTTCGATGGAACTATCTTAGAAAAGTGTTTCTATAAAAAAGAAATAGATACAACAAACATACCCGTGTGTATCTACTATGCTGAAGAATTGTTCAAGGAGAAACCATTTGATCTAGTTGTATCTTTCAACGAGGTAGCCTTGGATACTGCAAGCATTATTGGAAAGATTTTTAATGTTAAAGGATTTTCTTACAACGCTAATATGATAACCCGCAATAAAAACATGATGCGTGAACTTCTAGTAGGCAAAAACTATTCGATCGATTCGATAATTTGCAACAACATAAAAGACATTGATGAATTTTTGCATAAAAAAGATAGTATTATAATAAAACCTCCAATTGGCGTAGGTGGTAAAGGGGTGTTAAAGCTAGACATAGGAGATGACGTAGAGATATTTATTAAAGATAACGATATTCAACTACCTATTTTAGGGGAAGAGTACGTTGAAGGTGACGTAGTTTATACGGTCGAAGCCGTTTCTTATAACAAAAAACATTCTATACTAGCCATATCAGCTGAAATATTTAAAGCGGATACGTTTTTAATAAACTATACTATTATGCCGGCACCTATAGATGAATCTCAAAAAAAATTAATCATTGAGAAAGTAATGCTATTCTTGGACGACATACAACTAGAAAATGGCATTACTCATACAGAAGTAAAGGTAGACAAACAAAATAGGCCTATTATCATCGAGTCTCAAGTTAGGATAGGTGGAGGTAATATTTGGAAAATGGTAGAACTAACAACCGGTATATCTCAATTTGGATACTATTATGATGCATTGGTTACTAAAAATATAGATGAATTTAGATGTGTGCCTTCAAAATGTCAAGCTATGTCTTTAAGCTTAATTCCAAAACCAGGTTGCTTAAAAGAAATCAAGTTTAAAGGGTTAGCTAACATTTCCGAGGTCGTATCGATTGATCTTTTAGTAAAAGAAGGTGACACCATACCAACTATTGTAGACAGTACTCACCGCAAAGGATATATATTATTTACAGCTAATGATATAAAACATATGTACGAAGTTGCAGATAAAATATGTGACAATTTAACGTTTGTTTATCAGGATTTGTCAGAATGGAAACCTTCTTTTAAAAAAATATTTTAAAAGAAATGTGGCACATACTAGTCTATGTCAAGAAAAAGGACAATTTGAACCACGTGTGTCTTTCCCTTATTTATTTTATTTCCTATTCAATATTCATCTGTATCAAAACTACAATATGCAATTCGTTGTTAAGAAAATAGAGGCACCTTTTAGTAATTGTTGGAAATTCGAATGATTTTTGGATCATCGCCAAAACGTGTGGTTGATTTCCGTTCCGACTGGGCACTTTGTTGCTGCCGCTTCGCTTTCGCACAGAAAAAACATTTGTTGCTGCCGCTGCGCTGCAGGGTCTCGGGCCAACACGATGTTGGTCACGCAGGCGTTATCACAGGATGTGATGCTTTTAGCCTTCGTTCCTCTATTGCATCCCCGAGAAGTCGCTCACTCCAATCTACTATTTACATAGTAGACGTTTTAACAAAAGTCATCCACAACTTTTGGTGATGAACCCGATTTTTATAAAAAGATTTTCTCTCAGTCTCTATATAATGAAAGAATCTACTAGACCGTAGAAGTAGAAAATTGATTTTTCTACCACGGCTTTCTTTGTTAAATGTAATAACATGCAGGGCGCACATAAAAAGCACATCACTAAAATTAAATTTAGTAATGTGCTTTTTTATTAAATGTGTAACATTATAAGTGAAACACTATAAGGCCTAATGTACAATTACTTGTACTTAATCTTACAGAGAATAGCTGCTTTCATCATGTAGTCACTTTTAGGACCGTTTTAATTTTCTTAATAACGCCACCTGAACTATATGTTAGTACGCTGCGTTTATAGAATGAAATACTGAATAAATAAGCAACAATAATTGTCGCTATTAAAATACCTAATGATAGAAGTGGTACCATTACGCCAATATCAGTAGCCCCGATACGCATCGGCATAATCATCCCAGATGTAAATGGAATATAAGAGAATATCTTAATGATAAGAGTATCCGGATTCCCCATTCCCGATAACATAACATAGAAACCAATTAATGTAATCATCATGGCTGGCATTAATACTTGACCTGCTTCTTCAACTTTAGACACTAAAGAGCCGAATAATGCACCAACAATTAAATAAAGAATAATTGTTAATAGTAAGAATAGCACGGCATATATCACATAACTAATCGATAATTCACTAACGATACTAGATGCCATATCCCAAATAACACCGTTTTTCGCAAATTTCGCATAGATTAGGAAGACAACTATAATAATACCCATCTGTGTTAATGCAAGTAATAATACACCAGCAATTTTTGCTTTAAAATGGGTAGCTGGTTTTACACTTACTAGTAGCATTTCCATTGCACGTGAACCTTTTTCAGTTGCAATTTCCGTTGTAATCATAGATAGGAATGTAGAAATAAAGAAGTAAATTAAAATACCTACTGCATAAGATACAAATTGTCCTGATTGTTTTTCTTCTTCGCTTTTACCACCTGTAGACTCTGTATTTAAGTTTTTATCAGTAATAATCGTTTTGGCATCCATAATTTGAGTTGCTTGTTCAGGCGTTAATGATAACTGTTGTACAGCATAATTTTGACCAGCAAGTTGCAGAATCGAATTTATCGCACCTTGATCATTTAATTTCAACGGAGTGAAAGTGGCAATTTCAGCATGTAGCTGTCCATCTTGATCTGTTATTTTAATGATTGCATCTAGCTTTTCGTCTTTGACCTTTTTCTCTAGCTCCGATATATTCGATTCATTTTGTATAAATTCCATATCGCCATTCGATACAAAGAGACCACTTAAATCAGCTGTCGTTTCATTGACGATTGCAATTTGTTGCGCTTGATCATCACCCGTAAAAAGCTCTTTAATATCTGACCAGAAAACTGCAACAGACATCCCAAGTATATAAATGCATGTCATTACAACAAAGGATTTTGATTTTATTTTTGATGTGTAAAGCTGTTTCATTAACAAATTAAACTTCGACAACGTTGCCACCTACCTTATCTTTAAAGATTTCATCTAACGATAAATAATCTAAGCTGAATTTTTCTATATATTTACCATTGGAAAGCTTCTCGAAAATGCTTTGTGCATAGCTCTCATCCTCTAGAGTGAGCACCGTTTGCTCTTTCTCCACACGAACATCTTTGACTCCCTCTAGCGTTAACAATTGAGTTGTCGACCATTCTGTACGTACTGCCAATCTAGTTTTTCCGTATTGTTTCTTTAAATCTAGTAGACTACCTGAAAACAGAGAGACTCCTCGTTTTAATAGACAAAGATGATCGCATAGCTCCTCTACATTATCCATCTGGTGACTAGAGAACAAAATCGTTGTGCCCTGTTCTTTTAAATGCAATATTGCATCTTTCAGTAAATCTTTATTTACAGGATCGAGTCCACTGAATGGTTCGTCTAGTATTAAGAACTGCGGTTTATGAATAAAGCTAGCAATCAATTGTACTTTTTGCTGGTTCCCTTTTGACAACGTTTCAGCCTTATCTTTTCGTCTTTCATCGAGCTCAAATCGGTTAATCCAATAATCAATCTCCTTCTTTAACACCGACTTCTTCATGCCACGTAGCTCGCCAAAAAAGTAAAGCTGATCTTCTACCTTCATCGTCGGAAAAATGCCTCGTTCCTCAGGTAAATAGCCAAGTACATCACGGTTGATGGCATTAACGGGTTTGCCATCCCACGTAATTGTACCCGCCGTTGTCTCCTGTAAATCTAGAATCATTCGGAACGTCGTTGTTTTACCAGCTCCGTTTTGTCCTATCAGCCCAAAAATCTCCCCTTTTTCAATGGTGAAATTTAAGTTGTCCACTGCTGTGAAGTCTTTGTATTTCTTCGTGACACGCTCTAATTGTAATGTCATCCTTTTTCCTCCTACGCTTCGAATATATGTATTTCCTGTTGTAGTCCTTTTTTACGTCTTTCAACCTTCAAAATTTGCATACACATAATTATTACGACTACAAAATTTAAAAATGATAATCCCGTATTTAAGAATCTTTCCGTTGATTCACCAAGTCCAATATAAAGATTGATAAATCCAATTAATAGATTAAGAAATGCGACGGATATAAAAAGACGACTTATTGATTTTAAATACTTTATTTTCGAAGAACTATCTGAAAACAATTCAAATGGACCTTCTGATTTCTTTTTACGGTAATAAGCCCATACGCCAAATTTTGAAACAAACTCAATATTCATCGTGTCTAAAAAATCATAGTAATCCTGGTTTTTGCCTTTGACTAGTTCATTACGATAAATATATTGACCTGGTTCCCCTTTTTCAAAAATAAAATATCCCACCATTGTACGCTTTAGATGCCAACCTTGCTCCGCCATATCATTTACCCACGCTTCTTCCTTTTCATAATCGAGAAAAAAACGATACACTCTTTTTTTCATAAAGTCCCACCTCCAATCTTTAATCGTATAAAACTGATGCGAACTCCTGGTTAAATATGCGCTTTGATAATCGTCTATTAATTATTTTTTCTGATTTCCCAGAAAATAATTATGAGGCAAATACGAAATCCCATACTTATGTAGCTTTCTAATTGGCATTAATGGAACAGTCTCCTATACTAATCTGTAAACAGATCTAAATCCTTCTTCAATTTATTGCGCACACGAACAAGTTTTAATAATGGAATAGAAAAAAACACGACTACAAGAATATTAGTGATATTCATTGATAATTTCATCCAGTCTATTGCGTGTGTTGAAAAAAACCCACTCAGACCAATTAGTCCTATAACCAAATTAAGAAGGATAAGCGATAGTAGCAAGGAAATTCTTTGGGACAGCTTATTAACTTTATTTTTCTTATCAGAGTAAAGTTCAAAAGGTCCATCATTTGCTAGTTTCCTAAAGAAGACGAGATTGCCAGAACGATCTACCTGTTCAATTCCTGAGGACCTCAGAAATTTAAAGTATTCGTCTTCATACGAAGCACCGTAGCGCTCTAATTCGTCATGCCGATAAATATAGCTACCTGGTTCCCCACGTTCGAATGTGAAACGTATCCAAGCGAACTTTTTTAAATGCCAACCTTGTCTTGCCATATCGTTAACCCATTTCTCAATATCATACGGGTTAACAGCCAATCGATATTTATTCATTTGTTCCATCCTCCCTCGTTATACGGATGCCGTTGTCAAAAAGTTCCCTTAATCTCAAAATTTCGTATTCAACGACTTTTTTTCCATTCTCTGTAATGATGTACTCCTTTTTTCGTCCATCACCGTCAAGCGCCTCAATCCATCCTCGCTCGAGTAAAGTTTTAATAGCTCCATAAATCGTCCCCGCTCCAAGCCGAACACGACCATCACTCATTTCCTCTACCAATTGCATGATACCGTAACCATGTCTTGCATCAAATAAAGCTAATAAAATATAATAAACGCCTTCTGTTAATGGCGGGTGCTCTTGCGTCATACAAATCCCCCTTTTTTATATCGTCCAACAATATATCGTCAGCTGATACAATTAAAATATATCAGCTGACGATATAGTTGTCAACATTGTTTTTCCATAAAAAGTTATTCAATTATTCTCCGGCATAATTGCTTTCGGAAGCTTTTAGTCAAAGTGCGCGTAGTGTAGCAATATATTTTGATTCTCTTCGCGTTTCCTGGATACCCGAACATTTCAGCAGTTCTTGGCATCAACAAGGCAATCTGGTCATCTAAACGTTTCCTGATTTCGCCTGTCCTTCAATATTTATATTGCGTTTGAAATTGTTATATGCTAGCATGTAAGTAATTACTTGCATGAAAGGAAGAACGCTATTGTCAACAAAAAGCACCGTAGAACGAATCACTGAAGCAGCTTTACAACTCATTAGTGAGAAGGGCTATACTGCGGCGACAACGAAAGCTATCGCTGAATTAGCAGGGGTCAATGAAGTAACAATTTTTCGCCACTTCGGAAACAAGCGTGGTATTTTAAAAGCCATTATTGAGCAATTTTCCTATTTCCCTCTTTTACAGCAAGAGATCAATAAAAATGTTACATGGGATTTGGAAACGGATTTACTAAACTTCTCTATCAAGCATTTTAACTTTTTAATGTCTATTAAAGACTTTGTCATGATCGGCTTTAAAGAAGCCATGCAGTTTCCTGAGATTAATGAAGAGATTGCTAATATCCCACTGCATATTAAAAATGAGCTTATTCATTATTTTCAGGAAATGCATGAAAGAGGGAAAATGAGAGAGATTGATTTCGAAGCAGCAGCGTTATCTCTTATTGCTGTTAATTTTGGCCATTTCATGTCACGTGCACGCTTAGGAACAAATGTTTCTCATATGCCATCTGAAGAATTATTAAAAACAAGTATTTCAATTTTTTCTAGGGGATTGACTCCCTAGAAAAAATTTTTCCTATCAATGCAAGTAAGTACTTACTTATATCGGAGGTTTATTTATGAATGGTTTACAAGCTTTATTTAAAGTTCGAGAAACTTATATTGGCATCGTCATCACAATTGCATTTCAGATCATTTTCTTTTCCGTATGGATGACCGCCTATGATGGTCTCAATGACCGAACAGACAATTTAAAAATTGGACTAATTAGTGAAGATGCAGAGATGGGGCAACAAGTAGTAAATGAAATAAAAGCCACCCTACCTTTCACATTAGAAAATTACACTTCTCTTGACAAAGCTGAGCAAGCATTAAATCGACGTGATATCCATATGATTATCCATATTCCAAGCGATTTTACGAGTCAATTACAAGCCGGTAAAGAGGCTGAAATAATTTACGCTATTAATCAAGCAAATGCTAGTATCGCAAAAAACATGATGGATGGAATAGCCAAACAAGTAACTGAGGAAATTAACCATAATATTTATCCTTTACAACAGGGCAAAACCATTGAAGCATTTTCTCAAAAGTTCTCACAGCTTCCAATGGAACAAAATACTGCGCAAATTAACGCAGCCGTTGCTACCACAATTATGAGTGTAAAGGATCGTGCGATAAATTCTACTATTATTAAAACGAATAATGTTGAAGAGTTTGCTGCAAATTTTGTGCCATTGATGGTTATTATTTCGTCATTTGTTGGTGCAATGGTCATGATTATGCAGCATCAGCAGGCTGCACAACTTGTGCAACATACAATTTCAAAGTGGCAATTGTTCCTAGCAAGACAGCTTATTAATATTGGTGTTGCCTTTTCCCTTCCACTATTAACGCTTGCCTTAATGCATCTATTTAACATTTCAAGTCAAGTAAATTTTTTATCAGTCTATCTTTTGCAAGCATTAATGTTCTGGGCTTTCCTCTGCCTAGCACAAGCCTTTATCATCATTTTTGGCAATCTGGGTATGATTTTTAATATTTGCGCTCTTTCTATGCAGCTTGTTACTTCAGGTGCTCTAGTTCCACAAGCGATGCTATCTGATTTTTACAATAAACTAGCGTCGCTTCTTCCAGCTACTTATGGAGCTGATGGCTATTTCACCATTATTTTTGGTGGAAGCACTGATAATTTAATGAGTGATTGTAGCTCGTTAGGAATGATCATTGCTGTAACATTGACCATTTCTACTATCGTCGTTGCTTTTAAAAAATCAAAAGTACAAAACGAACACGAGCAGGTAGTCCCTGCTACTATTCAATAAATAGGTCAAAAAAGCGATGTACTAATGAACGAATTAGTACATCGCTTTTAGAGTTAAAAAATAAAATGGTAAAGGGTATCATTATGTATATGATAGAGCTAAAATGAAGATGATTTTCGTTCCAGGCTTGCCCATCAACATAAGAAGACACTATTTTGCGAAGTGCTTGATTGGAGTAGAGACTAAGCGACTCCTTGGAGATTAGCGATATAGATGAACGAATGCTAAAACTGAAATCACCCCCTCGTTTTGCAAAAGAGCTGTGCTGTACATTAATATGACACCTTAATTCATACTAGTTATGACAAATGAGTGCTATTCGCCTATTTATTCTACACTTCTAATCAACCCTTCATCACTTTTCACCAATTTGTAAAATACCGGCAAGTTGTTTATTTAAGGTACTTACGCTATCTACAAAATCTTGACGATACCATTGAATGATTAGGCCAATGATTGCGTTTGCTTGGTACGCACTATAATACTCAATCGATATCTCATCATGTACTTTATTATGGAGTGCGATATCTCTTTTTAGCAGAGCAAAAATCCCATCAAATAACATGTAATAGTATGTCAGCGGCACATTCTTGGAAAAAACAATACGATAGAACATTTTAAAGCGCTCAATATGATGAAAAATACGAATAGTATTTGGATCTATTTGGTTTTTATCCAATGTTGTTACTGCACGGTACGGTTCTTCATAGGAATTATTCAAATCCCTCATAATTTCCTGAAAGTATTCCTCAAATAGGCCTTCCTTTTGCTCATAGTGCAAGTAGAAAGTACCCCTATTTACCTTTGCGACCCGACAAATTTCTGCGATTGTAATGTTTTCTAAAGGCTTCTCACTCAATAACGTTAGTAAAGCATTATGTAATGCTTGCTTCGTTTTGACAACTCTTAAATCGTTAGCGCCCAAATTTTTTCCCCCTTACTAAACAGATTTTTTAGATGTGTTGATTACTGAACAGTTCTTAGTATTTTGCGCATTGAAATCGCTTACAAAATTATTATATTATTTTAATGAACACATGTTCAATATTTAACATTTTATATCCTCGAAATCACTGGAACAAACGCTAGTGAAAGAACATAAATTATAGGAGGTTTTTGAGATGAGATTAGACGATAAAGTAGCTATCGTAACAGGTGCAGCATCAGGTATGGGTAAAGCCATTGCAGAGAGCTATGCCAAAGAAGGAGCAAAGGTCGTAGTTTCTGACTTAAATTTAGAAGGTGCACAAGCAGTTGTTGCGGGTATCCAAGCAGCTGGTGGCTCAGCGATCGCTATTCAAACGAATGTTGCCTCAACAGAAGACTTACAACGCTTATTTGATGAAACAAAAAATGCTTATGGCAAATTAGATATTCTAGTGAATAATGCTGGTATTATGGATGGCATGGAGCCAGTCGGTGAAGTTTCTGATGAACGTTGGGACAAAGTATTCGCGGTGAATACAACTGCCGTAATGCGTTCGATGCGTATGGCAACAGAGATTTTCCTTGCTCAAGGACATGGAGTCATTGTAAACAATATCTCTGCTGGTGGTTTATATGGCGCTCGTGCTGGGGCTGCCTACACTGCTTCTAAGCATGCTGTTGTTGGTCTAACAAAAAATACAGCATTTATGTATGCAGATAAAAATATACGCTGTAATGGTATCGCTCCAGGTGCAGTGATCACAAACATTGCCTCTTCCATGACAAATGTGAGTCAAACAGGTGCAGCTCGCCAAGCACTAGGTTTAGCTATTAACCCACGTGCAGGACAACCTGAGGAAATTGCTCAGCTCGCTATATTCCTTGGTTCAGATGAAGCAAGTTTTGTCAACGGACAAGTAATTACTGTAGATGGTGGCTGGACAGCTTACTAAGCTTCACCATACGAAAAAGCACGCACATAAAATCATTGTGCGTGCTTTTTGATAATTTTATATTTAAATTTTTTCCACTCTTCTTGCTGGGAATAAGCATCCTATAAAAGCACCAATTAACGCTGGTAATATCCATCCTAAGCCCATGTCGTAAAAAGGTAATAAGTTGGAATAAGCTTTTTCAATCGCATCAAAAATACCTAATTTCGCTGTAGGAATGCTACCTACTAACGCTTTATAACCATCAATTACACTAATAAAAATTGTAAAAATCATAGCAATCGCATATACCGTTTGCTTATTTTTAAATAGTGATGAGCATAATGCAAGGACAATTAAGACAATTGCTAGCGGATATAAGAACATCAGCACTGGAATAGCAAACTTAATAATATTCGTTAATCCGAAATTGGCGATTGTAAATGACACAACGCACAATAAAAAAACAAACCATTTATAGCTTAATTTTGGGAACACTTCGTGGAAAAATTCACTACAAGATGTGATTAAGCCAATACTTGTCTTTAAACAAGCAAGGACAATTATAACTGCTAATAAAATAGCCCCGTATGATCCAAAATAGTGATCTGCCACTGCGGCAAATATTAAGCCACCGTTATCAAATGTACCAATAGCTTCAATACTCGATGCCCCCATATACGTTATTAAACCGTATATTAACGTCATTAATGCCATGGCGAAAATACCAGATTTCCACGTTGCTTTAGCAATTTCCTTTCTATCTGATATTCCTGCGCTTTTAATTGCGTTAATTACAACGATACCAAAAGCTAATGAGGCTAAAGCATCCATTGTGTTATAGCCTTCTTTAAAGCCTGTCATAAATGCCGAATCAATATAATCTCCAATTGGCTGCTGGAAATAGCCCATCGGTTTTACAATACTAATAATAATTAAAATAAATAACACAATCAAAAATGCTGGTGTTAAATATTTTCCGATATAATCCATAATTTTCGCTGGATTCAATGAGAAATAAAAAACGATGGCAAAAAATACGAAGCTAAATAAAGCAAGTAAAAGTGTTGTATGCTCCGCTTGTATATACGGTTCAAAGCCAACAACAAACGGAACTGTCGCTGTACGTGGAATCGCAAAAAAAGGACCAATCGTTAAATAGAGGGCTAATGAAAAGATGACGCCGAATAATGGGTGAACACGGCTCGCTAAGTCACGCAATCCGTTGCTACCTGATAAACCGATAGCTAAAATGCCTAAAAACGGTAAACCGATAGCTGTTACTAAAAATCCAATTAAGCCAAACCAAAAGTTAGTCCCTGCTAATTGTCCAAGCTGAATTGGAAAAATAAGATTGCCTGCTCCAAAATACAGTCCGAAAAGCATTGTACCAATGACTGCATATGTTGAAAAAGGTATTTTCTGTTGCATTTTGATGTACTCCTTAGATGTATTTAACCATTGCATACAATTTATATGAAGAGATTTCTCATTACAATTCCACTATATTAACATAGCATTTATTTAAAAAACAATAGTTGTTTTTTCCTTTTAAACTTTTCACTGGTGCTGTCATACACCTTCACGTGGAAGTGAGGACTTCTTTCGGGGGTAAATAGAGAAAACTAAAAAGAGCTGTCTGCTGACAGCTCCTTAGTTTGCTACAGACCAATCTATGTGATCTAAAAACTTGTATACGTCCTCATACACTTTTTCACGTTCTTTATCTAAAGTTATAATATGACCAGAATTTTCATACCAAATAATCTCTTTATCATCAGTTTCTACAGTATCTAAAATGAATGGTGCACTTTCTTGATAAAGTTCATCATCTAATGAACCTTGTAATACTAATGTAGGTGCTTTAATTGTAGATAATTCATCTCGTGTTTCTGTAGTTAAACGAGTAACACCGTCTAGTGAATCCTTTGGTGTAATACGTAGTTCATGTAATTCAGAAATAATTTGATCTTTTGATTTATTTTCAAAATGTTTATATAAACGAGCGTAATGATAAAGTCGGGTAAATAAACCTTTAGAATTGTCGCGTGTTATAGGTGCACACATTGCAACAACTGCTTTAACTGGAAACGTCTCTGCTACTTTTAAAGAAAATACACCGCCAAGTGAAATCCCTGCTACAGCAATTTCCTCATAGCCTTTACTTTTTAAGAAGTTATAACCTTCCACAACATCGTTCCACCAGTCTTCTGGTCTTGTTTCAAGTAACGCTTCTGGTTCTACACCATGCCCACTATAAATCGGTGCATGAACCGTATAACCACGTTTTGATAAAAATTCTCCTAGCTTTTTCACATCTTTTGTGCTACCTGTGAATCCATGCAATAATAGTACGGCTTTTTTGCCTCCCTCAATAGTTAGAGGTTGTGGCTTAGTTAAATTCATTTTATAGTATCCCCTTCACGGAAATTTGTAATTGTGTAATTTATGTGTCTATCTTAACACCCTTTATTCATAATGTACAATTTATAGTTTTTATCATATTAATGTGTTTCATGCATTAACGATGTGAGGTTAATGACTGTTATATAACGCTTTTGGTTATTTTTATTTTTGCATTTCATTTTTCAAGAGCAAAGTTTTTAAAATCTTTTTTCTAGCATTAACGGGCCTAACTTATCTGTAGCAAAAAAAAGAAGTCAGAATTTTGTGATTTCAAAGAAGATAGGTGAGGGATAAACTGCCCAAAAAGCGCGATTCGTGAAGATTAATTATGAGTGGGAAAAAGTTTCACTTTATGTGCCTATACTTCCTACTCTTTTACCGTTATAATGCTGTTAACTCAAAAATAACGAGAATAGAGGTGAAATAATGGAATGGCAGCAATTGGAATACTTTGTCACAGTAGCAAAGCTTGAGCATATGACTCGTGCAGCTGAAGCATTAGCGATTTCTCAACCGGCATTAAGTCGTTCGATTTCAAAGCTTGAAGAGGAATTAGGAGTACCCTTGTTCGACCGTCAAGGACGTTCGATTATGCTTAACCGATATGGCGAGCTTTTTTTGTATCGTGTCCAACGCATGCGTAAGGAGTATGAAAAAGCCGTTTTAGAATTACAGGAGCTCAATAATCCAGAGCTAGGAGATGTATCACTCGGTTTTTTACATACACTAGGGACTAGCATCGTACCTGATTTGATTCGCGCTTTCCGTCAGAATCATCCACATATACGCTTTCACTTTACACAAAATTACTCACATTCTCAGCTTAAGCAATTACTTGCGGGAGAGTTAGACCTTTGTTTACTTGCATCGATTGACACGGAGCCGCCTGTTTGCTGGAAGGAGCTGTGGCGTGATGAGCTTTTTATTATGGTGCCGATCGACCATCCATTCGCTAACCGGACGAGCATTAAAATGAAGGAACTTGAACATGAGAATTTTGTTCTGATGAAAAAGGGTTACGCATTGCGCCGTACAGCTGATAAATTATTAAATGCTGCAGGTATTAAACCGAAGATTACTTTTGAAGGTGATGAGGTATCAACAGTTGCTGGTTTTGTAGGTGCTGGGCTTGGCGTCTCGTTGCTACCTGTGGATGAAGATTTGAATCCAAATAAATTAGCTAAAATTCGTGTAGAGGATATGGTTTGTGAACGGATAATAGGTATGGCTTGGATTGAAAATCGATATCTTCCACCTTCAGCAAGGCAATTTCAACAATTTGTATTCAATTTTTACGAAAAGTAATGGCTAGTCATAAAAATTGTACCCAAGTGAGTAACAATGGTTACTCGCTTTTTTTATTTACGAAGAGCGTTCCATAAAGAAAACAACAATAAACCACCTTCTCCAAATGAAAGGTGGTTACTGTAAAGATGCTACTTTATTTCACTACATATTTTAATTGATACGAATACATATCTGTCGTATCCCCATTAAGCTCAAAAAGCCCCTGCTTTGCAAGGGTCAGCAGGCGTTTCTCCACAAACTCTTCACTTAAATAGTCATCAATTGCACCAAGTGTTTCACCGATAATACGCATTGGTATAAGCCATTCTTCATTTAGTTCGGCATGGGCTCTTTCCGCACATTCCATAATAATTGGATCCAATGCGTCTTCCGCTACATGTACTATTCCATCTCGCCAAATTCGCAGTGTACTATGGTTTTGTTTCAGCTCTTCCCATTCCTTTGCAAGTTGCTGACACTCATCAATAGAAAAGCGCTTGGCCTCAGAACGGAGTTTCATGAGCAAATCTGCTGAAAGTTCACCTGATTGACGAATCCTCAAGTTTGGCTGTACACGCTTTAGGCCCTCTGTAGCATCAATCCCATATACCATACTACATTTATTGATCAATTCGCTCATAACAAGACGTAACCCAATCTCTTCATGAGTACTTTGGCTGTACCAAACCCAGACATCGACATCGCACGGTAAAGCTGCAATTTTTTTCTTCCATGCTTGTTGAAGATCCTCGTACAACTCACGTTCTTCATTGTCCCTAAAGATATAGGCATCTAACCAGTTTTTTCGTTTTTCTGGGCTGCTTAGTGGACCAATCGAGAAAATCTCATGGACACTAAGCACTGATTCATCCCTTTGTAAATGATGCTGTCGTATTGCATGTTTTATCGAACCTTGTGTAGATAAGCTAAACGTTATATGTAAAATCGCCATAAAAATCCCCCAATTTACTGTTTACTCAGCGCTATTTGTATCCCAATAAAAGTGAAAAGTACGCCTTGAATCATATTTAATCGTTTAGCAATTGCAGGCTTACCAATAATCATCCCCCTTACTTTACCGGCAAAAATGCTAAATAATGAAAATAGTAAAAGCGCTTGTACTAAAAATACAAAACCCAAAATTAACATTTGTAAACCTACATGGCCATTAGAAGGATTTACAAACTGTGGCAATAGTGCTAAGAAAAATAAAGAAACTTTTGGATTTAAAATATTCATTAAAATACCTTTTCGATATAACGTCATATAGGCTTGTTCATTTTGCTGTTCCAGTGTGAATGGATCACCTTTCGCGCGAAACGATTGCCAAGCTAAATACAATAAATACGCTGCTCCTGCAAACTTAACAATAGAAAAAATTACTGTTGATTGATAAATAATCGCTGAGATTCCTAGAACAGCCGCTCCTATATGAACGAGCAAACCTGTACAAAGACCAAGTGATGTCGCTATACCAGCCTTTTTATCCTGTGTAATACTTTGCGCAAGAACAAATAAATTATCTGGTCCAGGCATTAATGTTAAAATAATTGCTGCTCCTAAAAACGCCAATAACGTTGAAAACGTCAATACTACCCCTTCTTTCCATTACTTTTAAATAGGCTCATAACTTAACATATGTTTTACCAAAATGTCACACCCGACTTTCGGTAATAAACAATTACTTTTAGAAAAGAACTATTATAATGTGGTTTTATTTCCATTATACTACACGAAGATTCTCTTTTTCTCAATTTTCACAAAAACATCTAACCAATTATGCTCGCTTATGCAACACTTTTCTCTTTTAATACATTATAATGAATATTATCATAACGTAAAGGTCGTATCGTTTTGGAGAAAGAGGTGTTTGTCCTTGGCAGTAAGTGATATTGTAAAGCAATATGAAGACGAGCAAGGAAATATCTATTATAAAATGAAAACACATGATATCGAGGTACAAGCTACACAAAATTCAGGGTTAGCGCCAGTTATTACTTACTTTATGGGTGACAAAGAGATTACTGATGATATTCGAAGTTTACGTTTTAGCCCTCGCCCCCCTTCAAGTTATATTCAAGATTACGATGAATTTCAAACTATGCTATATGCTAAAGAACAACGTGCCATCAACGAACTATATGAACAAATGAGTATAAAACCTAAAAATATGTCTTCAGGAAAGCAATTATTATGGAGCTTTTTCGTAATTATTATAGCGATGCTCCCACTATTAGTCGCAATCTGGTGGTACAATTAAACAAAGTTGTGCTTCCCTCTCAACTAACCTCGATTGTTCATTATTACCTACTTATTTATTCAAAACTTTTTATTAACATTCCTAATTAGCTTGACAGACTTGTTAAAGTAGTGCATTCTTTATTCAATTACTTTTTGAGGTATGAGACATCATTCAAAAAGATATTCAATTATAAAAATAAAAGCGGCGAAGACTAGTACGTAGAAACTACTTGATCAGAGAGCGATGCCCATCGGCTGTAAGGCGTTGCACAAGAAAGACTAAAGAACCTACTTCGTAATACGTCCTAGCTAATCTAGGCGCAGTCTCAAGCGTTATGAGCGAAGTGGAATGTCAATGACGTTCAATGTAGGTGGTACCACGGAAAGCAAACCTTTTCGTCCTAATTATTAGGATGAAAAGGTTTTTTTATTTTTAGCAAATCTTAATGTTTAAATCATAATGCAAATGTAATGGCGAATTGGAGGTATTGCAATGGAAAGAAAAAGAATCGTCGTCAAAATTGGGAGTAGCTCCTTAACTAATGCAAAAGGTGAAATTGATAAAATACGTTTAATGGACCATGTTCAAGCGATAGCTGAATTAAAAAAAGACGGTCATGAAGTATTGCTTGTTTCATCAGGTGCAGTTGCAGCTGGCTTTAAACAGCTAGGGTACCCTTCTCGTCCCGTCACAGTAAAAGGAAAGCAGGCTGCGGCAGCAGTTGGGCAAAGTTTACTTATTCAAATTTACAATGCGCTATTTAGCATTTATGATATTGTACCTGCTCAAATTTTATTAACGCGTACTGATTTTTCAAAAAAGGAGCGCTATAAAAATGCCTATGCTACATTTGAAGAATTATTTGAGCGCTCCATACTACCAATCGTTAACGAAAACGATACAGTATCTGTTAGCGAATTAACCTTTGGTGATAACGACATGTTATCGGCACTAGTAAGTGGCCTTGTTCATGCCGATCAGCTCATTATCCTAACAGACATCAATGGTTTGTATAACGCCAATCCATCTAAAAACCCACATGCCAAACGAATTGATCGTTTAACAGAGGTATCTGATGAGATGCTTGGTTTTGCAGACGGTGCAGGCTCGAAGGTCGGTACAGGTGGTATGGAATCCAAATTACTGGCAGCTCGAGCAGCATTAAATGCAGGTGTCAAAGTGTTTATTGGGACTGGGCACGGTGCTAAAAAGCTTGTCGACATCTTGGAAGGACATGGTGATGGTACATACGTTGAGCATGATGCGCTGGCTGTTTTAACAAATAATAAACAGTGGATTGCACTCACGGAAGTATCTGGTAAAATTTTTATAGATAGCGGTGCTGAGCATGCCTTATTGGCAAATGGGAAAAGCTTGTTACCCGCTGGTGTCTACCGTGTTGAAGGCGACTTCGAAAATGGAGACGTTGTCGAGGTCCACAGTGACAAGGGACTGCTTGGGCGTGGTGAGGTCTTATATTCTTCCCTAGAGTTAGCACATGCGATGGGAAAACGTACAGATGAGTTAGCGAATTATCCTATTGAGGTCATTCACCGAGATAAATGGCTAAAAATTCAAACAAATTAAGGAGGAATTCACATGACAAGTGAAGTTCAACAAAAAGGAAAGCTAGCAAAGGCCGCCAGCTATATTTTAAATATTAAAACAACTTGCGAAAAAAATGAGGCTCTCACAAAAATTGCTGAGCAATTAATCATTGATCAAGATACTATCATTGCTGAAAATGCAAAGGATTTAGCTCATGGTGAGAAACAGGGAATGCCTGCTTCTACACTTGATCGTATCATGCTAAATAAAGAACGAGTGGAAGCTATGTCAAGTGCTATTCAGTTACTTGTTGAATTAAATGATCCAGTAGGTAGTCTTCTAGAGAGAATAGAAAAAGATAATGGACTATTGATTGAAAAACGTCAAGTGCCAATTGGCGTTATCGGGATGATTTACGAGGCGCGACCTAATGTAACAGTGGATGCGGCGACATTATCATTGAAAACAGGTAATGCAGTCATTTTACGTGGTAGCTCTTCTGCCAAATTTTCTAATGTAGCACTTGTGGCAAGTATACATCGTGCACTTAGCAAAACGTCTATCCCTGTGGACGCTGTACAATTAATCGAGGATACGAATCGTGAAACTGTTAAAGAATTATTCCATTTAAAAGAATACTTAGATGTATTAATCCCTCGTGGCGGAAAAGCACTTATTGATTTAGTAGTAAATGAAGCCACTGTACCAGTACTAGAGACAGGTGCTGGCAACTGTCATATTTATGTGGACCATTCGGCCGATTACATAAAAACAGAGAAAATTTGTATCAATGCGAAAACGCAACGCCCATCGGTTTGTAATGCGGCAGAAAGCATACTTATTCATCCTGATTGGTTTAAGGAGCACGGCAAACAGCTACTAAATGCTATGCATCAAGCAGGTGTGACAATTATTGGTGATGAAACTGTTTGTCAAGCTCTTGAATTCGCTCAACTAGCAACAGCTGAAGACTATGCAACTGAATATTTAGATTTAAAGATCAGCGTTAAAATTGTGGAAAACGTTTATGAAGCAATCGAACACATTAATAAATACGGCACGAACCACTCTGAAGCCATCATGACTGAGGATCAGTTAGTAGCAGATACGTTCTTAAATAGCGTGGATGCGGCAGCTGTTTATCATAATGCCTCCACTCGCTTCACAGACGGTTTTGAATTTGGCTACGGTGCAGAGATCGGCATTAGTACGCAAAAATTACATGCTCGAGGTCCAATGGGTTTACCAGCATTAACATCAACAAAGTATTTCATTCACGGTAACGGCCAAATCCGGGAATAATTGTAAAACTATTAATGAAGAGTCGGCAGCGTATGTCAACTGTCGGCCTTCTTTCCTTAAGATTTTAAGATTCTTCTCCAAGATGAGGCAGTTTGAAACTATACCTGCGAAGATTCTTCTATTAGCCGAGCAGGTACTAACTCTACCTAAGCGAAAACTTTAAAAACGGGGCGAAACGTTAAGTTTCCCCCTATCATAATTTTATAGAAAGAAGGTTTTGGATGAACATTTCAGCGATTATCAAACTAACTGTATCAATGGCCCTTTTTGGCTCTATTGGATTTTTTACCGTTCATACTGGCGTACCTGCTACCGAGCTAGTATTTGTTAGATGTATTTGCGCTACCCTCTTTTTAGGAGGATTGTGGCTGATTACAGGTGGTCATAAAACAGAGATATGGGATAAAAAGGAAATATTACGTACACTTCTATGCGGTGTCTTTATTGTCTTAAACTGGGTATTTTTATTTAAAGCCTTTGAAGAAATGTCAATTTCCATTGCCATTTCAATCTATAATTTAGCACCAATATTCGTATTAATATTTGGCGCATTGTTTTTAAAAGAAAAGATGACTATTCAAGCATTGCTAGCAACAGTAACCTGCTTTATCGGCAGTATGCTCATTATCGGTTTAAATAATTTTATGTCACTCTCTGAATTTATGAAATCAGGTTTTATTTGGGCATTACTGTCTGCGTTGTTTTACGCGTTTACGATGCTCACAAGTAAAACAATCACAAAGCTTAGCTCCTATGCCTTAACATATATCCAAACTGCAGTCGGAATTATCATACTATTGCCATTTGTTAATTTTTCATTATTTGAGAGTTTAACGACTACAAACTGGCTATATATTTTAGGGACGGGCTTTATTCATACAGGATTTGTTTACTATTTATTTTTTGATAGTATTCGTAGCCTTTCTACCATTCTAGTTTCAGTATTAGTATTTGTTGACCCAGTTGTGGCTATATTGCTTGATATGCTATTGCTTGATTTTATGCCGAGCTTCATGCAAACAGCTGGTATTGTATTAATTTTTGGTGGCATTTTTTACACAATTTACGTACCGAAGAAAAAGCGTGTGCCTCGTAGCGGAAGCGAAGCGTCAGCTACAGACCCCACCCACCTCTAAAGGTGAAAAGATGGAAGGTACGGAAGGTATGGTTCCTTTTCAGGTGATATCTAAACATCTACTGAAATAAGGAACTCAGTCTAAGTACTTGACGGAACGGTCATGCTGAGCGACGGATGCAATTGAAGGCGACGGTACGACCTGACTGAACGACGGATGCATTGTGCAGAGCGATGGATAGTGACGCCAAAGTCGTGGTGAATAGCCTGCCAGAGCGACGGGACGGCCTGACAAAACGACGGATGCATTGCGCAAAGCAACGGAAAGAAAGGTCAAAGTGACGGATAGAGCCGCCAAAGTCGTGGATAGCCTACCAGAGTGAAGTCATACCTTCCACTGCTTGAATCGCGAACATCGCTGATAAAACCACAAACATCGCTGATAGAACCACAAACATTGCTGATAAAACCACAAACATCGCTGATAGAACCGTGAACATCGCTGATAGAATCGCGACAAAACGATGGATGCATTGCGCAAAGCGACGGAAAGCCTACGTCCTGAAGCAATTTTTCTGTACGAATGCGAAGCGACAGTAATATTTTATTTAAAGGAGAATTCCCCCGTGAGTAAACTTTATGCAATTGGTGAATTATTAATTGATTTTACACCTACTGAACAAAATGCTTCCCTTGCTACAGTTGAGCAATTTACTAAAAATGCTGGTGGGGCTCCTGCCAATGTTGCCGCTGTTTGTGCAAAACTCGAGCAACAAGCTGCCCTCATTACACAGGTAGGTCAGGATGCTTTCGGAGATTTTCTCGTAGAAACGTTAAAAAAAGTCGATGTCGATACGAACTATATTGTTCAAACAGATAAGGGTGAAACAAGTCTAGCCTTTGTTTCCCTGACAAGTGATGGAGGCCGTGATTTCTTATTTTATCGTCGCCACGCAGCAGATTTACTTTACACCAAAGAACAACTCCCACCTAATTTATTAACTGATCACGATATTCTTCATTTTTGTTCAGTTAATTTAGTGGAAAGCCCTATGAAACATGCACATGTAGCATTGATTGAACAGGCCCATCAGGTAGGTAGTCTTGTTTCCTTTGATCCCAATGTTCGCTTACCACTATGGAATGATGAGAAGGCATGTCGTCAAACTATTTTAGAATTTTTACCAAAGGCACATATCGTTAAATTGTCCGAGGAGGAGCTTTTATTTTTAACAGCAAGTGAGGATGAAGAAACAGCAGTCCATTCATTATTTCAAGGGAAAGTACAAGTACTCCTAATAACTCGTGGCGCAGAAGGTGCAAGTCTTTATACTAAAAAGCATCATGTAAAGGTACCAGCTGACAACGTTCATGCGATTGATACTACTGGAGCAGGCGATGCCTTTATAGGAGCATTGTTAGCTATTCTTCTTAACAAGCAGATTACAGCGATCAATCTAGTCGAATTTTGTAAGGAGCAGGCTATCCCCCTCCTTACTTTTGCAAATCGCTATGCAGGAGCTTCGACCGAAAAACATGGTGCTATCGCATCTTACCTTACTAAGCGTGAATTGCCATTTAAGACATTAAGCTCTTTTGAACATTTTGAATGAAAACAGGACTAGGCAGACTTCCACTTAAATTATGAAAATGAATGACTAACCGACTCAATTAGCATATTAGATTACTTGAAAAGTCCAAAAGAAATCGAATAACATAATGGAAAATTTCTTCCCCACGCCACGATAGCTTCTCAAGCACTATTGTTAAGGAAATCTAGTAAAAAACAGGCTACTCAAAAAATAACTTGGTAGCCTGTTTTATTTTGAAGGAGAGGATACACTTGAAATTAGATCATGTTGTTGAAGTTTTACTTGAAAGTCTAAAGGATGATCAATATATTGAAGCTGTATTTTTAAGAGGATCGATGGCTAGAGAGGAGCATGATGAATTTTCAGATATTGATATTTATTGCGTTGTGAATGAAGAAAATGTCGCAGCTTTTTTGCCGAATCGCATCCAACATATTGAAGCTTATAAGGAAACATGTTTCGTTGATGATATCTATATTATTGCACCTCAGCTATTAGTCGTATATGAAGATATGATTCATATCGATTTATTTACAATAACGCTCTCAGAAATAAGTGAAAAAGATGTCATTAAAATATTATTTGATCCAAATGGAATCCTTACAGCTAAACAAAAGAATACTACTTTGTCATTAACTCCACTCGAATTTCAAGATGCTGTAGATGATACTGTCTGGTATTTGTATCAATATTATTGGAGTGCCCAACGTGGAAATGGGATTTGGAGTGTTCATTTACTGCTGAATAGTTTAGAACACTTCGCCAAAGTACTACTGCATAAATATTGTCCTGAGAGGGCTTTACTTGGACTTAAAACGTTATCTAATTCATTACCCACTGACCCATTGCATGAAATAGTCGATATTATGAATTGTTTGAGCATTGTAACTCATGAATTGGCAGTAAAGAAATTAGTGAACGCCTTCAGCAATGAGTCAGCTTGGATTTTTGAAAATGTACCGAATAAAGAAAAAATTAAGCCATTATGGGAAAAAATAAAAGCGCTATTACACTAAAGTAAAATAGCAAACTAACATTGGTTTGCTATTTTTTAAAATGAAAAATAAATACCACCACCACTACACCCTATTAAATTGTTTTTTTCATTAAAATATGTGGGATGCCACAATCCATAAATTCTTCGCCTTCACGCTTATAGCCTAATTTTTCATAAAAGCCCTCTGCATAAGATTGTGCGTTTAATTTATATTTTGTTAAACCTTTTTCAAGTGCAATTTCCTCTAAACTTTGGATAATCACTTTTCCTAAACCACATTTGCGGAATTCTATTAATATGCAGATACGCTCTAGTTTGCCATAGCCATCTACAACTCGCAGTCTGCCTGTGCCAACAGGTTGTTCGTTATAGTATACAAGAATATGATCACATGCTGCATCTAGTGTGTCGAATTCATCAAATTCTTCTTCCTTAGGTACCTGTTGCTCCTCTATAAAAACTTTTTGACGGATGGCAAATGCTGTTTGTAAATCTTGTTTATGTATAATTTTTTTCGTGTTCATCTTTATATTCCTCCTCGTTTTTTGCTGTTAGGGACGTACTCTCCATTGATAGAACCTTGTTTTCCTCCGCTAGTTGAGCTGTCTACTTCGCCGGTAAAACTGCTTTTTCCGCCGCTAAAACTTCTTCTTCCGCCGGTAAACACATCATTTGCGCCGCTAAAGACACTGTGTGTGCGGAACCTCCACCTGTAGATATTATGAAGTGAAATTTCCTTGCATGGATGATAATATATAGTATAGAGCATTTTTTATTGCAAATACAATAAATTTTTCGGAGGCAATAAATGAAGGAAATTTTGCGAGATATTGGTGCGATTGCGCGGGCACTTGATTCCATTAGTAATATAGAGTTTAAAGAACTTGATTTAACAAAGGGACAATATTTGTATGTCACTCGTATCTGTGAAAATCCTGGTATTATTCAGGAAAAGGTAGCTGAACTATTGAAGGTAGATCGCACAACAGCCTCCCGAGCAATTCAAAAGTTAGAGACAAAAGGTTTTATAGAAAAGCGTAATGAAATGGGCAATAAGAAAAACAAACAGCTTTTCCCGACAGAGAAAAGTCTCAAAATCTATTCATTGTTAAAGCGAGAAGAAGACTACTCAAATGCTAGAGCATTAAATGGTTTTTCGCCTAAAGAAATTGACAGTATTCATGACTTATTAATACGTATTCGTCAAAATATTGAAACCGACTGGGAATATGTAAAGAAAGGTCATACACGAAATTATTAAAGGCGATTCCATGCGCTTCTGAGCATTTGGGATCGCCATTCTTTGCGAAGAATACCTTTTTAGCGATCTATAAATGTCAAATTGTGCTCCCTATCTTTTCACCATTTTACTGTTGATTGATCGAACGTGTTTATTTAGCATGTATTGGTGCCAAAAACTGAAAATCATTCAAACACTCTATAATTGATTTGATTAGGTGCTGATTTTTTGCGGGCCCTACATCGTCTCAATAGGCTTTTGAATTATTGAAAAAAACAACACCTGCTATTTTAAGCTTTTGAACGTGGATCCAATAAATCGCGTAACGCATTACTAAGCATATACAAACCTAATACAAGTATTGTAATGGCTCCACCTGGTGCATAAGTGTACCAAGGTGCTCCAACTAAATAAGCTTGTGAATCTTTTAGCATTCGTCCCCAACTAGGATTTGGAGGCTGCACGCCAAGCCCTAAATAACTCAGTGCAGCTTCAGCAAGCATTGCAGTCGCAAAGGTTACAGTTGCAGCGACGATAATTTGCGATGAAATATTGGGTAGTATATGGCGAAACATGATGCTATAAGGTTTTACGCCGATTAACTTTGCTGCTAATACATATTCATTGTCACGATGTTGGACGAAACCACTACGTGTAATTCTAGCAATGGCTGGTATGGCGATAATGCCTAATGCAATAGCTGTATTAACAATCCCTGGTCCAAATACCGCAACGAGCATTAAAGCTAAAATAATACCTGGAAAAGCCATTAATGCATCCATTATGCGCATAAAGATTTCATCAATCCAGCCACCCACATACCCCGCTATACCACCAATTAAAATACCAAAAATTGTTCCGATAGATACAGTTAGTAGACCGACTGCAAACGCCGTTTGTGTTCCTTTCATCATACGGCTAAAAATATCCCGACCAAATTCATCCGTACCAAAAAGATAATCACTACTTGGACTTCGTAATTTTTGAGGTATATTCATCGAGTTCACATCATGTGGTGTATAAAAAAAGCTGATAATCATTACGATTAGAAAACCGACAATGATTAGTAGACCAATGATTAGATTGATATTTTTCCTGTACCTTTGCCTATTCTTCATCGTATCCACCTCTCATCGTAATCGGATTCTAGGATCTACCACAGAATATAAAATATCGACCATAAAATTGATCATGACTACCGCTACTGTAATATACATAACGATTCCCTGTACTAATGGAAAGTCACGATTACTAATAGCCGTGATGAGGAGTTGACCGATACCCGGTAGTGAAAATACTTGCTCCACAATAATTGTCCCTGCGACAACTTCAGCCATGATTAATCCAAATACCGTTAATATTGGAATCATCGAATTTTTTAAGACATGCTTATACATAACATTTTGCTCAGACATCCCTTTACTACGAACCGTACGTACATAATCAAGCTGAATTTGCTCTAAAATCGCCGAACGCACATAGCGGAAATTGACCGCAATTTGTGGAATCGCTATTGTTAACGCTGGCAGAACGAGTGTACTTAACGCTCCTGTTACACTTTGCGTCCATGGAATATACCCACTTATTTTAAAGAAGCTGAATTGCATGCCAATATACAAAATAAGAATCATCCCAAGCCAGAAAGAAGGAATGGCCATGCCAACTTGTGTCACTGTCGACAATGAGACATCACTAAGCTTATGTTGTCTTCTCGCTGCAAACATCCCCAATGGTAAGGAAATGAGTAGCACAATTAAGAGCGTGAGCCCAGCCAATGACATCGTTACAGGTAGTCTGTCGAACAGTAAATCTTTTACTGGCATCGAAAAACGAATGGAACTTCCTAATTCCCCTGTTAATAATCCCTTCATCCAATCTGTATATTGCTCGTAAAGGGGGCGATTTAAGCCAAGCTCTGATCGCATATTTTCAATTTGTGTAGGATCCGCTTCCGTGCCTAACATTGTTCGAACCGGATCACCAGGTAAAATTTGAAAAACACCGAATGTAATGATCGATACTAGAAGGATGGTTGTTAGTAACAGAATGAATCGACGTACTATATACATCATCTAGCACTCATCCCTTTCTAGTTAGAAAATTTAACCTCAGACATATCATGGTACCAGAATGGGTAGCTCTTTAATCCCGTAACTTTTTTATTAGAACCCCAAACAATCTGATAATCTGCGATGTAAACCGCTGCTGCCTGCTCAGCTAAAATTTCCTGTGCACGATGATAATAGTCAATTTGTTTTGCCTGATCTCTTTCCTTTAAAACATTTTCCATAATTTTGTCGTATTCAGCATTTTTAAATTTGAAAAAGTTTTCACTTTCATTTGTTGAAATGTAATCATTTAAAATATCATAGGCAGAGGCACGGCCTGTTAAATCGATTGTTGTCATTTGATAGTCGCGACCAAAGTAAACTCGGTCTAGCCAAATGCCCCATTCTACTACTTCAATTTCCACATCAATACCGATTTCCTTTAAATTAGCCGCTACGATTTGCGCAATATTTGAATACATATCATTATGCGAAGATACTGTAATTTTTGTTTTAAAGCCATTAGGATAGCCTGCTTCTGCTAATAATGCTTTGGCTTTTTCCACATCTCGCTTATACTTATTTTCCAAGCCTTTCTTTTGATAGTCCCCCATCGCTGGACTCATATTTGAACCAAGTGGTACAGCATAGCCTGCAAATACTGAATCGATAATATCGGACTTATTAACAGCGTAGTTAATTGCTTGACGGACCTTTACATTATCAAAAGGAGCTTTCATTTCATTAAATGTAACGATTAATGATGAGTTATTATTTTGATGAGATAAGTTATAGTTATTTTCTACTTCACTTACGCGCTGCCAAGGTACACTCGTTAAATCGACTTCATTGGCCATTAAACTCATAATCGCCGCTTGATCATCCGATTGGAAGGTAAATGTCACTTTATTCAAGTATGGTAACCCTTCGTTCCAATAGTGTTCATTTTTCTTCAATTCTAAATTAGAACCTGGAGAGTATTTAACAAAAGCAAATGGTCCAGTACCTATTGGATTTTCATTATGTTTTCCATCATTACTTTTTGGTAAGATGGCTGATTGTCGAGCAGTTAATGAATATAAGAAGTTGGAGTTTGGCTCTTTTAGCTTGATCACAAATGTATTGGCATCAGGTGCTTCTGTTGACGCAACATTATCAAAACTATTTGACATCTTTTCGCCACCGTTTTTCCCCATTAAACGATCAAATGAATATTGAATATCCTCAACCGTTAAATCCTCACCATTATGAAATTTAACACCCGGACGAATTTTGAATGTATATGTTAAACCATCGTCAGATAATGAATAGCTTTCGGCTAGCCCTTCTTTTAAAGTACCATCTGTTTCTGGTGCCATAAGTCCCTCAAAAATATTGAGTATCATTTGGTAAGATATAGATGCTGTTGCTTTATGTGGATCTAAAAAATCTGGGTCATCATTTATACGTACTACAATGTCTTGTGGTAAATCTGCTACTGTTTTCCCTTCAGAACTTGCATCTTTTTTGTCATCATTTGAACAGGCACTAACGAGTAAAACTACTATCAATGTCAACAACAGCCTCAACCAATTGTTCTTCAGACTCACGTTATTTCCCCCTATTCCCTATGTGCTTATTTGAATGCTTTTATAGCTTTCTACTCCAGCTAATTTATCAGCAGCTTTAATGCCAGTAATGATTGCTTCCTCCATAGCTCTTGTAGCCAAATGGCCCAAATAGTCAACTGGAAATCTTTTATCCCCCGTGCCAAGCACGAAAATCGTATCCCCATCCAGCATTGTGTGTACAGGATAGATTGTTCGCGCGAGTGCATTTTGTGTAAGCTGGGCTATTTTTTTTGCCTCTACTTTTGTCAGCTTGGCATTCATTGCAATAACACCAATTGTCGTATTCGTACCAGGTAATCCTTCCGATTGCATATGCTCCTCTAAATAAGCACAACAATCGAGCCATTCTCCTGTTTGTAGATTCCTTGCACCTGCTAGCGTTTCTCTTGTATTAGGATCTTTTACATCCCCAACAGCATTAACAGCAACAATAGCACCCACTACAACCCCCTCTTTGCCAGCTATAGAGGCGCTACCTAGTCCCCCTTTCATACAATATTGAGGACCTGCCAATTTCCCTACAGTCGCACCATAACCAGCTCCTGTATTACCATTTACCAATGGACCAACAACTGCACTCTTTGCCGCTTTATAGCCCATTGAAGCAGTAGGTCTTGTTTTGGGATCACCGATAAATAAATCGAACAGCACCGCACTAGGAACTATTGGAATCGTAGCAACACCTACCTTTACTCCAACTCCCTGCTCCTCTAAAAATTGCGTGACTCCTGTAGCAGCATCCAATCCGAATGCACTTCCTCCTGACAAGCAAATCCCATGAGCATGATCAATTCCGTTAATAGGATCAAGTGCATCAGTCTCTCGAGTGCCTGGTGCTGAGCCTCTTACATCGACACCGCAAACAGCACCATCTTCTACTAAAATCGCTGTACAGCCTGTAATGCCTTCACTATGTTCTGCATGCCCAACTTTAACGCCAGGCACATCTGTAATATTTCCAAACATCGTACACACCTCGCTTTAGCTAGTAGACTGATTTTTCAGTCTACTTTTCATATAAAAAGCACGCTACCTGTTGATGGTTATTTTCTTCCTGAAGCACAGGTCGTTCATGATGACATCTGTTCATCACATAAGGACAACGTGTATGAAACGCACAGCCTACAGGCGGATTCATCGGGCTTGGCAATTCACCTTGTAACGGTATTTCTTGTTTCGGTTGATTAAAATTGATAACTGGAATGGCTGATAGCAAAGCCTGCGTATATGGATGCAGAGGATTCGCATATAACTCCTTCTTCGTGCCTATTTCCACTACCCTCCCTAAATACAACACAGCCACTCGATCGCAAATATGTTTTACAACGCTTAAATCATGTGAAATAAATAAATAGGTCAAATGAAATTCATCCTGTAAATCCATCATTAAGTTTAAGACCTGTGACTGGACCGATACATCTAGTGCAGATACAGGCTCATCCGCAATAATGAACGCTGGATGAATAGCAAGAGCCCGAGCAATCCCGATTCGTTGTCTTTGACCGCCAGAAAATTCATGCGGGAACTTTCGCATAGCATCTTCTGGTAGACCTACCTTTTGTAAAAGCTCCTTGACACGTTCTTTACGTTGCTCTTTTGTTATTGTTAATTGCAGTTTCATCGGTTCTTCGATAATGGCACCTATTCGCATACGAGGATTGAGTGATGCAAAAGGATCCTGAAAAATCATTTGCATTTGATTGCGAAAGGTTTGCAACTTACTCCCCTTTAACTGTTGAATGGGCTGTCCTTTATATAAAATTTCTCCCTCGGTTAGTTCGACGAGTTTTAAAATAGTTCGGCCAAACGTTGATTTTCCGGAGCCGGATTCTCCTACAATGCCAAGCGTCTCGCCGCGGAAAATTTCAAGCGAAATATCATCGACTGCTTTAATGACTTTTTTCTCTTCCTTCATCGACTTACGTTTCACAGGAAAGTAGGCTTTTAAATGATTAATTTCAAGCAAAACTTCTTTCTTCGTCATGATCAAGCACCCCCTTCTCCATAAATAAATGACAGCGCACTTTATGCTCGTCTTGAATATGGATTACCTCCGGCTGCACGTTATGACATTGTGCCATCGCAAATGGACAGCGTGGTGCAAAGCGACAGCCCTCCGGTAACGCATAAGCTGGTGGAACCGCGCCAGGGATTGACGGCAACCTTTTAACATCTGTCTCTAAATTAGGCATTGTTTTTAAAAGAGCAGCTGTATACGGATGCTTTGGATTCATAAAAAGCTCTCGCACTGGTGCTTGTTCTACGATTTGTCCTGCATACATAACCAAAACGCGGTCTGCAGTTTCTGCTACGACGCTCATATCATGTGTAATAAATAATATAGCCGAACGATGTTTTTCCTTCATCTTTATCATAAGCTTTAAAATTTGTGCCTGTACGGTTACATCAAGTGCCGTTGTGGGCTCATCCGCAATCAGCAGCTGAGGGTTATTGGACATGGCAATAGCAATCATGACACGCTGGCGCATTCCACCTGATAATTGGTGGGGATATTCAGCAATAATCTTTTCCGCATTCGCAATACCGACTTCTTTTAACAACTGTAGAGATTTCTCTTTCGCCTCTTTTTTTGAAATCCTTTGATGTCTACGAATACCTTCTATTATTTGATTACCGATTGTAAACACAGGATCTAATGATGTCATCGGTTCTTGAAAAATCATACTAATTTCATTGCCTCTTATATTGCTCATCTCTTTATTTTTATAGTCTAAGAGATTTTTACCATTCAATTTAATCGTACCAGCTGTCATTTCTCCTGGCGGTATGGGCAGTAATCGCATTATCGATAACGATGTAATACTTTTACCGCTTCCAGACTCCCCTACAAGCGCAACGGTTTCTCCTTTACGAATCGTAAAGCTTACATCATCAACAACTTTTGCCTCTTTACCATTTTTTAAATGGAATTTAATTTTTAAACGATTTACCTCTAAGAGCACTTGATTTTCTCTTGACTGATCCATATGCATTCCTCCATCTCACATTTGATTTGGTGGTGCATAGCGTATCGCGATATTTTTCATTTGTGTATAATTTCTCAACGCGACAAAACCTTTTTCTCGGCCAATGCCGCTCTTTTTATAGCCACCAAACGGCATTTGAATACCGCCTGCTGCACCGTAGTTATTAACAAATACTTGTCCTGCTTTTATACGGCTTGCAACATAATGCGTAGTATCTAAATCCTTCGACCAAACGCCTGCAACTAAACCATAATCTGTACTGTTCGCTAAAGTAATTGCTTCCTCAACGGTATTAAACGTCAATACCGTCAACACCGGCCCGAAAATTTCCTCCTGTGCAAGTGCATCGTTAGCTGCTACTCCTGCAAGTATTGTTGGTTCAACATAATATCCTTTTTCATAGCCCGCAATCGTCAGTGTCTCTCCACCAGTAATCACGTAACCATCTTCTTTCGCTTTTTGCAGCAGTGTTGAAATTTTCGTATATTGTCGTTCATTAAGAAGTGGACCCATATTAACGTCTGCCTCACCTGGACCAACTCTTAAAGCTTGAAATTTCTGCACTAACTGAGCAATGAATTTTTCTTTAGCACTTTCTTCAATCAGTAATCTAGCTCCTGCAGAGCATGTTTGCCCGGCATTCTGAATAATGGCACGTACAACACCATCAAGTGCTTGCTCCATGTTGGCATCCGCAAAAACAATATTTGGTGATTTCCCACCAAGCTCTAACGTAACAGGTACAACATTTTCAGCAGCTGATTTCATCACTGCAATTCCTGTTGGTACAGAGCCTGTAAATGTAATATGATTGATATCAGGATGAGATGTTAAATACGGCCCTACATCGCAACCTAAGCCTGTAATATGCTGAAAAATACCTCTCGGCAATTTATCAGCAAACCATTCCGTTATAGCGTGCGTAGTTAATGGCGTATCTTCCGCACTTTTGACAATTACTGCATTGCCAGTAGCAATTGCAGCTGCTACACTTCTCGCTGTGATTTGAATAGGATAATTCCAAGGCACGATATGTACGGTAATTCCAACAGGCTCTAACACTACCGCATTTAAAATGCCGTCCTCAATGGGAATCGTGTCCCCCATTACTTTATCAGCAGCTCCCCCATAAAACTCAAAATAGCGAGCTGCCGCTTCAATATCGGCTCTTGCTTGTGTTAATGGCTTACCAACATCACGACATTCTAATAAACTCCATTCCTCTGCATGCTTGCGTATATAGCGTGCAAGTTCAACAAGTAGCTGTCCACGTTCATATGCCTTTATTTTCCTCCACTCTTCACTTTCAAACGCTACACGTGCAGCACGAACTGCCTCGTCGACATGCGTTTTACTCGCATTCGTAATCTGAGCCATGACTTCACCAGTAGAGGGGTTCATAACATCTAATACTGCCTCGTCCATAGCATCGTAAACCCACTCACCATTTATAAACATCGGAATTTTTTTCACTTTATCCCTCCTAAAGTCCGCGACCTCCGTCTACATGTAATGTCGTTCCAGTAACCATACCCGCTGCATCAGAAAGTAAATAACTTACTGCTCCCGCAATGTCTGATGGATTCACTAAGCGTCCAAGGGGGACCGATTGAACAAAAACACTTTGCTTTGTTTGCTCGATGTCTGCTCCTTGTGGCGTAAATTGACCGAGCATCTGAGTATCGGCTGGCCCTGGGTGAATCGTGTTAACACGTATTTGGCAAGGTGCTAGCTCAATAGCCAATGCACGTGTAAAACTCTCCGCCGCCCCTTTAGAAGCAATATAAGCTTGTAACCCTGGGCGTGGACGTACAGCAGAAATGGAAGCAATCGTAATAATTGAACCTTTGTGCAGCTCTTTCATGTACGGAACGGCTGCCTTTGTTGTAATAAACAAACTTTTAACATTGACATCCATTAACCGGTTCCATTCGTCCATCGTTACTTGCTCAAGCGGTGTTGCTGCCTGCGCTATACCAAGCGCATTAACAAGTCCATCAATGCGTCCATACTTGTCAATAACCTGCTTGAACACTTCGTTCACACACTGCTCTTGTAGGACATTGATTTCAAAGCACTGTAAAGTATCCTGCGCTAAATCACTTAACGAAGCTATTGATAAATCTAGCCCAACTACTATATTGCCCTGCGTTAGTTGTTCCTGAATAATGGCTTTCCCCATACCGCCCCCTGCACCTGTAACGATAATGACCTGTTGTTCTACTGCCATGCTATACACCCCTTGCCGCTAAATTCGTTTTGATAATTTCCTGACAAATGGCATCTCCCATTTGCGCTGTTGTCGCCTGTCCACCAATATCTGCGGTTTTCACAACACCATCTCGAAGCACCTTCTCAATCGCACTCACAATTAACTGTTCTATATCTGGTCTCCCAATATGTCCAAGTAACAAAGCAAGTGACCAAATTTGTGCGATCGGGTTTGCTATGCCCTTTCCTGCGATATTTGGTGCTGACCCATGTACAGGCTCAAACATAGACGGAAATGCTTTCTCCGGATTTAAATTAGCTGATGGTGACAACCCAAGGCCACCAACAATAGCTGACCCTAAATCTGATAAAATATCTCCAAATAAATTGGAGGCAACGACAACCTGAAAATCTTGTGGTCGCTCTACGAAATAAGCTACTAAAGCATCGATATAGATAGATTCTAACTCTAGCGCAGGTGAGCTTTGTGCTAGAACTCTATTAGCATGCTCATCCCAGAACTTCATGGAATGGATAATGGCATTCGATTTTGTCGCACTTGTAATTTTGGTTTTGCCATTTTTATAGGCATAATCACAGGCGGCTTGGACAATTTTTTCAATACCGATACGTGTCATAATCGTATTTTGAATCGTCATTTCCTGCGGTTGATTATGATAAACCCGCCCACCACTATCTGAATATTCCCCCTCCGCATTTTCCCGGAAAATCACAAAATCAATATCCCTTCCGTTAGCAAGCGGTGAGGCTATACCAGGTAATGATTTAATCGGACGGAAATTAACATATTGCTGGAAGCTTTTTCGTATCGGCATAATTAATTCCCATACAGTCACATTATCCGGAACACGAGCATCTCCAATTGCCCCGAATAAAATCGCATCGTATGCTTTTAATATGTCTAATGCATTGTCTGGCATCATACGACCGTGCTTGAGGTAGTAATCGGAGCTCCAAGGAAAAATTGTCGTTGCTATTTGTAAAGATGAATCATGTTCCTGAAGAGAATTCAGTACCTTTAATGCTTCCACCATAACCTCTTTTCCAATGCCATCGCCTGGAATGATTGCGATTTTTGTGTGAGTCATTGTGCATCACCTGCTAAAAAGTTTAGTGCTGCCAAACGGTAAATGGCTGTTGTTTCTGCTAATTCTTCAATATCGACATATTCGTCAATTTGATGAGGAATATCACGATCACCCGCTCCAACGGTAACGATTGGTACTCCATGTACATGAAGGAACGTTCCATCCGTAGCCCCTGGAACACCGTTATATTTCGGCTCTTTTCCCGTTACCTTAGCGACTGCCTCATAAATGGCTTGTACAACAGGATCCTCCTTCGCTGTTGCTGTTGCAGGACGGTTATCTAGCACTGTTAGCTCAACTTTAAAATCTGGATCATCTGCTTGCAGACGTTTAATAATGGTATCAATTTTACCGAGAAGCTCATCATGATCCTGTGCAGGGACTGTACGAATATCAAGTGTTGTCATACAATGATCAGGGATGACATTAATTTGGGCATCTCCTTTTACAGGTGCTCGTAAAATCGTTGGTGTAATAGATGGCCAATGAAGCATCGGATCACGTCCTAAACGTGCCTGCTCTTCTTTTTCTAATTTTTCAAGCTCTACAATAAAACGTGCCATGCGCCAGTTCGGATTAATGCCACTCCAAGAAATTGCACCGTGCGCCATTTTACCGAAAATATCTACTTTCAAACGTATTGCGCCACGCTGTGCAATACAAACATTGTTTTCCTCTGGCTCACAAATAATCGCCCCATCCACATCATCTGCCCAGCCATTTTTTATAAAGTGTTTAATCCCAAGCATCATTCCTTCTTCATCACATGGAATACATAAAATAATCTTGCCTGTAAATTCCTCCTGGTCCAGTAACAACGACTGACAAGCTGTAATCATACAAGCAAGATTTCCTTTTGTATCATTTGTGCCTCGGCCATACATTCGACCATCAATAATTTCTGCACTGAATGGATCGTACGTCCATGCCTCACGATTTCCTTCTGTAACGACATCTGTGTGTCCTTCAAAGAGTAGTGTTTTTCCTGGCTTACCCGAATCAATAATACCAATAACATTCGGCCTTCCGGGCATAACCTCCTCCACATGTGTTTCTATCCCAATATCACGTAAATATTGAGCGACAAAATTCGCAACTTGTTGTTCATTGCCATTTGGATCTGGATCACCTTCTCGATAAACGCTATCTATTCGTACTAGCTTTTGTGTAAGCTCGATAACTGCTTGTCGATCGCGCACATAAGATTCCGTTGTCTTTAAACTTGTTACTGCCAATCAAATGCCCCCTTGTTTTTAGAATATTCTAGAGATCAATGATGCCTCGAAATAATAGCGTCCGGAATCGGCTTTGTGCTTAGGCCTACACGAGGGCCGACACGATGACGTTCATTTCGGTAATGCCACAGGACGTGGTGCTTTTACCGATGCAGGTCAATTAGCCGTTATCGCATGGATGCAATCTTTTTAGGCTAACTAAGTGAACTCCTTTCCGATTCCGTGACATCCGCTGGAAGCTTTAATATTGTCCTATTAGACAAGTATTAGACAAGTATTAGACACTTTGTTAATAATACATAAAATGCTATTAACTTTTTGTTTAGTAGTAAAAAGTTAGAAAACAACAAAATTATCTATCTTATGTTGTTTTTCGATAATAAAAGCTCAGACATTTACCATAATGTGGGATGCATTTCCGTTCTATTGGGCTCTTTCCGAGGAAGTTCGATTTTCACAACAATCACCTTATTCGCATGTCATAGGTTTTATCAAAATGCCATCTCATTTTTAGGTGATAAAAAAATAAATAGCTTTTCATTTTAAGCTGTTTTCGAAAAGATTGTTGCTATTCAACTGGCGGAACAGTTTAGTGCAGTGAGGAAGTAGGATAATATCAAACATACTATGCATTTAAGGTGATTAAAATGAAGAAAGTTTTTGTCGTAGACGGGCATATTTTTTTAAACTTTAAGAAATTATGTAAGGAGAGTTGTTCTTTTTGGAAAGTATGAGGTAGTTTTGGAGAAATTGCTCCGATAAATCTAATAGTGATTTTGGATATGAAGAAACAATAATTAAACTTAATGAAAAGTTGAAAAAATGACATCCAAGTAATGATAAATATGTACTACAAGAAGGAATAAAAAAGAGGAACTGCTTAATGGCAAGAAAATCAGAAAGAATATGTCACAGTTATTTCTTTATAATAAATACCAAGAGAAATTGCGCTATGCAATTTCTCTTGTTGCTTAAACTGAAATTAATTATAATTCATCCTCGGTAACTTCATTATTATTTTTATTACCATTGCCGTTGCCATTCCCTGGCTTCACAACCAACACATCAAATGTTAGTGTGTGCTCACCATACTTTACTATAACCGTCGTGTTACCTTGACCTTTTCCTTTTACAGCCCCTGCTTTTACAGTAGCTATTTTATCATTCTCTACTTCGTAGGTTGCAAGCTTTGTAACATCTTTTTCTGTTGTTTTACCATCAAAAGTAGTTACTTCAGTAATTTTAACTGGAACTTCTTTACCTATTCTAGTTTCCACCTGAGCTTGGTCAATTTCTAGTGTTACTATTGGTTCTTTTACAGCAGGTGCTTTAACTGTAACATTTATAGGTACTTCATTATCACCATATGAAATAGTTATTGTCGTCGTGCCCTCACCTACTGCAGTTACTAATCCATTTACTATTGTTGCAACATTTTCATCTCCAACAACATAAGTAGCTTTTGAAGTTACGTCTTTCTCTGTTGCAGCACCTTCTGCAGGCGTTGTCGTTTCTGTTACCGTAAGTTGTGCAGTTTCTCCAGCTGTTAAGTCTAGCTTAGTTGGATTTACAGAAAGTGCTATTACTGGTTCTACTACTTCTTTTTCATATATCTTCGCTTCACCAACATTCCCGGCAGCGTCTTTAATGATTACTGAAACAGCATTTGTTTCTGCTGTTACTGGGAATGTGAAGCTACCGTCTTGATTTAATTCAAAAGCTACTGGCGCTTGTACTTTACCATTTATCGTCGAAATATAGGAAGCTTTTAATTTATCATTTAAATTGTAATCTAAACCGTATAAATATAGCTCTTCATTGTAGTCGATATATTTATCTGTTACTTGTCCTGTAGCGACACCTTTAGCTACTGTACCAGTAATTTCTGGTTTAGTCGTTTTCACGATAATTGGTCCAACATAATCGGAAACTACTCCTGATGCTGCAAGACCGGTGAAGTCAATTGTATATAGACCATCTGGAATCTTTGTGGCAGGTGCTGTGCCCCATGGTTTGTACTGCCCAGCAATATTCAGCGTATAAGAGCCTTTTCCTAGTGCAGTCCCAGCATGTAGATAACCAATGTAGCCGTCTCCGTATTCTCCACCTTTAGGATTCATAATATCCCAAAGCTCGATATAGTTAGTTGTTACATCTCCAGTTAATGTGAATGACAGTACAGCTGAATCCTTTACCCCATCTCCGTTAAAGGATAGGTCTGTTTCTGTAATCTTAAAATCTTTAATTTCAGTTGCTGCCGCGCTACCAAAGTCAGCTGCGAATGGCAATGAAATTTCTGTATCTCCACTGCTGATGTAAATATACCCTAGTATTTCAGAGCCTTTTGGTGCGTTAGCTTGCGAAGCCGTTAATGTAATATTTAAAACTTGCTCTCCGACTAGATTAAATGTCGGCTGATCGACTGTAACAGCTGCATCACCAAATGTTTTTGTCACATCAATTGATACGTTATAATTGCCGCCGTTCCCTTTAATATCTTTTACTAAAACTTGTTTCGTGACAGAAATATCCCGGTCTTTAAGAGATTGAGGACCGAAAGTAACTGTACCTTTCAAGTTTTCTGCAACTGCACCAGTTCCATCTAAAATTGCGCTATCAAGTGCATAGGCAAGAATTTCCGGATGAGCTGCTGCATAAGCATTTACACGCCCTGCACCTTGAGAAAACACATCGTATTTTGTTTTATCTAAAACCTTTGCTGTATTAGAAAGCGCCACTTTTACATCGAAGGCGTTCCAATCAGGATTTGCTTGTTTAACTAATGCAACAATACCTGTAATATGCGGTGTTGCCATAGAAGTTCCTGTTTTGCGAGCATATGCTTCCCTATAATCTGCAGCAGGGAAATCTTTTTTATACATCGGAATTGTTGACATAATGTTTGTTCCAGGTGCACTTACATCTGGTTTAATATCAAAATTTGGTGTAGATGGTCCACGTGAACTTGAAGAGTTTACATCATCTCCCAGTGTCTTTGTGGAAGCAAATTTACTAAAGCTTACTTTTCCAGTTCCGCCTGCTAATGCAGCGCGAATTGCATCGCCATCCGTTTGTGACATATCAAATGTTGGCAGAAAATCAAATGCATCACCAAGGAATGTGCCTGAAATGTTCGGTGCATTCGTTCCACCAGCAAAGTTATGAATAATTGTTGCGACTGCTCCATTTGCCTTTGCATTCGCAATTTTATCAACGAATGCGATACTGCCACGGGAAATCAATGCCACTTTACCTTTTACATTAATTCCTTCGAAGTCTTTTACTTCCCCGTTTCCAGGAACAGCAACTAGGTCAAATTCCCCTTGAAGCTGTGTTGCTAAATTTTCCCCAAAAGTCGTGCCCATTAACGGAAGCTGCTTTGTTAAATTGTAGTTGCCAACTGTAACATTCACTTCTCCGTTATACATTGTTTCAGGATTTGTTGTATTACCAACAGCAATTCCTAAACGGGCCGTTGCAGGCGTGCCTATTGTTCCGCGATTTGGACCTTCGTTCCCTGTTGCAATTACTCCGATTGTTCCAGCCATCATTGCATTATTAATAGCAAATGAGCCCGCATCCGTTTCAGAGTTTGCGCCCCCGCCAAGTGAAAGGTTGATAACGTCCATTTTTTCTTTTACAGCGGTTTCAATTGCTTTAATAATACCAGATGTAGCTCCACTTCCGTACGCTCCAAGAACACGGTAAGCATAAAGGTCTACTTTTGGAGCAATTCCTTTTATACCGAATTCGTTAGCTCCGATTGCTGCAATTATTCCAGCAACATGTGTACCGTGAGAAGTATAGAACGAGCTTCCTTTTTCATTAAATTCAGGTATTCCGACAGGACGCTCCGAAGGCAATGTTTCCGATGCGTCGTCATCTGCCCGAGGCTTCGTGTAAGTTGCTGAATTCGGAATGAAGTTTTTTCCACCTTTGTAAACTCCAACGAACTCGGGATGATCTGCATCAATACCAGTATCTAATACTGCTACTTTTATTCCTTGTCCTTCAATTCCTTCCTTCCAAAGCTGTTCGATGCCAAGGAAAGAATTACTTGTATTCATTCGAGCTTCTAATGGATCTTCCTTCTTAAGTTCCGATGATTTCATCGGCTTATCTTCCGATGCGTATACAATTGCATCAGGTTCGATTAATGTAATTCCTTCTACTGTAAGCAATTTCGGGAGATCGTTTGCTTTCACTGTTGCCGCAAAACCGTTTAAGACAGTATCAAATGTGTACCCTTGAGTCATTTGAACTTTTTTAGCAGCTAACTCTTTTTTAACTTCTGCTTGCTGTGCTTTTACATTTGAACGAACTTCATTTGCTTGGGCATTAGAGAATTTTTGGCCTTTGACTAGGCTCATTCCTTGCTCTAGTGCCACAGGCTTTTCAGATAAATGAACAATGACTGCAATATCCTGATTGCCTGATACATTTTGTAAGCTTTCGTGAAGAGTTGGTCCATCTTTAGACAAGCTTAGCTGTTCAGCGATAGCCGCCTTTAGTTGAATGATACTTTCACTTTGACTATCCTGCTTGAATAGTTTCGATTCTTCAGCATTAGCACTCGACAATGGAACCAATAGAGAAAGCGCCATAAAGAAAGCTAGAATACTACTTAAGAACTTCGTAAACTTAAACTTTTTCAAATCTCAATTCCTCCCCTGCCTTTAATTGTCACACTTTTCAGTTTAGTGTGATATTTCCAATTTATCACAAGAAAACTATTTCGAGTATCCTGATATTTGAATATTCCGAAATATTGATAATTAGTATCAGTTTATCAAATATAGATTAAATCTATCTTCCTAGTAATTTAATAAAAAAGTAGAACTTTCAAACGACCGTAATTTATTAATTTTTTGCTATAGTTGAAGAAGAAGCCAAACAAGAAATAACAACTTGGAGAAAACAACCTAGTTTTAAAAACATTGCGCTTCGACATCGGAAGACTTAAGACAAATTGGAACTTCCAAAAGAATAGTCATGCTAGAGACTTCCTGTTCGTCATTTGGCCAGCTGGAAAAGTGTGAAATGGTAATAAAAAACCAGCGTCTCTGTTGAACTACATTCATAACAGAGAGCTGGTTTATTTCTTTTATCCACATTATCGGGTCACTATTAAAACTCTTTATTGCTGGCGAGATTCTGTCATTTGCTTCCAAACAGAACCTTTTGCTTCCTCACCCTGTTCGATGCGGGCAATCGCCATTTTTACTTGTAGCTTCACTTCAAACTCTTTATCTTCTGCTGCAGCCTTTAATGCTGCTAATGAATTATCAGTGCCAACCTCATATAAGTACATAGCTGCACGCCAACGAACAAGTTTGTTTTTATCCTGTAATGCTTGTTGCATCACGTCTTCAAATTCTACAAAGCCGAGGTCACTCATACAATCTCCTGCAGTTCGACGGACCGCTGCACTTTTGTCCTGTAATGCCTTTTCCAAATATGGCACGACTGCCACATCTTCAATCATTCCTAAATAAACGGTTGCCAGTCGACGGATAGACATTTGCTCATCTTGTAACGCCAAATCTAAAAGCGGTAAATCCTCTAGCTCTGGATCTGCCATTTGGTCAAGCAATTGGAAACGTTTTTCCCATTCTGGTTGCTTAAACTGTTCAACAGTAATTTTTAGTTTAGCTGGCTTCTGAATAGTTTTCTCTGAATCATTAATCGTTGCAACAATCTCCGTTAAACGTTCCTCAGAATATGTCACATCGATTTCTTGTTTTACTGCTTCCGCAATTTCCTCAAGCTCTCCGTAACGTACGCCATAATCGATCCATTTACGTTGGAAAATATAATTCTCATCCACTGCTGTTTCAAGAATTTTATTGAAAGCTTCCACAAAGCGCTCACCACAGCTTACACGGTACTCACGTTGATTATCAAATACCTTTACTTGCAGTGGTACCTGCTTATAAAATTGCACATGAACGTACACTTCCCCATAAAATTCATTGGCTACTTGTTCTTTGTTTTCTTCCTGTACATCTTCACCTAGCGCTTGGCGAATGCTTGCTAAAATACCTTCCCATGCATACTTTGCGTTACGCTCAACAGCGAAGAAATCCGCTACATGGTAAACACCTTTAACACCTTCGATTGCTAAAATTGCTGCTACTTCACCAGTTGCTTCATCTTTATTATCTTTTGTAAAATTATAGCTTTTGCCAAAAGGTAACTCTGTATCCACGACAATCTTCATAGAATTAGGACTTGGTGTCGGTTCAATTGTGATAATCTTCATGTCTATCGCTCCTTATCCATTTACGATTTCATCTAAATATGACCATCTTTCAATAAGGTGTTCATATTGTGCATTTAGCTCATCTAGCTTCGCCGTTAATTCCTGTAGCTTTGTAAAATCAGCACCAGCGTTGGCGATACCTTCTTCTGTCTCCATAATCGCTGTTTCTGTCTTTTCTATTTCATCAGCAATTGTTTCCCATTCTTTCTGCTCTTTAAAGGATAACTTTTTCTTGTCCGATTTAGGCTTTTCGGTCTTAGTTTTTTCAACTTTTGGCGATTCTACCCTTACAGCGGATTCCTGGTCACGCTTTTGTAAATATTCACTATAAATATCAAGCGTTTCATTAACATGCCCAAGACCATCTAAAATCCATAACTTTTTCGCAATGCGATCTAAGAAAAAGCGATCGTGAGATATAGTGATAACAACTCCAGGGAAATGCTCAATGAAATCCTCGAGTACACCTAGTGTTTCAATATCCAAATCATTTGTAGGCTCATCCAGTAACAGTACGTTTGGTTGCTCCATTAATAATCGTAATAAATGGAGACGTTTACGCTCACCACCCGATAGTTTACCGATAGGTGTACCGTGTGCATGAAGTGGGAATAAGAAACGTTCCAGCATTTGTGCTGCCGAATAACGTACACCCTCCGCATCTGTGATATCATTGGAAGCTTCTCGGATATATTCAATCATGCGCTCGTTTTCATTCATTTTTGGTAAAGTTTGTTTGAAATGCGCTAACTTCACTGTCGATCCAACTAGAATTTCACCAACATCAGGTGTAAGCTCTCCTGATAACATGTTCATTAATGTTGATTTTCCTACACCATTTGCTCCGATAATGCCAATACGGTCGCCCTGTTGCAGTAAAAATGAAAAGCTTTCGAGAATTTTTTGATGGCCAAAAGCCTTTGAAATATTTTCAGCCTCTAAAACTTTCCGGCCAAGACGAGTTGTTGCTAGGCCCATGTCAAGAGAAATATCCTCCGATTTACGCTCTAAGTTATCCTCCAACTGCTCGAAGCGCTGGATACGTGCCTTTTGCTTCGTAGAACGCGCTTTCGCTCCGCGACGAATCCATTTTAATTCTGAGCGATAGCGGTTGCGGTCTTTTTGTGCGGAGGCCGCTTTCATTTCCTCACGAATAGCACGTGCTTCTAAATAATCCCCATAATTCCCAGTATGTCGGTATAAGGTTTGATCAGCTAGCTCGTAAATATGAGTAGACAGCTCATCTAAGAAATAACGATCATGGGTAATAAATATAACTGCTCCCTTTAATCGTAACACCATTTCCTGCAGCCACTCTGTAGACTGCACATCTAAATGGTTGGTAGGCTCGTCCAATAAATATAAATCTGCCGGCTCAATTAATACTTTAGCTAAAGCAACACGCTTTTGCTGACCGCCTGACAATGTTAAAACCTCTTTATCAAACATTTCAATGCCAAGCTTCGTAAGCGCCGTCTTTGCAAGTGCATTGACATCCCACGCCTGCTCCTCATCCATACGATGCTGCAAGCTAAATAGCGTTTTTTGTAAACTTTCTGAAGTCGGATTTAACGCAAGTGCAGCAACGGTTTCTTCATATTCACGATTCAGTTTTAATATAGGAGAATCCCCTGCAAACACTGCTTGTAACACTGTTTCTCCACTTTGAAAAGTAGGCTCCTGTGGTAAATAGGCAACACGATATTTATTTGGGCGGTCTACTTCCATTGAATCCGCTTCGATTTCACCAGCTAACATAGAAAGCAATGTGGATTTACCAGTACCATTAATACCAATTAGCCCAGCTCGCTCTCCTTCATAAATCGTAAATTCAATATTTTGAAAGAGCGTTTTATCGCCCACTGTTTTCGTTAAATTTTGTACTATTAAATGACTCATTACACTTGTCCATCTCTTTCATTAGGTGTTGTTTAGTGTCCATACTACTTTTATATGTAGTTTATTATTGATATCCATTTTTATCATAACACCAAATGACAGGTAAACAAAGGACAACAAACTCTTCTTACCTATCTAAAAAACGGATCCTCACCAAACGTGTGGTTGATCTCCGTTCCGGCTGGGTGCTTACCAGGGGGCGTCCGATGAGCCGCTTCACTTGCGATGCTCGCTCCAGGGTCTCGGGCCAACAGATGTTTTTTGCGCGAAAGCGAAGCGGCAGCAGCACCGATGTTGGTCACGAAGGCGTTATCACAGGATGTGATGCTTTTAGCCTTAGTTCCTCTATTGCTAATCCCCAAGGAATCGCCCAGCCTCCACTCCAATCAACTTATTCACATAGTAGACGTTAAGTCATCCACAACTTTTGATGATAAACAAAAAACGCTCTCTCATGAATTGTAAATTGAAGAAGAGATAGAGTATGTAAAAAAAACATGTAAAAAAACTTCTTAAAAATCCAAAAAAAATATCCGGATAGAAATATTTCTATCCGGATACAGACGCTAATTATTTTACCAATAACCAAGAGCCTTCCACCATAGTCCTCCTACTATGACAAAAATCAGGATGGTAACAATGGAAACGACAAATCCAACTGTCCACCATTTTTTTTGATCAATATAACCTGCACCAAAGAAGACCGGTGCTGGACCAGAACCGTAATGAGTAGTGGCGCCAAATAAATTACTAAATGCCGCTAATAATATAGCTGCCAACATAGCAGGTGCACCCGCTTGCAACATAACAGATAAAAATGCTGCATACATCGCACTAATATGTGCAGTGGAACTCGCAAAGAAATAATGAGAATAGAAATAGACTAAAGCTAATATGACAACAGCCCATATCCAACTATACCCAGATACAAGTCCACCTACTTCATTACTAAACCATGGAATCAGCCCTAGTTTGTTCATAAAAGATGCCATCATAAATAGCGTTGCAAACCAGATTAGTGTATCCCATGCTCCTTCTTCCTTTTTAATATCTGCCCATGTTAATACATCTAACAATAACAGCAATGAAAGACCTATAAGAGCTGCCGTTGTTGCACTAATACCTAAGTAATCTCCACCAATCCATAACGACAACACAGCAACAAATACAACGATCATTCGTTTTTCAGAACTTTTCAGTGGACCAAATTCATCCAGCTTCTTTTTAGCGATTGCTGCTGCCTCTGGTGTTTCTTTGATTTGAGGTGGATAGATTTTATAAATAACATAAGGAACAACGATTAAAGCCGTCAATCCAGGGACAATCATAGCCATTGCCCAACCAAACCAAGTAATAGTTACTCCAGCTGAATCACTTGCTAGCTTAACAATTAAAGGATTCGCTGCCATGGCTGTCATAAACATAGCTGATGTTATTAAATTACCTTGAAAGCCTACCTTTAAAAGAAAGGCCCCCATCTTACGCTCTGTCCCGTCATCTGGTTTAGATCCGAAAGTATGAGATAATGACTGGATAATCGGGAATATAACACCACCTGCACGAGCTGTATTACTAGGAATAGCAGGTGCCAATATTAGATCACTCGCTAGTAAAGAATAAGACAGACTCAATGTTTTTTTCCCAAAAAGACGAACAAATACATAGGCAATGCGTTCCCCTAGTCCCGTTTTTATAAATCCACGAGAAATAAAGAAGGCAATAACAATTAGCCAAATCGTTGAATTACCAAAACCGCTTAATGTCTCTTCAATCGTTAATGTATTTGTTATGGCAATCATAGCCATAGCAATAAATGATATTGCTCCCATTGGCAACGGTTTCGTTATAAAACCTATAATGGTCGCAACAAAAATAGCGAACAAGTGCCACGCTTTTTCATCTACTCCTGAAGGTACTGGACAAAACCAGATAGCCACACCAACAGCAAGGGATATGAAGAAAGGAATCCATTTGACTGCGCTTTTTGCTTCTTTCATGATGTTAAAACTCCTTTGACTATTACCCCAATGTATTTAAAAGGAGATTTCTCCCACGATCTACTAATTATAATGAAAAATAGACCTAATTCAAGATTCCCTTTGTCGAAAAACATAAGTAATTATATATGCTTTATGTAATGAATGAAAAGATTTTTAACTCATTACTAAGAAAAAAATGATCTCGCTTCAGAAATATTTCCCTTTTTGTTAATATTATTGGGAAAAAGTTACTTTTTATCAATTCATTAAAATTAGCATGTGCACAATCCATTAAAAAGATACACACAATGTTTATATCAACTTATATGTCGGGGATCAATCCTCTTTCATTTCATACAGTAAAAAAATTAATCATCTCACGGCCTGTCATTAGAATACAATGTAATATTCTACAAAGCTCAATTATCCCTCGTAAGCTCCTGATGATAGGAATGACTATTTCTCAAAAGATTATTTTGAGGTTCTCCCAGATAATATGCAAGCTTAATAAAAATGCTGTACTTTGAATAGGTCCTCGTTATGTAAAATTTTTTAAGATTTCTTAGTATAAGAATTGCTGGATTATTACAAACTGATAGTATTTATCAATTAGAAAATTATAAAAGGAGTATTCATAGATGCCATTTGTCACCATATTTGGAGGAAAAACTTTTGAAGTAGAAGAAGGAAAAAAATTAGTATTAGCTCTTGAAGATAATTATATAAACATTTTGCATAAGTGTGGTGGAATAGCAAAATGTACAACTTGTAGAGTGGAGGTATTAGCGGGTGAATATAAGGACATTTCAAAAATAGAAAAACACGCCTTCGCTATAAAAAATATTGATGAGAATTTATATGAAGACTGTTTAAGGCTATCTTGTCAAATTCGTGTAATAGGAGACATTACTGTTCGACCAATTTTAACACTAGAAAATACACAGGGCGATAGAGGTCCAAGACCAGCAGATTAACCTAGTATCGATTATATAATTCAAAAGGCATGGAAGTGGTTGCAATGCCCATTAGCTTCCAATGCCAGTTTTTATTTATTTAATATTTTCGTCGCGTTACTTATCCACAGCCTATTTGGAAAGAAAGGTTTAAAGTCATTACACCATGAGCAAATAGAATGATCCCTGTTCCATAACTAGCTTGTGATGAAGCAAACCATGCTGCTACATCCGCATTTTCCCCCGGTCTTCCTTTGGATTTTTTCCAGTTATCGCTACCCATTATGGGTTTCTACGAATAATATTATCTGCCATTCGTATCGCAAGTGCAACCGTTGAGTTTGTCGGGTTTGCTGCAGCAAGAAAAGGTATTACACTGTTGTCTGCTACATACAGACCTGAGACACCATGAATTTCTCCATAGGAATTGGTTGCCGAAGTAGATGGGTCGGTACCCATCCGACATGTACAGGATTCATGGACGTCACTTCCTGGTGGCATTAAGGTAGGCTCACCATCTAATGTAACTCCCATCGCAGTAGCAGATTGAATGATTCCCTCACGCATTTGATTAATAACAACCTTATCCCTTTCACTATAAGAAAAGTTTACTTGCCCTAGTGGAACACCATATTCGTCTCGTTGGTTAGGATCTAAGAAAACCCTGTTCTCTCTTCGAGGCTCTACCAAACCGAAAGTTGCATAGACAACACTAACTTGGTTAGGAAGTACCTTATCTTCAAACTGTTGGTAAGAAAAATATTGATTAGGACCTAATATTTGTATTTGATAAGGAAATTGCTTTGTTTCACGTTTCAAAATTGCTAAATTACCGATATTCTCTGAGAACTGCTTGCGACTTATTTTTCCCGTACCTAATACAAATGAATGATTAGTTAAATAGCGCCCTATAGCTGGACCATCAATACCGGAATTTAGCAAAATTCGAGGTGTCTCTAATGTACTTGCAGAAACAACCACATTTTTGGCCCGAATAGTGTAAGTTTTTTTGTCTTGTGTTGATGCAACACTTACCCCAACAGTTCTTCCGTTTTGAACCAATACTCGCGTCGTATAAGCATTTAACGCAAGATCAAATGGTCTATCATTGAAGGCATACGCAAGAAATTTGATTGAACTAAACCATGCGTTAGAGTAAATTTCCCCCATGCGTGGTCCTCTCATATCAATGGCAAGAGGCATATTCGTGGCTTCTAGAATACCACCAGCGTGAAGCCGATTCATAAGAATCCGTTGCATTGAAGAACCATCTGCATAGGATGTTGTACAATTCAAGACATGCTCTGCCATTCTGAAATATACATCTAATTCATCTGGATGTACAGGCCAATTCTGAAGATGAAACTGAGCAGGTCTCGGACAGGCAGCATTCCAAAACAATGTCCTGCCACCCAGTGCAAATGTTAATCTTGCACCTGAAAATTCTGGTAAACTTTCTCCTACAGGAGTAGAATTATCAGGCCATAGCTGATCGCGCATTCGATCGACATTCATTGTGGGAATATTCAGCGCATGTGAATGAAATAGTTTCGTCCCTTTCTCTAAAATACCGATTCGCTTAGCCCCTTGATGCTTCCACATTTCGCATAAACGGTAAAGCGTTGCCCCACCACCTGCACCACTTCCGACGATTAGAACATCATAGTTCGTATTGGCCATATCCTCCAGCGATTTAGTCGGGATCCAATTATTTGGATAAACCCACATAATACACGTCCTTTCGTGTTAGTCTTTGACATTTAAGTTTATGACTTTCGCTAATTTGATATCACCATTCAAGAACAAAGACCAGGTTTAAAGTGGGTGATGCTCCTATTATTTCTCTTTTTCCTAGAACATAAAGAAAGGCATTGGGAAGGGGAAAATATCTGATAGCTTCCAATGCCAGTTTTTATTTACGCTAGTTTTTAATTAAATCAGCAAGTGCAATCCATAAATTTAACTGTACTGAATGCGGGAATTAATTATATTTTCGTTGCCGTTACCCACGACCTGCTTGAAAAGAAGGATATAAAGTCATGCCACCATCTGCAAATAGAGTGATCCCTGTTACGTAACTAGCTTGGGATGAAGCAAGCCATGCTGCTGTTGCTGCAATCTCCTCTGGTTTTCCGATATAACCCATTGGTACCATACTTTCAACATCTGCACGTTTTTCAGGATCGGCAAATTTCTCAGCATTAATAGGCGTATTGATCGCACCAGGTCCGATATTATTGACACGAATTCCTTTTGGGGCATATTCTAATGCTAATGTTTGTGTCATTAGTTTAATGCCTCCTTTACTAGCTGCATAGTGAACAAACAAAGGCCATGGAATAACTTCGTGAACACTGGACATATTGATCACGGTACCTTTAATATCATGTTCGACGAAATACTTAATTGCTTCCCTACTTCCTAAAAATGCACCTGTTAAATTCGTATTGATTACTTTATTCCAATCTTCAAGCGACATTTCATGTGAGGGTACTGGATTTTCTATACCAGCGTTATTAATTATCACATCGAGTGTTCCGAACTTACTCACAGCTGTCTGGACGAGATTGATAACATCACTTTCGACAGACACATCTCCTTTTACAGCTATCGCTTCCCCTCCTGCTTTTTTCACTCCTTCAACAACAGCATTTGCCTCTTTTTCATTTGAGCGAAAATTTACGATAACTTTTGCTTTCTCCTCGCCAAAGCGTAATGCCATTGCTTTTCCCAATCCTGTTGAAGCACCTGTAATAACAATAACTTTTCCCTCTAAATCTGGATACATCTAAAGTTCTCCTCCTTATACTTTCGCCATTCCTACCATAAATCCAGCAGCGACATAACAATAATCCCAATGAAAATTACTATAAGTTGTCGTTTTGTTTTTTTCTCACCTATGAAAAAATCTGCCCACCGGGTTTCCACTTTCTTAAAACGTAATAATAATATGGAACGAAGCAAAACTTTTATACCATTGAAAAACGTTACTTTAAAATAAAGAAGAATCCATGTGAACATTCGTTCAAAATGGATTCTTAATATGATGCTATAAAGGTACCGTCAGGAAAATGCAAATTTGCAGCGCACTGCCCGTTTCCGAGATAATTTCCCCATTTCTAACAACGCTTAGAAATCTAGATAAAACGAATTAAACAATAACCAGTCACTGGTTCAATACCGTAACTGGCTATAAATAGTATTTTCTTACTGTTAAAAAAGAGATAATTATTTGTAAAATTTCACTCGATCTTCAAGTGATTGGAATTCTTTTTCGCCTGGTGTTACCGTTGGATTGCCAAAGGGCATTTGTGCAATGAGCTTCCAATTTTCAGGGATATTCCATTCTTTTTTCACTTCTTCATCAATTAGTGGATTATAATGTTGTAAAGAAGCTCCTAATCCCTCTGCTTCTAATGCTGCCCACACAACTAATTGGTGCATACCTGATGCTTGATTTGACCAAATTGGAAAGTTCTCAGCATATGCAGCAAATTGCTCTTGAAGCGATTTAACTACAGCCTCATCTTCTAAGAATAATACTGTACCATAACCCGCTTTAAAAGAATCCATTTTTTGTTGAGTGGCAGAAAAATCTCTTTCTCCAACGACTTTTCTTAATACTTCAGTCGTAATGTCCCACAATTTATTATGTGCCTCACCTGATAATACAACAATACGTGCAGTTTGAGAGTTGAATGCTGACGGGGTATATTTCACAGCAAATTCTACAATTTCTTTAATTTTTTCATCCGATATTTTTACCTCTTTATTAATTCCATAGTAAGTACGTCTTTCTTTAAGTGTAGTGTAAAAATCCTTTGTCATCATTTTCCTCCTCTTAAAATTATAAATGGCACTTTTAACTACTAAGTCCTCGCCTAATTACAGCAGGAACCACTTGTTCATAATGAGCATGATAATAATATGGTATCCAAACAAACGAAAGAGTATTCAAAATGTAAAATGTCTAATACAATTTTTTCAAGTTTGCGGGTGTAATGTTGCATCGGCTTTTTATGCAGTAAAGGTAACTTAACTTTCACATTTGAATATATCGCAATAACTTACATGTTTTTTCTCCTTTCCAAGTAAATGAATCAACCTATTAGCCCTAAAAAAATCCGTTATCTATTGAAATAGACAACGGATTTTTTAGGGTGAGGTATTACTCACCTATTTCATTTTGTAATTGCTCTAAAAACTGTACCATAAATTGATGGCGTTCTTTAGCCATTTGCTTACCCTTCTCGGTAATCATTAAATCCTTCAGCAATAATAGCTTCTCATAAAAATGCGTAACTGAGGATGTATTTTTATTGCGATACTCCTCCTCTGTCATATCATTACGTGCATTCTCTTCCTTATCGTAAAGCTTTCGACCCTTAGCTCCACCATAAGCAAAGGTGCGCGCAATACCGATTGCTCCAATCGCATCTAAACGATCTGCATCTCGTACTATTTTTGCTTCTAGAGAAGTTATTTCAAGCTCATTGCCACCATTAAACGATACTTGTGCTATGCAATCTCGAATATGTTGCTTCTTCTCCTCGCTTAATGACAGCTCAGCAATTAGCTTATTCTCTTGCTCCTTACTATCGGTATACTTTTTATCACTAACATCATGCAACAGTACAGCAATTTTTACGACCTCTGCATCGGCTTCTGGTTCTGTTTGTAATATCGTTAACGCATTTTGATAAACACGTTCAATATGTTGAAAATCATGACTAGCATCAAATTGCTCGTAAATCCCTCGTACTTTGTCCATTAAATTGTTCATATTTTTAGTTCAGTCCCTTCATCCTTTATTATACGGTATCTCTTAGTATAGTTGGTAATTAAGTAACGTCTAGGCTTAAAAAAATTGGGAAGTTGTTTTCAATTGACTGATTTTACAGAATATTGTATGATAAATGAACAGAACAACTATTTTTGTTCTGTAGGTTTACTATTTCAGTGATGTACAAAAACTATGTTTTGAACAGATTAAACAACTTCAGCGGGCTTTACAATTGAATACTGTGTTGAAAGATGACGTTCGTATAATGAAAACCAATCATCTAAACAAATAAAAGTGAACACTTTCCCTTAGAAATTCTTTGTTTTAACCCGCATAGTGAATGTACATGACGAGATAAGTGAACAAACAATTATTTTATTTTCACAACCGAGAAAGCTTGGAGCATATGTAGCAAGCGTGTGATATTTTTATCATTAATAGACGTTACCTTCTTCTATTCATTATCTTGAATATGTGTGAACGTAACTCCTCCTATTAATGGCAAATAGCATACCAGTTTCTTGCCAACATTATGCGAAAAGTCAAATCATCAGAGTTGTGCTAACAAGACTAGAGAATTCTTTTTTAGGCAACGATTTTTATGAGTTTTATTGAAGCCGTAAGTATTAGAAGGAAGTAGGAACGATAGTTATGTTATGTAATACCAACCCGCTGAAGAAACAATAAAAGCTGCCCATCTGATTTCTTGTAGATGCTGGCAGCTTTTATTGTTTCTTCAATGCCCAACACGGGAAATTTTAGGGTTATGACGAGCCTTATTACCCTTTTTGTTATTTATTTTCACGATTTTGAATTTGCCTCTTGGATTTGGATACGCTACACAGATTAAAAAATCAATATCCATTCCGGGCTATTAATTTTCTCTTCCCTTTTTTAGTTTTTAGCGGTTGTAACTGAAAAAGCTGCCCTTAATAACTTATAGGAGCAGCTTTTGCAGTTATATATTCTTTTGTACTTCTTTCACGCTAGAACAACCCTACCGCATGTCCTTCATTATCAACATTCATACGCAAAGCGGCTGGTGCTTTTGGTAAACCTGGCATTGTCATAATATCCCCAGTTAAGCATACTAGGAAGCCAGCACCAAGTTTTGGAATGACTTCGCGAATAGTGATTGTAAAGCCTTCTGGACGTCCTAAAAGACTTGGTTGGTCTGATAAAGAGTATTGCGTTTTCGCCATACAAATCGGTAGAGAATCCCAACCAAATTTTTCAATTTGGGCAATTTGTTTTTTTGCTTGGTCGGTAAATTGCACATCTTTCCCACCATAAACTTTTTGCACAATTGTACGTACTTTTTCCTCAATAGATTCTGTTACATCATATAAAGGTGAGAAATTGTTGTCTTCATCAAGAACAGCTAGCACTTGTTCTGCTAAGCCTAGACCACCTTTTCCGCCTTCCTCCCAGACATTTGTACGTGCGATACGAACATGATTTTCTTGACACCAATTCAGGACTGCTTCTAACTCAGCCTCTGTGTCCGTGATAAAACGATTTAAAGCGATAATCGGCTCAACGCCAAATGTACGAATCGTCTCAACGTGCTTGGCTAAATTTTCAATTCCTTGTAAAAGTGCCTCTACATTTTCGCCAACTAGTTCCGTTTTCGCTACACCACCGTGCATTTTTAATGCACGAATTGTAGCTACGATTACAACTGCACTTGGCTTAAAGCCCCCTTTACGCGCTTTAATATTCATAAATTTTTCAGCACCTAAATCTGAACCAAAGCCTGCTTCTGTCACAACGATATCTGCAAGCTTACGAGCTGTTTGTGTCGCCATAATCGAGTTACAGCCGTGTGCGATGTTAGCAAATGGTCCACCGTGAATAATGGCAGGTGTTCCTTCAAGCGTTTGCACTAAGTTTGGTTTGAAGGCATCTTTTAATAACAATGTTAAGGCCCCTTCTACTTGAAGATCACGGACGAATATAGGCTCACGATCAAATGTATAACCGATGACGATACTTGATAAACGTTCACGTAAATCTTCAATACTTGTAGCTAAACAGAAAACGGCCATAATTTCTGATGCAACAGTAATGTCAAAGCCATCCTCACGTGGCATCCCTTGAACAGGACCACCTAGACCCACAACTACTTTACGCAGGGCGCGATCATTTAAATCCATTACACGCTTCCAAATTATACGGCGAGGATCAATGTTTAAAGCATTTCCTTGATGGATATGATTATCAATAAAAGCTGATAATGCATTATTCGCAGTCGTTATCGCATGAAGGTCACCAGTGAAATGCAAGTTAATATCTTCCATTGGTACAACCTGTGCATATCCACCACCTGTTGCGCCACCTTTTACACCCATTACAGGGCCAAGTGATGGCTCACGTAAAGCAACAACAACTTTTTTATTTAATTGATGAAGTGCATCAGCAAGCCCAACCGTTACAGTTGATTTCCCTTCACCTGCTGGAGTTGGACTAATAGCTGTTACTAATACAACCTTAGCATCCTCACCATGTGCTGTAATTTTTAATGGATCAATTTTTGCTTTGTAGCGACCATACTGTTCAAGTGAATCTTCTGGAATACCTACTGCTTTCGCTATTTCAGTAATAGGTTGCATAACCGCTTGATTAGCGATTTCTAAATCTGTCAAAGGTTGTTGTTTTTTCGTTGTCATTTGGCATCCTACTTTCTATGTCGGTCAATTATGCCTCGGCATAATTGCGTCCTGAATCGGCTTTGTGCTTAGGCCTGCACGAGGGCCGACACGATGTCGGTCATTTCGGTAATGCCACAAGACATGGCGTTTTTACCGATGCAGGTCAGTTAGCCGTTATCGCATTTAGGCTAACATCCTCTAAGACTGCTTTTCCGATTCTGGGACATCCGCCGGAGGCCTTAACTTTTTTCAGCAGAAATTTGCTGAAAGAAGTTAATTCCATTATAGACTTTATTGTGAAAAAAATCATAGTAAGTTATTCAAGTATTTCGACAATCGATTGACAACATTGCACAATTCATGTATGTTCTAAATGAAAATGCATTTTTTCACATTTTCACAATTTATGTCACGACTTAATTGATTTTATTCTACATTCAAGCGCATGGGAGGCGAATGCTTATGCAACAGGGAATCGTAAAGTGGTTCAATAATGAAAAAGGTTATGGCTTTATTGAATGTGATGATGGAGAAGATGTATTTGTACATTTTACGGGAATCCAAGAGGAAGGCTTCCGTACACTTGATGAAGGTCAAAAGGTATCATTTGAAGTGGTCGAAGGTAATAGAGGGCCACAGGCGTCAAATGTAGTGAAACTATAAACTCAAAGGAGCTGTTCGGTGGATGAACGGCTCCTTTTTTTCAAATGCTGAAATTAGCGCTACTTTATAACACTATAACTTCAGCGATTGATCCAATAAAAAGCTCCGGGAAAAACTAGCGTTTCCTTCGTTCTATTAGTATCTATAAGAGTAACCCCAAACGCCCCTTCATGTAAATGACCTAGTGTCATAGCAGCTGCAGCCACTTCGTCATAAAAATCCAGTCGAATATTGGGTAGATGTAAGGAGATAAATTGCTCATGTTGTTCAGGTTCAGGTAGTTGTAATACTTCTTTCCATAACTTCACTGTTGCTTGCACATCTTTCACATAAAATTGGACAGATTCCATCGATATTGTTTGATTCGTATCAATGGCTCCATTTGCTTTTAATTGTGCAAAACGTTCCTCATCTGTATCCGTCCACTCAATCAAAAATGGAAAATCAATTGCCTGCTCTGGCTTCCCAAAATGCAATAGCTTCCATTCTACTACAGAGCCATCTGGTCTTGTACGACTACAAGCATCAGGCCCATATACTTCAAATCCAAGCGCACGTAAACGTTGTGCCTCTTGTTCTATATTTTTTGTCCGTAATGCAATTCTTGAAAAACCATAGCGCTCGTTAGCACGTTTAAACGTATAATGTAGGGAATAAGGTAATTTCACTGCATTTTCAAATAAAGTACGATCATAAATCGCTATTTGCTCAATATAGTTTAATCCAAAATAGCTTAACGTATTGTATGTCCCCCACATTGTATGTTGACCACCGTTAACTGTATGGATATTACGTTTATTTAAAAAAACCTTTGTATTTTCTGGTGATTGAACTTGATGAACTAGATGGTCAAAATATAAAGTCATGACTGAACCCCCTTTTTTTCTCTATTATATACTTTACCTGTTAGTTTTGTTGGTTTAAAATAAAATTTAGAATATTATAATTATTAAAAGTTGCTATATTTTACGATATCAGCAACAAAAGGATTTCGATCTAGTAGTTTATTAAAAAACAATAAAGAGGTGATTAAAATGACAGACAAAGTAGCTGCTTTTAAACTAGCATTAGGTAATTACCCAACAGGTGTTACCGTTGTCACTGCTTGTAATGACGTAGGTGAACCTATTGGCTTAACTGTCAATTCCTTTGCGTCAGTTTCCATAGACCCACTCCTTATTTTGTGGTCGCTCGATAAAAAATCACAGCTACATCCATATTTTACAACGACTCAAAAGTTTGCTGTCAATATTTTAGCGAGCAATCAAGAACACTTATGTACGCTATTTTCAAGTAAAATCCCAGATCGTTTCGCCCAGGCTAAATGGTCAACCTCTGCTTTAGGTCTACCGGTTTTACATGATACTGCGGCCATTTTGCAATGCACAACATCTCAGCAAATCGATGCTGGAGATCATACGATATTTATTGGGCAGGTTCTAGAAATTGAGAATTCACAGAAGGAACCCTTACTCTATCATCGCAGGCATATTGGTGAAATCCCAAATAGTTTTTATGAATAGGCTATTGCAAGAAAATATAGACGCAAAAAAACAGGATGACTCGTCGTAATCATCCTGTTTTTTTGACGTATTTTTCCGCTCTTTATCGAAATAATAAGTTTGATTGATGAAACAATAATTAATGAGGTGAATGACAAATGTTAAAAAAATCCCTTTACATGTTACCTATTATTTTTTTACTTTCGACTAATGAATGGGTAACCGCAAATTTTCACACCGCCCCTCCTTCGTTTGAAGAAAAATTCGCTGAAGGTGGATATATATCCGTGGAAAAGGCCGTTAAGGAATTTGAATATCATTGTAAGTGCAAGGTAAAGTTACCTCAATTTATGCCACCGATTTCCTTCACACATCAATTTGGGAAATTTTACGAAGATAAAAAATATAACGTGAATGAAGCATTGAGTATTATGTTTGTTAATAAAGAAATAAAAGAAAATATTTATAAAATTGAGATTCGATCAATAGAGCATAAAATAAACTTTAAAGACAAATTGAACTTAAAAGGTAAAGAATATACTCTTCTAGATGATACAAAAGCAATTTATTTTGAAGACCAACTATTTAACTTTTTTGTCTTTGAAAAAAATAATTTGCAATATTTACTAGGTATTTATAAAGAGGTAACTAACACTGATACACCTTACACATTAGTTAAAATAGCTAACTCTTTAACATAATCTATGCTGTTGCTATGGAGCGCTCATCAGTTCCTAAACATAAAATAGCCAACCTAAACAATCGAATTATCCCCTATACTGTTATTTTTTCTGCGGAAATCTTTGTTTTTCAAGTCTGTTAATTTGCACAATGACACCATCTTGAATCGTAATGTGTACTTCTCCAAATTCCAAATTTTGAATTGCCTTTGCAATTGCCTCTAGTTTATTGTCATTTACCTTTGCCTGTTGAGTCATCCAATACACCCCTTCTTTTAACATATTTGAGGCCAAAACATTAATTATAGCCACTTATCGTATATAGCTCTTTGGATTTGACCTACATATTTATAAAGCTTCTTTTTAGGCCAAGTTGTAGGTATTTCGCTTCTTTGGAATAATTCTATAATTCTGAAAACCGATTGTCAACATAAATATTATAAAACTTATTTGTTTACTAAGGAATTAAAAAACGAAAAAACACCAAAACAAAAACTGTGTAGATTTATTTACCTCTACACAGTTTTTTATTAATCATTTTGTAGGCAATCCATTAGTGCTGTCGCTGTCTTTTGCTTGCCCATAACCTTCATCGGTTTTCCTTTAGCCGGTACAATCCAGTGTGGCTCATCACCACCATATAAAGATTGTGAGCTATTAGCTACCATAAACTGAGCGTTGGCAGATTCCATCCGTAGACGTGCACGGGATAGTAAAAATTCCTCGTCATCTGTTGCCTCGAGTTTAAAGCCTACTAAAGTTACTTTAGGCTGCCACCCTTTTATTTGACCTAATACTTTAGGCGCCTTTTTAAAGTGAATGATAGGTGGCTCATCAGATGGCATTTTACCTGCTTCCTCCATTAAATTTCCAGATTGGTCATACACTTTGTCAATGAGCCAATCAGAACCTGCAGCTGCCATAATAACGATATCCACATGTTCTTCCTGAACAGCATGTCGAACTTTGTCGCCTAAATCTTCAATACCTTCAAATCGAATGGTACGCATTTTGTCTTTGTTCGCCGGAAGCTGTGCAAAATAACCGTGCATATACAATACGTTTGCTCCAGCCTCTAGTGCCGCTTCAGCTAAATAACAGCCCATCGACCCTTTCGATAAATTCGTATGTCCACGCACACGATCCCATTTTTCAAGTGTTCCCCCACTTGTAATGAGTACGGTCTTACCTCGTAATGTCCCCATACACTCACCTTTTTCTAGAAAATATACAATTACTATTTTATCGTAATGCTATGTTATGCTTCAATGTTGTTTTATAAGGTTGGCATTAAATTAATACTATTTCCTATTTTGCTCTTGTAACCAGGAACTTAATATCTCAGCAAATTTCTTGGTCACTGGTGAAGCATGATGTTTCATAGCAATTCCAATTGTGCGATAGCCACCTTGTTTTAAAGGTATAGCTTTTATCGTAGGAGGTAAGTTATACGTCACTAATTTCGGTAAAATACTAATGCCAAGCTGGTGAGCAATCATTGAAATGATCCCTACTTCTTCCGATAGTTCAAAGCGAATATTAGGCTTCACGTGATATTGCTCTAACAACACTTTTACATCATTTGTCCCTTTATATGAAGTCATGATAAATGGCATGTTTTCTAGTTCAACAATATCAATTTCGTCTTTATGATAAAGTGGACTTTTATCGGAGACAATACACAGCAACGGATCCTGCTGAAGTTCGGTAAAATGATACTGTTTAGACTTTTGACCATTTAAAAATCCCGCATCAACCTCTCCACTTAATAGCCATTGTTCAATTTCATAATAATCTCCCTCACGCAATTCGACTTGTATACCAGGAAATTGATTGTCCATAATACGAACAATTTCCGGCATCCAGTTCGAAGAAATACTTGAAATTACACCAATTCTTACTTTTCCTCTCGTAACGCCAAGTATGTGTGCAGCTTCTTGCTGTAATAGTTCTTGTGCATCGAGGACATGTCTCATTGCCCTCAGCATTGTATTCCCTTCACTCGTTAACGTGACACCAGCTCGACTTCTGTGAATGAGTGCAAAGCCGAACTCCTTTTCTAAGCTTGAAACAGCATGACTTACAGCAGATTGGGTTAATCCCAATGCATCTGCTGCTTTTGTAAAGCTAGCTACCTCAGCCACTTTATTCAAAATCTCATATTTGACTAAACTCATCGCCTTGTCCTCTATATACATGAATTTTTTTAATACCAACCATTATAAACATTCGTTTTACTAATCACAATACAAGATTTATAGTAAATTTTAGAATAAAAACTGTTTTAGTACACAGATTGTAGGTGAGCATAATGAGTATCCAAGGAAAAGCAAATTTATTAATGGTTATTGTGACAATGTTTTGGGGCTTATCTTATACTTTTATGGTAATGGGGCTTGAAACATTGGCTGTTTATAATGTGGTGGCTTTGCGTTGTATCATCGCATTTTTCGTAGCTGGTATTATCTTTTATAAACGCATGATTAAAGTCGATGTGAAGACACTAAAATATGCAGCTATACAAGGGTTTATATTATTCATTGTGTTCGTTCTAAGCTTATTCGGACTAGAAACGACATCGGTATCAAATGCTGGTTTTATTTTAAGTCTAACAGTTATCTTAGTACCTATTTTCAGCAGTTTTATTGACAAGAAATTACCTTCAAGAGCAGTTAGCTTTGCAATTATTTGCACAATGATTGGGATTACAATTTTAACGGCACATGGCTCATTTACCTTTCAAAAAGGAGATATTCTAGTAGCCATTGCTGCACTATGTTATTCGTTTTACTTACTATTAAACAGCTCATTTACACGGAGCGTTGAATCAATTTCTTATGGCGTTTACCAGCTCGGTTTTGCTGGACTTTATGCACTTGTATTAACATTTATTTTCGAAACACCAACACTTCCAAATACAACGACTTCTTGGATTGCTATTATAGGACTTGGTGTCATTTGTAGTGCATTTTGCTTCGTAGGTCAAACTGTTGCACAACAGTTTACCTCTGCTACACATACAGGACTAATATTTTCCTTAGAGCCAATTTTCGCGGCGATGTTTGCCATGCTGTTTATCGGTGAAGGAATAACAGTAAAAATAGTAATAGGTGGTAGCTTTATTCTAATTGGTAATCTCGTTGCCCAATTAGAGCATCTCCATGTTTTACGCTTTATTAAAAAACATGAACAAGAAAAAGCTATAAATTAATTCAGAGTGGTGCATGTGCACTCACTCTGTTTTTTAAAACTCACCTTGTTAAAGTGAATCAAGGCAAATAGCAATTATCATCAAAGTATATATTATGTCGTCATAGGTTCAGCTGACTGCTCAGCGAATAATACGATAACACCCTGTTCAACGAGATGAGCATAGTAAGCTGTTTGACCTTCCGTAAGGTCAAATCGCTTAAATCCTTCTTTTACAGCCGATTCACCGGTAAACCAAGACTTAATTTGATCAACCCAATTCCCCACCTCATGGGTTTTAACATTAGCACCCCATTTTACACCATCAAATTTGCTTGGATCCTTTGCAATAACATAAATGTCCTCTATTTGACATGCCTCTAAACGCAAACTTTCTAAAATATGGAGCATTTCTTCCCTCGTATGGGCCACTTCAATTTGTGGGTTTTGCTCATTTATCATGTTCAATTCCTCCTAATTTGTTTGGCTTACTAAGAATCTTACCTTCCTATTCAAGAAATAAATCCATTTTACCCATTCTTTTAACGAACTTTAATATTTGTAATATCTTTGTGATCCATGTTCACCTTTTGAAACAATGGTCTAATACTTTTATGAAATATTAAAAAAATAGGCAATGGAAGTACATTATAGTCCCCTTTGCCTATCATTTAATTGGTTTTCAATGCCCAAGGAATGCCTTCAACATCCATGTATGCTTCTCTAACGATTGATACATAGCATTTAGTATATCCTCTGTTCGATCGTCTCCTTCTTCTGCCGCAAGCTCCATCGTCGAATTCAAAGCCTTCATAAGTTTTTGGAAATCTGCAATGATTGTTGCTACCATTTCTTCTGTCGTCTCATTCCCTGCCGCTTCCTCTATAAAGGATAGCTCAAGATGCTCTTTTAACGTAGCAACTGGTTTTCCATCTTTCGAAAGAATACGTTCTGCAATTTCATCTAGATTTAACGTTGTTTCATTATATAATTCTTCAAATTTTGCATGTAGTGTAAAGAAAGCTTTCCCCGTCACATACCAATGATAATTGTGCAATTTCGTATAAAGTACAGACCATGTAGCGACAAGTTTATTTAATTGTTTGTTTAAGTTTTGTGACATTATTTCTCCTCCAATGTACCAGTTATTCTAGTCTCTTTAGTATGCGTTGCAAAGTATGCTAGCTATACACACATTTTTCTCATTGGAAAAAATTCTAAGGTCATCTGTAGATAAAAAATACAAAACCAAAACATTTTCCGCTACATAACCAGTCCTAAAATACAAATGGATACCATCAATTGGAAGTTTAAAAATCATCAAAACTAATAAGAGATTGTCATTTACAATTAGACTACTTTAGTTCCTCTTTTATCTTTGTCACTGGAAGCTTTGAAACTTAGCAATCCACTCTTACATCCCCCTTACCTTAAATACAGTATAACTATTACGAACATAAGTTTCTAAACTATTGTTACATTTTTAAGAACATTGAAACTATTACCTATAATTATTTCACTTTCCGAAATAGTTTCGTTATAATGGAATCACTTACTAAAAAGGGGTGTTCATAAATGGAGGTATTACCATTACGAAAAGATGTACCAGTAGAACAAACATGGGACTTAACAGATTTACTTAAAAATGACGCGGATTTTGAACGTGCTTTAGCGCAGCTTGTAGAAGATGCAATAAATTTCGAAAGCACGTATCAAGGTACAATTACGGGTGCTCAAAAGGTAATTGATGTTTTAAAAGCTTATGAAGCACTATATGAAAGCATAGTTCCTATTGGTACTTATGCAAGCTTAAATAATCAGGCTGACCATACAAATAACGAAGCTCAAATGCGTGCTGCAAAATATGGTACGGCAGTCGGAAAAATAAGTAGTACAATTTCTTTTGTACGCAGTGAATTACTAGCACTAGATGAGTCTATTTTAGAGGAAGCTGCTACATTAAGCCCTAATTATAAAGTCTATATAGAGGAATTATTAAAACAAAAGCCGCATCAGCTACATCCAGAGGTGGAAAAAGCACTAGCTGCATTTAGCTCTACTTTTGATGCACCGTATGAAACGTATAATACGACAAAGCTTGTAGATATGCATTTTGGAGAATTTGATGCCAATGGCGAAAAACATCCACTTAGTTTTGTATTATACGAGAATGATTGGGAGTTTGACGCCGATACAAATGTTCGCCGTGCAGCTTTCCAAGCATTTTCGAATAAGTTGCGCGATTATCAGCACACAACTGCAAAAATTTATAACACACATATTCAACAGGAAAAAACGATGGCTGATTTACGAGGTTTTGATTCTGTCATTGACTATTTATTATTTGATCAAGATGTTGATCGTACGCTCTATAATCGTCAAATAGATTTGATTACGAAAGAGCTTGCTCCACATATGCGCCGTTACGCAAAGCTTATTCAACAAGCAAACGGCATTGAAAAAATGACATTTGCCGATCTAAAGATTGCCCTTGATCCAGACTATGATCCGAAATTAACAATGGCTGAAGCAAAAGAATATGTTGAAAATGCATTAGACGTTATGGGTGAAGGTTACAAAGAGATGCTCGAAAAGGCCTTTAACGAACGCTGGATTGATTATGCACCAAACAAAGGAAAATCGACTGGGGCATTCTGCTCAAGTCCATATGGTAGTCATCCGTATATTTTAATGTCTTGGAATGAACGTATGAATGAGGTATTCACTTTAATTCATGAGCTTGGGCACGCAGGTCATTTTGTGAATGCACATAGCCATCAATCCTATTTTAACAGTCGTCCGTCGTTATACTTTATCGAGGCACCATCAACAATGAATGAAATGCTGCTAGCCAATTATTTATTAACCCATAATGACGATCTTCGCTTCAAACGTTGGGTAATTTCAAATATTGTATCCAAAACGTATTATCATAACTTTGTCACACACTTACTAGAGGCAGCTTATCAACGAAAAGTATATGAATTAATCGATGCGGGAGAAGCTGTGAATGCTACTGTTTTAAATCACTTAAAACGCTCCGTATTAGAAGATTTCTGGGGTGACACCGTCGATATTACGGAGGGAGCAGAGCTTACTTGGATGCGTCAACCACACTATTATATGGGCCTATATCCATACACATATAGCGCTGGCTTAACAATTTCCACACAAGTATCTAAGCGTATCTTAAAAGAAGGGAAGACGGCTGTAGATGAATGGTTAGCAGTCCTTCAAGCTGGAGGTACAAAATCACCTGTGGAGCTAGCTCAAATGGCGGGTGTCGATGTTACAACAGATCAGCCGCTTCGAGATACGATTGCTTATATTGGTCACCTTATTGATGAGCTCGAAAGATTAACGATAGAAATGGAAGCTGTCAAAGGCTAAACAAAGTAATTAACCATCTATGCTATTTTTAAAGCGTAGATGGTTTTTTAGTTCTAAGCAGGGAAATATATACATATACTAGAATCAAGCCACCCCCCTAATGTTTTTTTTGATATTTCTAAATAGACAATCATTTTTCTTCGTACAAATGTACCGTTATTATTAATTGTATGCAATTTATTTAGCAAAATTCTACTAACAATTTTCAAAGGAAGTGTTTCTAATTATGGTAAAACGTAATGATCCATGCCCATGCGGTAGCGGCAAAAAATATAAAAAATGTTGTGAAGGTAAACAACAGGTTACCGTAGAAGCTGTAGCAATCGAAGAATTAGAGCGTGTACTACAAACATTTTACTTAGAATATCCAGAACGTAAAGATGTTCGTGCCTATATAGAGCATGTAGGTTCATGGCAGCCTAAATTAGAGAGCGTACTACAAAGAGAGCTGATCGAGGCGATCGCGTTAGACGACTTCTTCTTCCATCAGGAACCATCAATTTGGAAAGGTTACTTAAAGAAAACAAAGAAAAAAACGGTAAGACCTTCTACGGTAAAAGTGTTAGAAGGCTGGTCACAACCTCGTTTATTTATTGGTTCGGTGTTAGTTGTAGAAGAAAAATATTTCAAGGCTACACATGTGTTAACAAATGAAGAGATTCATATTCGTCGTGAAAATGACAAACCAATCCCTGAAGGTATGCATGTCTTTGCATTCATCTTACCAGATGGTACAAAAAAATCGGAACATTATTTAGCTGTATCAACGCTTATCTTCTTCCCAGAAGATCATGCTAAAGTATTTGAGCAATTTAAGAAAACTTTTGATGCTTCTGAGAAGAAGGCAGGAGCATTCCTAAAAGAAGAGCATTTATCCTTCTGGGAACTACTTGTGTCAAACGGTTATAAAGGCGAGGAGTTCACGAACTTTGAGAGCAATGTAATCACTCAGGTTAAAGATTTCCTTGAGCAAAATGAGCGTGAAACAGCTCCTTTGTTAGAGCTTTTAGAGGACTATTTAATTGAAGGACAACCATCTGCGCGCAAAGAGGCTGCTATTGCTGCCGGCGCGATTCGATATGGTCAAGAAAAAGAGTTATTCGAGCCGTTATCACTGACTGTAAAAGAAATTGCGGCGACGTTCGATATTTCAGCTTCCTCTCTCACAAAATACTACCAAGACTTAAGTAGCTATGCTGCAACTAAATAATGCTTAAAATAGCGCCACACACCCTGGAGGAGATTTAGAGTGTGTGGCGCATTTTAGTTACCATAGAAAAAAGCTACTTTTATTATCGGCAATGAGCCAACAACAAAGTAGCTTTTTCTATGGTAACCAACCAATACTATTATTTCCGAACATATTGTTATTTATGCATCGAAATTAGTAAATATGATTATTTATTGAGCAAAAATGAAATAAGCTTTATTTTATTTAAACATAGTCTGTTTAGTTCCTATGATTACTTTGCGACATTTCTGTACTGGTTAAAAACATTATTTACTATACACCTTCAAGAGCTCTTCTCCAAGAAATTGTAGTCGCTCTCCTACGGTGCACGCTTCAATACAAAAGCGGTGAGCTCCAGGTTTACCACGATCTTTTCGTAATTGCTTTATCACTAAGCAATCGGCACAATACGTATCATGTAGTTCGTCAATATCTTTCATAACCGTCACTTTATCCAAATTGAACTCTCGCTCCTTTCACGTCCAAATTTTACTTCCTACTATTATGAAGTGAACATTTTGAACAAGCAACTATTTTGTTTATCCATTAACATCTTTCTGCAAATCTCTTTTGTATCGACAGGCACAGGTGATTTTGTAGTTACAAAATGCCTTTTGTATCGAAAGCATAGCGACAGGTACATTTCTCATCTTTTTAAGCAGTGAGATAAAAGCGGATTTGGGCTACTTTCTTTTCAGCAGGTGTCTAAACCTTGCTGAAAGAAGTAAAGCCTCTGGCAGATGCCACTAAAATTATGCCAAGGCATAATCGATCTTCTACTTAGATATTGTGAAAAAGCACTATTGATGTACAATTAATGTATAATCTAAATCAAAAAGTAGGGATTTTATGTTAGAAGTATATATTGATGCTGCTAGTGCAGGAAATCCTGGCCCCAGTGGTATTGGGATATTTATTAAAGGAGAAGGCCATCATATACAAATCAGTGAGTATATCGGGCAAACCAATAACCACATTGCCGAATTTACTGCCTTAGTACGCGGTCTTGAGGAAGCACAAAAGCTTGGTTCAAACCTAGTCTCAGTGCGCTCCGATTCAAAAATTGTTGTAGCCTCTATGGAAAAAGAATATGTGAAAAATGAGGAATTTAAACCTTATTTTGAGCAGGCACTTACACTTGCAAATAGCTTCGATTTATTTTTCATTAAATGGGTTCCAGATATACAAAATAAAGCGGCAGATGCACTTGCACGTAAAGCGATTCAAAAAGAAAAAAATTAAACAATGGGGACTGTCCCTTGCCTTACCAAGAGTCGGTCTCCTCCCTTCCTTTATTCAGATACTTACTATCCCCCAATATTTCATTTTTATCATTCTTCATATATAAAAAAAAATATAGACTTATGCTTATGAGCAATCTCATAGCAATCGCCAAGTCCTCATCCAATTAACTTACATACATGGCATTTATATATAAATATCACCCCTGATTTTTGATGATGAACCATAAATCAATATATTTTCCAATTATTATTAGTATAATTTGTATCTTGAATGTTATTTTATTGACATACTTTTGTAATATTACAATGATAATATCATATATGTATTAAGTTTTTAAAAGTTTTCAGGAGGATACATATTATGAAAAAGAAGAATAAAAAGTATAGATGGGGATTGAAATTAGCTACATTGGCTTTAAGTTCATCTGTACTTTTTTCAACAATTGACACAGCATCGGCAGCAACTTATACAGTAAAATCTGGTGATTCTTTATGGAAGATTGCCAATCAGTACGGTGTTACTTATCAAACATTGATGAAATGGAATAACTTATCTTCTACGACAATTCGCGTTGGACAAAAGTTAAACCTCAATACCCCACTCACATCAGCAACAATATCAACACCTACACCTAAGCCAACAGCTGCACCTAAACCAACAGTTACACCTAAACCAACTACTAATCTAGTGCAAGTTGCTAAAAAACAATTAGGCGTAAAATATACATTTGGTGGAAGTAAGCCGAGTACAGGTTTTGATTGCTCAGGCTACGTCACTTATGTGTATAATAATGCTGGTATTTCTACAGCTCGTAAGTCTGCAGCAGGTTTTTACAGTTCAGCTAAAAAAGTAAGTTCACCTCAAGTAGGTGATTTAGTATTCTTCGCTAATACATATAAAGCTGGTATTTCTCATGTAGGCATTTATATTGGAAATAGTCAAATGATTAGTGCAAGTGACGGTGGTGTTTCTGTTGCTAACTTAAATAGCTCTTATTGGAAATCACACTTTGCTGGATATGGTCGTATAAAGTGAATAAAAAAACAGTTGGGATGCCCGAAGGCACTGAAAAAGTCTATATCTTCTCACATTGCGAGGTATTCAACGATATAATCGTTGAATACCTCGCTTTTTTCATTTGGCACTGTGACTCTACTGTTGTTTTCCGAAGCATTCCGCTCGCTTTCCGCGGGCGAGCGCCGAGCCTCCTCCTACGCTTCGCTTCGTGCGGGGGCTCGTCTGTCTCGCTTTCCCGCAGGAGTCGAGCGATGCTTCTCCAAACAACGCAATGTATCACACTATTATTTTAGTCACGCTTTCCTTTATAATAAAAGAATTAATGTGCAGGTGGTGCCCCCGCGACAAGAAAAGCACGTACGGGTAAAAAAGGGACGAGTAAGAGTCAAAGTCAGACCTATTATTTTGACATTGAAAAATGCAAAGTATGTCCAATGAGAGAGGGCTGTTATAAAGAAGATGCAAAAAGTAAAACATATTCTGTCACAATTAAGTCGGATACACATGCCGAACAAGAGGCATTTCAAAATACGGAAGCATTTAAGCAATTAGCCGCAAATCGCTACAAAATAGAAGCGAAGAATAGTGAATAAAAAAACGGACATGGATATGATACGGCATCGACTGCGGGTCTATTTGGCATGGAAATTCAAGGTGCTACAACGATATTCGCTGTCAATTTGAAACGGATATTAAAGCAACTAAACGAAAATGAATAAGGAATAGAGACAGAAATAAGGCACTTCTTGTTCAATTTTGAACAGGAAGTGCCTTATTTTTATCTGAAAAAGGTTCGCTATTTTAAAACCGTAAGTTTTTCAGTACCCACGGGATGCCCCAACTGTTTTTTATTTATACATGTGCTACTTTTTTCGCTTTTATTTTTAATAAACGTATTAAATAAATGATAAAGACTACAACTAGCGAGCCTGCTCCAGTTAGATAGACAGAAGAATAGCCTACTTGCACGGCCACCATTCCTAAAATATAAGAGCCAAGCGCAATACCAATGTCAAACATCGTAAAGAACGTTGCTGTTGCATAACCGCTGCGTGTATGTGATGTGGACTGTATAGCTAATGTTTGTAAGCTTGTAGTTACTGCCCCATAGCCAAATCCAATAAAAATGGCTGCCAATAAAAATAGTGCTGGTCCTGAGACAAATGCGAGCATAACAAGACCGATAGCAAAGAGTATAATACCAGGTATAATAACAAACTGCGGCCCTTTTGTATCATAAAGTTTGCCTGTATATGGACGTGTAATAAGCATTGCTGCTGCAAAAACTGCATAAAATAGACTTGCTACAGCCATTAAATCTTTTTGCTGAGCGTAGACTGATAAAAACGATAAAACACTCGAATATGAAAATGCTACTAAACTAGCAATCGCTGCAACTGGAAGTGCACGATATTCAAATAAATCATTAAATTTAAATGTCAATTTACCCTGATGTTCTGACTTAGATAAATCATCAGTATTTATCGTTACAGCTAAAATGCCCCCTGCTAATATACAAATACTCATCACAATAAATAGCACATTAAAGCTACTATATTGAATAAGTAGCAAACCGATAAATGGTCCAATAACTACTGCTAAGTTAGTAGACATTGCGAAATAGCCTAGCCCTGCACCTTTTCGATTGGCTGGCACTATATCTGCGGCTAAAGAGCCAGCTGCTGTTGTAATAACACTAAAAAATATCCCTTGAATAAAACGTAATCCTAGTAAAAGTCCAAAAGGATGAATAAATAAATAGAAGACTGTACATAAAAAATAGCCTATTATTGATATAACTAAAAGCTTTTTCTTCCCAAAAACATCTAATAATTTACCCGAAAAAGGACGAACTATAATAGCTGATAATAAAAATCCTGATATTAACAATCCCGCTTCCTTGTCTGTCTGATGCAACTCACCGATCGCATATAACGGCAAAGTCGTTACCAATCCATAAAAAACAAAAAATACCGAGATATTTGTTAAAAAGAGACTAATAAACCGTTTCGTCCATATTTTTGTATTCCCCTCTTGCTGCACATCTATCAACCTTTCATTTTTTCCAATAAAATTATAAATTGCTGTTGTTCTTCATCTGTCAATGCCCCTACCATTTCTTCCTCAAAAGCTAAGATGGTTTCAGTGATAGCAGGCAAATGTTCCTCTGCATATGGTGATAAAGTAACGATTTTTTCACGTTTATCTTCACCATCCATTCTAAGCACCCAACCTAAAGCCTCAAGTCGAGTAATTGCTCTAGTTATACTCGGTGCCTCAACATTTAAATACTTCCAAATTTGTGTTAATGTCATTGGCCCATGATTATGTAAGCAATATAAAATAGCCCATTGTGAGCTATACAAGTTGTGCTGTTTCAGTACTTCATTTAAACAATTCGTTAAATAACGACTTTTTTGGAATAAAGCATGAAAAATAGGATTCATGTTAGCGTCCTCCTTATTTATTTACCTAGCTAAATAAATACTATACGCTTCATTTTTTTCACTGTAAAGTGTTTGAAGTTTTGATGGCGCATAACCACAGCAACTTACGTATTTGTACATCAGTGATAAGCTTGCATTTTATCAGCGATTTTCTCCGAAGCACTAACTATCAGAAGGGAATTTTTTAAAAGTGTCGAATTAAGCTAATAGATTACAAATAAAAGGAGATGGAAGCATGGGGAAAAAGGTATTAATACTTGCAGGAGACGCAGTTGAAGCTTTAGAAATTTTTTATCCTTATTACCGTTGTCTTGAGGCTGGCTATGATGTAACGATTGCAGCACCATCCGCAAAAAAATTACAGACTGTATTGCACGATTTTGTCGATGGTGTCGATACATACATCGAGCGTACAGCATATGGTATAGAAGCACACGCATCCTTCGCAGAAGTAGATCCAGCACAATTTGACGGACTCATCATTCCTGGTGGACGAGCGCCAGAATACATTCGTTTAAATGAACATGTTCCAGTACTAGTGAGCCATTTCTTTGAAAAAAATAAACCAATCGCTGCGGTATGTCACGCACAGTAGCAGGTGCAACGTATGTCGATTCTACTCTTCATACAGACGCTAATTTAATTAGTGGTCATGCATGGCCAGATTTACCTGGCTTAATGCGAGAATTTATTCAAAAGCTAGAAAGCTAACGGAATGAGGATGCCTGAAAGGGCATCCTCTTATTTTATGGAGTGGTTTCTTGGAATTCAATTTTCACTACTTTCTTTGTATTGGTGTCATATTTAATTCGAACATGTACACCGAATTCCTTGTCACTTTGTTTTAGCAAAAGTTTAAATTTTTCAATAGTGGCATCTTCAACAACCTCGCTTCCCTCATACAAATAATCGAGGATTTTTGCTTGAGGGTATTTTGCGTGTGTCTCTTTTATTACTACTTTTCCCCATTGAGCATGGGCTGGAATTCCCTGTTGAGCATAAGTAATCGTTGGAGTGATGTATACAGTAAACAAGACAAGAAAAATGCCAAGTTTCATACAAAATTTTCGCAAGTTCATCAACCTTTCAATTTTTTGGGTATAAAGTAGCCAAAACAGCAAAAAATAAGTGCTCCTTAAGCATTCACAACCTTAAGGAGCAATTTTCATTATCTTTTACTGGATTGTTTTGGTTGTTGAGGATTGTTATGAATTACTTGATTAAATTCTGCTGAATATTCTTCACGATCATTTCTTTTATGTGTATCTTCTTTCTTTTTCTTTTTGAAGCTCGTTTTATTTTTCTTTGCCATTATTTAAGCCTCCAATTTCGGTTATTTATTTTTGTTGGACTGCTGATTTTTCTTATGGTTCGTTTTATTATCTTTATTTTTGGCTTTCGCATCAAATTCTGCAGCGAATTCTTCATTGAGATTGTCATTCGGGTTATTGTTATTACTATTTGATTTATCGAGGTCTATTTTTTTGTAGGTATCAAAAGGATTATGCGTTCTCACATTCATTGTTTTATTGTTGTTTCTGTTGTTTCGATTGGTGTTTCTATTGGCCACGGATATTCACCTCCTACATGTAATGTGCTCAGGATAAAAGGTTTTATGCTTTGGGGATAACTGCAGGCATTACTAAAAGGTTTCCAGTCCAATCAATTTTCGCCTTGGCATAATTGCGTCCGAATGAGGCTTTGGGCCAACATCGCGAAAGCGGCATGATGTTGGTCAAACAGTCGTGTGTTGTTGTTATTGTTGCTGCCGCTTCGCTTTCGCACAGACAAATTGCCGCAGGATGTGGCGTCTTTTACAGTAGGTGTTTGGAAAAAAACAGATTCGTTCAGCTCTTCTTTCCGTCGCTCCGTTTTCATCCTTCTTATAGGTAGAACTCTTCTACTGAATGAAGATAAAAAAAATGTACATCACTAACTTTAATTAGTAATGCACATTGTATTTAGACAATCGTATATTCAGTTATATTTAATAATGCACCAACTGCACCTGAAAAACCGTGGTCATTAATAAAGACGGGTGTATGCTTTTTCGTACGAGTGTAATTGGCAATAACACGTGTAAGATGATCATTATTACTTAAAGTTGAGCCAATATAAACGATATGTTGAGCATTTTTTTCTTCAGCATATTGAATACTAAGTGTGGTAATAACCTCACCTACAAGTCCTTGTACAGTTGCAATAATATCTTCTGTTGGATGTTTGATGGATTCCGTAATACCAACTTTCCCAAAATTACTAGCTGTCAGTTGCCCATCAATAGGTGTGTCCATCCCTTGATAAATATCCTTTACTAGTAAATCAATTTCTTCTCGATTACCTTTAGAGGCCAGTTCTCTTATTTCATTGTAATCCGTGATGCCAGTTGTAAGCGCTGACAATCCAATCACTGTTCCACCACCAACGCCTGTACCACCAACACGAACATGCGTATTATCTTCCATATAATGAATTGAAGTACCAGTACCAATATTCGTAATCATACTTCTCTCGAAGAAGTAGCCCTCTTTATGCAATAAAAATCGAACGCCCTTCAATGTGGCTTCAAACTCTACTATATAATGAATCGATTTCATTGTTTTGATGACATCCAGTAATTGTTCTGTACGCCCTCCCGTAACACCAATATCCTCAATATCTGGATGATTAATAATCCAATTTTGCACTGCTAGCAAATCATTTGACGGGAAAGTTATTAAAACGAGCTCATTATGCTCATCTAAATAAGCAACTTTTGTCAATGTTCCGCCTGCATCAATACCTATAGCCTTTGGCATACCATTCTCCTTTGACTTTACGTACAATCTCTATTTCAGATGGTGAGATATATACTAGATTTTGCTTGTATTCAAGAGGCGCTTAGAAGCCAGTTGAATATCGTTCATGCCTCCACAAATATCACGGATTTTGCAAGGAGTTATTGTGCCAAAATCCGATGTATTGTAATTCAGTACCGAAAGCAAATCAACTGCTACAATTACTCGAAAAGTGAAGTTGTATCTCTGTCCTTCCTAAACTTTAACGCTGTTGAAATAAATGTGCAATAACTTAGCAAACTTTCATGAAAAAAAGACGAAAAATATCAATTTTTTTCTATTAATCACACGATTTTCGTCACATTTTTATAACTTTAACATTATTCTACTATAAAAACACAAAAGAACTGAAAATGCAATGACACTCGAGTGCATTATCGATTCTAGCAAGTGGATATCGTTAAAAATTTAAAAGTTGAGCGCTAATTCCTAAAAGTGTTCGATAAAACTAATAAAACGTATGTCCTATGAACTAGTTGATGGCAACTCCTAGCGGAATTAGCTGATATCCTCCAAAAGTTCGCTTCTTGAAATCAATTTTGCTATTGAAGTCCTACCTATAAAAATTGCAATCTCGTTATTCGTTATTAATCCCCACTTTGTCTTCATTTATACCATTTGAAAATAGTTGATTATAAATTGAACAATCTGTTTTATCTTTCATCACTTTTACGATACGATATACTATAGATGTGTGACCATTTGAACGGAGGAATACAAGTGAAAGATCAAAAAAAACTTTATAAAGAAGCGATGCAAGTTTTAAAGGAAACTAGTCGCACTTTTTATATACCGATTACTTTTTTAAAAAACGATTTAAAATTGTCTGTGGCAGCCGCGTATTTAGCAATGCGTGCTATAGATGAAATTGAGGATCATGAAAATCTTTCTAATGACGTAAAATTCGATTTACTTAATGCAACAAGTGAGTTATTAAAGGAATCATTTAATGCTGATGCCTATGAAGCATTATTAGCGCCATATGTAGATCAGCTACCTGAAGTATCTCTTCGTTTAGCAGATTGGCTAACGTTTTGTCCTGAGGGCTCCCGTAAAATTGTCCAAGCTTCAACAAGTGAAATGGCATTTGGGATGGCAAAATGGGCAAAAGCAAACTGGCAGGTGCATACGCGAGAGGATTTAGATGATTATACATACTACGTTGCAGGGCTTGTTGGGACAATGCTGTCTGAGCTTTGGGCGTGGGGTGCTGACATTCAAACAGATCGCGATTTAGCTATTGGCTATGGCCGTGGTCTCCAAGCAGTCAATATTTTACGTAATCAGCATGAGGATATGGACGAGCGCGGAGTAAGTTTCGTTCCTGATGGCTGGACACGTGAAGATTTATTTGCATATGCAGAGGAAAATCTCGCGAAAGCGGATCTTTATATGAAAGATATTAATAAACGTACTGTATTATTATTCTGTCGTCTACCACTTGCATTAGCCCATAAAACATTGAAGGCAATGCAAGAAGGTCGTGAAAAAATGTCACGAGCAGAAGTAGAACAAACAGTCGAAGAGGTACAGGCTGACTAAAACTTATACCATTTAAACAGCCCCAGTATGAGAAATTCTCGTACTGGGGCTGTTTTAGTTATACGGACTGAACTAGATTAACAATCATTTCATAACTAAAAAAGACTGAAAGCATCGTTAACAACATAAATACTACCTTTTCAGCTTTACTACCCGTTTTTATAGTCATAGGTAGACGTACTGAAATGGATACTGGGAAGAACAGCTTAACACCCTTCTTCGTCCCCATATCAAGGAAAACATGACTTGCCATCCCTAATAAAATGCCTAGTGAAATGGATTCGTAAGGTATAAACGTATGTAGTAACATCCCTACTAGAAATAAAAAAAGCAAACTATGTGTAAATGAACGATGTCCAAACAAAGTATTGACGATCTTTGAAATAACGGGAAACTTCCTCCCGATTTTGCTGCCTCCATGGCAAATATCTGGAAGTAATGCACCGATAACGCCCGCTCCTACTAAAACAAGTGGATTATCATTAGAAATTTGTGCAAAAGCAAGGCTAGCAGTGATGCCCCCGATAATATGTGTATTCCCTTGCATTATTTACTTCTGCTCCTTATATCTCTATATTTTTATCCTTCTTAATTTACCACACTCCAGCACAAAAGGGAACATATATTCCGAACGTATAATCCCTTTTTTTGTTCACGAAATTAACTTTCATATCAAATTCAGAAACATTTCAGGTTCTTATTGTATATATAGGATATTTAGAGATAAAAATGAATATTGGAGGTTATTTATGAAATCTATCAAAGGAATTTTGTTTATCATACTAATCATGAGTAGTAGTGCTTTACTGTGGTCTCTCGCTACACCTATAGAACCTATCCAGTCAGTTAACAAGCTCAGTCACATCATTGGAGGCATGGCCATTACAGGCTTTTTTCTTGTCTTTTTGCTAGCAACAAGAATGAAAATGTTTGAGCGTTGGTTCCATGGTCTAGAAAATGTTTATTTTTATCATAAATCTTTAGCTATTCTTTCACTAGTATTAGTGGTTATTCATGGACAATTACAAGATCTGGTCCCCCACTGGGATAAAGTACAAAGAACTTCACTCAGCGAATTTGCGAAAGAACTAGGATCACTTGGTCAATATGGTTTCATAGCGTTAATTGTCATTGCGCTTTTTGCTAAATTTCTAAAATATGAGCATTGGCGGATCTTTCATCGATTAATGCTTATTCCTTATACATTTGGAATTTATCATGCCTATTTTTCAAGCAGATACGATTTATTGCAGCCTACACCTTTAGGAATTTTCACAGCAATCACTACAACTATTGGATTTATGTCGGCATTATATATGTTGACGATGTATCAGGATATGTTTTTCAAATATACAGGCAACATTACAGGAATCAAGAAAATGGGCTCCAATGTTATTGAACTGGAGCTAACTCTTGAAAGAAGCCTCCCCTTTCGTCATGGACAATTTATTTTTATCAAAATTTTGCAAGATGGCATAGAAAAGGCGCCTCATCCCTTTTCAATTTCAGGTGGCGATGGAAAAAAATTATTTGTCACTATAAAGGCGGTTGGTGATTTCACAAAAAAAGTATATGATTCAGTTCAACTGAATACACCAATCACACTCGACGGTCCTTATGGGCATTTAAACTTTGAAAATGGAACACAGCAACAAGTTTGGATAGCTGGCGGTATAGGTATTACTCCATTTTTATCTTATTTACAATCGCAACCATTGGATCGTGATATTGAGTTATTTTACACTTACCATGGTCAAAACAATGCTATCTATAAAGATTTTTTACAGGAGTATGCAATAACTAATCAACAATTCAAAGTAAACTTTATTGATACTACCCAAATGGACAGACTTTCATTTGAAAATTTTCCAGTGCCCCCACAAACAAGTATTTTTATGTGTGGCCCCGAAAAAATGCTAAAACATTTTGCCAAGCAATTGAAAACCCACAATAAAGATATAAACGTTGACTTCGAGGCATTTAAATTTAAGTAATAATTATCGATTATGCCCTAGCATCATCGCGTCTGAAATCCGTGGAGGCTTTAGGTCAACACATGTTTTTTGCGCGGAAGTGTAGCGCAGCTGTTTGGACACCCGTTGACAGAAGTTAATCAATTTCGAGCAATTTACTTGGAATTTCAAAAAGTATATCGTATAGTAAAATCTCATTAAAAATAAAGGAGATATTTTGACTTGACTACACCAATAAGTTATTTAAATAAAGTAATGCATGATCGTAAATCTGTTCGTAAATATGAAGCAAATTATAAAATTCCTCAATCAGATTTAGAGGAATTACTTGTGATAGCAACAACCGCTCCATCATCAAGTAATTTACAACCTTGGCGCTTTTTAGTGATCCAAGATGAGGAAGTAAAAAAGGAACTACGTTTAATTGCAAATAACCAGGAGCAAGTAGAAACTGCGTCTGCCATCATTGCGGTATTAGGCGATACTGCAATGTACAATAATGTTGAAGAAATCTATACAAAAAACGTCGAGCTTGGCTATATGGACGAAGCAACAAAAAACATGATGATTGAAAATTCGTTAAAGATTTATTCAAACCTTCCTACAGAAGTTCTAAAAAATATAGCTACATTTGATGCAGGCTTAATTTCTATGCAAATTATGCTTTTAGCAAAAGATATGGGCTATGATACGGTTACAATGGGTGGCTTCAATAAAGAGGCTTTTGCGAAGCACTTTGCATTAAAAGATAATCTAGTGCCAATTGTCTTAATCGCTATCGGAAAAGCAGCAGCACCAGCTTACGGCTCATCTCGTTTAGCGCTAAATGACATCGCAAAATTCATTTAATCCAAGGGAAAGAACTGTATCAATAAGGCTTGGCTTAAAATGCTCGCTAAAATGAAGAAAAATGTTCTTTTTCGAATAAATATGATACACTAAATATAGAATAAAAAAGACTGGATGCGTCAACATCCAGTCAAAGCAACAATCATGCCGCAACGATGGCGGCTGACCAAGTTAAAGTTTTAGCAATAGCCACCTTACTTAGCCGGCAGGGTGGCTATTTCTTTTTATTTTGAGAGACAATAATGCTAAGCATCAGTGTCAGTACTGCAATTAGCAAAAGGCTACACTGCACAATCAAACTGAATGCTTCAAATACTGTCATCCGCCTCACCCCCCTTCAAAAGGGAGTTCAGCCGCCACCTGCATAATGAATTGTTGCTAATGTTAGTCTAACAATTTTACGAAATATATTCTATGGAAAATCCCCAGAAAATTTAAAATTGCTACTCACTTACATAATTAGTCAAAAGACGCTAAAAAGTTGCTTTGTACATTAATCCAAGTCTGACAATTTAGCTAATGACTCTTTCAAAAGCTGTAATTCTGACAGTGACAACGTAACACCTTTCCCCATCTTTGTACGATCTTCCGACCAATCTCTAATATCGTATTTCGGCTCACGACCATTCCAGCTAATTAAATTTAATTCTTTTTTCCAGCCTTTATTGCCTTCCGATAATACCGCAACAGTTTCCACAATTTCGTATTTAATTTCAGCCATATTCATTCCTCCTTGTTGTACCTGTAATAAGAACTATATCTTGAACTAATAGGATTATCAAACGTGACAACACTTGCCAATAATTATACTGCCTAAGAAATGTAAAATCCGTCAGAATTAATGACATGCTTCCTCCTACTCCTTCACCTCAACTAAATATATACCTTTCGCAAAGCCTCCGCATTTGTTCTTCTTCTGAGTACGTATTTGTTCTAATTGTTCATAGGGCACGTCGTACATTTGTATAGCTGTATGTACTAAAAATATCCGCAAGTTCCTCTACGGCCTCTTTTGGTGAGGCTGCCTCTAGAAATTCTAATGCTTCTTCTTGCATTTTCACTTTTATTTCCTCTAAGTGATCTCCTTGTTCTAATACTCTTATGCTACATGTTTTACCATTCTCTTCAATTACTTGAGGAATTAAATCACGTACTAATTTATTGTATATTGGCATGCCAACTGTCCCCTTTACATAAGATTATTTTCCATATTTCTGCTGAATCGTTTGAATATGTTGTTTTTTGACTTCATTGGATACTTGCATTTGAGGTACAAGCTTATTGTAAATTGCTTGAATATCGTCTTGAGAGAAAAACTGTTTTGCAGTTTGCTTTTGTGTTTGGATAAAACGCCCAACATTCTCTCGTTTTATAACATGAACATTTTGGGAAGTTACTACCACTTTTTTTAATGTACAGCGTTCACTAAAAACAATGACTGAATGAATTGCATCTTTCGGGAGGTCTAAAAAATCTTGAATTGCACGGATATGCGTAGCATTTTGACGGATTGGATTGAAAAATTTATATTTTTTCTTATTCGGCATCGTTTGTGTCCATTGTTGTTGTGTTTCATTACCAAAAATCCAACCACTATAGTTTTTTGACTCAATTACATAAAGACCAGTTCGATCAATATAAAGTAAATCAATCTCCGTTAATTCATCTGAATTTCTTTTTGGAATATAGACATTTAATAATTGTCTATGACTTTGTAAGGCATGCCGTTCAATAATCTTCGATGTTAAGTACTCACCATTTCTCCCTTTATTTAGTTTAACTGCAAAGTAATTATTTTTTGTCTGTTTATAATAGACACTTTTCCGATAATGTTTTTCCATAAAGTAAAAGCTTATTACTATCGATATTAAAATTATAATTAGCATAAACATACTCCCCTATCTATTGTTTCTTTTACCTCAATAAGCCAAAAATCCTAAAACTATTATACCAATATTATCATGGATATTTTTAGGATTTTTTACATTAGTACTCAATTTTTCATCAAAATAGTTTCTTGTTTGGAAGCTATCTGTTTAAACACTGTTTTTTTGGTGACATCTACTACCCTTTGCTAACCCCTTTTTTGTTCCAATCATTCATTTATTAGAAATTATCATTAATACAATTTTTACATCTATCGGAATAGTACAAATACATCATTAACATTAAATTCCGGATAAAATTAACTGTAGATATATGACTTTAGTATTGTTATTATTATGAAGTATTTTTTTGAAAGGGGGGTTTTCTTATGTACGATTCTTCATATTACAATGATTTCGATGATTTAGATTTGGAATTTCTCATTATTATGTTAATTTGTATTGCATTGCTAAGTATTGCAAGCTATGTCATTAGTTCACTTATTTATTACCAGGCATCTAAAGTAAATGGCTTTAGCAAACTGGCTTACATTGCTTGGATTCCGATTATTGGTATTTATAACCTTTTCTTATTAACAGCAAAGGGTGATAATGACGCAACAGTTCGAGCAGCAGCAATGAAAAATGCTATTATTTATGCTGTATTGGTATTTGTTTCATTTATTCCGTTTCTGTTTCTAGATGTGATTGCTTCAATAGGTCTTCTTGGCTTTATTTTCTATTTCACATATCGTCTTTTCTATCGTTGGACTGGTGGAACTGGGAAAGCTGTACTTTATACGATTTTATCGTTCATCACATTAGGACTATTCTATTCGATCTATGGCTTACTAAAAATGAATAAACCTTTCGTTGCATAATACATATGCCCGTACAAAAACCTCTTTACACCATTTTAGGTGAAAGAGGTTTTCTAGTTATTCACGTAATTTTACACTATAATGTCTTATGGACTTAGGAATACCTTTTAATGCGAGCACCCCACTATAGACTAAAAATCTTATTCTAGATTCTAAAAAGAAGACACTAGGAAGCTCTTCAATCAAAGGTAAGAGTTCCGCAATCACTGCCCCTGTCTTGATAAAATCTGTTGTTGCTTGTTCACTATGTAGCCTTTCTATCGTCTCTATAATAAGTGGATCAAAATAATTTTCTGGTACCCCTTTTATTCCATTATTAGTCCATAAGCGCAGAATATCGTTAGTTTGCGATAATGTTTCCCATTCATTTTGGAACATACGACGCTCCTGGATAGTTAATGGCTTTTTTTCTTCCATGTTCATAAAAAGCTGCGCTAATTGCTGTGAACTAAGATGGCTTGTCGCACAATTATCCTTACTTTGTTCTGTTGTATTAATAAGAAAAATCTCATTTGATTTATCTCGCAATAAATAGAGGAAAAAACGAAGCCCGCATTGTTCATCGGCATTATTACCATACCAAATATAGATAGGAACATAATTCGAAATATCTTCTATTTCACGCAAAGTATTTGTAAACTTATTTTGATAAACATCTTCCTGTCCATCGTTAATATTTTCAAATAACCAATTGTTTCGGGATGTTTGACCTCTTTTCTCCTCTAGCTTCCACAATGGTCCAATTGAAAAGCAATCTGGGAATCCAATCACATGTTTTGGTGGTGCAAGTGCTACTCTCACTGAGCCAGCTGCAGATTCAGAGCTCACAATATGAACAGCCTGTGTTGTTATTCGTTGATCCACAGAACAATGTTTTTGAATACAGTCATTAATAATTTCTACGATATCGCTTAAGTCATGTTGCTCAAACGACAACCCCCACCCGTCAATTGCTTTACTTTCTTCATGGTTGAACGCTTCAAATTGAACATGATGCTGTAATTCATAAGCCTCCCATTCACTCCTATCTATCAAATCCGATGCGTTCAAATAATTATGTGATTTAATTCGATAGACAAAAACTATATTTGATTCCAGCAAAAAATAAATATATGGATACTTTACTTTCGATTCCATCACTTAGCCCCCTTCTATAAAATTTTACCATACAAAAATTAGGAGCTAATCAGCTTTATTTTCTACTCTCTTACGACACTCGATCTATCAAATTTTGAAAAATAAGTTAGATAACAGAAAAATATGCTATATTATAGTTAGAAAATTTCGAATTTCTAATTTTTAATACAAAGGGGTTTGATGATTGTGTATGAAAATATTTTAAGACATCCAGGACCTACGCCAATTCCTAAAAAGGTTCAACTTGCAATGAATCGCGATATTATTAGTCATCGAAGCAATGAATTTGTAGCACTTTACCGTGAAACAATTGAATTAGTAAAACCTATTTTCGGGACAAAGCAGGATATTTTACTTCTTCCATCAGGTGGAACAGCAGCTTTAGAGGCCGCGGCGGTTAACACTGTTTCTGCTGGTGAAAATGTTGTTGTGATCACTGTTGGAGCATTCGGAGACTATTTTGTTTCGATTTGTGAGAAATATGGGTTTCATGTACATAAGCTTGAAAAAGAATGGGGACAAGCTTGCACAGCTAAGGAGCTACGAAAATTCTTGCAACCGTTGAAAGATATTAAAGCTGTTTTTGTCACATACAATGAAACTTCGACTGGTATATTAAACCCAATTGCTGAATTAGCACAAGTTGTACGTGAGGAAACAGATGCATTATGTATTGTCGATGGTGTAAGCTGCATAGGTGGAGCTCCAGCTGAAATGGATGCCTGGGGAATTGATATTCTTGTTACTGGATCTCAAAAAGCGATGATGCTACCTCCAGGACTTTCTCTTGTCAGCGTTAGTGATAGAGCTTGGAACGTTATTGAAGAAAACAATACACCGTCCTATTATTTAAACCTATTAAGCTATCGTAGCTGGGCAGAAAAAGGGATGACGCCAAACACGCCTACTGTAACACTTATTTCTGGACTTCATGAGGTTTGTAAACTTATAGAGGAAGAAGGAGGCTTTGAACATACAGTTGCCCGCCATGAACTAATGAAAAACATGGTACGTCATGCGATGAATGCCCTTCATATTGAACTTCTCACTACAGATGAGCATGCTTCTCCGACCATTACAGCGATTATGGCACCAAAAGGGATTGCACTCGGTAACTTCTTGGCACATTTAAAACAACAATATCATTTAGATTTTGCTGGTGGCCTCGGCCATTTGCAAGGTGAAATTTTTAGATTCGGCCATATGGGCTATTGTTTCCCAAGTGATATTTTACAAGCAGTTTCTTTAATAGAAGCAGCACTTCAAGACTTTGAATATGACTTTGAGCCAGGTGCAGGTGTACTGGCAGCACAGGAAGTATTTTTAACCGCCCAGCGAAAACAATGCCACGATAAAGTGAAACTTTAATCAGCGAGGCCTTCTTCATCCGCACAGATATGATTTGTCTTCACCAATTAGGATTATATCGGTAATTATTCTTCCTCTTATTGCTTGATAAATGAGATAAAGATTTAAACTTCCAAATCTATGTATGGATTTGGAGGTTTGTTTATTTATTGGCCAATTGAACAAAAGGGCCTTTATATCTATACGTAAAAAAGTAAAACCCTTTTAGACTAAACATCTCAAAATCTTCAACATTAATCTCATCAAGTATACCTGTCATTAAATCTTAAGTTCATAAACAAGCATAGAAATCGTCAGAGAACGATATACCTAAGTAAAATTCCAATTTCGGCCAGTACTTCACGGCATGATCGACTCGAATTATGAATATAAGTGCATTTTCAAAAGCTAAAAGTGTTATACTAATAAACACGTTATAAATTGAGGAGTTAGACAGTATGAAATATTTTAAACCACAAATGCAGCAACTTGTGAAAGAAAACCGTGAATTACATGATCGCCTAAAAGAATTAATGTCTGAAATGGATTTGCAAAAAAATTATGCTTTAAAAGCTTTATATCACGCTGAAGTAGCGGACGGTGGACGCTATCAGCAAGATTATCAAGCGTTGGACTATTTATATAAATAACTTTAAAAGTAATAAACGCAAGAATGTTGATTCCGATAACATTCTTGCGTTTTCTTATTAACGAACTACCTTAATCATTCATTCTGCTACCGGCACATCTTGCCATGTATTCCTCACGCATTTCCTCCGGCACCATACTTCCACCTGTTGCCCATACAAGATGGGTAGCTTGCTCCATCTTATTAACTAAATCATGCTTTTCTAAATAACTTTGTCCATTTTTCATTAACTGAATTGGTCCGAACATCCCTGCATGTGCAGATGGTTCTAAAAACAGGCCTTCCGAATCCATCGCTAAACCGAGTGACGTAAATAATTCTTCATCTTTCACTGTATAACAACCACTAATATATGTTTCCATCACTTTGCCAACAAATTTTGACGCACGACCAACAGCAAGGCCATCTGCTTCGGTTTTATTAGTAAGACCGATATCTTCTACACTAATTTCATCATGTAAACCTGTCATTAAGCCAATTGTCATACAAGGAGATGCTACAGGCTCTGCGAAAAATATATGGGCATGCTCTCCAAAAATTTCACGTATCCCGTACGCAATTCCCCCCGGTCCTCCACCTACACCACATGGTAAATACACGAACAATGGATATGCAGCATCCACTGAAATATTCGTCTTTTCAAACTGCGCTTTTAAACGCTTCGCCGCCACTGCATAGCCGGCAAATAGGTCCTTCGAATTTTCATCATCAATAAAATGACACATAGGATCTTGTTCAGCCTCTCGACGACCCTGTTCTACAGCAACACTATAATCTGCTTCATATTCAATAACTGTCGCACCTTTTTCACGCAGTAATGCTTTTTTCCACTCTTTTGCATCACTCGACATATGTACAACGACATTAAAGCCGAGTTTTTTGCCCATAATGCCGATACTCAATCCTAAATTACCTGTAGAACCTACGGCAATTGTATATTGCTGAAAGAACGATTGAAAGTCCTCTGTTGCTAGCACCGCATAACTATCCTCTTTTGTTAGCTTACCACTAGCGATCGCAAGCCGTTCTGCCTGCCTTAATACTTCAAAAATACCACCACGAGCTTTAATAGAGCCGGAAATTGGCAAGGCATGATCGCATTTTAAGATAAATTGACCTGGTATTAATACATCAAATTCTTTTTCAAGAGCTTTCTTCATGTAAGGTATATCTAGTAACGACGATTCAATAAGCCCTTTGCTTTCCAAAAGCTCTGGAAATGCTAAAGTTAAATAGGATGAAAAGCGTTTAAGTGTTTCTTCTGCCTCCTCAACTTCCTCCATTGAAAAAAGATTTGTTTGCGCCTTTATTTCTCGATTTGTATTTTCCCAAAGTACAGTATGATGATTTGCTAACTCGTTTAGTCCCGGAAATTGATTTAATAGTTCGTGTTTACGCTCATTTTCCACCTTCAGATTCCTCCATTTTTTGAGCTAAAATCGCTCGTTCACAAATTTGTCGAAAATTCAATTCAAACGAAATATTGTTTTCTTGAGTTCGTTTTTTAGGCCCTTTCGTTCGTCCTCCAGCACGTCTAATTTTCTGTCCAACATGACGCATATCGAGCAAACGTTCGATATTTTCATTGGACATCTCTCTTCCATTTTGATCGATTGGATAACCTCCTCTTGCCAAAACCATAGCTGCTAAACCGTAATCCTGTGTAATGACAATATCATGTTTTGAAAGCGCATTCACTAGCGTAAAATCAACCGAATCCGGACCCTTAGGAACCATAATTGTTATTACATTATCACGTTCGATACGGTGGGATGTATCGCAAAACAAGATTGTTTCAATCTCAAACTCAGATGATATAGATAACGCTAAATCCACGACTGGACAGGCGTCAGCGTCAATTAAAACCTTCACAATAAAGCATCATTCCTTTCTCATAATTAGATAGATCGCTCAACCTATTGTTATTTTAATATAATAAATTCCTCCCCTCGTTTGCTCAATTTTTCACAAACTTTAGACTGTTGGAAAAAGTATTTTATTGAATAGTGCGAAAAATAGATATACGATACAACTATCAAATAACTGGAGGTTTTTTACTATGACAACTACAACTGTAAGCAACGAACAATTAGCAAAAGAATACGTTGATGGCGTATTCGAGCAACTAAAACAACAAAATAGTTATCAAGCAGAGTTCTTACAAGCAGCTGAAGAAATTTTCATTTCATTAGTGCCTGTATTTGCTCAACACCCTGAATATATTAAAGCCAATATCTTATCTCGTATCGTTGAGCCAGATCGTATCATTTCTTTCCGTGTAGCTTGGCAAGATGATAACAATGAAGTTCAAGTAAACCGTGGTTACCGTGTGCAATACAGCAACGTAATGGGACCATACAAAGGCGGTCTTCGCTTCCACCCTTCCGTAAATGAATCCATTATCAAATTCTTAGGCTTTGAACAAATCTTTAAAAATGCTTTAACAGGCCAACCAATCGGTGGAGGTAAAGGTGGTTCAAACTTCGATCCTAAAGGTAAATCAGATTCGGAAATTATGCGTTTCTGTCAAGCATTCATGACTGAATTATACCGCCATATTGGTCCAGATGTCGATGTTCCAGCAGGTGATATCGGTGTTGGCGCTCGTGAAGTAGGTTATTTATGGGGCCAATATAAGCGTTTAACAAAAGCAAGCGAATCTGGTGTATTAACTGGTAAAACTCCTGGCTACGGTGGTTCTTTAGCCCGTAAAGAGGCAACTGGTTATGGTACTGTTTATTTTGTGAAAGAAATGCTAAAAGATGTCAACGATTCATTTGAAGGTAAAACAGTTGTAGTTTCTGGTTCTGGTAACGTTTCAACATATGCGATTGAAAAAGCACAAGCTTATGGCGCAAAAGTTGTTGCTTGCTCTGACTCTTCAGGCTATGTTTATGACCCAGAAGGTTTAGATCTTGATGCAATTAAAGAAATTAAAGAAGTAAAAGGCGATCGTATCTCTACTTACCTAAACTATCGTCCAAATGCTACATTTACAGAAGGTTGCACTGGTATCTGGACGATCCCTTGTGACATCGCGCTTCCATGTGCTACACAAAATGAAATTAATGGCGATTCAGCTCGTACTTTAATCTCTAACGGTGTGAAAGCTATTGGTGAAGGTGCAAACATGCCATCAGATCTTGAAGCAATTAACGAATTCTTAAATGCTGGCGTATTATTTGGTCCTGCCAAAGCTGCTAATGCTGGAGGTGTTGCTGTATCTGCTCTTGAAATGGCGCAAGATTCAAGTCGCGTTTTCTGGTCATTTGAAAAAGTAGATGCTAAATTACATGAAATTATGAAAAACATTTACGCGGACAGCAAAGCAGCTGCTGAAAAATATGGCTACCCCGGAAATCTTGTAGTTGGCGCGAACATCGCTGGCTTCATAAAAGTGGCTAATGGTATGCTAGCTGAAGGCGTTTATTAATATTAATTTCAGAATCCTTTCAATCCATTCAAGGTGATAACGAACATTCGTTATCACCTTGTTTTATCATTGGAAACGAAGTTAAAAACATAAAAAAACATCTTTTAAAACGAACATTTTTAGTATTAAATATTTAAAACATTCGTGTTATAATAATGAAGTACTATGAAAATTGGAGGGTTTTTTGTGGAATTATTGTATACAGGTAAAACGAAAAATGTGTTTCAATTAGAAGATGGTCATTACTTATTAAAATTTAAAGATGATGTAACTGGAGAAAACGGCGTATTCGACCCAGGTGCTAATACTGTTGGGTTAACAATTGACGGCGCTGGTTTAGCTGGACTTCGCTTAACTTCTTATTTCTACTCAAAGCTAAATGAACAAGGTGTTCCTACTCACTACGTTGATGCAAACTTCAACGATGCAACAATGACAGTAAAGCCTGCAACTGTTTTTGGTAAGGGTTTAGAGGTCATTTGCCGCTTCAAGGCAGTAGGCTCTTTCCTACGTCGCTACGGTGCTTACGTAAAAGAAGGACAAGACTTAGATTCTTTCGTAGAAGTTACCATCAAAGATGATGAACGACTAGATCCTCCCATTTCTGAAGATGCTTTAGCTATGTTAAACCTGTTAACACATGAAGAATACGCAATTTTAAAGCAACGTACAATTGAAATTGCTAAATTTGTTGCTGCAGAGCTTGACAAAAAAGGGTTAACACTTTATGATATCAAACTAGAGTTTGGCCGCGATGCTAAAACAAATGAAATTTTATTAATAGATGAAATTTCAGGTGGGAATATGCGTGCTTACAAAGGCGAACAATACATAGAACCATTAGAGCTTGAAAAAATTATGTTAGCTGAATAAAAAACTATTCTATTAAAATGCCATGCCTGACTAAATACGAGTAATCAAAAAGAGTCGCTTTCTTGCGGCTCTTTTTGTCTAAAATGTTTTTTCGAAACTTTTCATCGAATCACTCGTATACTAATTATACGCATCATGCATTTATTCTATTATTTTGGAGGTAATTTAATGGATGACTTTAATGAAAGATCACAAGAAAGGAAAAAGGTTAATCCATTTTTGTCTATTTGGTTGCACCCAAAGCAAACAACCCGTTACATGATAGAAGAAAAATCAATTGGTTTTGCTCTTCTTCTTTTGTCAATTGGTTATATTGGTGTTACACTTTCAGACCTTATTGATAAAACATCCGTGATAGACTTTTCTCCTTGGCTTATCTTACTATTTTGTATTATTGCAGCACCGATTTCAGGAATAATCGGTACAGCTTTTCTTGCACTAATCGCTTGGCTGTTCGGTAAACTTTTTAAAGGGACAGGTACATACTCACACTTATTCAAAGGGTTAAGTTTAACTGCTATTCCATCTATAGTACTTATTCCTTTTTATTTAATTTGGTTATTTACATCACCTGAGTCTTTAATGGATCCTGACTTCGCCGGGCCTTACCCTTGGGTTATTTGGATTGCAATTTTATTATCGATTGTGGTTGCAATTTGGAACCTTGTTATTACAGTAGGAATTATTGCAGAAGCACACCAAATAACCAATTGGAAGGCCTTCTTTACACTCTATATTCCAGGCATTCTTCTCATTGTCCTCATTATTCTGATAATTGTTCTCTTTGCAGCTATCGGCATTTTAGCCGGAACGTAAAAAATCTCCCCTCTCTCTATGAGAGTGGGAGATTTTTTCACGTTAAACAGAAAGCACTGTATTTTGTTGGAATAGCTCTGACACACCAGACTCAACAGCTGCTCCACTTACAGCTTGGGAAACAATTTCAACCACCCGCTCATCTAATGATTTAGGTACAATATATTCTTCCGTTAATTCCTCATCACTTACAAGAGCAGCTATCGCTTCAACTGCAGCTATTTTCATAGCCTCATTAATATCTGTTGCTCGAACATCCAATGCCCCACGGAAAATACCAGGGAAAGCAAGCACATTGTTAATTTGATTTGGATAATCGGAGCGTCCTGTCCCCATAATACGTACACCCCATGCTTTAGCATTTTCATACGTAATTTCAGGATTTGGATTTGCTAGTGCAAACACGACTGGATCATCATTCATTGAAGCAATATGTGCTTCTGTTAATAAATTAGCAACCGATACGCCGATAAAAACGTCAGCACCTTTAATGGCATCTTCCAAAGTTCCATGCATTTTTTCAGGATTTGTTAAATGGGCCACTGTGTCTTTAATTGGATTCATACCTTCAGCGCGACCTCCATAAATGAGACCTTTTGTATCGCACATATAAATATTTTTATAGCCCATTTGCACAAGAATACGCAAAATAGCAATACCGGCTGCTCCTGCACCATTAATGACAACCTTCATCGTTGCCACATCTTTCTTCACAATACGATTAGCATTAACCATCCCTGCACCTACTACAATCGCCGTTCCATGCTGATCATCATGGAACACAGGAATATCACATTCTTGGCGCAGACGATCTTCAATTTCAAAGCATCTTGGCGCTGAAATATCTTCTAAATTTACAGCACCAAAAGTGGGAGCAAGCGCCTTCACAATGCTGACGATTTCATCCGTATTTTTCGTATCTAAACAAATAGGAAAAGCATCAACATTGGCAAAACGCTTTAATAAAATAGCCTTCCCCTCCATTACTGGTAATGCTGCCTTCGGGCCAATATCCCCTAACCCTAATACCGCCGTACCATCTGAAACAACCGCTACCATATTCCCTTTCATTGTATAGTCGTAAACAAGCGATGGATTTCTTTCAATCTCTACACAAGGCGCAGCTACCCCTGGCGAATACGCGAGACTTAAATCATATGAATCTTGCACAGGTACTTTAGAAATCACCTCTAATTTCCCACTATAATACTCGTGCATTTCTAAAGCCTTTTTCATAATATCCATTCAATCCCATCCTTTTCTTTTCGAATTATTATATATTTTAGAATCATAATACTTTGTGAAAATAAAGTCAACGAATTTTCTGTCAATTTTAATTTCACTTCTAAATAACGCCATTTATTATTATCTTCACTTATTTCACGCCTTGTTATCAAGTTCACAATCAATTATTTCAATATAACATTTACATCGATTAGCTTTATAAAAAATGTATAAATACCGCCACTAAACCTGTTCAACTTTTCACATAGTATTTTTCTTGTGTAAATGAGAAATTTTTCACAAACTAATGTAAGCGTATCCATTATTCCAGCTGGTTCCGTCACATTTTCTTCACATTTTTTCACAAAGTTTTTTATTATCCTTCTTAAACCCAAATTATTCACCACCACATACAAAATCCCACGGAAAAGTTGCTTGTACTTTTCCGTGGGATTCACTTTTGCACTTAAAAGATGAAAAAAGAATCCATTTCTGTTAAGGTTATTGCGACTAAACAAATACCAAAGAGATGATTCTTATGATGACTACTTGAACGCAAAATATCCTACATTTCAACCGTTCTTTTTACAAAAATCGACTTAATGGAAAAAGAGGTGTATTGTCATGAAAAAAATATATGTTCTATTCTTTATTTTGATAATTTATGGATGTGATGTTCCTAATAAATCACATGATATTAAAATGGACCCCGATATATTTCCTTACCCAGAGCTACTAGAAGATACAACTGACAAACAAGGTGAAATAGAGAATAAAGAGCGATTTGAAAAGTTTCATAATAATGTTCAGCAAAATAAAACAGATAATATAAGATTAGTTAGATATACACCTGAAGGTAATCTGGTATTTTATTATCTTGAATACCAAAATGAAATGATCTATTTAACAATTGATACTAAAAGCAATATAAATGAGCAAAAAAGTCTTATTCAAACAACTTGTATTTCACTTAAAAAAGTACAAATGAACATTAGTGAAAAATACTTACTCGAAGGCTGTGATAAGCCTATTGACAACAACATTTTAATTATTGAGAAATATTAGCTAGTCTTTTATTTGAAACCATTCACTATAAAAATACTCAATTTTTACTATATATAACTCAGTCTAAATTTTTTTATTAGAAACCTACCATACTAACTTTAAAAATTACCATCACCATTTGCGAATTATATCAAACACAAATATGTAAAATTATCGTATATTTATAATACAACTTACTTTTTTTCATATATATATATATATATTATAATTGTACAATCTATTTTTTTATTTATTTTATTGTTAATCCCAGTAAGTGTTTTTGCAGAAGATTCCTTAGGAACGTTCAATTTTGATCCAAGTAAAATTTCTCATCCCTATGACATGGTAAATTCAAAAGGGGAAGTAATTAAATATGAAGATTACAGCAAAAATAGTTTAATTCGAATCAATGAAACACCTAGCATAGAAGGGAGCGGGAAAATTGATCCAGTTTATCTTGGAGATAAACTCGAAATTCCAAATGACTTTTCCAATTTTTCACCACCTAGCTATATTATAGATGATACTTGGCGGCCCCATGGAGCATTTTATTTCCTCCACCCAGTAAACAAAAAAAGAGCCCTTATGCTAAGGACTCTTTCTTAAATTGATTTATAAAAGCAGTGATAATATGCTTGGAGGACCATTGTTCCCCGGATGCTTTTGTAATCGGATAATCACGAGGAAAGATTGCTTTTGTGATTTCTTCTACCGAATAACCTTTATCAAATAATTGCCTTACATTGCGCTCTATTTCTTCTAAATAAGCAATTTTTTCTTTTATTTTTGATCGACCATCCGCTAAAAAGCCCGCATGACAGCAATAAACTTCTTCGAAATCATAGTTTAATATATTCTTCAATGACGCCAAGGTATGTACGATATTTTCTTCATCAAGGACAACCTTAGTTTTCGTCTGTATATACAGATCACCTGTAAACATAGCACCTGTTTCTCGATTGTAAAATGATACATGATCTGTCGTATGCCCTGGTGTTTCGATAACATCCCATGTAGCTGATTTCGTTTGTAATGTATTGCCTAACGGTTGTGCAATAAACGCTGGTCGCTCACCCCATAATGCCTGCCGATAAAAAGGATACTCCCCATCCTGTGCACAAAGGCTCACCGAATCACGATGAACATAGATAGGTACACCCTTGTGTTGCTGAATCCACGCTGCATTTCCTGAGTGATCCTCATGAGAATGAGTGAGCGCCAATTGTTCAATCGGTATTTCGTTAAAAAAGGATTGGAACTCCTGTGAAAGTGAATATGAGCCTGTATCAATTAGTAAACCATCCACAAAAAAACTATAAACACTCATTCCTATCCCATGAACTGCCACTTTACCGTGAGCACATTGCACATCACGATTTTGTTGAATCTCTATACTTTTCTCTCGTTTAATCATCCTTTTCCCCCTTTGTAAAAAGAGTGTAGCATAAAATGAATAACCAGTCATTTTATGAATACATCACAACTCGTATTGTTATTACTAAAATCCTAGTATTTAGAGAGACCATGGATTCATTAGAAAAGTCCAGATTACGGTAACATAGGGTACAATCCTCATAATTTCTCGCTTTGATGGTGGCTATCCATTATTTTGGGTGGGGCTATCCTTCATTTTGGCGATTCTATCCACGATTGGGGGGCTATCCACGATTTGAGCGGGACTATCCACGTTTTTGACAATTCTATCCACGTTTTGGGCGGGGCTATCCACGTTTTTGGATTTCTATCCGTCGCTCTTGCCTTTCTATTGTCGCTTCGGCTTTTCTTTCCGTCGCTCTGGTGGGACTATCCATCATTTTGACGATTCTATCCACGATTGGGGGGCTATCCACGTTTTTGGATTTCTATCCGTCGCTCTGACGATTCTATCCACGATTTGAGCGGGGCGACTTTGGATTTCTTTCCGTCACCTCGGCTCTTCTTTCCGTCGCTTTGACTCTTATTTCCGTCACTTCGGATCTTCTTTCCATCGCTTTGACTTCCTTCCGTCACTCCGAGGATTCTTTCCATCACTTCGGTCTTTCTTTCCGTCGCTTCAGCTCTTCTTTCCGTCGCTTCGACTCATCTTTCCGTCGCTTTGACTTCCTTCCGTCGCTTCAGCTCTTCTTTCCGTCACTTCGGTCTTTCTTTCCGTCACTTCGGATCTTCTTTCCATCGCTTTGACTTCCTTCCGTCACTCCGAGGATTCTTTCCGTCGCTTCGGGCTTTCTTTCCGTCACTCTGGGGATTCTTTCCGTCGCTTTGACTTCCTTCCGTCACTCCGAGGATTCTTTCCATCACTTCGGTCTTTCTTTCCGTCGCTTCAGCTCTTCTTTCCGTCGCTCTGACTTCCTTCCGTCGCTTTGACTTCCTTCCATCGCTTCGGCTCTTCTTTCCGTCGCTTTGACTCTTATTTCCGTCACTTCGGATCTTCTTTCCATCGCTTTGACTTCCTTCCGTCACTCCGAGGATTCTTTCCGTCACTTCGGTCTTTCTTTCCGTCGCTTCGGCTCTTCTTTCCGTCACTTTGACTTCCTTCCGTCGCTTCGACTCATCTTTCCGTCGCTTTGACTTCCTTCCGTCACTCCGAGGATTCTTTCCGTCGCTTCGGGCTTTCTTTCCGTCGCTTCGGCTCTTCTTTCCGTCGCTCTGGCTCTTCTTTCCGTCGCTTTGACTTCCTTCCGTCGCTTCAGCTCTTCTTTCCGTCGCTTCGACTCATCTTTCCGTCGCTTCGGCTCTTCTTTCCCGTCGCTTTGACTTCCTTACGTCGCGCTTACCTTTCTTTCCGTCACTTCTGTTTTCAATCAGTCAAACTTGCCTTCCTTTACCTCCCTTCGTTTTTTCGTTACGTCGCTCCGCCCTTACTCCCCTTTCCACTCCAATAAAAAACAAAAAACGCCCACAAAAGTGAGCGTTTCTTCCTCAATCATTTATTCATTAGTTCCTTTTTCTACATCATATTGTGTGATCCAGTCACTAAAGCTACCTACATATAGTTGAATATTTTCATAACCTTCATCTGCTAGTACTGCATACAATGGCGATGCTGTAACACCGCTGCCGCAATACACAACAACGTGCTCGTCTTGAGAAATCTTGCTGCGTAACTCATCATTCGCTTGTAGACGACCATCTGATTTTAATTGTTCCCAGTCAAAGTTTTTGGCCGTTGGTATATGCCCAGCTACCATATCAAGAGGCTCTACGTCACCACGGTAGCGAGCTGCGGCACGTGCATCAAGCAACGTTGCTTTGACTTCTCCATCGACAATGGCTTTAACTGCTTCACGCGGAGCATACAGTTCATCTCGCCAAACAAATTCAATCGTAGATGGTGGGTATTTTATAATGTCTTTTGTAAAAGATATTTTTTCCTCGAGTGCAGGTGCACCACCATTCACAATCACTACATTTGGAAAGCCCGCATATGTCAGCATCCACCAGGCACGTGGTGCAAATGGTGCAGCGCCTTGATCGTAAACGACAATTTGATCTTCATATTGTAATCCTAATCCTTGAAATAATGCCGATAGCTTTTCTTTATTTGGCATAGGATGGCGGCCATTGCTTGACCCCATATCTGACAAATCCTGCTCTAGATCGATATAAATCGCTCCTGGTGCGTGTCCCTCTTCAAACAGTTTATTCCCTGCCTCTTTGTTTTGTAAATCAAAGCGAGCATCTACGAAACGAACTCCATCTAACTGAATTTCCTCAACTGATTTGAATACTTTTCCCAAACGAATCACCTCATGCGTATTGTAATTGTTCGTAAATAGCTTTCCAAGAAGCTAAACGACTTTCTTCCTGAAGTGCAAGTCTTTCTGTTGCAATTTGTTCAAGTGCCTGATGGTAAATATGCAGACGTAATTGCTCTGCTTCCTCAGCAATATAGGTAATAGCCCATGTCATAAGGGATACTTTCTGTGAATCTAAATAGTTTTGCGCATCTGGTTTTGTTAATACTTCAAGTGCCTCACTTAGCTTCACTTTTTCATTCTTCTCAAAGAATGCCTTTTGATTGCGGAAGTGTGATTTAACACCCGAATATTTTGCGATATCTGTAAATGGTCCTTCAAAATCAAGTAAATCTGGCTCGGAAGAGTCAAACGCTAGGAACGAGAAGCTACGGTTTAATTCTTTCAGCTCACGTACTTCATCTTTAAAGCGTAATTGCATCTTCTTATTAATAAACTGTGATAAACGGAAGTTTGTTACTCGCATTTCTTGTGTAAAGTCAAAGCGTAAACTTTGCATGACTTCTTTTAAAGCATGCTCTAATGCTTGCTGTGCTGGCATTGCTGCAAATATTGAAGGATTGTAGCCTTCCTTAAAGAACTCTGGGTAACGATAATACACACGCTGAAGAACATAATATAATAATTCATCAAGTTCTTGCTTCGTTTCACTTTCTAACATACTTGTATTAAGTGAATTAAACTTCGATGTTATATGCTGTTCAAGAGTTGTTAATTCCTCTAAACGCTCATCCTTACGCTTTAAGTTCTCTTCAGTCTGCGCAATTAAGTCACCTAAACGTTGCTCCGTTTTATCAACTTCCTCTGCAAGTGCCTGAACAGCCAATGCACTTAATTCATCATTTAAGAATGTGTGGAAGGCATCTTCGAAAGGTGGCATACCTGATGTTAAATCAGTACCCTCTACTTTTTCCTTCAATGCCAATAAGCTTGATACACCGTAAAGTCGAGGGAAGCGAATGCCAAAGCGTTGTAGCTCTGAACGTACATAGCCTTTTACATCTTCCTGCTCTTCTTCTGTTGTCGCTAAATCAATCGCGTTGACGATAAAGAACATCTTATCAAGTTCGAAGGCATCCTTCACACGCCCTAGCTGAATTAAAAACTCACGGTCAGCTTTAGCAAAAGCATGATTATAATAAGTAATAAACAAGATTGCATCAGCATTACGAATATATTCAAACGCAACTCCTGTATGACGAGCATTAATAGAATCTGCTCCTGGTGTGTCAACAAGTGTGACACCCATGCGTGTTAACGGACTATCATAATAGAAATCAATATTATCGACAAAGCATGATTTATTTTCCTGCGCAACAAATTTTTCGAACTCTTCACGGTTAACACGTAATACTTTTCCAAGCTCAGACTTAAATGTTGGGAATCCTTCTTTATATGCACGAATAAATGATTTATGCACATTTAAGCGTTCGTCCGATAGCTGTACCGCAAGCCCTTCATCTGCACGAGTAAATGCCTCTTCTAAAGAAGAAACTGATAAACCAACTGCTGCATATGAAGCTTGAATATCCTCTAGCATTTGGTCAGCTGTTTTTAACAGTACATCGGCTGTTTCATGCGGATGCTCTGGTGTCACAGGACGAATTTTATTAATAGCCGCTGTAGTTGGGTTTGGTGATACTGGTAAAACTTTAGCACCCATTAACGCATTAGAAAATGAAGATTTCCCTGCACTAAATGCACCGAAAAGCGCGATTGTGAAATCTTTTTTCTGTAATCGTTCTACTTTATTTTCTAAGTAAGTTGCTACTTCCGCAAAGCCTTGTACATCCTTTACCGAGTTTGCCGTATGAAGTGCACGCTTCACTACACCCTCAATAGGTAGGCTTGTTGCACTTACTGCTTGCTGTGCCTCTTCCTGTTGTAGCGCTTCCTCTTTTGGCTTTAACATTGATTCATCAAACAATCGAATATCCGCTAAATCTTGCTTAAAGGCTTGATTCCATTTTGTAAGCTGTTGATTTGCTAGCTGACGTATTTCATTGCTTGCCTGATGCATAATACTCGCACTATATTGTTGATAACCCTCGATTTCAAGCACTGCCTGAATAGCATCAACTTTCGCTTGCATTCCAGCCATTTTTAATTTAGATGGTGCAGCTATTTCAGTAGCCACTGCTTCTAAAATTGTCGCTTGTGCATCCTTCCAATTATCTGTTTCCTGGATGAAGTAGCGTTTTGTTGCCTCTGCTACACGGTTTGCGAAGTTTAGAACTGCATCTCCAGTTAATAGAGCACCAACTTGTACCTGCTGCTCAATAAGGGAGAATGGCAATTCAAAGGCATAGGCATCAATAGCGGTAGCACGTTCTTCATTTAATGCACTAACATCCTTTAAGACCTTTTTCATTAGGCCCTTTAAATGTCCAGTAATTTGTGCATGCACAACATTTTGATAGGCACTATAGGCATCCTCTTTGCGGCGGTTACGCTCTTCCTCTGTTTTTTTCTTAGCAGTAAATAAGCCTCCTACTTTGAAACCATCTTGCTGACTCTCTAAATATAGACGTAATTTATCGCGTAAATCAGCTGGCATAATGGCTGCATTTGCAAGAAGTTCTTTACGCTGGTCCTCGAACGTTTCATTCCATGCCTCAATCGAGAACAATTCAACTTGACGATTTAGCTTATTGTACTGCTCTAAAATATCTTTATGGTTTGCCCAGTCATCGGCACTTAATACATCTTCATCGATATCTAAACGATCTTCTCTTTCTTCTGATAAATAAGTGTCATGTTCACTTTGTAATAATCGCAATGTATTTGATGCTGTCTGTACAAGTTGATCCTGCCAATCATTCATACTATCCATAACAATTTTTTTAACAGCTTTAAAATCATTATAAGGGTGCTCAGGCTCTCTTAATGAAGTGAAAAATACACCTTTAGGAACTACTCCCCAAGCTGCAAATGAATTGTGAACAGTTGCTTTAAATTCCTCGAAGCTTAATTCATTTTCATTATGCTTATCAATCATATTTACGATTAAATAAACGTTTGGATTGTACTTCATTAATTGCTTTGTAAATTGAAAATTCAATTCTGATTGCACGTGATTGTAGTCCATTGTATAAAATACGATATCAGCAATATGAAGAGCTGATTCTGTTGACATACGGTGTGCATCATCTGTCGAGTCGACACCTGGCGTATCCATCACTGTGACGCCTAACGGTAAAGTCGATGTACTATGACCAATTTCAATTTGAGACACTAGGTCCCCATTTTTACTAAGCTCTTTCACTGTTTTAAAATCATAACCTGCTTCAAATTTTACAGGTTTTTCATTGTGCATATAGACAATCGCAAAGTCTTCATCTGATTTATGGACTTTGACGATATTGGCACTCGTTGGAATAGGACTTGACGCAAGTAAATCTTCACCTGATAGCGCGTTAATCATACTAGACTTACCAGCAGAGAAATGGCCAGCAAAGCCGATAACATATTCTTTTTGCTGTATTTTACGCGCAAAAAGTGATGTCTTATCCATACGCTCTGTATCACCATTATGCTGATAAATTATGTATTGTAACGAAGCTTGCTTTAATAGCGCCTCCAACTGTTGTTCAAAATCATTCATAAAACCAGTAACCCCTTTATTTATATTAATCAATTTCGCCTTGGTGTAATTGCCGCTGTCGCTTCGCTTTCGCGCCGATCAACAATGCACAATTTCACTCCTTTAAAAATCCATGACATCCGCCGGCGAAAGCGATGTGCTAACGCAACGGTAGCGACACGATGTTGGTCACCCAGTCATAGCCTATAGGACGTGGCGTTCTTAAACTGTTTAGAAAGAAACAATATCCGCATTCATCTTACCACTTCAGAGGTGGTATTTTTCTGAATGAAGATAGTCATAATTAGTATTCTACCTTATTCGACAAGCAAAGTATAACACTAATTTACTTTGAAAAGCATATATATATAGGTTTCATACGCCATATTCATCCATATCGTCCTGTTTAATCAAAAAAATGCATTATTCAGGCTCACTCTCAAAACGTGTGGTTGATTTCCGTTCCAACTGTGCGCTTTGTTGCTGCCGCTGCGCTTTCGCACAGTTAAATACATTGTTACTGTCGCTTCGCTTTCGCACAGGTAATACATTGTTGCTGTCGCTGCACTTTCGCACAGGTAATACATTGTTGCTGTCGCTTCGCTTTCGCACAGTTAAATACATTGTTGCTGTCGCTTCGCTTTCGCACAGGTAATACATTGTTGCTGTCGCTACTGAGCAAACCTTCCTGAGGGCGTCTGATAAGCCGCTTCGCTCCAAAGTCTCTAACAAAGGTAGGCCATTATTTTTTTATTAAACTACTAGTTTCTATTCCACAATGGTTGCACAACTAAGTAAATAATAATTTTCTCCATATTTTAAGGTAAGGAAAATTAAGTTTTAAAAAGGGATATTATGCAATTGCCATACTAAAATTTCTAAATTCAGTGGAAATTTTAACTACAAAACGAAATGAGGGACAAACAATTAAATGAGGTGATAAAAAAATGGTGAATTATAGGGGTCACGGTAAAATCGAGCAAGAATGTAAATGTGGGTGTGAAGATCGGTTTATTTGGCCTCGAATAAAAGCTAGTACCATTCCTTCGGTAGAGCCTCCTCCGGTTATTATACCTATTGGAACTATCATTCCAACAGTAAATAGATATTTCTTTATTGCTACATCAGATATTCATTTAACGAATGGGGTGACACTACTTGCTAGCCAATTTTGGGATGATATTGGAAACCTAGCAACTGAATTTAAGATTTTTAATCCGAATGGCTACGTTAATCTTTATATTAATGCCGTAATGCAAGAAGGTGGAATTTATACTATAACCCCTACCTCATTAACCTTAAGTTCAGATAATTCAACAATTTATAAAGGAACTCCAATCATCATAGAATCATTAGGATTTACTGCAATGTAAGAAACAAACCTGAAAGGGGGTGAAAATAAGTGGCACTTTCTATTATTAATATTCATGTCAATGTTACAGGTACTTCGACTAGATTTTTCAATGTTTTAGCTACACCTTTAACGATCTCTGATGGTACAACGCTTACAGCTACTACCTTTTTAAATGATAGCGGTTCTGCTGCAACTACTTTCCCAATCGTAACAAACGGGTACTATAATTTATATATAAATGGGGTGCTTCAGGAGGGTGGTTCCTATTCCGTTTCTGCAACAGAATTAACATTCCAAACTGTTACAGGCACTTTACCAGCCGGAACACCAATTATTGTTGAGGCTGTTGAATTAGTGACTACACTTTAATCAGCTTCGGAAATTGGGAAGAGAAAGAAATGGATGTTGTTATACGAATCTAAAAAAATCTTCATATAATAACAATAATGGATGCCTTAAAAAATTTAAGAGCATCCATTATTGTTATTTTCCATTTTCATAATCCAGTGCACTTTTTTCTTTTGCTATACTGACATGACATTACTTCATTTGATGTTAGAATACTTTTGACATGTACAAGCCTGTTTGAATCAATACATTTGATTGAAATCGACTACTAATAGGAAATCAATCATTTGTTGCACGAATTGTCTCCTCGATACAGAGCCTAATAGACGTTATTAAATCTTGAATATTCCATCCCGGGATTTTTCCATGCTGAATCGCCAAATCAAATGACGCAGGAATATGAATAAATCCAGCGCGGACTCCTTTATGTTGCTTTGCATAAACTAGCCCTTCATACATAATATTGTTGCATAAATAGGTACCCGCCGTATTTGATATTTCCGCTGGATACCCCTCTTTGCATAATCGATTCACCATATTTCTAATAGGTAAATTCGTTATATACGCGTCTTCACCGCCATCATAAATGCTCTCATCTGTTGGTGTATAACCATTATTATCCGCTTCGCCATCTTTAATATTAATCGCTATTCGCTCAGGTGTTATTTTAAAACGTCCTCCAGCTAAGCCTAATGAAATAATGATTTCTGGCTTTATCTCAGCAATATATTGTTTCAGCTGCTGAGCAGATTGCTGAAAATCTACTGACAAAATGCGTCCTATAATTTCATAGCCATCCATCATTTCTCCATGTAAGTTTTCTACAATTTGCATTGTTGGATTAATTTTATACTCAAGAAATGGTACAAACCCTGTTAACAATATTTTTGTCATGTTTTCTTCACCTTAATTTCTATAGGACGTCGCTTGATTGCCCATCCTTTTTTATTATTGTTATTTCTAGTGCGAATTCTGTAACCTAACTGTATTCATCAATGACCCACATTGCACCATATAACTAATTTTTTTAATTCTACAAAAAGCGACTCCCATTTACAATATATTTCAGAAAAAACAAACAACTCTCCCCTTGTTATGAAAGATCTATAAAAAAAGCATGATCTCAAAATTACTTAGACCATGCTCTCCTATATAATAATTGTCTTTATTGATATCCTCTTATTTCAAATGTGCAGTCGCCTGTTTCATAACGTGTTTTCCCACTCCAATATAGATAACCACTGCCGCTCCAATAAATACGAATGTCATCGCTAACCGCTCCTTTTAATAAATAAATATTTGTATTCGAAAAGACTTAACGTTCATTTATTGATTTTGAAAATCATTCTCATTAATATAATATAAATTTCCCATTAATTCGTCAAGACATACTTTCATCTTACCCATTTAACATGGTAAGATGTAGAAAAGTCGGAAAAAGGATGCGGTAAAAATGAGTAATTCGAAGTACTTTCAAACTATTTTAAACGGGACAATTCACGCTTTAAAATCGATCCTTCCTATGGATATAGAGGTGAAAACACCTAGTATTATTTCTGAACCATTTCAACAACAGGAAATGGGTGTTTTAATCGGTTTAATAGGAGATTTAAAGGGCCGTGTAATCATTGATTCCTCTCCTGAAATTTTTAGTGGTATCGGCAATATAATGTTTGGTATGCCTCTTGAAGGAGAAATGTTAGAATCCTTTACAGGGGAATTTGGAAATATGATTGCTGGAAATTTATGCACTACTGTAGGACAAGAAAGCTTAGAAATTGATATCACACCGCCAACAGTGATGGTTGGCAACACGAAGTTATACGGCTTTGAAAAGGCATTTATACTCCCTGTTACAATTCCAAGTGTTGGTCCGCTGACAGTTCTTTTAACAATTGAAGGAGAATAGAGTACTAGAATATCAAACTATTCCAAATGATATATCCTATGCCAATTCATTAAACATTTATGAACACACTTTGTCATTCTCTATAATTAACAGTGGATACCCCATTAGGCTTAAGTCCAAAATACAATTAGTAAATTTTCTTGAAAATAAAGATATTTTAATAATAATTCCTCTAATTTTAACCAATAAGTGGCTATCTCAATGACTATTGAGGTGGCTATTTTTTATTCCACCCTCAATTTTTCACATTTTTTTCACACATTTCGCCAATATATGTGATTTTTTTCACATCTAAAAGAACTTTATTTATATATCATGGCAATTAGAAAGACACAATAAAAGCGTAGGAGGAGCAAAAATGGCAAATAAAAAAAAGTCAGATGAAAATTTAAAAGGTTCACTCTATGCGGTATTTGGAGTAGGAATCATCATTATCTTGCTTTGGGTGTACTGCTTCGATTTGTTCATCAATCGTTTTTAACTTCTTTCAGCAATTGTTTTTTGTAGCAAAAGCGAAGCGACAGGTACAGAAGTCTTCACCTCTATAAGTGGTGAATGAATGCGGATTTTTCAGCGAGCATTCAAACGCCCGCTGAAAGAAGTTAAAGCCTCCGGCGGATATCACGGAATCGTTTGTGCAAGCACAAAGCTGATTTCAGAAGCATTGTTTATCTGCGCGAAAGCGTAGCGACAGCGGCAATTATGCCGAGGCATAATGATTCTACTAAGAAAGGACTGAGACATATGCACTTACATAAGTATGAAAAATATTGGCTTGTGTTTGGAGTTACTACTTTAGTAGCATTCCTTATCATTCTAGGCATCGGTGCATTCCATCAAGGCTCACATCCGAACAATGGTAAAAAAACACTAGATTATGAGAAAGTAAGAGAATTTGCACCCTTCGATAACCCGGGTGTACATAAAGTAGAAGGTAAAGATTGGGATTACGAAGTAGTTGTTTTAGCATCAGCATTTAACTACAATCCTCCAGAAATTGAAGTGCCACTTGGAGCTAAAGTGAAATTTATTGCAACGAGTGCAGATGTAATGCACGGTTTTGAAGTTGCAGGTACAAATATTAATATGATGCTTGAACCAGGTTACATTTCTGAATATGTAACTACAGTAAATAAAGAAGGCGAGTTTTTAATCGTATGTAATGAATACTGTGGTACAGGACATACGATGATGCACTCTATGCTAAAGGTGGTGAAACCAAATGAGTCTCAACAATAATTTGACAAAAGTGGATCGTCGTGATGCGAAGCTTGCGATGGCACATATTTATGTGGCATTCATCGCATTGTTATTAGGGGGTCTTGCTGGTTTATTACAAGTTTTCGTTCGTTCTGGTCAATTTACATTACCAGCAGGCATTGGGTACTATCAAGTTTTAACCGTACATGGTGTTTTACTCGGTCTTATTTTAACAACATTCTTTATTTTTGGTTTCCAAATTGCTAGTGTAAGCCGTACGTCAGGGACTTTTTCAGACGGTCAACGTCGCCTTGGCTGGATCGGCTTCTGGTTAATGACTATCGGTACAGCAGCAGCTGCAACAATGGTTCTACTTAATGAGGCATCTGTTTTATATACATTCTATGCTCCATTGAAAGCTCACTGGATATTCTATTTTGGCCTAACATTAGTCGTTGTTGGTTCTTGGGTTGGCGGCGCGGGTCAAATATTACGCTATACACAGTGGCGTAAAGAAAACAAGGGAAGCGGACAACGAAGCCCATTACTATCATTTATGGTTGTTGTCAATAATTTAATGTGGTTTGTAGCAACTCTAGGTGTAGCTGCTTCTGTTCTATTCCAGTTACTACCATGGTCCCTAGGTTTTGTTGAACGTGTCGACATAGCACTATCCCGTACATTATTCTGGTATTTCGGTCATGCGCTTGTTTATTTCTGGTTATTACCAGCATATATGGTTTGGTATGTTGTTATTCCGAAGGTTATTGGCGGGAAAATTTTCTCTGACTCTTTAGCAAGACTGTCATTTATGCTATTCTTAATTTTCTCTGTACCAGTTGGGATTCATCACCAATTAACAGAGCCTGGTATTACTGGTACATGGAAATTCATACAAGTTGTTTTAACATTTGCCGTAATCGTACCATCCTTAATGACTGCCTTTTCGATGTTTGCCATGTTTGAATTACGTGGTCGCGAATTAGGTGGGAAAGGTCTTTATGGCTGGTTCAAAAAGTTACCATGGAAAGATGCTCGTTTCTTCGTACCATTTATCGGTATGCTAGCGTTTATTCCTGGTGGCGCTGGCGGTATCATCAATGCTTCTTACCAAATGAACCAATTAATCCATAATACTATTTGGGTTACAGGGCATTTCCATTTAACAATTGCAACAACAGCCGTTTTAACTTATTTCGGTGCAGCATTTTGGTTAATTCCATATTTAACAGGTCGTACATTGACTAAATCTTTAAACAATCTTGGTAATTTTGCCGCTATTTTATGGGCAACTGGTATGACAATTATGTCTTCCGCTATGCATATCGCAGGTCTGTTCGGTGCACCTCGTCGATCTGATTACTCTGAGTATGGCGGTGCTCAACAAGCATATGATTGGATTCCTTATCAAATCGCTCAAGCTGTCGGTGGTACAATACTGTTCATCGCTATCATCATCATACTTTATATTGTGGTGAAATTAGCATGGTTTGCACCAAAAGGCGAAGAGGAATTCCCAGTTGGTGAAGTACATGAAAATGGTGGTACTACTCCAGCTATTCTAGAGAACTTTAAAGTATGGCTTGTTATTTTAGTAGCATTAATTTTATTCGCTTACACTATTCCAATTATCGATATTATTTCTAATTCCCCTCCAGGCTCTAAAGGCTATAAACTTTGGTAACAATGTTTTGCATCTTCTAAAAAAAGCGATTTCTCTAGCTGAGAAATCGCTTTTTACTTTGTTTTTCGATATTATGAAAAGCGATTCCTCTACTACAGAGAAATCGCTTTGTCCTTTAGAGCTGATACAGCTTTGTATACTTTTCTTGTAAATAGTTTGCTAAGTATTTTGCATTTAGGCCTTCCCCTGTTGCTTCCTGTAGCAATTCGAACGGCTTCTTCAGCGCGCCGTATTGATGGACTTTGTCTGTTAACCACTCTCGAATTGGTAGGAGCTCTCCCTTTTTTAACAGCTCATCAAAATTTGGAAGATCTTTATCCATTGCATGCTTCCATTGTGCAGCGTAAATCATTCCTAAAGCATAGGATGGGAAATAGCCAAACATGCCACCTGACCAGTGCATATCTTGTAGTACCCCTTTTGCATCTGTGTCAGGACGAATGCCTAAATATTCTTCGTATTTATCATTCCATACTTCCGGAAGATCTTTCGCTTGAAGATCGCCATTGAATAAATCACGTTCAATTTCATAGCGAATCATAATATGTAGTGGATACGTTAACTCATCTGCTTCAATACGAATAAACGATGGCTCCACCATATTAATTGCTTGCAGGAATTCAGCTAATGCTACATCCCCAAATTGCTCAGGTGAATACTTTTGAAGTCGCGCGTAGTTATGCTCCCAGAACTTTTCGTTTCTACCTACAAAATTTTCATAAAATAAAGATTGGGACTCATGTATGCCCATAGATGTACCTGTTGCTAACGGTAAACCATCAAGCTTGACATCGATATTTTGCTCATACATAGCATGTCCACACTCATGGATAGTTCCAAAAATTGCTGAGCGGAAATCACTTTCATCATATTTCGTTGTAATACGATTATCTCCATGATTTAAGCCAATCATAAATGGATGCACACTTTCATCTAAGCGACCTGCATCAAAATCATAGCCAAGTTGTGCTAACATTTCTAATGATAATGCACGCTGAGATTCACGAGGGAAATGCTTAAATAAAATACTTGTATCTGGTTTATTTGGTGAAGCTGCAATCTTGTGCACAAGCGAAACGATTGTTTCACGTAATTCATTAAAAACTTGATCTAAAACATCAGTCGTCATATCCGGTTCATATAAATCTAGTAATGTATTGTACGGAGAACCGTTTTTAATCCCCCAATATTGAATGAATTTCTTCTGCCAGCTTATCATTTCCTCTAGATAAGGTAGGAATAACGCAAAATTATTCGTCGCTTTTGCTTCTTCCCATGCTGTTTCCGCTTTAGATTGTAAAATGACAAATGTCTTATATTCATCAGCCGGAATTTTTTTATTTTGATCGTACTCTTTACGTACTTCCTCAACTAAACGCAGCGTAACATAATCAAGATCTGCCTTTTGCCCCTCTAGATCTGTTAGTAATTGCCCTAACTCTTCACTAGTTTGCATGTCAAATAAGGAGGCAGATAATGTTCCAACTACCTCTGAGCGCTGAGCTAATCCCTTCTTAGGTGCACCCGTGCGCATATCCCAATAAATCACACTTAATGCTTCTCCGTAGTGCTTAATTTTTTTTACATAGTCAGTAAATTGTTGTACGGTCATGCTAACATCCTCCTTTTCACGCTACTAGTTTATCATATTTTCGAAAATTTTGTATATTATGGACTTTATAGTATTTTTTATAGGAATAGTAACTGTTCACAGTTTTATTTCTACAAAACTATTCCATTGCGAATAGCGTATACAACCGCTCTCGTTCGATCAACTGCACCAAAGATAGGAAAAGAAATGTTTTAAAATCCATATTTTTCATCCAGTAAGTTGTTTGTATCTCCTATAAATAATAAACCGACGAGCACAGACACTACCAAGCGGTATAAACATAAGAGCATTCGTTAAGGATATGACAGCATGCTCTTTTCCCCATTTTACTGCAAGTAGGCGCAATATAAGAATTCCTAGAAATACAATAACTCCAGCGATAGAGCTTTGTGTAGTTACGATTCCTCTTTCATGATGAACACGGATCTTTTCTAATTTTCCTCTCCAAATTCCGATACCTATGCCAATTGTTAAACAAATGAAGTACAACATATAGCTTCTCGGTGATAATTTATCTGAACTCAAAATAGAAGTACACGTAATCCCAATTAACAAAATTGGTAGTATCCACATTCTAGTTGGTCTAACTTTTTTCTCCCTTAACATAAGAAGAATCATGACTATAAGGACAACCAAGTAGCTACTCATTTCTTCCCTCTCTTTTTAATAAATTATTAGTAAAAGTAGAATATCATTATGGCTCGGCAGAAGGCTTTAGGTCAATACGAAGTGGGTCACTCAGTTATTGCCACAAGACATAGCATATTTAGACTCAGTTCCTCTATTTCAGAGTATGTTTGAACACCTGCTCCAAAAGTAACTTAAAACAGTATTCTTCTTTACCCCAATAGAGGTAGTAGATTTCTGCTGTCACTTGCATTTTCCCTGATAATAAAAAAAACCTCCCCGTTAGGAATGTAAAAGACTTTCGCCACCTTTTCATTTCTACTCGGAGAGGATTAACTAAATTGTAAGATTGGTTTAAGTAGATGTTATTTTGATAACTTATATATCTACTTTTATGTACAATAGAAAAATTATAAGACCGCTGGGATTATATAGTCTTTTATTAATGGCCATCTATCTCGTGGATTCATAATGAATTGTGAACTAATTGCTACAATCATATTCATGTTTGGTATACAACAAATCATATTGCCCCCATCCCCTATTGCTGAAAAGGTAGAAAGTCCATCTTCTTGCCGTAGCCACCATAAATAACCGTAATTGTTATGATTCATCTCCGTTGATTTACGAACCCATGCCTCCGAGAGAATCCTTTTATAATCCCAAATACCATTGTTTAAATAAAGGTAGCCAAATCGTGCCATATCACGTGTAGTTAATGTTAGCCCCCATCCGCCTGTCGAATGACCGTTTGGATCATGGACCCACCCCTTAACGTTTTTTCCGAATAAATCATCAAACCCATATGCGTCCATTTGATAGTCTGGAATTTCTTTCATGCCTAGCGGTGTAAACAAATGTTCATTCGCGAACGCTCGTGCACTTTTGCCTGTACTTTCAGTAAGAATAGCTGACAATAAATGTGCTCCAGCTGAAGAGTATTTAAACGCACCTAAATCCCCATTTTCACCTATTATATCAAGTGTATATTTTATCCAATCCTGCTGTTGACAAAGAATATCTAGCGGTTCATGCCAATCTTCATATGGATATGGTACTGTCATCATGAGAAGATGTCGTATAGTAATCTGTTGTTTCTGCTTATTAGCATCCGCAATATATTTAGGGAAAAAATCTAACACCTTTTCTTCAACGCTTTTAATATATCCTTTATCGATAGCGATGCCTATAAGTGCAGAAAGTACACTTTTCGTTACAGATGCTACATGTTGACAATCATCAGGACTTTTCCCATTAAAATATTTCTCATATGCTAAATTACCATTTTTAATGATAACAATACCATTTATATTGTTATAATCACTTTTTATCGTGCGCTCTAGCTCGGAAAGCTTTTCATTGTTCATATATATGCTTTTAGGCTTTACCGTGTGCCAATTTATTGTTGTTTGCATAAGAACCTCCTAATGGTCGTTTTGTCATTTTTTCTTTACAGGAAAATATACCTCAGTCATATAATCCTCAGGAGAGTTTGCTTGATTTGGATCTGTTACATATATTTCATATGGTGGCAATATCAATTCATAACCCTCGACTTCAATCCACTTCATCAAATTAGCATAGACAGATGTTAATTCAGGGTATGCTCCTTTTAAAACAGATTTCGCACAGAGACTACCAGGCAAATCTCTCGTTCCTTTAACAGACTCAGCTATTGGAATAGCGAACTCAGTATCATTACCAGTAGGGTTAAATTCAGGGCTGTGGTAAATCGTCATCGGCTTACCGAGTACAGTGAGCTGCTCCGTCGCAATCTTTTCATATAGCTTGCTAAAATAGTTACCGTATCCTGATGAATAGTCAGCACTACTCATTATTAGACGCTTAAAAAGAATATTTATTGGCTTTGTTTCAACCAGCTGTACTTCGATATCGTCAAGGTACGACATGATTGGCATCCCCTTTTCTAAGTTTGCAATATCATGACTTAGTTGTTTTACAAGATATTCAAAAGCCTTTAGTTTTTCTTGCATCTCATTTCTTTTATGCTTAAGCGCAGAAAAAAGCATTTCTTCGGATTGATCCTCTTCTAATTCCAACATTGCTTTAATTTCTTCAAGAGAAAAATGATAGGATTTTAAACGGTTGATATAAAGCATCCTTTTTAGTTGATCGATGGAATAATACCTATAACCGCTTTCAGCATTAATCTCATCTGGGTTAATTAATCCAATTTCATCGTAATATCGAAGTGTTTTTGTCGAGACACCACATATTTTTGAGAATTCTCCTATTGATAGCACAAAACCACCTCACTTATTAATTTGTTACTTGCTACCATTCCTTTATACACCTTCCCCTTAGGGCAAAGTCAATCAAGACCTTTGCTTTATTCTAAAATCTTTATTGACCGTTTAGTACAAAAAAAGATATTCTAGTAATGTAAATGAGAGGAGGATCAATTTGAATAAACGAGGCAGACCCCGAGAGTTTGATTATTCCTCAATTGTAGATGTCGCCATGAAAACTTTTTGGATAAGAGGGTATGAGGGGTGTTCTACACAGGATTTATGTAATGATACTGGACTTGGGAAAGGAAGCTTATACAATACTTTTGGTAGTAAACATGAACTATATCAACAAGTATTAGAACGCTATCATGAGTTTGGAATTAAAAAACAGCAGCAATTGTTAAATGCTCCAACTGCATTAAAAGAACGGGTAAGTAATTTTTTCGAATGGGCATTAAAGGAGGATTTTGAGAATATTGATCAAAAAGGTTGTTTGTTAATCAATGCCAGTGTGGAAAGAGCTAAGAATGACGAAATGGTTCAAGAAATTTTCTCAAGGCATGTTGAGCTCCTTAGACAAGCTATTGAAAAAGTAATGGAGGAAGGATTGCAAACTGGCGAAATTTCAAAAAATCAAACAGCCGAGGAATTAGCTAGTCTATTTTTAAGCAGTTATTACGGGTTTCGTGTTCTTAATGTTTCGATGCAAAATCGGATGTTGTCTGAGCAGATTATGAACGGAACATTAGAATCTATTTTTGGCGCTTAGTGCGCTCTTTTTTAGCACCATTTTTGTACCGAACGTTACAATAATAAAATTAGGAGTGTTTTTATGCCATCAATTATTTATTTACTAGCTTTAGCAATTTTTTGTATGACTACTTCAGAATTTATGGTTGCAGGTATGATGAACGAACTTGCCCTTGCATTTCAAGTTCCTATATCTTCAATCGGGTATTTAATTACCACTTATGCAGGAGCAATGGTAGTAGGAGGACCTATTTTAACTGCAGCCCTTCTACGAATACGCAGTAAACAAGCCTTATTATTTTTAATGTTTGTATTTTTAATCGGCCAATCGCTCGGAGCTATTGCTTGGAACTATGATAGTATGATGGTTTCACGAATTATTACTGGTATTGCTTCATCTTCAGCATTTGGTGTTGCCATTTCCTTTTCCGCAACATTGGTTCCCTCTAATTCAAGGGGAAAAGCTGCCTCTATAGTACTTGCAGGTTTAATGATTGCAACAGTCATAGGCTTACCTATAACAACGATTATCTCGCAAAACTTCGGCTGGCGTATTAGTTTTGGGTTTGTTTCTATTCTCGTACTAGTTTCCGGGATTATGATTCAGTCGTTACTACCATCAGTGCCAAACAAAGAACGATTAAAATGGAAAGATGAGCTTATGCACTTTAAGAACATTCATCTTTGGGCAGCGTACATAACAAGTATGTTTATTATAGGTGGTACGTTTGCAGCGTTCAGTTATTTTACGCCTATCTTCACAAATATCACAGGCTTTTCAAACGCAAGCATTCCCTATTTACTTGCTCTCTACGGTAGTGCAACAGTAGTTGGGAATATAGTGTTTGGCAAGTTTGCTGATAAATATACAACGGAAACACTTTTGAGTGGATTGATTATGTTAATCGTAGCCATGTCTTCATTTGCTTTAGGAGCTGAAAATAAATACATTGCCGTTATTATGACTATTTTTATTGGCTTGACTGGTGTTGCAATGAACCCAGCTATGGTAGCGAGAGTGATGAAAACAGCTACTAATAGCACGATGATCAATACCATTCATAGTTCTTTTATTACGCTTGGTGTTGTTATCGGTTCATCACTAGGCGGTCTAGGTATTAGTAAGGGATATGGCTATACATCCCCACTATGGATTGGCGTTTGTTTAGCTACCTTTGGATTACTATCAATATTCCCTTATTTACATAAAAGAAAGGAACATTAATGTTTCTGCATTGTGAAGCCGAGCAACTTGTCTGTACCCGATAAAATAGGAACTATCGCATTTGGAATAAGCAATCAAAAGAAGCTCTCCTCATCATTTTCATGATCAAGGAAAGCTTCTTACTTTTATATAAATTAGGGGAAATTTTACTAGCTTTTAAGTGTAATGTTCGGTTTCCAATCAAACATTTTTAAACGCTAAATTTTATAACAATAAATATATAGTTGGGGATCCTACATATTAAATGTTTTGACAAATTGTTAATACTTGTTTGACGGCTTCTGCCGATTGATGGAGCGCCGCTTTTTCTTCATTCGTCAAGTGTAATTCAATAACTGACTCAATGCCATTGCCTCCTAATATTGTCGGCACTCCTAAAAATAATTCGTGGTAACCATACTCTCCTTCTAAAAGAGCGATAGAAGGAATTATTTTACGTTGATCTTTCATAATAATTTCGACCATCTGTGCACAGGCAGCAGCTGGCGCATAATAAGCACTACCATTGCCTAACAAACTAACAATTTCTCCGCCACCTTTACGAGTACGTTCTACGATTAGTTGCAGTCTGTCTTGTGGAATCAATTTTTCTAATGGGATCCCTCCAGCATAGGAATATCGAATTAAAGGAACCATTTCGTCACCATGTCCACCTAAGACGAATCCTGATACATCCTCCGGTGCAATTTGCAATTCTTGTGCCACAAATGTATTAAAACGTGCTGTATCTAACACACCTGATTGACCAATGATACGATTTTTCGGAAAGCCTGTTTCCTTATAGCAAACATAGGTCATGGCATCGACTGGATTGCTTAATATAAGGACTATGCTGTTCGGGGCATACTGTTTTATTTGTCTAGATACTTGTTGAATAATTTTTGCATTCGTCGTCACTAAATCATCTCGGCTCATGCCTGGTTTACGAGGAATACCAGCTGTAATAATGACAATATTTGCTCCAGCAATATCCTCATAATTGCTCGTTCCTTTAATAGAAACATTAAATTTTTCTATTGGTCCTGTTTGTAATAAATCTAGCGCCTTTCCTTTTGTCGGATTCTCCGCTTCTGGAATATCTAACAGGACAACATCTCCTAGCTCTTTTTGTGCCAAAAATAAGCTTAAAGTTGCACCAGTATGACCAGCACCAATTACAGCAATTTTACTTTTTCGAAATGTCATTTTTCATCACCTCGATTGTCAGTGGCTGCTGCTTCCGTCGTTTTTTTAGCTCGTGTGGCTGCTATTGGCTTTTTCTTCGGTACTTCCGGTCCTTTAATCATCTGAAAAACCTCTTCATCTGGTCTTGGAATTACGTGAGCACCTAATAGTTCTCCAACACGCTTAGCCGCCTCTTTCCCAGCATCTACAGCTGCTTGAACGGATCCAACATCACCTTTAACTACCACAGTAACGATGCCACCATCAACAAATTCTTGTTTGACAATGGTCACATCTGCCGCCTTTATCATCGCGTCTGCTGCCTCATAAGAACCAACTAATCCTTTCGTCTCAATCATTCCTATTGCGCTACCCATTTTCCTCACCTCGCATCACTTCCGTAGAATCAATAATACCTATAACGACAGCATCGATAGGCAATGGATTTTCTTTCATAATATATCGGGATGATCCACCACTTGTAATGAGCACATCATCTCCAATTCCTGCCCCGATACGGTCAGCTGCTACAATCTCTGTTCGAATCGGCTGTTGATTAGAATCGATTGGTTGAATAATTAATAATTTTAAGCCATTCAACCCTTCTTCTTTACGTGTTGCCCATACACTACCGATAACTCTTCCCATCTGCATGAACTTCACCTCTTTATCCCGTATGGACTATAATTAGTCAGCGCGAATTGTTAACGTCTTATTGAGCTCTCGTATTTTGTCATAAGCCAATGCCGTCACAATGGTTTTCTTCGGAACAACAATTTCCTGTGCTTCTATTTCAAGCACTTCTACTTGTGAAAGCAGTTTCTTATCAAATAGATAGCTTAACGGTTTTTCAGCTTGACTGACGATTGGCGGAAGTTCTTTGACGTTTATTTTTTCCTTCGCTTGAGCATTGACAATTTCTGCGAATGCACCCTGTTGAATTAAACCTGCATTTGCCTCATCAGTATCGATATGCATCTCCAATCGATAACGCTCTGAAACGCGAATCATTACATTTGATAAAATAATCGGTCTTATACCTTCTACTTTAATTTGTACCGATTGTCCGTCCGCTACTTGGAACCGAGCACTGTCAGTCGGTGACATATGAATATGTGCTTGTGCTATAATGAGTCCCTCATTTAGCACGACACTGCCCTTTGGACCAATAAGTGTAACGGGACTAGAGCCTTTAATATCTCCTGATACCCTTAAAGGTGGCTTAACCCCTAATTTCATCGCGTCTGTCCAACTAATTTCTACTTGAGATAATGAACGAGCTGGACCTAAAATGCGTACTCGTTCAATGGATCCCTTCGGACCAGCAATAACAACCGTTTCCTCAGCAGCAAACTGTCCTGGTTGTGAAAGCTCAAACTTAGGTGTTAATTGATAGTTTTCACCAAAAAGCTGCTCCACTTCCGTTTGAGCAAGATGTACATGTCGCGCTGATACACCGACAGGAATTTTTCCGTCATGATGAGAGGAAGGCTGATTTTTTAAAACTTGCTGTAACACTTCTTCAACAATTTTTCGGATTAAATTTTCCTGCATCTAACCTCCTCCTTATGTCAATGATCTGATTATTTTTCCTTCGGCTTGCTGTTCAATAAAGCCAGCATTTGCTTCATCTGTATCGATATGCATCTCTAAACTAAACTCGTTTGATACACGAACTACAACCCCACGAAATGTCACAGGTCGCTCACTATCAACTTCAACAGATACTAATTCATTATTTCGTACGTCCAATGCTAACGCATCTTCTTCCGTCATATGAATATGTGCCTGTGCAATAATGACTCCCTGCTTGATGAGTATTTCTTGTTCTTGATTAATTAATTTGATGCCGGCTGAACTTTCGATATCACCCGATTGTCTCAAAGGAGGGGTTAATCCTAATTTCATTGCATCTGTTCGACTAATTTCCACCTGTGTCGCCGCTCTTACTGGACCTAATACACGAACATTGTGAAGAACACCTTTTGGTCCCTCAATAGAGACACGCTCTTTGGCTGCAAACTGCCCCGGCTGCGAAAGATCAAAATCCTTCGTTAGCGTCGCATTTGGACCAAAAAGTGCCTGCAAATCCTCTTCACTGACATGTATATGACGAGCTGAAATGGCCACAGGAAATGTTTTTGTTGCTGTATTCAAGTTAGCCACCTCTATATCTATTTCGCTATATTGTTATTGAAAATGAAGCAGGATGAAGCGCAACTTAATGTGTAACATCCTGCCCTTTCCTTTATGATGTTCTGTTCTTTCCGTCGCTTCGGGCTTTCTTTCCGTCGCTTCGGCTCTTCTTTCCGTCGCTTTGACTTCTTTCCGTCACTCCGAGGATTACTTCCGTCACTCCGGGCTTTCTATCCGTCGCTTCGGTCTTTTTTTCCGTCACTTCGGCTCTTCTTTCCGTCGCTTTGATTTCTTTCCGTCACTCTGGGGATTCTTTCCGTCGCTTCGGCTCTTCTTTCCGTCACTCCGAGGATTCTTTCCGTCGCTTTGACTTCCTTCCGTCACTCCGAGGATTCTTTCCGTCGCTTCGGCTCTTCTTTCCGTCGCTTTGACTTCCTTCGTCACTCCGAGGATTCTTTCCGTCGCTTCGGGCTTTCTTTCCGTCGCTTCGGCCTTTCTTTCCGTCGCTGCGGCTCTTCTTTCCGTCGCTTCCGTCTTTCTTTCCGTCGCTTTGACTTCCTTACGTCTCTCTGAGGATTCCTTCCGTCACTCCGAGAATCCTTTCCGTCGTTTCGATCTTTCTATCCGTCGCTTCGAACCCTCTTTCCGTCACTTCGACTCTTCTATCCGTCGCCCTTGTCCGGATTGACATAAAATTAAGCCTCTGCTTTTGGTAAAATTAATTCTAATTCATGATGTGGGCGTGGGATTACATGAACTGATAGAAGTTCTCCAACACGTTGGGCCGCTGCTGCACCTGCATCAGTAGCTGCTTTTACTGCGCCTACATCACCACGAACTAATACAGTGACAATACCGCCACCAACATGTACTTTTCCTACTAAATTAACACTAGCAGCCTTCACCATTGCATCTGCTGCTTCAATTGCTCCTACTAAACCTTTTGTTTCTACCATTCCTAATGCTGTACTCATTTGTCATTCCTCCAAATTATTTATTTTGTAATGTTATTTGTTTTAATACTTGATCAACAATTTGTTGAACTACTGCTGTATCCAAAGATGGATCGTGTGCCTTGATATTGTCTACTACTGGTTTTGCTAAAAATTCTGGTTTTGGCACTTCTACATCTTTAATGCCATAAGCCATGCGTTTAATATTCAATAAATGTCTTGCTGTAATGTTATCGGACGTAATATTGCCACCAAAAGTACCACACCCTAATGTAAAGGATGGTGCCAATCCAGTAGTTCCACCAACTGCGCCGATGGATGATAATGTATTAACAACAATTCTAGACACCGGTAATTCCACTGAAAACTGCTCAGCCAAAGCTGTATTTTCTGTATGAATCGAGCATGTATGCCCGCGTCCACCTATGTTTAGTAAATCAATCATTACCTGTTTTGCCTCCGTACTGTCCTCGACAGTGTATAACGCAAAAATCGGTGATAGTTTTTCCAGTGAAAATGGAATGTTCTTGCCAATCATCGTTTCCATACCAACTAGTACTTTTGTATCTTCCGGCACGGTAATACCGATAGAATCTGCTAAGCAAGCTGCTGACTTCCCTACAATTTGAGGATTTACCTTCCCAGGGACTGGAGAAATCAGCTTCTCCATCTTCACCTTCTCTTCATCACTCAAAATATAAGCATTATTTTTCTTAAGCTCTGTTAACACTTGCTCTGCGATGACTTTATCTACGATAATTGATTGTTCTGTAGCACAAATTGTGCCGTTATCAAAAGACTTACTTTGCACAAGCTGGCGAACGGATTTGGATATATTCGCCGATTTTTCAATGTAAGCTGGAACATTTCCTGGTCCTACACCGTAAGCAGGTTTGCCCGAACTATAGGCTGCTTTTACTAGAGCACCGCCACCAGTCGCTAAAATTAAGTGAATATCTGGGTGCTTCATTAATTGCTGCGTAGCTTCCATAGAAGACATTGTTAAACAATGTAGCAATCCAGCAGGTGCTCCAGCTTGTTCTGCAGCTACTCTACAAATCTCTAAAGCTTCCTTTGTACAATCGACCGCATATGGGTGTGGGCTTAGTACGAGACCATTTCTAGTTTTCAATGAGATAAGTGTTTTAAAGATTGCTGTTGATGTTGGATTTGTTGTTGGTACGATGCCAGCGATGACTCCAAACGGACTGGCAATCTCTGTCACTTTCTTCATTCGATCGAAACCAACGACACCAACAGTCTTTAAATCTTTAATATCTTCATAAACATCTCTAGAGGCTACCTCATTTTTCATTTTTTTATGATTAGGTATGCCCATCCCTGTTTCCTGAACGGCCATATTTGCCAAACGTTCTGCCTCTTTAAATGCAGCATCTGCAACAGCCTTAACGATATGATCTACTTGCTGCTGTGAATACTGCATATAAGCAGCCTGGGCAATATTGGCATGTCTCACCGCGTCTCTCATTTCTTGAATTGCTAATAAATCTTTATCTAGTGTGGCCACTAAAGCCCCTCCTTTCTAAACAACTGGGTTTCTCGCTAAATTTTCAATAGCTTCTCTAAAAGCATTTGCAGCAGCTTGGCAGGAAGATTGGCTACCACTTAATAAACCGCCACCGAAATTGGTTTCAGATGGTGGACCAAAGAAAACCTTTAGTTCTACATCTGCCGCCTTTAATGCCGCATCTAAACCGACTACAGCCTCAAGGGGCGGTGCTATTAAATAAGCAAGGGCTGTTCCAACCTTAACGTTGGCTAGCTCAGCCAGATACGTACCACAGCTCGCTACAGTATGCGCAAAAAGAGCGTGGCTTTCATTTTGAAGAATGGCTTCAAAATACGTATCAAACTGAATTTTCTGCTGAATCGCATCAAAACCACTGCGTATTTCATCCGGCGAGCTACCAGCAATGATGCCAATGACCTCACCAGATAATGGACCAGATGCATGTGCCGCTCCAGCATAAAAGCTTTTCGCATAAACAACATCAACATCTGCTTTTTTCGTCGCCTCGTCCAACGCTACATATCCAACATCATCTATTGTTAGCGTTACGAGGCCAATGCTATTGTGATATGGCTTTAAGTCTAATTGCTCTGCTAATTCATTATTCACTCTTGGAATGATTTGCATCGCCAAAATTTCTGCCATAAGTTTTTGAGGATTCATTGTTTGCCCCCTAACCTTCTTTTGCCACAAGACTTACTCCACTTGCCTTGTAATGCAATATTTTTTGAACGACCGTTCCTATATAAGCACCTGCCTCTAATGGTGGGATACCACCTTTATGAATGTTCGAAACGACCATTCGATCCGCTTCTACTGTGCCAATTCTAGGTTGATAGCATATATAGGAACTCATAGACTCAGCCGATACAAGTCCAGGGCGCTCACCGATTAAATAAACAATCACTTCTGCTTGTAAAAGCTCCCCAATTTCATCCATAAGAGCAACACGCCCTTTATCAATATAGAACGTAGTTCCTATTTCAATATTTAAATTGCGAAGACTTTGCTGTAATGCTAAGTAAACGTCTTGCACATTTTCTTCAATCGCACTTGCACTTAATCCGTTAGAAATAATGATTTGTACTTTTGGATTTTTTGTACATTTAGCTTGAATAAGTGTCTTTGCTTCTTCTGATAAACGACGACCTAAATCTGGTCTAGTAATGTATTCTTCTTTATCTGATACTCTTGTTGTTACTTGAAAGACTTCCAGCTTTTGTAGTAGCTCTTCTGTCACTTCTCCATATACCGCATCTACTGCCGCTGCATGATCGAGTCGGAACTTTAGCCAAGTTTTTGTTTTAGGCCTTGTCCCAGCTCTGCCAACACCAATCCTTGCTGGTGTATGCTTTTTTGCAGCTTTAACACTTTCAGACACTTCATCCTCTTCAAATTTAAATTCTGTGATAGGTACTGAAGTATATGTCGATTCATCATTACTTCCACTGTAATACGATTGTTCATCATTACTTGATTCAGTATGATAAAGCTTAATTAATGGTTCATTTGATTGTTCTATTGTGCTTGGGCTTGCTACTTCATCAGTACCATTAGCATTAGCTACCGTATTGTTTAACTTAATAAGTGTTTCCTTTTGGTTTTCTGTTGGCACAGCTGTGTCATGAGAAGACTTTTCTGACGCATTATTGCCCATCTTTTCCATAACGAGCTGTGTAATCATCGATACTAATTGTTCATTCAATGGATTCACCTACCTTTCAAATATAGATAAATCGCCGGCTCTTGCAGATAGACGACCATTTTCATAGATGCCCATTTTTTCTAACCACGCTAGATATTCAGGAGCTGGTTTTTTACCAAACGTTTGAAGTAATGTTGCGACATCATGGAAACTCATGGACTGATAGTTCAGCATGACATCGTCGCCCATAGCGGCAGCGATAATAAAGTTGACACCAGCTGCTGTTAGCAAAACACTTAAATCTTCAATATCATTTTGGTCTGCCTTAATATGGTTTGTGTAACAAATATCTACGCCCATTGGGAGACCGTGCATTTTACCCATGAAATGATCTTCAAGGCCAGCACGTATTACCTGTTTGTTGTTGTATAAATACTCAGGTCCAATAAAGCCAACAACCGTGTTCACAATATACGGATTAAAATGTCTAGCAAAACCGTAATTGCGCGATTCAAGTGTTACTTGGTCAATACCCATATGGGCCTCAGCAGATAACTCCGAACCTTGTCCTGTTTCAAAATAGAATAAGTTCGGACCTGTTCCTGTTCCGTGCTTTTTCACAAGCTCTTCTGCTTCTCTTATTAGGTCAGCAGAAATGCCGAACGAGCGATTGGCAATTTCTGTTCCAGCAATACTTTGGAAAATCATATCGGCTGGCGCCCCTTGTTTAATGGCTTTCATCTGTGTTGTAATATGTGCTAACACACAGTTTTGTGTAGGAATTGACCAATCATTGATAAACTCCTTTGTGGCATGCAATACTTTTTTTACACTTTCAACTGAGTCATCAACTGGGTTAATACCTATGACTGCATCGCCAATGCCATAGGACAATCCTTCTTTTAAGGAGGCAATAATACCGTCGATATTGTCTGTTGGGTGATTTGGCTGCAATCTCGAGGAAAGTGTGCCCTTTTGCCCAATCGTAATATTGCAAGTCGACAGTATTTCTACTTTATTGGCAGCATGGACAAGATCTAAGTTGGACATTAGCTTTGTTACGGCCGCAATAATTTCTGAATTCATGCCCTTGCTTAAGCGTTTTAATTCCCGATCGCCTGTTTCATTGGATAAAATGTATTCTCTTAATTGTTCGATACGCCAGTTTTTAATTTCTTCATAAATTTGCTCATTAATATCACCTTCAATAATGCGTGATACTTCATCATTTTCAGAAGGAACTAGTGGATTTTCTCTTATATCCTTCACTAATAGCTCACTTAAAACGGCCTTGGCCGCAATTCGTTGCTGTACAGATTCAGCCGCAATCCCCGCTAGCTGATCACCTGATTTTTCTTCATTGGCCTTAGCCATTACATCCTTTAATGACTTAAAATTATATTTTTCTCCACCAAATATCACCGATAGATTCACATTCATCCTCCTTACTTTGAGTGGAAAGCAAGTGTTTTTACGACGATTGGGACAACACCTGACGGCAGTACTTGCCCAATGTCAATATAATCACCTGTTTCTACTTTGATTTGATCGATGCAAATGATAGGAACTGTTTGATTGATCGCTTGTATCGTTTGCCCAATAACTTTTGCATAATCTGATTGAATGACTATGATAATTGGTATTTCCTTGGAGCTTCTCGTCGCTAAATGCTTCAAAATAGCCTTACATAATACATAAACATCCTGAAAGCTTAAATATGGTAACTGACTAAAATAGAGTGCAAACGGCGAGCGATTCTCCTGGGTAGAAAATAGAGCATCGGCTCGTTCAATGGCTTTTTTCACCGCATCGTCGAATTCTTTGCTGTGCGTATCTATATGGCAATTGAAAACAGGTACATTTTTTAAAGGTAATACTTCCGCATCTACTTGAATCGTTGCACCACTGATCTCGGTTGTTTGCGTCCCCGCACCCGTCACTGTTGCCCTTGCTGTTTCCTCAGGTTTTAGCCATAAAAAGGATTGTAGCTGTTCATGCTCTAAAAGCTTTTTTGCCAACCTTTCACCGATATCATCATACTGACGATTTGTACATTCATTTTCATAAATACAGGCAGCTACCCCACCGGAAAAAACGAGTGCATCAATCGGATTACCCCAAGTTGGCAAATGTCCTAGCAATAAAGGATGCCGTTCGTCTGTTAATTGTCCGCTTAGCGTCATCGCTACTATATCCGCCATTTCCTGGATTAATTGTGTAACATGTACATCCTCTGCTGAATCACCAACCTTTAATGGCTTTGGCCATCTCTCCATTAGTTTCATAATGGGTGGCGAAATTGATTGAACAAGGCCATTCTGAAATTCTATAAGTCTTCCACCGACATGCAATGTACACGTACCCATTACTTCGCCAAACTGCATTACCGCAATATTTGCAGTACCACCGCCGATATCGATGTTAGCGATAACTTTGGCAGTATTTTTTGATTGCTGTAATGTACCTGCTCCTTTTGCTGCAATGATGCCTTCCAAATCGGGTCCAGCAGTTGCAACTAAAAAGTGTCCGGCTGTATCTGCAATCGCATGAACAACCTCGCTGGCATTTTCCTTCGTGGCAGATTCGCCTGTAATAATAATGGCACCTGTTGAAATATCTGCTGGTGCAATTTGGGCCAATTGATATTGCTGAAAAATAAATTGCTCGATTTTTTCCATATCGATAATTTCTTTATTGATAAACGGTGTTTTAATAATAGGACTTTGATGGAGAACTGTTTTTTCAATAATTTCTATACGGGGCACATGCGTTAAACCTGCAACGTTTTTCAATAGAAAACTACTGACCACCATCTTTGTTGTACTTGTACCAATATCAATGCCTGCACTATAAATTTTTTCTGTCTTCAACTTACTCTCCCCTCTCGCCACTTAAGGGACAATACATGAGATAAGGACTGTCACGATCCTTTACAAACTGACGAATTTCTTCGTCAGAATGGAGCTGAATAAGTGGCGCAATAAACTCAATACCAAGCTTTTGCCACGAAGAGGTTTTCACAATCGGACCATGCGTCATGACATTTTGTAATAACGCTTTTGCTCTTTCTACATCTGCATGTGGTGCATCAATTTTTGTGATAACACCAATTTGGTATTTAGGAATTCCTAAGCTAAATTGCGGAGGAAAAACACTCTTTGATGAGGTGGCATCCTGCAAATAAATCACATGTGTCACTTCAAGCGATGTTGCCATAATGTTTCTGTAATACATCGGATTTTCTATATATTCTCCGGGTGTATCAACTATCCAGTCATCATAAACGAGCGCCTGTGTTTTATTGGCTTGTCTATCTTTCCCCAATAACGCATTCATCAGCGTCGACTTACCTGCTTGCACACCACCTATAATCATTACTCGGTTTTTCATATGGCACATCCTATGACTTCGTTATTTTTGATGGCGTATAGCCTAGCATCTCTGATAGAAAACGATTAATCTCTAACATCGCCATTTCAACCTCAGATACACTTCCAACAATAACGAGACTGCCAGTAAATCGATCTAGAAATCCTAGTTTTACATTGGCTGCCTTTGTCGCTAAATCTCCTGCGATAATCACCGTCTCACTCGGTGTACATGTCATGATGCCCAGTGCACCTGCTTCTTGAATGCCCAGCTTTTGAAACATATCAGGATCAGGATTTGCTATTAGATGACTCAATGTTAGTTGCTTACCTGGTACAAATTCTTGAATAAACCGTTTCTTTTCTTCACTCACACGTCATCACCTCTTTCAACATTGTTATCTGTTAAATATTCACCTTCTTTAATAATGCCTGCTTTACGATCCTCTTGTTCTAGCCTTAGAGCCGTTGGAACAGATAGCTTGTAAGCTAAAATAATAGCGATCACACCAGCTAAAAACTTACCAGCAATAACAGGTAAAATAATTGTCGGCTGGAAATTAGCCGTAAACGATAAATGGTCTCCTAGAAGGAATGCTGAACAGACTCCAAAAGCAATGTTAATAACTTTATCTTTAGGTGGCATATGTCGAACGAGTGTAAACATGGCTAAAATATTAGCAATTGTCGCTAAAATACCTGCGCTACCTACTGATGATAAGCCTAATTTTCCTCCTACTGCTTCTAGAGGTTTCGATGCATATTTTCTAATTAAGTACACCATTGGGAATGCTCCCGCTAGCATAATACCGATATACCCAGCGGTTTCTAATGCTCGGAATTGATCGACTTTGTCTGCCATGATTGGATCAAAGCCCCATGCACCGAAAATCTTTGTAAAAATACCTGTAAAAATTTCTACAATCGAGAACACTAGTACTAGCTTGATAGCAGCATCCATCACGCGTCCAAAAATCATGAAGCCTTTGATCATGCCGTTTGGAACTAGCTTGAGACCTAACGCGATTAACACTACGAAAATAAATAAAGGCAATAAATTGATTAATATTTGTAAAACTGAAATGGCAAAAACATATGTTGGTTCCGCTGTTGTACTAATCACTTCACGAACATCTGTATTAAATGTCACAATCATGATGGAAGAAATAAATGCTCCAATCGGAATTGTTAAAACCCCCGCCATAATACCTAAAGCCATATATTTATGATCTCGCTTATCTAACATGGCAAGTCCCATCGGAATAGAGAACACGATTGTTGCGCCTGACATAAATCCGACAACTAGAGCCATCACCCATCCTTCATACGACTCTTTTAACGCATTCGCTAATTGGTATCCTCCCATGTCCGAGGCTAAAATTGTCGTTGCTGCAATAGCTGGATCAGCACCAATCATTTCAAAAATCGGACTAATAAAATGACTTATAAACCACGTTAAGTAAGGTATAGCAGCCATGATCCCTGCAGCAGGTACAAAAATATGTCCAACCGTATGAATACCATTCATAAACTCTTTCCCGATTCCATATTCAGCATCCCGAATTGCTCCGATTGCTCCTAAAACTGCACAAATCATAATAATATAAACGATAACCGTTCCTATCATTGCCATCCTTCTCATCACCCCTTTAGTTTTGCTAAAAAATTTTGTTATTATAAAAAAAAGACGCATTAAAGAGGAAATCTCTTTAAAGCGTCTTTGCTTTAACTATTTACTTGTAATGAATTGATAATGCGCCTTGCAATAAGCACCATTTCCTGTTGGGTCTGCATACTCTCATTGCGAATTTTTTTATAAGCCTCGTCCTCACTAAGGTTTTCTGACTGCATGAGCAAACCTTTTGCTCGTTCGATTATTTTTCGCTTTTCTAATTCTGTCTGTTTATACAGCAATTCCCCGTTTAAACGGTTGAACTTATCAATCTGGTGAAATGCCACCTCCAACGCCGGAAGGACATTCTTCTCAGAAAACGGTTTCATAACATAGCCTAAAATATTGTCCTGCTTCATGTACAGCAACAATTCTTTTTCACTATAAGCTGATATAAATAGCACCGGTATACCGAGTTGCTGTTCAATAATTTTGCTTGCTTTTAAACCATCCAGCTTTGGCATTTTAATGTCCATTAAAATTAACTGTGGCTTATGTGTAAAAGCCAACTCAATGGCTGATTCTCCATTATTCGCTTGTGCTACCACTTCGTAGCCGTTATCCTCTAGCATAAACTTCAAATCAATTGCAATAAGCGACTCATCTTCGACAATCATAACTTTCCTAGTCATTTAAGATAAATACCTCCTCACTTACAGGGAACTGAATATGAGTATGTGTACCTTGTTCGCTAGGGATAATTGAAAATGTGCCAGCTAGATCATATTCAACAAGCCTTGTAATAATCTCCATTCCAAATGATGCTTTCACCTCTTGCATTCCAACGCCGTTGTCAGAAATATAAAGTGAAATAGAAAAAGCATCCTGTTGAAATTGAATATCGATTGTACCCTCCTCACGACCAATAAAAGCATATTTCAGTGCATTTTGCAGTAGCTCACAAATGATTAATGCGAGCGAAACAGCTTTTTTAGAATGACAAAATAACTGTACATTATCGTCATGAAAGGTTAATTGAATAGATGATGTGTTGGATGTCCCAACCATTTTATGTCCAATTTTTTTAGACAATGCGATAACGTCTACTTTCTCTTCAGCGTTATCCTCATTTTCTAAAATAAGTTCATAAACAGATGAAATACTATATATTCGGTTTAATGCCTCTTGAAATGCACTTGCACTAGAAGCTGACAAGTCATTTCTCATTTGCAGGCGCAATAGACTTGAAACGGTCTGTAAATTATTTTTCACGCGGTGGTGAATTTCTCGTATAGCAAATGTTTTCATCATTAGTTCATTTTCTTTCAGCTTTAGCTCTGTAAGATCGTGAATAATGAGGAGTGTCACTTTATCGTTTTGATCACGAATAGGAATTTTCTTTACAATAAAGGATTTACGATCAATCGTAATTTCTAAGAAAAAGACATCATCGCCCTTATCATAGACCTCCTGTAAAAAAGGTAAAATCTTATTCAATGCAACATTGTCAAAACGTTCTAGCCCTGATAGTTCCGATATAAATCGGTGACCCGCAGGATTGCTATAGATCACCTTGTTTTCATGATTTGTGAGAATAATGGATTCTACGAGCAAATCAGAAACTACTGGAATCGGTTGAGAATTTGGCTCTACAATATGCTCAATTAATGCAAAAGGCATATGTCGAAAATCATCTATTGGTGTTGTTTGCACTTCCACCTTTTTTTCCTGGATTAACACTGCAATCACCTGTTGTTGGTCATTAAAGAGAGGGACAACGTTTTGTTCAACCGTTATACCTTCCTGTGTGATTGCCCGAGTAATTGATGATTTTTCTTTATTTTTAAACGCAGCAAATACTGCTGGTTCGAAGCTTTCAAATACAAATTTGCCAATTACAGATTTTTCGTATAAGCCACTTTTTGTTTTTGGGAAAGCCTCTGCCACAACAATTGCATGTGGTAAGTTTTCCAGCATACAATCTATGAACATATAACAATCTGTCAACTCAGCATAATACGATAATGTAGCTTCTATTTCTATTAACTTTTCTACATCTGTTGCAGACAAGCTCGTATATTTTTGGCACACCGATTGAATGTTCGACAGGCTCAACCCCCCTATCACGGAAAAACCAAATGTTGATTTTGATTATTCTTAAAATTTCTTGTCATCATTATAAACCTTTTGCAAAATTATTTTCAATATAAAAAATAATTTATTTTAATAATTTTCGTTGCATTACAAAGAACTATATAGCTTAAAAGAGAAATATTCAACACTTTTTTCAATTTCATCATTATCTTGCGATAGAATTATTATTTTAATATACAAAAAAAGCGAGCTTGCATCAGATGCAAACTCGCTTTTTTCTACTTAATTTCTGGTGTAACGGCTAATATATTTTCAAATGTTTCACGTTGCTTAGCTTCTTCTTCATTTAACAAAATATGAATATCTCCATGGTCATTTGAAGTACGAATTAAACGCCCCATTCCTTGCTGTAAACGAAGTTGCATAAACGGTAATTCCACTTCTTCATATGGATTTTCAGCAAATGTACGTTTCGCATCAAATAATGGATCATGTGGAGGGAAAGGCAAATCATAAATAATAACTCGTGTTAATGCCTCCTCTGGCAAATCTAGACCTTCCCATAAATGATAGGAGCATAATGTTTTGATCGTACCTTCTTGGAAATCACGCACAATTCCTGATAGTTCACGGTCCCCCTCAAACGCTACATACATCCGTTCCATAAGAGGTAACTCTGCTTTGAAATCTAACATCGCTTGTTTTGATTTAAATAAAATTAATGTTTTTTCTCCGTCATGTAATAACTGTTGAACACGCGCCGTTTTCCCTTTTTGTGATAGCTCATGTAAATAAATTCGCATAACTTCTTCATAATCGAATGGTGATGGAACAGAAAATGATTGATAATCACGAATTCCTAAGCTATAAGCAATATAGGAAAAATCTTTGTTGACTGATAATGTTGCTGAAGAGAATATTATTGGAAGTTTTTTAGAGAATAATTTTTCTGCTAAAACTTCTGTGATGAGGCGCGGCATAATTACGAGCGTTTCCTCTCCATCAGTTTCCTCTAACCAATCGACTGCATCTCCCTGCGCTATGAAAATACGTAAGGATGCCTCGTATTGTTCTAAATACTCCTCTGCCATATTTAATTCATATTCTGGAATCATATACATTTCAGATTCAAAGACAAATTCCTCGAGTAATGTTTCAACATCAGCAATAAGTTGTTTACCGTATTTCAATAAATTTGGCGATTTATTAATACGTTTACGCTCTTCTTCAGAAGCTACTAGATCATCTCGTAGCTGGTCAAAAAATAACTCATGGTCATCTTGTAATTTTTCCATCGCATATAATGTACGTTCTCGCACACCATCTACCATTAAACGCTCTAACAATGTAACAATTGTTGTCGCCTGTACTTTATACGTCATTGCTTTTTGTGCGGCATATTCTAATAAATGGCCTTCATCTAGTACAATCATTGACACTTCAGGCAATAAAGCTAATTGCCCTTCACGTTCACGAGATTCCTTTGTAGCTAAATGTTCCATTAAAAAATCTTGTGAACAAATAATGAGATCCGCCGATTTACGATAATGTGCACGATGTAATGTTTGACCACATCGATTACGTAGCTCACATACAGAACACTGCATAATCGAGTTGTAGTTTACTTTTTGCCAATCTTCATCACTAACTGTTGGATAATCACTACGCTCACCATAAGGTTGTATAGCAATCATCGAGCCCTGTGCATATACGCCATCAGGTATAGAAAACGCAATATCGTCGATCCATTCATCGGACACCACTTTTTCAGCTTCCTCAAAACGCTTTAAACATAAATATTGATCTCGTGACTTTGCTAAGCGAACATCAATTTCAAGACCTAATGTTTTTTGTAGCTTATAAATATCGCCGCCCTCTTTTACTAGCTGATCGATTAATGTTTCATCAGCACATGCGATCAGGGCTGGTTTTCCAGTATAACGTGCATAGGATACAGCTGGTAGTAAATAGGCAATTGTTTTTCCAGTTCCTACACCTGCCTCAGCAAAAAGCACGTTTTTCTCTTTTAAAGCTTGCTCAATTTGATATGCCATAAAAATTTGTTCATCACGGCATTCAAAGCCCTTTTCTGGTAATTCATCGTAAAGGACGTCCCCCATCCAGTCACCTAATGACTCAAAAAATGAGCGGTCCTTCGTTAATACAAATGGTAAAGATTTACGCAATTGACGTTCCCCCTCTAACTATCTGCTCCTATTATACGCGACGAAACGGAAGATAAGAAAAAATCTTATCTTCCGTTACCGTTTGTTAATCTCTTTTAGACTTTTGTCCCCAGAACTGGTAATAATTTGTTTCAATAAAGCCATTGAATAATTTACGCTTCTTCGTCGATTGACGACCGTACAATTCCTCAAAGTTTTTCATTGAAGACAGCATGTATACAGACCAAGTCGGATAGTTTTTCATGACTTTTCCTAAATCACGAATGACCTGCTCCACGACTTCGATGTCACCAATACGCTCTCCGTATGGTGGATTACCAATCATAACACCATCTGTTAGCTGTGTTGTAAAATCACGTGCTTGCATTTGCTTGAACGTAATCATATCACCAAAGCCCGCTTCTAATGCATTTTCTTGTGCAATACTCACCATACGATGATCTATATCAGACCCGATAATTTCTAATGGCTGATCGTAGTTCGCTAAGCTATCCGCTTCATCTCGCACTGCATCCCAAATTTTTGCCTTCATCCATGGCCAATTCTCTGAAATAAATTCACGATTATAGCCTGGTGCAATATTTTGGCCAAACATCGCTGCTTCTAATGCAATTGTCCCTGAACCGCAGAATGGATCAACAAATGGTCGATTCGGATTCCACTTTGAAATTTGTACAAGTGCCGCTGCTAATGTTTCTTTTAATGGTGCTTCGCCCTGTGCTTGACGATAACCACGCTTATGCAAGCCAGCACCCGAAGTATCAATAGTAAGTGTCGCCACATCTTTTAAAATTGAAACTTCTATTTTATACGTTGCACCTGATTCATCTAAAAATCCTAAACGCTTGTAATGTTGTTTCATGCGCTCTACAATTGCTTTTTTAGTAATTGCCTGACAATCGGGTACACTAAATAATTTGGATTTAACAGATTTCCCCGATACCGGGAAAGCTGCATCAACTGGTAAGTATTTTTCCCAAGGTAGCGCTTTTACACTTTCAAATAATTGTTCAAAAGATTTAGCAGGGAACTGTCCTACAACGATCTTTACTCGGTCAGCTACACGCAACCATAAGTTTGTCCGTGCTATGGCCGTTTCGTCACCTTCAAAATACACTTTGCCGTTATCGACTGTTGTTTCATAGCCTAACGCCTGTACCTCTTGTGCTACAATAGACTCTAGTCCCATTGCTGCAGTTGCTACTAATTTATAGTTTGCCATACACTAATTCCTTCCTTGATGTTCAATTTCCCAATACTCCATAAACTCAATAAGTTCGTGAAGTGGCAACGGTTTGCTGTAATAATAACCTTGAATTATATCACAGTTCATTTTACGTAGTATATCCACTTGTTGTGCTTGTTCTACACCTTCAGCAACAACTTTCATTTTTAGACGATGCGACATTTGAATAATTGCATCCACTACTGCCTGTTTTTCATCGAGTGAGCCAATATGCTGAATAAAGCTTCGATCGATTTTTAAATAATCCAGGGGGAAGCGCACCAGATAACTAAGGGATGAATAACCTGTCCCAAAATCATCAATAGAAATTTTAAAGCCCATTTTCTTCAGTTGCACAAGTTTGCTAACCGTTTCATTGGCACTGTTCATTACAGTACGTTCTGTAACTTCGATTTCAAAATTGTTAGCAGGCGTGTTATAACGCTCTAATATTGACTGAACAGAGTCTAAAAAGTTTTGTTGCTTAAAGTGAATACTTGAAATATTAATAGCAATTGGCGTTTTGTAGCCACATTGACGCATCTCTATAACTGCTTCACAAGCTTTTTCTATGATCACTTCACTTAAAGGAATGATTAATCCTGTTTCCTCAGCATACGGAATAAATTCTGCTGGAGAAACAAATCCTAGTCTTTCACTATTCCAACGAACCAGTGCCTCTAACCCTTGAATTTCATCATTTTCCATAGATACTTTAGGTTGGAAGTGCAAATCAAATTCCCGGTTTTCGATTGCTCTTCGTAGTTCTGAATCTAATAATAAAACACGCTGAGAGTCAGTCTTCAATTCATCAAAATAAAAAGCATAGTCGTTAAGGCCATTCTTTTTTGAATATGTCATTGCCTTGTCAGCACAATGAATCAATTGCTCCGTTGCTTCACCATCTAATGGATACATACTAATACCAATACTCGTAGAAATAAAAATATCTTGACCATTAATATCCAAAGGCTGTTCAATAATCCCAATAATTTGTTCAGCAAAATTTGCGGCTTCTTTGGCATTCTTCACGTTTGTTAACGTTATAATAAATTCGTCACCACCATATCTAGCAATGATATCTTTATTTTTCAATAATGTTTTTAAGCGCTTTGCCACTTCTACTAGAATGGTATCTCCGACCGCATGACCTAACGTATCATTAATTTGCTTAAATCGATCTAAATCTAAAAAATAGACTGCATGCTGTACTGAATGAGAAATAGTAGAAGTTGATTCTAGTAGATTATCCATTCTTTCAATATATGCAAATCGATTTGATACTTCCGTTAATGAGTCAGTTAATAAACGCTTTTCTAGTTCATTTTCTACTATTTTTCTCTCAGACAAATCTGTGAAAATGCCACAGTAATTTGTAATTTCTCCTTCATCATTGGTTATACCAACAATTGTTAACCATTCTGGATATACGTCTCCTGTTTTACGACGATTCCATATTTCCCCCTGCCAATTGCCTTCTTGTCGTATCTTTTGCCACATATCTAAATAAAATTGCAATTCGTGAACACCTGACTGTAGAACGGCTGGCGTTTTTCCAATCACTTCATTACGCTTATAGCCGGTAACAAATTCAAATGCAGGATTGACCAATTCTATTCTTTTCTCTTTATCCGTAATCATAATGCCTTCAGATACATTTTCGAAGATTTTTGTCATTAAAGCAGTAGGATATTTGGAAATCGAATTTAGCTTCTCCAGACTATCGTTCACTCCGTTCATGTTTCCGCTCCATCCTATCTCTCTTTACTACCCTTATTTTTCAGAAAAGCGCTTTTGCGTCAGTCTACTCGTATGTAGACAATATGTACATCGTTGCGATAATAGTTTATTAGATGTTTATGTTTTGAATCGTAGCGACAGGGGCATGACCAACAGTGTACAGCCTTATTCTCAAACGTATATCGCGCATGCCTAGACATGATTAACAAGTAACTTTTTCTTACTGTATTCAAAAGAAAAGCTCTCCACCAAATTGGAGAGCGCTTGTCATTTCATAATAAGCATCAATAAAATTCCATAAGCCATGTTTTGTTCCCGAGTACTCAAACAGCTATCGCCTCGTACGACCGGGTAGTAATCATCTATCTACAGAGCAAGCTCTGTCCCTCTATCCGTTCAATTCCTTCAAGAGAGTGCCCCTACCATAATTTGGGTTTCTCACTCGTGGGGTTTACCTCGTTCCACCTTGCTTGTTTCCAAGCAAGCTACGTCACTGTGGCACTTTCAGGAAGTTTCAACCATATCATTAAGACTTAGGTTTTCCTTCCGCCGTCAGCCTTTACAGCTGCCTTACCTTATTTTTTCAGTAAGCACGAACACTACGGTCATCTCAGAACCGTGCGAGCATGGACTTTCCTCTACGACGTCTAGCGCCGCAGCGATTACCAGAATTTCATGATGATAAAAAGATTATACTAGAGTTTTATGATAAATACAATATATTTGACAAAAAATTATTCGTACAACTTACTACCAAATACGTGTTTCTCTAAATTCGAAAGACGTTTTAAAATATCAAAGTTTGTCGTACCAGTAGCAGATGCAACAGGTTGTCTCTTAGGAGTATTATCAATTTCTTCTTTTAGCTGTTTATTTTCTTCACGAAGTTGGGCCACCACTTTTTCAAACGTTTCATAATCTTGTATTATTTCATCAAGAAATGAATCGACTTCTTCAACATTGTAGCCTTTAAAATTTTTCTTAAATTCCTTTTCAAGGATCATTTTTGACGTTAATTTAATATCCATTCACATCGCCCTTCCTCACACTACATACGTTACATTATAGCACACTTCATCATATTATATCGTTTGAAAACATCAAATGTAAGGCTAAACTTGTCGTTTCTTGCGCTTACCCGGGAAATTATTTCTTATTTCCTAATCTGAGTAACCTCTTTTCCCAAGAAATTTCCCATTTCTCCTTTTGTTCTACTCTCCATTGCTCATTCTTTTTAATTAATTTTATGCCCTCTTGCGTATAATAAATGGCCTGGTTATAATCTTTCATTTGATGTTCATATATCATAGCGAGCTGTTCTAATACATGCAACTTTTTTCGTGAATCAACGAAATGAAGAGCAGCCACAAATGCATCGATTGCTTCACTAAACTTTTTATTTCTTTTATGCTGGATTGCTAAATAATATTGTGCATTTCCTGCTTCGAGTGCATCAAATTGGGTCGTTACCTTTTCCAAAACTTTTACGCTCTGTGAACCCTCTTTTAAATCAGCATACCATTTCCCGATATTTGTAAACGTTTTTGCCGATTCTTCGCTTGCCTCCTCAAACAGCAAATTTGTAGAATGGACATAAAGCGTAATCAGTGAAAGTAAATCCCATTCATTGTGAAGAAGGACTTTCATAAGTGCATCTGGTACACCGCTTTTAATGGCATCTAAATAAATGATTGGTGCTAGATATCCAGGTATATCTCCAATACGGGAAAAGCCAAGCTTCTCTTCTTCCACAGATTTTAATTTCATTCGTTCCATATCATTTTTCCATAAACGCTTTGAACTATGCAACAAATCAATTTGCCGCTGTGTACGCAATTTAGGTAATTCTTTTTGATGGAGTGTCCAACGTGTTTCAAGTTGCGGCCAGTCAAAGCTTTTTCCATTGTAGGTAATTACCGTTGCTGTTTTTTGCCAAAGCTTCGATTCAAAAAGTAACGCGGCCTCATGAGCAGGATCGGCTAGAATAAATTGCGTTAAAATAAAGCTTTCATCTTCTTTTGACACTTCTAAAAAGCCCAGAAGAAAAATTTGTGTACCTACACCCTTTAACCCAGTCGTTTCCGTATCAAAAAACAATACTTTTTCATTCATTGCTAACGCATATGGATGTTCGAACTTTGCCTTTTGCCATTTTCCTAATGCATCAAAAAATGACTGCAATTTATAATGACCATGCTGATAACTAAATGGATAACGCACTTGTCGTTTAAAAACAATACCGAAATCATTTTCTACAACCGTTAAGCCCGCTTTTTCCCACCGCTCTGTATAGCTTGGAGCAATAGGCTTTTGATAAACAGGTTTTTCCTCTTTTTTTATAGTTGTTGTCGTTTTTTTACCGAGCATTTTTTTCATTTGTAAAATTTTATTTTCGTAAGACATTTCCTTCACTCATTTTCTGCATGTAAAATTGCTAAAATTTGTGTACGTTTTTCTTTGCTTGCTATAAACTATTTTGAGTTTTTACCACAAGTATAACTTATAGTAATCATAGTGCAACTTTTAGCTAAAAAGGACGTGATTTTTAGAAGGGCTAGACGAGTACTCTTGTCGTTTTGATTTCGTCGTAGAGTACAGGCCAATTTAGTGGATAAAGTTAATAATTGAAATCTATTTGACTAATAGTAGATTTTTCGCTGAAATTGAGCAACCGGGAATTGATTTATACACGAATGAAAGAAGAGGACTTAGGAATAGTATTAGACTTTTTCCTATCAAGCCCTCTTTGTACTTTAATTTAAAACTTGAAGCAGCTCTATTACTTTCTTCTTCCCCTGCTGCAAGCTATCTTGAGCTCCTATACACGATGGACAACCTGATTCACAAGCACAGCTCATTACATGGTGCTGAGTTCTCGATAATAGCTCTTCCCATAGTTCATAAACTTTTTCACTTAGACCAATACCACCAGGATACTTATCATAAACAAAAAACGTCGGTTGCTCATTATGAGTTGCCTTTACTTGTGGGACAACTGCTACATCACTACTATCACATTGAATAAACAAAGGTATGAACGCATTCATCGCATAGGCAGCTCCAGTCATGGCATCCGTAAGTTCCGCCTCTGACCATTTTTCTAGCGCAGAGAATGATAGCCACGATGAGCTTGTATGCATTTCGTCAGGCGGTAAATGAATAGGACCAGAACCGATATTATCGTGTGTACCGAAGCGTATTTTTTTAAAGATCGTTGCCTGCGCGACTAACCCAACATCACCGAAGCCAATAACTCCACCCTGATAATCTCGGCTCCGATCTTCCTCTAGCACCTTCATCTCTACTGCTAAATTTGCATCAGTATAGTAATCGACATCTACTTCTCGTACAAAGGCTTTCTTTTCTTCCCAATCAAGTTTTTCTACTTGAAATTGTATGCCTTGATGCAAATAGATCGCCTCTTCATGAAGCAATGTCATCGCACTATGACGATCCATTTCACCGATAACCTTTGTTTGTGCAGGAATAGTCATATCAATTATCACAACATTTTCTTGTGAAGCAGAACGAAGACTAATGTCATGTGCCGGGAAACGGTCACTCATCCAATGCCACTTCTCACTCGTTTTAAAAACAACGCCTTCCTCCGCTAAATAGGCCAGTAACTCCTGAATCTCATATTCACCATACATATCATGTACGGAAAATGGTAGCTCAAACGCTGCACATTTCAAATGATCCATTAAAATCAACATATTTTCAGGATAAATACGCGCTTCCTCTGGTGCACTGCCAAGTAAAAAAAGTGGATGGTTCACTACGTACTGGTCAAGTGCTGCCGATTGCGCTACATAAATGATTAGCGCCTCGTCCTGACGACGACCAGCACGACCCGCTTGCTGCCAAGCACTAGCGATATTTCCCGGGTATCCTGTCATGATACATGCTTGTAATTGGCCAATATCAACGCCTAATTCCAGCGCATTTGTACTAACCACCGTTTGAATAGTACCATCACGAAGCCCTCGTTCAATAACACGTCGCTCAGAGGGTAAATAACCACCACGATAACCTCTCACCGATTCATCTAAAAGCTTATTGCGTGTAAGCTCCTTTAAATACGTCACAATCATTTCTACTCGCACACGACTTTTGGCAAAAATAATCGTTTGAATACCTGCTGTATATAATCTTTTCGCGAGATCGCTCACCTCTAAAACAGCACTTCGACGCACGCCAAATGTTTTATGGACGATTGGTGGATTATAAAAAAGAAATGTCTTTTTCCCAACTGGCGCTCCAGAATCGCTAATTAAGGCATGGCTTTCATTCGTTAAAGCTTCCGCTAACTCTTTTGGATTTTTGATCGTTGCTGATGTACAAATGAAAATCGGCTTACTGCCATAAAACTCACAAATACGTTTTAATCTTCGAATAACGTGCGCAACATGCGAGCCAAACACACCTTTATATGTATGCAACTCATCAATGACGATATACTGCAAATTTTCAAATAGTGAAACCCATTTCGTATGATGTGGCAAAATCCCTGAATGAAGCATATCAGGATTTGTCATTACAATATGCCCTGCCTTACGAACTTTTTGGCGAATGCCAGGCGCGGTATCTCCATCATACGTATAACTTAAAATTTCCTCACCGCTTTGTTCGATTAATTCATTTAAATCATTTTTCTGATCCTGCGCTAAAGCTTTCGTTGGAAATAAATAAATCGCGCGTGAATTTTTATCATTTAATATTTTTTGTAGTACCGGTAAATGGTAGCAATATGATTTTCCAGAAGCTGTTGGTGTAACGGCAGTAAAAGAAACACCCTCCATCGCATAATCAAACGCCTGACGTTGATGGGTATACAGTTGTTCTATCCCTCTTGTGCGAAGAGCCTTTACAAGTGAAGGATGTAAATTTTCTGGTAAAGGTGCATATTTTGCTTCACGCCCTTCAAGCGTTTGCCAGTGTAAAATGCGTTCCTTTAACTCCTCATCATATCTCCACTCGTTTAACAGTTCACTAATGGTCCTTTTTTTCGATAACATCTGTTTCTATCTCCTTCACTAACCTTTCAAAAATCTTTAATGTATAAGACGTTGAATGAATCGCATCTAAAAAACGCTTTTTACTCGTTTCTTTATAAAAGGATTGCACAACAAATTGCTCCATCGATTCCACCGCTGAAGCAATTTGTTGTGTATGCATATATTTTGGCTGATTTTTTTGAATCCACTTATTCGCCTCTTGCTGCCATTCCTTTAAAAGCTGGTGAATGACATCAGCGTGTGGCTTAACCTCCACAAAAAAGTCAGGAGAACGATCCTCCTCACGCATTTGCCAAAAGCGTGAAACACATTTTTCACATTCATCTATTAATTGGGAAGTTTGCTGCAGTAACAACAATTTCGCACCTCATCTCATTAATGAAGGCTCATCATCATAAAGTTGGGTTGTATCCGTTTCGGCTAAGCATTTTCCTAGGGCGTCCGAATGGAACAACCAAGGTTCTTCTGTGCAAAAGCGTAGCGACAGCAACAACCGAGGTTCGTTTGATAGCCTCTAACGCATTACTTGTCACATGTTTCAACACAACTTTTGGTGATGAACCTTAGAATTTTATCGTATTTAGGTTGAATCCATCCTTACAATAAAGATTCACCTGCATTTCCATGAGCGCAAGCGAACCTATTATTCTAAATTTCGTTCTACCTTAGTCTACAAAATTATTTATATTATATGAGTTATATTACTCCCAATGATGAATAAAAGCTCTATTTATGGCTCATCACCATAAACTTGAGATTGATTTTCGTTCGACTGTGGGAAGAGCAACGACAGCGCACAATGTTGGTCTCAAAAGAGCTATCACAGGACATATAATGTTTTTAGTCTTGTCCACTACTAGCGCATTCTCGAGGTCTTACCAGTGACTAAAGCGTTGCCCAGTCATCACATCAATCTGCCCATATAAATGGCATATCTTTCAAGATAATGACATCCCTAGCTTTTGGTGATGAGTACTATTGAAGGTACATCACTCATTGTGGTAGATAATGTATGAAAAATACTCATATTGGGTTATTTATATTGCATATGAGATAAGTGTACCAAAGTCTATCATTTTTCACTACTAATAGGCGAACAAGCATTCTTTACTTGCCAGTTCTTTTCTGCTAAGCTTACTTTCTGGCTAACAGATTTAAGCTGCATAAAAAAATTCATGCTCTGTGCGTTGTTTTCCAAAGACACTCTCGTTAACAGTAATTGATTGACCAGATCCAACTGCGCAACTAATTGTTTTAACTTGTTCAAAATAACGCCTCCTTTGCTTTAATTTATGTATTCCTCGCATGTATAAAATACCCTTCATGCGTGACAAAATAAGCGTAAGTTAGCTGAAAGAAGAAGTATTTCGATAAAATTTAATTGAACTAGTCTATTTTCGTAGTCTTCTAAATCGTCTATTAAGTAGAGAAACTAACGAGAGACCAGTTTTTTCTATAAATTCGTTTGGAAATTTCATCAGTTATTTTGACGATTCTCGAGTTATATTCCATGATATTTTTCGACTTTAAGAGGCGAAATTTGCCCAAGGATCGGTTATTTAATGGTAATTTAAACTACCGCTAATCTAGCATCAATCATACTATTATTGGAAGTGGAGAACTGCTACTTAATCATGGTAAACTATTGTATAATAGCAGTATTATAGAGGGTGAACTAAGTGACAATTCGTTATCCGAATGGGAAATTATATTCCCCTAATCCAACTGTTCAAAAAACAGCAAAAAAGGGAAAGGACAAGGATTTTTCTTTTAGTAATCGAGGGAAAACACTAGAAGATGAAATTAATGAAGCAAATGATTATTATGTAAAAAGGCGACTTGCTATCATTCATAAGAAACCTGTTCCCGTGCAAATCGTCAAAGTAGAGTACCCATCACGAAGTGCTGCAGTTATTCGTGAGGCTTATTTCCGAACACCGTCAACAACAGATTACAATGGTGTTTGGGATGGGCATTATATTGATTTTGATGCAAAGGAAACTGCTTCAAAGACCAGCTTTCCCCTAAAGAATATTCATATACATCAAATGACACATATGCAGCAAGTGACGGAACAAAATGGTGTGGCTTTTATTATCGTTCGTTTCTCAGCTTTTGAACGATATTTTATCGTGCCATACGATGTTTTACAAAAGGCCTGGCTAGCGATGGAAAACGGTGAACGTAAATCGATTCCCTTTACAACTATAGAAAAGGAAGCTTTTGAAATTCCTACAAGCTATTATCCACGGATCGATTATTTACCGATTGTTCAAAAGCTAATTGAAGCAAAAAGCCATGGTTCTGAAAGTGAGGAGATAGTAGAATGACTGAACGTCGTCCAACACGCGGTGAGCATCAAAAGGCTCTCGCTCAAAAAAATAAAAAAAGCGCTCCGAAACCATCGAAGAAAAAATGGTTCAAGCGCATTACGTTAACAATAGTAGCTGTTATAGCTGCATGTTTTATTGGAGGTGCTGGGTTATTCGCCTATTATGCAAGTAGCGCACCTGAACTAGATGAAAACTTACTGAAGGACCCAGTTTCCTCAGAGTTCTATGATAAAAACGGTGATTTATTTGCAACAATTGGTGCAGAAAATCGTAAATATGTAAAATATGAAGATATACCAGAGGATATGATTAATGCGATCCTTGCAACGGAAGATGTACGCTTTTTCGAACACGGTGGTATGGATTTTTATCGCCTGGGTGGTGCAATACTCGCTAACTTCCGTGATGGCTTCGGGGCACAAGGGGCTTCGACATTAACACAACAAGTTGTTAAAAACTCATTTTTACAAAATGAAAAAAAATTAAAACGTAAGGCACAGGAAGCTTGGCTTTCCTTCCAATTAGAACGTAAATATACAAAAGAAGAAATTTTTGAAATGTACTTTAACAAAATGCTGATGTCAGGTCGTGTTTATGGCTTCGGTACAGCAGCCCAATATTTCTATGGAAAAGAGCTAAAAGATTTAACTTTAGATGAAGAGGCATTACTTGCAGGTTTAGTACAACGTCCAAATGCTTACAATCCATTGAAAAATCCTGAACTTGCAGAAAAACGTCGTAATACAGTTCTAGGATTAATGTATCAACATGGTAAAATTACAAAAGCTCAAATGGAGGAAGCTAAGAAAGTAAACGTACAAGCTGGCCTAGCTGACGATGCGACACGTCAAAAATTCTCTGGCTCTAAATATGATGCCTTCCTTGATGTTGTTATTAATGAACTAGAGGATAACGGTGATGGTAGTGCAATGGCAGAAGGTATTAAAGTTTACACAACTCTTGATCCGAATGCTCAGCAAATTGTTGAAAATATTATGAATGATGACAGTAACTTCCCATCAAAAGAAATCCAATCGGGTGTGTCTGTCATTGATACGAAAACTGGACAAATTCAAGCAATCGGTGGCGGACGCAATTACGGGGCTGAACGCGGTTGGAACTATGCATATGACATGCATCATCAACCAGGCTCAACTATGAAACCATTACTAGATTATGGTCCAGCAATTGAAAATTTAAAATGGTCAACAGGTCAAACACTTGTGGATGAACCTATGAAATACTCAAATTCCGATCAAACTATCACAAACTGGGATAATAAGTATATGGGAGCAATAACAGCACGTAAAGCTTTATATGCTTCACGTAACGTTCCAGCTGTGAAAGCATTACAAGAAGTTGGTATTGATAAAGCTAAAGAATTTATTGGCCGTTTAGGTATTGATGCTAAAAATGTTTACGAATCTGATGCGATCGGTGGTGGGGATATTACGATGTCTCCTACGCAAATGGCTGCTTCCTTTGCAGCATTTGGGAATAATGGTGTTTACACTGATCCTCATTCAATTATAAAAATCGTTTACCGTGACGGTAAAACAACAAAAGAATACACACCAGAGCCAACTGTAGCAATGAGTGATTATACAGCTTATATGGTGACAGATATGTTACGTGATGTTGTCGGTAATAAACCTGATGCGTCAGGTACTGCAGCCAATGTACCTGGATTAGATATCGCAGGTAAAACAGGTACAACAAACTATTCACGCGCTGATTTTAATAAGCATAATTTACCGGCTACAAGTGTACCTGATTCATGGTTTGCTGGTTACACATCAAACTATTCAATCGCTATTTGGAGTGGTTATGAAAAACACTTTGATCCTATTACAACTTGGGATGAACGTCGTTTACCACAACATTTATTTAAACAAATTATGAAAGGGATTTCGGCGAACGTTGAAACACCACGTTTCAAAAAACCAAGCTCAGTTGTGGAAGCTACAATTGAAGCAGGCACAAAGCCACTTAAATTAGCAAGTAACTTTACTCCAAGTGAGAAACGTCGAACAGAGCTATTTGTCCGTGGTACAGAGCCTAAGGATGTTTCAGATGAATACGCAATGCCGGAACTTGCTTCACCTTACAATGTAAGTGCAAGCCTTGATATAGAAGGTCAATCAATCAATATTTCTTGGGAGCATGATGCAATGCTTAATCCGGAAACAAATGAACCGCTACCAACTACCTTCGAGGTATCTGCTAAACGAGAAGGCGGAAAAACTATTTCTCTTGGTACAACGGAAAGCAAAGACTTATCAATTAGCAGCAAAGAACTAGAAGATGGCAATTACACGATTTCTGTCGTAGCAGTTGTTGAGGATACACGCAGTAAACCAGGTACAGCTACCTTCCAAATAGCAGGTACGACTGATGAAGAGGATAAAGACAAAGAGCCAGATACTCCGGATAAACCTGATGTTGAGGAGCCAACAGCACCTGATCAAAATGGTAACAACGGGGACAACGGTAACCACAATGGTAACGGAAATGGTAACAATGGCAATAACAGCAACAATGGTAATGCTAATACTGGTGGCAATGGTAACGCCGGTGGGAACGGTAACGGCGGCAATACAGGAAATAACGGTACCCCCCCAGGTAACAACAACGGCAACAATAATGGTAGCAAGCCGCCAACAACGCCAACTGAACCAACCGCACCGGATGATGGTACCGGTAGTACTGAATAAAATAAAGCAGAGTAGCAAAACGCTACTCTGCTTTTTTGTTGTTGAAAATCTATATCTCTTTAAGTCAAAGTGTCAAAAAAGTATATCGCTTCGTCGGTCGCTCCCCCACCAATCAACCACATGATATAAAAATGTTTCTTTGGCAGGGCAATATTTATAGTAATAAATTGAAACTTCAAAAGATGCTTTTTTTGCGCGAAAGCGTGCAACAAACTGTGGAAGTAGCTCAACACTTTGACCACAGAAAAGCGCAAGAAATCAACATTTTAAAAATGATTTCTCGCGCTTTTAAGGTTTTGACTAGTTATGTACCAGCCTTTTTTTATATCTTTTTAGATCTATCTGTCTGTATTATTTTTTTGCAGCCTGCAAGCGTAGCCGTGCTGCTCGCTTTTTTGTTTCCTTAAATAATTCATCGAGCTGACGATAACAGGCATATTGGCCAGGCTTTGCTTTTATAAAGGTTAAGCGTTCGACACCATTAATAGGCAACACTTCATCCCCTGCATCTTGCACTAAGCGCTCAAACAATAAAATGGCATTTTCCATCAATCCTTTTGCTTCACCATTCCTTGTATCATGAGCTGCATGAATTTTGCCTTCTAGTTCTGCCCACTCTGCAAACCAAGCATCTACTTTTTCCTTTTCGAGTGCCTCTACATTCACGCTTCCTTCACCAACCCTTTCTTCAAACGTTTTTGCCCTTCTCTACAATCATCAAGTAAAGGGCAAGTGTGACAGTTAGGGTTTTGGGCTTTACAATGATAACGACCGAAGAAAATTAACTGGTGATGTGTTTTCGACCATTTGTCCATCGGTGTTTTTTTCATAATTGTTTCTTCGACTTCAAGCACTGAATCCTTCCAGCGACAAAGCCCCAATCGCTTAGAGACGCGCTCTACATGTGTATCTACTGCAAGTGCAGGAATTTCAAAAGCAACAGACAACACGACATTAGCAGTCTTACGACCAACACCAGGCAATGTAACTAGTGCTTCTCGACTTGCAGGTATTTCTCCCTCATATTCCTCTAATAGCCTTTGACATAATGCTTGAATATTCTTTGCCTTATTTCGATACAAGCCAATGGAGCGAATGTCCTGTTGTAGCTCTTCTAAGGATACAGCTAAGTAATCTTCCGGCTTTTTATATTTTTGAAACAATGTTTTCGTTACTTTGTTTACAAGTACATCTGTACATTGTGCCGATAATAACGTGGCAATAGTTAGTTCAAACGGATTGTCATGTACTAACTCACAATGTGCATCAGGAAACATACGATCCATTTCCGCTAGACAATGCTCCCATTGTTTTTTTGTTAACATGTCGGAAGCCTCCTATTCTCTTTCTTCTAACCAATTATAAAATGGTACTTTATTTGTTGACTGCGTTTCTTGCTGCATTGTTCGGACTGGCGGTCGGTTAAATGTTTGTTTTTCCCGGAACTGCTCGCTTTGCTTCTGTGCTGCTTGTGGTGTCGCAATATTTTTCTTTTTCCACTCCAGTAATATTCGATCTATATAACGAATACTTAGCTTGCCAGCAAATACAGCCTCCTTAAGCGCCTCCTTAATAAGCGCCGGACTGTGCTTATCCTCATCTAACCAAGATCCGATTTTTTCTAGCTCTAAAGGAGATAAAAGACGCCCCATTTCCTCTTCAAATAATCGGAATATTTCACCCTCTTCTTGTCGAAGTGATGCTGCTGATTTTTGATGTTCCTTCATTTCAATCATCTGCATAATACGCTCCCAAAGTGGGTAAACCGAATATTTTTCATATAGTTTGCCATTCGCATCGACATCGCTTGTTATTTCAAGGAAACCTTTTTGCATTAATCGCTGTAGTCGTGAAGTAATGTCATTGCCAGGCATTGTCAGACGATTCATCAGGTCATTAGGCGTAGGAAAATCATTCCCCTCCATATGGAACGCAAGTAAATGCATCACAATAAGTGCCTCATCATCCTCAATATTTAACTCCTTATAAAACTGAAAAAACAGCTGAGGAATTTGGATCATTCTCTGCTCAGTCCATGTACGGAGTCGATCGTTATTTGTGCTCATATTATACTTGACTCCTTTTTCTATCGTAAGTAGAAAAGCCGCGTAGACACATCACTACGCGACTTTTTTTTAATTTTAACTGCTTTGACGTGCAGCAAAACCTAAAATCAAACTAGGTATTACTTATGGATATAAGCGGTTTAGTAAACGTGGGAATGGAATCGTTTCACGAATATGCTCCGTGCCAGAAATCCATGCCACTGTACGTTCCAATCCAAGACCGAAGCCTGAATGTGGTACAGAACCTTGTTTACGTAGCTCTAAATACCATGCATAGGCATCTAAAGATAATTGATGCTCTTCAAGACGTGATTTTAATAAATCATAGTCGTGAATACGCTCAGAACCACCAATTATTTCACCATAACCTTCTGGTGCAATTAAATCTGCACATAATACTACATCATCACGGTCAGGATGTGGTTGCATGTAGAATGGCTTAATGCCTACTGGGTAACAAGTGATGAATACAGGTTTATCAAATGAATTAGCAATTGCTGTTTCATGTGGTGCACCGAAATCATCGCCCCATTCAATATCGTCAAATCCTTGCTCATGTAATAATTTAATAGCATCATCGTAAGAAATACGAGGGAATGGTGCTTTGATATTTTCAAGTGTTGAAGTATCACGACCAAGTCGCTCTAATTCTAATTTGCAGTTTGCCAGAACTGATTGCACAATGTGCGCTACATACTGTTCTTGCACTTCTAGGTTTTCTTCAAATTCCACAAAGGCCATTTCTGGTTCAATCATCCAAAACTCGATTAAGTGACGACGTGTTTTAGATTTTTCTGCACGGAATGTAGGACCGAATGAGAACACTTTACCTAATGCCATCGCAGCCGCTTCCATATAAAGCTGACCAGATTGAGAAAGATAGGCATCCTCATCGAAATATTTTGTGTGGAATAGCTCAGAAGTACCTTCTGGAGCTGACCCAGTTAAAATCGGTGGGTCCATTTTTGTAAAGCCATTGTCGTTGAAAAACTCGTAAGTTGCACGAATAATTTCGTTACGAATTTTCATGATCGCATGTTGCTTACGAGAACGTAGCCATAAGTGGCGGTTGTCCATTAAAAACTCTGGACCATGTTCTTTTGGCGTAATAGGGAAATCAGTTGCAGCATGTAGTACTTCAATACCAGTTACAGCAATTTCACAGCCAAAGCTTGAACGCTCATCTGCTTTAACCTCGCCCGTAATGTACATTGAAGTTTCTTGGGACATACCTTTTGCAATGGCAAAAATTTCTTCGCCTACTTCTTCTTTTACAACAACGCCCTGAACAAAGCCAGACCCATCACGTAATTGTAAGAAGGCAATTTTCCCACTTGATCGTTTGTTTGCTAACCAAGCTCCTAGCTTGACGGTTTCACCGATATGCTTTGGCATATCTTGAATCATAATTTTTTTCATAGAAATCCTCCAAAGTTCAATCAATTGTGCCTTGGCATAATTGCGTCTGGAATCGGCTTTGTGCTTAGGCCTGCATGACGCAGGTCAGTTAGCCGTTATCGCATGGATGCGATGGTTTTAGGCTAACATCCCCTAGGAACTCCTTTCCGATTCCATGACATCCGCCGGAGGCTTTAGGCCAACAAGATGTTGGTCACTCAGTCGTTGCCACAGGTGACGTGGCGTTCTTAGACTGAGTTCCACTATTTCAGCGGGCGTTTGGACCCCCTCTGAAAAATAGCTTACATTCGCATTCATCTCACCACCTATAGAGGTGGGCGACTTCTGTACCTGTCGCTACGCTTTCGGTACAAAAAAGATCTGCTGAAAGATGATAAAAGGATTAGTCTTGCCATTTTGATTTTACAAATGTATCAATTCGACGGACTGCCTCTTCTAATAAGTCTAATGATGTAGCATAAGATAATCGCATTGTAGTTGGTGCACCAAAGCCAGAACCTGGAATCACTGCTACGTTTGCTTCTGTTAAAATATCCGAAGCGAATGCATCTACTGAATCATAACCAGTGTGAGCCATAGCTTCTGCTACATCTGGTAATAAATAGAATGCACCCTGCGGTTTTAAAACGTTGAAGCCAGGAATTGCACTTAACTGTGGATAAATTTTTTCAAGACGAGATTCAAATGCTTGTCGCATTTCTTCTACAGCGTCTTGTGGTCCATTATACGCTTCCACTGTTGCATACTGTGCAGTTGTTGTTGCGTTCGATGTAGAGTGCGATGCAAGATCGGTCATTGCTTTAATAATGTCCGCATCCCCTGCAGCATATCCGATACGCCAGCCTGTCATAGAGTGAGATTTTGCAACACCATTTACAACGATTGTACGTGCTTTCACTGCATCAGATAGCTGTGCAATTGAAAAATGCTCAATACCATTGTATACAAGCTTCTCATAAATTTCATCTGACACGATTAAAATATCTTTTTCTTCTGCAACAGCAGCAATTTCAGCAATCTCTTCACGAGAATAAATCATCCCTGATGGGTTGCTAGGAGAGTTAATAATAACTGCTTTTGTTTTATCTGTCACAGCAGCTCTTAATTGATCCGCAGTAATTTTATAGCCTTGCTCACGTGTGCCTTCAACATAAACAGGTACACCGCCCGCTAATTTTACTTGCTCAGGATAAGATACCCAATAAGGAATTGGAATAATAACTTCATCGCCCTCGTTTAAAATCACTTGGAATAAAGTATAAAGAATATGTTTTGCTCCAACACCTACAATTACTTCATTCGGCTTGTATGTAAGATTGTTGTCGCGTTGAAGTTTATCGATAATCGCTTTCTTAAGTACTGGAAGACCGCCAGCAGGTGTATATTTTGTTAAACCTTTTTCCATCGAGTCAATGGCAGCATTTAAAATATTTTGTGGCGTGTTGAAGTCAGGCTCACCAGCACCTAGACCAATAACGTCAATACCTTGCTCTTTTAATTCCTTTGCTTTCGCAGTAATTGCTAAAGTTGAAGAAGGTGTTAAAGTTTTTACACGGTTTGCTAATAAATTTTTCATACGAGATCTACTCCTCTTATAAATTCGTAATGCGCTTCCACCAGTCGCCGTCCTTAAACATAATATAGACATAGTTGAGCTTATCGCGATCGTTTAGGTATGTAATTTCCCAAACAGCACCTGGCTCCTCATAGCCTAATTTGATATTAAGGACTTTTTGTACATTGCCTTCTTTTTTCAAAACCGATAATGCCTGCTTTTCCGTAATACCATCTTTTAAAAGTACTTCCTTAATTGAATCTGCTTTTAGATTCGTCGGAACAAAGACAGCTTTTTTATCACCATATTCATCTGCCCCGAACACAGTGACATACGAATGTTTGCCATTATATGTGTAAGACTCCGAGACAATTGCGAGGGCTTTGGCATCGAGTGCCAACTGTTCAGCCTGCTCTTCAATTGAACGGAATGGAGCCTCGGCTTTCCAGAGTACTAAAATACTAATGACAAGTGACAATGAAACTATAAAGACAGAAATGAAAATCAACCAGTTTTTCATATATTCACCTTAAGTTTCACATCTAGCGTATTCTTTAACACGATTGCCTGATGCTTCTGCATGTCTATAACTGCGTATACATTCATTTTGCTTTCCATTTTTGCCAACCTGCTTTCTTTCCTCATACCACAACATTATACAACAATTTTGTGCTGTCGTGTTTCTTAATTTCATATATTGTACGTTGATAGAATAACGTTTTCAAATGATTCGGATAGTAATTTTTTTCTTTTTCGTGCAGCCCTTAAGAAAGAAAACCCTTTCAATGGAAAAATTCCTATTCACAATTGCAAATAGGAAGCAAAATTTATCGCTAAAATTCTATGATAATCCATAAAACAACATAGTAGGACGACCGTCATCTAGCACTGTACAAGCATTGATATAAAAGTTTTTTGTAATTGATACAAACGCGCATGCCCACACCTTTTGCTGTCGCTTCGCTTTTACACATAAATTGCCACAGGACGTGGCGTTCTTAGACTGAGTTCTTCTTATATTTCAGCAAATGTTCGAGGTGGAGACATCTGTCCTATCCCTCGCTTTCGGCACAAATGATATTTGCTGAAATAATTAAAATGGAGAAATTTTTTTATAAGTACAATTATCTCCATTATTGTCCTAGTTGCCTATTGTTTTTACCCATATGATGAGGTAATGAGCAATTTTAAGAATTGAAAAGGGACGTGATGTTTTGACTAAAGAAGTTAATCCTACAGATCCAGAGACAATACCAAAATTTGTGGATGAGCTGCCAAAACCGGTTACCGCTAAACCTAAATATTATAAAGGCCAACAGAGAAAAAATTATTATGAACTTAAAATGATGCAAGCAGAGCATTCTTTCCATAAAGATTTCCCAAAATCAATCATATGGGGCTATAACGGACTTTATCCCGGACCGACAATTGAGGCTACAAAAGACAAAAGTATTTATGTTAGATATAATAATCAATTGCCCTTAAATCACTTTTTACCCGTTGATGTTTCACTGCATGCGGCAAACGATTCAAAGGAAGTAAGAACTGTTACACATTTACATGGCGCAAATGTAGATTGGGAGAGCGACGGACATCCCGATGCATGGTACACAAGAGATTATGCACAAACAGGTCCAAAATTCAATAAAGAAATACATGAATATACTAATCATCAACCCGGCGCAACTCTATGGTACCATGATCATGCAATGGCATTAACTCGTTTAAATGTCTATGCGGGATTAGCCGGTTTTTATTTACTTCGAGATTCGCTTGAAGAGCGTTCTAACCTACCTTGTGGTGACTATGAGTATCCCATCTTAATACAAGATAAATCGTTTAATGAAGACGGCTCACTTTTCTATCCAGATGAACCACCATTCCCAGTTTCCGTTCATCCATCTATTACACCTGGCTTTGTTGGTAATACCATCGTTGTAAACGGGAAGGTCTGGCCATATTTAAATGTCGAACCTCGTAAATATAGATTTCGTTTTCTCAATGGTTCCAATAGAAGAGGTTATGTCATTAGCCTTTCAAACGGTGATCCTATGATACAAATCGGAACAGACGGAGGCTTTTTAACTAAGCCTCAAGAAATTCAATCTGTCGAATTATTGCCGGCAGAACGAACAGATGTTATAGTCGATTTTTCATCATATGAAGGTCAGGAAATAATGTTAGTCAATTCTGATGAAGATTTCATTGATGAACATACACGGGTAATCATGCAGTTTAAAGTGTGTCTTCCTCTAAAGTGTGAGGATACTAGTGAGATACCAGAAAGACTCGCAGTATCATCGGATTTACATTCACACGATGCACATATCGAGAGACATTTACCATTAGCTGCTACGACAGACGATTTTGGTCGACCAATGTTTTTATTAAATAATCGTATGTATCATGATCCTACTACCGAAAAGCCTGCACTTGATAGTATAGAAATTTGGAATTTTATAAATGCCACGCGGTTTGATCACCCTATTCATCTACATTTAATTCAATTTAAAATACTAGAACGGCGCCCTTTCGATATGGAGCTATATCAAACTGAAGGTAGACTGGCATTTACAGGGCCCCCTGAAAAACCGCATAACTATGAGCAAGGTTGGAAGGATACTGTAAAAGCGGAAGCAGGGAAGGTTACGAAAATTATTATGCATTGGAAAGATCATGTCGGCCAATATATGTGGCATTGTCATTTCCTAGAACATGAAGATCATGACATGATGCGACCAATACTCGTCACGCAGGAATTTCATCCTGTGCAAGAGCCACATCATGCTGAAATCCAGCATGAAATAAAACATGCGCAACGGCAACATGATGACTCTACGATTGTTATGGGTAATAATGAGCACACTGTACCATTCTTGAACACTTCTCCACACATCACGCCAGTTGAAGAAATTGTAGAATACTCTTCTCAAGCTTCTTTGCAAACAACGTATTTAGAAGACGAAATAGAATATACTCCGCAAACTATTCCTCTCTTAACTAGTACGCAAAACATGACATCTACTGAAACAGCTTTTTTAGAAGACAATGTGGAATATAATCAGCTATCCTCACCACTCTTGAACAATACTCAAAATATCACAGTTTCAAAAATAGAACTTCCGCAACATCAAATTATTCGTTCCGATATTGAAAGCATCCCTCAACCAATCTTCCCGTCTGACGAATTTCAATCTCGACAAAGAATACCTGCGAGGCGTCGGAGAAGATGGTACTAATATCACCAATATAAAAGGCTCGGACAAAACTGAAGCAAACTCTTAAAATGCGCGAGATATCAATTTTAGCAACATGATTTCTCGCGCTTTTCTAATGTGTGGAAAATCTTTTTTGAAATTATACTTCCGTCCCTACCTCTCTATGATTTTAATTCTTGTTAATTAGACTATAAAGAATAGGGACGATAAACAATATTAAAAAAGTAGATAGTCGGCATATAACTACAACGTAAGGGGAATTTGAGCATTCGAAATAGCTATCGGGATTAATGCACCCATTGTTGCAATTGCTGTCATAAAAATTGGGCGAATACGTACGCCCCCTTCTTCAATTAAAGCTTTTTGCTCGGTCATACTTCCCTAAGCAACACATCTACTTCTTTTATCTAAAAAAAGAGCCCCTTTTGCTGTGCACTAAGGGACTCAAAAGTTAATCATATGAAAATGATTGTCAGTATTTTAAAAAGTAAAACATTGTGCAAAAGATTTCTTATGAATTATTCTGCTACCTCGCTCTTTTCAAAGCGTAAAATTCTCTTTGTTGTAATTGCCATCATTACCATGACAATACTAATCATTAAAATAGGAACGTAGACTTTAACACTAAATGCTTCAAATAAAAGGCCATACAATATTTGGCCAATCGGTGCCATACATTGTGAAACGGCGATGATGATAGCCATGACCTTCCCTAAGTTTTCATTAGGCGTTTCTTTTTGTACAAGTGTAATCACATATATTGAAATGACGGTCAAAATCATAGCTATAACAAGCGCACTACCGACAAATAAAGTATAGGACGGATAATATCCTATATGAAGGATGAGTGGCGTAACTGCTAGAGCCATTGGAACAATCAATAAAGCTGTGATAAACACCCAAAAGTATAAATTATTGATACCCATTTTTTTCGCAAAGTACCCCATTGATAAAGCTCCCAAAATTGTAGCAAAATCGATTAATCCCATCCCTATTCCATACAATGTATCACTACTTTGCATTGTAACACGTAGAATAATCGGTACACCTACGACAAACAGCGGTGTTAAAAATAAATTTAATAATGCAGCTAAAATCATACATTTGAATATAAAAGATTTCTTCACTACATAACTAAAGCCTTCTTTCAAATCATTTACAAGCGTCGGAATAATATGTCTATCCTGTTCTCGTTGCATAAATGGTATATGGATAAACATCTCTAATATAGCAGAAAGGAAAAAGAACACACCACTCACTATGACAAGCACTTTTAAGCCTATTAAACCGTAAAGTATTCCGCCTAATACAGGAGCAGCTACATTAGACAATGATTGAATACCATTGACTATTCCATTAGCTTGCTCTAGTTTCTCCTCTTCTACAAGTACTGGAATACTGGCCATCACTGCTGGTGTATACATAGCACTAACAAGGGAAAGAAGCACCATCACAACACCAATAAGCCAAATAGAACTATTACCATAAGCTAACATTGCAAAGAAAATAAAAACGATTATGCTACTCGTAAAATCAAAAATCACCATTAAATTGCGTCGATTAAACCTGTCAGCAACTGCTCCTCCTAGCGGTGCTAGTAAAATTGGGATACTCGATATCGCAAATAGTACCGCAAAAAGATCTGCACGTCCTGTAATATCTAGTACATAAAGTGATAAGGCAAACCTTAAAAGCGCAGATCCTAATATAGAAATAATTTGCCCAATCACCATAAGATTAAAATCTTTTGAAAAGCCTTTGCTTTTATTTTGTGATTCCATTCATTTGACCCCTTCCTTTACCATTCATTGCGCCTTTGATTGTAAGAAGAAAGACATTACTAAAAATACTGATAGTACTTAACCAAATGAGCCATTCTATTTGCACATACCAAGACATTATTAACAATAAGACCCCCACGATAATGGATACATAATTTCCAGTACGATTAATGTTTGATTTCCGATAAAATTTTTCCTTAACCTCAAACGTAGATTTTTTTATTTTACGTTTCATAAGGTAAACTTTTTCTTGTAACTTCTGCTTAGTATCTTTTGCTTTTTGAAGGTGAAAAAATGTTATAGCTCCTTTAGTCACGGCGTTCTTCATCTCCATATCGTCTTTTTAATAACTCAGTAAAAACTCTCTCTTGGAAGTCTGAAATCTGTTTTGGCTCCTCGATCTCCATATTTACCGTTTCTTCATATCCGTCTAGTTCCTCACCGTCAAAGCGATAGAGTTTTTGTAATAGCTTCCATAATGTTTCAATTTCCTCTGTTGTAAAGTCTTTAAAGATATCTGCTAAAAAGTAAGTAGACTTCTCCGAACAAGCAATTAAAGCTGTTTTTCCCTCTGAGGTAATCTCGACATTGATCGACCTTTTATCTAATTTACTTGGTACCGTTTGGACATATCCTTTTTTCACAAGACTCGTTATTAACTTATTCGCAGTCTGCTTAGTTGTACCAAGCTTTTTGGCGATATTTACGAGTGTTGTATTTTCTACTGGTAAATGCGCAATAGCAATAAGAGCCATATGCTGCCTCGACGTTAATACCTCTAAATATTCATCTCCTTTTATTTGGACTTTATTGACAACTGAAAACAATGTCGCATAACTTTGCTGCATAAAATGCAATTCCTTCAATAAAAGCTGTAAATCCATATGTAGCACCTCACTATTTAGTCACCATGTTTACTAAATAATACACAATAGCATTATTAACGTCAACATGGTGACTATTATATTTTTTGAATAAAACAACATTTAATAGACCGACTGTCGGTTTATAATATTATATGGTATTCCTCCAAAAAAAGGAACTTATTTTCAACATTCCTCTTAAAAAAGCTAGAAAAATTTATAGTAGTAATAAATACCTATTCATTTAATCTCTAAATATGTAAAAAGTAATTTTTATCATTGAAGGTACTACCAATATTTCTTTTTATAGTATATTATATTCGGTGTTTCCTTTTATTGAAAAACTTGATTAAATAGGTGATTTCGTGAATCGATATTTTCAACTTTTGTTCCTTTGCCATAGATTACCGAGCCGATCTTTTTTTTACAGAGGTGTTCAATTTCCAATTTGCGCACGTTGTACAGGAATTTGTATAGGATATATAATTGGCATTATATTGGCATTATTTAAAATTTTACCCTTTTTTTATGCACTTATTTTAACAATTCCTATGATTATAGACGGAACGGGACAATTATTTAATAAATGGCTTAGTACTAATAATCGGCGATTAGTAACGGGAATACTCGGGGGAATAGGCATTGTTTTTATGATTTTACACGCCGCTCTCTTATTTTGGAAACTAACTATGTATCTCTATAAAAAAGGAGAATATATTGGTTCATTAATTTTTAACTAAGGAGACTGAAAATGTTTTGTACATATTGTGCATCCAATCTATCAGAACACGCAGAAATTTGCACAAATTGTGGTGTTGGAAAATTCAAAGTGTATAATTACTGCCATAATTGTGGGAATGAATTAAATGCTTTACAAGAAATGTGTACTTCATGCGGTATTATTTTAAAAAATTCTTCAAAGGGTACTCATCCACTAGTTCCTACATTACTTACATTTCTAATACCTGGTGTAGGCCAAATCATTAATAATCAAATGGGTAAGGGATTTCTTTGCTTATTTATATCTATAATATTTATTATTTTCATTCCTTTTCCTATAGGATTCATTATGGTTGGTATACCCATTTTAATTGATGCTTATTTAATCGGGAAAAAAATATATGAAAGAAAAGCAGTAGGAAAATGGGAATTCTTTTAATTTTAGGAGGTATAATTTAAATGTTTTGTCCACACTGTAGTGAAGAAATTGCAGCACAAGCAGAAATTTGTCCAAAATGTGGTGTTCGTGTACATAATACATCCGAAGAGGATAAACCAAATATAGCTATTAATATCCTTTCCTTTTGTTGTACACCGCTTTTAGGGATTATTATGTATTTTGTATGGAAAGGTGATAAGCCTAAAGCAGCTAAATCTGCTTTAGTATGGGCGTTGATTGCAATAGGTTTATATGTAGTATTAATGGTTTTATTTGGAATAATAGGGTTTGTGCTAGGTTCTATGGACGAGTATAATTATTAAAAAAAACTAGGAATTAGCTAGTCGACATCTTAGAAAGCGCGGGACATCAATTTTAAAACATTGATTCCTCGCGCTTTTCTGATGTATTTTTTTCCATCCTAAAAAGCCTCATTTCATAGTTACTCCTTTATTTAATATAATAACCATACTACCTATCCTCATTATCTCCTCATTTCATATTCAGTTCATATTGACATGCTATAGTTAGTCATAGAAAAGATTCATATTTTATTGTTTATGAGATCAAAGGAGGATTTACTGTGCAGGGGGCCGCAAAAGATACGACAAAACTGAAGGATTGGCGGCGCTTTATTCGCTTAGTCAAACAGGCTGAACCACCAATATGGCTTTTAATTATTGCATTAATAATGAGTTTAGCAACTACGGGCGTAGGCTTTATCGTTCCGTTATTTACAAAGAAATTAGTCGATGGCTTTTCTTTAGCATCCCTTGATTATTGGCAAATACTTTTGTTAGGGATTGCATTTATCGCGCAGGCTATTGCGGGTGGACTTTCCATTTATTATTTAAATCGTGTCGGACATCATGTTGTTGCGAAATTACGAGATCAGCTTTGGAGAAAGCTACTTCATTTACCAATTCCTTATTACGATGAGAACGATACAGGTGAAACATTAAGCCGTGTGACGAATGACACAGCTGTTGTCAAAGATCTCATTACGGAACATCTTGCGAACTGTTTATCAGGCGTACTATCTATTATTGGATCAATCATCATTCTATTAATCTTAGACTGGAAAATGACCTTAGTCATGCTCATTGCTGTTCCGCTTGCTATGGTTATTTTAATGCTATTAGGAAGACGAATGTTTGTCATTTCAAAAGGAATGCAAGATGAGACAGCAAAATTTACGGCTGTGCTCAATCAAGTTTTACCTGAAACACGATTAGTAAAAGCGTCAAATGCCGAGAATATTGAATATGAGCGTGGCAAGAAAGGCATAACAAACCTTTTTACGTTTGGCTTAAAAGAGTCTAAAATCCATGCACTTATTTCGCCTCTCATTTCGTTTATTTTAATGTCAGTCCTTGTGGCCATTATTGGTTATGGCGGTATACGCGTTTCTTCAGGAGAGCTTACAGCAGGCGACATGGTGGCCTTTATTTTATATTTAATCCAAATTATTATGCCGATGACCCAATTAACGATGTTCTTTACACAGCTTCAAAAAGCAATGGGTGCTACGGAACGCATTAGTGCATTACTTGAGCATGAGGAAGAACATATTTTCGAAGGACACACAGTAGAAAAAGTGGATCAACCGATTTATGTAAAAAATGTTGACTTTGCTTATGGAGAAGACCTAATTTTATCGAATATTAATTTTACCATTGAACCAGGTCAGGTGACGGCCATCGTAGGACCTAGTGGCGGAGGAAAAACAACAATATTTTCTCTGTTAGAAAGATATTATCAGCCTATTAACGGACGTATTACACTTGGAAAAACCCCTATCAACACATACTCCCTACATTCCTGGAGAAGCCAAATCGGCTACGTTACTCAGGAGAGTGCACTGCTGTCTGGTACCATTCGTGAAAATATTTGCTATGGCATTGACAGAGAAGTGCAGGATGAAGAACTTAATAAAGTTGCTAAAATGGCCTATGCCGATCATTTTATCAATGAATTACCTGAGCAATTTGATACAGAGGTAGGAGAACGAGGCATTAAGCTTTCTGGTGGTCAACGACAACGAATCTCTATCGCAAGAGCACTTTTGCGTGACCCTCAAATATTAATGCTAGATGAAGCAACATCTAGTCTAGATAGTAAATCGGAAATTTATGTTCAAAAAGCATTGGATAATTTAATGCAAGGTAGAACAACGCTTGTCATTGCACACCGCCTTTCAACAGTAGTAGATGCAGATCAAATCCTTTTTGTAGAGAAAGGACATATTACAGGCAGTGGCACACATGATACTTTATTTGAGACGCATGATATGTACCGTGAGTTTGCCAAACAACAATTACGAATAAAAGAGGAATAACGAAGGGATATGTTAACATGACAAAACTATTAGTTGTAGATGATGATGCGCATATTCGAGAATTAATTAAGGTATTTTTACAAAATGAAGGTTTAGAGGTAATTGAAGCTACGGACGGTGTGGATGCACTGTCCAAATTGGATGCTGATAAGGTGGATATGATTATTATGGATATCATGATGCCAAAGATGAACGGCTGGGAATTATGCGAAGAAATACGTTCATTTAATGATAATCTCCCCATCTTAATGTTAACCGCAAAAGGAGAAACGTCACAAAAGGTCAAGGGCTTTCATCTTGGAACAGATGATTATCTTGTTAAACCATTTGAGCCAGCAGAGTTGATTGTCCGTGTAAAATCGATACTTAAAAGATACCATATTTCCCTATCTCAACTTGTGGAAGCTGGCAATATTAAGTTAAATCGAAATACACATGAAGTCTTGTATAACGGTGAGTCTTTAACACTTCGTTTAAAGGAATTTGAACTATTATTTACGTTAGCAAGCTATGCCGGAAAAACTTTTTCACGTGAACAGTTAATCGAAGAAATTTGGGGATATGATTATGAAGGTGATGAACGGACAGTCGATGTTCACATTAAAAGACTTCGTCAACGTTTCCCCCAAGAAACAAGCGGATTCTCTATTCGTACAATTCGCGGCCTAGGCTATCGATTGGAACTTGTTTCATGAGAAGACTAAAAAATTTTTTAAAGCTTTTTTTAACTTTAATGCTTCTTCTTATCATTAGCATCTTCTTTGCTTTAATTTCCTACCACATAACGTCCTGGATTTATGATTGGTTAGGCGAACATCCACAAGGTTTCTGGCTGCAATTATGGACGGTAGTTGGTGTTTTTGTTCTCTTTGCTTGTTCAGCCATCATCAGCTTTTTAATAGGGCTAAAAAGACAACGGAACTATTGGAATACGATTGTAAATGCATTAAGCAGGATTGCTAAAGGTGATTTTACTGTTAAATTAGATCTGAAAACAGATGAAGATCAATTTGGTCAATTAATACATGGCATCAACCATATGGCAGTCGAATTAGGTGAAATGGAAAGAATGCGTCAAGAATTTATCTCGAATGTATCTCATGAAATTCAGTCGCCTCTAACATCTATTAACGGCTTTGCTAAAGCATTGAAAAACATTGACCTCCCGGAGGATAAACGACAGCATTATTTAGCCATCATTGAGATGGAAAGTAATCGACTATCAAAAATTAGTGACAATTTACTAAAGCTAACGTCGTTAGAATCACAACATCATCCCTTTGAGCCAAGGCATTACCGACTCGATAAGCAATTGCGTAATGTCGTACTAACGCTGGAACCAAATTGGCTAGTCAAAAATATCGACATGGATCTGCAATTAGAAAACATTTCGGTCATGGCTGATGAAGATTTAATGAATCAAGTATGGATGAATTTACTAAGCAACAGCATTAAATTCACTCCAGCTGCTGGTACCATTACGATTTCTATGACAAAACAAATGGATGCAATCACTATCAACATTCATGATAACGGTATCGGTTTAACAGTAGAACAACAAAAGCATGTATTCGAAAGATTTTATAAAGCAGACCAATCAAGAACTGCTGACAATGGCGGAAGTGGATTAGGACTATCTATAGTAAAGAAAATCATCGATATGCATAACGGAACAATTACCGTTGAAAGTATACCAGCTGAATTTACAACGTTTTTTGTAACACTGCCATTAGAAATCAATGAGACTCGTGCAAACGAATAGGAGATTCTTTCTTCATCTGCACGAGTCTATTAGGCAGCTGAACTAGTAAGCTACTTTTCTAAAATATTGATAAACTTTTTCAAGTTTTTTGCTTTGTCCCCCCTTCTTACTTTCCATATTGCCAAATTCAAAAAACTTCACTTGTTTAATACCAACAAAATTAAATAACGCTCTTTTCATTAATATTTTATGCGCATTATTGAGCAATAATAATGGATATTTTGTTGGCCCTTTCATTGTCGAAATACAGACCACTGATTTTCCTTTTAGAAGCCCCTCAGGAAATAGTCCCTTTTTATCTTTATAGGCAAAATTGGCCGCAAATAATTGATCAATATACCCTAAAAGCATTGCTGGTGGTCTTCCCCACCATATCGGATAAACAAAAACGATTTTATCAGCCCACTTAATTTGTTGACGATATTTCTCTAGCTTCGGATCACGAAACATATCACGACGGCGTTTATGTTCATGAAATACTAAAATTGGGTTAAATTGCTCCTCGTATAAATCTAATACTTGAATCTCATTAATGAGTGGATTGTCATGACAACCCTTAATAGCCTCCTGTAAAAAAGCATAATTCAAACTATTATGATTGGGATATGTATAAATAATTAATGTATTCATCATAAGTCCTCCATTACTTATCATTTGATAACGAAATAATAAACCTTCTGAATTTAGTTGTCAAATGATAATTGTTTTGAGATAAGTTTTTTGTTATCTTGTCAGTAAGAGGTGAGCTTATTTGGACAAAAAACAATTATTTAATCAGTTCGTAGCTTTTACAACAGCGGTACACCAAGTAACGCATGAACTAACTCAAAACGTTAAAATCGATCAAATTACACCAGTTCAATATAAAATTCTAGAATATATAACAGTAAGTCAGCCAGTTACACCTACTGAAATTAGTGATTGCCAGCATATGTCCTTACCTAATACAAGCCGTGAATTACGAAAATTACAGGAAAGAAAGTTTATTAAAAAAATTAGCGATACTGAAGATCGAAGAAAGCACTATGTTTGCCTTACAGAGGATGGAGAAAAAATAATGGGAGAAGCATTTGCCTGTATAGAAGAGCGCTTTCAACAACTTATCCAACATGCATCTAAAGAAGATATAGAGGATATTCATCATGCATTAAACGTTCTTAACGATAAAGTCTTTAACCCAAAATCATAAATGAAAACCTGCATGCTTTTCATTAAGACAAGCATTGCAGGTTCTTTTACTGTTTATTATATTGGCATAGAAAGCGTTCCACACCCGGGTATTTCTCTCCTTGGCTAGTTATGAAAAAAACATAGCGTCGACTGCCAATACCTTTTCCTCTTTGATCAGCTAATACAGCAATATGTTTAATCTCACACTTTGATGAATTACCCCAAGGCGTAATTGCGTTCGGATTTTGAATTGTGCCTGCACAATTCATTCCTTAAAAATCCGTGACATACGCCGGAGGCTTTATCTTCATTCAATAAGTGTTTGGCTGAAAAGAACCACACTTTATTCATCTCGCCATCTTCAGAGGTGGAATTCTTCTGCTGAATGAAGATAAACTGATTTGTTCTATCCCAAACAACCGACTATTTTACCCCTAACTCCGAAACTATTATGATCAAAAGCTACATAGATGGGAGGCGTAGTACTTAAAAAGGCACTGTTAATCGTTTCTGACCATTCTTGCGAAAAGTGACTTTCTACAAAATGAATTAGCTTGCTTTTATCATCGCGATTGACTCTACGAATATTACTAGAAATCGAAACCGGGAATTGATAATTGTGAAGATGTGCAACCATATCCCGCGAAGTGGTACCAAGCTTTAAAATTATTTTCTTGTCTTCTTCTGAAACGAATTCGTCCAGCATATTCGCCCTTATTAACGCTTTAAGTAAGTGACCTTCATTTATATAAACCTGGTTATAGTTTTGCATATAAAAAGTCGCTTGTTCCAATACTGTTAAAACATCATTTGTTATAGGAACGTTAAATAAAGTATGGCTCGTAACTTTCTTGTCTGATTTTAGATCAAGTTCATGCATTAAATTTCTTATAGAAGCTTCATCTATCGTACATTTTATTACTATTTCGCCAAGGACCCCCTCTTTTTCTTTTAGACAAGCAAGTAAAAAATGAATAGGCTGTAACACTTTATGTTGTGAAGAGGCAGCTTCCTTTTCTGCATTCTTGAAGATTCTTAACATACGATTTGTTAATTTTATATTAACTGAATTCATTTACTCTCATCCCTTCGTTCATTTGACCTTAATGATCGAGCTATATGTAATTTTTAATTGTCAGAACTTATCGTATCATTAATCATTTTTTCTATAAATAAAATCCGATCTATTTAGCGGGAATTCCCCTTGTTTTTCCAATTCAGAAAAATGCCAATACATCGTCACCCATTTGCTCTTTCCTAAATAGTATAAAGATGTATAGAAGGAGGAGACATAAGTGGAAGCAGCAGTGTTAGACAGGAAGTGGATTGAAGATCATTTTGAAACACTTCCATTATGGCAACAGTCAGCATATACCGACTTCGCTGCCATGGTTGCAGATGAAGCAAATACGTTTCCCTGTATTCCAGCTAGAAAAGGCTTTTTATCGAATGAGCTACGCTATAGTTTTATCGGAGATCCACGACAGGAGCAATCGATCAAGACGTTAGCACGATGCTTAAAAGAATACGATAAGTGCGCTAAAACGTTTGGTAAATATACAACACATACTATTTTCTTTAAAACCCCTAATGATATGCATAAAAATTTCAATGTTGCAGATTATAGAAATTTATTTTGGTTTGTTTTAAACAATTTGACGAAATTCGATGATATCGATTGGCCAAAGGAAATTCCAACTGATCCAGCACATCATGAATGGGAATTTTGTTTTAACGGTGCGCCTTATTTTGTGTCTTGTGCAACGCCCGCACATAAATTGCGCAAGAGTCGTAATTTTTCTACTTTATTAATGGCATTTCAACCACGCTGGATATTTGAGGAAATGAACGACACTACTGTCTTTGGTCGAAAGTTAAAAAAGCTTATTCGTCAACGCATTAACGAATACGACGCTATTCCAGCTCATTCTGATTTAAAATGGTATGGGCAAGAAGGTAGTTATGAATGGAAGCAGTATTTTTTAAGTGATGATAATAGTAGTGCATCGAAATGTCCTTTTTTACGAATGCAACATGCTCTTCAGAACAAAGAGCATTAAACATTACTGTGTTTTTGCCTTTTCATGACAATGAAAGTTGCAATTCCAATGATGATGATAAAAAGCAGGCTCACGAAAAAACCGAGTCTGCTTGTTTTTTCCCCTAACGTCCCAGACACCGTCACTATAATGAGCAACATCCCAATACCATTCTTCACATGCTCCCACTTCGACAACTCCATTAGCTTTCTATATGTCACTAAGATAAAGAGCCAGTTATAAATTAGCATTAAGCCTGCTGCTGTAACCAAATATTCAAAAATCTTTTCTGGCATAAGAAAGCCAATAATAATAGTGACGATTAAACCACTAGCTAAAAACAGAAATGCAGGAAATGGAATTTTCATCTTTCCTTTTTTCGCCAAAGCCGTTGGCGCATCATGATCCTCTGCCAAAGTAATGAGAATCGTAATAACCGCATATAACGAGCCTACCATTGTTGAAAAACCTGCAATAATTAACACACCATTAAAAATGTCTGCAAAAAAAGGAATGTGATAACCGTTAAGCGCTGTAATAAATGGGCTTTCCTCAATATTAAAGTCCTTCCAAGATACAAGCGCCAAGGCAAGCATAATAGCCATTATAAAAATGACAGTTATAGCAATAATCATGACTTTTCCAGCTTTCGGTGCTTCTTTAGGATTTTTTAAATCAATGACCATTAAACCCATAACTTCAATTCCACCAAATGCATAAAAGGCATATAGTAGCCCAAGCCATAGTCCTTTCACACCTTGCGAGAAAAATTCTCCATAATTTGCATACAATGCATCGAGTGTCGTTGATTCCGAATTAAATCCTTTTATTAGTAAGACAGCCGCTACTATAATAAACATCACAACCGCCGCTGCCTTTAACGCACCAAAAATATTTTGAAATTTTTCAAAGCCCTTCATACCCGTTAGAATAACGGCTAACCCAAGTGCAGCATAAATAGACGCAGCAACCCATAAAGGAAGCGCCGGAAACCACAGCTTTGTGAAAATACCGAGCGCCGTCAATTGGCTGCCCATAATGAGCATCTCAGAAATCAAGTAAATCCAGCCATTACTGAATCCTGCCCAATTGCCAAAAGCTTGCTTTGCATAAGTACGGAATGATCCCTTATCCGGATTATCAACTGACATCTTAACAAGGGCATCATAGACAATATACGTAGCAATGGCCGCTAACAAAAAAGGAATCACAACAGCAGGTCCACTCTTATGAATGGCCATACTTGTCCCAAGAAAAAAGCCTGTTCCTAGTGTACAACCTATACCGAGAAGCGAAAGCTGCCACCAAGACAACCTCCCTTTACTTGTTTTAGATGTCATTTTGATCAAGCCTCCTGCATTTTCTGGCTACTTTCTTAACAATGGCAATGTCATGCAACGAATGCCACCACCGCCTTTTTCAGCCTTAGCGAACTAACCGCCGCTCCATAGAACATGCTATTTCCTATTACACAGGCTAGATCGCGAACAAAGTATCTATTATAAGCTGTTCACTCACTGTTTTTACATCAGTTGATAGCTCTTCCGAATAATCAATAACCTTGACACCTGCATTTTCTAGTGTTGTCTTAAATCCCATGAAATTGTCCATTGCTTTTACATGATTAACAGCAGCATCCCATCCTACATTTTCAGCTATTGTTAAATCTGGTACATCTAATTTGGAAGGTGCACAAAGCATAACAACCTTAAGTTCTTCATGCTCCGACCAACAATTCGGTTGAAATGAGTCCATAATGTATTCCCCCTTTCTTCATGACTATCTTTGTTAGCGTTACCACCAAGATTAAGATTATACAAATTAAAGGAGGATTTTTTTGTTTTAACTATCTCAATAACGCAAATAAACTGTTTATAAATGGGGATTTGGGGCTTCCAGGCGGTTTTGATCGAATTAGGGGAAAGCTTAGAACATACTGTAAAAAGAGAAGTTTTAGAAATAAAGGTTTAGTTAAAGAGGACCTAAAGTGATTAGAGGTATTTTTTCAGGTATCTTAAAGTATCGAATGGGGATGAATTATACGGCAGTCCATTTTAGTTATTCTTTATAAAGAATAAAAGACAATGCAATAACTCATTAATCACTTATGAGTGCATCTAGAATCGGCTTAGCGCTTGCACAAAGCGCTCCTTTCCAATTCAGCATTGATAGCACAAAGTTAATTAAGCTTTTGTTTTCTCTCAAAGAGTGTTTGAAAAGCTGTTTCATTTCGTTGAGGGACAGTAAATCAATTTTTACAAGAGGATCTCTTGTTCTACCTCCATCAATGAAAATATTGGTGATAAGCTTGCTCAGCATCCATTTCGCTCGTAAATATTAACATATCATCTGTTAACGGGTAATACGTCTCAAAGAGAAATAGCGCTAGCTCCTTTGGATTATCTGGATTGTTCACTACTGCAGCTTCCTGTATGTTTACTACTTGCTGAATAGATGGATATTGATAAAAAATGAAAACTATATCTCCTGCACTATATTGCTGTTGTTTCATTCCATCACCTTCCTATGCCTTTCCACTAGTTTGGTGTAAGAAGAGATTAATTATCACTATTTAAAAATATTTAATTGCAAATAAAGCTCTTTAAGTCGGACAAAAGTGACGGCAGATTCTTTTACATTATGGAACGCCTCGTGTTCGATAATGTAGCTTTGTACCAGATGGGGATAGCTCTTCCTCTCTTCTTGCAACAGAATTATTTGTTACAGCAGAAGTTATTGATGGTGGTACAATTTAAGGCTTCTCTAAACATTCAGGCGCTCCGCTGGCTGATCGCAAAGCCTGTTTCTCTTTTAACATCAAAAAAAGCAAGTCACCTTTTAATGTGACTTGCATTACTCTTCAATTTATTTCGTCAAATCAATTTTTTTATTCAATAAATAAATAGTCATACCACCAACAGTCATGGATAGCAACTCCCCAACACCTACAGTAAACCAGGTCGCCCAAAAAGGAAAATCATTGAGAATTGTTAATTGTCCTGCAACGGTAAACATCGATACAGCAAAAATCAATGCAGTAATAACCATTTTCATTATATCATTTGTTATATTTTTCGTTACGCTGCGGCAAAGAATTAAAACTAGAAATGTCGCAATTCCACCAATAGGTACATCTAATACCCACGTTGGTGACATGAAATTTGCGAGTACTACTCCTAGCGTCACGGCTAATACATAGCGCTTGTTATAGAGGGCCAGGTAGTTAAACATTTCCGACAAACGTAGTTGAACTGCCCCAAAACTAATGACAGACAATAAAACTGTTACAGCCACATATAAAGCTGCAACAAGTGCCGTCTTTGTAAGTTCGGTTACAGAAGCACGGCTGGAATCTTTTACAATAGATGTATGCAATTTTATTCTCCTTTGTAAAATAGCATATCCGCTATTTTAGTAATAACTACGGCCAAAGGAAGAGAGCTTTTCACCCTATCTGAAGTGCCGCAGTGCAAGCTAAATTTTGCTTACTTGCGTATTATAGCAGAACAATTTACGATTAAACAATACTATTTAGTAAGCCATCCGCCATCAATCGGTATAATTGCACCGTGTATATAATCAGCTGATGGACTAGCTAAATAAAGTGTTAAACTCGCCACTTCATGTGGTTGGGCCCAGCGTCCAGCAGGCGTTTCATCGGCGACCCATTTTGCGATCGCACCATCACCTTCAAAATCTGCTTTGTTCATCGGTGTTTGAATGGCTCCAGGTGCAATGGCATTGGCACGAATTCCTTCACGACAATAATCTAAGTCTAACTGCTTCGTATAGCCGACAATTGCATGTTTGGATGCTGTATACGCTGCGCCCCCACCGCCAGCAACAAGTCCAGCGATAGATGCCATATTAACGATTGTGCCTGATTTTCGTTTAACCATATGGGGTAATATCGTATTTGTCACAAAATAAGTACCTTTTACATTAGTATTCATAATTTTATCCCAAAGCGCCTCATCGGTATCAAGCGTTTTAGCAAAGCCATCTAATACGCCTGCGGTATTTAATAAAATATCTACTTGTTTAAATATTGAAAGCGCCGCTTCAAACGCTTGCTCTACATCGTCTTTATTGCATACACTGCCTACTTTATAGGCAAATTGTTCAGGATATTGATAATGTAGACTTTCTAACCCTTGCTCATCTAAATCAAACCCGAATACACTTGCCCCATTTTCTAAAAATGCAATAGCTTGAGCTTGACCAATACCTGAAGCAGCCCCCGTTACAAATACCGTTTTACCGTTATATTCTTCAAACTTCATACATATCTCTCCTCAAAAAACAAAGAAACCACCTCATTTGAGATGGCTCTTTCGATTAATTGACAATTACCCAATCTTCCGCTAATAAATCACAGACTGTTGGTGTGAACATTGTATAGCCCTCACCACGTACATTAATTAAAAAATAAGGATTCAAAGCCTCGCCATCATGTTCGCTTTGTCCAACAAGCTTCACATATAATTCAGCACCGCCCCATCCTTTACGAATTACTTTTTCTCCTGCTTTTAAGCGTGGTAATATCTCTTCAAACGTCATTTAACTTCATCCTTTTATTTACTTTCTTTATCGGATTAGTATACTGGAAATTTCAAATGTTGACAACCTAATCAATTATGCCTCACATAATTGTAGCTGTCCGCAACGGATCAACAAAGCGGCCGGCCGGAATCATCTTTGTACTCAAGCCTACGTAAAGTAGTCAGTTAGCCGTTAGCGCATAGACGCAGTGATTTTTAGGCAACATCCTATATAAGAACCAAATTCTGTGATATTCACCATAGGCTATACTTGAAACAATTCGAGTTTAATGTAAATTTATCAACGTTAGAGCTAAACTATGATATTTCAAGCCTTGTGTAGTTTTCTCTACTCACCTATCAATCCATTTTCTTCTTCATTTGCACTTGCTCTGTCTTTACCTCTAGCCCATTCTCCATCAAATAGCTCGCCGCTGGATTGCTTGCTAAAAAGTTAACTGTGGCTAAATTTACTTTGTGATTTGTAATGCTTGCGATAAAGTGTGGTATATGCTCTACCTTGCCATTTTCCAATAACACTAATTGATAAAGCACTATGTGGTCGATTGCTCCATCCATATCCCATACGATTTTATATAACATATAACCAATCGCTTCATTATTCTCGTTGAAAAAAACTTTCGCTTCACCTTGTTTATTACTTTGCCAGCTACATTGCCAAGGAACATCTTCCTGGTAAAAAAATAAATAAGGAAGCTGCTCTGGCCGAATAGTTTCTACATGAATTGCGGCCTGTTCCTTTACTTTTGCTTCATATTCGCCACTTAAAAACAGCAATTTATTTGTAATTGTATAGCCATGCTTCTCATATAACGCAATGGCTACTTTATTCTCTTTTATAGCTTCAAGCGTTGCAACTTCTACATTCTCTCTTTCATAGATGGCGTTTGTTTCTTCCATTAAAACACGAGAAACACCTTGACCGCGATAGTCGGGAGAGATACCTGTTCCACCATTCCAAGCGATTTTCTTTCCATCCATTTCTCTAAAGCCATTTAATACAATGCCTACAGGATTATTTCGATCAAATGCGACAATTGAAAGCTCTGACGATAATCCTTCTTTAACGAGGCGGTTTAAAAACAGCTCTTCATTCATTTCTATTTGAACAAAATATCCCTCAAAGCCTTTATTCCAAGCTTTTAAAACTTCCGCTAAAGTGCACTGTGAAACTGTTTTTATTTCCATGCTTTTCTCCCATCCCTAGCTTAATTAGAGCCACTACCTAAAAGTGGTAGATCTTCTAAAGTTAATTTTTTTATTATTTCATACCCATTTCCAGGACCATTTGGCCTAACAATAACCATTCCCATATTAGAAATATTCCCTAACCCAACATCTTCGGGAAAGCTATGGGCAACGATCACTTGATTCGTACCATGTGGTGGCTTTCTTTCTAACATCGATTGCAGATTTGATAATATATTTGTTTTTTCAACGATAGGTATGTTTCCACCCAATTTATAAATTTCATACCCGATTGGATCAATTTGGATATAGGCATATGGAAATGCGAGCTGTGCCGTTTCAATTGTTCGACAAAACGGACTTGCGACAATCGGTGAACTGATCGGGATTTGATAATAGCGAAGCATTTGTCCAAAGTAAATGGCCTCCCTGCGCCCAACGTCAGACAAATTTCTTTGCGTATAGCAATCTTGAAAATTTAAATTTGTCTGATCTACCCCAACAGTCGCTTGGCCATGCCTCGCATACAAAATGAATCCACCCTTTTTCAATAAAGAAAGGATTGATTTATCCAAATATTTCATCTCCCCCTAATAGAGTACCATTTTGATTATTAATAATATATGAAAAGAATCGCTCAAAAAATGTAAAATGAAAGTTAAAAAAGCTTTTTACATAGCGAGAGTTACTTCAGCAGTAGAGCAGCTAATTTCATCCGCATTCCCTTTATTTAGCCGGTAAACCTCCCCATTTAGGCGTTTTGCGTAAGATGAAACTTTATTATATGGGTACCGTCAGGAAAATACGGGTTTGCAACGCTAAGCCCATTTCCCTAACGGTAGCCCTTTATGCAGCTTTAATTTAATCCAATTCATCAGATTTTTGAAATCTTATTCTATCCTTATTTGTTGGAATTCCATTATTCACCTTTTCCCGTCTTTCAAAAGCAAAAGGCAATCCGTTTGCTGTTGATCAAGAATTACACAATTTCATTGAGTGCAAACAACTTTAAAGACCCTTATTACAATAAAACGAAATCCACGGCTTTAGTGATTCTAGGGGAGAGCAAGAAGATAATCTATAAGGGAATGTAAAAGGGCTTGGAGCAGTTCGAGGATTATGCTAAGTTTGAAGCTTTAAACGGAAGGCAGATGAGTTAGGAACACGGCTAGAAGGAGTAGAATCGATAAAAGCAACTACTGAAATCAAAGATGAGCGAGGAATATAAAAACTATTTAGAGAGCGTTACTTAGAAATGCGGGCGTATTATAATTGCAAAAAAAGCCGTCCAATCCGACGGCTTTATTTGCATTACTTTAACGCTTTATTTTTATGAAGTTTGGAAATTTACTTTATTGGAATGGTAACTATTGCTGTTGTCTCTAAATGTTTTGATGAATCGATAGAAATTTGACCGTCGTACTTATTAACAATTTCATTCACAATAAACAAGCCCTGCCCTCTTATTTTACCAATTCCTGGCTTTTTAGTAGAGAATCCTTGCTTGAATATTTGCCCTGCCTGTATAATATTTGGTCCAGTATTTGTAACCTTAAATTCATATTGATTATCATCAGCTTTACAGCAAATTGTAATTTTTCGTTGCTCTTCCGGTAATTCATTTGCCGCATCAATCGCATTATCTATTAAATTCGACAAGATTTTGATTAAATCCGTTGTTTTAATTTTATTAAATGCATCCTGTGAGACTGAAAAATCCATATCAATATTATGATTTTGTGCAGTTAGTTTTTTCGTTTGTAATAATATTGCCAAGCCAGGATGATCAATATTTAATTTGAGTGACCTAATTGCCTGAACCTCTTTGGAAAGTGAAGATAAATATTGTTTGGCCTGATCAGGTTTGTCTAATTGCAGAAATCCATGTAACACTTGTATATGATTGGTGAAATCATGTCTTAAAGAGGACACGGAAGTGATTAAAGTTTTAATTTCTGCTTGATATGTATCTTCTGTCGCTCCAACTTCCTTCGCTACTTCTTTTTGATACCATCTCTGTAAGAAGAAAACAGAGCAAATAACGATTAAAATGAGCAAACCATTAAAAATAAAGATAAAAAGATTGTCTTTGATTACTTTTCCCTTGATGCCATTTAATGTGTCTGCACTAATATCAATTCCTATGTATGCAATAATCTTCCCTGCTTTATCTTTGATCGGTGCACCAACAGTTAAGTAAGACCCGTATATAGGATCTGCTATTACTTCTGTTACAAAGGTTTCTCCTTTAAAAGCTCTTTGCACTTGCATCTCGGGTACTGTACAGTCCATTCCAATATCAAAGCCTTTAGATTCAGGTGGTAAACCCATAATCATTGCTTTGGATACCTTTGGATTATCAATCTCTAATGTATAAACAAATAAGGCACCTATTTTTACTCTTGCATCATTTAAGTAATTTCTTAATTGCCAATAATAATCGTTTTTCACAGGGTTATCTAAAAATTTTTTGTACGCCTCTACATCAATTGAAGATGCAATAGAACTAGCAGCTTCCAGACTTTGGTTAGCTATTGACTCTTCAACTGTCTTTTTCATTTTTATGTAGGATGTAAAGATGTTTAAACTTGTAAACAATATTAATAAGATAATTGATAGTAGTAAAATTAGTTTTATTTTTCGTGTTTTCATACAAACTGGTACTTCCTCATCTATAGACATGAATAATGCCTTAATTTAGTTGGGCTTGGCCTTCGCATAATGACGTCCGGAATCGGCTTTTTGTTATGTATAAGATTCCAGATTTTTCGCCTCTCTAAATAACACTATTCGTTCTTATCTTATCATCCCAAGCAAGTTTTGACTATTACCAACCTACTTTATCGCCACTTACTTTTGGGCTATCTCCTTCCCGTATTAATGTTGGAGAAGTCTTGTTCAGGACTGATAAAATTCTAAAACAATTTTTATTTTTCGAGCGAAACACCCTTCTAGTTGCAACCATTAGTTTAATAATCCTTCCCTAGAAAGTAAACTAAAAAGCCGAACAAAATTTTTATCATGCCACCTTTCTTATTATATATTACTTATTCCATTCCATCTTTGTTGTTTAGATCAATTCAACCTTTTAACCTTTTAGGAAGCGTTAGAGCGTCATCCAAATAATCTTTAAAGGAAATTGTAATCGGTTCAGCGTCCTCTCCTAAGATTGACGCCCTTGAATATTTTTCTCCTTCATACTCGTTGCTTGAATTGTAACAATAACCATGTGGAAGTTCTCTTCCAATATATAATGTTGGATTGAAAATCAAAGTTTCTAATTTAATTTCCGTCTTACAGCCCATTTCTGGAAAGGTAATATTATAGCCAAAATACATATCAATGACGGAATTCGGCGTTTGAAGCTAATCCAACGGCCAAGCCTTCCGTTAATTCCTCATAAAATCTCATTACTTTTCTCTCCTTACCTAATGTAATTAATTTTTTAAATTCATCGTAAAGCTTCAAGTTAATAAAAGGTCAAGTGAAATAAGACATAAAAAGATCAGGCATAAAAGCCTGATCTCTACATTTTAAATATTTACTTTTTCCTACTCGATGTCTTTGTCTTATCCTGTACATTTAAAAATTTAGGTCGCGTACGATAACCTGCTGGAGATAAGCGAAATAAAGATCTTTTTATCTCTTGCCAATCTAAATCTGCGCCCATATTTAAGAATGGAACACCTAATACTCGTATATTCGCAGTATAAAGAAGTATGGAGAACACCGAAATGAAGAATCCAAATAACCCAAAAAAGGCAGATGCTAAAATGATGATAATCCTGAGAATGCTCATTGCTGTTACGATAGACTGATTGATAAGTGTATAGGCTGCAATACTGGAAGTAGCGATAACTACAATCATGGAAGGACTCGTAACACCCGATTTAATAGCTGCATCTCCAATAATTAACCCCCCAACAACACTTATGGAACCACTAATAACATTGGGTAAATGTATATTTGCTTCTCGAAATAATTCAAACATAAAAAGCATCATTAATGTTTCAAGAATTGTTGGAAATGGGAGACCCGTTCTTGACTCAACAACTGTTGCTAATAGAATGAATGGCAATTGCTCTTGATGGTAGGTTGTAAGTGCAATCCAAAAACCTGGTAAAAGTACACTTATTAAAATAGCTACTATTCGTAGTATACGCTCCATAGAACTTATAATAATCGGATACTCATTATCCTCACCGGATTTAAAGAGTAACATTGAATTTGTAGGTGTAATAATGGCATAGGATACTCCATCAACTATGATGATAATGCGCCCTCTACTTAAAGCTTGTACAGCATAATCAGGACGTCCAGTATAATCATGTCTTGGTATAATTTTAGTACTCTTTTCAATTCTTTCCATCAATAAATCCCCACTAAAAACAATATCTGCATCAACTTGCTGCAGCTGTAATTTTAATTTCTCAAGCATCTTTTGATTGACGACATCTTCAAAATAAAGTACAGCTACGGTTGTTTTGGAGCGTTTACCAAGTTCATATGTTTCAACACTTAATGAATTGGTAGGTAATCGTTTTCGTACTAAAGCAATATTAATAAAAACATCCTCAATAAAATCATCTCTTGGACCTCTGACAACTAATTCAAGAGTTGTTTCTTTAGGTTCTCTATTTGGTTTTTTTGCGATATAACTCGAATACAACAAATTCTGATTTTCAAAATATAATAAAACATGCCCTTTATAGACTCTAGTCATCGCATCATCTTTACTTGTTATTCTCTGAAGATGGGGAATGTGTAAATTATTTTGTATATGTTCCTCTAACAATTCCTCCGATTTTCCAGTAAATAATGATTGTACTCGTTGTACAATAACAGTCTGCAGTAACCGCTCATCCATCATTCCTTCACATTTTATCAAATGTACTTTATGTTGCTGAAATAAATATTCTTGGAATATTACATCAGCAGAGCGTTGAAATAGTGACTTCAAAGATTTGATATTTAATTCTTGTTGCATTGAAGAAATATCCCTCATCTCCTACTGAGCCAGCTCCTAATTAGTACATTTATGAGTAATAACACAAATACACTTACGGCTATTTTCCCCACGGTCTAAAAAAATATGCAAGAAAACTTTAATGTTCATAATGCTTTTTCAGAATAATTCACCTACGAATTTTTCATACTATTATTAGAAAAACTTATCCAATCATCTTCTTTAAATTCGCCATTTCAATAGCAGACATTGCTGCATCATAGCCTTTATTTCCTGATTTAGTCCCTGCACGCTCAATCGCTTGTTCAATACTTTCTGTAGTAACAATGCCAAAAATAACAGGTACATTTGTAGTTAGTGATACATTAGCAATTCCTTTTGCTGATTCATTACATACATAATCATAATGTGTTGTTGAGCCACGGATTACAGTACCTAATCCAATTATTGCATCATATTTCTTTGTTTCGGCTAACTGTTTTGCAATGAACGGAACTTCAAATGCACCAGGAACCCATGCGACATCGATAGAATTCTCATCCACACCATGACGCTTTAAACCATCTAATGCACCGTCTAATAATTTGCTTGTAATAAATTCGTTGAAACGACCAACTACTACTGCTATTTTTAAATCCGTACCAATCAATTGTGCTTCAAATGTTTTAACCATTGTTCTTTTCTCCTTTTATATAGACATTTTATTTTCTTCCATTATTTGTTGACTACGATAAGTGGCCAATGCTTCTATGGAAATCATTTTTAAATGATGTAGCGCTGCGTATTTAACAAGGTCATTAAAGCGTAGCATTTTGCCATTGTCCCCCATAATTTCACAAATAATGCCCGCAGGAATACTATGACACAGCTTGGCCAAATCAATTGTAGCTTCTGTATGTCCTCTACGCTCTAATACACCATTTTCCTTTGCAATTAACGGGAATACATGACCGGGTCTACGAAAATCCGCAGGTTTCGCTTGTGGTTCTAGCATTTTTTTTATAGTCATTGCCCGTTCAAAGGCACTAATTCCAGTCGTTGTGTCTACATGATCTATACTAACGGTAAATGCCGTTTGATGATTATCTGTATTAATACTAACCATAGGCTTTAATGCTAATTTTTGTGCAAGCTCCTGTGAAATCGGCGTACAAATAAGACCTCTTCCATAGGTCGCCATAAAGTTAATCGTTTCTGGGGTCATAAATTCCGCAAGTGCGAGTAAGTCCCCTTCGTTTTCTCGGTCCTCGTCATCTACTACAATAATCATCTTCCCTTGTTTTAAATCCTCTAATGCTTCTTCAATTGAATGTAGCAATATCGCCACCTCCAGCTCGTAAAATGTATTAGATCCATTATGCCTCGGCATAATTGCGTCTAAAATTTTGCAGATATTTGGACTCTAATAGAAGTTAAAACCCGTTTTTTGCTAAGAAGTCTCTTGAAATGGTTGGTGCTTCCTGTCCACGCTTAAGTTGATGCAAAATGTATTTTCCAACTAAATCGGTTTCAACATTGACGAGATCACCAATTTTTTTCATACCTAAAATAGTTTCCTTGTATGTGTGAGGTATCAGTGATACTGTGATACCGTTTTTCTCGACATGGAAGAGGGTTAAACTCGTTCCGTCGATTGTAATAGAGCCCTTTGGTATACAGTAGCTCGTTAACTCCTTCGATAGTTCAATATCAATATAGACTGCATTTGCTAATGTTCGCTTGCGCACTATTTTCCCTATCCCGTCTACATGTCCGGATACAAAATGACCACCGAAACGTCCATTAGCCGACATAGCGCGCTCTAAATTTACCGGATCTCCAACTAAGAGCTGCTGTAAATTTGTTGCGCTCACTGTTTCAGGCATTACATCCATCGTTAGCTCTTGTTCATTAAAATGTATCACTGTTAAACAAACACCATTGACCGCTATACTGTCTCCGAGCTTTACATCCTCTACCATTTGCTTTGAAATTACGGTAATTTTCATACTTTGCCGATCACTTTGCATGGTTTTTACGGTACCAATATCCTCAACAATTCCTGTAAACATTTTTTCACCTGCTTTCAATCATTTAATAAATTTCCGTTCAAACAAAAAACCCCTTAAATGAAAGGGGTTTGGGAGTTCATCTTAAGACGTCAACAAATAAACCTTATGGATATAATATTTTTTCCATAGGCTGTCATCTCATCGTTCTTCTCCCATCCAGACTGTCACTGTCGGTTTTGGATTCGCACCAAATCAGCTTGCGCTCACGGACTTTGAATTTCTTCATCACCGCCGATTGGGAATTTCACCCTACCCCGAAGAACTACTGCTATTCAATTTTTTAGCTAAATAAAACAAAAACTACTTCCCGCTATAAAATGGGAAGTAGTTAACATAAAAGCATACTTAAAGAAACCTTATAAACTCAAGCGAATTTAAAAAGCTCATATACTTTTACCCTTCTCCCATCCAGACTATAACTGTCGGTTTTGGATTTGCACCAAATCAGCTTGCGCTCACGGACTTTGAATTTCTTCATCACCGCCGATTGGGAATTTCACCCTACCCTGAAGGATATTTTTATTTAGCTATTTCTAACGATAACACTATTTTATTTTATTATCCAGATAATTCTTAATAGAAATTTTTTTCTCTACCTAATTTCGCTTTCATAAATTTGTACTAACGTTGGTTTTTTTCTTAAATGAAGGAACCTCTAGTCATTTAGCACGTTACTTTATAATGGCATTTTTTTATCTGCTTAACATTAACAATGAACGCAACAAATATGATTAGATTCCCTTCTCACATTGGAGGTTTTTTTATTGCAAACCATCTTGAAAAAAAAATCGTTTAACAAAGTCATATTTTATACTTTTATCGCAATTTGCTTTATCGCTTCTGTTTTTTTCGTTTATCACAATGAAGGATTTTATGACCGTCCAATTGCAGAAGTTATAAAAACAGAATTAAAAGAATCAAATCTTGTAACGGATATGTATGAAAATGATGATCATTTATATACTCAGCAAATTACAGCTGTATTAAAAAATGGTGAAAAAAAAGGTAAGCTTATTCATTTTACCAATGAGTATTCAGCATCTGGAGCCTTTGATCAAGAGTACCATGTTGGACATAAATTATTTGTTTCTATAAAAGCAAATACAAACGAAAATGGAGATTTAACTGGGACAATTTTAGACGTAAAACGTGATCAGTTTGTCTTGATAGTGGCGTGGATTTTTATCGTTGCTTTGCTGATTGTTGGGAAAAGACAAGGGTTATTTTCTATCATCAGTTTAATTGTAAATTCTCTTGTCTTATCCTACGCTTTAGATTTATATATACATTCCAATATAAATTTGATAGTTATTAGCGGGGTATGTGTTCTTTTATTTACGGTCATTTCTTTAATTCTCATTAACGGCTTGAACGAGAAAACATATGCGGGGATTGTTGCAACACTTATCGGAACATTTATTTCGTTATTGATTAGCGCTGTAGTTCTGTGGATCACAAACGAGAACGGAATTCGATATGAAGAGATGCAATTTTTAACGCGCCCATATCGGGTAATTTTTATGGCTGGGTTATTTATTGGAGCACTAGGAGCTGTAATGGACGTCTCCATCACAATGGCTTCTTCAATGTTCACTTTATTTGAGCAAAACCAAGATCTATCTGACCAGGCACTGAAAACCTCAGGAATTGATATCGGGAAAGACATTATGGGAACGATTACAAGTATTTTGTTTTTAGTTTATATTTGTGGCTCAATCCCTATGTTGATTTTATATTTGAAAAACTCTTATCCATTGGGGCAAACACTTTCCATGAACCTTTCATTAGAATTAGCTAGAGCCCTAGCAGGGGGAATCGGTGTAGTCTTAACGATTCCGATCAGTTTATACACTTCTATTTTTTTCATTAATCGAAAGAGGGCAAAATAATGATGAATGTATTAGTATGGTTAACTGCCATTTTATTCATATTAATGATTGTTATTGGTGGGAAAAAAGGTGTACGTTCTTTTCTATCTTTATTTTTAAACTTTGGAGTGCTCTTTATAACTATCTTTTTAATGACTAGTCAGAAAAATAGTCCGATTATATTAACGCTCATTGCCTGTACCGTCATTAGCTGGATTAGCTTATTTTTTATTAATGAAATGAGCAGTAAAACGGTAACTGCATTCATTTCTACAATGATTACGATTGTAATTTTATTACTATTCATTGTTTTTGTAACGGAGAAATCAATGATTCGTGGATTCGGGGAAGAATCCTCTGAGGAAATCAGCATATTTTCCCTTTATATTGGCGTCAATTTTGTGCAAATTAGCGCTTCCGTTATTATTATGAGTACGATTGGGGCAATTTTGGATGTTGCTATTTCCATTGCTACTTCTATGCATGAGATTCTTCATCATAATCCTTTCATTAGCAGAAAAAAATTATTTACATCAGGTTTAAGCATTGGAAGGGACATTTTAGGGACAGATACAAATACATTATTTTTCGCTTTCTTTGGTGGTTATTTAAGCTTGTTCATATGGTTTAAAGATTTATCTTATTCAATTGGCGAAATCATTAATTCTAAAGTATTTACCACTGAACTTATTATGATATTTTGCGCAGGTATTGGCATCGCACTCATCATTCCTATTACTTCCTCGGTAAATGCCTATTATTTAATAAAAAAACGAGATACAACACAAGATGTTGCATAATAATTGTACCTGTCACCCTGTTCAATACCAACGGATGGCAGGTACTTTTTGTCCATTCAACTACATAATAATTTTAAAGATGATTTCGTTATTGATTTTAACGCATTTTTCGGTACAATATTTACCAATGAAGGTACCTTACTCCCTTTCATCAAAAAAACATTTACCCTTTAGTAAAAAAATTATTCATCTAGGGTTATTTACAATACGCTGTTTCATATCCTGTATAATCATGTCATTATTTTTTGAATAGGCAGTAACATTTTCAAGAAAAAAACGTCTTTACAACTAGATTATAAAGGAGAAAATTTGTAATGAAATATATTATCTTTGATTTTGATGGAACACTGGCAGATTCTACAGCAGTGTTTACATCAGCTTGGAATACGATTGCTCAAAAATATAAATTTAAAGGAATAGAGTTAAAGGAAATCGAATCATTAAAAAAATTATCTATAGCGGAACGCAGTAAATTATTCGACTTTCCAATGTATAAATTGCCCATGATTTTACCACAGTTTTATCGCTTGTATCGTCAGTCATTAAATGATGTTCATCTTTATGATGGCATTAAAGAAGTCCTTTTGGAAATTGATAAAAGAGGCTATAAAATCCTTATTATTTCCTCTAATTCACAAGAGAATATTTTAGAATTTCTAAAAATGAACGGCATTCATTGTGTATCAAATGTTCTTTGTTCAAACCGTATTTTTGGAAAAGATAAAGTAATAAAAAAATTTTTAAAGGACTCTGGCATTACCCCTTCTGAAGTTTTATACATCGGCGATGAGCAAAGAGATATTGTAGCCTGCAAAAAAGTGGGCGTGCCAATTATTTGGGTTGGTTGGGGATATGACGCTATTGAAGTTATATGCCAAGAAGATCCCGAGTACAAAGTAGCTACACCACAAGAGATTTTAAATATTATCTAAACGAATAGGATCATAGCGATTAAAAAATCGCTATGATCCTATTGTAGTTGAAAAAAAGTATGGACTTTCGGCAAAGTGAGGGGGTAATTACCGTGCGGACTGGGCACTTTCCTAGGGACGTCAAAGGAGCCGCTTTACTTGCAATGCTCGCTCCAAGGTCTCCGTTTTTTGTGCGAAAGCGAAGCGGCAGCGGCACCGAAGTTGGTCACAAAGCGTTATCATAGGATGTAATGGTCGTAGCCTTCGTTCCTCTATCTCTAATCCACAAGGAATCGCCCAATCTTCACTCTAATTTAATGGATAATACGAAAGCGAAGCGACAACACTAAATACTTATGTATGAAAAGTGTCAGCGATATTTCTTTTCTGCAGTTTTAACAAAAAAAAGACACATTGTAAGTGTCTATGAAAAAAACTAGGGCTTTTTCAAGTTGGCTACATATTTTTTGGCTGTTCTGATCTCAATTGTAAGTGAATTTTTGCTATAGCTAGCTTTAATTAAAAATGGTACGTTAGTTGTATTATGAAATCTAAAATCTAAACCACCATAGGAAACGGTAGCGTCTCTTCCTTTTGGAACATACCCGACATCCAATGAATGGTGGTGACGTTCTACAAATTTCACCGGTATTTGATCAACCGCGTTAAATAAGGTTGAGGACGTTTGACAGATACCTCCCCCAATGCCCATCACAACCTTTTTGTTGATAATCTCTGGTGCAGGCTGATAACCATTAACTTCATCCCTAGGTCCAACAACTGTATTAAAGGAGAAATAATCACCGCTTCCAACGATAACATTATTAATGGCCTTCGCAGAAAGTTCAATATTTTTATTTCTTCCTACATCATGAGTATTAAAATAAGTTGTATAGGATCCAACAGCTACGTCTTCTAAATACGGAATGTCTTCAAAATTATAGCCGCTTTCTGTAACAGATAGGGGCAACTCCACTTTACCACCAGTTGCTGATGCTTCTAATATTCTCTCTACTAAGTCACTTTCTTTTAAAACAATTAAAGGACTACCTTTAATTACTTTTCCTTGATCATCTAGCTTATCGAGTATCATCCGCTTATCATAGCCGGTTGCTTTTTCATTTCCTCGCGCCAAATCTTTTGCTAATTGCTTAATTTGTTCTGTATACGATTGTCGATCTCGTTCGTAGTCCATTTCCTTCGGTGCAATTGTTTGGATGATAGCTTTTGTTGAAGGGTCTTCGATTTCAACCACGACGGGCTCTGCTTGTTGTAAGGTAACAGGCTTTTTTACATCATCCGCTTTTTGCTCTGACGCTTGAATTTGTTGTTCTTGTTTTTTCTCATCTACATTTTTCCCCTGACAGCCAATTAGCCCAACTGTACAAATAATGGATAATGTGGTTATCCACTTCTTTTTCAAATAAAACACCTACCCTATCGATATACTACAGAGACATCTTATTCGTGTATTGCTGATAGTGTGTTTCATTTCATCATTTTTATTTGTTTATAAAAGGGAATCATTTTTTCATTTTGCATATTTCACTTTAAACCTAAAGATCAATACTATATAAATCCAATCATAAATAAAGATTGCAAGCGAAATAATAGTAATCAAAGGCGTTCTAAAATACAAATAAAAGCAAACTGCCGCAAACACAGTACCGATCATTTTACAAACGGCTATGCCCATCGATTGTCCACTTAAGTTCCCTCTCTGTATGAATAAGGCGATAAAAAGCCCTGACATCATCAGATTTTGGAAAAATGCTGCATATATGCCTGCTGTATCTTTGAATTCATGCATCAGCGCTAAAATCGTGAAAAAGCTTACTACGAGTGTTATGAAAAAAGATGAATAAAATACCTTTCTCGGAATAACTTTTTTATACTCCTTATAACCATAAAGTAAAAATTGCATCAGAATGAAGATATCCAAAAGAAACCATAGGAAAGTAAGGATCCTCATCAAATCATTTAACGGAAACATAAATGAAAAAATAAATTCCCATGAAATATTGGCACAAATTGCAGCCATAGGCATGCCATATCTCTTATCCTTTATTCCTTGTTTGATGATTAATATATATGTAATAATCCAAAATAGCCACATGCCAAATTGGCTGATCAATATGAATTTTTCTTGCGTCATATCTACAAACTCCTTCCCTCTAATTATCATTCTTCGATACTATATGTGAAGAAATCTATTGTTTATGTCATAGGAATTGTAGAAAATACTTAAGACTCAAATAATCTTAAGAGTAAGCGCCTATACATTCATTAACCAATCATATATAGTAAGACGAGGTGATAATATGAAAACTAAAATTTATTATGATAACGACCAATTTATTGCAGGCACTACCTTAAAGGATGACATCGAGCCGGAACATAACAATATGGCGCTCCATACATGTGTGAATGAAGCAGATGTGCTAAAAAATCGAAAACAATTAGCAGCTACTTTAAATTGTGACTTAAATAATTTTATTTGCACGCAACAAACACATAGTGCTAATTTCCATAAAGTCACGATTTCTGATAAAGGACGAGGCGCAGAGCAAATGGACACTGCCATTAGTAATACCGATGCACTTTATACATTAGAGCCTAATTTACTTTTATGTAGTTTTACAGCAGATTGCGTACCTGTTATTTTTTATAATAAAGTTAATGGCCTTATTGGCGTAGTGCATTCAGGCTGGCAAGGCACCGTCAAGGAAGTAACATCAAAGCTTTTCCAACATTTGATAGAGCACGAGCAATGTCATCCACAACATTTTCACGTCCAAATCGGTATGGCACTTAGTCAGCAGAAATTTGAGGTGGATGCAGATGTTTACGATAAATTCCATAGTCTAGGCTATGCGGAGGATTTTATGTATTACAATGCACAAACAAATAAATATCATATCGATAATCAACAAACGGTCAAAAAACAATGTGAGCTTGTAGGTATTCCAGCTGAGCAGATTTTGATTGATACAACATGCACATTCCTTAGCCCTGATGGTTTTTCCTACCGTCAAGATAAACAGACTGGCAGACATTTAAGCTTCATTATGCGTAAAGAACAGTAGTTAAAAGGGACAATCCAATTATTTATTAACGGATTGTCCCTTTTGCAGTAGATCATACATGCTAAGTGGTTGATTGGAGTGGAGACTGACACTAGATTTTTCTTAGCGAAACAAAAGCAAAAAGGATGTATCTCATAGTAGAAATACACCCTTTTAACATTTCATTTATTAACTGGACGTTCTTTGCCAATTCTAAAAACATAATAGCTAATAATAACAAGAGCTAAAAAAATAATACCCACGATAAGAGAAACTCTAGTATCCTCATTAAACCACATACCGATTAGCACCATTACTAAAAACGCAATCGTTATATAGTTTGTAAATGGTGCAATTGGCATTTTGAATGGGTGCTTTGACAGTTGTTCACCTTTTATTTTTCTAAATCGTATTTGACTTATTAAAATAACAAACCAAGGAATCATCCCCGGTAATACACTTGCACTGTATACATATACAAATAAATTCTTTGGTGCTATATAGCTCAGAATAACACCGACAGCCAAACCAACTAGCACGCCTACTGTGCCGAAAATAGGAACACCATTACTAGAAAGCTTCGCAAAAAATTTAGGTGCCTGTCCATTCATAGCAAGCGTATACAACATACGTCCTGCGCTATAAATGCCACTATTACAGCCTGACATTGCCGCTGTAATGACAACAAAATTAATAATTCCTGCCGCAGCAGTAATTCCAACCTTTGCAAAAGTTGCAACAAACGGGCTACCAATCGTACCTAATTCATCCCACGGATAAACTGTTACAATGACAAAGATTGCACCGATATAAAATATTAAAATACGCCAAATAATACTTTGAATTGCATTCGTAATCGTTTTTTGAGGATTTTTCGCTTCTCCTGCTGTAATCCCAATAAGCTCCACGCCCTGATAGGCTGCAACTACTAAAGATAACGCAAAGAAGAAGCCTGTCCAGCCGCCTGTAAAGAAGCCTCCGTGATTCCAAAGGTTCGATAATCCAAGTGCCACACCTTCGTTCCCAATCCCAAAGAAAATAAGACCAAAGCCTGCAACAATCATTAAAACAATCGTCACAATTTTAATCATAGCAAACCAAAACTCAAATTCTCCAAATGTTTTAACAGAAATAAAGTTGGCTACACCTAAAATTACCATTGCAATTAACCCTGGAATCCATGCTGGCAAATCAGGATACCAATATTGCATATACGTTCCTACTGCTATAATCTCTGACATCCCAACAATAACCCACTGAAACCAGTTACTCCACGCCGTTACATAACCGGCTAATGGGTGTATATATTTATAGCCAAACGTTGCAAAGGAACCACTACTCGGCTCCATATAAAGCATTTCTCCCATTGCTCGCATAATGAAAAAAATAAAAATACCCGCTATAGCATATGCAAGGAGTACAGAAGGCCCTGTCCATTGAATGGCGCTAGCAGAACCCATAAACAAGCCCACGCCAATAGTTCCTCCAAGAGCAATCATTTGGATATGACGTGCATCTAATCCCCTTTTTAATTCTTTATTTGCCACAAATTACGCCTCTTTCTAAAGTTCTTTCTACGATGAATTATCTTATAATAATAATCAATTCTATTGAAAAACACAATTGTATTTTTAGGAAAAACACGATTATAGCAATAATAAAATAAGGATTTTAAGCATTTTGGTGTTCTAACCATCCACTTTGGCGGTTCTTTCCGTCGCTTCGGCTTTTCTTTCCGTCGCTTCTGCGGCTCTTTCCGTCACCTTGGCCGCTCTATCCATTACTTTGACGGTTCTATCCACGACTTTGACGGTTCTATCCACGATTTTGGCTGTTCTTTCCGCTTTAGCCGTTCTTTCCGTCGCTTTGCCTGTTCTTTCCGTCGCCTTGGCTGTTCTTTCCGTCGCTTCAGCTCTTCTTTCCACTTTGCCAGTTCTTTCCGTCGCTTCGGCTTTTCCATCCGTCGCTTCGGCGGTTCTTTCCGTCACTTCAGCTCTTCTTTCTGCTTTGCCTGTTCTTTCCGTCGCTTCGGCTTTTCCATCCGTCACTTCTGCGGCTCTTTCCGTCGCTTTGGCGGTTCTTTCCGCTTTGCCTGTTCTTTCCGTCGCTTCGGCTTTTCCATCCGTCACTTCTGCGGCTCTTTCCGTCACCTTGGCCGCTCTATCCATTACTTTGACGGTTCTATCCACGACTTTGGCTGTTCTATCCACGACTTTGGCCGTTCTTTCCGTCGCTTCGGCTTTTCCATCTGTCACTTTGACTGTTCTTTCCGTCGCTTCGGCTGGTCTTTCCGTCGCTTCAGCTTTTCTTTCCACTTTGCCTGTTCTTTCCGTCACTTCGACTTTTCCATCCGTCACTTTGGCAGTTCTTTCCGTCACTTTTTCACCTTGGCCGTTCTATCCATCACTTTGACGGTTCTAACCACCACTGTGAGAAACACTTTCAACTGGTTATAACCATAAACCAACCAGCTTTGAGTAAAAACATACGTAAAAAACTCTATTCCATCATGAAAGGCGTGAATGGAATAGAGTTTATTTTGTTATTGTAACAACGTCTGTTCTTGGAGCTTTGCTGAGAAGTATTTGCGGGCATCTGCTGTTAGAATTTGTATCAGAATAACCTCTTCTTGACGGGCAAATTCTACAAACATTCCACTTAGATTTTCATAAACATATTTGATTTTATAGCCACTATCTAAATACTGATCTACTTTTTTTATTTCCTCTGTGCTTTGTTGATGTTCTGACATGCAATCACCTCACCTTTTTTGTGAATATCTTGGGTGGTTAATTTTTATTCAGACCTTTGATTTCTAGCAGCGGATTTGGTTGTTCAACGACATCATTCTCTTCTGGAACAACAGTTGGAGCAGGCGTTTGCTGCTGTCCAAATAGTTCATCCAAATTGTGACCGACTGTAATTCCTAAATATTTTGCATCACTTGGATCCTCTAGCTCAGCCTGAGGGTATTTTTTGAACCACCAATATTTCGCTAATACATAATATACAAGTGCCCCTACAAAGAACCCTACTAATGAAGAATAAGTGGAAAATATATTTGCCACTGCACCACCGATAATCCAAGCGATTAAACCAGCTAAGTTAAAGCCCTTCAAATATTTAAACTGACCATCTAAGTCATAAAGTGCTTTTACATGCACACGACGTTTACGGATTAAATAATAATCGGCAAATAAAATACCAACGATCGCTGTTAAAATTCCCCCGATAATTAAAAGTGCATTGACTAACACATTAAATAAACTCCATGGTTGTGCTAGAATACCAATGATTCCTGCAATAACAACCCCTACCCAAAACGGCACTTTTGGCCCACCGATATTTGAGAAAATTGTTGCAGCCGGGATAACATTTGCAGAGGTGTTAGTCGACCATTGTGCTAATACAATCATTAACAATAAGATTCCTAAAATAAAGCCACTTGCACTTTGCTGTAGTGCATTGATCGGATCAGCAGAGGCAACAGCCATATAGCACACAGCACCAATTGTCACTATGAAAGTATTTGTAATCGGCATGACGATTAATGAGCCAACCAGCTGTGTTTTATTGCGTTTGAACCAGCTGCGTTCATTTTTTGGTGCTTTAAAGAAGCGTGACAGTGACGGCATATCGGCTGCTAGCGTCGACCAAAATCCCATATTCGCCATAATCACTACCATAAATGCCGTGAAGGCTGAGAATCCTGTTGTTGGCGCTTCCACCCACGTCCAAATATTTTTCCCTTGAGCTACTGCATTATCTGCCAATGTATAGTACATCCAACAGGAAATTAAAATGATAACTGGTGCTGCTAAATCTGCAAAGCGTTCAATAGATTTAATACCTAGTGATGTATTAAATAACTGAAGTGCTGCAAAGACAATGAAACAGACAAACCAATTATCAAAACTAAAAAGTAAATTTAAAATGCCGTTTATCGCTAATGCTCCAAAATAAGTATTCAGACCGAACCAACAGGCGGCTGTTACACCCCTTACAAGTGACGGAATATGAGTGCCAAATGTACCGAACGGAGCACGCATATATACTGGGAATGATAAGCCATGTTCAATGCCTATATCTCCAATTAACGTCATAAATACACCAATTAGACAAGAGCCAATCAACGTTGCTAAAATTACCATTGGCAATGGTAAGCTTATGATGGCCGTTCCACCGATTGCAAAAGCCGCTAATACAATTGCCATCCCTATCCAAATTACTGCAAAACCAAATGTTCCAATATTTCTTTGTTGATGTGTCACTGGAAGTAAATCTGGGGATTTTAAATAATTCCCATCACGTTCCATATAATCTCTCCTTTTTATAAAAATTTCCGTGACAACTTACATGAGGTTGTTCCTTCCTTCAACGAAATTGCTGAAGGAAGTTGGAATTTCAGTTTATCTTCCTTCGACCAAATACCCCCACCTTAGAAGGTAGTACGACGAATGAAGATTAAGCCTACAACGCAATTCAGCCAAGGCGAAATAGATTTTAGACTTTTTACTTAGATAGACTGCTAATTAAAGATTGACGTTCATTCCAAGTCATTGGTGGAACTGTAGATTTACGTTCAACCATTGTGATGGCATTATCTACAGGACAAACGATTGAGCATAAATTACAGCCTACACAATCCTCCTCCCGCACTTTCAGCATTGGGCGGCCATCTTCTGAATATAAGTCGATACATTGATGCGATGTATCCTCACATGCAATATGGCACTTGTTACAGTTAATGCAAACATCATTATTAATTTCCGCCACGATTTTATAATTTAAATCTAAGTCACCCCAATTAGAAAATCTGGAAACTGAGCGACCTACTAAATCCATGACAGAAGCTATGCCTTTATCGTCTAAATAGTTATTGAGTCCATCGACCATATCCTCAACAATACTAAAGCCATGATGCATCGCCGCCGTACAAACTTGCACGCCCGTAGCGCCCATTAATATAAACTCTGCAGCATCTTGCCAATTGGAAATACCACCAATGCCTGAAATAGGAACATTAATTAATGGATTCCGAGCACATTCTGCTACCATATTGAGTGCAATTGGTTTAACGGCAGGACCACAATAGCCACCATGTGCACCCTTTCCGGCTACATGTGGCACTGTATTCCATGTATCTAAGTCGACACCGGCTAAGCTGTTAATTGTATTAATCATACTAATAGCATCTGCTCCACCTCTAGTGGCCGCTTCTGCCGTTACCGTAATATCGGTAATGTTCGGTGTTAATTTCACAATTACTGGCGTTTTCGCTGCTTCTTTCACCCAGTACGTTTGCTTTTCCACTAATTCAGGTACTTGACCAGAGGCAGATCCCATTCCTCGTTCTGCCATCCCATGTGGACAGCCAAAGTTAAGCTCCAGACCATCAACACCCACATCTTCAACTCGTTTAACAATCTCATGCCATTTTTCTTGCTTTGGCTCTACCATTAAGGACGCGATAATTGCGTGATGTGGAAACCTTTTTTTCGTTTCATAAATTTCTTGCAAATTTACCTCTAACGGACGATCCGTAATCAGTTCAATATTATTGAAGCCAGCTACTCTTTGTCCGTTAAAGCTAACAGCTGCAAAGCGTGAAGAAACATTTAAAATCGGATCCCCCAATGTCTTCCAGACAGCACCACCCCACCCTGCTTCAAATGCACGTTGTACTTGATAGCCTGAATTCGTTGGCGGTGCCGACGCAAGCCAAAATGGATTCGGCGATTTGATGCCTGCTAAGTCAATACGTAAGTCTGCCATAGTTGTTCCTCCTTTATGCAATCTCACTTGGTTTATCAATTATTCCTCGGCACAATTGCGTCGAGTTCCTCTATTTCAGCGTGCATTCGCCTCACCATCTATAGAGATGGGAGCTTCTGCAACATTCACTGTACCTGTCGCTATGCTTTCGGTACAATAGACACTTTGCTGAAAGAAGTTAAACGTTCATGGATCTTTTTTGCTGCGTCTTTCCCTTGCTGTACAGCAGTTACAACCATCGCCTCTCCTTGGCCATTTCCGAAGACGACATCTCCACACGCAAATACTTTGTCATTCGAAGTTTGCATTGTCGTTTCATCAATATCGACAACACCATTTGTATGCTGTAAGCCAAAAGCTTCAATCAATGACACAAAACGCGTTTGCCCAATTGCCTTAATAACAGCATCCACTTCAATAATAAAATTGGACCCCTTAATCTCCTCAGGTCTTTGACGACCATCAGCACCCGCTTCACCGAGCCTCATTTTTACACATTCAATGCCTACGACCTTACCTGACTCATTGCCAATAATTTTTTTCGGTGCTGTTAACCACTTAAACTCCACATTATCCTGCTTGGCAAATTCATACTCAAATTTGTACGCCGTCATTTCCTTTTGTGTTCTTCTATAAAGAATTTGAACATTGTCAGCACCTAAGCGCACTGCACATGTAGCACCGTCAATCGCGGTATTTCCCGCACCAATGACAGCCACCCGCTTCCCAACTATATCTTTTGTAAGCGGTCCCATTTTTGTCTTTCTGACAAAATCTATTGCATCATGTACACCGTCTAAATCTTCTCCTTCAATGCCCAGATTCGGCACAGCTCCCATACCAACTGCTAAAATAACACTGTCATATTGCTCCAAAATTTCTTCAGCAGAAATATCTACACCGACAGTTGTGTTCGTTTTGATTTCCACACCAAGCTTTTCGATTTGTTCAACTTCCCAATCAACGACTTCATTTGGTAAACGGAACGACACTATACCAAAGCTCCCTAAGCCACCAGCTTTTGCTTCAGCTTCATAAATAGTGACCTGATAACCAAATCGACTGAGTTCACGCGCAGCCGATAAACCAGCAGGACCTGCACCAACAATTGCTACCTTCCGTCCATTGCTTTGCCCTTGCTTAAATAGCTGAACACTCGTTGACATTGCCCAATCTGTTGCATAGCGCTGTAGCTCTCCGATTTTAATTGGCTTTGTTGAGGAATTTAACACACACGCCCCTTCACATAGTTCCTCCGTTGGACAAACCCTTGCACAGCTTGCACCAATTGGATTTGCTTCTAATATAGTCGTAGCAGAGCCCTTCATATTACCAGAAGCAATTTTTTTTATGAAATTTGGAATTTGAATACTCGTTGGGCAGGCTTTCATACATGGTGCATCGTAGCAATATAGACAACGATTGGATTCCTCTATTGCTTCATTCTTTGTCATCCTACTAGTCAATTCCATAAAATTACGTGTTAACTGCTGGGACATTGCATTTTCTTGATTCGGAGCCATTTCCACATCCCCCTCATGTGTTCATTTTTTCCTTCTTAGTGGCTCATCACCATAACGTGTGGTTAATTTTCGTTCCGGCTAAACACTACCCTCAGGGCGTCCGATTTGCTGCCACTTCGCTTGCGAGGAAACATCCGCTTCGCTGCATGGTCCCATCTGTGACGCTAATTCCCAAGGAGCCGCCTGTCTCCACTTACTCAACCTATATACATGGCATTGAACATATGTCATCCACAACTTTTAGTGATGCGCCTTAATCATTACATCATTGAAAAGATTCATCTCGCCATCTATTGAGCTAGATGTAGCTAAATGAAGAGATAGACCGATTACTCTGTTCTCCATCCAAAGCAATCGGTCATAATGCTAAATGTTTAGTGCTTCTGCAGTCGTTGTTTTTAATGCGCGTTTTATATATTGCCCGCTACCTAGTACACCAACAAATTCTTTATTTTTAATGACATATTCGCCACGTACTAGTACGCTTACTGGTTCACCTGTTACTTCCCATCCCTCATATGGGTTATAATCTACGTTCATATGATGTGTTTTCGCAGAAATTTCTCGTTTTACCTCTGGATCAAAAATAACGATATCGGCATCAGAACCGATTGCAATTGTTCCTTTTTGTGGGAATAAACCAAATATTTTTGCTGCACTTGTGGAAATCATATCGACAAACTCATTAATAGAAATTTTTCCTTTCGCCACACCTTCTGAATATAAAATACTAAAGCGATCTTCAATAAAAGGCCCACCATTAGGAATTTTAGAAAAATCATTTATTCCTAACTGCTTTTTACCCTTGAAACTAAACGAGCACTGATCAGAGCCAATTGTTTGTAGTTGTTTTGCTTTTAGAGCATTCCATAAATGATCCTGATGGTATTTCGGTCGAAGTGGTGGGGACCAAACATATTTTGCACCCTCAAATCCTGGTTGTGCTAAAGCAGATTGATCCAAAGTTAAATATGGTGGACATGTTTCACCATAGACGTCATAGCCTTTTTCACGCGCAGCAATGATCTCATCTACTGCCTCTTTACAAGTAACATGTACAACATAAAGGCTAGCGCCCGCGATATGGGCTAACTCAATCGCACGTTTTGTCGCTTCGCCTTCTAATTCAGCTGGACGAGTAAGCGCATGATAAATTGGCTCCTTATGACCTGCACGTCGCGCCTCTTCTACAAGCTCATCAATAACAGAACCATTTTCACAGTGCACCATAACAACGGCACCGAGGTCTTTCGCTATTTTAAAAGCTTTAAAAAGGGTACGGTCTGAGGCTTGAAATTCTTTCGCATAAGCCATAAATACCTTGACAGAAGTAATACCCTCTTGTGCTAAGATCTGCGGCAATTCGGCTTCCGTTTCAGTGGTTAAATCACCAATCATTAAGTGGAATCCGTAGTCTATGGCTGATTTCCCCTTCGCCTTGTCATGCCACTTTTCAATTGCATCTGAAAGTTTATCCTCGCCAGCAGTTAAGCAGAAATCCAAAATAGTAGTCGTCCCACCGAAAGCCGCTGCAATGGTACCAGATTTCCAATCATCATCAGTCACAGTATTGTTAAATGGCATATCTAAATGTGTGTGTGGATCAATTCCTCCTGGCATCACATATTTACCGGTAGCATCAATAACTTCTGCCCCAATGTCAGATAAATTTTTGCCAATTTGAACAATTGTTCCGTTTTCAATTAAAATATCTGCCTCAAAAACATCTGCAGCTGTTGCCACTCGTCCACCTTTAATTATTTTTTTCATTCTGCCCCTCACCCTTCGTAAAATAATGGAGAATGCTCAATCATGACAATGTTAGGAAAACCTACTTTAATGTAACGTGTAAGTTTCCCCCATACTGAACTTTGTTTGTAGCGTCAACACTGTTTCTAGTAATACATCTGCTCCTTTCGCACAATCCTCAAATGTTGTTTCCTCTTCCTCGCAATGACTCTTCCCATTAATACTTGGTACGAAAATCATCGCTGATGGAACAATGCTTGCCATGTATTGCGCATCATGTCCTGCCCCGCTAAACATTCGGTGAGCAGTATAACCAAAGCTCTGACAAGCCCTTTCCACTTCATGACAAATATGAGTATCAAAATAGACTGTATCTCTACCCCATAGCTTAACTGGCTTAATGCTACAGCCCATATCCTCTGTAGGGAGATTATTCAGTATGGCCTCTACCTTTTGCATGACCTCTGGTTTTTGATGACGTGAATCTATCGTAAATGTCACATTGTTCGGTATCACGGTATGAATATTTGGTGAAACATTCATTCGTCCAAATGTAAACACTAACTGTTCATCGATTTTTCCGAGCTCTTCATGTAAATACGAAATGATTTTTGAAGTTACGATCATCGGATCTTGACGCATTGACATCGGTGTCGTTCCAGCATGATTGGACTGCCCTGTAACCGAAATTTCATAGCACACCATACCTAATACACCTTCAACAACACCAATTTCCAACTGCTTTGCCTCTAGAACAGGTCCTTGTTCGATATGCAATTCGATATAAGCTAGTGCTTCCTTTAAACGATTTTCTTGATCTCCTTCATAGCCACTTGCTTGCAGTGCTTCTTTGAAACTAGTGCCGTTTTTATCGATAGATTGCAGCATTTTTTCTTTATCAAATTTCGCTGAAATAACCCCAGAGCTCATCATAGCTGGATCAAAACGAGCACCTTCTTCATTTGTGAAATTCACAATCATGATCGGGATATCTAGCTCAATCTCGTTTTCTTTTAATGTTCTAATGGCCTCAATAGCCGTTAAAACGCCTAATACACCATCAAATTTCCCACCCTTTTCAACGGAATCTAAATGCGACCCCATAACAATTGGAGGAACATCCTTTTTCCCAGGTAAAATGGCATAAACATTACCCATATCATCGATTTTGACGTCCATCCCTAATTCATCACAACACGCACAAAAATAGTTTCTTGCTAATACATCCTCTTTCGAAAGAGACAAACGAGTTACGCCACCATTTTCAGTAGCTCCAAATTGACTAAATTGTGCAATTAACTCTTGCAATCGTCTACTATTACACTTATACATATGCAAGTCCTCTCTTTCACAGTAGTTATACACATTCTATAAAAGATAAAAATTATGAGATATAGATAGTAAACTAAAAAAATATGTGCATCTGCACATAATATATGGTAAGTTATGTTCATAATAAGGGGGGAGAAAATGGGGACAATTCGCAAAATTGTAGAGGGAGTTCAATTCCCAATGCTAACATTAATAGCTGGACATAACGGAACGTATCGAAGAGTTACAGGGATTAACGTTGTAGAAAGCATCGATTTAATTATGTTTTGTAGACCTAATGAATTAGTCGTGACTACAGGTATTAATTTATCTTCTGATGAAGATTCCTTAGAGCAACTCGTAAAACTAGCTTTCACTAAAAAAGTAGCTGGTTTCATTATTAATACTGGCCCATATATTCCAAATATACCAGAATCAGTCATCTCTTTTGCCAATGAACATGATTTCCCTATTTTTCACATGCCATGGAATTATCGAATAGCCGATCTATTAAAAACAACATTTCAATTTATCGCCAATCACCATCAAGAGCTTTCTATCGAAGAAAAGGTCCTTTATAACTTACTTTTTCACTACAAACAAAACGCCAACTATATTAAAGATCAATTAGCACTACTAGGTTTTCCGCAAGGTAGGGAACTAGCCATTATTTCATGTACAACAAATGGAGCACAAGCTAATATTGACCGTTACGAGGTCATGATCCAATTTGCATTTCAAAATAGATATAAACGCTTCTTAAAACTTAAACATAAAAATCACCTCATCTTTTTAATCGACAGAGCACAAATCAATACACCAAATACTCCCTTCTCAAAAGTTGTTGAAGAAATATACGACAAAATTACGCAAAAAAATGGTTACTTGGATATTATCATAGGTAAAGGAAATTATCATAAAGAGCTTGAAAATGTCCGCAAAAGCTATAATGAGTCATTAACAGTAATCCAATTAGCAAAGCTTCATAACAATCGCTTCCTATATAAATATAAAGAAATTGGTGCCTACAAAATTATTATGGCCGTGCAAAATCAAACTTTAATCAAATCATATAGCCAAGACATCTTAGGTCAGCTTTATCGCTATGATGAATTGCATAACTCAAATTATGTACAATTTCTACGCATTTATCTCGATGAAAATGGAAGTACCCGTAGGATTAGTGAGCGTCTATTTCTTCATCGCAATACAGTACTTTATAAAATAAAAAAAGTAGAAACACTATTAGATATGGACTTAAGTAATCCATTTACAAAAACAAATCTCTATATTGCATTTTTGATTGAGGATGTGTTAACGCACCAATAAATTTTATCACCATAAGATTTCTATTTTAAACGCCCAAAATCCAGTTTATTGTTTTGTCCATATACTATTGCTAAGTGATTCAGGCTAATGAAGGGCTTCTAGTAAAAATCCGCTTCGCCATCAGGGTGCAAATCCCTTATATCTTTGCGGATTTTTATGTTAGCCATAACGAAAAAACTGATGCACCAAAATGGTCATCAGTTTTTTGAGGAATAAACTCGAGGTTATTTTTTGTTTTTCTTTTTATTTTTACTATGTGAATCCTTTTTTTCTTCTTTTAGCACATTAGTTGTTTTTAAAGCAGTAAAATCTGCTTCATCACCAAACTCCATACCATAGTTTGGATTTCTGTCTATGCGCGTATGATGGTCATGGTCATGATTTAAATCAGGAACAAGATCTTCGTCCTCATTAAATCGCATAATAAGAACAGGTAGAGATATTAGTCCAGCTATTCCAACGAATGCATAAATCCATCGTGACAATACTGCTGTTTGTCCACCGAACAAATAGGCAACTAAATCAAACCTAAAGAAACCTATAAGTCCCCAGTTGATTGCGCCTATGATGACTAACACTAAAGCGATTCTATAAACTACGCTCACGTTTACACCTCCTTCACTTGTAAATACGAAGCCAGTAATACACCCGAAGTTCATTCTTCACATGTATATAAAGCGTCGATATTGCAAAAAAATTGTCATAACAAGTGGTAAAATTACAAATACTTATTGTGTAAATTAACTCGCTCATTTTGACGGTCTTATTTTTAGCAGTAACCGCTTATTTATACAAAGGCATGCCTAGGCTAAGTTATATTACAAACAAAGGGAACGTTAAAAGTCGAAGGCCATAAACCTGAAAATTCCAACTCACCTTCTGCATTCTCCTTATTGGTTTACAGCCATCATATAATTAGGAAATATCCATTTACTTCGTCCCCATTCTTATGGTCTTTGAAAAAATCGAAGAAACCCTAACCAAATCATCTACCAGCAAGTTTTATAATTACCAAAAATTTCATAAATCACATATAATATATGTGATAGTCTATACATATTTTTCATTACCATTATTATACAAAAAAGGGGCGTGTTTTATGAAAAAACTGATAATCATTAGGATTTTAGCATTTTTAGCTGTATCACTAATCCTTTTTGCAGATGGTGTCCAAACAGCTGATTTTCTTTTTTGTCTTCTATTGTCACTATTCTTTATTGGTGATCCTTGGTACGAACTTTTTAAACATAAATTTAGGATTAGGGGAAATCAGTAAGAGGTACTTTTATCTAGGTGCAAACGAATAAAATTTTCACATCAAAAAAGCGTGAGAAATCAACTTTTTACATTGATTTCTCACACTTTTTAAGATTTTGACCCAAAAGGGGTTTCAACTATTTCTGCCAATGATTAAGTTCCTTTAACAACTCAGGTAGTTGTAATTTTTTAACATCAATCGGTGGTAACGCCTTGATAAATTCCTTACCATACGACTTTGTTGAAATGCGGCGGTCTAAAACGATAAAGGCTCCTTTATCCTGCGATGAACGGATTAAACGACCGAAGCCTTGTTTAAAACGCATAATGGCTTCTGGTAGTGATAGCTCATTGAAGGAATTGCGACCTTGTGCCGTAATATGCTTTGCGCGCGCCTTAAATACAGGCTCTTCTGGTGAGGAGAACGGCAGGCGTACAACAATAACCGATGCAAGTGCGTCACCCGGAACGTCTACACCTTCCCAGAAGCTGTTTGTACCAAAAAGAACGGCATGGCTAAATTTTTGGAATGATTTCAAGATTCGCATACGGCTCCCCCCCGTTACACCTTGTGCAAAGAGCATATAGTCTTCAAGGAGTTCACTATCTTGAATAAGCTCCACTGTTTTTCGAAGCATGTCTTGTGCGGTAAATAGGACAAAACAACGTCCTTCCGTCATCCGTACTGTGCGTGTAATCGCCTGAGCGACCGCTTCAATATATTCATCCTGTGACACATGTTGAATATCCGGCATATCTGTGACAATAAATGCCTTCGCTCCCGCATAATAGGATGGGGGCGCTTGAAGCTTTCGAACTGGCACACTATCAGAAATACCGAGCTGGCGCGTCACAAAACGCTCATTTCCTGGTACAGTTAAAGTACCAGAAGTCCATACTATGCTTGCCTGCTTACGAAGCGGCGCCAGTACTTTTTCAATGATTGGCGTGACATTCACAGGCTTTTTAAAAACTTGTAAGCTACCTGGAACGCTCCGTAAATCGAATTCTAACCACACTGAATTATCATCCTGTGACGCTAGGAAAATTTCCTCCCATTCAGCGATTTTCACTTTTAATTCACGGATCCAATAATGCCATTCCGATAATATATAGCGCTCATTTTTATCTAATTGCTCAATATTATTTTCAAAAGCCTGTCCTACTTCTGTCGCAAGATCAAGCCACTGCTGTGTAATCTTACTTACTTGTAACAGCGGTTCTTTTGCTAGCGATACATCCTCTAAAAACAAAGTGCATTTACTACTAGCTTGTTTCCCTTTTATTTGGTACTGCATTTTTTGAACAGCTCGCTGAATAGTTTCATCGAATGTCCGTTGTAGACGTATAAATTGTGCATCTAGTCGCTGTAAGCTTTGCATAGAAACACGTTGTTTTTTCTTAGCGGCCTGACTAAATTGCTGGAACAAAGCAGTTTCCTCCATCGTTCCTATTTGGCCAAAAATGTACTTCCACTGCGTATAGGAGAAGACAATTTCGTCCTGCTGCATGGCAGATTGTATAAATTGATGTGCTTCATCAATGATCCATCCGTCAATTTTTGTAAAGATCGGTGTTTGACGGACTAAATCACTGAGTACCATAGAATGATTGGTTACAATACAATCAGCAAATTCACTATTTTTTAACGCTTGCTCATAGAAATCAAAGCCCTTTGAAGGTTTTTCATCAGGCATTTTGCGGATTTTTTCTAAAAATAGTTGGCCACCACCAGATACATTAAGCTCACTTAACACACCTGTTTCTGTTTTAGTCAGCCAAACGAGAATCTGCAAAATCGTAAAGGTATCATCATAAGTTTCATCGGCATAAGCCATACATTGCTCAAAGCGTGCAACGTCCATATAGTGCTGCATGCCCTTCAGAACAGCAATATTTACTTTAGTGCCAAGGATTTTTTCAATCTTCGGTAGCTCCTCTTCAACAAGTTGCTCCTGCAAGTGTGACGTATATGTGCTAATCGCAATTTTTTTATCGACTGCTCGAGCATATAAAATCGCAGGAAGTAGATAGCCCGCCGTTTTACCAATGCCTGTTGAAGCCTCTATAACGCATTCCCTTTTGTCATTGAGCGCTTGCCAAATAGTGTCCATCATCTCAAATTGTGCCGGTCGTTGCTCAAAATTTGCCATAGCCTTTGTCATTAATGTTATTTTGTCAGCTGCTGATTGTGGATAGGATACAATCTCCTCATTATTTATATGCTTTTTTCTTCCATCACAAATAGCTAAATTGCGATAGTAGGAGACATTCTCATTAGCAGTTACATGCTGTCTTTTAATTTGCAGAGCTTCAAAGAAAAGTTGGGATAAATTTGATTTCAATCTGAATGAACGTTTATGCATTTGTTCAAGAGTTAGCTGAGGGAGACTGAGTAACTCCTTCCAGCAATGTTTAAAGAGCTCAGCAGTTGCTCGGGCATCGTCATCTGCACGGTGTGCATTTGTTAGCTCTATATTTAAATCTGCCGCTAAATCACCTAGCTTAAAGCTAAGTGACATTGGAAATAAAATTTTGGCAAGCTCAACCGTGTCCATCTTTTTACCTTGCCATTTCGGTAAACCTGCACGCTTGAATTCTGCTTGTAAAAAGGATAAGTCAAAATCCGCATTATGCGCGACAAATACACAATCAGCAAGTAGTTCGTATATGTAGTCAGCATGTGCCTCAAACGGCAAGGCATCCTTTACATCCTCATCCGTAATATGCGTTAAATCTTGAATGAACGTTGGAATAGCTTTACCTGGATAAATAAACTTCGTAAAGGTACGCTCAATTTTCCAATCTTTCATAATAACAATGGCTATTTGAATCATTCGGTCCCCATTTGCCGGTGAATGACCAGTCGTCTCCAAATCAACAATTGCATACTTTTGACTTTCCACCATACATCTCAACTCACAGTTCACATTAGATAGATGAATTTTATCATATATTTGGCTCAGCGGCATCCCTCTGCCATTTTTGATTGGTCAAAAAAATACTTCTGAACGATTATCATTAGGCGCATCACCATAACGTGTTGGTTGACTTCCGTTCCGGCTGTGCGCTTTGTAGCTGACGCTTCGCTTTCGCTACAGAAAACATTTGTTGCTGACGCTTCGCTTTCGCTACAGAGCAAAGCTTCCTAGGGGCGATGAGCCGCGTCACTCGCGTTGCTCGTTCCTGGGTCTCATCTGTGACCCTGTGATCCCCAAGGAGTCGCCCAGCGTTCACTCCAATCCCTACAAGATATACGTCTTACTAAATATCAACTGCAACTTTTAATGAAGAGCAAAGCCAATAACATACCCTTATTTCACACATTTACTTTTATACTCATATTGAAATCAACGAAACCGATAATCAATATGTCAGTCCTTCATTAATAGATTTTCATGCCAAATCTCTGATATGCCTTCTTTTTAATATTTTTTTGACATAATAAAAAGTGTACATCATTAAAATTTAATTTAATAATGTACACTTTCAAACATCTTATAAAAAATTGTCTTTAAAGTTACAAAGTAGTACCCACTTCTATCACATTACAGCACTGTTGCCTCTGGCTCATAGGCGATTATTTCTTTAATTATATTACCCTCGCCCATAATAGCTACTGTTGGCTTATGATCTTTTGCCTCTGCATTATCTACGTACACATAAGAAATTATAATCACAATATCTCCACATTGCACTAGGCGTGCTGCTGCACCATTCACACAAATAACGCCTGATCCACGTTCCCCTGCAATAATATAGGTTTCAAAACGTGCGCCATTGTTATTATTAACGATATGCACTTTTTCGTTTGGCAGCATCCCTACTGCATCTAAAATATCCTCATCAATCGTAATAGATCCAACATAGTTTAAATCTGCTTGTGTCACTGTAGCACGGTGGATTTTACTATTCATCATCATTCGCAACATATTACAATCCTTCTTTCACATTAAAGATACAATTATCAATTAATCGAGTTTTACCAAGATAGACGGCTGCAGCTAAAAGCACTTGCTCCGTCTCAGCAGTTACAGGTATTAAATCTGGATATGCTAATAGTTCAATATAGTCGATGTGGCCGTGTGTGCGTGCTGCAATGTGTGCCTTTGCTTTTGCAAGCGCATTCGCAACATCACCATTCGTTAAAAAGCTATCACGAGCAAGCTGTAGCGCTTCATGTATTGCTGGCGCCTCAAGACGATCCGCTTCACTTAAATACACATTACGAGAGGATTTCGCTAAACCGTCCTTCTCCCGTACAATAGGTACTACTCGCATTTCTAAAGAGAAATTAAAATCGCGTACCATCGTAGCAATAATAGCAACCTGCTGTGCATCTTTTTGTCCAAAATAAGCGCGTGTCGGCTGTGCTAGGTGAAATAATTTCGATACAACCTGTAAAACACCATCAAAATGACCTGGACGGCTCGCTCCACAAAGAATAGTTGCCTGTTCACCCGCATGAATACGAATACCACCATCATGCGGATACATTTCTTCAACACTCGGTGCGAAAATAATATCTACACCGACAGACTCTGCTAAAGCAGTATCCCTTGGCAAATCACGTGGATAGCTTTCAAAGTCCTCGTCTGGCCCAAATTGTGTTGGGTTGACAAAAATACTCATCACGACTAAATCATTTTCGACACGAGCTGTTTTTGCTAGCGTTAAATGACCCTCATGTAAATACCCCATTGTTGGAACGAGTCCAATTGTTTTTTGAGCTTGCTTAGCTGCTTGGATTTCTACGGTTAATGCTTGGACTGTAGTGACGATTTTCATTACTTTACGCCCCCATATAGCTGATCCAGCGCTTCCTCTTTCATCGTGAAGAAATGCTTTGGCGCAGGAAATGTGCCTGCCTTGACCGCTTCTACGTAACTAGCAATTCCACGGCTCGCTTCTTGACCCATATTAGCAAACTGTTCCACAAATTTTGGTACATGATGTGAACCGTAGCTTAACATGTCATGATAAACCAACACTTGTCCATCAGCCTCAACACCAGCCCCAATGCCGATTGTTGGAATAATGAGATTAGCGGATACCATCTCTGTTAGCTGATGCGGAATACATTCTAAGACGACTGCACATGCTCCAGCCTCTTGACATTTTTTTGCATCTTCAATGAGTTTTTTAGCCTGTTCAGCTGTTTTACCCTGAACTTTGTAACCACCAAGTACTCCTGCTGATTGAGGTAGTAAACCTAAATGAGCTACAACCGGAATGCCTGCTGACGTTAATTTACGAATTGCTGGTAAAACATCGTCTGCTCCCTCTAACTTTAGTGCATCTGCACCTGTTTCCTGCATCATGGATACGGCCGTTTTCAACGTCTCGTGTACATCACCGTGGTATGAACCAAACGGCATATCCACAACAACAAACGTATCCTTTGCCCCTCGGCGCACCGCTTTTGCATGGTGAACCATATCGGCCACGGTTACAGGCATTGTAGAATCATAGCCTAGTACTACCATACCTAGTGAATCTCCCACTAGAATCATATCGACGCTTGCTTCCTCCGCAAATTTTGCAGCAGGATAATCGTATGCAGTGAGCATCACGATTTTCTCACCTGCTGCCTTCATCTTTAAAAAATCTGAAGTCGTTTTCATCATGTAGTCCTCCTTTTTTAAGGAAAGAAAACAGAAAAACCCCTCTGTTCCTAAAATGGACAGAAGGGTGGTGTCGTTCGTCATCAAAAATCACCTCTCGTTGTTGATTAGAGGCCATAACTTAATAAAGGGAGAAGGAAATACATCTCATTGAGAGCATTGCCCATTCCATTGTATAAAGTTATATTTTTGAACGCTTGTTTTCTTCCGTCCCTGTCATTAAAAGATCAAGGCAGATATTTTTGTAAATTGTACTTGCGTTTTGAAGGTGCCGTTCTCGAAAGGATACTGCCCTTCGCACATACTATAACAGATTCTCCTAGTAATCTTCAAATATTATTTTCTAATAATTACGATCAATAATTATGCAAACTCAAACCATTCGTTTCTGAAAGTTTGATTTTCGATAAACTTCAAACATAGTAAATAGCAATAGAGCAAATAAAAATGTGAATAAACCAGACGTTACATTTGTAGCTGGTACAAAGACATCCCAAAATGCATTAATGAAAGCGTGGAAAATAATACAGAGAAAAATACTTTTAGTGGAGAGATAAATAATTGTTAATAAAAAGGACAATGCTAAAGCTGTTAGGGAAAACCATAGAAAATTCATGTTCATTTGATTTGATCCAATGACAAACCATAATGGCAAATGCCAGACCGTCCAAATAACACCCACCATCATTGTACTCGTGAAAGGAGACCATCTTTTTTGTAATGTAGGCTGTAAAAAACCACGCCAGCCAATTTCCTCTAATCCTCCACCAATAATCATGATTGGTAATTCAAGTAACGCCAAATACATTGGATTCTCCATAGTTGCTCCGCCCCATAGCGTTGGTAAAAAACAAGCCACAAATGCTAATCCGATTGCAAATATGTACCAAGATACAGGATGCTTAGGATTTTTTACATTATGGATAAATGATTTGAACTCTTTTTTAGTTGAATATTTCTTTTTCAACCAAATCTCACAAATTGCAGGAGTAATTCCGCCGAGAATAAATAATAGCAATGATATTGCATTCCCAAACTTCAGCAAATTTAGCTGTGTGAATAAGGCTAAACTGCCCCATATGATCCAAGACGTTGCAAAGGTATAAAATAGAAATCTTCTTATCTCTATTCCCAACTTTCATCCACCCCTTCTTTCGCACCCAATAGTAATAATACGGATTTGCAAAGCGTATTCATCAATCGAATCTCATCAAACTGCACTTGATCATTTGAGAACACCCGGTAACATTTTTGTAAGACAACGTCTCTCACAATGCCATCAATGGATGTCATGATAAAAGTAGTTAAATCTTCTATCGAAACCTTAAGCTGAAAGCATCCAGAAGAAATGCCCTTATGGATTGAATGAAAAATTTGTTGCGTAAAATATTGCCCACTTTCATGTTCATAAATGCCAGATAAAATTTTCTTTTCTCTATCTGGATTGTTAGCAAATAAAATCGAAAGCTCAAATTGGATTTTGCCAACTGTTGATACGTTTTCCTTCATGTACTCTCCGAGAAAATTAAATAATTTAATGATTGTTTTTGTGGGAGAATTACTCGTATCCGTAATTTCATCGATACTATGTTTATAGTCTGCATTAACATTTACTTGATTTATAACCTCAATAAGTATTTCATCCAAGTCTGCATAATAACGATAAATCCCACCCTGACTTACTCCTGACGCTTTAATAAAATCCCTCATCGTAATTTCATAAAGTGGCTTGACTTTACATACTGCTATAGCCGCTTCTAAAATGCTGTTTTTCTTTTCCTGTACATAGTCATAGCTTACCTTTGGCATTATCTCAACCTCCAAACATAAAAATGACACTATTGTCATTTTCATCGTAATCAATTTACCTTTTATTGTCAACGGGATGTGACACTACTATTTTTATTTTTCTCTTGCGTTTTTTTATGAAAATTGACAATTAAGGATATATGTAATATACTTCCACCATACTATACGACGTATAATATAAAACGTTGTATAGTTCTACATTGTGAGGTGAGAAAAGATGACATTTCAACTTGGCTCAGCTTTACTTGACGCTTGTGTACTCGCCATCGTCGATAAAGAGGATGCTTATGGTTACTCATTAACACAGCAAATACAATCCGTAATGGATATATCAGAATCTACGCTGTACCCAGTATTACGCCGTTTACAAAAAGCTAATTGCTTAACAACTTACGATCAGCCCTATCAAGGCAGAAATAGACGGTATTACCAAATTACCGAGCAAGGTCGCATACGATTACTAGAGCTATTAAAAGAATGGCAACAGTATAAAGAAATGGTTGATTGTGTACTTTTAGGAGGGAAATATGATGAATAGAGCAAGCTATTTGAAAAAGCTTCGGGGGAAATTACAACGTCTTCCAGCGCATGAGATTGATGCTGCGCTTGCCTATTATGAGGAATATTTCGATGAAGCAGGAGAGGAAAACGAGCAGCGGGTCATTCAACAACTAGGCTCCCCTTCTCATGTTGCATCACAAATATTGGCGGACTATGCATTAAAGGATTTAGAAGCTACTTCAACTTCGACGAAGAAGAATGTGTCTGCGATATGGCTTATCATTCTAGCAATATTATCTGCCCCACTTTCATTACCGTTACTTGTAGTAGCTATAGCACTTATTTTTTCATTTGGGGCAGTTATATTCAGCGTTATTATTGCTATTCTCGCAACTGTACTTAGTATCTTTTTCGGTGGAATCGCTGCACTTATTTCAGGCTTCTTCATTTTAACTCAGGACTGGCCAACAGCATTACTCTTTATGGGTGTTGGCTTTATCGTAACAGGTTTGGGCATCCTACTTTTCCCAATCGTTGCTCGTTTGATCAAAACAATCGTTATTGTTTGTGTTGAAGCATTAAGTAAACTATTCCATAAAATCACGAAGAAACGGAAGGAGGGTTACTAATGACTTCCCGACATACCCATATTGCCATTACTATGATCGCTTTAGGCATACTGTTAGCACTAGTTGGTTATTTCTCTGGTGGAAAATGGAGTTTTGAAATAAATGATGAAGGTATCCAACTGCCCGAGAACAATAAACTAGTAAGCAATTCCTATGAACTAGATGATTTCACTAATCTCAATATTATTAATCACTACGGAGATGTTGAAATAGTTACTAGTGATCGTTTTGCATTAGAAACAAATGTTATTAATGTTGATGATGTGACGTACAGTATGAAAGACCATACATTAACTGTTGAAACAAAGAGTAAAAAGAAGAATCGTTTTCAATTCGGATTTACTAGCTTTAGAACTCCTTCCATTAAAATCTATGTGCCTGCAGATGTAAAACTGAAAACCGTTGTCCTTAATAGTAATTTTGGGGATACAACCATTCATGGTTTGCAATATGAGGAGTTAAAGCTAATTGAAGATTTTGGAGACATACTTTTGAAAGATACTACTGGTGATAAAACAGAGATTACACAATCATTTGGTGATATGAAGCTACAACAATTTTCAAGTAATGGCTTCGCTGCCGAAAGTGAACATGGTGATATGAACATTGATGGAACATTAAATGGTCAATCCACTATTACGTCTAACTTCGGGGATGCTACACTGCATTTACAAAATAAAAAGAGTGAACTTGGCTATGAATTACAAACTGACTTAGGGGATCTTACTGTTGATGACGAGGATCAAAACAGCAAAGTATCGCGATCTTATAACGGTGATAACCAACTAAAAGCAACTATTTCACATGGTGACTTACAATTAAGGTTGAAATAAAGATAAGCTACCGATTCAATTTTCTTCACTAATAAGGCAGAATTACATTTTGTGATTCTGTCTTTTTTTTATATGATTAAGTTCCTTCATTTGATTAATCGTTGTAATTTTCCATTTATTATATAATATTCATATACACATATGAGTATATTCGTACGGTTCTTGTACGAGAAGGTAGAATCTAAGGTGAATCAGGTCAGTTACGGCATCATCTTTGATAGAAAATACGATTATTGAGGTGAGCAAAATGAAAATTAGACAAGCAAACATTGAAGATGCTCTAGGTATCGGAAAAGTACATGTTGACAGTTGGCGAACAACATATAAAGGCATTCTTCCAGATGATTTTTTGAATAACTTATCTTACGAGCAGCGAACAGAACTCTGGAAGAAAAATATTTCAGACGCTACGAACTATGTACTGGTGGCGGAAAATGAACAAGATGAAATAATCGGCTTTGCAACCGGTGGCACAAGAAAAACAAATTCAGTACCGAATGCAACTGATTTAACTTCTATCTATCTTTTAGAAGAATATCAAGGAAAGGGAATCGGGAAGCAACTACTCAAAGAAGTATTCACCTATTTTCAACAAAAAGGATACAAAAAAGTATTTGTTGAAGTATTAGCCGACAATAAAACACGTGATTTCTATGAATATTACGGTGCACAATATGTCAATAACGTAGAAATAAAAATTGGTGGAAAAATAGTAGAGGAGCTTATTTATGTATGGAATGATATAAATAAAGTGATAAAAAAGTAAATAAAAATTTTTTTATTGGAGGGCATGTAATGAAAACGATAGCGGGAACAATCTCTTTATCTGTTTCTTTTACTTTATTCATTTATTTGTTCGGACTAAAAATGGAGCATTCAGTTAAATATGACTCTGGATTCTTTTTTCTTCCAATAGTTTTACTAATACTTTCTCTGATCTTCTTTAGACAAGACTACAAACGTGAAAAAAATATACAAAACTAAATTGTAATTCTAAAAAAGAACGTATATTTTCACATTTTTAAAATATACGTTCTTGTTAAGTGAATGTTTGTGTTTCTATAAAATTTTTATATCTCCAGAATAAATTGTTCGCACTGTGCCATCATCCTCTGTTAGCTGTAGTACACCTTCATCCGTAATCCCACTGGCAATGCCTTCAAAGCGTCCACGTAGAGTCGTTACTTCAATACGTTGTCCAATAGTACACGACATTTGTTCCCATAGCTTTTTAATGCTAGCAAAGCCTTCCTTCACATATAAATCCGTGAATTGTTCTAAATATTGAAGAATAGATGCAACAAGGGCTGCACGATTAATTTCCTCACCTGCTTCTAAACGTAAAGATGTAGCTATATTGGCAATTTCTGGGGAGAAATCTGATTCAACCTGGTTTGCATTAATACCAATGCCTACTAGCAGTGCTTGTACACAGTCTGCCTCAGCCTGCATTTCTGTTAATATACCGGTACATTTTTTACCGTTAATGAGCAAATCATTTGGCCATTTAATGGCTGGTTGAATTTGTTTATATAATGTTTTTATCGCCATCGTAACTGCAACTGCTACGACAAGTGTAAACGATGAAGCTTGCTGAGGAGTAACATCCGGTCTCACAATAACGGTCATCCAAATACCGGTGCCATTTGCAGATTCCCATGGGCGCGCCATACGACCACGGCCAGCTGTTTGCTCCTCCCCGATTATTATCGTACCATGCGGAGCGCCTTCCTGTGCAAACTTATGAGCGATTGTTTGTGTTGAATCTACAACATCAAAATAATGAATTTCACGTCCAAAACGTTCTGTATTTAAAAATAGTTCAATTTGAGTTGGACTTAAGCTATTTGGTACGCCCGTCAACACATAGCCTTTTTTCTTTACCGTCTCAAATGTATAGCCTTCCTCCTGCAACGACTGCATATGTTTCCATATAGCTGTACGGGATACTCCAAGGGAATCTGCTAGCTCCTGACCCGAAACCGCTTCACCGTTAGCCGCTAATATTCTTTTTAAAATTTCATCCTTCATGGAAATACTCATGCTCAAATCAATCCTTTATTAAAATATACTATCACTTATTTTTATTAAATTAAAAATTTGATGTAAAGATTCTGGATTCATCAGTGAATTCTTGATATTGAATTTTTGGAACTACTAACACATTATTTTGTTTATGTATAAACATTGTTTTCTCATTTTTCTCCAACCGTTCTTTCTAAAAAAACGATGACGAAAAGATAAAGCAAAAGCAAGCGACCTTATTTTAGATGACGTATGGTAATTGGTCACTTTTTGGTCACTTGCTATATTTACATGAGTTCAAAACTCTTTTAATTCGAGGCTATTCATTTTTCTTGGATTACCCATTTTCAAATCATTTCTTTAAACAAATAGCCGACACTTATTTTTCTATTTTGAATAATAAATTTTATCATACTGCATATAGTCACATTTGACCACAATCAATTTTTTAACTAGCTTTTTAAAATTTTGAGGGGTTCACCTTATTATACTGTAACATTTTCTTATCAAATATAAAATCATATAAAGCTTAAAACTGAAAAACATCAGTATCATATAGACAAAACATGGCATGAGTCCGATACAATATCGAAACTCATGCCCCAAGCGTGCCTACTGAAATTACTATGTCTAACAACTTCAATAACCGACTTCTTTTAGTTGTTTTTTGGTAACTCTTTTCTAAAATAACTACATTCAATTTGTAATAATTATAGTAATATTAAGTGTTTTCCTGCTTACGGACATACTCACGCTCAAACCAAGCCTTTAGTTGATGGTGTTCATTAGCACATTCACCATTCACAACTGCTTCAAGCATCGCCTGCAACGCTTCTTTTACCCATGGCCCACCTTTTATTCCGGACCATTTTAACAAATCCGTACCTTTTACAATAAGCTCCTGTTTACGTCTAATAGGAAGAGCTGTCTGTATTTCAAGTATACTTTGTTGTGGCATTTGAACATCAAGCTGTCTCAACTCCGCAAAATAACAAGCTGCCTCAAGTTCCTGTTGAGTATATAAAAAGTAATCCATTTTCGTCCAGCCATTTTTTAAAGCTTTTAAAGCTTCTAACACAGCTTTTACAAATGCCATCTCCTTATTCGATAAACGATAGTCACCTAGCACTTCTCGCCAATGATCACCCTGTAATACCGCGAAATATGCCCAGCCTAATAACTTGTCCTGCGTGTTAAATTCAGACCAGTCATGCGCTTGAAAAGTACCATTCAAATAATTCACTAAGTTACTTTCCTTCAGCTTTTTTATACCGTTAAAAACATCTTTCCCTACCCATAGCTTATCGAGCTCTGCCTTTATACGCTCTTTCGCAATCCAAGAAATATTATCAGCCTTGTCCTGCATTGCTTTCAAAGTTTCTGATTCAATTAGAAAACCGAGCTGTGCTGAAAAACGTATGGCCCGTAGCATTCGTAATGCATCTTCCGAAAAACGTTTCTGTGCATCACCAACAGCTCGAATGACACCAGCCTCAATATCTTGGCGTCCTCCATAAAAATCAACAAAAGAACCATCACGACGCATCGCTATGGCATTCATCGTAAAGTCTCGGCGCTGTAGATCTTCTTTTAACGAACGGACAAATTGCACTTCCTCGGGTCTACGGTGATCCGTATATTCACCATCTGTGCGATATGTCGTTACCTCCACCGATCCAGCTGGCACGATAACAAGTACCGTCCCATGCTGAATCCCTATATCAACTGTGCGATCAAAGATAGACTTTACTTCGTCTGGCATGGCATTTGTCGCAACATCTACATCGTGGGCAGGACGACCAAGTATAGCATCTCGTACTGCACCGCCGACGATCACTGCCTCAAAGCCTGCGTATTCTAGTTGCTCAATAACTGAATAGGCTGCTTGCCATTCTTTATTGTTTTGCATGATTTCTTTCAGCAACCTTTTCGTAAAATTTTTCATATTGTTCTACAATTTTAGATGAATGGAATTTTTCATCAACAGCGCGGATAGCTGCTTCTCGGAAATGTTGTAATTTGTCTTCATCCTTCAATAGGTTTACAGCATACTCTTCTACTGCATCCGTATCACCTAATTCCACTATATAGCCATCTACCCCATGTTCAATGACTTCTGGAATACCGCCTACAGCTGATCCAATACAAGGTACACCACAAGCCATTGCTTCAAGTAAAACTAGCCCGAATGATTCCTGCTGTGATAGTAATAATTTAAGGTCACTTATCGCATACAATTCAGCTAAATTTTCTTGTTTGCCTAAAAATAAAACATCCTCCATATAAGGACTTTCCTTTACTTGATCCATTACACGATGCTTTTCTGGACCATCTCCTACAAGCAATAGCTTTGCCTTCATGTTCGCACGTATTTTCATAAAGGCGTCTATAATATGTGGAAGATTTTTAATTTTACGGAAATTAGATACATGAATAATAACTTTTTCATCTTCCTTTATTCCAAACTGTTCCTTTAAGTTTCCTGGATTGCGTGGGAAGTATTCACGTTCATCAACAAAATTGTAAATCGTGTGAATCGGCTTTACTGTATCAATAAGCTCGTATGTTTGTTGCTTTAATGCCTCTGACACTGTCGTTACGATATCAGATTTGTCAATGCCATACTTAATTGCCTGTGAAAGAGTGGAATCCTGCCCAAGCACAGAAATATCTGTACCGTGTAACGTTGTGACAATCCCAATATCACGACCACTCATTTCACGTGCCAAAACAGCACAAACAGCATGTGGTATTGCATAATGCACATGAAGCACATCTAGTTCTTCATCCTTAATCACGTCCGCCATTTTACTCGCTAATGCTATATCATATGGCGAATATTGAAATACTGAATAATTGCTAACTTCTACTTCATGGAAAAAGACGGTTGGATAAATTTTATTCAATCGAAATGGTACGCTCGAGGTGATGAAATGAATCTCGTGCCCTCTCTCTGCAAGCATTTTTCCTAATTCTGTTGCGATAACACCAGAGCCTCCAACTGTAGGATAACAGGTAATGCCAATTTTTAGCTTTTTCATTCGATTATCATCCTTTCTAAATCACGTCTTTTTTAATTTCGTCTTTCTTGAATCAGTCTCCAATCCACAAAGCCTTCTTGTAGGCCTTTTAGTAATATTTCTGCTGTTCCCATATTTGTAGCCAGTGGCACTTGGTAAACATCACAAAGACGAATAAGTGCAGAAACATCTGGCTCATGTGGTTGTGCTGTTAAAGGATCACGGAAAAAAATGACCATGTCCATATCATTATTGGCAATCATTGCGCCAATTTGTTGATCGCCACCGAGTGGTCCTGAACGAAAACGTGTTACCTCTAAGCCTGTAGCATCCATAACACGCTGTCCTGTTGTACCTGTAGCAAACAACATATGCTCATTTAAAATATTTCGATAAGCAATAGCAAACTGTACTAAATTATCTTTTTTACGATCATGTGCAATTAATGCGATTTTCATAATGCTTCCATCCCAATCTTTAGATGATGTTTTCTAAACCATATACAAGTTGATCCATTTTCATAACCTCTTCTACGCAAAATGCTACACCAGACATAAAAGAATTACGGTTTAACGAATCATGACGAATTGTTAATAGCTGCCCATCTCCGCCAAATAACACTTGCTGGTGTGCCACTAAACCAGGTAAACGAACAGAGTGAATACGCATGCCATCAAATTCTCCACCTCTTGCACCTTCGATTGTTTCTTTTTCCTCTGGATGTCCTTGCATCTTTTGTGTTCGCACCTCTTGAATCAATTGTGCCGTTTTAACAGCTGTTCCTGATGGAGCATCTAGCTTTTGATCATGGTGCATTTCAATAATTTCAACATCAGGTAAATATTTTGCCGCTTCCTTAGCAAATTTCATCATAAGGATAGCCCCTATTGCAAAGTTTGGAGCAATAATACAGCCTAGCTCTTTTTCTTTAGCCATTGCTGATAATTCCACTAGTTGTTCATCTGTAAAGCCTGTTGTACCAATTACAGGTCGTACATTTAAATTCAAGGCCTCTTTAGTATGTTTGTATACTGCATGCGGGCTAGTTAAATCTACTAATACATCTGGTGCAGTCGCCTCTACAAGGTCAGACATATCTGTAAAGATTGGAGCCGTATAACTTGCGGGAAACATCTCCAAATCAGCTAATGTTTTTCCTACATCCTTATAATCTAGCACAGCTACTAATTCCATTTTGTCATGCTTCATGACCGTATGTACAGCCTCAGCCCCCATTTTTCCCCTAGGTCCTGCTATTGCTACACGAATTGACATTATTCTCCATCCTTTCTAGTCCAGCGATCTTTATCCCTTGTTTCAAATTTATGTATAACGCGTAAAAGTGCTTCATCTAATTTAATACCTTGCGCATTTGCAAAGCATACTAAAACAAAGAAGAAGTCACCTAATTCTTCTTCAATACTGTTCGCTTCCTCAGTACTCTTTTTCTTCTTTTGCCCGTAAACATCCTGCACCTCACGAGACAATTCACCAAGTTCCTCGGTTAGACGTGCCAGTAACTCAAATGGCGGGAAATAGCCTTCCTTAAATTGTCCTATATAATCATCTACACGCTGCTGTAAAGCTTGCATTGTCACTTGTTCAGTCATCTAATCACACTCCTACTTACCATCGTATAAAATTTACACCATTGTTGTCAAAAACAATAAAATGTCAGATAATAGATAGCACTACTTCATTTGTTATGAACTTCAGGAGGTCATATGCTAAAACAGATCAAAATCAGCAATATTATCGCAATAATGCTCGGGGCTGCAATTTTTAGCTTCGGCTTCGTCCACTTCAACATGCAAAATCAACTAGGTGAAGGTGGCCTAAGTGGGATTACACTCATACTTTATTTTACACTTGGCTGGGACCCTGCTTTAATGAATTTACTATTAAACATTCCTATGTTTATTATTGGTTATCGTTTACTTGGGAAAAAATCATTTATTTATACGCTTGTTGGCACTTTATCTGTTTCAGTTTTCCTAAAAGTTTTTCAAAAGTATCAATTTACTATTCATTTAGAGGACGATCTGTTACTTGTTGCTCTATTTGCAGGGGTTTTTGTTGGACTAGGGCTCGGTATCGTCTTTCGTTTCGGTGGTACAACTGGTGGTGTAGATATTTTAGCTCGCCTTGGGCATAAATATTTTGGCTGGAGTATGGGTAAAACGATGTTCATCTTTGACGCAATTGTCATTATCCTATCATGGCTAACATTTTTAGATGCACGCTCTATGATGTATACCCTTGTTGCGGTATTTGTTGGTGCGCGTGTCATTGATTTTGTTCAAGAAGGAGCATATGCTGCACGTGGAGCACTTATTATATCTGAAAAATCTAGCGCTATTGCTGAGATGATCGCATTACGAATGGAACGTGGTATTACTATACTTGAAGGTCATGGCCATTTTACTAAGCAACAAAAAGAAGTGATTTATTGTGTCATTGGCCGTAATGAGGTTGTCCGTTTAAAATCTATTGTCCATGAGGTTGATCCACACGCATTCGTATCTATTATAGAAGTACGAGATGTAGCAGGAGAAGGCTTCACGCTAGACGACGAAAAACAACCGCTTCAATAACATTAACGATCTGCCTGCTCTCCTCGAACTTTTTACTTTTTCGTTGAAGGTAGGCTTTTTTAAATAGTAAAAAAATTAACGGATTAAAAAACTTGCCATAGTGAATTACCACTACAACAAGTTTTTTATTAGTCGTCACTTCGCATATTTGTAAAGATTAATACTAAACGTAATAATTCTAATACAGCTACTGCTGCCGCGGCAACATATGTTAATGCTGCAGCACTTAACACTTTTCGTGCTGGGCGCTCTTCTTCATTTGTAATAATTCCCAGAGAATTCATTTGCACTAACGCACGCTTGGATGCATCAAACTCTACAGGTAACGTTACTAATTGGAAAACCACACCGGCAGCCAATAATACGATACCTAAAAGTAACATATTTGCACTACTTGCAAAAATACCGATCATGACAAATATCCAAGACATATTTGATGAAATATTTGCAACTGGCACTAGCTTACTACGTAATGTCAGCATTGAATAAGCTTCTTTATGCTGGATGGCATGGCCAACCTCGTGGGCAGCAACTGCAGCACCAGCAATACTCGCCTCGTAGAAGTTACTTTCTGATAAAGCAACTGTTTTTGTTGCTGGATTATAGTGATCAGACAACACACCTTGTGTTGGAACAACTCGTACATCATATAAACCGTTCGCATCTAAAATCGCACGCGCTACCTCTGCACCTGTTTGTCCCTTCATTGTTCGTTCTTTTGCAAACTTATTATACGTGCCCTTTACTTTCATCTGTGCGTAAAGTGGTAGTAGCATTATGATTGCAAAATAAACAATATACATACTTGTTGACAATTTTCTAACCCCTTTCTACTTGGATACTATAATTCTATAATCATTTACCTAATTCGGCAAATATTTGCGCCATCTAATTGAGAAGATGGCTAAAAAAATGCATGTAACTGATAACCAAAAAGTAAAATAGCCGATATAGCTCGTATAATCTGCTAAATCACGATACATCGGCATTTGGCCAAAGACATAATCAATTACATCATTATGCAATGTCCATACCGCTGCTACAGCAATATGCCAATATGAAAAAACATATTTACCGAGATATAAAATTGCTTGGACAGCCATTGCAAAATGCGAGCCTACAAGCATCCAGCCTTGCCAACCTATAGATCCAGTTTCAATCAGCGTCCAAATATTCATTACGTCAGCCCAGATTCCATATTTCACTAATGTTATAAGTGCTAGCACTTCCATTAGTGGCCATTTTTTTCCCATAATCCATGCTAACAATACAAAGCAAAAGAATAGACTGGCTGTCGGGCTATCCGGCACAAAAATATAAAAAATGGGCTTCGTGATGGCAAGCTGCCCTCCATACCAATAATAACCGTAAATAGTTCCTAATAGATTGATAATAAGTAATAGGATTAAAAATGATTTATGTGTAAGGAGAAACCAAATATTTGCACGTGTAATTTGCATCATTAAAACTCCTTTATCTTCTGTCTTTACTAAGATGCCTTTTTTATTTGTTATTATGTATAAACTAGTCTTTAATTTGCCACATACCATCGATAATGAATATCGGCAATATTTTCTTGCCAAAATCCTCAACGAATATACATAGCTTACATTTTAACCAATGTCATCCTTAACTTTTGTTGATGAGCTTTTTCTAACATTCCGTTTATAGAGTATTACACGGTTAGTACTACATAAATTCCGGGGACTGCCCAGCCACTTTTATAATAAATATTATAGAACTAAAGAACATTTTTGTGGGAACTTTTTTAAAGTTGTAACAGTCACATTATTATATTAGAAGAAAAAAAGAGCCAGTTTCCTGACTCTTTTAAACTATACTTATTTATCTTCTTTTAAGCTCGCAACAAATTCAGCGATTTGCTTCGCTTCTTCATCGGTACCCTTGAATACACCAGGTGGCATTTTGCCTCGACCATTATGGATAATATCTTCAACTTCTTCAGCTGTTAGTGTATTACCAAGTAATTTTGGAGCAGCAGGGCCACCTTTTAAGTCAGCCGCATGACAGCCGATACAAGATTGAGCTGCGTCACTTGTTTCACCAGTCCAAATTTTATAACCTGGTAGTGATTCATCAATAGTAACATTAACTTCTTGTTCAATTGCGCCCATTGCTTTTTGAGCTTCCCAGTCATGGTTAGCAACTGCTTCCCATGTTAAGTAAAACATAGCTGCCAGAGTCAATAACATAAACGCTGTTGGTAACGGACGTTTAGATGGACGACGTTCTGGACTTTTATCTAAAAATGGCATTAATAATAGCGCTCCAAATGCAAGACCTGGAATTACAACAGTTCCAATAACATTATATGGACCTGATGCATATGAGTATTTTAATAATTGATACAAGAATAAGAAGTACCAGTCCGGTAATGGAATGTACGCTCTTGTCGGATCAGCTGGTCCTTCAAGTGGTGATGGATGTGCAACTGTTAATATTAAATAAGCAATTAAAAATACAGCACCAACCATCCATTCTTTTAGTAAGAAGTTCGGCCAGAAAGCTTCCGTCTTACCTGGATATTCGGAATAATCCTTTGGAACGTTCGGCATTCTGTGATTCGCTTTAATACGAGAATCACCAACAAATTTCATTCCTTTTCCGCGATGCATTATGTCCCCTCCTTAAAAAAATCATCGAACCGTCAAGAACTATTACAACGGCCCTGAAATTCCTTGACGACGAATCATGATAAAGTGTGCTGCAAGTAATGCAAACAATACTGCAGGTAAGAAGAATACATGAATCGCAAAGAATCGTGTTAACGTTTGAGCACCAAGAATAGTTGAGTCACCCGCTAATAAGATTTTAATCCATTCACCGATAAACGGTACAGATGCAGCAATTTGGATACCTACTTTTGTAGCGAATAATGCTTTCATATCCCAAGGTAATAAGTATCCTGTAAAACCAAGACCCATCATTACACCGAAAATACCTACACCAACCATCCAGTTTAATTCACGAGGTTTCTTATACGAACCTGTAAAGAATACACGAAGTGTATGTAAGAACATCATTACGATTACTAATGAAGCTCCCCAGTGGTGCATACCGCGTACGATTTCACCAAATGCTACTTCGTTTTGTAAATAATAAACTGATTTCCAAGCATTCACTACGTCTGGTACATAGTACATTGTTAAGAACATACCTGATAGAATTTGAATTACTGTGATGAAGAAAGTTAATCCACCGAAACAGTAAACGAACGCTGAAAAATGATGTGCAGGGTTCACGTGCTCTGGCACTTCGTGGTCGGCAATATCACGCCAAATCGGTGTAATATCTAAGCGTTCATCGACCCAATCATAAATTTTATTTAGCACTGTTTTGTACCCCCTTACTTAACTAGAGTATTTGCATGAATTGGCCCAAGCGATAAATAACCATCTTCTTCTTTAACTTCATATTCATCCAATGGACCTAATGGTGGTGTTCCTGGTACGTTATTACCATTCTTCTCGTAGCGTCCACCATGACAAGCACAGAAGAATTGATCTGGGTGTGTTGAATCTGTTCCCCAGTCCACCATACATCCTAAATGCTTACAAACAGGAGATAATGCAACGATTTGATCGCCTTGTTTGAAAACCCACGCTACGTTTGTTACATCTGATTTGTACCATGCATCAACTTGCTCAAATGTTAAGTCAACTTTAACAGGTTTGTCAGTAATATCAGCGATTTTATGCTCTGTTTTTACAAAGTTACCACCAGCATGACTTTGAAGTACTGGGTCAATCGCAAAACGAAGCATTGGCATCAGCATACCTGCCGCCATAAAGCCACCTACACCAGTTAGTGTATAGCTTAGGAATTGACGACGTGAAACTCGATTATTACTCATTTTTTTCCCCCCTCTAACTTAAAGGTCAGTCCAACGGACATTCATTTACAAATAGTAATACTAGGACATATCTATGATATATCAACTCCATAGCTTGGTCAATATAGCATTCTGTGGAAAGCTGGAGAATGTGAACAATTATTGAAACTAATTGTTAAATCTGTGTCCATTTGGTCGAAAACATCGGAATCACTTGTCGCAATTGATCTTCGAGAATGGAGTTTTTCACGCCTTTATCCATGCTTTCTAACGGAATAGCTGGTAGCCAAATAACATTTACTTCATCTCCAATATTTGTCCAAAAATGGTCACAAGTAATGAAGAACACATGCTTAAAACCAGCATTATGTAATTGTGCCTCTAATTGCTTCGGCATATCTTCGTTTTTTAATGTTGCACTAGACGTAAATGGTGGCATCAGTAATAAACGACCTTTAAACTGTTGTTCGATAAAAGATGTAAGCGATAACAAAAAATCTACCTCTGTACCACTCTGTTTCATTTTATCAGGAGTTAAATCGACGGTTACGAGTGGAACAATTGCTGTATCGATAAATTCCTTCTGTGCCATAAACAATGTCACATCACTTGCATTAAAATACATCTCACAAACCTCCTCTTGTTGCATAAATCAATGTCGCCTTGACGTAATTTCGTCCGGCTTTTGAATTGTCCGTGCACAATTCAAAAGCCGTGAAATCCGCCGTGGCTTTATCTTCATGCAGTAGGGTTTGGTCCCCCCCTGCATGACAATAAAAAATGCCCTTTTCCACTCTTCAATAGGATAGCCAATAAAAAGTGAAAACAATCATTCACTTGTTATGTTATCATATTGAGGTAGATAAAGGACATTCCATTTTTACTTATAACTAACGTAAATTAGCCGTTTCCTTTAAAGCTTGTAACAAATTAGACAATTCATAAAAGCGCTCTTCATTTCCCTGATCGAGGGCTTCATCAATTTGCGCGAGTAATTTTTCTTCTTGGAATACGAGTAAGCTGTTGGAAAGCAGCTCTTCTGCCAGTAAGCGATCTTTTTCACTAACAATCAGTGCTTCTGGCATATAAGGGTTTTCTTCAAGAACTGCTAAGTATTGTGCACTTGGTGGTACATTTGGAAAATTCAATTGTATATACATATCTTCATGCTCGTGTAAACGTAAATCATGGAAGGATTTCTCAGCATCTGCTGTCATTACATTGCCTTTGTAAAAACGAAACGGCACTCCTGTTGAATCGACCGTTGACATAACCATTGCTCTAGGGCAATAGTGAGCTTCTTCAACAAATCGAATTCGTTTTAATAACTCATCATTACTTAATAAGTAATTCAAAATCCATACACACTCACGACGTTTCAATTGATAATTTTTTAAAAACCATCTAACAAATGCTTTTTTATCGACAACTGATACAGAAGCAGTCATACCCACTCCCTCCTTTACTCAAATTCTAAGGTTTCTAACTTCTCTTGCCACTCCAGTTCACCCGGCTGAATAGTTATTAATTGACCGAGCACTTCTTTAGCTTCTGAACGTTTTCCTTCCTCTAATAAGAAATAAACATACTTTTCTAAAAATGCTGCGTCTTCCTTAAAATCATTATATGCCAAACGGTAAAATTCGTATGCACGGTCGTACAATTCTAAATTTTCATATGCAACCGCAGCAAATGGGTATAAGGTGCTCCATTCAAAATCATTTTTTTGCAACGTTTCAAATAATTCTATTACATCCTCATGACGCTCTTGCTGTGCCAACACGGAGATTAATGCTAATACTGCCTCCATGTATTCAGGATCTAAGGCAATGGCTTCACGTAGATGCTGCTCGCCCTCAGTTGGCAAACCAGTTTTTAAAGCCATTTTACCGGCGAATAAGAATAAGGATTTATCGTATTCGTCACGCTTTAATCCTTCTAGAATGGCAGCGTATGCTTTTTTATTGTCCTCTGTCATGGCATAGCTCTCAGCTAGCAATAAATAGGCTGAAAAATAATCAGGGTCTAATTCTTTTAATTCCTCTAGTTGTTTAATGGCCATTTCATATTTTTGTGATTGAAAGGCTGAATACGCTGCACCAAATAAAACATCTGGCTTTACTTCATCTTCCAGTGCTTTTAAATAGTAGTCTAAGGCCGTTTCATAGGCTGCTCCTGCACGATACACCTCAGCAAGCCGTTCAGTAAGACTAACCCCAGCAAATTCAACTTGTTGTTCATACAATTCTTCATATAGTCTCGCAGCCTCTAAGAAGCGACCAGTTTCAAATAAAAGCTCTGCTTTAGCAAATTGTAATAATGGCTCATCTGGTAATATAGATAGTGCCTCATTGATGCGCATTTCTGCTACTTCAAACAATCCTTGCATTTGATAATAATCCGCTAATACTAATAAAGCCTGAGGATATTCTGGAGCTGTCTCTTCTACTTCTAATAAAAAATCTAACGCTTCATCTTCATCGCCAAGTTCCATTAAGACGTTTGCACGATCAATTTTCAACTGTGCCTCTTCTGGGAATAAAAATTGTAAATGCTCCAGTACACGATCAGCTTCCTTCATATATCCATACTGCATAAAAATTTCAGCTAGCGCATAAATGTCCTCTGGTAGCTCTTTCGTTAAAAATGTTTCAAGTAGCTGTTCAATTAATGCTAAGTCCCCTTGTTCAAGTGCTTGCATCATTTCAGTCATCGCATTGTTCACAGTCATTCACCTATTCTTTCATTAATACCTTTATGCTACAAAACATTTTCTCTCGAAACAAGAAAAAACTCCCCAAAAGACTTGGAGAGTCAAATATCAATTTCGCCTTGGCGTAATTGTAGCTGACGCTTTGCTTTCGCTACAGATAAATTGCCACAGAACGTGACAATACCTTTAAAGGTGGATTCTTCTACTGAATGAAGATATGACATTACTTTACTTCCTCTATATGCTCGAAAAACGATGGATAAGAAACAGCAATACATTCTGCGTCATCTAAAGTTACAGCCCCATCTGTTATTAGTGCTGCAACAGCACCCATCATTCCTATACGATGATCACCATAGGTTTTAAGGCTAGCACCACGTAATGGAGTTGGTCCTTCAATAATCATTCCATCCCCAGTAGCTTCAATATTAGCACCTAGTTTTTTCAATTCATCCACAACTGCCGTTATCCGGTCTGTTTCCTTCACTTTTAACTCCTCGGCATCCTTAATAATAGTTTTACCGTTTGCTTGCGTTGCTAATAAAGCCAGGATCGGGATTTCATCGATAAGACGAGGAATAATATCTCCCTCAATTGTAGTGCCTCTTAATGTTAACGTTTCAATTGTAATTGTTGCCGTTGGCTCTGTTTGGCTATCTTCATTTGGCATAAGCGTTAAAGATGCGCCCATATTATGAAGTACTTCGATGATACCATCCCGTGTTGGATTAATTCCGACATTTTCTAGCGTTATTTTACTATCCTCACAGATGGCTCCTGCTACTAAGAAAAAGGCCGCAGATGAAATATCACCTGGCACAGACACATGTGTCCCTGTTAAAGTTTGTCCTCCTTTTAATGAAATAACACCATCCACTTCATCAACCTGTGCACCAAACTGACGTAGCATTCTCTCCGTATGGTCTCGAGATACTTCCATTTCTCGTACAATTGTAGTACCTTCAGCACGTAAACCAGCAAGTAAAACAGCTGACTTCACCTGCGCACTTGCAACAGGCATATGGTAATCAATAGCTTGTAAGGCTGTACCTTGAATGGCTAATGGCGTATATTGTCCATTTGCCCTTCCAGAAATTTGTGCACCCATTTGACGTAACGGATCAATAACACGGCGCATCGGTCGCTTTCCTATGGACGCATCCCCTGTCATTACTGAATGTACAGTAGATCCAGCTAGAATCCCTAGCATTAAGCGTGTCGTTGTACCAGAATTTCCTGTGTATAGTACCTCTGTAGGTTCTTGCCACCCCTCTATACCAGGGCTGTCGATAGATACATTTGTTCCTTCTACGTCAATTTTCACACCGAGCTTGCGGAAGCAATCAATTGTACTTAAACAATCCTCACCTAATAAAAAGCCATCAACTGTTGTTTTACCCGTTGCAATGGCTCCAAACATAACGGAACGATGTGAGATAGATTTATCACCTGGAATCGTTAAAGTCCCTTGTAAGGAAGGTTTATCATATTGTAATACTTTTTCACTCATCATTTTCTTCCCTCCAATATGAAGATAGAAAGCGCCGTAATGCCGACGCTTTCTGTTAAATAGGCATTTCCTAGGTACCTATGAAATATATGTTTCATAATTAGCACGCTTTTGTATACACGCTGCCGCACGTTCACGGTCACTTTCACTTTGTAAGCTAATAACAAGAATCCCGAAAACGTCTTCTCGTGACTCGACGATACGTAAATTTGTAATACTAATCGCTTCGTCTGCAAGTAAGCCCGTCACCTCAGAAATAACCCCCGGATAGTCAGGAACATCAACATATAAGTCAAATGATGTGAACATTGCTCCTGCACTAATTGGTAATTCATCTCTTAGCTCTTTAGCAACAGCAAAGTATGTTTCTATGTCATCCGAGCTACCATTGAAAAGCAGCTCCTTCACACGACTCATTTCCTTTTCCCAGCCTTCTAGCTGTGCAATTAGCTCTTCTCGATTTTGTAATGTAATATCTCGCCATAAAATTGGATTGGACGAGGCAATACGCGTTACATCACGGAAGCCACCTGCAGCAAGTGAGCGTGTCATCGGATATTCCCCGTTTTCTCCGCCCAATTGATGCACAAGAGAAGCGGCAATGACATGTGGAAAATGACTAACTACAGCTGTCATATGATCATGCTCACGAGCAGATACACTAACAACCTTTGCATGTGTAAATTTCAAGAGACTTTCAAGCTGTGCCATATTGACAATTTCTTCACCGGCGAGCGGTGTTAGCATATAATACGCATTTTCAAAAAGGTGAGCCTTTGCAGCTAAAACACCGCTTTTATGTGAGCCTGCCATTGGATGTCCTCCAATAAAGGTAATGCCTAACTCACGTAGTTCCCCAGCCTTTTGCATAATTTTCTTTTTTGTACTCCCTGTATCTGTTACGATGACTTTATTTTTTAACGGCCATGTTTTTAATTGTTCCATCCATTCAAGCGTTGCGTTGACAGGAGTTCCAAAAATGATGACATCCACGTCGGCCACCACTTCTTTTGGATCTGTCACAATATCATGAACAATATTTAATGTTTTCGCATGTTCACGAGTTTTCGCATCCATATCATAGCCAATAATTTTTGTTTCTGGTGCCTTTTGCAATGCCAATGCAATCGAGCCTCCAATTAGGCCAAGCCCAATAACAAGCACGTTGCGTATCATGTAAAAACACCTTGCTCTTTTAGGACGTTTTCAAGGTGACGTAACAACGCTACATTTTGATCCTCAGTTCCGATTGTCACGCGGATAAACCCAGGTAATCCTAACGCATTTCCACTGCGGACTATAAAACCTCGTTTCATTAGCTCATTGAAAACAACATCACTATCAGTATTTGTATTAAAGAAAATAAAGTTCGTATCAGAAGGGAAGTATTTTAAATTATGTTTCTCACAGAATTCAATATATTGTTTTTTACCTTTTTCATTGGCTTCACGGCAAGCACTTATATATTCTTGATCACTTAATGCGATGGCCGCAACTGCTTGACTTAAAATTGTATTATTAAATGGTGCTCTTACTGGATCAAGCTTTGCAATTACTTCTGGTTGCCCAATTGCATAACCAACTCGGAAAGAAGCAAGACCGTATGCCTTTGAGAATGTACGCATTAATAGTACATTAGGAAACTCTTCTATTAAAGGTAGAGTATCTTTGTGACCAGGATGCGTTACGTATTCGATATATGCCTCATCTAAAACTACTAGCACATCATTTGGAACCTTAGCTAAAAATGCTCGCAACTCAATATCAGGTATCACTACACCTGTTGGATTATTTGGACTACAAACCCAAACGATCGATGTATTATCATCAATTGCTTTTGCCATAGCATCTAGATCATGGGCACCTTCAATACAAAGAACTTTACGTATCTCTGCGCCTTCTATTTCAGCATTGTGCCAGTATTGGGAGAAAGATGGGTATGCCATCACTGTATTTACACCTGGATACAACAATGCACGAGTTATAATTGCAATGATATCGTCAGAGCCGTTACCAAAAAGAAGCTGTGTTTCCTTGACACCTAAATGATTTGCAACAGCTGTACGTAAATTTTGCGCATAGCCGTCTGGATAGATCGCATGATTTACTGAATTATTTTGTAAATAAGCAGTTACCTTAGGTGAGCACCCAAATGGGTTTTCATTAGATGCTAATTTTACGACTTCTTGTAAGCCATATTCACGTTGTACTTCTTCAATTGGTTTACCAGGCTTATATGCTTGCATACCGTCCAATTGTTGTTTCCATTTCATCTTAAACATCTCCTCTATTATTTAGCTTGGGCTAAATCTGGTCTTAATTTCACTGCATCATTGAGATACAAGTGTTTTACATCCTTTTGTGCTACTTCCATATTTGCATGGATTAATACACGAATACAAAGTGGTAATGCGTTTGGCACGTCCATTTCATGCGTACACATGACAGGTACATATTGCCACCCGTCCATTAACCGTACAGCACGTGCCGGAAATGCTGACGTAATATCAGGTGTTGTAGATATTAATATAGAAGCAATATCATCTATTTCCACATTATTGGCTGCTACTACTTCACGCACTAATCTTGCTGTCTCATTCCATACAAGCTCTGGCTTGTCAGATTCAATTGTAATTGCTCCTCTAAGTCCACGAATCATACAAGCACCTCCGCTAATAGTTGTCGGAATTCGGCATCTACTTCTCTACACTCCGCTAAATCAATCGGTTGCACGAATGGTTTACCGATTTTTTCCAACAACACAAATTGTAAAATACCATACTCCGCTTTTTTATCTTTCATTAAATACTCTGTTAACTGTTCAAAGGAATATTCTTTTACAGCTTCAAATGGATAGCCATTCTTCACTGCAAACTGCAAAAATGCTGTAGTGAAGTTACGATCTAATTCACCGTATCGTTCACTTAATAATAAACAATATACGAGACCAATCATGACCGCCTCGCCATGTGCTACTTTTCCATAACCAGCGGCCGCTTCAATGGCATGCCCATAAGTATGGCCTAGGTTTAAAAATTTTCGCACGGATTGCTCAGTCTCGTCCTCTGCTACTATTTGCGCCTTCACTTCAATGCCTTTTCTAAGCTGCTTCGCTAATTCTTCGGTCGTGAAATGAATAACTGTCTCTGCAGCCATTAATTCCTCTAACCACGCTGCATTAGAAATCATCGCATGCTTGATCACTTCTGCTGTTCCTGAACGTACCTCGCGCTCAGGTAAGCTTTCGATAAAGACAGTATCGTAAATAACTCCCTCAGGTTGATAAAACGCACCAATCATATTCTTTCCTAGCGGATGGTTAATAGCTGTTTTACCACCTACTGCTGAGTCATGTGCCAAAATCGTCGTTGGGATTTGAATAAACGGCACTCCACGCATATAAGTAGCTGCAACAAAGCCTGTTAAATCACCTACAGCTCCCCCACCGAATGCAAAAACAAATGATTTACGCGAGCATTTTTGTTCAAGTAAAAATGTTTGCGCTGCATTGTATTGTTCAAAGGTTTTACATGCCTCACCACCCGGTAAGACAAAGACCTCAAAATGATAAGGGAAATTAGCCTTGAAATAATCTCCTTGCGCTGCCCACACATTAGCATCCGTAAAAACAATGAGCTTATCCGCTTTTTGAAGCTTATCATCAAATGCTTTTACTGCTTCTACTAAAAATTTATGTCCAAGGACAACCTCATATTGATGCGATTTCGTCGCTACTGGTACTCGCATATTAGAACCCCTTTGTATAACGACGGTGTTCGTCGATTTGAGCTTTTAGTTGAGGTAATTGATCGCTATGGAATTGTTCCAATATTGCATTCGCTATTTCCCAGGCAATAACATGCTCAGCAACAACTGATGCTGCAGGCACTGCACAGCTATCAGAGCGCTCTACACTTGCTTTAAATGGCTCTTTCGTTTCAATATCTACACTTTGCAACGGTTTATATAAAGTAGGAATTGGTTTCATAACGCCACGTACGACAATTGGCATTCCAGTAGACATTCCCCCTTCTAAACCACCAAGTCGGTTGGTTGCACGTGTATAGCCTTCTTCCTCTGACCAAATGATTTCATCATGTACTTCAGAGCCTTTACGGCGCGCCATTTCAAAGCCAATTCCAAATTCAACACCTTTAAATGCATTGATAGATAACATGGCAGCTGCTAATTTTGCATCTAGCTTACGGTCATAATGAACGTATGAACCGACACCTGCTGGCATTCCTTCAACGATGACTTCAACAACACCACCAATTGAGTCACCCGCTTTTTTCGCTTCATCAATTGCCTCCACCATTTTTGCCGAAGCCTCTGGATCAACGCAATAGCAAGGATCTGCTTCAACAATGGCACGAATTTCATCTGCAGATTTCCCCTCCACTACGGAAGTATCTGCCTTAATACCAACGATTTCTGTTACATGTGCCACAATGGAAATGCCTAATTCATTTAATAGCGCTTTAGCAACAGAACCTACTGCTACACGAACAGTTGTCTCACGCGCTGAAGAACGCTCTAGTACATTACGTAGATCACGGTGTCCGTATTTCATGCCTCCTACTAAATCTGCATGCCCTGGTCGAGGACGTGAAATTTGACGTTTGATATCTTCAGGATTCACATCTTCTGCTAACGGTTCTGCTCCCATAATTTTTGTCCAGTGCTTCCAGTCATCATTTGTGACGACGAGTGCTACGGGAGAACCAAGTGTTTGTCCATGACGAACACCAGCGACCACTTCCACTGTATCTGTTTCGATTTGCATACGGCGGCCGCGTCCATGTCCTCCTTGACGACGTTTTAAATCGTGGTTAATTTTTTCTGCTGTAATTGGTAAGAGCGACGGTAGGCCCTCAATAATTGTTGTTAATTGGGGTCCATGTGACTCTCCCGCTGTTAAGTAACGCATAAACACTTTCTCCCTTCAACTCGCTAAAGTATGTATTTTTCACTATAACATATATTCTCTAAAAAAACAGTCCTTTTGCAAATGTCTTTTAACACTCATTTTAATTATTCGCAAATTCCGTAACATTGAAAGGACCTCCTATCGTTTCCGAAGTTACTTTAGATCGCACTGTTAAATTTGAATATTCTGAACGATTTGTCCGAAAAAAATTTCGTCATCTCCACTGATTGTTAGTCTTCACCAATCAGTTAATTTGTAGTTGGAGTCTTACTGCCCGAGATGCGGCGTGATAACTAAAAAATACGCTTTTTGCTTATATCAAGCGAAAAGCGCACGATTTATATCTATGTCTAAAGCTTCGGAAATATGTACGTGACATTCATATTGTCTCTGTACGAATGCTTTTCTCCTATTATTAACTATTTTCGTTTATAAAAGAATGTATCTTCGACTTCAAACTCATAACGAGATGGATTAAAGATTTGCTCTGTTGATCCAACAAATAAAATTCCATCTTTACGCAATGCTTTACTAAAATTCGTATAAATCTGATCTTTCGCTTCCTCAGTAAAATAAATCATCACGTTGCGGCAAACAATTAAATCATAATTAGCATCGTAATGATCATTAAGCAAATTATGCTTCTTAAAAGTCACACAACGTTTAATCTCATCCTTGACCCTATAAAAGGAACCTTCTTGCTCAAAATATTTGGCTTTAATATCACTCGGCACTTCTGCTAATGAGCGCTCTGGATAGACGCCTAATTTCGCCTTTTGAATTACATTTTCATCTAAATCAGTAGCAATGATTTGAATTTGAGATAATGGCACTAATTGAGATAATACCATGACTAAAGAATAGGGTTCTTCACCCGTTGAACAAGCAGCACTCCAAATTTTCAGACGCTTATTAGATTGCAGTAATTTCGGAAATATTTTTTTCTGCAACACTTCCCAGCGCTTCCCATTACGATAAAATTCGGAAACATTGATCGTCATGCGATCTAAAAACTCATTCATTAAATCACGATCTTGTTCAAGTACCTTTAGAAAGTCCACAAAATTACGATATCCCTTTTTCTCATACAGAGATGTTAATCGTCTTTTCATTTGCGCTTCTTTATATAACGCTAAATCTATTCCTGTTTTGCGCTTTATACCTTCTATAAATTGTTCATAATCAGACATGCGGTCTTCTTCCCCTCTAGCTTCGTATTTCCATTATAGCGGAAAAGTGCCATTCCTGAAATAGTCTTTCACATGAAATCCAAGTTACTTAGTTGAGTTTTGTTTTTCCTCTAACAATAACACTTTGGATTGCTCTAATTCTAGACGTAATTTTTCTGTCTCCAACGTATACGTTTCTAATCTTAGCTTCTCTAGCTCTACTTCCTTTTCAATAGCCTTCAATTTAATTTTTTGTTTTTTTGTATGTGTATCTGTAAAAATACCTGCTAAACAAATAACTACTCCTGCAATAATCCCCATCTCTGCTATCAATACGTCCACACCCTTTCATTAATAATGATTATACGGCAAAATGGAAAGAATAGTTTCATTTTTCTTTTTATTCTTTCATTAATTCAGCTAAAATATTCTCTTTACCGTTCGTTAAACGTAGCTAGATCTCGGCATAATTGCGTAAGGAATAGACTTTGTGCTAGTACAAAGCCGAACCTCCCCCGTTATGGGTATAAGCCTATATATGTTTACGTAAAAAATGAAGGCAGTTAGTCACCACCTTCATTTTTTATAGTTTTCCTATACCTCTATTCGATAATCCCTTAATTCTTCTCGTAATTTCACCTTCATGAATTTTCCTACAGAAGTTTTCGGTATTTCATTTAAAAATACTACATCATTAGGGATCCATGTTTTATGGAATTGCGATCGTAAATCTTCTAGTAGCTCGGATTTCGTAATGGAATCCTTATATTCGGGCTTTGGTACAACACATGCTAAAGGTCGTTCAATCCATTTTTCGTGGGGAATGGCTATAACAGCAGCCTCAAACACTTTAGGATGGGACATCAAAGCATTTTCAAGCTCTACTGAAGAAATCCATTCTCCACCGCTTTTAATTAAATCTTTTGTACGATCTGTAATTTTAATATAACCATCTGCTGTCACTACAGCAATATCACCAGTGTAAAGCCAGCCATCTTTAAAGGCTTCCTTTGTTCGTTCATCGTTATAATACTCGGCTGCAATCCACGGGCCCCTAATTGTCAATTCGCCCATTGTTTTGCCATCCCAAGGGACTTCACCGTTTTCATTGACTACGCGTGTTTCAATAAGCGGTACAGTTATTCCTTGTGTAATACGAACATCCATTTTTTCATCCATCGTATAATCTTGCATATGTGTTAAATACGTCGATATACTAACAAGCGGCGATGTCTCGGTCATACCGTAGCCCGTCATGTAAGGAATTTTAAGCTCCTCCTCAAAGCCACGAGTTAGACCGAGCGGCGATGCTGAGCCTCCGCATACAATCAACCGTATCGAAGACAAATCACGAGGATTTTTGCGTTGCTCCTGCAATACCCCAAGCCAAATTGTCGGTACTCCTGCAGTCAGTGTTACCTTATAAGTTTCAATTAAATCAAGTAATAGCTGTGGTGTAAACATTGGCCCTGGTAGTACCTGGGTAGCACCAAATAATACACCAGCAAACGGAAATCCCCATGCATTTGCATGAAACATCGGTACGACAGGTAATAAAACATCAGCCTCGCCTATTGCAATACTATCGGAGAGTCCTGCTGCCATAGTATGGAGGACAATACTACGATGCGTATACACTACACCCTTTGGCATTCCTGTAGTGGCACTTGTGTAGCACATGCCAGCAGGTGTATTTTCATCTAAATCATCTGGAAAGCTAAAATTCTCATTTGCTTCTTCGAGTAATGCCTCATAAGATAGAGCATTTGGTAATGGGATGTTATCAAGCACAACTTCATCTCCCATTACGATAAAATACTTTACCGATTTAAGCTGTGAGACGATCGGTGCAAGAAGTGGAACTAAGTTATCATCAATTAGTAATATTTCATCTTCTGCATGGTTAATAACATAAGCAATATGCTCAGGGGCTAATCGAATATTTATCATATGCAAGACAGCCCCCGCACACGGGACTGCAAAATATGCTTCTAAATGACGATGGTGATTCCAAGCAAAGGTACCTACCTTCATACCTCGCTCCATTCCTAGCTTTGTAAGGGCATCTGCTAGCTTACGAGTTCGTTTTACATAGTCTTTATATGTAAACTCGTGAATTGATGTAGAGCTTGTCCGCGAATATATTTTTTTCGCATGAAAAAATCGTTCTGCTCGATCCAAAAAACTTGTTAATAATAAAGGTGTATTCATCATATGCATAGTAACGCTCCCCTTTGTTTATATAAATTTTTGAATCGTCCAAGGCTGACTGCTACTACCAATAATTACATATAAAAGGATCATCGCCAAAACGTGTGGTTGATTTCCGTTTCGGCTGGGCGCTTTTTTGCTGACGCGTAGGGTACAGCTTCCTGGGGGCGCCCGATGAGCCTCTAATCCCCAAGGAGTCGACCAGCCCCCACTCAACTTATTTCACCCACAACTCTTGGTGTGAACCATATAAAACAAGTCATTTTTTCGCTCGTTGCAGCAGGACAAATACCTTTTAACTTTCCGTGCTTCCCAAATGCGTAATCACAGGAGCCTTTGCCCATTCTCATTTCCGTGAACAGCCTAGCTTATTCAGTTTGAGGCGAGCACCTTGAAATCCCCCCTATTTTGGCTGCATACGAATCGCACCGTCCAAGCGGATTACTTCACCATTTAATAAACCATTTTTGATAATACTTTCGACTAATAGCGCGTATTCTGAGGGCTTCCCAAGTCGTTTAGGGAACGGTGTCATTTGGGCAAGTGCTGTTCTTGCTGGCTCTGGTAACGATGCAAACATTGGTGTCTCTACTAACCCCGGAGCAATAGTCATAACACGTACCCCAATTTCAGCAAGCTCCCTAGCAATCGGCAAGGTCATCGCTGCCACACCACCCTTTGACGCACTATATGCGGCTTGTCCTATTTGTCCATCAAATGCTGCCACAGATGCAGTATTAATAATTACGCCACGCTGACCATCCTCGTTTGGTTCATTATGTTGCATCTTCTCAGCTGCTAGGCGAATAACATTGAAAGTACCAATTAAATTTACAGAAATCACTTTTTCGAATAAATCAAGGGCATGTACACCACGCTTTGAAAGTACTTTACTTGCATCAGCAATTCCAGCACAATTCACTGTGACATTAATGGCCCCAAACTTTGCAACTGCTTGCTCAAGACCTGCCGCTACATCAGCTTCTTTTGTGACATTTACACGTGCATATTGGACATTCTCCCCTAGCTCCTCTACTAGTGCATGTCCTCGCTCGTCATTAAGATCAAAAATTACTGCTTTACCACCCTCCGCAACAATTTTACGAACCGTCGCCTCTCCTAAACCAGATGCTCCCCCTGTTACAACTGCTATTACGTCATTCATCAAACACAACCCCTTTTACATTTTTTCAATAATAGTGGCATTCGCCATTCCCATACCTTCACAAATTGCTAGTAAGCCATAACGCAAATTTTCTCGTTCCATTCTGTATAGCATCGTTGTTAACAGTTTTGTACCTGATGCTCCTAATGGATGCCCTAAGGCAATAGCTCCTCCATCTGGATTTAATTTATTTGGATCTGCCCCAGTTTCATGTAACCACACAAGTGGTACTGGCGCAAAAGCCTCATTCACTTCATACGTATCTATTTCCTCTATCGTAAGACCTGAACGTTTTAGCACTTGTCTAGTTGCTTCAATTGGACCAGTTAGCATTAACGTCGGATCTGAGCCAACAACAACTCTTGAAACAATTTTAGCAAGCGGTTGGATGCCAAGCTCTTGTGCCTTTTCTAAAGACATTATAACTACCGCTGAGGCACCATCACTCATTTGACTGGCATTACCGGCTGTAATCACACCATCTTCCTGGAATACTGTTTTAAGCCCATTCAATTTATCAACTGTCGTTTCTGCCCGAGGACCCTCATCAACAGAAAACGTTGTAACTGCGCCGTCTTCTTGCGTAACTTGGACAGGCAGTATTTCCTTTTTAAAATGGCCCGCCTCAATTGCAGCTAATGCTCGTCTATGACTATTGTAAGCATAGTTATTTAGCTGTTCTTTTGTTAAGTTCCATTTTTCCGCTATTTTCTCAGCTGATAACCCTTGATGTATAATTGTGTAATTGTCTTGTAATCGTTTACCTGTATGGGCACCCTTCATGTTAGAACCCATTGACACCCTCGTCATACTTTCAACCCCACCAGCAATAACAATATCCATATCCCCTGCTAAAATAGCCTGTGCTGCGAAATGTACAGCCTGCTGACTTGAGCCACATTGACGATCAATTGTCACACCTGGGACACTATCCGGAAAGCCTGCCATTAATAAGGCAGTACGCGCTATATTTGCGCCCTGTTCAGCAGTTTGCGTTACACAGCCAAAGATTACATCCTCCACCTGATCCTTATTGATACCTGCTCGTTGCACTACTTCCTGCAGAACATCTGCAGCTAAGTCGTCTGCTCGAACATTGCTTAACGCCCCTTTACTTCTGCCAACCGCTGTACGAACAGCTGATACAATCACAACTTCTCTCATAAAAAAATCCCCTTTGTACTGTCATCTCTCATTTCCTATCATCCAATGTATTTAGATGTTATGAAATATATTCTTGATTATTAAGCTAATCAATTATGCCGAGACATAATTGTAAGACACTTTGCTTTCGCTACTGAAAATATTTGCCGCTGTCGTGCAGTTAAGCAAGGCGTTCGGAATCGGCTTGTGCTTAAGCCTACAGATGTTTTTTGTGCGAAAGCGCAGCGGCAGCAACAGATGTTTTTTGTGCGAAAACACAGCGGCATAAGAGCCTGCACGATGTCGGTCATTTTGGTAATGCCACAGGACGTGGCGTTTTTACCGATGCATGTCAGTTAGCCGTTATCGCATGAGTGTGATATTTTTGACTAACAGATCTTTATTTCTCCTTTCCGATCCCAAGACATCTACCTTAATTATCAGAATATTATATCTTTTATTTTACATGACTAAGAATTATTTAACAATTCTATATATGTATCTAGAAAATTCTATCCACTGATTTAGTAGATCCGGCACCCTTTTAGAGCAAAAAAAAAAAAAGCAATCTCAAATGAAATTGAGATTGCTCTTTAAGTTTGCGAATTAAACTAAATCTTCACCGAAGAATAAGCCGATTTCACGCTCAGCAGAAGCAAGTGAATCAGAACCGTGAATGATGTTGTGAGAAACAGTTGTTGCATAGTCACCACGGATTGTACCTGGGTTAGATTCTTCAGGTTTAGTTGCTCCCATCATTGTACGAGCAAGCTTAATTACGTTTTCGCCTTCCCATACCATAGCGAATACAGGACCAGAAGTGATGAAATCAACTAATTCACCAAAGAATGGACGCTCTGCATGCTCTGCATAGTGCTTTTCTGCTAATTCTGTAGGAATTACCATTAATTTAGCACCTTTCAATACAAAACCGCGACGTTCAAAACGATCTACGATATCTCCTACTACTTGACGTTCTACGCCATCAGGCTTAACCATTAAAAAAGTTTTTTCGATTGCCATTGTTTAAAACACTCCTTAAATTCGTATAACAGGTTTTACACCTACCGATAAATATTAACAAAAAATGAGCCTTTGTACAACAAAAAGCTAGAATTTACGCTTACCCATAAATAACGCGACATCACGTAGTTTTTTCTTAACGGGATGTTTTGGTAATGCATCTATTTCTTGTAATGCCTTTTTCAAGTATTTATCACTCATTTTATTAGCTTGTTCAATCGCGTCGGATTTACGCACATACTGCAGCATATTTTGACGTTCTGTTTCCGTCAATGTGCCTGCAAATACTTTTGCCAAATAAGGTTGCATTACGGGATCATCTTTTAACATTAGAATCGGTAATGTAATATTACCCTGCAGTAAATCACTACCTGCTGGCTTTCCTAATTCTTTATCTGTTGCCATAATATCTAAAACGTCATCGATAATTTGGAAGCTCATGCCCACAAAATAGCCAAATCGTTTCAAATGTCTCACCGTTTTAGGATCGACACCTGCTGCCACTGCACCAAGTTCGCAACTAGAAGAAATCAATAATGCCGTTTTTCGTTTAATGCGTCTAAAATAATCCTTTAATCCTTGATCTAATCTAAATTTATCTTCGATTTGAATGACTTCACCGTTACAAATTTCAACCATTGTACGCGCTAAAATTTGATGAACTAATGGGTCTTCAAGCTTTGTAATATATTCAAGTGCACGCGCAAAAATAAAATCGCCCGTGTACATTGCAACTCTATTATTCCATTGTGATTTGACCGTCGGGCGTCCTCTTCGCATATTGGAATCATCAATTACATCATCATGCACAAGTGATGCCATATGAATAAGCTCTACTGGTACGGCTACATCCTTCATCTTTTCGATATCATATACGCCAAATTTCGCGCCAAGCAACACGAAAATAGGTCGTATCCGTTTGCCACCAGCTTGCAATAAATGGAGAGAAGCATCATTGATCAAACATGAAGAAGAGTTCACTGCTTTTTCTAATTCTTGTTCAATGATATCGATATCTGATTTCAAATCGGAATAGAGTAGTTTTAACTTCATCTTTTCCACGTGTGAAAACCTTCCCCCATTAACGTACTTTTTTAAAGCCCATATGCATTGCCGCAGCACCGCCACTGTATGCTTTGTACGTTACTTTTTCTAAACCTGCCTGCTCAAACAATGCCGCTAACTTCTTCATACCTGGGAAATCATTTGCTGATTCCTGTAGCCAAGAATATTCTTTATAGCTTTTCGCAAATATTTTACCAAATATCGGCATTATATATTTAAAATAAAAACGGAATAATTGTCGATAGCCTGGAATTTCAGATTGAGATGTTTCTAAACAAACAACCATTCCCCCTGGTTTTACAACACGATTCATTTCTTTTAAAACTTGTAAATAATCTGGTACATTACGAAGCCCAAAACCAATTGTTACATAATCAAACGTATTGTCTGGGAAAGGTAACTCCATAGCATTTCCATGTATTAGTTCAATTTGTGGGTATGGCTTTACCTTTTCTTCACCAACCTTCAGCATGTTTTTACTGAAGTCTACCCCTTTTACTTCTCCGCCTTCACCAACTGCCTCGGCTAATGCAATGGTCCAATCTGCCGTACCACAGCAAACATCTAGAGCCTTCGCTCCAGGTTTTACTGCCATGTGCTTCATCGTATCGTTGCGCCAGCCAACATGCATTTGGAAACTAATAACGCCATTCATTTTGTCATAGTTTTCCGAAATACTTTCAAATACTTCATGCACGTGCTCTTCTTTCGTTTTAGCCATTTTGAAAAACCTCTCTTATCCATTAGTAGAAGCAATGGATGCCTCTACACGTGCTTGTAGAGCTTGTTTCACATCACTTTGTAGAAACGATGCATCTTCTATCATCTGTAACAGCTCTGTTTTTAATTGCATAATTTTGTTCTTTATGACGTTGCCAAAGGTCGCTCCAGCATATCTCGCGCTTTCTTCAAGAACTTTACTCATTAAAGATCCTTGCCCACGTTGATATGTCGCCAATTCTCTTTCTAAACGCAAGATTAATAAGCTCTTCTCCACAATTGGAATATAATCTCTAAATGAATAGAGCTCAAAAAATTTTGAGATTAATCCTGATTCAATGTTAGTGATTGAGGCAAACCATTGTTCGCTTGAACGTTTTTCAGCCTCATATACTTTAATTTGGTGTTCACAACGTGCCACAATTCCTTGTGACAAATTTCGAATCAATGCGACATTTCCCGACATCGCTAAAATCTCATAATAACGGCCACTATAAAAGTCTCCAGCTAAAACAGTTAACTGCTGTTCTTTTGATGTGGCATCTAGTTCTTTAATATGATCGTGCGCTGCTAAGGCTGCGTACACAATTCCAACAGTGATGGCAGCTTCCCGTTCATCTTGTTGCCACTCTTCCCCATTAAAAAAGGGAATTAACAAGTAAAATAATTGATTTTCATCGAGCACAGGCAATCCTGTGTATTTTTGCAAAGTTCTATGACGAACATCCATGAAAATCTCTGTTTTTAATTGTGCAATTGAATTTTGAATGTATGTTGCATTCATAGACCTTACTCCATTTCACTTTCAAATACGTTAGGCCTTTCATGATCTAACGCTTGCTTACTGAGTCATTATAGCATACGCGACGATTCGGAATAAAAAGTTTTTGCTTTATTCAACAGGATAGGCAGAAGAGCTTCCCCGTAAAAAAACGGAAGAAATCCCAACTGCCTATCAATTATGCCTCGGCATAATCGCGTCCGGAAACAGCTTTGTGTTAACAAAGCGCTTTCACAAGATAAATTGCCACAGAACGTGGCGTTCTTAGTCTATTTCAGTGATGTTTAACACTCGCTGAAAGAATCGAATCGAAAACTCCATTACTAAGTTTTACACATCTAGTCGATTTATATGTGCCCTCACTAATTTACATAGACACGATACCTTTCATCATGCATTCTGAATGGTATTTCTCTCTATTACTTTTTAGCTTCGCTATTTATAACACCGTGTGCTGTATGAATCTGTGCTTTCCCACGAATTTTCATGGCAGATGTATGTTCGGTAAATTGAGCAATCATAACTTCGCCTGCATCTAATTTTTCAGAATGATGGAATTTTGTATCTGTACCTCGTGTTAAACCGATTACATGTACGCCATCTTCCTCTGCTTGAATAACAATATAATCTTGTGCCATTGTCTGTACACTCCTTAAATCCGACAAATTCTTAGTCCATCATAACATAATTAGACACTCAATTTAAGACATTTGAATAAATGATAAAACTTCTCTACGTTTCACTTCATCTTCTTCGTAAATACCACGTGCAACCGATGTCACAGTTTTAGATCCTGGCTTCTTTAGTCCTCGCATAGTCATGCACATATGCTCCGCCTCAATTACTACATAAACACCTTTCGGAGAGAGCATTTCCATAATTGTCTCTGCAACTGCGGAAGTAATTCGTTCCTGTAATTGCGGTCGGCGAGCAATAGTTTCTACTGCACGTCCTAATTTACTTAGTCCAGCAACAATGCCATCGTTTGGTATGTATGCAACATGAGCCTTTCCATAAAAAGGAACTAAATGATGCTCACACATTGAATAAAACGGAATGTCCTTTACAAGTACTAATTCCTCATGGTCTTCATGAAACACTGTTCTAAAATAATCTTTTGCATCTTCATGTAAGCCGCTAAACATTTCCGCATACATTTTTGCTACACGTTTCGGTGTATCGAGTAAACCTTCACGATTTACATCTTCTCCTACCGCCTCTAAAATCATTTTTACTGCTTCTTCTATTTTCAATAAATCAACATTCGACATCCGTAAAAACCCTCCTGCGTATCAGTACATTACACATTTCCTTATGCATCGTAGCATATCCAAAAGGTAAGCGCAAAACGACTTACTTGATTCAAAAGAAATTCATCCCTATATGAGCAAAATAGCCACTTATTGCTTTCTAATTAGCAGTATGTTTTGTAAATTTGGCTCATCACCATAACGTCAGGTTGATTTCCGTTCCGGCTGGGCGCTTTACCGCTGACGCTTCGCTTTCGCGCAGATAAAACATTTGTTGCTGCCGCTCCGCTTTCGCACAGATAAAACATTTGTTGCTGCCGCTCCGCTTTCGCACAGATAAAACATTTGCCGCTGCCGCTTCGCTTTCGCGCAGAGCTTCCTGGGGGCGTCCGATGAGCCGCTTCACTCGCAATGCTCGCTCCAGAGTCTCGGGCCAACAGATGTTTTTTGCGCGAAAGCGAAGCGGCAGCAGCACCGATGTTGGTCACGAAGGCGTTATCATGGGATGTGATGCTTTTAGCCTTCGTTCCTCTATCGCTGATCCCCAAGGAGTCGCCCAGCCTCCAATCCAATCAACTAATATTCTGGTATTAGCAAAGATAGCTCTATTTTTAGTGATGGATCTAAATTGTGCAAATAATATCTCTAACGCTTACTCTTTCGTTTATTGCATCTTTCTATGTACATTAACTTTTTTAGCTATCTTTCACATCTTTTCTTAGTGAAAAAACATTATGTGGGTCATTCCGTTTCTATAGCTTCGCCTTCGCACAGTTAAATTGCCAAAGGACGGGGTGTTTTTAGACTCTATTTAAGCGAACGTTTGGATACCCGCTGAAAAAAGTTAAAAAGAGCAGCCTCCATGTTATTTACATGAAGACTGCTCTATGTAACTACTAGACGTGTATTATTTTACCGCGTCTTTAAGCGCTTTACCTGGTTTGAAAGCAGGTACCTTGCTAGCAGCGATCTCGATTTCTTTACCAGTTTGTGGGTTACGACCTTTACGAGCCGCACGTTCACGTACTTCAAAGTTACCAAAACCAATTAATTGTACTTTGTCACCCTTTGCAAGAGCATCTTGAATTGTATCAAATACAGCTTCAACTGCTTTAGAAGCGTCTTTTTTTGAAAGACCTGCAGCTTCAGCAACAGAGTTTACTAATTCTGTTTTATTCACACCATTCACCTCCTCTCAAAGGGTCATGAACCAATTCTGTAAAAAGATTAACACATAGAAAACCGCTACGCAACTGTATTCATACATGATTATAACCAAAAAATGCGTTTTTCACCCAAAAAACAAAAATAACAGGACTTTTCGCATAAAAACGAATAGCCCTGTAGTAATTTTTTGCGCTTTATTTTTCATTTTTTCACTACAAAATAAATGTAACTAATCCTCTATCACCTTCGTTCACCATACGTTCAATTGTTTGGCGCATCCGTTTTTTGGCTGTCGCTGGTACGGCATCCATTTTATAGCGTATTCCTTCTTTTAACACTTCATGTAGCGGAGTTCCAAAAAGTTGTGTGTTCCATAAAGCTTCACGATCATGTAAATAGGCATGATTTAAATCCTTAAGTAATTGTTGGCTATGGAATTCAGAGCCAATTAGTGGCGCGAATTCTGATTCCATATCTACACGAATGATATGGTATGATGGCGCTTTTGCCTTCATACGTACACCATAAAAATTATTTTGTTTAATGAGCTCTGGTGCTGTTGGCTCAAACTCCTGCATCATCGGCAATGTTACGCCATAACCTTTCGAATCTGCTTCACTAATAGCCGTTTTAAAGCGTTTTTGCGCCTCTTTTGCTTCTGCTGCCTCTTTAATAAATAGTAGCCAATCTCTTTTCGTCTCAATCGGCTCATCTAGCCATTCATTGCAAACCGACTTATAAAGCTCACCTTGTAATGACACTCGAATGACAGCGGTCCCAACACCAGCATCCACATGCACCACTTCACTCTGGTCAATAAAATCAATGGCTTTAAAGGCATCTGACGCCTGTTGTACATCTCTAATTTTCATAATAGATGACAACACTTCTTCCATCGAATCAATTAACGCAACATTCAACGGGTGTGTAGCATCTAAAACATCTAACCAATCTGGTTTTTCCACCTCAATTGTTCGAATTGGAAATTCAAATAACGCTTCTTGCAAAATAAACTGAATATCAGATGCACGCATTTGATCAATTGACGTAGCAATTACTGGAACATTATAGCGCTCAAATAACTCATTTCGAAGCTGTACTGTTTCCTCTCGTGCTGGCATTTGGCAATTTAATACAATAACAAAAGGTTTTCCAATGTCCATTAATTGCTCTACAATTTCCTCTTCAGCCTTCTCTGCCGCACGACGACTTATTCCATTTACCGTGCCATCTGTTGTTACAACAATTCCAATATTGGCATGGTCACGAATAACTTTATCTGTGCCTATTTTCGCCGCTTCTTGGAAAGGGATAGGCTCTGTATGCCAAGGTGTATGCACATATTTCGGCCCATTTTCATCTTCATAGCCCTTTGTACCTTCAATGATATAACCAACGCAATCTGCTAAACGAATTTGGAACGTCATTTCATCCTCACCGACCGCAATACGTGTTGCCTGGGCAGGCACAAACTTCGGCTCAGCAGTCATAATGACTGGCCCCGGCGAGCTTTGTGGCAACTCGTCTTGTGCACGCATTCTTTCTGTATCATCCACAATATTTGGTAACACGACTGCTTCCATAACCTTTTTTACAAATGTTGATTTACCTACACGTACTGGACCGACAACACCAATATAAACATCGCCATTTGTGCGCTCTGCAATTTCTCTAAATACTGCTTCACTCAAGGTTTCTGCCTCCTTTATCTACGCTTTTTCACTATATGCGAGCAGATAGATAAATATGAAAAGCTCCTCACAAATGTAAGGAGCTTAGTGACTAATCTTATTTAGTTTTGGATTTAGACTCTTGAATTGCTTTTTCTCTAACTTTCTCTCTAGCTTTTTTTGCATCACTATTATAGGCGTCCATAAAATAAATGGGCTCGCCTTTTTCATCTACTGTATATGGTATAGAATATGCTGGTACTACTGGATATTTATCGACAAGTAGTTGACGTATATCATCTCCAGGCTTCACATTAGGCTTGTCTTCCTTTAGTAGTTGACCTAAATCGATGGAATAGTCCACATGCATTTCTCCATCACCTGTCATAAATATTGGTAATTCGGTACCAGAATAGGGGCTTTTCACAGTTACATCTTTTTTATAGCCCAATTCTTCAAAGTTAATTTGATATACATTATCAGAAGTCGCACCCTTTATCGGTAAATATTGGGTAGAAAGTTTTTGAATATTAATTTCACGAATTCGCTCTGCAGCATTTAAATCTACCAATTTTACTTTAGCTTCATTCTCAGGGTCCCAAATAATATACTGGAAAATCCCACCTTTTTCATAGGCATTCCCTGGAATTTGAGCAAGATATTTAGGCATTAGTTTTTCAAAATCAATTAAATATTTTATATATATATCTGTATCTAGCTCACTATTTTTAATGGGAACTAGGCCTCCAGTTGCTTCACGGTATTCATCAACCGCACGCTGTACAGCGGCTAACTGGTCAGCATCAGGCACTAATTTTGCCCTTTTTTCGTCTTCTGGATATGCACAACCTACTAGAAGAACTGCGGTTACTATTACCAAAAGAAAAGCACTTAGTTTTTTCATGTCACTTCCACCTCATCATTTTTTATCATGGCCATGTTGCTACAATTAGTACCATTAAAAATGTGCCTAGCCCAAATAGTATGTATGCAATTAAATTTACGATTGTACGTAAAAAACCGTTTGAAACCTTATTCCGAGCTAAATAAATTAAACCAACAGAGATAATCATAAAGCCGATACAATAAAATGATACCCACATTACATCAAGCGCTGGCAAATGTGCTAACGGACCCATTTAAGACAACCACCTTTCTTCAACGTCACGAAACAATCAAACTATATTATACTATGTGCTTTCGCCAAAAAGAAATAGTTGTCCAATAACTATCAATCAATTATGCCTTCCGCATAATTGCGGCCGGAATCGAGCTTGCGCAAAGAATTCCTTTCCGATCTGCCGGAGGCTTTAAATTCTTTCAACGGGCGTTTGGACAACCGTTGAAAAGTAGCTTAAATCCGCATCATACCAACACCTATAGAGGCTGAAGACATTGGCTGAAAGAAGTTAAATGTACAACCTTTGTAGCGTTAGATTTTTCAACTAAAAGCACACAATAAGGTGTCTCAGTTATTCACTGAGACACCTTATTTATGTCCATTTTATGACAAAACTAATCACATAGATCAGGCATGTTGATTAGTCATTTTTATCCACTAACCAAAAATCTATATAACGGTTAATGATTTTTTATTAGTATATCATGTCATCGATTTCTCGCTTTTTCATACGCATCATTAATGCATCAACTGCTACTTTCGGTTCTATATCACTAAATAGAACACTATAAAGCGCCGTTGTTATTGGCATAGCCACGTCATATTTCTCTGCTAGTTGATAGGCAGCTTTTGTTGTGCGTACCCCTTCAACAACCATGCCCATTTGGTCTAGTACCTCTGGCAGTTTCATTCCTTGCCCCAGTAAATTACCTGCACGCCAATTACGAGAGTGCACACTTGTACATGTTACAATTAAGTCTCCCATGCCTGTAAGTCCTGAGAATGTAAATGGATTCCCACCCATTTTAACACCAAGACGTGAAATCTCCGCCAATCCTCGAGTAATTAGCGCCGCTTTGGCATTATCACCATAATTTAATCCGTCTGAAATACCCGCAGCTAATGCGATTACGTTTTTTAAGGCGCCACCTATTTCTACACCAATCACATCTTTGTTTGTGTAGACACGGAAATATTGATTCATAAATAAATCCTGTACTTTTTCCGCGGCTTCAATGCTTGCACAAGCGGCTGTAACAGTTGTCGGGTGGTGTAAGACAACTTCCTCTGCATGGCTTGGACCTGAAAGTACAACAATCTCTTCTACATATTCAGCTGGTAGACTTTCTGCCAAAATTTCTGAAATTCGTTTTAATGTATCAGGCTCAATCCCCTTCGAAACATGAACAAACAGTACTTTTTTATCGAGCTCTGCTATCATTTTTTCACAAACTTCTCGAATAGCCTTTGTAGGTACAGCAACGACAATAGTCTCCGAATGAGCTACTGCTTGAGCAATATCACTTGTTGCATACAAATTTGTCGGCAGCTCCGTTTCAGGTAAATACTTCCTATTTGTATGCAAGCTGTTAATTTCCTCAGCTTGATCAGTTCGATGAGTCCATAGAAGTGTATCATGCCCATTCTCTGCAAGTACCATTGCAAGTGCTGTACCCCACGAGCCTGCCCCTAACACACAAACTTTTTCCATTTAAAATCCTCCCTTGTTAAGAAAAGACAATTCATTCCTATTCGTTACGAAAAATGCTAGAGAAAATGCTTACAACAGTAAACCTTCAAAGCAATCTTATAGTAGACTTTAGAAAATTATACTTTCCCCTCTTGTAAAAAGACGCCATCCAACAATTATTGTCGGGCTGGCGTATTGTATGTGTATATTTTTCCTAAGCACGAGCACGGGAAATTAAACGAATTGGCGTTCCTTCGAAATCAAATGTCTCTCGAATACGATTTTCTAAAAATCGCTCATAAGAGAAATGCATTAGCTCTGGTTCATTGACAAACACCACAAACGTCGGTGGCTGTATCGCAACTTGAGTAGCATAGTAGATACGCAGACGGCGGCCTTTATCAGCAGGTGCCGGATTACGCGCTACAGCATCCTCAATAACCTCATTAAGGATAGATGATTGAATACGCATTGCATGGTTTTCGCTTACACGTTGTACAATCGGTAAAATTTGATGTACACGTTGCTTTGTATTGGCGGAAACAAAAATAATTGGTGCGTAGTCTAAAAATAAGAAATGCTCACGTATTTGTTGTGTAAAGACGTTCATTGTTTTTTCGTCTTTTTCAACGGCATCCCATTTATTAACAACAATAACAATCGCTTTTCCTGCTTCGTGCGCATAGCCTGCAATTTTTTTATCTTGCTCTTGGATGCCTTCTTCTGCATTAAGAACAACTAAAACAACATCCGAGCGTTCAATTGCACGTAACGCACGCAATACAGAGTATTTCTCAGTCGTTTCGTATACTTTCCCTTTTTTACGCATACCTGCAGTATCAATAATGACATATTCCTGTCCATCATACTCATAAGGCGTGTCAATAGCATCTCGTGTAGTACCTGCGATATTACTAACGATAACGCGGTCTTGACCTAAAAATGCATTTACCAACGAGGATTTCCCAACATTTGGACGACCAATTAACGAGAATTTAATGACCTCGTCCCCATATTGATCTTCATCTTCTTTAGGGAAATGTTTTGCACATTCATCCAATAAATCCCCTAAGCCTAAGCCGTGAGAACCAGAAATTGGCCAAGGTTCACCAAAGCCAAGCGCATAGAAATCATAAATCATCTCACGCATGTCCGGATTATCAATTTTATTGACTGCTAAAACGACCGGTTTTTTTGTTTTGTATAAAATTTTTGCTACTTGCTCATCAGCAGCTGTTACACCTTCACGACCATTTGTCATAAAGACAATAACGTCCGCCTCATCAATGGCAATTTCTGCTTGTTGACGAATTTGCTCTAAAAACGGTTCGTCCCCAATCTCAATACCACCTGTATCAATAATATTAAAATCATGTGCTAACCACTCTGCCGAACTATAAATACGGTCGCGTGTAACTCCTGGAATATCTTCCACAATCGATACACGTTCTCCAACGATACGATTAAAAATCGTCGACTTACCTACGTTCGGACGACCTACGATGGCTACTACTGGTTTCGTCATCTGTACTTCATCCTTCCAACTTCTTGTCTTTCGCTATTATACACGAAAAATGCCATTATATCATATCATATCCATAAACGAGCGCGCTATGTACCGTTCTATTCATCTCTCTGGTATTTTTTTCATCGTTTCCTCTTAAATTTGCTGGTTCGATGTGGTTATCCTCACTTTGTTTTATTCCATCCATCTCTTCGACACTTCTAGCTATTTTCTCCATAAAAAAGCGAGGACACAAATTGCATCCTCACATGTCTAGTTTATTTAAAATTTTTCAGTTTATCGCCAATGACATCACCAAATGAGAAACCAGTGTTTTCTTCTGGTAATTCATAGTCGACTACTTCCTCTGCCTCAGGATTTTCAAGTAAATCCTTAATGCTTAATGCTAAACGACCTTCTTCAGCATTAACGTCAAGTACTTTTACTTGTACTTCTTGTCCTTCTTTTAGCGCTTCGTGTGGCGTGTTAATATGCTTATGCGCGATTTGTGAAATATGCACTAAACCTTCTACACCTGGGAAAACTTCAACAAATGCTCCAAATGAAGTAAGACGTTTAACTTTTCCATCAAGTATTGTACCTTTAGCTGCACGCTCTTCGATGTTCGACCAAGGACCAGGAATCGTGTCCTTAATGGATAGCGAAATACGCTCATTTTCCGGGTCTACAGAAAGGACTTTTACTTTCACCTCTTGTCCTTCTGATAAAACCTCGCTTACATCACTCACATGCTCATGAGACACTTGTGAAATATGCACAAGTCCATCAATACCACCAAGGTCAATAAATGCACCAAATGATGCGATACGCTGTACTTTACCATCTAAAACATCGCCAGTTTTAATCTGGTTAATAACATCTTTCTTTTGAGAAGCTTTTTCAGCTTCAACTACAGCACGATGTGATAAAATCAAGCGATTTTTTTCTTTGTCTAGCTCAACAATTTTAAAGCTAAGAGATTTGCCTTTATAGTCTTCAAAATCATCAACAAAGTGGTCTTCTACTAGGGATGCTGGAACGAAGCCACGTACTCCTAAATCAACGACAAGACCGCCTTTAACAATATCTTTGACTTCCGCTTCGAAAATTTCCCCAGCGTTAAATTGTTGCTCAAGTGTATCCCATGCTTTTACAGCATCTACTTTACGTTTTGATAATACATAGTTTTCTTCTTCGACTTTTGTAATCATCAGCTCTAACGCATCTCCAACAGAAATTACGTCAGACGCTTTTTCAATGTGTAAGCTTGATAATTCACTTATTGGTACAATACCGTCAAATGGTGCACCTGGAATTGAAACAGTTACCGCTTTTTCATCAACTTGCTCTGCAATACCTTTGACGATATCACCTTCGTTAAACGTTTGTTCTGCATAGTTCATTTCTTCAGACATATGTAACCCTCCTTCGCATCTTCCCTTACTATTTTATTCGAAATTGAAGATAAAGACAAAAATAAATCCTTTAAATTCAAAAAATGTCTGAAATTTTAGGATTTATACCATTTTTTCTTGCGCTAATTTTAAAATGGCCTGTGCTGCTTCATCAATTGACAATGCTGTCGTATCTAAAAATATGGCATCTTCTGCCTGAATTAGTGGCGATGCTTCACGCTCGCTATCCATTTTATCGCGCATGGCAATTTCTTCTTGCAGTTTTTCAATAGAAGATTCGATTCCTCGTTTTTGATTGTCCATAAAACGACGTCTTGCTCTTTCTTCTACAGTTGCAGACATAAAGATTTTTAGTTCTGCAGTTTTCAATACATGCGTAGCAATATCGCGCCCATCCATAACAACACCGCCATTAGCCGCAAGCTTTTGTTGCTGCGCTACTAATAGTTCACGTACTTTAGCATGTGCTGCTACTTGTGAAACTGATGAAGTTACCTCATTAGATCTAATTTCTGCCGACACGTTCTTCCCGTCTAAAAAGACAAGTTGTCCTTCAGAAGAAGGCTTTAAGTCAATTGTGCTGGATGCTAGCATTTCTGCTAATTTTGTTTCATCATTTAAATGTATGTTTTGTTGCATCGCTTTATACGTCACAGCACGATACATAGCACCTGTGTCTATATAAGTAAATCCAAGTGCTTCTGCAACAATTTTCGCAATTGTGCTTTTCCCAGCACCAGCCGGTCCGTCAATTGCAATTTGAATGTTTTTCTTCATAAATTCCCCTACTTTCTAACACACCATATTGTATCATAAAAAAGCCCTCTTTAAGCAGAGGGCTTTCTTAAATCAAAATACTACTCGATTTGAAGTTGGTGTAAACTCCCTGCAAAATTTCATGGAATTTTCCACTCACCAATGGAAGTTGGGAAGACCAATAATAAGGCCACTGCTTCATTGCGTCCAAATCCGCTTTGTAAAATTAGGCATCAAAAGGATTTATTTCTTTACGACGATTCACTAATTGGCGTTCAAAGCAGAAACGAACAATATGCTGTTGGTCCACATCATCCGTATCTGTTAGTTGAATGGTTGCCATTTTTATCTCATCTTTTTCGTATATACGAACAACCGTCGCATCTGTGACCACGTATTTTATATCGCCATTGGCATATGGTAAAACGATGGTCAACTGAACCTCATCACCATCTTGGAAAGCAATTGCCCCTTTTAAGGTTACTGCCAAACCACCTGCGCTAATGTCCGATGTTACTAGCTGATATTTGTAATCCTTAAACTGAATCGCTACATCCACAGGCGTTTCCACACGTACATATTCACGACGTTGAATTTTGATAAAGTCATCTGCGTTTGGACAATGCAACATAATCATAGGTATATTACCAGCTTTACGTCCAATTACTTCTGTATTGAAAGCAAATGATTGTTTATCCCCCGTGTGAAAAGTTGCTCTAAATTCAGAGCCATCTATTAAAAAAGCTGTTTTTTTTGTGGCAATATTTATTGGATAATCGATATAAATAATAGTATCTTTTTGTTCTACAACTTTACAGCGGAATTTTTCAACACGCTCTGTATAAGTTGGTTCTAGTTCTAATTGTGTACCAATTTTTATTTCCATGAGCATCTCCCCGAACACAAATATACATTTATTATCGCACGAGATGCCCATTTTGGCTATATATGCTGGTAGTTTTTTCTTATATTACGTTAAATATTCCACTTTTAAAACATTGTGATTTTCAGCGTCAATAACAACGCGGAATGTTTCTTGCGCGTTTTTATCACGGACCGCAATTACCTCATAACAAAGACGTTGTTCAAATGAGCCGTTATCTGTATAAATATTTTTTACTTCTTGTACTTTTACATCATCATCGAAGAAAGTTTTCCAATCTATTGGTTTCGCCGTTTGTGGTTTAATCGTCTCTGCCTGAATATATTCCATCGCATTTGCACCAAGTAACTCGCCTGTATCCTTAGCAAGTTTCAATTGCACTCCATCTGCATAAACCAATGCATTATCACCAGGGTGAACACGCGCAAATGTTACATGCCATGCTTGATGGTTTTCACGAGATTCCACAAATGCAACATCATTCATTCCAAGTCGTTTTACATATTCTTCAGCTTTTTTCATAATTTCATCTTGTGAAAGCCTTGCTTCATCTACTGGACGTTCCACTAAATAGGATATTAAATGTCCACCCTTTTCTGTTAAATCGACATATCCTAAGCGAATATCTTGGTGGAATTGGATATGATAAAACGGATATGGTGCCGTATCACTGCTTTTCGTCACAGTAAATGTTGCGTCTTTTATGATAGGGAATAACTGTTTTACTTTTTCCAACGCTTCTTTTTCAGTAATGTCTGAATCTTGTAATGCTTTAAGATCCATTTTTTTCTGCCAATCCGATTCACTTAATGTAAGTGGGAAGTCTTTTTCGCTGTAATCCTTTAATGTCTTATGCACATTATCAAATGTTGTATTTGGGTTTTTAGTATCTACTTGTCTTAACCAGACATCCATCTTACCGTTGTTTTTATAAAAATCTACTGTTGCAGATGACCATTCATCTGAAAGTGCCTGTAAATTTGTAGAGACTTGTGGCATTTTTTCTCGCCATGCTTTAAAATCACCAGTTTTAGCTGTTTTCTTCGCCTCATCTCCTAGGCGCCCTAAGTAGCTTAGCCAGTCGTTCGACACTTCCTGCCCGATAGGAATATTCGACATAGAAGATCGAACGTCAGAGCTTAGTCGCCAAACAGAATCTAACTCATTGTGAATGGCATTGTCATCTCGAAACAATAAAGATTGCGAAACAGCTCTTTGTAAATGTGATAATTTCTCGGATGCATCCGTTAAACTATCCGTGTACTGAGCTAACACAGTTCGTTGTAAACTTGCATTTTTTCCGTGCATATTAATGCTATATGCCCCTAAACCTATAACTGCAGCAGTGAGAATAACGAGCATAGTTCTCATTTTTTTCCTCCTTTCTTATGAACAGAAAATATGTTCTCCAATTCGTTTAATTTGTGGTCGTGACCAAATCCACTTACTTGTTGCTGTTTTCGGATTAAAATAATAAAGTGCATTTTCCGAAGGATCCCATCCATTCATCGCATCAAGAACTGCTTCTTTTGCACGTTCATTTGGTTCAAGCCAAATTTGCCCATCTGCCACTGCAGTAAAAGCGAGCGGTTGGAAAATAATACCTGAAATAGTATTAGGGAATTCAGGACTTTCCAAACGATTTAAAATAACAGCCGCTACAGCCACCTGACCTTCATAGGGCTCTCCCCTAGCTTCACCATAAACCGCATTCGCCATTAACTGTACATCTCTGTCAGTATACTTTGGAGGTACTTGAGTTTTAGTCCCATTATTATTACTACTACCACTACTTTTACCACCTCCACCACCGCCGCCAGTGTTTGGTTTCACTTGCTGTTCAAGTGGCGTTCCACCATAATAAGTAAATTGATTTCCTGCATTTAATTGTGCTTTTACCCATCCTTCATCGTAATCTGAAAAACCAGATAAAGTTTTTTTAGTTTTTGCACCGGCTATTCCATCTACTGGTAAACCATATTTCTCTTGGAAATTTCGTAAAGCCCAATATGTGTTATAGCCAAATTTGCCATCAATTTTACTTTTATAAAATCCTAAGTATTGTAACCTTGCCTGTAGCTCAATTACATCATCTCCATAAGCACCACGAGAAATCTGTTGCTCGGTAAATGCAATGGCGTCATTTTGCGGAATAGCAAAAATACTAATCCCCAACATGAAAGCAAAAACTATGCTTACTAAACGCATGATCATCACTCCTTTTTTCATAGCTTGAAACAAACGACTCATTTTATACCTATCAATTTTGCCTCGGTAAAATTGCGTCTGAAATCGGCTTTGTGCTTAAGCTTAAATTGCCACTTGTTTGACTGAGTTCCTCTATATTTCAGCAGATTTTTTTGTACCGAAAGTGTAGCGACAGGTGTTTAGACACCCGCTGCAAAGTAACTTAAATCCGTATTCATCTCACCACCTATAGAAAAGGAAGATTCCTATTGCTGACGCTTTCTTTTACTAGTAACTACGTTTCACTTTCGTTACAGAAAACATTGCTGAAAGAAGTTAAAAAAGAAAAGCGCAGAAATCTTTTTTAGATTTCTACGCTTTATATTTTTTTATGCATATGCAAATGTTGTACTAGATGATAGTGAGCGAGCTTGACTTTCCGTAGCCCAAACCACCACAAAAATAGCATAAAAGGGATCATTAAATATACCCAATACCCTTTGAATGATAAAATTGTATTATATAAAATGTGTAATACTACCGGTGCACAAAGCGCCATAGCAATCATTTCTTTCGTCTTTGCAAGCTTAGAAAACTTGGCACGTCCATAATAATAGCCCATTACAACACCGAACAAAGCATGACTCGATACAGGTAATAATGCACGCATAAATGCAGTATTCAAACCGAAAGAAAATAAATAAAGCACATTTTCTATCGTGGCAAAACCAAGAGATATACTTGCACCATACAGTATGCCATCATAAGGATCATCGAATTCTACATGATTGTAGATTGCGATCAACAGAACAAACCATTTAAAAAACTCTTCAACTACACTAGAAAAAACTACATCTTGTAGATAAAGATAACGAAAGACCCCTTCCTCTGTTAGTACATATTGTAAAAACAAGATTGGGAACGTTAAAAATGCGCCATATAAAAAAGTTTGAAGTAAAGTTCTTCTTGGCTCCGTTGCCATCTGATTGCGCAAATAAAAGTAACTAAAAAGCGCTAGACCGGGAGCAATGGCAGCTGATAATAAAATGATCATGATGCCGGCTCCTTTCAAAAAATCAATTTCGCCTTGACATAATTATGTTAAGATTTTAAAATTCGTGACATCCTTCAATACATTAAACCAACAAATCTATTCATGCGCGTAAGCAAATAATGTTGGGTTACTTGTGTTTTTAAAGGATTAAAATTCCATATCCCAAGTTTATCTTTATCTACCGAATATTGGACAGCTGCATAAAAAATATATCCGTATATCTCAGGTGGAAAACTTATGAGACATTAAGCTTCCGTTTTCGACAATAACTATCTATTACGTGAAGATAAACTGTTATTATTATACCATGATATGACATAAAACTTTTTAAAAGGAGATAAATATTTTTTATGAAAAAAACAATTTTATTAATTCATACAGGTGGCACAATTTCTATGGCGATGAGTGATGAAGGTGCCGTTATGCCAAACAAGGAAAATCCTCTAATGAAGGAAAGCAGTAAACTTGATGCACTTGCCACAATTATTGAAATGGAGGCTTTTAACCTCCCATCACCACATATTACGCAAAAAGAAATGCTTACATTACGTAATCTAATTATCGAAAAAGTTGCAGAGAAGAACATTGATGGTGTTGTTATTACTCATGGTACTGATACATTAGAAGAAACAGCTTATTTTTTAGAGTTAACGACGGATTTATCAATTCCTATTGTCTTAACAGGTGCAATGCGCTCCTCAAACGAACTTGGTGCAGACGGTATTTATAATTTAGTAGAAGCCGTTCGTGTGGCCGTTGATGAAGAAGCTCGTGAAAAAGGTGTACTTGTTGTCATGAATGACGAGGTCCACCTTGCTGTCAACACTACAAAAACAAGCACTAGTTCTGTAAATACCTTTCAGTCACCTCAATATGGCCCGATTGGACTTATTACAAAATCAAGAATATTATTTCATCATGCCCCTATCCGCCGTCAATATGTAGAAATTGATGGATTAACAAAACGAGTAGCCATGCTGAAAGTGTATGCTGGCATGGAAGTTGACTTACTTGATGTAGTACTCGCATGTAAATATGATGGCGTTGTATTAGAAGGCCTTGGACAAGGTAATGTCCCACCAACAGTTGTTAAAGGTATTGAAAGTCTTTTAGAGCGCGGTATTCCTGTTATACTGGTATCCCGTTGTTTTAATGGTATCGCAGAAGGAGTTTATGGCTATGTTGGCGGTGGCAAAATGCTCGAAGACTTAGGCGCTATATTTGCAACTGGTATTAATGGTCAAAAGGCACGACTAAAATTATTAATTGGGCTCAACAAAGTAGGAACTCCTCTTGATTTAAAGGAATTTTTCATGTAAGGCTATTGTATTCAAAGTTCAAGTAAGCTTATGCATCTACAATTTGCTTATAATAATTCAAGAGTTTATGTAAATGATTGATTGCTATCTCAAAATCCGGCTGAATAACAGAGAGCTGTATGAAATCTCTTTGACGTAAGTATTGGCTATCTGCATGAACATAATAACCATTTAACATTAAATCTCTCTGTAGATTTGATAGAGTCTTAGGCAGTTGTAAAGTGATCAGCATCGGATACTGTCTAGTTGAAACTTGGTAGTGCATAAATGGAAGTTGCAGTAATGTTTTAAAACGTTGCTGTAACTGTCCATACCTATCTGGATATGCTTGCAACGCTGCAGTAACATTTGCAACAAGTACTGCTGGTAATGTAAATGGAATCGCTCCTTGCTGGTAATTAGCTAAATCGAGATAAGCTGGTAATGTTGAAGAAGATTTCACAATGTTTTGCGAAAAAATAAAAGCCAAACCACTGAGCGCACCTATTGCTTTTCCACTCACAGCAGTCGCTAAATAACAATCTTTTAAAGAAAATGGCATTGCTCCGAAAGAACTAATGCAATCAATGCAAAGCTTTATATTATACCGCTTTGTAAGCTGTATAAGTTCCTTTATATCATTACAAGTACCAGTCGACGTTTCTCCATGTACTGCTAGAAGCCATTGATACGATCTTTTTTGCAAATAAGCGTCCAAAATATTTGTATCAAAGGAACTTCCCCAATCTTGCTCAATTACATCAAAATCCAATGACCATCTCTCTGCTTGCTTTCGAAGACGTTCTCCAAACTCACCATTTGTTAAAATTAGTCCACGCCCTAATTGTTGTGCCTTTAATTGCCCCAGCATAACTTCATTTGCCAATGTCCCAGTTCCTACAATTGTTGCTACATGCGCTGCTCCTGATAATTGAAGTAACTTATTTCTCATTTGCTCAAATAATGATTGGAAGCCTAACGAGCGATGAGAAAGCTCTGAATACATAAATGGTTCTCTTTGTTTCACTGGACCTGGATAAAACGTATGACATTCCTTCGCAAGTCTTTGCTGTAAAGACTTTTCAAACTGCTGTCTCGTTAATACCATTGGTAAAAATAATGCATCCTCCGTCCCAGTAGCAGGTGCAAATTGGCAAAAGCCCATTTGCTTATAAAGCTTCTCTTCACGAGTAGTACCTGAAATAACCGCTGCCGAATAACCTTTTTCGTATGCAAAAGCAGTCAATGCCTGTGTCAATTTCAGCAGTACTCTCCCTGTACGGTATGCCTTCTTGACTGCAAGCAATCTAATTTCACATAGCTTAGCACTAATCTCTTTTGATAAATATTGCTCAACTTTTCCTATCTTTTCATCAATGGAGAACGGCCTCTGATCTCTAAATGCAAGCATGCCTATAAGTTCTATTCCTTTATAAACAACAATATACGTATTTTCATGATGAAAACGGTCAACTTTTTTCCTTTCAGAGTTTGGTTTATGCTGTGGAATTTCTTCAACAAAGGTTTCATAATTTAAACGTGCAATTTCCTCAAACTCCGCTTCTGTATGCGCAATTTTACACCAATACATAATAATCACTTCTTTCTCTCTAAAGACTCTTTAATATTCGACATATGTTTAATAAGCATAAAACAAATTGCTACTAGTATCGGTATGTATAACAGTAATTTATTTGTATAAACAATTGCTCCCACATATAAAACTAAGCCACCTACCATACTAAGTGTTAAACTCCTAGTTACACTAAACGTCATAGCTGTTCCTACAACCATCATAAAAAATAAGCTCGGAGATAATGCCAGACCTACACCTATAAAAGTTGCTACTCCTTTTCCCCCATTAAACTGAAGCCAAAACGGAAACATATGACCAAGCATGCCTAAACTAGCGCCTAACACAATTACCCATTCTTCGCAATGCAATAAACGCCCTACACTAACAATGAGCGCACCTTTAAAAGAATCCCCTAAAAAAGTCCATAGAAAAGCACTTTTCCCAATCACACTACCAGCATTTCTTGCACCTAAGTTTTTACTTCTTTCTTCCTGTAAATTAACGCCATATGCTTTTCCAACGACATACGCTGTCATGAAGTTCCCTATAACATAACTTATAATCCAATATAATCCAATCATTCTTTCACACCTTTTATATGTACTATCACCATAATGTGAGGTTGATTTCCGTTATGACTGGGGCACTTTCCTGAGGGTTATCCGGAGAGCCGCTTCGTTCTCTTTCCGTCACTCTGACTCTTCTTTCCGTCACTTCGCCTCTTTCATCCGTCGATCTGGCCATTCTTTCCGTCACTTCGCCTCTTTCATCCGTCGCTCTGGCCTTTCTTTCCGTCGCTTCGGCTCTTCCATCCGTCGCTTCGGCTCTTTCCGTCGCTCTGGCCATTCTTTCCGTCGCTTCGGCTCTTTCATCCGTCGCTCTGGCCATTCTTTCCGTCACTTCGGCTCTTCCATCCGTCGCTTCGACACTTCTTTCAGTCGCTTCGAACTCCTCCGCTACTTTCTCTCTTCTATCTGACGGTTTAAAAAAGCTGTATAAGCTTATATGCCTATACAGCTCATCTTGCTATTTTGTTCTTTTGCCAATTGTCTTTGCAATACAATCGCCATGGAAACGGCCATTTTCTATAAAAATTTCATTGGCATTATTTCCTGCTGCAATAACTCCCGCAATAAATAAGCCTTCTACATTTGTTTCCATCGTTTCTGGATTAAAGAAGGGACGACCCGTTTCATAATCAATAGAGACACCCATTGCTCGAATAAATGAATGATCCGGATGGTAACCTGTCATAGCAAAAACAAAATCATTTTTTAAAATTTTCTTGCGACCAGCAATTTCTATTACGACCTCACGCTCTCGGATTTCCAGTATATTTGTATTGAAAAGCATTTGGACTTCTTCATTTCGTACTACACCTTCAAATTCCGGTAAAACCCATGGCTTGATGCTAGGTGAATACTCACTACCGCGATAGGCAACAGTGACACGAGCTCCAGCCTTATTTAACTCAAGCGCCGCATCTATTGCAGAATTTTTTCCACCTATTACTAGAACATCCGTATCAAAAAATTCATGTCCCTCTTTAAAGTAATGGAAGACTTTTGGCAATTTCTCACCTGGGATGTTTAAATAATTCGGATGGTCATAGTAGCCTGTTGCGATCACAACATAAGGTGTTGTATAGATCTCTTTATTTGTCGTTACTGTAAACACGGTTCCATTTTTCACGACGCTATTTACTTTCTCGAAGCGGTTTACTTGAATACCTTTCAAACGTACAACTTCTCGATAATAAACTAGTGCTTGATTTCGCTTTGGTTTACGACCTTCAATTATAAAGGGTACATCACCAATAGCTAGTCGTTCACTAGTACTAAAAAAAGTTTGATGCGTAGGGTAATTGTAAACCGCATTTACGATATTGCCTTTTTCAATGACAATTGGCTTTAATCCAATATTTTGCAAGGCTATTGCTGCTGCTAAACCACATGGGCCTCCTCCAACAATAATTGCATCTACTTGCTGCATTTCTTACACTCCTATCAACTTTGTATCAGCAATTTGCTAATACTTTACTTTCAAATAAATCCTTATCGCTACCATTATACGCCTTCAATCGAGTTTTGGTTGTTTATTTACCCGAAATTTCAATGTCGATAATATGACACTGTGGTCTCGCACCAAGCCGGAAAGGCAATAATGTCGTACCATAGCCGTTACTTACTAACGTCATCACACCCTCACGCTCCCGGTAAGAGCCATTAGGATGCACACCGTATGGACCAACTCTTATTTGACCACCGTGTAAATGCCCACCAATCATTAAATCTGCTCTAAATTTTGCACGGACTCTTGCAAAAACACCAGGGTTATGTGAGATAAAAACAACTAAGTCTTTCTCTCCTACCTTTGCAAATGCTTCATCAAAGCTATATTTCATTGTAGATGTGTCTTCAATTGCATTTAGCCAAAAACGGTTTTTTTTAGGTAGTAATACAGCATCATTAGCGATGATCTGAACACCATGTTCCTGCAAAATACTTCTTAATCGTCCTTCGCCTACTTCTCTGTCATTATTACCCCATACAAAAAATGTCGGTCCTAAAGGAGTTAATAATTTAAGGTTGTCATGAATACGTTGAATAGGTGTGCGTCCATCTGCAAAATCTCCACCAATAATAACAGCATCAAAGTGACCATCTAACTGTTCAATCATTTGGCGATTAATTTTGCGTAAATGTGTATCCGAAATAAAAAATAGTCGGACCTTTTCCTGTTCACCCTTTAATAACAATTGATGATGTAAAACATTATTTTCATGTGCCACCTTCAACATATAAAGCAGGAACGCGATGACTACTAAAACAAATAGTCCAATATAAATCATTCCCTCACATCTCCTTACGAAAGCAAAAAGACGATTCGTTATAATGAAGAATCGCCTTTTCACTAAATCAGACGTACGCCTCAACCATATTTGGTGTTGACGTTTGTCCATTATTTTATACTAGAAAAACATCATTGCCAAAGAATGACACTCGCTTTTCTTATGGTAGCTTAATCACTTGCCCAATCATTACATTATTTGAAGACATACCATTTGCTGCACGAATTTTCGATAATGTTGCTTCACTTCCATCGCCGTAGTGATTTAAAGCAATACGATATAAATTTTCATTTGCTTTTACAGTATGAGTACTTGCTTTTGCAGATTGTTTTGCTTCTTCTGCTTTGCGTGCTTCCTCAGCTTTACGCGCTTCCTCGGCCTTTCGTGCTTGTTCAGCTCGTTTAGCCTCTTCTGCTTGTGCTATTCTAGCTTGCTCAGCTTTTTTAGCTTCGTCGGCTTTTCTAGCTTCTTCTGCCTTCTTGGCTGCTTCGGCCTTTTTCGCTTCCTCAGCTGCCTTTTGCTCAGCAGCTACTTTCTCAGCGTCTTTCTTAGAAGGCTCTTTTGCTTTTTCTGCCTTATCTTTGTTTGCTTTATCGTCTTCTTTTGCTTTGTTGTCAGTAGATACAGGTACCTTATCTTCATCCCCTGAATTGTCGATTTCTACAATTTCATCCGAAGAATTTTTTTCAGCCTCTTCAATTGTTGTTCCAGGTTCATAGAATTTTAAAAAATAGACTAATATCGATAATGGAATTAAGATAAAAATTACAAAAAGAATCGTCATTAATGGCGGTTTTCGTTTTGTTTTACTTGGTTTTTTATTGTCATTTCCATTTTTCTTCATTCTTGAAACTCTAGATAAAGCTTGCTGTTCTTTTTGTTCTTCCTCAAAAGATTGACGATGTTCTTCAATTTTATCGCGATAATCTTCTTTACTCATTCGCCGTTCCTCCAACCTTACTACGCTTTCTATCATTCTATTATGACGAATTTTGCGAAAAAAGTAAATGACCGTCAGTTATAGGCTAAAAAGGACATATCACCAAAACGTGGGGTCGATTTTCCGTTCCATAGGGCGCTTTCTTGGAGGCGTCCAGTCGGAACGGAAATCAACTAATATATGGCATACGTTGTTAACAAAATGTCATCCATAACTTTGAGTGATGAGCCTTTAACAACCCATTAAGAGCTGCTTTAGCCGACTTTTCCATGGCATCATTTCTATTTTCTTCTCTTCTTTTAAGCGTACCTTATTGATTTCATCATAATGGATTCCACAATTTTCACAACAGTTTTCTGGTTTTTTCAGCAATTTTTGCCCAAAATACCCGACTAGCTGTGTGCGAATACAGTCTTTTGTCTGAGTAATTTTATGCATTTTATCGACAGCTCGATACTTTTCCAGTACTAAATGATTTAAACGTACTTTCACTTGTTCCACCGTTTCTTGTTGTAGCCAGTAATCAAGCACACGAAAAGCGGTTTCACTTACCTCTCCATTTTTCAACATTTGGGAAGGATGCACATGTTGATTTAGTAGTTCCTGATAACGATCAACATGACCAGCTGTTGGCAAATCGCCTGTTACAACAAATTTCGCAAGTTCCTCATCACCATCACTATAAAGTAAAATTGCGAGCGCTGATTGACCATCACGCCCTGCGCGGCCAATTTCCTGCATGTAGTTTTCTACATTAGCAGGAAGCGTTTCATGGATAACCTGACGAATATTTGACTTATTGATACCCATTCCAAAAGCATTCGTCGCCACAATCCAGTCGAGCTCCCCGTCAATAAACTGTTGCTGAATAAACTGACGGTCCTCAGCATCATAGCCTGCATGATAAGCTGCTACACGTACACCAGCCTGTATAAGCGCTGCGCTATATTGTTCAGCACGCTTACGCGAGGACAAATATAATATACCCGGTCCTGCCGTCTCTTTAATATGTTGCATAATCCAGTGTGTTTTATCTGCCCTATCCTCAAATACGACACGCCCAAGATGAATATTAGGCCGATCCACATTGTACAAAAACTCAAATGGTGTATGTAGCGACAGTGTATCTCGTATGTCATTGATTACTTTATTCGTCGCAGTTGCTGATAATGCTAAAACCGGTGGACGATTTACTTGTGAAAACCATTGTCCAATTCGTAAATAATCTGGCCGAAAATCAAAGCCCCACTGAGAAATACAATGTGCCTCGTCCACAACGATAAGACCTAGCTGCATTTGTGAAAGCTTGTCTTGAACTTGCTGCTGTAAAAGCATCTCCGGTGACGTAAATATAAAACGATACTGCTCTAAAAAATGTAATACATATCGTTTTTCACTTACGGTTAAAAATGAATTTAAAGCAACTACCCTCTTTTCACCAAAGCGTTTTAACTCCTCTACCTGGTCCTGCATTAGAGAAAGCAGCGGAGAAACAATTAATACTGGCTTCTGCAAGATATATCCTGATAGTTGGTAACAAAGTGACTTTCCCATTCCAGTTGGTAATAAAGCAATAACATCTTTTTCTTCTAAGATTGCTTCAATAACCTCTTTCTGGCCTGGACGAAATGTTGTATAGCCAAAATACTTTACTAACGTTTGTTCAAGTTCCATTTATACTTCTCCTTTCGCGAGGACAAGCCTTAACTGGAAATAACTCATACCTTCAACTACTTCATGCAATGTTTTCAATTTTTTTGTTTGATAGTGTTTCGATGCCTGCCAAACTTTTTCCGCTTCTTCATATGAGACGAATGGGCCAATCGAAAAGTTCGGTTCGTTCATAGCTAGTTCCACCAAATGATCCTCGATTGTACTTTGTTTTAGTTTCCTTATTTGCACAATCTGTTCAATTGAATAGCCCTGCTCATATAAATGTGCTGTTTGCTGCGCTGAATCAGTTACTAATGCTTTTACTCTTAATCCTTCAGCAATCTTACCAAGCAACGGATAATCATTTGTCTCATGAACTTCATTTAATAATGTATGTAGCAATTCTATAAACGCTAACTGACTATCTAAAACTGTTTCCTGACGTTCACCAGCAAGCTGCTGCCACGTCCATCCAGGTAAACTTTGACCACTCAACCGATAAAGGACAAGCTGTTTGTTGGCATCTGATAAAGGTAATACAGAAAGTACCTGTTCACATTCCTCCAATAATCGTTGCTGTAAATGCCCATCTTGATAGTTATGCTCGATTAAAAATGTACGCACCCAAGACTGAATATTCGTATCCCTACTTATGGGAGAAAAAGAACGAACCCCAGCACTTTGATAAGATAAACTTTGTACAATTAACGAGAACCTCGCAAAAAAAACATGCTCATTTCCTCGATAGTGCCATCCGTCAAATAAAAAATCAGGTGTCTGCGCTGCTCGCTGTAAACCTAGCTTTTTCATGGAATAATGACCAGATTGTTGCATTGTTAACCAACTATACTGTAAAAACGAAGTTACGGCTTCATCAAATGTTTTCCTAGGTAACTTAGGTAACAGCCCAAAATATTTATGTAACTGAAATAGGCCAATGTCTTGAATAGTCTGACCTGAGCGCTTTCCTCTTAATATGTGATAAGCAGCAGAAATTGTTCTTTCATTATTTAGTTTTTGAAAGATTTGCAATAAGATTTGATGAAACATAGACGCAAATTCCTCCAATTTAATAGTATTATGTTGAAATGTAAGATAAACATCTTTAAAATGAGTATGAAGCTTTGTAGGAACATGTAAAAGGAGAGAAAGAAAAATGGCTAAATTCACAATTGTTGATAAAGATACATGCATCGCTTGTGGCGCTTGCGGAGCCGCAGCACCAGATATTTATGATTATGACGATGAAGGGATTGCCTTCGTTATTTTAGATGATAACATGGGAACTGCTGAAGTTCCAGAAGATCTACTAGAAGACATGCAAGATGCTTTTGAAGGATGCCCAACTGACTCAATCAAAGTAGCAGATGAACCTTTTGATGGCGACTCTTTAAAATTCGAATAGTCCTCATACGTATCTTAAAGGCATCCTTAACTGGGTGCCTTTTTTTATCCCCTCATGTATAGTTGATTGGAGCGGAGACTGGGCGACTCCTTTGAGATGAGCAATAGAGGAACGAAGGCTAAAATCATCATATCCTGTGATAACGCCTTCCTAACCAGCATCGTGACGCTGCCGCCATATCGCTACTACACTTTCTCGCAAAAAACATCTGTTGGCTCGAGATCCTGTAGCATAGCGAAGTGTCAGCAACAACAAAGCGCTCAGGAAATCAACCATACGTATGGTGATGAGCATTTTTCTACAAACGAACGATTCTTATGCAATGATTCATCTCTAACATAATGGAGATGAATTTTTTTGTACGTTGCAAGTAAAGTTGGTCACTCTTTTCATCTTGTTATTGCAACCATTTTTTATGTATGATAAGATTTTAGTAGTTGGTACTAATAACAGATATTATTTCATAAAGGGGTTCTTATAAATGATAGATAATTTATTACAATTAAAAGATAAGAATATTGTCGTAATGGGTGTGGCAAACGATCGAAGTATTGCTTGGGGCATCGCAAAACGTTTATTTGACGTAGGTGCAAATGTTATTTTCACTTATCGCCAAGAACGTTCATTAAAAAAATTACAAAAGCAATTAGAAAATATCGGACAAGCTGATTCACTGATCGTACAATGTGATGTTAACAGCGACGAAAGCACAAAAGCGGCTTTCAATGAAATCGGTACAAAAGTAGGCGTTATCCATGGTATCGTGCACTCAGTAGCTTTTGCCAATGCAGAAGATTTACACAATCGCTTCTTAGATACAACTCGTGATGGCTATGCATTTGCACAAGATACTAGCGCTTATTCTCTTATTTCAGCAGCAAAGGCCGCACATCCTTATATGACTGAGGGTGGCTCTATCGTAACAATGAGTTACTTAGGAGCAGAACGCGTGCTTGATGGTTACAATGTCATGGGTGTAGCGAAGGCAGCATTAGAAGCATCTATGCGCTATCTTGCAGCAGATATTGGTAAAGATAATATTCGCGTTAATGCGATCTCTGCTGGGGCGATTCGCACCCTTGCTGCAAAAGGTGTTCCTTCATTCAATACAATTTTACACAAAATCGAAGAAACAGCTCCATTAAAACGTAATGTTCAACAAGACGAAGTAGCAGATATGACAATCGTGATGCTTTCTCACCTATCACGCGGTGTAACAGGCGAAACGATTTACATCGACGCAGGCTACAATATTATGGGTTAAATACAAAGAAGCATGAAAGATCATCATTGATCTCTCATGCTTCTTTGTTTCGTATTGTACTTCTAAATTTAACAAACGTTATTTTATTACCTTAGGGGCTGGATAATCAAAGCCCTTTGTATCCACTTCTACCTTTTTCATTTGCTGATCTTTTATTGGTTTTTCACCATCTCGTTCAGCAGCAGCGATAGCATCTACTGTTTCCATCCCCTCGATCACTTTTCCAAAGGCAGCATATTCACCATCAAGATGTGTCGCTTCATTTACCATTATGAAAAATTGTGATCCCGCAGAATTCAGATCCCGCGAACGAGCCATTGAAATGACACCGCGTTCATGCTTTAAATCATTTTTGAATCCATTTAAAGAAAACTCACCTGCTATCGAGTAGTCTGGGCCACCCGTACCATTACCTAAAGGATCTCCACCTTGAATCATAAAATCAGGGACAACTCGATGAAAAATAAGACCATCATAAAAACCTTTTTTAACTAACGAAATAAAATTAGCTACCGTATTGGGCGCTGTAGAAGGTTCTAATTCGATGACAATTTTTTCATCATTGCTCATCGTAATCGTCACAATTGGATTTTCCTTCACTTTTGATGAATAATCCACATTTTCTTCCGTTTTCTTTGCCGTATCTCCTTCCGATTGCCCACTTTCTTTAGCGGCCCCACAACCTGTCAAAACAAATGCTACCAGCAGCAACGCAAAGGCAACAGAAAATTCTTTAAAACGCGCGAACATATTCTTTCAACTCCTCTTAATTACCAGTCTACTCTTTATATTATCAGATAGTTTACGACAAATCATTTTTATGAATAATTCGTGCAGATGGCTATTTTAATCCTGTAAAAAGGGTCTGCAACAAAATAAAAAAACGCTATTCACTTTTCCTTAACAGTATCAACTTTCTTTATATCCTTTTTATACTAAAAGCTTCATTTTTTTTACTCAGACTAATGACTTCTTACTGAACTGATTAAACAGCTTTAATAAAACAGACAGCAAGCATGCAACGAATAAAAATACAGCAATCATGACAATAACGCCTCCCCAGCCATAATGCATCCAGAATATTCCCCCTACTGTTCCTCCAACACTTGAACCAAAATAATAGAAAAATAAATAAAGCGAAGAGGCTTGCGCTTTATCATGAGTGGCTCGTTTACTTACCCAGCCACTGGCAATCGAGTGCGCCGCAAAGAAGCCAAATGTAAAGATTGTAATCCCTAAAATTTTCAAACTAAGTAGCCCATTTAATGTTAAAATCGCCCCAGTAAACATGATCGCAATAGACAATAACAACATCTTTTGACGGCCATATTGATCAGCAAGACTACCGAACCAAGCAGAGCTAAATGTACCTACTAAGTAAATGACAAAAATCCAGCCAACAATCGTAGCACTTAAATTATAAGGTGGCGCCATCAATTTAAAGCCAATATAGTTATATAGCGTCACGAAACTTCCCATCAATACAAAGCTAATGCCAAACAAACAAAGCATGAATGGGTCCTTTAAATGCTGCAAAAGAGATGTCGTCAATGCTTTTATTTGCAAAGATCGTGGTGTAAAATGCTTGGAGTTAGGTAGCATCCAGATAAATAACACGCTTATCATCAGACTGATGACACCCAGTACTATCATCCCCACCTGCCAATTATAAAGATCCGTTAATGTCCCGATAATAACTCGGCCACTAAGCCCGCCGACCGAATTACCGCTTATGTATAAGCCCATCGCAATCCCTAAACTAGCTGGATCCATTTCCTCTCCTAAATATGCCATCGCAATTGCCGGCAATCCTGCAAAAACAACACCCTGTATAACACGTAACACTAATATCGTTTCAAAATTAGGAGAAAAGGCGAGTGCAAGTGTAATAATTGATGCCGCAAAAATAGAACTCGTCATCAAAGATTTCCTACCCCATGCCTCTGATAATGAACCTACAATAATCATACTGATGGATAACGCAAAAGTTGTCACAGAAAGCGTTAAACTCGCAACTGCAGGTGATACATGAAACTCCTTAGCAAATGTTGGTAATAACGGCTGTGATACATATAAATTGGCGAAGGTGATAAAGCCTGCTAAAAATAAAGCCCAGTTTGCTTTATGAAACGCCTTTGTCCCCTTTTGAATGTAACCCATCTTTCTCTCTCCTTACGTTCTTTCAATTCTACTATTATTCTAATACAACGATCTTCTAAACACACGATAACTTGTCAAAAAATAGACAAATTTACTGCTGTTTTTTTATTATGCGTATGATTTCATTTGACAAATTACCGTGACTAAAATCACATTTTCTTCATATAAATTTAGTTTTTGTCTATTTTTAGTGGCAAATATTGTGTTACAGTGAAAGTAATCATCTAGCAATCCTTGGCAAAAAGCTCCGATGACTAAACTATTTTTCACTGCACAGACTTGGAGGAATTTTCATGAAAATTATTGAAGCTTTAGCACTTTCAGTACCTTATATCCACCTTGCATTAAAGGAAGAGGCAATTGTGGCTGTCATCGAGAAGGAAAGTGAAATAGTTGTAAAATATTTAGCTGGTAAACGTGTAGATTCAGGCTACCTAGATGGACAAAAAGTAAATGCTAATGACCAAAATGTTTTCATTGCCTTTACTGGGAAAAATGCTGATGTCGTAATACCAAAGGATGTATACGGGGTTGCCATCAATGCTTTTTCATTTCCAATCCGTGAAAATGGTAAAGTCGTAGGTGCCCTAGCATTTGGACTGCCAATCGACAATGAGCTTAAACTTGAGGATTATATGGGGACGATGGATAGCATTGTAAACAGCTTACAGGACAAAGTACATACAATTGCCTCACATTCTGAGGAATTAGCAGCAACAAGTGAGGAAATTAACAAACAAGCACAGCACGCTCTTGAAGATTCAAAGAAAACAAATGAAGTAACAGATTTAATTAAAAGCATTTCTCGCCAAACAAATTTACTCGGCTTAAATGCATCTATTGAGGCGGCTCGGGCAGGCCAGCATGGTGCTGGCTTTAACATCGTAGCGCAGGAAGTTAGAAAGCTCTCGTTCGAAACATCTAGCGCCACGGAAAATATCGAAGCCTCCCTACATAATATAAATAGGAACCTAGAAAACCTTAAGCAAAATATGGGGCAAATCAATGACGCAACGAACGAACAGTCTCAGCTCGTTCAAGATTTTAGTGAAATTATTGAGGAGTTAACCGTTCTTAGTCATGAAATGAAGGGCTTTATGCATAACGCCTTAAAATAAAAAAGAGGTGAAGAATATTGCAAATGACAATTAATCCAGAATTATCTTTACGTACTGTCGAATTAGAAGATGCAAATGCTGTTTTTGCCTTAACAGATGCATCACGTACATATTTACGGGAATGGTTACCGTGGCTAGATCTTACAAAAGAAGTAGCCGATACAACGGCATATATAGAAGGCTGTATAAAAGGGCATGAAGCTAAAAGCAGCCTCTCTCTTGTTATCATTTTTCGCAATGAAATCGTAGGTATTGCTGGCTTTAATACGATAAATCATAGCAATAAAATCGCTGCTATTGGCTATTGGCTCAGCGAAGGAGCTCAAGGACATGGTATTATGACAAAGACTGTCCAAGCATTATTACAATATGCTTTTAAGAATTTACAGCTCAATAAGGTGGAAATACGTGCTGCTACGGGCAACGCAAAAAGCCGCGCCATCCCTGAACGACTTGGTTTTACAAAAGAAGGAACGATTCGTGCAGCAGAATGGCTTTATGACCATTATGTTGACCACGTTGCTTATGGCATGCTCGCAAGTGAGTGGAAGGAAAAATAGAGGAAAAAATAGCCACCTGATAGCAAATCAGGCGGCAATTTCTATTATTGTTCAACCGTTTCTTTTATTTCGTCTTGTGTTTCATTAGCTGTAGCTGTTGTTTGCTTTCCTAAGCCTACTGCTATTTGCTCTAGCTCCGGACGCAATGTATGCTTACCTGCATAGCTTTCAATTAATTCCTTCACGTCAATTCCTGAAGTTTCCTTTAACGATTCCTGTAATGTTGACATTAAATTCGTTGCATAGGCAGTTACTTTATTAGCACCGCCTCCGCCTTCCCCACCACCAGTATCAACAACAGTAATCTTATCAATATTGCCAAGTGGGCTCGCAAGTTCTTTCGCATATTCAGGCATCATACGTACAATCATATCCAGGACAGCTGCCTGACCGTAGTATTCGAAGGCTTCCGCAATTTTACGTTTCGCCTCGGCTTCTGCTAGACCACGAAGACGAATAATATCCGCATCTGTTTCCCCTTTTGCACGCTCAGCATCCGCTTTTGCAAGACCGTCCAAACGAATTTTCTCCGCTTCGGCTTGTGCCAATGATTCGATACGGTATTTCTCCGCATCTGCCTGCGCTAGCTCACGCATTTTTGCTGCCGCCGCATTTTGCTCGACAGCGTAACGATCAGCATCAGCCTTTTTCTTAACTTCTGAATCGTATTGCTTCTCACGACGTAAAATCTCTTTTTCTTCTAATTCAATTTGCTTTTGACGTTCAATAATACGAATTTGCATTTCTTGTTCAGTAACCTCTTGCTTTGCACGAGCCGTTTCCAGTTCATAAGCTTGGTCAGCACGTGCCTTAGCGATATCTTGCTCACGACGGAATTCTGCTACCTTTAATTGATTTTCTTTTTCCGCTTCCGCAATTTCTGTTGCACGTTCAAGCTCAGCCTTTTGTGCTTCTTTTGATGCTTCAGCACGCTTAATGCGTGTTTCCTTTTCAGCATCTGCGGTAGCTATATCCGCATCACGTTTAACTTGCGCAATACGCGGCTTACCAAGCGATTCTAAGTAGCCATTTTTATCACGTACATCTTTAATCGTAAAGGAAACGATTGTCAGACCCATCTTCGCTAAGTCCTGAGACGCAACACGCTGTACTTCCTGAGAAAATTTATCACGGTTTTTATAAATTTCCTCAACCGTCATTGAACCTAAGATTGAACGTAAATGACCTTCTAGCACTTCACGTGCCTCATTTTCACGCTCATCCTTTTGCTTCCCTAAAAACTGCTCCGCCGCCGTAGCAATTTCTGAAATGGAACCACCGATTTTAATGATAGCCGTTCCATCGGCCATAACCGGTACACCTTGTTCCGTATACACTTCAGGCGTTGTCACATCAAGCTTACTAGACAATAAGCTTAATGGATGTGCTTGCTGGAAAATTGGGAATACGAATGTACCGCCACCACGAATAATTTTTATACGGTTTCCCGACTCATCTTTATGTACATTTTTTGAGCCAAGATAGCTACCAGTCACAATCAGTGCTTCATCAGGACCTGCTGTACGATACTTTGTCACATATAGTGCAACTAGTGCAATTAAAACAAAGGCTACAATTCCTATTACAATTAAAATCTCCATTGACATATAAATATCGCTCCTCTATAAAAATTTCTTATCATAAGATCTCACAAAAAGCGTTCCTTCTTTCACTTCTACAACAAGTACCGTCGTATCGTAATCAATAGCCTCATTGTCAAATCCTGTTGCTCGCTTTGAAATCATTCCACTAGTCGTTTCAATAACTACCTCCCCAAAACCGTCAGTCGGGATTGGAACAATGACCTTTCCTAGCTGACCTCCAAGCGATTCTTCTGTATAAGCTAACGAAACATCGGCCGATCGTAGCGGAACTAGAACAAATAAATAAAATAGTGCACTTAAAATAGCTCCGATGATACAAGCAGCAACAATGTTCCAAACGCTAGGGAAGAAGGCTAGTTTTTCTAAAATAAATCCTGCTGCTGACATCAACGTAATGAAAGATAGAATGACACTTGGATTAAAAATCGGTAGCCCCTCTCCAATGCCCTCGACAGCATCACTAAAAAACGTAAATAAAAGTGTTGCAAGGCCCCCGAATATTAACCCCACTAAAAAGATTTGCTCGAGTGAATAGCCAAATAGCGTCAAGTTGTTCACCCCTTTTCATTGTATTACCTACTATACGGATGCAGACTACAAAAAGTTTCGTAATTTTTCACATTTTCTCACTTTTCTAATGATATGTTTTTAAATAGTAAAACTCTTAAAGCTAATAATAGCCATGTATTATGGCAATTAGGGACATATACGTGTCTGTTATAGATACAGCAACAAATACGGTAATCGATACAATCCCAAGGTTTAACGGGCCTACCGGAAAAAAATCGGGACAATCTGCATGAAAAATCGGGTCTCTAGAGATAAAAAAACAGGCCTATTTCCATGTTCATCTACATAAAAACAGACATATTTTCTATTGCAGTGTAGTCAATAAAAAGTATGTCTGGTTGATTTTGTTATAAAGTTTGTTTACGACTACTAATTCCTTGTTGTTCATTACCTTCAAATTTGGTAACTTCTGATTCAAGAGATAAAAGTGGGGCTAGCTCATAGCTAACCCCACTTAAACCACATTACATAGCCTTTAAGATTCTAGTACATTTAAAATAGCATCAAGATCATTGACAGCAATATCTAGGCGTTCCTTCGCCTCGATATTTTGCTGTTTTAATTGACTAAACTCTAGTAAATTTTTCTCATGCTTTAACTTGATAGCAGACAAGCGTTCAATGCGCGATTCTACCTTTTCTATTGCTTGCTCGCAAACTGCTGTCCATATCTTTTCTGACTGCTGCATTTCATTCGTTGACGGGTTGTGATGACGCATAATTCGTGCATATACTGCTTCAATTTGTTCAATTAGTTCTGAATAAAAATGACGCTCAACACGAGTTGTTTGGAATGTTGGGTGCTCTACCTCTTTTGCATATGGGGTAATTTGACGAAGCAGCTTTCCAGCATTTTCTCCGAAACCATGCGATAAATTCAGTACATTCATTAACTGTAAAAGCAAACGAATTTCTTCTAGATTAATAAGCTGTGAATCGATGCTTTCCTTTAGCTTTAAGGATTCCATATAACGTCGATCAAAGTGCTCAATTTCACCATTGCGTTGTTCTACTAAATGATCACCTGCATTGTCTTTTAAGCTTTTAATATAGCGAATTGCATGGCTTTTTAGCTCTTCCATCGATAGCAAGTTGTCATTGTCTTGTTGTGGCTTTCCTCGTTGAACATACGCAAATGCATCCATTTTTTTGGGCCATTGTGCTGCTGGGGTTTCTTCTGAGACATTATAGCGTATATAAATTCCGTGCATTCCATATCCTCCAAGTCCATTAAACAAGTATCTTTAAAGAGAGTAAATCGAATTCGCCATTTTTTCAAGTAAAAAACTTTTAAAGATTGAAAATCCTTCTTTCGAAACATCAATTCTAATATCCCGAGTAGTCGATACTGTTCTGGATCACTCTATTTATCAAATAGAAGGTCTTCCCCCTTTACCTCTGACAAGCTTTGTTTTACACAATTTGAACATATTCTACGACTAAAATTCTCAAAATTAAACCCCCAAAAGCACCATTCCTATGGCGTTTGCTGTCCTACAGGAGTATGGCAAAATTTTTTCGTTCATCCTAATTAAGTCTCTTGTCGTATTTGCTTAATGCTTTTACCCTCAGTAAAGGCATGAATTGATTTTATTGTGCCTACTGATTTGAAGTTTGCCCTGTCATAGACCTTGGCGACCTGTTCATTGATAGGCAAAATCCAGAGATATTCTAATCCTTTCTTTACCGACTCTTGCTGAATATGTTGCAGAATATATCCAATCAATCCTCGTCCTCGATGGCTTTCAAGTGTTGCTACACTCTCAACTCTCCCTTGATTTCCTGAGACGAAAATATTGGCAGTACAGCAAGCTGTGCCATCTAATCTTAATAAATAATACGTAAAATACGGAGAATAATAGGTTTCCTCAAAAGCTTTTTTGATTAATGCAGGCTCCCCAAATGTAGAAATGCTCATTTCTACGGCTAACGCTTCCTCCATATTTGCATCTATTACCCGCTCAATCTGTATGGCTGGATTATGTGATAATTGCGAGTATTCACCATTCCAACACTGTACATCATCAGTAAAACTTTCATATTGAAAGCCATGATTCTCTAATGCTTCTATACATGACTGATTTTCCTCCACATTGTATAAATACAATCTTGGGGTGAGAGCTTTTGCTTGATAAAAATCCTTGATTTTCTTTAAAAACATATCTGGTTCGACAATCTTCTTCCATATGTGTGCATGATTGGCGTCATAATATGTTGGCATTTCATTATTGTAAAATAATACTCCTTCATGACATGTTTCCATCTCACTAAAACTTTTAATATAATCAATATCTAACTGCATGATATGCTCTATTTTATGCATCTTTTGTTCCTCCCTCAATCCATTTTTCAAATAAATCCTCTAGCTGCTGTTCAAGCTTTTGACGTTGCTCCTTCGCAAGTGTCGGCTCCTTTAATCTCCTTTCAAGCTTTTCAATTTGTTCTTCCATTGCGAGCTCTTTTTTTACAGCATAGGGTTTTTCAGACACTTCTTTTTTAACTGGTTCTTTTACTATTTCTGAGCGTTTTTGTCTTGCCCATTCATAATCCCCTTCAAATACTTGAATGTTTTCATGCTCAATCCATGCAACTTTTGTAAAAATCTTTTGTAAAAAATAACGGTCATGTGAGACGCCAATTATGGTTCCTTCAAAGGACTCCAGTGTATCCTCCAATACCTCTCTCGCTTCAATGTCTAAATGGTTAGTTGGTTCATCCAGCATCAATAAATTAATATCCTCATGCATTAACTGTGCTAGACGTAAGCGCATCTTTTCACCGCCACTTAAATCCTTCACTTTTTTAAAAACGTCATAGCCATAAAATAAAAACTGAGCCAGAATATGACGTGCCTCAGCCTCTGACACAGAGACACTCTCACGAAAGGCATCTATTAAGCGAATGGCCGGATTTTTATGCTCAAATTGCTGTGATAGGTAGCCAATTTTAACACTGCTGCCGACATGACAAGTACCTTTATTAGGTTCAACTTCACCTAACATCATTTTTAATAATGTTGATTTCCCACTGCCATTACCACCAACAATCGCCAGACGCTCTCCGAAGTAAACCGCTAAATTACTTTCCTTAAATAATGGTTTCTCAAATGCATGGCTAATACCCTTCATTTGTACAACCTCTTTACCACTACGCTCAGCCATCGTTAATGCTAAATTCATTTTCTTTTTCGTTAGGGGCTTCTTCACACGCTCTATACGGGCTAGTGCTTTCTCCATACTTTTAGCACGACGATGCAAGCCAGCATTTGGCGGGTTTGCTTCATTTGCCCATTGCTTTAAGCGCTTTATTGTTTCCTGCATTTTTTTTATTTTCTTTTGCTGTTCTTCGTAATGAGCAAATTGCTGTTCAAGCTTCGTTTCCTTTTGTTCGACAAATGCATCGTAATTACCAATGTACGTAAATGCCTCTCCGTCTTCAATTTCAATTATTTTTTGAGCCATTTGATTCATAAAGTGGCGATCATGTGATACTGCAATAACAATTCCTGCAAAATTTCGGACATAATTTTCTAACCATTCGATTGCCTGCATGTCTAAATGATTGGTCGGTTCATCTAATAGTAAAATAGAAGGATTACTTAAAAGGATTTGCCCTAGCATTACCTTCGTTTTCTCCCCACCACTTAAGCTACTAAACGGTTGCTCAAGCAATGGTGTTATACCTAAACCATTTGCAATCATCGCTAATTGCGCATCAATTTCATAGCCACCCTGCAGCATAAACTGTTCCTGCACATGACCGTATTGCTGGAGTACCTTATCTGTTACAGCTAACTGCATTTCCTGCTCAAGCTTTGTCATTTTAGCCTTTAATGCATAAATTTCTGCAAATGCTTCCTCCAGCACTTCCTTTACTGAGAACAAAGGATATTGTGGAATTTGATGTAAATAACCAATCGTCGCTTCCTTGCTTTTTATAATTCGTCCCTTATCTGGCATATCCAAACCGGCAAGTAACTGTAATAGAGTCGTTTTCCCACTGCCATTCACACCAATAATGGCGACATGCTCCCCTTTATTTACTTCTAATTGAAGTCCTTCAAATAAAACATTTCCACCAATAATTTTTTGTATTTGTTCAGCCTTAATTTGCATCGTTTTTTCCTCCAATGAAACGTGCGAAAAACATCTAAATACACAAAAAAGACTGCTCGATTAACAAGCAGTCTTTTCCTCATTAGTTTGTGAAAAAGAATGGTTAATTCGCTACGTTTGATATTTGATTTTGCTTAAAAATGGACAGACCTATCCCGTTGTTCGCAAAATCGAAAGTAATAACACGTGCAAAATACATAGCTGTATCCACCTTTACACATGTTTTCGTAGCGTTTTTATTCATTCCTTTTCACCTCCGTTCAATATAGTTAAATTTATATTACCATAATTCGGGTAATTTTGAAAAGACCAAATTACATTCTTTCACATTTTTTCTACAAGTCACCTTACCTTGGAGTTTATTTCTGTTCCGAGCTAGGCCCCTTCCTGGGGGCGTCAATGTTTTTCAAAATTCCCACCCATGCCCCAATCCAAGATGCTAATTAAAGAAGTGCGAACTCCTGTATAAATACCTTTGTACTAGAGCTCGCACTTTTACGTTACTAATCAATTATTATGGTTTTAATAATTTTAACATGTATTTTTTTCTGTACCATAAACTTATCGCCATACTTACAAAAATGAATGCACCGACAGCCGTAATCCAAAAGAAAACGTTTCCTCCAACAGTTGATGAATTAAAAAATGTACCGCTAATAACAATAAATAAACAACTTATAATCCCTGATAAAATAATGGCTAACTGATGATTTAGTTGAAAAATGAAAAATATAAGTACCGTACAAATGTAAAGAACACTTACTATCATAATAGCCGGGAAAAATGGTTGAAATTTAGCCGCATAGACAAAGTAATCAAGCTGGCTAATATCCTGGCCATTGTTTATCTCAATATCAAATATCTGAGAAACTGGGGTTGAATACTTCCATTCCAGCGGATTATCTATAATACCACTTCCCTCATACCAAGAAATAGCTGTTGACATCAATAAAGTCAAGAAACCAAGAATTAGTTGTATCACATATTTAAACAATGTACTTCTCCCTTCACCCTTTGAAGTTAAAGACGTTACAATAGGTTCTTAGTTTCACAAATAATGGATTATATGGATTAAATAGGTACTTTGAAATTTCCCCAATTTGATTTTCCTAAACCCTTAACAATCTTTACTGCACGATAAACGCGCTTCACTTTTCCGATGGGATGCCACTGCCTTTTTTGTTTTTCCCTGCTTACTTTATATCCATCGTAGGCCGCAAAACCTGCGTTGATAACGGCCATACCCTTTTTCTTCTGAGTCTGTTTTTGTTATTAGATTATCATCCCCATATGTGTTGTAACTGGGTCATCTTCCTAGATCGGGGTCACGATAGATGAAGCGTGCTGTTGCTAGATCGTAGTAACGAGCTTGTAAATAGTATAGCTTTGTTTCGGCATCTTAGACATAGCCTGCGTAGCGAATAGATTGCTCTTTTAGACGACTTTCGACTTGTTCAATAAGTTCCCCCATGGGTCATAATCGTATGTGGCAACTCTTGCATCATTTTGTCAACTTAGAACCTTTGTTTTTCACAACAGGCCCCTAGATCTTCACTTTTTTCACAAACATCTTAACAAACGGTACGAGGAAAACGGACACGACCAGTACGCGGAATAGCTGAAATGCGGTGACGATTGTGACCTTTGCATGTACGGAAGCTGCGATTATCCCCATTTGATCAAGCCCGCCTGGTACGATGCTTAAAAAGCCTGTACGAAAATCAAGGCTGTATAAACTCTGCATGACAAATGTTAAGCCGTAAGCTGCGCCAACAAAGATACATGCCGATATAAAAGCGTAAAATACATGCTTCTTCGATAAATGTAGATCGTCTTTTTTCAATAAAAGTCCAATGTAAATGCCAAGCATCAGCTGCGCGATATGAAGTAGTGACAACGGCAATTTGGGTATATCAATCCCTGCTATATGGATGCCCATCAAAAGAAACACGGGACCAAGCATATAGCCTGTCGGAATTTTTGCCTTTTGTGCTAGCCAGCCCGCTACGCCACACACAGCAAGCAGAGCTATTAGGCTCCATGTATACGCTCCGTTGACAACTATGCTAGTTCCCCCAGAGTCTGACACTATTAATGGCACAAAGCCGACAATTAAAAGAACCCGTAATATTTGGAAGAACGTAATTACGACCATATCCATATCCCCTTGCTCCTCGGCAAAGGCAACAACTTGTGACATGCCACCAGGGACGCAGCATGTTAACGCGGTCGCAAAATCTAAATCCGCACGTTTTGCAACTAAATAACTAACACAAAAAAACAATACAATAAATAATACATTTAAAACAATCATACTTCCTAAAAATTGCTTAATATCCTGCACCGCTTCTGGTGTAAACGCAAAACCTATGGAATATCCCGCAACGATTAAACCAAAATTCCGAAAATATTTATGCCATTTCAATTGTACTTTCGTCGATAACTGAACAATTAGCACCGCCGCAATTGCTCCAAGTAACCAGGGCATTGGAATATGTAATAAATTAAATGAAACCGCACCTGCTAAACCGACACATAATGTAATTAACATATGTTTGTCAAAAATAAACATTGAAGCAACCCCCTCTTCTATTTTTCTACTTCATTGCTTTTTCGCAATGTAATATAGCGTTAAAATTGAACCTGTTATTTATAAAATTTAACCTCTTATCCAGATTTTCTCCAATCCAAAATTTTCTATGCTACATTATTATTACCTAATTCAGTGATTCCCCGTTGTGGAGATATGTAAAGGAGGCCCCAATGAAAATTCACTTAACAATCAACAGTACATTAGAAGAAACCGAGGTTCATATACATGCAAAGGAATACAACGAGCAAATTGAACGACTGATGAAGCAACTACAAACTTCACAAACAACAATGTTAGATGGCTACTTTCAGCAGGAAATTCATATGCTAAAAATTTCAGATATTTACTCTATTTACGCAGAGGGTGCAAAAGTATTTTTGCAGACAGAGGAACAGGAATTTGAAACGAAGCGTAAATTATATGAGCTAGAGGCACAATTAGCGAAAGACTTTGCCAGAGTCAGTAAATCGACACTCGTCAACATTAACAAAATTGCCTCTATTCAAATGGGTAAAATCGGTACAACAGAACTGATTTTAGAAAACGATGTGTCCGTCCATGTTAGCCGCAAATATTTAAAAGAACTAAAACAACACTTAGGTATTGGGAGGGACTCATAATATGAAAAAATTTATACGTATGATGACAATCGGTCTGCTTATATCACTAAGCTCTTCCTACTCCTTAGTAACATTCAGTGTCCTATCTAATAACACTGTGATATCAGGGCCGGAATTACTTGAACAAATTATCGTCGCCGCCATACTTGGAGTTGTAATAGGTCTACTGTCCGCCATCTATGATATTGAACGTTTACCTTTTATTGCTCAGTTTATTCTACATGTAATTGCGGTTACGATATGTGTCATGATTGCAGGCTATTTCGGACGTTGGTTTGAACATTCAAGCATACTATATATTTTTGTAAGTGAAGCTATTATTTTCTTTATCGCTTGGTGCATTATTTATGTACTTCAAAAAAGTGATATTGCAAAAATCAATCAAGAAATTCAAAAAAGAAAGGAATAAACAATATGACCAACTTTACTATTACGCAATGCCTTTATGGAGAGCTCAATTTCCAATGTTTTCAAAGGTTCGCCCGCTTCACAGCTAGAAGAATACAAAAAAGTATATGGTATTGTCTATGACCTTCACGGAATATACTAAGTACCTCAACAAGCATCACCATTATTATCGTCACAATTATTGTGCTAGCTATCTTATCTATCATTATTTTTAAAAAGAAGAATAAATAAACACTTTCGCACATCGTTTATAAAAACGATGTGTTTTTCATTGATTTTATTTAAACAATTTGTTATTTTAATAATATATAAGCAAACAAAATAAATAATTGTTTGTTTTACAGGAGGATTCCAAATGGATGTAAATGAATTATTTTGGCAAGCTTCGATCCATGACATAAAAAAAGGCTACCATGATGAAGCAACACACTTCACTTGTTTGCTTTGCGGGGAAAAGATTGAAAAGGGTATTATTTATCCACATGAAGGCGTTCTCTACGAGGCGGAAAAATTTATGCAACATCATATTACTGCTGCACATCAATCCGTATTTCATTATTTAAATGGACTTAATAAAAAAATGACAGGACTAACTGATCATCAAAGTCATATTTTACGCTTATTTTATGAAGGAAAAACCGATCAAGACATTAAAGAAGAATTGGAGATTGGTAGTGCAGCCACAATACGTCATCATCGCTTTACCCTTAAAGAAAAGGAACGACAAGCAAAAACCTTTCTTGCAATGATGGAACTATTAAAAGAACAGAATGAAAAGGAAGACAGCTTTGTACCTATTCACAAAACGGCTACGATGGTCGACGATCGCTATAATATTACGATTTCTGAAGAACAACAATTACTCGAAAAGTACTTTCCAAACGGTATTGGCAAAGAGCTTGTCCGCTTCCCAAAACGTGAAAAACATAAAATTGTCATACTTCGTGCAATCACAAAGCTTTTCGATGTAACAAAACAGTATTCAGAAAAAGAATTAAACGCAATAATTCAACCAATATATGAGGACTATGTACAAATACGTCGCTATTTAATCGAATACGGCTTCATGGATCGACAAGAGGATGGTAGTGCTTACTGGATAAAAAAATAAGAAGGCAGGGTTTCCAATGGACCATAAAAAAGAATTAAAGGAAATGTATAAAGAAATAAAAATCGAAGCTGGTGTTTTCACGATGACCAATCAACAAAATGTGTTTGTTGGCAGCTTAAATAATTTAAAACGCTTAAACGGCTTTCAATTTATGTTAAAAACGAATACACATACTAATAAAGAACTACAAGCGGATTTTAACACATTCGGCCATGATGCTTTTGATATTGAAGTTGTAGAATATTTGAAGAAAAAAGAACAAGGCTATTTCGATCCAAAAAAAGAGCTAGAAAAGCTGGAACAAAAATGGCTCGACAAACTTCAGCCATTTGGTGAACGTGGATATAATTAAATAACAAAAAAAGAATCTGTTTTCTACGAGACTAAGCTTGAGAAACTTGCAGATTCTTTTTTGATTTCATATATTGTGTATCGCACGGGGGATTCGCTCCTTCCAAGGAAAATTCCTTTTCACTGGTAAAGTAAATATCAGTTGGATCTGATCAGTTCTTTGGCTGATCCGAGCACTTTTCACTTGCACCCGATTAGTTTAGGAGTGATGTTCTTTGCATCTGAGTATTTATTCGTCGGCCTGCCCTCACTTCTTTGCGTGCGGGGATCCTACTTGCTCTCTCACTTCATTTCTGAATTTCCTGCTGAGCTTTTTTTGTAAGCTTTCCGAAAACTAGCTCATACGAATGGTTAATTAAATTTTCAACTAAATCAATAGGTACGTCATCTACATCCATATAGATTGAATTTCAATGTGTTTTATTCATGTAATAACCTGGAATAATACCTTCATAGGCTTCTCTTAACTCTTCAGCTCGATTAGGTTCACATTTTAAAGTAAGTACGGGTCTTCCGGTACTATCTCCACCCATCATGCCATACATTTTACCCCCAATATGATAACGATCCGCCTGCCATTCTTCTTTGTAATCATGCGTTGTTCCACGAAGTTTTAGGCAATATTCATGAATTGTTTCTTTGTTCATTATTTAACCCCATTTCGTTTTAAAATAAAGAAACACACGTTCGATTATTTTCATTATAATCTATAACGTGTGTAGAGGAAATCATTATTTTATTTTAGTTTCTAGTAAATTTTGTTCGAGCAAATCTTCGGTCACGATTTAATTTTTAAAGTGTTATGACAGGACACTTTTTATTTTATGCCTCTATCAAACACACCGATGACCTCGGTAGTTTGTAATATATTGACAAAAGCTTTGGCATCTGCATTTTTGATTAAACGTTTAACATCGGCAAGCTGATAGCGTGTAATGACGGTAATTAAAACTTTGCGCCCTTCGCCTGAATAAGCACCTTTCGCATCCATAATCGTTACACCTCTATGGAGCTTTTCCAGTAGCTGCTGTTTTACTTCCTCGCCCTTACTCGTAATAATCATTAGTGTCAATTTAATATGGCTCGTATGAATGGTATCGACAACTTTCCCTGTTGCATAAATTGAAACGAGTGTCAGTAATGCCGCATCCCAGCTAAAGACGAACCCGGAGATAGCTACAACGATACCATTCATCGCAGAGATTAATGTACCGAGTGGAAAATCTCGTTTACGACTTAGCAGCATCGCTATAATATCAAAACCACCAGAAGAACCTGCCGCACGGAAAATCAAGCCCAACCCTAAGCCCACAATAACACCACCAAATAATGACGCAAGAATTGGATCTTGTGTAGCTTTATAAACCGGAATAATATACAAGCTTATCGACAAGACAACTACAGAAAGAATGGTATAGCCAATAAACCGTTTCCCTAGCTTCAAGACACCTATAATTAGCAAAGGTAAATTCAATAATAAATTTAAAACCCCTGTATTCAAGGGTGTAATAATACCAAGCATGATTGCAATCCCACTTAATCCCCCACTTAAAATCTCATGTGGAATTAACAGAAGATTGTAGGCAAGGGCGACTAATATCGATGAAAGTGTAATAATGACAATATTTCGCATAATGAATCCCCTATCATAACGAACGAGTTTTGTACTACTTTCCATTAGAATACCCAATTTATTCGTTCAAAAAACCTTGAGTAGGGCACTATTGCAGTTAAAACAACGACATTTGTTTCTTTATTTCTTCTGCTGTTCTTTTTTCTGCTCCTCTTTTATCGGTACTTCTTTTAACGGCTCTTCTTTATTCTCTTCAGCCTTCTCCGCTACCTTATAAATACGTTCAAGCATAGGCGGATGTGTATAACGGAACCACTTTACGAGTAACTGTGGATTTACCTCACTTAAACCAGATATCGTTAGCTTCTGGAATGCAGTAATTGCGGACTCTCGATCGCCCGTTAGTGAAATGGCATATTGATCAGCTCTCATTTCCTGATACCTTGAAACATAATTCGACAGAGGGCTCGAAGCAAATAATAAAACAGATGTTAGGAGTAAGAACAATGGATAAGAGCTTATATCCCCGATTTTTTTAATTTTTAATACCTGCCCGTAACGTCCAATGAACCATCTCAAACATTTCGCTGTCAGCCATAAGCCTAGCAATGTCAACAGAAGATACCCAGCTATACCAAAATAAATATGCTTCTCAACGTAATGTCCCATTTCATGTGCCATGATAAATAATATTTCATTATCCGTTAAACGATTTAAGGTTGTATCCCATAGCACAATTCTTGAATTGCTGCCAATACCCGTTACATAGGCATTTAAAGCATTTGTTTTTTCTGCCATGTTGACTTCATAGACGTGCTCTGCTGGTATATTAGCCTGTGCAGCTATAGACAAAATTTTCTCTTCTAGCTCCTTATTTTTTAACGGATAAAAATCATTATATAAAGGATCGATGACTACAGGTTGTATGAACATCACGAATATTGTAAATGGAATCGTTAGAAACCACGCATATAGCCACCATCTTCTGGCACTTTTTTTGATGAGCCAGTATAGGACCGATACAATAATTAGACTCATGCCAAAATTAACCCAAAAATCAATAATGCCGTCTCGCATCCATGAAGAAAAACCTTGTGTACTAATTCCGTAAGTTTTGCTTAAATTGTAACGATAATAATCGAGTGGGAATAGTACAACATATAGTAAAAATGATAATAAGAACAAGTAGCTTGCATTTTGTAACAGCTTCCATTTTGTTTGTGACGTCGCCACCTTTTCAAAGTAACGTGATACGCCCATAGTTAAAATCATGAAATAAATTAACCATTCCAAAGGTGTAGCAACAAAGAATAGGAAGTTCCGTATTTTAGAATATTCACCGCTTAAGTATAGTTCTTTTTCGGACATAAACATCACTGGATCTGCAGCTGTCCCTTGCATCGCACGGGGTATTGTACCACCACCGCTGTGGAATATATACCAATACATACACAGCACATAAACACCGAATAAAAGTAGCGCGACAATTCCCATTTTTTTCGCTATGTCATTTCCTCCCTTGCTCAACACTAAGTTCGTCCTATAGTAAGTGTAAGCTAAAATGAAAAAGTTAGAACAATTTTTTCTTTGTTTTTATTTACCTTCTGTCCTTCTTTACACCAACAAGAAATATTTAAATGCGTAATGAGTCCTGCAAAAGGTTAGATCTCACAGCTTGTTCGTTATCCAATATGGACGTTAGTTATTAATCATTACTTAAAATAGAAAAATTTAACTTAATTATCCTCCATCTAGTCTAAACAGCCAAATGAATTTAATTGAAAAAAATCAATTTATATTTTTTCCAAATAAAAAATAAATTCTTTCTTATAACATAATTCCATAATCGACAATAATAACATGAAATGGGGCTATTTATTCTTTATGAAGGGAGTAGCAGGTTTAGTGTCAATGTTTATACTCCCTCTCATAGGGCTAAAAGTAATTGTACCTGGGCTAGTGCCACATTTTTTCACGGGTGCTACTGCAGGAGTATTTGGAAATGCAACTGGTGGTAGACGCGGTGCTATCGCAGGAGCATTTGCCAACGGATTAATGATTAGCTTTATCCCTGCGCTTCTACTGATCTTTATGGGTGATATTGGCTATGAAGGAACTACATTTGGTGATTCAGACTTCGGTATTGTAGGGATCATACTAATAAATATAGTAAAGTTATTTGGTGCAGTTTAATTCATTCGTATGTCTCGCAAACTCTTTGATGTTTGCGAGGCTTTTTATTTGCTAAGAAAAGGGGTTGTTTTTCAAAATATACAAAAATTTCACATTAATCCCCGACCTTTTTCACTATATAAATAGAGAAAATCCATTACAAAACAAACTAAATACTCAGTGAATAGAAAATATCGAGAATGATTTAAACCCATTTTCCTGTAGTAAATTGTAAATAATCTGATAGTATTTAATGGTAAAACAAAAAATCATCGTCTGACCTCTGACTTAGAATAACTTATTGCCGATATAAATAATACATACAATTGGAGGTATTCATATTGAAAAAATACATGATGGGCTTTTGCTTAATAGCTTTGTTATTAGCAGGCTGTTCCATTACTCAGCAGGAAAAAGCGCAAGATGACTATAAAATTGGTATCTTACTTTCGGATGCAGGGCTTGGTGATGAATCGTTTAATGACTCAGCTTTTAAAGGGCTTGAGAAAGCACGCGATGAGCTAGGTATTTTGTTTGATTATAAAGAGGCGCCAGATGGCAATTACGAGCAGAAGCTCGAGGAACTTATCGCAGAAAAGTATAACGTCATTATTGGTCTTGGCTTCTCTGTACAGGAAGCTTTAGAAAAGACTGCGAAGAAATATCCTGATCAGCAATTTATCCTTATAGATGGTCAATCAGATGTTGCCAACATTACTTCAATCACTTTTAAAGAGCAGGAAGGAAGCTTTTTACTTGGAATGGTTGCCGCAATGACGAGTAAAACTGGAAAATTAGGATTTATTGGTGGTGCAAATGTCCCGGTTATCCATCATTTTGAAAACGGCTTTATTGAGGGTGCTCGGTATTTTAATCCAAAAATCGAAATTGTTAGTGAGTACGCTGGCACATTTGATGATACCGAGGCAGGTGCCGCAATCGCAGAACGTTACATTAAGAACGGCGTAGATTTTATTTATCATGCAGCTGGATTCACAGGCTTTGGTGCCATAAAGAAAGCCGAAGATATGGGCATATATGCGGCCGGAGTTGATATTGATCAATTTTACATTGCAGAAAAAACTGTCGTAACATCCATGTTAAAAAACGTCGACCAAGCTGTTTTTAAAATGGCTAAAACATTAGATGATAAAGGGAAAATTTCCGAAAAATCGTTGTCATTCGGTTTAGCTGATAATGGCGTGGGCCTAGCGGATATACGTGTTATTAAACTTACACCCGAGCAACAGGCTGCTATTAAAAAAGCACAAGAGGATATTATTTCGGGTAAAATAAAAGTTACTGCAGAAAAGGGGAACAGCCAGTGACACTACGAAAAAAATTATTCATGAACATACTTATTCCCATTGTCCTCGCAATGGCTATGATTGGTTTTATAATCATTCAAACATTTGATATACAAACAACTGCACAAGATGATACAGAACTATTGCTGGCAGTGAAAGAACTTGAACAAAGTCTAGTTTTAGCGAGCCAATCATTAAATAACTACACTTTTTTAGATAGTGAGGCCAATAAAAATGAAGCTCTTTCAACTTTACAAGAAACGCAAGTAAATTTAGAAAAACTCTCAACTATTGCAAAAATAGCTGAGCATAAGGCCATCATCAAAAAAATCGAGGGTAAATACGACGAATTAGAAAAAGCTTCAGAGGCAGGATTTCTTGCTCACAATCGTCCTGAGATAAAAAAACAATCTCTCAGAATATCCGGTATTTTGAACGATATGTATCTACTGAAAAAAGAAACAAATGAATGGTATAAAGAAACGAATGATTTGGCAGCAGAAAAAATTTCTTTTATTACTACATCAACAATAATAGGTAGTATCCTTCTACTTATTGCTACTATTATTTTTTCGTATGCCGCAACGAAAAAAATTACAAATCCGATTAACCGAGTCGTGGATTGTGCACAATTGGTGGCTGCAGGGAATTTAACAATTGACACCTCTTCCCTTCCCTATAAGAAAGGTAGTCGCAATGAAGTTGATCAACTGACTGAGAACTTTTCCAAAATGATTGTTAGCTTAAAAAGCACCGTACAATCCATTGATCATGTAGGTAAAAATGTTGGTCTATTTACTAAAGATGTCACAAGCTATATTGAAACCGTTAACGAAGGCAGTAAACAAATTGCTACATCAACGGACGAATTGGCAAAGGGAAGCCTCACTATTTCAGAAGATATCCAGTCAACGGCTATCCTGATGAATACGATGGCGGATCAATTTACTACTGTCCAAGAGACAAGTGAACAATCAGCAGTAAACGGTAATAAAGCACTTACTGCTGTTCAAAATGGTCGTAGCTCACTAGAGAAGCAATCCTCTATTGCAAAGGATATTTCATCCACTTCGATTAATATTAAAGAGGCTGTTACTCAATTCTCTCAATTCACAACAGAAATTGAAGGTGCGGCTAATGCAGTTCACGCGATTGCTGATCAAACAAATCTCTTAGCATTAAATGCTGCAATTGAAGCGGCACGTGCTGGCGAAGCCGGAAAAGGATTCGCCATTGTAGCGCAGGAAGTGAAAAAACTATCCCATGAAACAGAAAAGGCCACTACTTTCATCTCTTCGATGGTGACACAAATACAAGATGGCATTACACGCATTCTTTCTACAGCAGAGCATGGACATCAGCTTTCAAAGGAACAATTACAATCGATGACCGATACAGAAAAGTCTTTTGAGGTAATTGCAACTCATGTATTAGATATTAATGATCAATTAAAGCACCTAACGCAGGATATGGAGAAAACAAGCGAAATGAGCCAGCACATGAACAATGCCATTGAAAACATTTCAGCTATTACGGAAGAAACCGCAGCAGGAACAGAAGAAATATCCGCTTCTACTCAAGAACAGTTAGGATCATTCAAAAAAATTAGTGAGAAGGTTTCAGAACTTCAAGAAATGACAAATACATTGTCTGTAGAACTAAAAAAATTCACATTATAAATTTCGTATTATTTTCGTCTATTACTTCAGAGTAATAGGTGCGTTTAATGAAAAGACGCTAATATCTGCTACACGGTATTCACGCTTTCTCGCTAAAGAGCGTCAAGCCACATACAATAAAATGAGCAATTGTAGCAAGAACTTTTACACATAAATAACCTTCACAATTTTTGAATTGTAGTAAAGTTATATCCGATGGAGCTCTAAAGCCTCCATCTTTAGAGTGAACTGCACCCCAATTGTTAGACACAATCTAACAATTACAGGTGCAGTTTTTGTATGGCTAAATTTAGAGAAGCCTTCATTATGCTTCGTAAATATATTTCTCTATTGTGTATTTTTCAAGTTTGTCTTGCGCAACATTATAACCAATACCTGGTAGATCAGAAACTTGGATATGTCCTTGGTCATCCATGACAATCTCTGGCTCAATAATGTCCTCATGCCAATAGCGAGAAGACGGTGCTGTATCACCAGGTATTGTAAAGTTTGACAGTGTTGTAATGGCAATATTATGAGCACGACCAATCCCTGATTCTAGCATACCTCCACACCATACAGGGATCTGATGCTGCTGACATAAATCATGAATCTTTTTAGCCTCAGATAAGCCTCCAACACGACCTACCTTTATATTAATTACTTTGCAGCTACCTAGTTCAATTGCACGTCTAGCATCATCGTATGAATGTATACTTTCATCTAAGCAAATCGGTGTATTGAGTTCTCTTTGTAAATTTCGATGATCGACAATATCATCATGCTCAAGTGGTTGCTCAATCATCATTAAATTTAATTTATCCATCTCTTTAAATAATGGTAGATCTTCTAACGAGTAGGCAGAATTGGCATCTGCCATTAAAGGAATATCACCAAAACGATCACGGATTGCACGTAGTACTTCGATATCTTTTCCAGGCTTAATTTTAATTTTAATTTTTTTGAACCCTTGTTTTAAATAACCTTCAATGCTCTCTAGCAATACATTCGTATCCTCTTCAATGCCTAGGCTAATGCCAACTGTAATTTCCTTTTTTTCTCCTCCAAGTGCTTGTGCTAAAGGTATGCCCTGCTCTTTTGCATATAAATCCCAAATGGCTGCTTCCACCGCAGATTTTGCCATATTATTGCGTCGCACACGAGCAAATTTCTCATTTACTTCATTAGGGTGGTTGAATTCCTGATTAATAACAAGTGGTATTAAAAATTCATCAATAATAGAGAATGCCGTTGAAGCCGTTTCTTCTCCATAATAAGGATAAGCGCTAACAACACATTCTCCATAACCAACATGCTTCTCACCATACGCTTCAATAATTAAGAAAATACGTTCTTGCTGCTTCATAAAACTTGTTTCAAAGGGTGATTTCATGGTCATCTTCATTTTGCGAACTATAATTTTTTCAATTTTCATTTCTCAAAACTCCCCTACTTGTAATAAATGACAGGCCGTTTTATGGGCAGGTGAATGTTCGACTAATTCTGGCTCCACCGTCCGGCATTTTTCCATTACAAAAGGGCATCTCGTCTGGAAAACACAGCCTGTTGGTGGATTCAATGGAGAAGGGATTTCACCTTGCAGCTTAATCTTTTCACGTCTTATTCGCGGATTGGGTACAGGAATTGCTGATAAAAGTGCTTTTGTATAAGGATGCATTGGGTTGCTAAAAATTTCATCTGTCGTTGTTTCTTCCACTAGCTTTCCTAAATACATTACGCCAATTCGATTGGAAATATGGCGTACAACACTTATTTCAAGATAAATATTTCATTGTTAAATGGAGCACTGCAACTTCATTCCCCTTGTTTTCATAGCTATGCTTTCTATTTGCTTCAAATTGAATCGAATCAAACTCGTTTAATGCATATATTTCTTGTCCAACTTGAATCGAAATTTCCCCTTTCATTACTGTTACATATTCAATTGCTCCTTCATGATGAGGTTCTGCCTCATATACGCTATTCGGTTGCAAACAAGCACGATGCATTTCCAATCCTGTCTCTTTTTTGTAACGAAATATAGTCTCTAATCGCCACATTTGATTTTCTTCAATAATGAATCCTTGTCCGCAGCGTGCGACATTTACTATATCTTCTATCACCATAAGCCGTGATAACGGAATGGATAATCCTTTTGTAATCTTCCAAATGACGCCTAATGTAGGATTCGTTTCTCCTCTCTCAATTTTCCCTAACGTTAATTTACTAACACCTGTTTTTTTCGCTAACTCTTCTAAACTTAATTTCTGTTCATTCCTTATTTGTCGTAACAATTGACCAACTTGCAAAATGACTTCTTTTGTTTGTATATCCTCTTGTTCTTTCATATGAACCCCACTTTCGGTATATTATAATTTACTTTTTATATAAATAATTATATTATAGTATATATTCAGAAAGGAGCGAACGAAATGCGTGCTATCTTATTAGGTATTTTATCATCTGCGTTTTTTTCAGCTACATTTATTATAAATCGAGTTATGAACGTTTCAGGAACAAGCTGGGCTTGGACTGCTTCCTTCCGATTTTTATTCGCTTTACCCATTTTATTCTTTATCGTCCTATTTCGCAAAAACCTTCGTCCACTATGGGTAGAAATGCGTAAACACCCTTTGGCATGGCTTGGCTATGGCACAATAGCCGGGGTTGGATTTTATTCATTATTAAGCTATGCTGCTGTATTTAGTCCTGCATGGCTCGTAGCAGGTACATGGCAAATAACCATTTTAGCTGGTTTGTTATTATCCCCGTTATTCTTTATTACATTGGAGACGAAATCCGGAGTTAAACAAGTTCGCGGTAAAATCCCAATGCGAAGCTTACTCGTTTCCTTATTTATTTTAACGGGTGTCATTTGTATGCAATTAACGGAAGCTGGAAATATTACTATTTCTCAATTTTTATCTGGCTTCCTCCCTGTAGTTATCGCTGCATTCTTATATCCTTTCGGTAATCGAAAAATGATGGAAGTCGTTGCTGGTCGCTTAGATACATTTCAACGCGTGCTAGGCATGGCAATTGGCAGCCTTCCTGTCAGTATACTATTAGCGATTTATGGTTGGACAACAACTGGCATTCCAACATCTGGGCAAATTACGCAAGGTTTCTTATTAGCATTATGTTCGGGTGTTATCGCCACAATGACATTTTTCTTCGCTACTGACTTAGCGAAAAATAACCTGTCTTTGTTAGGGGCAGTAGAGGCAACACAAGCTGGAACAATGATATTTACTGTTGTTGGTGAAATCCTTTTTTTAAACGGTTCTTGGCCAGTTGGAGTATCTCTAATCGGTATGATTATTATTATGATTGGAATGATAGCTAACAGTATTTTAAATCGGTCAGTTCCTGTATCAAAGCAAAAGAAAATTGTATAGTTTAAGAGCGTGTTTTGAACCGAAAACGGATTAAAACACGCTAATTTGAATTATTTCTTTATAACTATGTTAATAGAAGCTTTAGAATCTATTATTAACACAAGATAAGAAAAACAAAATTAGCGTAAACAAGCTGTTCAATGTCCTCCTCTCGCAACCTTTTCAATCTATCCTTGAAGGGGAAAGTGGAAATGCTATAAAAAGGGATGCTCTTAAAGCCCTTTGTAGACTTTAAGAACATCCCACGTAAACATTAGTAATATTTATTATTTATTTAGACATTCTAATAAAAACTATATTTTGCTAGCATTTCTCCCCAAGGTGCCATTCCTGACTCTTTAAAACCCATACTGGCGTATAGTTTTCTTGCTTGCTCATTGTCTGGATGATACCCGAGTAAGATGACATCAGTGCGATCATCCCTACTCCGAATGTCTTCAATTATTAATTTCATAGCGCCCTTGCCATGTCCACGCCCTTGAAATTGCTCATCAATCATAAACCTATATATCCAATAGTTTCCATCATCTGAATCGATCCCGTACATGGCAAAACCGATAAGTATTTCTCCACAATAGATTGCCTTGATCTTCATTTGTGGTAAAAATTTACTTTCTGCAATTGAATACAAATTCGAGGCAATAAACTCTTCCTGTTCTTGCTTTGGCTTCAGTTGAATACAAGCTTCCCAATTACTTTGATCAATTGATCTTAAACTAAGCAAACTTCCGATTCCTCCTCTAGTGGTAGAGAAATCCATAATCTCGAACTCTCTACTAAATAAGTGTTCTCCTACTGATTAAACAACTTGTTATTTTTTTATACATACTACATCACTCCTCATCAGATGGTAGTCATCGTAAATTGTACAATTATATAGAAATATTGCTCTCTATTTGTACTCTTATTTATTTCTGCATACAGGGAAAAAATACCTTCTTCATTTCTCTAATCACAATGCGGATGACGATGTAAACAAACGTGTTATCAAAAAGGTAAAACTACATCCGGGAATTTTCCTAAGCAATTGCTACTCGCTACGGAACTGTTCCACACGAAGGGGATTTTGCGATCTTACGTGATACTACACGTACAGCAGCAACTACTCTAATCGAGCAATGAAAGTTGGCTAGACAAAGCGGCTAGTCTTGAAAGCACTGCCGATTTCATTATCCAAGGAATGGAAGACTATTTCGCTAAATAAATTCAAATTAAAAAACCTAGGTAGATATGATTTTATTAAAAGTCAAGAGTTAAAATAATTTGCTTGTAACATCAGTATTCTTTATGAAATGTGCAACATTATAACGAGTTATTTTTAAGCTGAGCTAATTTCTGCATTAGCTCAGCTTTTATTTGTGATTAAAATCGTATTTAGGAATATTTGTTAAATTTTATTATAGTTTAATTGGGTGTAAAATCGTACCTTATTCAACTCCCATGAAAGAACTTAATCATCTTTCATTTTCTGTGGTGTAGCGCTGGTTTTTGCGCTACATGGATGGCTAACGGGCAGGTTAGTTCAATAGCGTTGTTTAACTTGTGCTCAACAATCGGGCCATTTAATTGAATAACGCCTTTGGTAAAATTGATGAATTTATGTTAAAATTTAGGATGAATTATAAACCGATGTACATAAACTGATGTACATAAACTGATGTACATAAACTAATGACGCAATTTAGTGGAGGAGGGATTATATGTATGAGTGAAATATCTTTTAATGAGTTAGAGAAGAAGGTCAAAAAGATTAAAATTGAAGCTTTTGTCATTCATAAAGGAAATACACGGATCTTTGAATATTTAAAGAATAAAAAAGTCGCAGAAAAGCCGTTCAAGGTTTATTCCATTACTAAAAGTATTATATCTATATTAATTGGAATTATGGTCGATAAAGGGCTAATAAAAAATATTCACGAACCGATTCATCACTACTTTCCAGAAATACTAGATTTTAATGACCCAACGAAGGAGGAAATCACACTATTTCATTTGTTGACTATGACATCGGGGTTACAGGTAGGAAATTTTCAAGGTTCAAAAAACTGGGTTAAGTTCATATTAGATCAACCAATGATTCATAAACCGGGTTCAACCTTTCAATATCATGATGGAAACTCTCATTTATTAAGCGCAATTATCCAAAAAATTTCCGGTATTTCTACCGCATCGTTTGCCGAGAAGTATTTATTCCATCCATTAGGGATCAATAAATACATTTGGGTAAAGGACCCGCAAGGAATTCACGGAGGCGGCTTTAGTATTTCATTAAATGTAGAGGACTTGGTGAAGCTTGGATTTTTATTTTTAAACGAAGGCCAATTTAAATCAAAGCAGTTGATTTCATCCTACTTTCTCCAACAAATGATAAGACCGTATAAACAAGTCGATACTACTATTGAAGGAACACGTGGATATGGTTATCAGTTATGGACCTATGAAAGTACTAATGATAACACCCAAATGGAATATTACTATGCATTTGGGTTATACGGACAATATATATTTATTGTACCGAAGTTAAATATAGTGGCTGTAGTAAAAAGCCATCTACAATATGACCAGCAATCTGCACCGAGACTCCTTTTCGAAGAACTTTTAGGTAGTTGGATGGATGAGTAAGACATTTATACAAATCAAAAGGGGTTTATCTCCTCTTACTGGGGCATGATAGTGAACCGTTGATTCCAAAACAACAGGTGGCTTCATTCCTGTTTGACGCTCTAGATCTAATAAATAAGAATGTAACTCTTCCAATCCATCCACCGTATGGTCAACTTTTACGCTGCTTTTATAGGGCATTTTTTTATCCAAGAAATTTGAACCTGACTTTCACCTTTTGCGACATCCAGACCAACTACTGGATTCATAGTTTATCTCCTCCTATGGTAGTGTATTGACCGGTAACCTCTATCTAACTTGTTATTCATATCTTCGCTTGTTATACGAGATCGTAAAGTCCCAACCAGCCCATCTCATTATTCTATAACCCTTCATTAATGACCTATTCTAAAGATATAAAAGATTGATTAAAAATTGTCTTCAAACCTAATTTAATAACAAATAGAAAAACTCCATTTTGAAAAAAATTTGATCAAAATGGAGTTTCATGATTTTATGCCTTATAAATAAGTTAAAATGCTTAGAAGGCAATTGAGCAAGCAAAAAAATAATAAGCCTTGTACTATTAAACAGCCTGCCGCAATTCTTCTTCATGCACAACCTGCAGACTCGTGTTTTCCTCTCTACGCTGACAGATGTTATTCCAAATAAGAGCAGAAATAACAAGTAAAGTCCCTACTATATCAAAAATTGTTATGTTGTATCCTTGTATCATCATAATGACCAATGTAGTGATTGGAACAAAATTAATAAATAAAATCCCATTAATGGATGATAGGATTTTCACACCGTAATTCCAACATAGCAATGCTACAATACCCGGCAGTGTCATCATAAACAATAAATCATATTTAATAGCAAAAATTGTTTCCGTACTTGGGACTGATACACCCCCTTGTAACGTCATGATCATTGTGATGATCCCTGTTACAGCTGTGCCAAATACACATGTTAATGTAGAATAGCGCAGCGTAGACCAATCATTAAATGTTTGACCGCCCATTGTATAGATGACCCAGCCTATAACACCAATTAAAATGAATGCAAGCGAAACCAGATTATGTTTAAGTGTAAGAAAGAAGCCCATATCGCCTTTTGTAATAACAAAAATAGCTCCAACAAAAGCAATGATCATACTACTAATCATATACTTCTTCGGTTTCACATGTTTATACCCCCATAGAATAGCAATCGAAATCATCGGCATGAGTGCTTCCATAATCGACGCTACCATAACACCGGATTTCCCCATCAACATTTGGCCTAAGAAAACAAGCACGTTGTAAACTGTAAATGCCATCGTCCCAAAAAAGACGAGCAATTTACCTTTCCCTTCTAAACGAAATGCTTTCTTCCCTTCTTTCATCCATAATAAAATGACTAATACAATCGATACCGCTCCATATCGAATCGTTGAAAAATAGAGCGGATTAATATATTCAAGTGCATGATCTGCTACTGGAAACATGGCTCCCCATGACATACTTGCAATTAAACATGCGATCACGCCTACTATTATTTGATTTTTTCTCACTGTTTTTCCTCATTTCTATATAACCCTATCAATTACGGCTCTTCATAATTGCGAACGGAATCAGCTTTCGTGCTTTCGTCGCACGATGTTGGCTACTCAGTCATTGCCACAGGACGTAGCGTTTTTAGACGAAGTTCCTCTATTGCACAATGAGAATTATAAAAAAGAAAATACATCACGTAAAATGATTGAAAGTGATATTAACTATCATTTATAATGATAGTTTTTAAGGGGGGAAAGTTTGATGGAACTACGAGATTTACAGATTTTCAAAAGCGTCGCAAATAACGGGAGCATTAGCCATGCTGCAAAAGAATTAAATTATGTACAATCCAATGTAACTGCACGTATTAAGCTATTAGAAAAGGAGCTCAATACGCCGCTATTTTATCGCCATAAAAAAGGGATGACATTAAATCCAGAAGGGCGAAAAATGCTTGCTTACGTTCATAAAATTTTGCAGGATGTCGAGGAAATGAAACAAGTATTTTTAGATAGTGATACACCGACTGGTACTTTAAAAATCGGTACAGTCGAAACAGTGAGTATTTTACCTACCATTCTAGCGTCCTACTATAAAGGTTACCCAAATGTCGACTTAACACTACAAGCTGGTTTAACTGAGGAGCTTATTAAAGAAGTAGCGGATCACCAATTAGATGGGGCTTTTATAACTGGACCGATTAAACATCCAGCTTTAGAACAATATGATGTATTTACCGAGAATCTCGTTCTCATCTCACAAAACAAAGCCTTCCGTATTGAGGAGTTTATGTCTACACCAATCCTTGTTTCTAATCAAGGTTGCGGCTATCGTACCAAGCTAGAACTCTGGCTCAAAGATGAGGGTTTATTGCCAAAAAGAATTATGGAATTTAATATTTTAGAGACAATTTTAAACAGTGTTGCCATCGGTCTTGGCGTTACACTTGTACCACAATCAGCCGCTGAACATCTATCTACTACAGGCAAGGTTTATTGTCATCCAATTCCTGAAAAATACGGTACGATTTCAACCGTCTTTATTCGACGAAAAGATGCCTATATGACAAATTCGATGGAATGTTTTTTAAAAACAATTGCTGAGCATCAGCATATATAGGGTTATTTTCCGTGATATTGAAAGAGAAGTAGATCCAAACAACGGGAGAGTGGTTTTGGTAATATATACAGAGAATGCAGAAAGCTTAAATTGAAGTAGCAACAGGCAAAATGAATGAAGCTTTCTAAGTAATCAACGCCCGAACTTCGCTGATAGAAGAGTAAGATCGCTGATAAAGAATCGAACTTCGCTGATAGAAGTGCAAAAATCGCTGATAAAGCATCGAATATCGCTGATAGAAGTGCAAGAATCGCTGATAAAGCATCGAATATCGCTGATAGAAGTGTATGAATCGCTGATAAAGCATCGAGCTTCGCTGATAGAAGTGTATGAATCGCTGATAAGGAGTCAAGTCCTTAATATTGTGTAAAATTCTATACAATGTTCTTCAACTCTGGCTTTAGTTTTGTCAAATTGTCCAGCTTATGTTGGAATTCGCCGCTAAAAGTGTGAGTTGCGCTGCTAACCAAAGGAAGAACGCCGCTAAAACATGAAATTCCGCCGCTAACCAAGCAAGGAACGCCGCTAAGCATCGAACTTCGCTGATAGAAGTGTAAGAATCGCTGATAAAGCATCGAATATCGCTGATAGAAGTGCAAAAATCGCTGATAAAGCATCGAATATCGCTGATAGAAGTGTAAGAATCGCTGATAAAGCATCGAACTTCGCTGATAGAAGTGTAAGAATCGCTGATAAAGCATCGAACTTCGCTGATAGAAGTGCAAGAATCGCTGATAAAGAGTCGAATATCGCTGATAGAAGACCATGAATCGCTAATAAAGAGTCGAATATCGCTGATAGAAGACCATGAATCGCTGATAAAACATCGAACTTCGCTGATAGAAGTGTAAGTAATCGCTTCTCCATTCCAGATCAAAAAATAATAAAAGAAGGATTACAAACAATCATCCAAACAGATTTTTCATAAGAGCATTTTAATCCAAAGAAATAAATCATGATATTAAGAAATCCAAAAAGCGTGTTTTGATTAAAAATTAAATCAAAACACGCTCTTATTAAAAAATCTAGCAAAGTTCTTAATTCCTTAATAAAATTAATTTTTGACGTGTTCTACATCCCGAGCTGCCCATCAAAGTAATTAGAGAAAGAGCAAAAGCTATTCAGCTGTTTAATTTTCAATGCAATGGTTCTCGTAGTCTAAGTCAGGATTTTAAAAGATGCTTGCTTAACTATTATGAACGCTATTTTGCATTTTTGTCAGGTTGATGAATTCCGAATATATTGCCTTCAGTATCAATATAGTATCCTTGCCACGCCATTCCTGGTAGTGCATATTTCGGCATGGCAACCGTGCCGCCATTCTTAAGAATTTTAGCTTCTGTTATATCATAATTTTCCACACCCATTGTACAAGCAAATCCATTTAAGGCTTGGTTTGGTTCCGGAGAAGAACCTTGACGTTGCATCAAAGCCCCATTGATTCCTAGCTCGTCCTCATTGCCAGTCACCGCTCCAAAGTAAGGCATTCCTGCATAGTCACTCCAGTCTTGAAATGACCATCCGAATACCTCTCCATAAAATTTCTTTGCACGTTCCATGTCATTTACATGAATTTCAAAATGAACTAATCTCCCCATTATACCCTCCCATTTAAGAATAAAATTAATCATTGTGGATGATTACCATCACTATATATTAATACAACAGGAAATGGAAATATAAAATTCCCTTTTCTCAATCTTAAGATTGGTTAATTTATGGCGTTAAATGTTCTTTTAAATACTGTATAAATGGATGCTCTTCTATATCTGATTTGCGTGTACATATAAATAAGCTTTGCTGAATATCTGCCTGTTCAACATACACTCGAGCTAGTTTCTTATTTGCAATACTTTCCGTTACACTGTAGGACGGCGCTAAAGTCATACCGTATCCTGCTTCTACTACTTTAATTGATTCATGTAAGCCCTGCATTTGAAGTCCTAATTTAGGTAATTGACCGTTAAACGTGTAAAAAACCGACTCCAATAAATCAAGTGTCGAACTTCCACGTTCTCGATAAATAAAGTCCTCATTCGATAATTCATTAATGGGGACAATTTGATTTGCTAAAGAATGTGATGGGTGAACAACAAACCAAAACGGGATATCTACTATTTTTTCAAACCGTAAATCAGGGTGACTCATTTTATTTTGCACGACAAAACCAAGATCCACTTCATAACTGAGAACTTGCTCTTCCACAGATTTTACATTGCCTAAAGACACAATAAATTCAACGCGAGGATTAGCAAGCTTATACGCTGCTATAATAGGCGGGAGTATATAATTTATTGGTATGTAGGAAGAAGCAATATGTATTTTTTCTTCTTTCGCTAAAAATTTACCGAGCTTGTCATCAATTTGTGCTTCTAAATAAAATAAACGCATTCCTTGCTCATACAAAAACTTCCCCTCAGGAGTTAATTGAATGCCACGTCCTTTTCCTTCGATCAATTTTGCGCCTATTTCGCTTTCTAATTTTCGTATTTGAATTGTGACAGCTGGTTGGCTAAGAAGCATTTTATTCGCTGCTGCGGTAATTCCTCCAAGCTTTGCTACATTCGTAAAAATCCTTAATGCATGCAAATTCATTTCATTCACACCTTTCCATCCATAAATTTTATTTATGAATAAGTAATTATTATATATTTGTTTTATGTATTAGTTAGCAGTAATTTAAGTATGAGGTGATTTGATGGAAATTTTACTACATGAATGGTTATCAGTAAATGGGTTAATGTTATTTACAATTGGCTTACTCGCAGCAATTATTGGTGTCCTTTTCGGCGCTGCCGGCTTCGTTTTGTTACCCGCAATGTTACTTATTGGCATTCCAATTCATACAACGGTAGCAGTTAATAAATTCGCGACAGGATTTTCAGCCTTATCCAATGTCGTATCGTTTATAATTAAAGGGCATTTATCGGTAAAAAAATTCACATCTTTAATTGTGATATCTAGTTTTGGAGGTGTATTTGGCGCATTTTTAGCCACCCGGTTATCAGAGCAAATCATGAATGTTGTAGCTTGCGTATTCTTAATTTTCGCATTTTTCATTGTACTTTGCAGTAATAAATTTATAGTAAGGGATATAAAAGAAACGGAGGAGCAACCAATTAACAAACTCATTCCGTTTGTGATTTCAATATATGACGGTGGTTTTGGACCAGGCTCAGCCTTAATGCATGTAACCTATCATCTTAAAAAGCAATATAACTATATAAAAGCAGTTGAGGTAACAAGAATGATTACGTTTTCAAGTTGTACAGGTGCATTTCTCTTTTACTACTTTACGGGCATTGTTAATTGGGGAATCGCAATTCCTGTTTCAATTGGCTCAATTGTTGGCTCGTTTTTAGGCTTAAAGATCATTCCATATATCAAAACAAAATGGATTCAAATTTTATTACCCATTATTTTTTTCTTGCTAATTGTTCAGGTCGTATCAGATTTATTGATATAACACTGCTAATAAACATTCTTTTGATGGTGTGCAAATTTATCTTACAAGTAAAGACACAGCGTTATTTTGGTTTATTACATCAAAAAAGGTTGTGCAGTTAGTTAGGATGAAAGAAAATAACTGTCTGGTCTGAATGAATTTTACATAAAAAATTCTACACCACTTACTGGTCTTGCTAAAAAAGTGTTCTAATTGCAAGAAAGCAGTCTAAAAACTGAAATAAAAAAGCAGATTTGGAAAATGAAATATCCCCAAATCTACTTTTCTATTATTGAAAACAGGCTATATTTTTAACTCTTTTATCCCTGCTTTTAATGTGTCTGCATCTACTTTTAATGTTCCCCAGCTGTCTTTAGCTGATTTCAAATTAGGTAATAAAAATTTGAATTTATTTTGTTCCGCTTTGTCAGATGCATTCTCGATATGTCTCAGTACGCCTGAATATTGAGAGTCTAAATCATTCCATTGTGTAGACATGAAAGTAAGAGCGTTAATAGCATCATCGAGTGCATTGTACATCTCACTAATATTACTATGTGCAATGCCAACTACACGATTTAATGTTGTTTTATAATCGACTGTCTGATTTAATTGTGCTAATAACGGTTCTAACTGACCTAATTGATCTCTTGCTATCCCTAACATAATACCACCAGCAATCCACGTAGGAATAGAGGGCACAGATACTGTTATTATTCCATCAGACTCTAATTTTTTATAATAGTTTACCGATTCTAAAACTTCTTTTAGTCGCTTTTGATCATCCTCAACTGCAACCCCCTGATTTTTTAAAATCGACTGTAAAAGATCTTTGTTACTGCCGAATGCTCTTACATCTTGTCCAATAGCGTCTCTTAATTTAGTTAATTCTGCTATTAATTGTTGTGCATATTTTTGATTTTGTTGAATTTCTTCGCGTAAATCTGTAATCCCTTCTATTAACGTCTCTCCATCTCCTGTATGAATGGCCTCTACAATTATGTCATAATAATTTTCAAATTTTGTATCGTATTCAATAATACCTGTCAATGTATCTATCAGCTGTTTTTTTACTTTTGTATCCCATGTAAGGGCATGTGCTCTTGCATCCTTTTGGTCTTGTATAATTTCACCAGGTAAATTTGGATAGCCCTTTATATTAATTCCTTCAAAGTTGACATCTGGATTCTTAATTAACATATAAGAATAAGCATTCATAGATTTTGCAAAAAGCCCCGCCATTTGCAAAGTTTCTCTCATTTTCGCTTCATTTGCTGAAAGAGATGTATCACTATTGTTAGTTTGCTCAATCTTACTTGTCTCTGCAAATGCTGCTACTGGAGAGATTACAGAAGTTGTTGTCAAAGTTAAAAGCGTCGATACAGCGAGTACTTTGTAAAGAGATTTTTTATTCATTTTGTATTCCTCCTAGCTGTCTTTTAATTCTTTTCTTCTTGTTTAAACGCAATGTCTTTTGCAATAAATTCTGCATCTTGATGAATATCATTCCAACTCTGTTTAGCTGCTTTTAAATCATCAGGTATTAAAGAGAGCTTATGTTCTTGCATTTGGTCGATATTATCATATAAATCTTTATAATTTGCCCCCATTGTATTCCATTGTTGCTGAATATTCGTTAGAGACATTATCGCTTGATCCACTGTTTGATACAAATATGTCAAAGTTTCTTTAGCGTTAGTAAGTGCAATAACTGCTTGGTTAGCAAAATCGGCTTTCATCGTTAATTCTCCGATTTTATTAGAAATTTCGTTATAAGAGTTCATATGATTAGATGCCGTAACTCCAGCTGCTGTTCCTAAACCAATACCAGCAGAACCTAGAACTGCAAGGCCGCCTACAACTGCCGGTGTAGCTGTTCCGCCAGTCACAACGATTACTACTCCTCCTGCAATTGTTCCAATAACTAAAATAGCTGCTCCCAAGCCACCACCAATTGACCATGCTAGTACATTGTCAAAATGGGCCTTCTGAGTGGAACGCAAATTCTCAATTTCAGCTTGAAGCTGTGGAATCAATGCTTGTTTTCCCGCTAATATTGCCGTTAATCCACCTTTCCCATCTGGTCCGCCAATATTATTTTTAAAATCGATCGTATTTGTATACAGTTTTGTTTTGAAGGCTTCTAACATTTTAATTACTTCTGTAACTTCTTTCGAATTTGTATGAATTGTACTAATTAAATCGCCTATTCCTTCTTTTAAGCCTTCCTTATCTTTCTTTTTTACAGTGTCTATCAATGTGTCGTAATAGTTATTAAATTGTTCATCATAATTTACAATATTACGTGCTGTCTTTTGAATTTTTGGCTTCGCCGTATCTAACCAATAATTCGCATGGATTCGAGACAGTTCCTGATTAAGGTGAATATTTTTGATTAATTCTCCCCCTTCTGAACCTAAATCAATATTGGATAGATTTACATTCGGCTGTTTAATCATTGTTTTTGCGTACAAATCCATTACAAGAATATGGGATCCTGTTTCAGCTAACGCTTTTTTCAGTCCTTCAGGTCCTAATGTATAATAATTTCCTATTTTTTGTTCCTGAGTAATGTGTTCTTGTGCAAGTGCATGAATAGTGCCACTGTTAGTAGCGGTTATAACCGTTGCTAAAGTTGCCACAGTTAATACTTTAAAAGGAAATTTCTTCATATTAAACTCCTCCAAATCTTCGATAGATTTTTATAATTTCACAACATTAAAATTTATCAACTTGTTCCTCTAGTTGACTTATTATATTTTTCAATTGTCTTAATGTATCTTTTTGAGACGTATTGTTAGTAGTATCAGCATCAGTACTTAATTTTTTGATACTATTTTTTATTAAATTCAAGTCTTCTTTATAGCGTTTCAATAGGTCAAGTTCTACATCCACTTGGCTAGCAAATGTATGCAAATCATGTTGCATAAGAAGTAGCATTGATTTTTGTAAATCTGCTATCGTTAGTTTCGTTGTTAAATCATATAATTTTTGATTTTGTTGTCCTAAATCATCTAAGTATGCTCGTTGTTCTGCCTTTAGCTTATTTACTTCAGCGAAGGTACTATATGTTTTTTTGATTTTTTCTGGGTCAATTGCTTTCATAAGGTCATACTCTTTCGCTTTTGTAGCTGCCGCTGCAGCAATTTCACCTTTTTTATTTTTCTCAATGGCTTCACGAGCTTCTTTTTTAGCAGCTTCAATCTCTAAAGCAGATTTACCCTTTTCTTTTGCTTCTTGCTCTGCTTTTTCCTCAGCCTCTAGAATAGATTTATTAATTTCTTTTCCTTTGTTATACGCCGCCGCCGCTGTTTGTGCAGCTGGGTCGATAATATCTTTTGCAAGACTATAAATCTCTTGGAATATTTTAAGTCCTTGTACATTTAAAGCTCCCGGCAGTAATGCCATTTGCTGCAAATCATGTTGAATTAATTTTTTAGTAGCTAGTAATTCGTCTTTTAGGTTGTCTATCTTGCCCGTTCCCTCTAAACTTAGTACTCCCTGAGCTTTTGTCACATCGGTATCGAGATCTTTAAGTTTTTTTTCAAGCTGTAATTTAAGGTCTGTTAATTCATTAATTTGAAGTTGCACATTTTCTTGATTCGTTATAGCCATTTCTTGAAGGACTTCTAATCTATCCAAATAACCTTCTCTATCGTCCTTATTATCTACATACCCTTTCAATGTTGGATAATAATTATTAAATTTAGTGGCAAACCCTTTACTTTTTGAATTTATTAGCATTAACTTTGGATAATGTTCCGATGACCATTCTTTCATATCCTGTTTTATTAGAAATTGCTCTGTGTTTAAAGCTGGTACTTCCTCTAGCTGTACATTAGGGCTTATTAAAGCCTGATCTATATATAGTTGAATCAATTTAGACTGTGCACCTAATTTTCTTAAAGATGAGGAAATAGCGATGTTCTCTTCTTGAACTTCCGCATGAACTAAAGGCGTTGTAAAAGTATGTATAGGAATAGCCCCCGTTGTAACAATGGACGTTATCATTAACCCTGTAATTATTTTCTTTTTCATTTTGTTTACCTCCTTCTTAATATTTTTCAAAGTAATTTATGCAATTACTTCTTAAATCTATTGTTTCAGGAAAGATCTTTACGAAAACAAATTACGCTTTCCTGTAATGTAAATTTTAGGTATTGTCACAGTTTTTGGCAAACTGCAGTGTAAAGAATCTATTTTATGTGTAAAATAGTTAATTCTCGCCGTAATATTGATTTTAAAATAGATGAATAGGAACATAATTAACATAAAGATGCCATAATATGGCGAAAATAAGCAGATTGAAATGGCAATATGGACATATTTTTGCCAACAGATTAGGAAATAAATCATCAAAATTTAGACATATTGGTTATTTTAGAAAGGACGTATTTATTGCTTTCCATTCCTTATCAGATAGATAACTAAAGAACCAATTGCCGCTTAAAGATTGGCAATTGGTTCTTAGAATAGATTTTTAATTATTTAGTAAAAGCTGATTATCCCCCGACTTTAAAAGGTGTAGATTAAGACTATACTTTCATCCAGCGCGCATTTCTCCCTTTTGAAATAAGTTTAATTTCACCTAATAGTTGCAAATCAGTTAAAGCTTTACTAATAGTACTTTCGGCTATATCTGGGTAAATGCTTCGAATGCATTCTTTTGTAAATGGTTGCTTTTGATGATGAATAAAATTTTGAATTCGCTCAACCTTCGTATGTTTACATATAGAATCCAGTACTCTGCTATGTAGATCTTCATAAGCTTCTAAAATAATAAGTAAGAACTCTTTTAGCCAGAAGCTACTATTATGACCATTACAATACCAATTAACCGATGATTTAAATATGGCTTCATAGTATTCTGCCTCTCTCTTCTTTATATATTCATCTAAACAAACATATTTTACAAATGTATGTCCGCTTTTTACTAATAGTAATTGCATTAACATAAGTGTTAATCTACCATTGCCTTGACTAAAAGGAATTATGCAATAAAAATTCAATATGAAGCGAGCTATTAATATAAGTGTAGGTAATTCTTTTTTACGATGTAATAAATTGTACTGGTTACATAGTTGTTCTATTGCCCGCGGAATATTTTCAGGTGGAAAAGGACGATAACAAATCGTATGCATCCCTTTTTCGGGAAGTCCTGGGATAGAAAATGGCTTTTGGCGCCATTTTGCACCGTCAGAGGTATTATAATGAATTAATTGGAAATGCAATTCTTGTATAGTATCTGGACTTATAGAAAAAGTACAAGATTTTTTATGGACTAAATTCAAAGTTTCATAATAACAAAATATTGCATCTTCCGAAATTGATTGGGGCATCATATCATCTAAAATTAGTTCTTTTAATCGCTTATTTGAAACTTTTATATCCTCATAAACTGAAATATAGTTTTTTATGTATTGTAGGGGTATAGCTTTTTCAAGGCTAGTGAATATGTCCGGTCTTTGCTCTTTATAAGCGGTCAACATTCCTTTATATTCACTAATTTCACTGACCAAGTTTATTAGTTGTTGCTCGATATTTATGTTCGGGTCTTCGAAAAAATTTCTCATTTTGTTCCTCCTGTTACTATCTCTCAATGCTCTATTACAATAATAAATTTTTGATTTTAGGATTTCCTAATGTTATTCAGTATTACTATTTAAATAACATCCGGTTTAATAGAGCTTTTACTTTCTAAAAAAAGAGGATTAATTTATTATTCAAATTTTTGTATAAAGTTTAGACTGATTTATTCAAAAAGTGGATGTATCGTAAATATAGATGTTAGACATTAGACATTATTAAATATCGGAATATTATCTTGTAAATGTACTGATTTTTATTATTTTTTGTGACATTTTTATATTTTTTCTTCCTGCTATATAATCATCCATTTTAACGAAAGCTTGTTATTCCACTATGTTGAACAACAAAACCCGCTTCGTTAGTTCAATTTGCTTCAATAAAAAGAGCGTTAATCCCTTGTTGGATCAACGCTTTAATTTCTAATTAAACTATACCGATTGGATCTGTTTAACCTTTTGAATTATTAGGATTTTCAAGAGTAAAACTATAGAGAACAATGTATGTACTATACTAAATATAATCAGTCCTGATGTGACATCTGGTTCTTTTTTAAAGTTGAATAACGAAGGAACTCCCACGTAAAAAGGTAGTAAAACGTAAATGTAATACATTACTCCAACGTATAATACTAGTATGAAGGTGATCACACAAAATCTACTGAAACTAAATTTCGCAAAAGCTACCCTATGCCTTCCTTTTGCTAAATTATAGCATGTTGATCCTAATACAGAGATTAACATAATAAAAATGAAGATTGTAATACCAAGAATGATCTTAGCGGTAGCATTCACCTTTGGAAAATCCTTACCTAGTAAAGGTTTTGGGGTTCCTCCTTCCACTATTCTAAATAAATTAAATCCAGAATGGTATGTTATATCTTGTTTCGAATTTGATAAGAGAACAAGACCAAAGGATTTATCAGAAGAAAGGACCATCGTTGAAGTGAAGCCTGGTAACCCACCCTCCATATACATATTATGAGGATATACATACCAATTGTACCCTACGCCATATTCATTAGCTTTGAATATTTCAGTAATACTATTTGAGCGAATCAGATTACCCGTAGGCGTTATTCCCCCGTTGAGTAAACACATCATAAACTTTGCTAAATCTGTGGCATTTGAGGATAACCCAGCCGAGCTAGATGTAGCATAGACTAGCTTTTCCTCAAAGGGTTTAATTTTACCCCATTGATAGCGATGCCCCATTGCTGTATTGGAAAGGTGATGATTATCAAATGTAAAATACCCTGTTCTTTTCATTCCGAGAGGCTTAAAAATATTTTCATCCATATACTTTGTAAAAGGGACACCTGAAACTTCCTCAATAATTATTTGTAATAAATCTGTATTCATATTGGTGTATTCAAACGTTTCACCAGGTTTTGCAGCTAACATAACATTACCTAGTTTTTCACTAATTTGATCTATAATCTCCCGGCGATCTACACTTATAACATCATGAACATTGAGACGACTTGGCAAACCACTCGAATGATTAAGTAAATGTTTAATAGTAATTTGATTTGACATGAAAGCATCTTTTGTCTTAAACCAAGGAAGATGGTCAACAACAGGATCTTCTATACTTAAAAATCCTTTCTCCTGAAGCTGCATAATAGCTAATGTGGTAAACACTTTAGACAGCGATCCTAAGTTAAAGTTTGTATTTTCGTCAATCTGCTGGGTATCTTCTCGTATATCTAAAATCCCAAAACCTTTAGAATAAATAACCCCATTAGAATCAACTAGCGCAAAGGCCATCCCTGGAATATCATGTGTTTTCATGTTGCTCTCAATTTCAACTTCAATCAGTTTTATTTTCTCGTCCTTATCACTTATTGTTGCCAAAACTATATCTGTAGACATAATTAGTAAAATACAAAGAATGCTAGTAATTAAAAATATAATTTTTTTAATCATACTTCCCCCCGCTCTTTCAAATTTAACTACTCTACACCTAGTAATGTTTTAACTACTGTACGAAGTATCAAAAGATTTTTTAAGGACTCTTTTTCGATAAAAAATAAACAATGTTGCGAACTTGGACTATTACTGATGTTGCAACATTGTTTTCTTATCATGAATTGTTTTTTTCGATTTCCTTAAATTTATATGTTGTTGCTGTTGACATTGTTGTATAGAAAGTTCTCTTATTGTACTAGGCATAATTTATGTTAGCAATCGTTGCTACAGCCCTTTAATAAAAATACTCACCGGTATAATGGCCCATTTCCGCTAATATTCCAATCATCGTTTTACCCCCTAAAATATGTCACTATCTTCTCTATAATTCAAACAAAAGCACCTAATTTCCTTATACAAAGTTTGACCCAATACAGCAAAAGACGCCATCCTTCCTGGATAACGCCCGATTCTTGAAGCTACTGTAGCATGCGTAATTAATTTTTAACAGGCTTAGATGTATCACGATACTTTCCCAATAAATGCTCGAATTTTCCCTGCTACATCTTGCATAGGTGTGTCCTTGCTCCATTTTCCCAATCAAATAGAGATTTACTTGCAAAAAAATAAAATATAGCTTTACAGATTAAAAAGTGCCTTCAGCTTTGCTTAACAGCAAATGAAAAAACTCCATTTTGAAAAAAATTAATCAAAATGAAGTTCATTTTAGTAAGTTTGAGAGTTTTATAAAAAAGTTTGATCATTTCTAGTGTTGTTCCACAATTGCGCCCGTTGAATGCAATTTTATAGACTTTCAAATTCATGCTTTAATATACGTTTGCCCTTGTAGTGTTAGTCTTAAAAATAAAAACTACTATACAACGACAGAATAAGAAAGGGGAATCTACAAACAACCATAACCTTGTACTAACTAAAGCATTTTTTGAAAAAAGATACAACAAAACATGCTTTTTCTAATGATTTGACATTATTAACTGTTCAAATTTTTGTAACCCAGCTTTTTCTCCGAATAAAATCTTTTCTAAAGTAAGAGTTAAAAAATATGGTGTCTTGTTTAACTCGTTATCCGTAAAGTCTAGGTTATTTAGTATTATTATAGCTTTGTTACTCTCCTTATAACTAATTAAAACTGAATAATAACCTGCCCAATATCCATCGTGAAAAATAATCTTCTTATATTGAGGATGGTCCTCTATTTTCCAACCAAGTCCATACCCTCCTAAATTTTCGTGCAAACAAGGACAATACCCATTAGCAGCTTCTCCTTTAATGAAAACTGGATCTATAATACTTTCCTTTGTTTGTTCTGATACTAGATCATTATTATAAATAGCACGCTCCCATTTCAGCAAATCATCTACGGTGGATTTTATACCACCATCACCTTTAACACCACCGAAGAAGTAAACATACTTATGTTCTTCCATTTCAGTTGGTAATCTATACAAGTCCTGTTCCCAATCATAGATAAAACCTGCCGAAAAGTTTTCAATTTCGCTATCTAGAAATTGTGAATATGTTGATGTATTGAACATATTTAAAGGTGTGAATATTCTTTTCTGTAAAAACTCTCCGTACTCTATTCTAGAAACCATTTCTATGATTTCTGCAAGTAATACATACCCTGTATTACAATACTCCCACTTTTCATTCACGTGGAATAACACTTCTGGCTTTTCATCTTTCAAAAATTTAACTACATCTTTATTCGTTGCAATTTTATTTGGATCCCAGTTACTTGGATGTTCAAACCATTCCATGTAATCCGGAAGTCCAGAAGTGTGAGTTAACAGATTTTTAATAGTAATGTTTTCATAAGGGAGAAAAGGAAAAAACTTTTTAAGATTATCATCTATCGTAAGTTTTTTCTCCTCAAATAGTATCATAATTGCCAATGCTGTAAAGCTCTTTGAAAGCGAGGCAATTTCGAAGACTGCATCAAGAGACTGTTTACTTGAGTTATTTCTCTTGCCAATTGCTCTCTTGTAAAATGTTTTGCCTTCCTCAGATAATAGTACAATCCCGCTAAATAGCCTATTTTGTTCCAAGAAATCTAATACCTTATCTAGCTCTTTACGTTTCAAATTTTGATTCATATTTCGATGACCTCCATTTATGAGTTTTGTATTAATGAGTTACATTATTACTAGGTTTGCAAAGCTCTTATTGGTGGTTATTTATAGTTGGAAATATTAAACAATTTAATCACTATTAAATATTAATTATTCCAAAATTCAGCAATTTGAGCAATGTCTTTATTATAAACGTCACGAAACTTCTTATCTTTTTATAAACATCGCAACTTTATGTCAAATTCTCATGTCTCTTAGCGTCATTTGCGCGTTACATTCCTTCATTCGGTCTATTCATAAGGCAAAGGCCAAAAGCCATTCAATAGGAAAAAATGATCTTAATGATTCAGAGCTTTTATATCCCATTTGTTTAATTACATCACTTAGTTTATTCGGTGGAATACAATCTCTATTTTTTTATATACAATTGTAAAAATATTCTATAAAATAAAATTGCAGATTTAACATCCAGGTAAGGGTAAAGTTTATGGAGGTTGAGATGGATAATCAAAAAATAATGCTTATATGTAGTCATTACGACGTTACCCCTAAAAATATAGATATTTTTAGAATGGGTGAAAGTGTTTTAGCAAAAATTGAAGCAGAGTATACATATATCTTAAAAGGGGAACAAGCAAGTAAAACCTATTGGGAACAATGTTGTCATTTTGCTAATAGTCTATCAGAAAAAGGGATGAATGTTTCTCAATATGTAAAATCTAAAAGTGATTTTTACGTTGTAGAAATTGAGGAGAAAGTATATTCATTAGAAAGAGAACTAAAGGGCGAAATAATTGAAACTATAACAGATGCAGAACTTGTTGAAATCGGTCGTTTGTTAGGTGTTCAGCACTTCATCTCTCAACAATTATCAACTCCATTCAACACAGCTACTTCTTGGAGTTTATTTGGTGGAAATCAAACTGATGCAATTGGGGATTACGATGAAAATGAGTTAAGCTTTATAGACTTTAAAAAACAGTTTAAATCACACCCGATCTTTACTAAAATAGAATCTTTATATAATGATTATCGTCAAAGATTAAAGTTAATTTGGGGTTATTTACCACAAGGAGCGATTCAAGGTGATTTTTGTTATTACAACATGTTAAAACAAAATCAAGGGAGTCTAGCAATTTATGATTTCAATCTAGCTGGAAATGAAGTTTATTTAAATGAATGTATTGCAGTTGGTGTATATCATGCTTGGCATGTTCCCTACGAAGGTAGATTAAATGGAACGGAGCGATTTAAATTATTTATGGATGCATATAACAAAGAACGCCCCTTAAATAAATTAGAAAGAACTTATGCTGCTTACACAAAAGCCATTATACGCGCGTTTCGTTTTGACAGAGTAGAAGATGGTATTTTGTTAGAAAGTAAAGAAGAACAAGATTTATTTTTACAGGAAACGTTACATATACTTGAAGAATTAGAATTTAATAATTAGTGATTACTCGATAGTAACTTTAAAAAGTTTTATTAAATTAGTTATCCTTTAAATGAGAACAACTATCAAAAGCATGTTTTGATTAATCTTTTTCAAAACATGCTCATATATACTTATTGCCCAGTTTATTTTAAGAAGATATTGTGCCGGAACGTGATTCACAAATTGACTTTTGTACAAGGGTCACTTTCATTTCAAGACCCTTTAAAAAGCTTCGGTAGTTTTGTCAGTATACCGTTTAACGCATAAGTACTGATATATCATTCACTTTTTTTCATAAAGTACAGCGCTTAACAGGCTTTAATTAAGACATAAAATGAAAGTAACCTGTTATTCCTGAATAAATCCTAAACCCTTCAATATTTCTATTATTATGTTGCTGATGTTGAAATCGTCTAAAAGTGGTAAAATATTTATTAATTTTGATTTATTTTAAATCATATTTTCTCATTAGTTCACGAATCTTCTTCGCTACGCCAACTCGTTCAACAATGTCATTCGCATAACTTTTCACATCATTACTCCCAACACATACACTATGAACCGCATGCTCAAACAAGCATTGGTCATTGCTATCGTTCCCAAAAGCAATAAACTGTTGAATGTTCAACGTATGTAGTCCTCTAACTTTATTAATCCCTAGAGGGCTAATGTCGATGGCATGCTCAGTCTTATAGTGTGTGACTATGACTGGAAATGCTTCAAGCACTTCTAACACTTCCTCATTTGGTTGGAATAAAACTAATTTGCAGACTGGAAGTAATTGTTCCAACGGTATGTTCGTTGAATTGGTTTTATCGATATTTCGATAAATAGGATGGTCAATATCACCTGTAAAGGAGTAATTCCACTGACCATCTGCTAAATATTTCAACTGATGTCGATGAATAAGTGTAATGAGTTGGTCCAATATTTGTTGTTCAAAATGTGTCACTTGAATTTGCCCATGATCATACGTAAATGTTCCATTTCCTCCGACTAATAGACCTTCATGAAAATCCTTTGGTATGATAGGTACTAAATCACGAATAGGTCTAGCTGAGGCAAAAATCACTTGATGCCCTGCTAACCTTAATTCTTGAAGTGCTTCAATAATTTCTCTATCAATACTTTTACCATCAAAGCAAAGTGTTCCATCTAAATCGAATACAAAGTTCATTTAAATCCCTACCTCTTTATTAATTAACTATAACTATATTAAAATTAAAAATATTAATACAGGACAGATGTCTCGGAGGAAAAAATGAATCAAAGTCTATTTAAATCTATTTATAACTACACTTTTACACAAGAACTAACTCCATCCCTTATTGTATGTCCTTTCCAACCAAATGAATACATTTTAAAAGCAGGAGACCAGATAGACGGATTATATTTTTTACTGTCAGGAAGGTATATGGTATCAAGTTTAGAAGTGACTGGGAAAGAGTTATTATTAAGGTACTGCCAACAGCCCTCGATTATGGGCGATATTGAAATATTTACAGATTGTTTAATTGTATCTAACTGTATCGCTGTAGAGCCATGTGAAGTTTTAATTATTCCATTAGACGTGTACGAAACTCATTTAAAATTTGATAGTAAATTTAATCAATTATTATTAAAAGAGTTAGCATATAAGCTCCTAACTTGCACAATTTCATCTAGAGTTAATGCGCTTTCTCCAGTAAATGTACGTTTAGCAGCTTATTTATGTACTGTTGAATCTCCAACACATGTCAATCAATACATAAAAACAAATTCTTTAGATGATGTTGCCTCATTAATTGGTACTACAAAAAGACATATAAATCGTATCCTAAAGGACTGGTCAGAACAAGGGATTATCAGTCGAGAAAATAATGCGATAGAAATTTTGGATTGGGCTAAGATGAAAGAAATTTCCGAAAATGTACGCTTTGAATAAACACGGAAAAACAAAACTTCATAAACCAAATTCTAAGGTGGATTCTTAGTTTGATAGTTGAATTAAATAAAATCCCCGTTTTACATTTAATACAGAGGTTTTGTTTCCAAACTTTTAATAAACAGTACAAACTTATTTTCAAACCTACAATGTATGCTTTTTAGAAAGGCTACCAACATAATGGTAGCTTTTCTTATTGAAGTATCGTGTAGGTTATTTTAATAGAGAGAAAGTAATCTTTAGATAAAGAAATGATTATTCCATATCAAATCTTAAATTTGTTTGAACTTCTGAAAAAATAAAATGTGTTACAGTTTGCGCAATTGGACTAACGGTATCAATGAACTTCTCAGCTTTAGCAAAGGTTTCAAAATGCATTTTAAGCATATAACAAGCATTTCCTGCAATACGATAACAAAATTCTACATTTGGAAGTTTCTCTATATAATTTTTAAAAGACTTATAGTCACCATTTTTAATTGTTGCTTCTATTATGCATTGTATTGGTAAATCTAATTTCTCATAATCAACTTCTAAAGTATATTTTTTTATCAACCCAAATGACTCCATCTGTCTTACTCTTTCCGTTATGGATGGGGAAGACAATCTCACTCTTCTCCCAAGTTCACTCATTGATAAACGGCTATTATTTTGTAATTCATTTATTATTTTTTTATCAATATCATCTATTTTCATTTTTAAAGTAAATCCTCCTATGTTCGTTAATAACTTTAACAATTCTTCGTTAATTCATCGTTAATTTAATGTGATTTAGTAATATTATTTTTTATAATTAACTTATAGTAAATATACCAAGGAGGTACTTTAAATGACAAGAATTGTGGAATCTGATTTTGGAGAAACACCTTTTCAAAGACTTTTAGGACATAACAAAGAAGTAATGGAGGCATGGTCACACTTAGGAGAGGTATTAGAAAAAGATGGACTGCTACTTTCTGGAATAAAGGAACAGGTAAGACGAACATTAGCGCAAAGTAGCGGCTGTGAGTATTGTAAAGCGAAAGGAAAACCTGAACCTGATAACTTTAATGAAAAAATATCTATCGCGGTAGGATTTGCTGAAGTATTTTTAAAACAAAGGGGTGATATATCGGATTCTATTTTCAATATATTGAGAGAATGTTTTACAGAAGAGGAAATAAGTGAACTATGTGCATTTATCTCCTTTACCACTGCTTCACAATTTTTCGGAGCTATTATGAAATTAGAAGCTGTTGGAATATAACATAGATTCCCAACTCTTTATCAACGAAAGGCTGAATGCTACCACCATTACATGTAGATTATCCAGAAAAGTAAAAATGATTTACCTGACTAACCGTCTCCCCAGTATTACACTGGGTTTTTTTGTTTCCTTTTTATTTTTGATGCACACTTTTGGGGTACCGAACGACAACAAAGGAATCTTTTTGAATACATACACAAAAATGCTATATTCATAACTTTTCTTTCATTAGAAGGCATTAAAAAGGTTTGGGAATAACCCCCAAGACTTCCAATATTGTAGCTTTAGAATAAGGATCGATAAAAATATAAAAATGTACCCTATAAGATAGACACTTTCAAAAAGTTCATCTTATAGGGTCTTTTTGTTTATAATGAAGAAAAAAACGAGCGATGAAAAATAGTATAATTAAAAAATTATTTTCAAAACAACAACAGGCACTTAAAATTAAATCCATACGTCAAAACGGTAAGCTCAAAAGCCATTATTTATACAGATGAATTTAAAGAATTTATTAGTAATGAATACGATAAAGGAAAATATCCAATTGAAACTTTTCTAGAGGCGGTTTTTGACATTGAAGCCCTTGGTTCAGCGTATTCAGAGAGCTTCGAATCGTTGGGTACGGCTTATAAAGAGCATGGACTAACAGGTTTTTAGAAGATGCCTGAAAACATACTTCAGGTCCACTAATGATTTTTATTGAAAACGATTGGCTGGTTTAGATGAATAGCAACAATCTTTTGGAAGAAGCGACTGATCTAATTAACAGTCGCCCCGTTTGTTAAGTATCTTTCTTCACAAGAAAGTGTTTCATTATATATTAATGTATTTTTCCAAATTTATCACAGCTAATTTCTATAGTAAATAATTTATCAATTGATAAATTATTATAATGGTGAATACCTTCAATACGAATGCTATACGTTTGGTCATCTAACAAAGTGGCTTTGTAAGACGTCTGTTCCCACGTTCCTTCAGAACCTTTCGCTACTTGCGTTGATATCTTGTTTATTCCTGCAAATACTTGGCCATTTCTAGATTCGCTGTATTGTGTTTCAAAATCCACTATAATCTCAATTCGAGTTAATATACCTGAAACATAAATATATTTTTCTAATGCCCAGCCACCACTTACTTCGGTAGCATCTTGATTTTTCTTCGTTGTCGTAACAGCTAACGCTTTACGTTCCTCTTCCAAAAAAACATCTACTTGTTCCTGAATCCTATTTGCAAAAACTTCCGGTTCTACCCAATCTTCTGCTTTAAATTCATCTATTGGGGATACTCCCAGCTGCATTCCTAACTTCTGTTGATTTACTTTTTCTACGATTTTAACATATTGCTTATGATATTCTTCCTTTTGTTCTTCAATTAATTTTAAAGGAGTTTTTGTTTTTTCTTCATTCATATCAGATACAGTCTTATCTTCTGTTGATTGATTAACTGGTGAAATCTTTAACTCATCTTTTTTTACTTGTTCTTCTGTTTCTAACTTTTCATTGCACCCCGTGAATACGAACATTGTTAATAAAATTCCTACATATAAATATTTTTCCACCTTTTTCTAATCCCCTTTGTTACAATATTTTCTATTTATTATACTTCAAAAAAAATTAATATAAACAATGTTCATTTAATTAATCCTTATAAAACTATCCTACTCTGTTAGTTCAATAAAGAAAAAAAGAGCTGCATATGTAACTCAATAAATTTCAAGTAAAGCCACCATTAAATTTAAGTGTAATTTTTCACAAATCCTTAGAATAGAATTTTGGCATTGAAAATGCGGATCACACCATACTTATTAATTTACTCAAAGTGTTCAGAACAAGATAAAAATCTATCTCCATGTACTTCTTCAAAATTCCATTTTCATAGCTTTCTCTTCATTTTGATATTAAAAAATTTCATCTTTTCATAAAAAATATTTATTTCTTTTTCTTTAATAAACCTATTACCAATCACCTTTCAATCTTAATTCATAGAATATTAGTGAAAACAAAATAGGATATATTTTATTAGAATTATTTCCTGTAACAAATGCAGTAATTACGCATTACCATTAAATCTTTATACTAATTCCTCAACTGCCATGATTAATTGTCCACAGTTATGGCATTTTTCATTTTACACACTATCAACTCCCTATAATAAAAACATCATAATTTTCTGATTCTTCATTCTATTCTGACATTTTTTGTCTTTATTTGTCGAATCTATTTACTTTCAAAAATTTTTATTCTATATTTTACCTACAAGAGGGATAATATGGAAAAGATAGGAAAAATATTCACAGCGTTATTTGCAGTATTTATTGTTTTTAGTATTGCAGGGAAGGCATCAGCATCAGAGCTGACGCAAAAACAAAAAGAGTCATACTACAATGAATACGTTTCTATTATTGAGGAGACAAATTCTAAGTATGACAAAGATTTAAAAATTGCTCCAATCCAAGAGTTCACACAGGAAGATTGGAAATCACCTGAAGAATTTAAAAAGATAGTAACAGATATGGCTTCTCAAGAATGGGTTCCTGTCCCTAAAGGAAATGACATTACACCTTTTGCCTCATCTGTTGGAACAAAGCGTGTCACTAAATATCTATCAGGTGTTTCGGTAGAAATTACTGTTACAGGCTCTTTTTATACGGTCCTTTCTGGTGATCGACAAGTGTTTGGAAACATCCAGTCTATAACATCTAAGGCGGACAAAGGGACATGGACTCAACTATCCTATTCTCCAAAATTACTTGATCTTAATAGAACATACTCAATTGATATTGGTGGAAATTTTGTTTACAATAAGGTAACTGATTCCACTAATATACATGTAGAGTTCTTTTGTACACCCACAGGTGCTATTAATTAAGTAAATTTACTTTTCTATTAATAAAACAGCATGATAAAGAATGTTGATAAAATTCCCTAAAACGATTTTATCAACGTTCTTTTTTCTTTCAACTAAACACTTTCTGTTTTTCCAAGTAGTCTAAAAATTTCAAAATACAGCAAAAACCAAGGCATTGACAGGGAAATTTTAATGGAGTACTTCGTGACTTTTCACCATAAAGTATTAAAAGAATGGCTAGTGCGTGATTATGTACCTGAACATCTGTATTTCAATTGTGCAATAAAAAAATCCCCCATTAAAGTTAGTGCCACCGCCATTACATGTAGATTACCCAGAAAAGTAAAAATGATTTTCACCTGACAAACCGTCTCGTATTATACTGGGGTTTTTTTGTTTCTTTTTTATCTTCAAAATTATTTTCGGAACCCCTCCTGTAATACAAAAAAAAGATTCTTTTGATGCATACCCTCGGAGTACCGAACGCCAACAAAAGAATCTTTTTGAATACATAAGACAAATTCCTATTCTTAGCCCCGGAACAATATGCTCAAAGTGTTCACTAAATAATTTCTTTCCTCACCCACAAACTAAGTTGTCCTCTTTTAAACAAGAATTATCAAGGACATTTAAGTAATAAATTAATAATAAGTTCATAGTGTATTAATGAATCATTTCTTTAGTACTTGTAATTGATACAAAATATAACAAAGGGGAATGGCTATGAGATTGAATTTATTACACTAGCACCAACATTATTTCATGTGTTTAAAGCGGGCGAATCGAATCCCAAAAAAGAGAAGCGCATTGTTTATGGACAAGCTACATCAGACACAAATGGTATAGCTACATTTTATTTTACAGACAATGCATTAGCTAATGGCAATCCGCTGTTATCAACTATTGACTTTGCAGTTTCAACTGTATATTCTACAAATTCAACGATAAATTTAAGACCGAGAGTACAAATGAGAGAGAAGAATATTACATCAAAATATGTCTCTGCTAATATTACAAACATTAGTGGTGTAACCGTTTTAGGAATTAATGTATTAGGATCGGAAAATCCAGTAAGTGGAGTTATTGTAGATTTTATGATTGTAGGCAGTTTTGATAGTTAAGGGAAAGCGACGAAGAGTTTGTAGTTGGTTCAAACAACTTCAATTTGCGAAATGTTATAACATTACTCAACATTAACTAACGTTAAAATCTATAAAAACCGTTTTATCGTTCTCTTTACGTTTCTTCTGAATAAATCCTTTTCAATCCAAACAGGTTTACCTATCCCCCATAAAATTACCTTCCAGTATAATATCTTTCTTATAAGAACCAGCCATTCAAAGGGCATTTAACTGTAGCGTGTTGCGCTACGGTTTTTTCATTCTTACACAAAATAAAATCTACAAAAGCTTAATCTTCAACACTCATCTATTGCAAATTCCTTTAGTCTAATTCTTTTTTTTTGTTTTTTTAACAGTATTTCTATCACTTTTTGCTTGTATAAAACGCTACTTTAATTGCTTTAAGGTATTCAAAAACCTATTTTTTCGTAAAAAAATTGATTTAATTCTCTTTTTATAGACTAAGTGCCAATCACCTTCCCATTCTATTTCATAAAATATAGTAAAAATAAGATAATTTTTTTTGAAAATCTTTCTTTATAACAAATGCCTATACCTTACGGGGTCAAAAACATATGAAAAAGGGAGGTGAAAAAAATGGGAAAATTGGACCCGCTAACATTGATTTGTGACAGTTGTTGTGAAAATAATCGAATTTTTTGGCCCCGTTTAAAAGCTATTGATGTAGGTTCTATTCAACCTCCTCCAGTTGTTATCCCTGAAGGAACTATTATTCCAATAATAAATAGATATTTTTATATTGTGACAGATGATATTGATTTAACAAACGGAATAACTCTTCCTGCTAATTTATTTACAGATGATAATGGCGATTCTGTAACAGAATTCAAGCTTTTTAATCCCAATGGATATGTCAATCTTTACATTAATGCTGTGATGCAAGAAGGCGGTGCTTATAAAGTAACCCCGGATTCGTTAATCCTTACCCCATTTAATACAACTATTTTTGCCGGAACTCCAATCATTATTGAATCATTGGGTTTCCAACAAATGTGATATGAGAATCTACTAAATTATTCTTTTTCCCTTGAAAGGAGGTGAAAAAAATGGCACTTTCAATTATTAATATTCATGTAAACGTTAATGGTACTTCCACACGATTTTTTGATGTGTTAGCAGCAGATTTAACAGTTGCTGACGGTACTACAATCCCAGCTACAGCCTTTCTAAATGATAGTGGAACTGCTGCGACTGCTTTTCCAGTAGTAACACACGGCTACTATAATTTCTATATAAACGGTGTAATGCAAGAAGGCGGTTCGTATACAATTTCTGCAACAGAGTTAACTTTTAACGGTGTTACTGGTACAATCTCAGCCGGAACTCCATTAGTAGTAGAAGCTGTCGAATTAGTTACACAAACTTAATGATTAACTTTTAACTAATCGTAAGTTGAAAATCTAGCCTTTCTTCTACCTTTTGTACAAGGGTCACTTTATTTCAAGTGACCCTTTATTTATAATTTCCTATCAAAGCTCCGATTTGAATTTTTAACCTATCTGACCTTTTAATAGCACTTTAAGGCTGAATACTGTAATAGCATTCGCTTTGGTTTTACTACAAAGTGTTTCTAATTGAAAGTAACCTGTTATTCCTTGAAGACCTGTTACTACCTGATATGTAAACTTTCTTAATTTGAAGTGATCCCTTTTAGATAATCTAAAATATTAGAAACCCACGATTTAATAGAGATTGATCAAAATACGTGGGCTTGATTTGTTATGACTTTGGTTTTTATTAATAACTTTGATTAAAAATCCTAGAATTTAAAAACAGTAATCACTATCTTGACGAACTCTTAAAGGAATTCTTTTGTAACCCCGGTTAGGACTCTTTTTGTATAACTTTAATAGGAGCACTTAATTTGATTTTTTGACTAGTTATATAAACTCCTATAAGAATAAAAACTAATCCAATGATTAATCTCCAACTTATATTTTCATTTAAAAGAAAATATCCCCAGAAAATAGCTGATACTGGAACTAAGTATGTAGATATGGAAGCGAAGTTAGGACTTCCTTTTTGAATTAAGTAAAAGTAAAGTAAATAGGCTATACCTGATCCAAATGTACCTATTCCAATTAATGCACCTATATGATGCCACGATAATTTAGTTAAAATTTGAATTGGCTCTTCTAAAAATAGAACTATAACACCACTACATATGCTACCGACTAATAATGTACCTAAAGAAATTTGGAACATGGATATTTCTTTTAAATAACGCTTTGTTATATGGGTCGCTAAACCATAGCAAAAAGTTGCTATCAACATTGCGACGAAATTTAATGAATCCACTGAAAAAACATTTGATAGATGGATATCTGAGAGTATTAAAATACCTACGAATCCAATACATAGACCTATTATTTGGTTACGATTAGAATGGATACCAAATAATAAAATTCCTAAAACCATTGTCCATAATGGTTGGGTTGCATTTAAAACTGAAGCTAAATTACTAGTCATTTTTTGTTCGCTAAAACATATAAGAGTCCATGGAATTAAAGTATTTAGTATTCCTACAGCAAACAAAGGTATCATAGGAATTTTCCCACTAAAAGATTTGCGGAAAAATGGTATAAGCACAATAAGTGTTACAGCTCCAAAAGTTGACCGTAAAAATGCTACTACCAAAGGATTGAAATCTGCAACTAAAATTTTAAAAAAATAAAAAGATCCTCCCCAAATAAGACTTAACATAATTAGTGCAAAGTATAATTTACGTGACATTTTTTCCCCTCTTTATTTGTTATCTAGAAATTATATAGATTTTTTACATAAAATCTCCTCATGGTCCAACGTGCAATAATCAATCTTTTTAATAAAACTATAACTATTATATCTATTTCTTTTTTAGCTTTTTGTTTATATAGGGATACACTTCAACTTCAAGCCTGTTACACGAGTGATTGATTTTCACCTGTACTGCAAAATATTTTAAAGTTTAAACTTCAACACAAAAACTGTACCTCCTGCTCCCGATTGGACACTAATGGCTCCATCATGCAAATCAATTAACTGTTTAGTAATAGCCAACCCTAATCCTGTACCTGTTGTATCGTCTGTAGTATTTGTCCCTCGATAATATCGCTCAAAGAGGTTATCGAGCTCCTTCTGAGGAATCCCAGGACCTTTATCGGCAATGGTCAGCATAATTTCATTACCGATATTTTTCGCTTCTACACTTACCTTCGTACCATCAGGCGTATATTTTTTAGCATTAGTTATTAAATTGTCTAAAATGCGCTTTAATAAAAGCTCGTCTGCTTCGAGCATAACATCCCCATAAACCTTTACAGACACCTGCTCATCCTCATATTGAGGTAACCATATGTTGAGTGGTAATAACACTTTTTCAAGCTGGATCGCTTTATTTTTTAATTGGTACGTATAGGTTAAATCTTGTATAAGAGCATCCATGTAGGTCGCCTTCTCCTGCATTGTAGTTGCAAAGACGCGCATTTCTTCATTTGTCCACTCATAATCTTTAGAAGCAAGCATGGATGAATAACCATATATAGAGCTTAACGGTGTCTTTAAATCATGGGATAAGCCTGTTATCCATTCTTCACGTAATTGCTCTGCATGCTTAATTTGTCGTTCATTAGAGTCAAGACGTTCTGATAAGTGATTGAGAGATTCATCAACTGGCCTAAATAACTTAAATTTCCTTTTCAATTTACCTGTCTTACGGTGATGTACCTTCTTATCTCTTACTTTACTGTAATCAAACTGTGAAAGTCGCTCTATTCGAGATAGTATATACAAAAGCGGACGAACAAATTGACGAGAAATGCTAATCGATAAAAAGAAGACCCCTATTAACATGATCATACTTTCACCAAAGAAGCTGAAAATAAATAAAAACATTGCATTTTTAAAAGGATCTTCCAAAGGCTTGTATGACGGATTTGGCATCCGTACAACTAGTGTCGAGCCATCCTCCAATGCAGCATTTTTTGTAAACTCTTTATGTTCGAAAATATCATATTTCTCTTCTAGCAATTGAGGCTTATGTAGCTTTTTATAACGCTCTCCAATGATCTCTATCCTATCCCATTGCTCATTATAGATTTCAACAGATGCCTTATTGTCTTGTAAACGCTGAAGTACCTCATTTGAAATTCTCCCTGTAGCTTTCCAATTTTGTAGTGCCTCCTCAAAAAGTGGATGGACAGATGATATAGGTAAAAATAACAAATAATATTTAGGAATCTCCCATGTGTGCATTCCCGGGCGTTGAAGAGCCATTATTTCGTTATCTGTCATTCCACATAGTTCACATGAATCTCCTGTGTAATCAACAATTTCCATCGATTCATTGAACAAATATAATTGCCCTGCGTTCTCTTCAGCTCGCTTCACTAAATAATCAGCAAGCTTAATGGATTTGCCTTTTTCTATGACAGCATTATCTTCAATTTCAGAGGAAGTCATTGTATGAATATTGTCACCCATATGAACAATGAGAGATTGAAAGAAAAACACCAAACAAATAATAAAGCCTGAAATGATTAGTAAATAAAAGATGCTGAAATAAGACACAAAACGAAGTGTTAATCTCCTAGCTGGCTTCATGAAAGAACATCTCCAACCAGTTTATAACCAATCCCCCTCACAGTTATAATGTAAGTTGGTTTACCTGGATTCTTTTCAATTTTTTCACGTAGTTTTCGAATATGTACCATCACTGTATTATCATCAAACAAACAATCACCCCATACACGCTCATAAATTTGCTCTTTTGATAAAACTTGCCCTACGTTTTCACATAAATACTTCAGTAAGTGAAATAATCGCCCACTAATAATTTCCTTTGTACCATCTACCGTTATCTCTGCTGCATCCATATCAAATGTAAACCCATCACATGTGAATATATGGCTTTTTGACGCACTCTTTTTCTTCATATATCTTGTAAGTTGTACCTTCACCCTCGCAACAAGCTCAAGTGGATTAAATGGCTTCGTAATATAATCGTCTGCACCGTTCATAAAACCGCGAAGCTTATCTGCATCACTACCTTTTGCCGTTAAAAAGAAGATAGGCGCTTCACTTTGCTCTCGAATCATATTCGCCGTATCCAGACCACTACCATCCGGAAGCATAATATCTAATAGATAAAAATCAAAAACCTTCGTTTTAATCTTATTTTTTGCTTCTTGAACAGTACAGCAAAGTGTAATGTCTAAAAACCCCTCTTTTCTTAAGATAATTTCAATCATTTCCGCAATTGCACGTTCATCCTCTAACACTAAAATTGACGCATCTTGCATACTATCACCTTCTTTTAAGATTAATTTAAAGTAGTCATTATTTCATAATAAACTTTCACTATGTATAAGATAACCAATTGAGGAGATTAAATGCAATAAAAAACGTGTTTCCTTTATTGATACTATGCGTGGGTTCGGCCCTTAATAGCTAGTGCTTGTACGGTTCAAGATAAATGAATACGCAACAAAAGTCTCATAAAAGAGTGATCTTATCATCATAAAAAGTCATCTCCCTCTTAAAAAAATTTAAAACTTTTTATTCAGTCTTTAAGATTTTATTAAGATACTCATTATTTTCCTATAAGGTTATGCCCATATACTTACACTATGTAAGATTACAGGTGTAGCAATAAAACGAGTTTCTTTTATTGATTTATGCAAGGATTCAGTTCACTTAGGATATTACTTGCGAATTTACTTATTGGAAACATAGAAAAGGATATAGTTTGAAATGTATAACGCGTTAAAAAAGCGAGGTCCATTTGAACAGATTTTACATTTGTGGACGCACAGAAGGAGGGTAATAGAATGCTGACGTTTATCTATGAAGTATTTGTCTTTTCAATTACTAACTTAATATTTGATAGCTTTGACAAAATAAAAAATAAAAAGAAATAGCCCTCTTAGCTTAGGTTTCCGACTCAACTAGAAAGACTCCAATGAAGTTGTACATCGTAGAGGTGCTTTGGTCTAATAGCAAAATAATGAATTGGGAGGTTACATTTTTGGGAATAAAACGAGTTTCTTTTATTGATTGTATGCGAGGATTTAGTTTACTTGGGATATTACTCGCGAATTTGCTTATTTTTCAATATGGAATCATAGGAAAGGATGAAGTAAAGGGTTTATCACAGCTTGATGAAGGTGCACTGTACTTCTTGAAAGTTTTTGTTGTAGACTCATTTATGCCGATTTTCACATTACTTTTCGGCTTTTCACTTATAAAACTAGTAGAATCTGTACACCGAAAAGGTAAAAAAAGTAGATGGGTAATTCTTCGTCGGAGTATTGGTCTTATTGCATTAGGTTGGCTCCATTCAATAATTTGGGAGGGTGATATTTTAGTAGTTTATGGTGTAACGATCCCTTTATTAATTCTTTTTATCAATCGAAAAGCAAAGACTACATTTATTTGGGCAGGGATACTGTTTTCTGCAGGGATACTGTTTGTTACTTCTACTATGCTGTTGTATGGACCAAGTGAGGTCTCAATGAAGCAACAGCAAAGGATTGATACTTATATTGAAAAAGAAAGTCATACATATGTAAATGGTACCTTTGCAGAAACATATGATTTTCGTAAACATGCTGAAATGCCAGGAATGGAAGATCCTTTAGCTTATATGGCTAACGTGATATTCGGATTAGTTTTACATTTACCATTATTTTTAGTAGGGATGGGACTAGCCAAAGTCCGTGCATTTGAAAATTTGGAGCAGGAGAAAAAGTGGTATATGCTAGGGGCACTTCTTGTACCAATTGGGCTGTTGTGCAAGTCTCTTGGACTAATGGAAAATAGTTTTTCTCCTATGTTTTCGATGGGCGGCGCTATGCTATTATCGTTAGGGTATGTGTGTTTAGCTGCCTTACTGTATAAATTTTGGCATACCTCTATTATTTCACAGGTCTTTGAATGTGTTGGTAAACTATCGCTAACAAATTATTTAATGCAATCCATTATTTGTACGACTATCTTTTATGGCTATGGCTTAGGGTTGTATGGAAAACTAGGTGACTTTAATGGCATTTTGTTAGGCCTTATTATTTATGGTTTGCAATGTGTAGTGAGCTTTTTCTACTTGAAAAAAAATAAACGAGGTCCATTTGAACAAAATTTACATATGTGGACGCACTGGTCATACCCCCATCATTTAAAGCAAAAAAAGCAAGCACAACAAGTCGTTTGTTAGAAAATAATATAGGAAAAATTGACATTTCATCATATTTTAGAGCGATATTTAAATCGCTCTTTTTCATTTTAATCCTTATCTAGTAGATTCAGATTTACGAAACTCTTGGTAACTAATTACCCAAGGCTTCACATAGTATTGTCAACGATCTCGGTTTGGGCCTAGCTGCTGTAGTTCCATGAACAAAGGGAATTGTAGTCGTCACCTTAGCAGTCGTTGGCGCCATTACAGGCATAGACGATTCTGGCTTCTCAAGTATTTCCTTGGTGGTACTGCTACTTTAACAGCTTTAGGACACAAAACAGCGATCTTTGAAGGAGGAGGAACATTAATTCCTTGGGCATTAATCCCCGCTGCTATTTGTAATGTTAGCCACTTCGAACTTGCATGGCATAATTTATTACTAGTGGCGATTGGCCTTGTGATTACAACTATTGTGGCAGTATTGTTAATAAAACATTATAAAAGTAATGAACTCTTTAGTGGTTCTTTTCTACACAATTTCAATGGTATAATTTAACTATACAATTAGAAAGGTAGATGAGTTTAATGAAAGTTTCCTATTGGCGCGGAGCAAAAATACGGTTAAGAGCGCCGAAGTCTGAAGACATTCATATATTTGAAAATTTAGACGATGATATACTTAAAAACCTTGATTCAGTCGCTTTCCCTCGGACAAATCAGCAAATTGAAGAATGGATAAATGAAATATCACAAGGGGCATCTACTGACAGTGATGATTTTTATTGGATTGCAGAGGATGCTTCAAACAATGTCGTGGGGACAATTGAGGTTTCTGATTGTGATGGAAAGAACGGAACATTTGACTATGCTATAACGGTATTTCCCCCACATAGAGGAAAAGGGTATGCAAAAGATATGATTTTAACGATTTTAAAGCATTATTTCTTTGAACTTCGCTATCAGAAAGCAACAATTTGTGTTTACTCCTTTAATGCATCTTCAATAGCTCTACATAATAAACTGCGATTTGTTGAAGAAGGCCGATTAAGAAATATGATTTATACAAATGGTTCCTTTTATGACGAGATCTATTTTGGCATAACAAAGGATGAGTTTAGTAAAATTCACTCTAATTAGTAAGAGATGGCTTCTGCTCATTGCAGAGGTCATCCCTTTTTTTAAGGCTCGATATAAAATTTTCTTATATTCTCATGAAACAGCTGCTGTAACTGATATTCGCTAATACCTAAAACATAAGCTTCACACATAATTTGTTCTACCTTTATAGAAATTTGTTGAAGGCTAACACCCTTTGCTTCAATAGGCTTATTAACAGTTACTTTTGAGTTAGGTTTTATAGCGATTATTCCCTTCTTCTGAAGCTCCTTGTAGCTTTTATGAACGGTATGAAGATTAAGGTTTGTTTTTGCTGCTAAATCACGAATAGAGGGCAATGGATCACCATTTTTGCAAATTTTTCCTGTCGCTATTTCAAAAAGTAGTTGCTGGGTTAACTGTTGATAAAAAGGAATTTTACTCATTGGATCTATTTTTACATTCAATTGTTCACGTTTCCTTTCATATGGCTTTATCGCTAATAAAGGGATGTCATTTAAAAAAACGTTTAGCATGAAAATAAGTTGGTTTAGTAGTGGTTGTGCGACTCATTGGGAATCAGGTCACTCAGGTGTTTTCATAGGATGTGCAGTTCATAGCCCGAATCGCTCTATTTTATTTCACTCTCGCTACCCAAACACTTTTCTGAAAGAAGTTAAAATTTCTTTTTCGCAATAAAACTTTGCATAGTAATGATCATTAATAAAACGAACAGCAGTGTTCCTACAATATTGAGGCCATACCAAGACTCCACATCACCCGACATTAGAATATTTGTTGCATACATACTATTACTAGCAGGATTAACAATGTCTATTAACGGATGAAGCCCAGCGATAAAACGACATATTAATAGACTAACAATACTTATTAGCGCAATAAATGCAGTACTGTTAAAAAATGTACTTATCATCGCAACAAACGTAATGATAAATAACAACCAAACACAATAAAATACTAATGCCCAAAAAGCTTGTCTCATAGGAACAGTAGTAAATAAGTACGCTGAATAGCCATAGGACACTGCATAGCCAAGAGCTATACAGCTAACTGCCAACATATAATGGATGATGATTTTACTTTTTAAATAAGAAGCTATCGATACTGGCCTTGTAAGGATAAATGCCATCATGCCATTTGCTTTCTCTCCTTGGATAATACTCATAGTAGCGACGACCAGAATAATAATGCCTAGCTGATCAAACTGTGAATTTAACGTTGAGGCAAGTACCTCCTGTCCAACAGGCTTTGCCATCGTTGGATCAATTAATATACCTTGAACACCACCAGCTGATTGCAAAATAACAGGTAAATAATACATCATTATCGGTTGTGTTAACCCTAGTAAAATAAATACAATTGGTAGCCACAATATTTTAAACTCCCTGGCCATTTGATGTACCTCTTTTTTGCTTAATTCGATAAAAGCACTCATTTACTTACACCACCAATTCTAAAAATATCTCTTCTAGATTGTCTTGAATACCCACTTCAAATTTAGTAAACATCACTTTTGAATCCAGTCCGTGCTGTATTAATCGATTAGCATCTGTTTCCAAATTTTCAACGTATATTTTGAAGCCATTTTGACAGCTTTCGATTTTTTGCACATAAGATAATTGTTCAAGCATTGTTAACCACTGAAAATCTACCTTGCGAATCATTAAAAAGATAACTGATTCTTGATGGCGCTCAAGCAACTCTGATTTGGTAGCATCCTCTATTTTGTGACCATTTTTAATCATTATAAAGCGCTCACAAATTTCCTCCGCATCGCTTAATATGTGCGTTGATAGTAAAACTGTCGTTTCTTTTTTTATCTCTTTTAATAAATTTAACACTTCTCTTCTTCCTATTGGATCGAGCGCTGATACCGGTTCATCCATAATCATTAAAGCTGGCTTATGCAACAATGCTTGTGCAATGCCGAGGCGTTGCTTCATACCACCTGAAAATGTCCCGACATGAATATGTGCTTCTTTCCCTAAGCCTACCTTTTCTAAAAGTAATGGAATTTCTTTCTGCAATTCATTTTTTGATATGCCTGAAAGTTTTCCCATAAAGGACAATGTTTCAAATGCTGTCATCCATGAGAAAAAATTAGGATACTGAGGTAAATAACCAATTTGATTTCTCATAGATGAAATCTTTTGACCTTCAAGAAGAATTTCACCTTCGTCTGCATTTAGAATGTCTGCAATGATTTGAATTAACGTGGATTTCCCCGCTCCATTTGGTCCAATTAATCCAACACACTCATTGGAATCAATGGCCATTGAAAAATCATTCACGGCTGTTTTTTGTTTAAACTTTTTCGTAATATTTTTAATCTCTAAGCGCATGTTTATTTACATCCTTTCTACCAATAATGAAGTACAGAACAGAACCAATTGAGTTACAGAACAAAATTATAATTGTCCACATCAGTATGTTTTTCCGCGTATCTCGGTGCCGATATAAATCGAATAAAGCAACAATGATTAGAACAAATCCTACGAATAAAAATGGCAAAATGATTGGAAGTATACTTGCCCAATCCAATTGGCTTAGATCATCAAAACCATAGTGTAATTTCATTACTAAAACCCCCATTCATTATCATTATTGATAATGATAACAGAAGATGTAAATAATTTCATTACCTTTCTACTGTACATCTGTATAAAAAATATATAGTATATTTATTGATAATGTTCTCATATTGATAACATTTGATTGCTTCCCTTGATTCCATTAGATAGGAGGATCGTTTTTATGCGGAATAAAGCAGAGGTTTTAATGCACCCTGTGAGAATGAAAATTTTACAAGCTCTAATGCACGATAAAGAAGAAGGCTTAAGCACTTTGGAGATGATTTCTATCATAAAGGATGTACCTCAAGCTACTTTGTATCGTCACATCCAAATTTTAATGGATGAAAACATCATAAAAATTGTGAAAGAGCGAAAAGTACGTTCTGTCACAGAAAAATTTTATGCATTAAATGAAGGAGCAGAAAAACTTAGTCAGGAGGATTGGACACAACTAACAATCAAACAAAAATTAAATTATGTTTCCAACTATCAATTAGCTTTACTATCACAATATCAAAATTATTTAAATTCACTTGATGAAGAAGAAAGACTTGCAGATTTAGCAACTTTCTCATTTATTGATTTGACATTAACGACTACTCAATTTATGAGTTTTGAAAATGAATTAAACGAGTTAATAATTAAATACTATAATATGGCCGACTCAAGCAAAGAGAATGAGACTGAGACAAAAACAATTGCTATAAATATTATTCCAAAACCTTAAGTAATATTTTTACGTAAAGAAATGGAGAAGATTTATGAAAAGAAGAAAGACAGTTGAAAACACACGAAAATTTATCATGATTATAATTGGCGCCATCATCGCAGCATATGGATTAGAAGCGGTATTAATACCGAACGATGTCATTGATGGTGGCGTGACAGGTATTAGTATTATGGGAGCACACCTCTTTGGTATTCCATTAGGCGTACTGCTCTTTGTATTAAATATTCCTTTTATTTGGATTGGCTACAAACAAGTAGGTAAAACTTTTGCATTGATGAGTTGTACTGGAATAGCAGCTCTTTCTATTTCCACAGTGCTTATGCATGATGTTAAAACAATTTTAGGTCCAAATGATCCGTTATTAATTGTTTTATCTGGTGGTATGCTACTAGGTGTTGGGATTGGGATTGTCTTACGTAACGGTGGGGCTTTAGATGGCTCTGAGGTTTTAGCCGTGTTGCTATCACGTAAAATTCCGTTTTCAGTCGGGGATATTATATTATTTATTAACGCCTTTATTTTCTTAGGGGCAAGCTTTATTTTTGGCTTAGAGAGCGCATTATACTCAGCTTTAACGTACTATATTGCGAAAAACGTTATCGATATTATTCAAGTAGGTTTAGAAAAATCAAAAGATGTTCGTGTTGTCAGTGCAAAGTCAGAGAAAATTGGTGATGCGATTCAAGCTCGCTTAGGACGCGGTGTTACATATACAAAAGGACGTGGCGGTTTTTCTAATGAACCAACGGATATATTAAACTGTGTCATTAACCGTATGGAAGAAAATAAACTTGTGTCGATTATTAAAGATATCGATGAAAGTGCCTTCGTAGTTATTTCTGATGTATCAGAAGTACGTGGTGGTAACTTCAAAAAGCGTGATATTCACTAAAATAAGAGTAAGTAAGTCGTTCATGAACTGCACCACAACTGTTAGATATATAATAGTTGTAGGTGCAGTATTTTTTATGACTACATTTACAGTTGAAGATACATATTAGCATACTTAAACTTTAGCTTTTCTTCTCCAAAACACTAATGCCAATGCCCATAAATACGACTGTAATAAATAATAGTAGGCTTAAAGGTTGTAATAACTCTACATAAGAACTAGCATTAATCGTCACACCTTTTAAAATCTCTAAACCATATTTGATTGGCGAAATATTAGATAAAGCTAAAATTACTTTAGACGAAACGATTTCTAATGGCCAATAGGCGCCACCTAGCATCGCAAATGGTACTGCAATGAACGCCATCACTGTATTAAATTTACTAGGTGTATTCGTAACAGAGGCGATAAAAATAGATAATGCAACGATACACAATAAAAAGGGTATGACTGCAATTAAACTCGCTACAAACCCTCCATAAAAATCTACACCAACGCCAAAATAAAAAATGCAAAATACTAATACGATTTGTAGATAGCCTAATAAAAACGCATAAGCTAGATTAGCCGTATATACTTCCCATTTACTAATACTTGAAACCGTTAAACGATTCCAAATACCATTTCTACGCTCCATGACGATATGATTAACACCGTTGGCTACCGTATAAATAACCATAAATAGCGCAAAGCCAAATAGAGTGTGAAGTCCGTTATCCCATTTTAATCCTTTTTCATTAGAAAAGTTTTTATACTGGATATTAAATGATGGAGCTGTTTTCGCTACAGCGATCACACTTGTTACCTCATCTTGCAAATGCGTAGGAAAAGCTTTTATCATCGCATCATTTTGAACCACTTGACTATAAATTTGGTCTAGTTCTTGTTGAACAAATTTGGAATTCATAAAATCAACAGCCACCAGTAACTTATAGCTTGATTCCTGTAAAAAAATTGCTACATCGACTTTACCTGTTTCAACTAATTTTGTTGCTTCACCCTCACTATAAATCGTAAATTCATAATTTTTATTACTTTCTAACTCAGTCAGTACTTGCTTTGTCATTTCCTCACTTAAAGTCGAATGGATAGCAATAGGCTGTTTTGTTTGTTGTCCATGCCCTATCAAATACGCATAAAGACAAATAATGATAGTAGTTGCAATTAAAGCGCCGGGCTTTCTTTTTAATAATAAAAATTTTGTCTTGAGTATATGGATCATGCAATACCACCTCTTTTCGGGAACAATAAAAAGGCGATTGTTGTACAAATCACTGCTACAGCCATTAATATCCATAAATAAGATGAAATTTGGCCAAGCCCTCCTCCTTGCTGTATCGTTAAATAACTTTGTAAGGCTGCTCCATTCGGTGTCCAACTCCCAATTTTCGCAAGAGTCGGCGCAAAGGAACTTACATTAAAGAAGCTACCACCGAATAAAGCTAAAATTGATACGAAAACTGAGCTAAACAAATTAGAAAACTCTGCCGAATTAAAGCGGTAGTTAGCTGCTGATAGTAATGCTGCAATGCTCCCAACAACAATTGCCAGCATCAATGTCACGAGTAAATGTAAAGGCAATTGTACAAATGAAATATCAAGCATAAGATAGACAACTCCAAATATAATGGACACTTGAATGAATGACAAAATAACAGTTGAAACAATAACCGATAATAAATAAATCATCGGATTGATATTTGCTAGTAAAATACGATCAAAAATATGCATATGCTTTTCTAAGAATGCTTGACTGGAAAGTGTCCCTGCTATATATAAAATAAACATGACAGTCATACTAAATGTATAATATACACTCGTTGAGACAGGCTCCTGTTGATTTACCGTCTTAACGGTAGATGAAAAATCTGCTGTCGGCAATTTAACATCCTGCGTTAATAACCCTTTTGAATTAAACTCTGCCATAAGCGTATATTGATATTGAAATGACTCTAAAATTTTTTGTGTAATCGTCGAAGCAATTTCTTTCTGTTCATTTAAATACACATATAAGGCAGGAATTTCTCCTTTCGCGAAAAATGATGTATAAAATTGCTTTGTAAATCCGGCTGGTACTTCAAGTATTACATCATACTCTCCTTCTTTTTTGAGTCTATCCAAATCACTTGACGCAATCTGAGAAACAGTAATAAATTGTTGCATATCTTCCTGCTCTAGCAATTGCAAGAGCCTAGAAATAGGTAGCATTTGTTTCAGGCTCTCTCGTGAATGTACATCGGCCCATTTCTCACCTTGTGATTCCTGCAAAATCGTCGTCAACTCTTGCTGCTCATCCTCATGTTGTACAATCGCAACCTTCACATTAATTGGATTACTATCATCATCCATTGATGAGCCTAACGCAAAACTTAATATTGTTATTAGTCCTATCGGCATTAATAGTAAAATTACTAGCTCTTGAGGGTGACGCCACAATACTTTTAACTGTTTTCGAATAAGTGCTAAAAACATCATAGCCCCCCCTAATTCCTTAAAGCTCTACCGGTTAAATGTAAAAACACATCTTCCAATGTAGGCTCTTGGACATGAAAACTTTTAAGAACTATGTCGTGCTTCTCACATAAAGGTAATAACATTGGAAGGAAATCGGTATTTTTCGCTACACTAAAGGAAATATCCGCATCCTTTACCTGAAAGTTCGATAAAAAGCCTTGTTTCATAAGCTCATCAACAAATTCATTTGAATGCTTTTCTAGCTTTAAGACAATCGTTTTTTCTGAAGATAATATCGCCTTAATTTCTTCCTTTTTCCCAGCTGCGATTATATGCCCTTTATCCATAATATAAATACGATCACATAAATACTCGACTTCCTCCATGTAATGACTCGTATAAATAATCGCTGTATTGGCTTCTTTATTCAGCCTCTTCACAGTTTCTAAAATATACTTTCTCGATTGTGGGTCAATGCCCACTGTCGGCTCATCCATAATTAAATATTCAGGCTCGTGCAGTAGAGCAACACCAATATTTAAACGTCTTTTCATCCCGCCAGAATAATGTTTAACAAGTTTTTTCGGCTCATTTTCGAGTCCGATTTGTGCTAGCACTATACGAATCCGTTCCTGCAATTTCAGTCGTGGAATTTTGTAGACGTCTCCAAAAAACTCCAAATTCTCACGTGCTGTCATTTCCTCATACAAAGCAATTTCTTGCGGTACAACACCTAGTACTTTTCGTAAAGAAGTTGGATTTTTTAAAATGCTTTTATGCTGTAATAAGACATCACCTGTTGTTGGTTGAATCAACGTCGACATCATCGCAATTGTCGTTGATTTACCAGCACCATTCGGTCCAAGAAGTCCTACAATTTCGCCGGGCTCAATGTATAGGCTCACGTCATCCACAGCGTTTACTTTTTTAAATATTTTTGTTAGATTAACTACTTCAATCATTCAACAGCCTCCTTTCTCTAAAGAATAGCAGTTGCATAATGACTAGACGACTAGCTTCCGTCATAAAAGGCAGTGACTGAAGTCATTTTTAAACTGGACGAGCCAAATGAAATTCATTATGAAATCTTATATTATGCTTTAAACAATTCCATTCCGTACTGCGTAGATCGCTAACTGTGTCCGATCTCTTAGTTCAAGCTTCTGTAAAATATGGGTAAGATGATTTTTCACTGTACCTACCGATAAAAATAACGAATCCGCAATTTCTTTATTCGTTTTACCCTCCCCTATTAGTTGGATAATTGTTAATTCACGCTCTGTTAGTGTGGAAAGCTGTGTTGTTGTGACTTTTGTAGGCGTTTGTTGCAATAACCTAGGCATTAGCTTGGCAGCAACATCTTCTTGAATGACCATGCCCCCATCTAATACACTATGAATGCTCGCTATTAGCTTTGCTGGCTCAGACGACTTGACAAGAAAGCCGCTTGCACCATCTTTTAATGTTTGATAGGCATACTCTTCATCATCAAATGTTGTCAAAATCAGTATTTTTATATTCGGAAAGTGACTACGGATATGCTTTGTCGCCTCTATTCCACACATCTCTGGCATGCGTATATCCATTAATACAAGATCAACATATACCTTCTCAAGTAATTGTAAAGCCTCCCTACCATTACTTGCTTCTGCTGTTATTTGCAATGTCTCATCTTGCTCAATCATCATTTTCAGACCATTTCGTACTATAGTTTGATCTTCAACTAATAAAATTCGTTTTTTCATTCAAGCTCTCTCCTTCATCGGAAAAGATCCATCAACTATAAATTGTTGCGCCGTTTTATATATACGTAGCTCTCCGCCAATTTCCTGGATGCGTTCGGTCATATTTTTTAGTCCAAAACCATGAACAAGTGGTGACTGCTTCATTGATTTGTTTTTTACTTGAAAACTGATTTGTTGTAATGAATCTTTTCCTAAAATGATGTCGACTTCCTTTGAATCACTATATTTCATCGCATTTGTTAAACATTCTTGTAAAACGCGATAAAGCACTATGCTTTGCTTATTGGAAATAGGTAATGACATTACTCCCTTTTCAATAGTAAAGCGAATATGTAAACGACTTTCCATCTCTAGTCTTCTAATTAAATGTAGCACCGATGAAATGCCATATGCCTCGCTCGATTTTAACTGTCGAACCGCATACCTTGTTTCGTTTAAACTTTTACGTGCTAATTGCTTAATATCTTCTAACTCGTCGTGTCCATACTGAATGGATATCATCTCTGCTTGCATGAGTAATGCAGTTAAATTATGTCCTACTGAATCATGTATATCACGAGCAATTTTTGTACGCTCCTCTGCTCGTACAAGCTGGTCTTGCTCAACGGATAGACGTTTTAATGCACGATATTGTCCTAATAATTCTTTGTACAAAATATTTTTTTCACTGTATGCTTGCATGTAATGACGCATCACCAACGAACATACAGAAAGAATAATTAACATTAGTAGCCCGTATAATGGGAGCCATTGCAACAGGACAAATATCAAGCCGATAACAGTTAAGCTGCCTATAAAAAAATAATAAAATTTCGCCTGCAGTAGAAAAGCGCCCTCCATTATAAAGAAAGCCAAAATTGGCAATACATACATGATATGCAGTGAAAAGAATAGGCTACAAAATAATATAAGAACAATCATTATGTAACTTAAAATTCGCAACTTTTTCAAAAGAGGTGTGATGAAATATAAAGTTAAAATGACCGTACAGATGAAAAAAGCGGCTGTCAATGATGCATCCGTGTAATAAGTGTGAACTAGGAAAATGATCATTAATAGCAATATACAACTATTGCGAAAGAAAAAATATTTCATAGATTGACTCCATCCTATACTATTATTTTCAACTTATTATACATCTTTTCAATTCCTTAAAATGTAATCACTTACAAATATCAATAAAAAAACGCTAGACAGAATGATTAACTTGTCTAGCGTTTTTAGCGATAAGACCATTTAGAACATCTTAGTCGCTCTAAAGTTTCATAAACATAACAGTCCGTTCCCGGAACAATTTGGTGATACTATACAGCTCATTTAAGAAACTGACCGTTATTAAGATTTCTATTATTTTCTTTTGTTCTCCAGCCTTTTAGTTAAATCATTAAAGTCTTGGATTACTTCATGCATGACTGATTTTTTAACTAACGAAATTCCCTTTTGAATCGATTTAGATGCTTCATCAAATTTATTGGCTTTAATTTGGGCATCTGCAAGGCAATACCAATAAAACCAGGCATCCATTTCTGAAATTTTTTCTTTATAAAACTTTTCGATGATCGGATAGTATTGAGAATATAATTCTTCGTTATAGACCAACTTTTCACCATTCCATTTTAGTACATCCACTAAATAGCTATCACCAATATACATTTGCCAAACTGCTAGACCAACTTTTTGTACACCATTTACAAAGTCTATTTTATGATAAGAAACTTCAGCAATCTTTTCGAATGAGTTATTGATCCATTGGAACACTTCCAGATTGCTGCCCATCGCCGCTCCAATTGTCACACCAAATAAATACTCTTTTGTGCCATCACCAGTAATATCTACCAAACCAGAAAAATCCAAATCGACGCCTTGCATTTTAGTTTCCCAAAACTTTCGCCAATCTGTATTGTGTTTTTTTAGCACTATTAACCCAAACTGAGAAGGCGATGGTTGATTTATTGCTTTAACTTTAAACGTAAATATTATTTCTTTTTGTCCATCGTGATCAAAGTCATAGAGTTGAATTGGGCGTTTAGAGGAAGGGTTTTCAGGGCTTATAAGGGACGCATTCGATGGCATAAATCTGTTTACAATTTTCATTAAGTCTTCTTTCTGGTTCTCGTTAGCGTGAGCAAATAGTGGTCTAAAGCAAACTGCAAAAAGTAGCAATAATGTAAATAGCATTATTTTCTTCATCAATATGACCCCTTTTATAGCCAGATATAACTTCTAGTATTGACGTAATTAGAGAAGAAATTCTTGAATGAACTTCTATGATGACGAAGTACAATCAATTGCGTTAAACTATTTAATGACGATTGATGTATGCACATCCATTTCTTTGAGGATTCTCTATCCATCATTTTTGGGATTCTATCCATCAATTTAAATGTTCTATCCACGATTTAGAAATGCTATCCATCACTGTTTACATCATGATATAAAAAAGGAGATATAAATGGACTTATTTATCGCAAGTAATCGTCAACTACCTATCCGTTATTACGTCAATGAAGCAATTTGGATTCGTCGCGGTTGCTTAAGTTTACATCAATTAACACTACCTTTTTTTGTAGAAGTAGAAATGAAAGACCCACTTCATATATTGAAAATTTTAGAATATATTCAAGAAGTCCAACAACAATATCGCTACACAGAAATTCAAATTGTTACGAAGGACAATAATATTTTTATGCACTTGCAAAAGAGCCTCCCTGACTCTAATACCAATCATATTCTCACTATTGAGCAACTAATTCGCCCATGAAGAAAGGTAGCATTTTACCATTAAATATACCATCACCAAAACTTGGGGTTGATTTCCGTTCCGACTGGGCGCTTTCCTGGGGGCGTTCGATGAGCCGCTTCGCTGCAGGGTCTCATCTGAAACGCTGATCCCCGAGGAGTCGCCCAGTCTCCACTACAATCAACTATTTGCATAGTAAACGTTTTAACAAAAGTCCGTAACTTTTGGTGATGAATTAAATGCTACCTTACTATTTATAAAGCTGTAACAGGAAGTTCGATGATAAATTGCAACATACCATCTGTATACTTCGCGCCAATTTTACCCCCATGTAGTTCTACAATGCTTTTAGCAATAGCAAGACCAAGCCCCGAACCTTCCGCTACACTTGTTCTAGATTGATCTTTTTTATAAAATCGCTCAAATAAGCTCGTTAGCTCTTCGGATGTAAATTCATCACTGTCATTAGCGACACAGATTTGAACATTACTTTCTTTTCTTTCAAGAGAAACAAAAATCTCGCCATTACCTGTACTATATTTAATGGCATTCATTAATAAATTATCAAAAACCCTGACAATTTTTTCAGAATCTACTGTAGCGAAGATCCGCTCCTCCGAGAAATTTTTAATAAATATACGATGGTTTTCCTCCGCTTGCGGAATCAACTCCTCAGTTAACTGATCGAGAAGTTCGTTCATACATACCTCTTGCTTCCCAAGGATTATGCTTTCATTCGTTAGCTTCGTATATTCAAATAGATCATCAATTAAGTTTTTTAACTGTTCGGATTTGGTGAAAGCAATCTTTAAATATTCATCAGACTGCTCCTTCGTATCGTACCTCTCTTCTCTTAACAATCGTAAGTAACCCATAATCGAAGTAAGTGGTGTTCGTAGGTCATGCGAGACATTAGTAATCAATTCATTCTTTTGTTTTTCAATCCTTCGTTCCATTTCTATATTGGTCATAATTGCTTCAGCCATATGATTGACATTCTCTGTTAACAAAGCTATTTCATCTATGCCCTTTTTCTCAATTCGATAGGTTAAATCTCCTTTTGCGATTTCCTTAACCCCCTCAGCCAATGCCTCAATTTGTTTCATTTTTCGTTTTGTTATGTATAAGAATGAAAATGTAAAAACAACAATTGCACTAAATAATGGGATAAGGCCCTCATTCGAACTTGCGATAACCATCCCTTCAGGAATACCGCTGACAAACAAATATAAATTTTTATCTTCTATAGTTAAAGGATAAAATGCAATGAATTCTTGCCTCAATTGCTCGATTGCTGGTACCTCATAATTATTGAGTGGATGGTTAATCGCAAAGTCCATTACATTCCGAATCTTATTATGCAAATTGATTTGTTTCTCTTCCACTTGCTTTGTTTTGTATAAAACCTTTCCGTTCTCATCGGTAACGATTACTTTTAATGCACTTTGTTCCATTTCAAATTTATCATTTTCTAATTCAATCATTTGCTGTAATGCTTCTAAACTATTTTCATTGCTGGCTAGATCTGCGGCACGCTGCGCTTGATCATTTATTTCCTGCATCCCTTGACTATAATCAATCTTAACTGCCGGGTTGATATTCAAAGCAAACGAAAGCGCGGCTTTTGCTCCAAGTAAACCTAAAAATGCACAAAGAATAAAAGTCGTCAATAATTGAATTCTAATGCTTCGCCGAACTTTTGTTATAGCAGTTACAATGAACATTTTTAGTTTTTTTAATAAGAAAAGTATTGGCTTAATGATCTTTCTCAATTTTATAACCTACTCCCCATACTGTTTTAATATATTGAGGATTTCTTGGCATTGTCTCAATTCTTTCTCGAATTTTTCGTATATGTACCATTACCGTGTTTTCAGACTGTATAGCCTCTTCCTTCCAAACCTTTTCATAAATTTGCTCAGCACTCATTACAATGCCTTGATTTCTTGCAAGTAATTCAAGAATTGAAAATTCCCTTGGCGTAAGCTTCACTTTTTCATTGTTAACGATTACTTCATGTGTATCGGTATTAATTCGCATATCACCAATCTCTATCTCATTTTCGTTCAGCATCTCTAGTCGATTCATTTTGATATATCTACGAAGCTGAGATTTTATGCGCGCAATTAGCTCTAAAGGGTTAAAGGGCTTTATTACATAATCATCCGCTCCTAATGTTAATCCAACGATTTTATCCATGTCCTGAGACTTTGCTGACAGCATAATAATTGGCATCTCAGCTATTTCCCTTACCTTCATACACATTTCGATGCCATCCACTTTTGGCATCATAATATCTAGGACAATTAAATGTACTTGATGCTTCTTTAAAAGACTTAAGCCTTCCTCTCCATCACTTGCTTCAAGAACATCATAGCCCTCATTTTTTAAATAAATTGCAATAAGATTTCTAATCTCTTTTTCATCATCAACTATCAGTATTGTTTCTTGACTCATCTAATCCCACCAATTTCATGCAATATATTTCCTACTAATATTTACAGTTCCTAATTTTAACTATTTTTTTATTTTTCGTATATAAAAATAATAAAAATGTCTTACAATACCGTCTTTAATTTTCGTCGATAAAAATAATAAATACAGCCTATAATACCTACGAAAGCGCCAAAATATAAACCGTATTTTGTTGCTAGTATGGAAATGTGTTCAATGTGTTTTCCAAAGAACAAACCAAGTGTAAAGTATATAAATGTCCAAACAAAGCCTGCTGAGTAGTAATACAAAGCGTATTTTTTAAATGACATGTTGTTCATACCTACTAAGTATGGAATTATATGTCTCACAATTGGTATGAAATAGCTTATAACTAAAGCGAAATGACCATATCTATCTAATAGTTCTTTTGACTTTAATAAATACTTAGCTTTATTCTTTTTCACCAATTTATCAAGTATTTTATGGCCAAACACTTTACCAAGGATAAATCCTAAGGAAAGTCCTGAAACTGCACCAAGATAAGTTATGACAAAAGCTGTTAACACGCTCATTTTTTCTAACGAAGACATAAAGCCACCACTCATCACGATCATCTCATCTGGGAGTGGCATACCCACGATTCCTAGCCATAAGCTGAAAAACAAAGCAAAATAACCATATTGTTCGATATACGATAAAAGATCTTGTAGCCCCATTAACTAGCCCTCACATTTCCAAGTTTGCAGCTTAGCACATAGGCAGGTGGCAAATTAATCCATACTTTTTCATGTGAAATATCCTCAAAGTATTTTTGGATAAAGGACTTCCTAACAAGTGAATATTGGAATGTAATAAATTTACCGTCCTTTAAACAATCTTTTACATTCCGTAAAATACGTGAGGAAACGGCCGGATTCAAAGATGTAAAAGGTAATCCAGATACAACATAGTCAATTTTTTCGATATTTAATGCAGACATGTACATGCATAAATCCTCAGCCGACCCATGGATAACGATTACACTGGGCTCAAGTTCATATTGTTTACGTAGCTTTTCACAAAAAATTTCATTATTCTCAATCAGAATTAACTTTGTTGACTGCTCTTTTCTTTTCATTATTTCTCTCGTAAATGAACCTGTACCCGGACCTAGTTCAACAATACATTGGGCATTGTTAAAACGAATTGTTTCGACCATTTTTCTGGCTAGTTTTTTTGAACTAGGTGAAATCGCACCTATAGTTTTTGGATGCTTTATAAATTCAGTAAGGAACGTTATTAGTTGCATAATTTTTCTCCCCGATCATGAGTAATTATTAGATGCTTTTACTATAAAAGGTATTTCTTAAAGAATTGCGAGGAGATTTCTTAAGTTTTTCTTAAGAGTTCACATTATTTACCTTTTTTATATTGGGATAACTATCACGAAATCTATGTTTTCATGTTCTTTATGTAGAGTGATTTTTTTATCGTATTCTCATGTGGGGTACGGGGCATTTTTAACTTGGCACTTGGGTTACCAAAAAATATTCGGACGGGGTATATGTGGAATCTGAAAACTTTAGATTATGTAGGAGAAAAATAATAAACAATGTTGGATGTTTTTATTTTCAATACTACATCCACTCTTTGATGGTTTGTAAATACACTTGACCTTGTACTCTATCAAGAAGGCTTTGCACGTCTAATAGCCTCCTCGATAATTGGATCACTGACACCCTGCTGTCTTAGGTAGTGTAGCCTCGATACCCTATTGTACTGTTTTATCCCAATAACCATTTTTGCTGGCATTTCTTTGATGACATTAACCATCCGGTGGTATTCTATAATCATTGCGTCTAGCTTGTCTTGCGTTAATAGCATAGGTTTGCCCTCCTTTTAGGGTATATAATAATGTTGTAAGCACCTTCTAGCGTGTGACGAAGCTGTGGCTTTTTTATGTTATCATTTATAAAATATACATAACGAGGTGATTAACGGATATGTTTTTGGACATATTTCCGGGTATATACTTTATCGGAAGACTGCTTTGTTTTATTCCGCCTATATTATTATTACCTGCAATAATGGCGGTTTGTGTAGCAATTTATAAAGCCTTACTCGGAAAAATATTACCGATTAAGATTTATCATTTATTACTTGGACCGATTGCGCTGCTTGGATTCTTTATTTGGGCTATTCCGATGGATATGGGATTTTATGAGTTTTTTAAAGAAATATTATAATCGCTCTAGTTTAATCTTCAAATTGTTCATGAGTTTGATAGTGTCTGCAAACGCTGCGACTTTTTATTTTTTATTTAATTTCCAAGTCCTTCAACTATACAAAACTACAATTACAACATAGTTATAGTAGTGTTAAGCATATTCGCTTAGCGATCCCTCAACGTGTTCACTCCTGTAATTACTTTTTAGCCATTTCTTTTTAAGAGATGGCTCTTTTTCGTTTTGACCAATCTTTCCTGTGATTTCAATATCTATTGCAATCGACGCAACACTCACTTTACTAGTGTTAAGCCGTTAAGCTATCTTGTGTATTGGATGCCCTCTATTCAAACGTATTTTCACTTATTACAGCTTACTAGAATGTGCTAACTTTGATTAAATCTTTGTTTTCAGTGACTACAAAATTAATAGCTTCAATGATACTAATGCTTTTCTCGGGGCGTCCTATGTCCCACTTCGCAGCAGTGTTCCATAGGAATTCCCTTCTAAACTATATACTTCAACATTTCTCCCATTTTATACAACTTAAATTTCTGTTAAGAGTCAGAAAAGGTTTTCAGGTCATTAGTTCTATTGATTATTTCTTACACAAAATAGTCATACAATTGCTTCCAGTAGAATAGAAACCTATATAGGGTTATTCGGAAAAATAAAGTGGGGTGTAAAAGGATGCTTAAACTAAATGATGCAAAAGAAATGGTACTCGGAATTGTGCAACATGACCCATTGTTTGTCGAAATACAAAATACGCCTTTAGAAGAAATACTTTATAATGACAACTATTTAGCGCATATTGAAGAATCAAATCATTATTCCATTGCAGAAGTCGCAGGTTGGTTTGAAATTACGGATGCGATGCTTCGCTATTACATTAAACCATTTGAACAGTATATTTTTGATAATGCTTCGAATAGCCCAAACACCAATATTCGTTTGAATCTTCCTGCCATCTTAAGACTTCGTATGATTTTACTGCTAAAAGATAAACACCGCGTCAGAGGCTTAAAACTTTTACTAGGGATTGATGACAACGGTCAAATCTTTAGACATCAAATAACTGCGACAACTATGGGCACTGACGATTTAGCGAATAAAGTTGATATTCTTGGAAATGTTCTACAACAAATGATACAAACAGGACTTTTCAATATTACGCCAAACGAAGAACATGGCTCCTTACAAGTAACGATCAATCAAGACTTTCTCGCACAAAACATTCAATTAGTATCCTCGGAATCGGAGCTTCAAGTAGAAGAGATTCAAAAAGAAACAGTTGAACTTAAACAAGAAAATGAAAATCTACAAAAACAAATTTCAGAACTGCAAGAGCGTAGCGTAAAGGATATTGTTCAAAAAATTCGTGAGCGTCATATCGAAAATGAAATTGTGTCAACATTACGGACAGAAGCATTACAGCAATTTGTGATGGAAAATAAGGCAGGCTTTTTCAGAAAAACTTTTCGATCCTCTCAAATTGAGATGGAAAAGGAACAATTTGTGTTGGGTTATATTTCGAAGCACTTAGAAGAACGTTTAGAAGTAGCACTGAATGATTATTATGGAGAATAAATATCTTCAAATTAATATTCCATGTAAAATTAACATCACTATACAGAGGACATGAAGGAAGTCTTATTAAAGAAGCCATTCATGTTCTTTTTTTATATCGCATTAGCCATTTGGCCCTCACTGATTAGAGTTTCACTTTATAGCAATTTATTTTTTAAAAATAAGCATTATAATCATTATAAAGAACAGTCGAAGAGGTGAAATGTATGGCTATGATCGAAGTCAATAATTTAACTAAAAAATTTGGAGATTTTTATAGTGTACAAAATGTGGACTTACAAATCGAAAAAGGCGAAGTGTTCGGTTTTTTAGGTCCCAATGGTGCCGGTAAATCTACAACAATTCGGCATTTAATGGGTTTCTTACAGCCTACAGAAGGACAGTGTTTTATTAAAGGGTTGGATTGTCGCCAATCTACAGCTGAAATTCAAACTTTTGTAGGCTATTTACCTGGTGAAATTGCTTTTATTGATAAAATGACTGGACAACAATTTATTAAATTTATTGCCCAAATGCGAGGGTTAAAAGATTTGACAAGAGCTCATGAACTCATGCAATATTTTGAATTAAATGCCACTGGACTTATTAAGAAAATGTCAAAAGGTATGAAGCAAAAAGTAGGTCTCATTTGCGCATTTATGCATAACCCTGAGATAGTCATTCTAGATGAACCGACAAGTGGATTAGATCCTCTTATACAAACAAAGTTTATCGAGTTTATTTTAGCTGAAAAAGAAAAAGGCACAACCATATTCATGTCCTCTCATATGATTGAAGAAATTGAAAAAACTTGTGACCGTGTAGCGATCCTTAATGCAGGGAAAATTGTTGCAACAGAAACTATTGCTGACTTAAAAAAGCGAAAATCTAAAAATTTTTTAATAGAATTTCAAAGTGAGCAAGAGCTATCTCGTTTCTTAGGAGAGCAACTTAAAATTGAACAAATCGGTCCAACACAAGCCATTATAAAAGTTCAAGGTAATGTCCAAACATTACTTCATACATTAGCAGACTATAAAATTAATGACCTCGATATCATTTCACAATCACTTGAAGATATATTCATGCATTACTACGAAAGCGGAGGAAAAGAATCATGAACTTTACTTTGCTTAAACATGAGATGCTAGCTACGATTAAACTTTTTAGTATTATTCTCGCTGTATTAATGCTCTATATCATTAGTATCGTCTATATGTATAACCCTGAGATGAGCCATACTCTTAATAAACTTACCGAAACAATGCCAGAATTGATGTCAGCATTTGGTATGAGTAACATAGGTAATTCGTTAATTGAATTTCTATCTACCTATTTGTATGGATTTTTATTACTAGTTTTACCGTTAGTTTTCATTATTATGCTGGCAAATAAATTAGTAATAGGCTATATCGATAATGGTTCTATGGCATACTTAATTGCAACACCGAATACACGTTTTAAAATTGTCTTCACGCAAGCATTTTTTTTGGTTGCTAGTATTTTGGTACTGCTCGTCGCAACAACTTTAATAGCTATCATCTTTTCAGGTATTCTATTTCCAAATGAATTGGATTTAAGTGCTTTCTTGACATTAAATATCGGTCTTTTTTTCTTACATTTTGCCATTAGTGGCTACTGCTTTTTAATATCCTGTAGTAGTAAGGATTTAAGAACCTCTTACGCGTATAGTACAGGAATTCCTATTCTTTTTTATTTAATTCAAGCACTTAGTAATATGGGCGGTTCTTTAGAAAAGCTTAAGTACTTCACGATTTACTCATTGTTTACACCTGAAAAATTAATGACTCAAGATAGCTCGTCTTTTTGGATGCTAGGGGCATTGTTTTTAATCGGGCTGCTATGCTATATGCTGGCAATTCGTGTTTTTGTTAAACGTGATTTATATTTATAATGCAAACATCTGCTTGCTTTCTTGGAGCAAGCAGATTCTTGTATAACTTTATTGTTACAAAGATGCCAAATCACCAAGGAATCGCAATAACCGAAAATGAATCATTGCTAAATCCTCTACGTTTAAATCATCTCCATTATCTAACCACTCTTGAATAACACCTAAAATCGCGGATGTTAAAAAAGCTTCAAAATATGGTTGAAACTCTGGATCAAGTCCTTCTTCTCGAATAACAGAGATTCTGTCCAAAATATGATTACTAAAAACTGTCTTCATCCTCTTACTAAAAGCTGGGCTCCCCTGCTCCCCCAGAATTACTCGAAAGGCTTTATCATGCTCTTTAATATATTTAAACACTGCTATAAATGGCTGATAAAGTTGACCTATTTTTATCGTTTGAAAAGCATATTCCTGCAAATCCTCCATTACTTCATATTTATCCTTATAGTGTAAATAAAAAGTTCCTCGATTAATGTTAGCAGTAATAGCAAGTTTTTTTACTGTTATTCGTTCAAACCCTACTTCCTCTATTTGTATAAGTAATGCATTTTTTATAGCTCGTTTGGTTTCAAAATTCATAATATCGTGAATAGACATTTAGACCCCCCATTGTATTTTCACTTTATTCTGATTAGTATTTAGCGGTTTCGATCAATAATGCCTAGGCATAATTACATCTGGAATCGGCTTTGTGCTTATGCCGGCGGTAGCGGTAACGAACCACAGGTCAGTTAGCCGTTATCGCAAAGATGCGATGATTTTAGGCTAAACCTTTATTTACGCCTTTCCGATTCTGTGACATCCTCCGGAGGCTATAACTTCTTTCAGCTGATGTTAATCTGTCGCTACGCTTTCGGTCCAAAAGACATTAGCTGAAAGTAGTTACTCGTTACCTCAATGACACAACAAGGTCAAATAGGTTTTATATTCCAATTTTACCTTATATATCGGCATTTCATATTATTTATTTCCATCAATCTAATTTAGTAAAATGGTTATTTATGAATGGCTTACTATTTAGTATGTCATTTTGATTTCATTTAGCTTAAAAATGTTGATCTCCATCGAAAATCACTTAACACTTTTTAGTTATCTGTTTATTGTAATTCCTAATACACTGCCTTAAAATTTCAAGTATCAACACTGTGTTCAGTAAAGGAGAGATGGATATATGGGAAACAATGCAATTTCATTAAACTCCATTGAAAAAAATTTTCAGCAAAAACAAGTAATTGCCCCACTTTCGTTAGAAATACCAAAGGGAGAACTTATTGGCTTACTTGGTCCTTCAGGCTGTGGGAAAACGACGTTAATTAAAATGATTATGGGAATGATTAAACCCGATAATGGCAGTATTCAAGTATTAAATTATACTGTCCCTCATAAACATTTACTGACGGATATCGGCTATATGGCACAATCTGATGCGCTATATTTAGATTTAACCGGTGAAGAGAACCTTCATTTCTTTGCTAAGCTTTATCGATTATCAAAAAAAGAGCGTGAGGAGCGTGTCAGTTATGCTGCAACACTTGTTCATTTAACGGATGATTTAAATAGGAAGGTGCTGAATTATTCTGGTGGAATGAAACGAAGATTATCCCTTGCAATTGCCCTTATCCAAAACCCGAAGCTGTTGATTTTAGATGAGCCAACGGTTGGTATTGATCCCGTATTGAAAAAGGAAATTTGGCAGGAGTTAATTCGTTTGAAAAACGATGAGCATAAAACAATTTTAGTAACGACACATGCAATGGATGAAGCTGAGCGCTGTGATCAGTTGGCAATGCTGCGCAATGGTCATATCATTGCGCATGGAACACCACATGATCTGAAAGCTCATTATCAGGCAAAAGACTTTGATGAAGTGTTTTTAAAGGCTGGAGGTGAAGCACTATGAGAATCGGTGCAATTGTGACAAGAATTATGCAGCAAATGATCCGGGATAAACGTACACTCGCCTTATTATTTTTTGCCCCTCTTCTTGTGCTTTCGTTAATGTATTTTGTTTTTAATAGTAACGAACCTGACATGACAGTAGTCGTATCAAATGGTTCTGCATCCATCATTGAAGAGCTTGAAGCAGCGGATTTTCATGTTATCGAAAAAAATGATTTTTCTATTGCCGATTTAAAAGAAGAAAAATATGATGGCTGGTTAGCTTTTCATCAAACGCAATTGAAGCTCACATTATTAAATGATGATCCGTCTACAGCCAAGGCTTTAAAAATGAAACTCTCTCAAGTTTTGCAGCCAGAACAATCTGCAATGATGAAGTTGAAGACTGAGTATGTATTTGGCGATGAAAATACCGCTATTTTTGATATTTTTAGCCCGATGTTGACAGGCTTCTTTGTGTTCTTTTTCGTCTTTTTAATTACAGGTATAGCGTTGTTAAAAGAACGAACTTCAGGGACATTGGAACGCTTACTGGCGACACCGATTAAACGTTCTGAAATTGTTGCTGGTTATATGCTTGGTTATGGATTGTTTGCATTTATTCAAACGGCTATTATTGTTCTATTCGGGGTTTATGTCCTTGATATCGTACACGTTGGCTCCATCTGGCTTGTGCTACTAATCAATATTATCGTTGCACTTGTATCATTATCATTAGGAGCTCTTTTATCAAGTTTTGCTGCATCAGAGTTTCAAATGATGCAATTTATTCCGCTAGTCATTGTACCGCAAATTTTCTTTTCAGGTATTTTCCCACTTGATAATATGGTGGAGTGGCTGCAAAATATCGGGCGTATTATGCCGCTATACTATGCCGCTGACGCTTTGAACGGCGTTATGTATAAAGGATATTCCTTTAGTGAAATTCTAGTGGATTTAGTGATCCTTGCTTGCTTCGCTCTAGTATTTATTACATTAAATATTATTAGTTTAAAAAAATATCGATCCTTATAATCAAAGGGTATTAGTACAAAAAACTACCTCTAAAAAGAAGTAGCTGAATTGACGAATTTACTAAAACGACGCCTTTTATTTTGAGCTAATTTAATTCGTATTCCTTAATCCCTAGATGCTTTTATCTAGGGGTTATTTAATTAAAAAAGAATCTCCAATTATTATTCTTATAACAAAAGTAACAGCATACATGAAAGCTCCTACTGAAAATAAACCCAGAAAAAAATAACCAATTAGTTTTAAATTATCTTTTATTGCCCCTAACAAATCATTTAGAAATCGTTGCATAGATTTCACTCCGTTCAATAGTAAAAATAAAATAATTTCTATCAATCAAACTTATTTATCTAATCTAGTATTTACGCTCTTAATTGTAACACAGTAAAATATTATTTATAAAAATAAACAAGTAATAAATATAATACCTTTATCGGTATTTCCACTAGTATTGAGTTAAATTTTAATTAATTATTGTTTAAACATAGAGTTCTGCTCAAAAATGGGTAGAATCTTTTACATAGCCAGAATATAAGTTGTTGGGGTTGGGGCTAGGCGTCTACTTGGGGATTATCGTCACAGATAAGACCATGCAGCACAGCGAATGTTTTATCTGTACGAAAGCGTAGCGACAGCAACAAATGTTTTAATCTGTGCGAAAGCGCAGTGTAACGAAGCGGCAGCAACAAATGTTTTAATCTGTGCGAAAGCGCAGTGTAACGTAGCGACAGCAACAAATGTTTTAATCTGTGCGAAAGCGCAGTGTAACGTAGCGACAGCAACAACAAAGCAGAATCGGAACGGAAAACACTCCCACGTTATGTTGATAGGTCATAAACTACCTAAAAATAGAAAATTAAACCAAATTCTATTAGCAAAAGAACTACTATTCATCTATACTAAATTTACAGTTAATTAATATTTTTCATCGTAGGTTATAGAAACGAATTACTTACAATAAAGCCTAAAAATAAAGGTGTGTAAAGATGAATACGATTATGGAAATACAGAACATCTCTAAACAGTATAAAGGTAAGAAAATCTTAGAGAACGCTACATTTTCTATTTGTGCCAATCAAATTATAGCCCTAGTAGGAAAGAATGGGTCTGGTAAGAGTACCCTTCTAAAAATTATTGCGGGGTTAGTCGATGCTGATAGCGGTTCTATCGTGAAACATCGACAATCTTTAAACATTGGCTATGTACCTGAAGTGACCCCTTCACATATTTTGTTTACGCCAGAAGAATATCTTTATCATATGGGCCGTATTCGAGGCATGGCAAAAAAACAACTACAACTAAAAATAAATGAGTTACTTAAATTATTTAATTTACAGGATGCTCGTAACATTCGAATTGTTAATTTTTCTAAGGGAATGAAGCAAAAGGTTATGATAATGCAGGCAATGCTTGAAGACACAGATCTACTAATCTTAGATGAACCGTTATCAGGACTTGATCCTAAAGCCCAAAGTGACCTAGAAGAAACCCTTTCTATTTTAAAGGACAAAGGATTAAGTATCGTTTTAACATGCCACGAAACAAAATTACTGCAGCATCTTGTTGATACAGTACTTGTTATTCAAAATAATAAGATCATTCAAGCTGATTCATTCAATAAAAAAGATATACAGAAAAATAAATTAATTTTTGAAATATCAACTGATAAATTATTGGACAACCTATTACCTTTTCTGGAAATTCAACGTCAAAGTCTATTAAATAATGGTTGTTATGAGGTCATTACCGTTATTAAGACAGAAGATACAGATCTAGTATTACTGGATCTTCTACAGAAAAAAGCCTCTATAAAAAAATTAATCCCAATTAATCAGAAGGAGGAGCAATTTTATACTCATTTTTAAGGAGGAAAAGACGCTGGCATGACAAGTTTATTGCGCTATCAATTTATTAATTATGTAAGGACCTATAAATATGTTCCACCCTTTTCAATTTTTATTTTATGTCTCGTTGTCAACTATACCTTTACCCCAAATCCAATATTGAACAGTTATTCGTTTACAGCTATTATTCTCTTTTTTCTAATGGGCTGGTTTACAGTGACACTATTTCACGCAGAAGATGAAGGACAAAAAGTAATAACAACACTTCATGCCAAAAGTCGCACACAATATAATTTAGGAAATTTTGTAATTTGTGTACTCATTGGTGTATTTTTAAGCTGTGTATCAGTGGTCTACCCTACGCTAATTGGCGCCTTTGGTGAAAAACCAAGATTTATACATCAATTTCTAGGATTCCTCTCTCATTTTAGTTTATCTGTACTAGCTAGCGCACTTTCAGCTATTTTTACGAGAGAACTAGTTAAAAACAAGCAAAATACCTGGTGGGGTGTACTTGCCATTTTAATTGTATCTGTCGTTATCGCTACTTTAAAAGAGACAATTCTACAAATCAAGGGACTCATTTGGCTACTTCCACCTGTCCGTCTTTCATTGGAAATGATGAGTTCAAAAGACTCTATACCGTCAATACCGACCACTTTTTATTGGCAATTTGCTTGGATTTTCATCTATTCGGCCATCGTTATCATATTGTTCTTCCTCCTTTCGAATCGAAAAAGGAGATAAAGAAAAATATTAATTTGTGGGAGCAATCTACATTAAGTCGAAGTTTAAAGAAGCGATAAACAGTTCGGATGGGATTACATCCTATCGATGCTGAACTTAGTACCTCAAGTAAGGGAGATCAAGAGAAATGGCGTATCGACGGCAATAAGTGGGGCAAACAAAATGCACGAGGCAATGAGGGATTAAGCAGAAATATTACCTTCTCTCATATTTGCATATTCAACTCTTTGATTGATCTAAATATGAAGGCCCACCCTTTATGGATAAGGAGAATTTAGTAGCGACAATCCAACAATCACCGTACAATTTTTGGACGTGCTAAGAACGTATTACTTTCACAGTTGCGTGATCCAACTTTGAAACATTTATTCATAGGAGGAAGTGAAGCTATTGATTGATTACATGACTTTTGACGTGATGTGGATGGATGACATTATTGCACATGTTGAATTAATACCGGCTAATGGTGGCACACCATATGTCATTAATTATATTGAGGATTTTAATAAGCAATTTTCACCAACGATGAAGGGGCATCGTACGGAAAACACTGGTGTCATGGCAGATGATGAAATTTGGATTTGATTTAAAGGCGAAACCCTCACACATCGGGATGTCTGCTTACGCAAGGAACTATACTATCCTGAGGAACCAAACTTTATAGAATTTCAATAAGTTACTGAAATGACAAATCTCTTTAACATTTTTTAAGTAAACCCTAAACAATTATACGAGCTCTCAGACGTAGTGGTGATTCACATTTCTCGATTCGCCTGGGAGCTCTTTGAGCGAAAATTTTTAGCGATAGAACAAACGATTTCAATAGAAAAGTGCATACCTTCGCGGAAATCAATTAGCTCATTCATCAAGCTGTTCCTTTAATTTATTTATCTCATCGAATGTTAATTCAGTAAATTCGGCAATGCTTTCTAGATCCATGTTTTTCTGTAACATTTTTAGGGCAATTTCTTGCTGCTTCTTTTTCTCTCCTTGCTCTATCCCCTTAGCTACCCCTTCTTTCTCCGCAAAATATTTTGCATCTTCTAGCTTCGCTTCCTCATCTAATATATATTTTAAACGGGATTCATAGGCATAATATTCTTCTGGAGATTGACTTAATTCTTGCCAAATAGTTAAAGCATCTTTTATTCTTTTGTCATTCATAGCAAGTTCCTCCAATGCCAAATAAAATTCTTTATAGACTTTTTTCTTTCTTACATCAACCGCCCCTAGTAACAATAACCAGATCGCAAGTTCATTATCTATTGGGTTTAATTTATTAGTAAACCATTATTTATTAGTAAACCATTGCCTAATAAATTTATTCATTTCTATAAAGTGGATTTCTAAAACATCATCAATTCTAAATTTCCCATCATCTTCATATAGATGGAATGAAGTATGATAAGCATCCGTTTGCTTAAACAAACTAAAATTACAAATATTAATAGTAATTGTTGGTCTTAGTTTATGATAACCAAAACCTTTTTTAAGCTATGAAGTGTAAATTTTTGACCAATAATATAGTGTCCGCTTAATCATATCATGTTGATTGCTTAATTGAATCTCAATATTTATCGCTATATTCTCCTGTGTTTTCACTAGAATATCTAAGCGTGCTTGCTTATCCTCTTTATGTTCACCACTTAATTCTTGGCTCATAAAAGAGACTTCAGCGCAACATTGTAAGGCAAAAATATTTCTATCAAATTTCCGCTAATAAATCCGAAACATCCTCTTCAGAAAAAACAACAATATTATTTCTTCTTAACAATGCAGTAGTTACGCCTGCGCCAACTAATTTTGTACCATCGAAATCCCCATTGTAAATCATTGCACTGCCACATGAAGGACTATACTCTTTTAACACGACCATAGTCGCACCTAGTTCGAGTGTTTTCTGTAAAGTTGCATACGCGCCCTTTATATAAAGCTCCGTTACATCACGGCCAGACTTTTCCACCACTATCGCTTTCCCATCCAAAACATCTTCACCATCTCCGCCGACTATCTCCGCTGGCTCACGAGGGGTCGAAAAACCTCCCATAAGTTCAGGGCATACAGTTACGGCCTTATTTTCTAATACAAGTTTTTGAATTCTTTCATCTAAACTATCTGTTCCGTTATATCGAACCTTTAATCCTGCTAAGCAAGCACTTATTAAAATCATATATGCACCTCATTTTTTAGTCATGTCGTATATGTAAAACTTTAGCTCATTAAAAGAGTTTGTCAACCGCTCTTACAATGACTAAGTTTCTTCATTGACCCTACTCTTTTCGTAATATCAATATTTTAAAACAGTTTTTTATGAAGAGGACCATTTCACTTGTTTGTGCTACTATTTTAGTATCTATATTTCTTGTATGAACTCATTCTATCTTTTAACAAGGAGGTACGAGGCTTGGTTGAATTTACAATTTGTTTTCTTAAGAAGGGTGACCAAATATTATTACTAAATAGAGATTTTCCAGAATGGATGGGGGCTTGGAACGGTGTGGGTGGAAAAATTGAAAGAAATGAAACACCACTGGCTGGTGCATTACGAGAAATTAAGGAAGAAACGGGCATTGCACTGCAAGATATTACATATAAAGGGAAAATAACGTGGACTGATGGAAGGACCGACTATGGCTGTATGTATGCTTTTATTGCTGAATTGCCAGAATCCTATCATTATGTCACACCGATTAAAGTTGCAGAAGGCATTTTAGATTGGAAAGATCTAGCATGGATTTTCCATCCTAAAAATGTAGGAATAGCAGATTTAACCTATTACTTACCGAAAATGTTGGATGAAACAACCAACTATGAATATATATTTACATATAAAGATAATACATTGATTGACGTAATTACTACCCCATTAGCCCAAACATTTAGATGACACAAAAACTCGTAAACGCGGCAGAGGCGTTTACGAGGCATTAATTATTTTCTTGCCTGTGCAAATCTCATTTTGCATAGCGACACTTGCATACTACATCCAACAACAGAAACCACTTTGGCTAGCATCTATCATTTTTGAACTATAGTAAAAAACGTACAGGTCCCTCTAAATAGTCTGCCACACTACGCATAAATGCATTTACTGGCTCGCCATCAATAACACGATGATCAAATGTGCAAGACAGTGTCATTGTATGACCAATTTGTATTGTATCTTCTACTACGATTGGCTCTTTCACAATTTTATGAGTGCCCAGGATTGCTACTTCAGGATAGTTCGTAATCGGCGTCGCAAATGTTGCCCCGTCCTTTCCTGTACTAGAAATTGTAAAAGTACTACCTGTTAAATCTTCTACCGTTGCTTTTTTAGAAAGAACTTTTGTCAATAGGCTTTCTAGCTCCTCTGCAATTTCAAAAATACTTTTTTTATTTGCATGCTTTATTACTGGCACAAGTAGACCGTCTGAAGTTGCAACTGCAACACCAATATGAATATAAGGGAAAATCACCAGTGCTTTTTGATCTTCATCAACCTTGGCATTAAACTGCTCATGTTCCTGTAAAGCTGTCGCAACTGCCTTGATAAAAAAAGGCAAGTAAGTTATTTTTTTGTCCTTCATTTCCGGCAGCTGTTGAATACTTTTCCTAAAAGCCACTAATTTCGTTACATTTATTTTTTCCATTCCTGTGCATAATACTGCTTTAGAAACGGCTTTTTGCATATTTTCAAAGATTGCTTTGCGCAAGCCGCGAATAGGGATGATTTTATTTTCAATCACTTCATTTTCAATACGTTTTGACTTATTATGCACTAGTGCTATCGTAGACGATGATTGTGTAGCATATCTATTTAAATCACCTCGCAGCACCCGTCCGTTTGGTCCACTGCCCTGTACTTCTTCAATATTAATGCCCATGGTGCGCGCTGCTTTTCTAACTGAAGGCGCTGCCATCACCCTTCCTAATACTGAAAATTCAATCTTCTCTTTCGGCAAAGTCTCCTCTTTTTTCTCTCCAAGTGGCTGAGTTCGCTGGGGTGGTGACGAATCTGAGGTTTTACTAAATTGACAAAGCAGACTACCTACCGTAATGGTATTCCCCTCCTCGCCGCCAAGCTTCTCAATCACCCCTGTAATTGGCGCTGTAATTTCTACAACCGCTTTATCAGTTTGAACCTCTACTAACGGCTCATTAATTTCTACTTTTTGCCCTTGCTTTACAAACCAGCCAACAATTTCTGCTTCATGTAAACCTTCCCCTATATCAGGGAGTAAAAAATCATACATTACTATCCCTCCCTATTCTTTCATGACATTTTGTACTGCACTTACAACGCGCGCTACGGTTGGCATCCATTCTGCCTCAATGCTCGATACTGGGAAAGGTGTATCATAGCCTGTGACACGTAAAATCGGTGCATGCATAGCATACATACAGTTTTCGGCAATAACTGCTGCGATCTCCGCCCCTACACCGCCTGTTTTTGCCGCTTCATGGACAACGACTAGTCTGCCAGTTTTATCTACCGACTGTATGATCGTTTCATAGTCAATCGGTGCAATTGTGCGTAAATCAATGATTTCCACAGACACACCCTGCTCTTGTAATTGCGCTACTGCCTGTTTAACCGTTACGACACACGGACCATATGTAACGATAGTCACATGCTCCCCTTCTTGAACAATTGCCGCCTTACCAATAGGCAATTCATAGTATTCTTCTTGTACTTCCTCTTTTATCGTTCGATATAGCTTCAATGGCTCTAAGAACAATACTGGGTCTGGATCTTTAATCGCCGCTGCGAGTAACCCTTTAGCATCGGAAGGCGTACTTGGCATAACTACTTTTAAACCTGGTGAGTGTAAAAACAATGCTTCTAAACTATCTGAATGTAATTCAGGTGCATGAATGCCTCCTCCGTACGGTGCTCTAACAACTAGCGGCACGGTAACTGTACTTTCCGTTCGAGAACGAAGGCGTGCAGCCTGCCCTACCATTTGATCCATCGCCTCATAAATAAACCCTAAAAACTGTATTTCTGCTATAGGTTTAAGTCCTCTAGTAGCTAAACCTACTGCAGCTCCGATAATTGCAGACTCAGCAATCGGTGTATCAACTACACGCCTTTCTCCAAAACGATCTAAGAGCCCGTCCGTCACACGGAAAACCCCACCATTCTTTCCGATATCCTCACCGAGACAGAGGATTGTTTCATCATTTTCCATTGCTTGAATTAAGCATGTATTGATTGCCTGTACGATTGTCATCTCCATTATTACACCCCTCCTCTTTGTTGCATTTGTCTTACTAAGTTTTGAGGCATTGTTTCATACGTTGCTCTTAGTACTTTTGGGATGGTTGTCTTTTCGATTGTAAGTGCCTTTTCATAGGCTTTTAAAACGATTTCTTCACAGTCTTTTAACAGCTCCTCCTCTTGCCTCTCATTCCATAGCCCAGTAGAAACAATAAATTTTTTCATTCTTTCTATAGGGTCATTTGTCAGCCATTGCTCAACTTCAGCTTGGTCTCTATATTTCGTCGGATCGTCTGCAGTTGTATGAGGTCCTTGGCGAAATGTAACAGCTTCAATCAGCACAGGCTCGCCATTTTTAGCTTTTTCTATAGCAAGCTTCGTTGCCTCATAAACTGCTAATACGTCATTGCCGTCTACTCTAATTCCTGTAATCCCATAAGCCAAAGCCTTTTGTGCGATTGTTTGGCTAGCGGTTTGTTTATGAATTGGATTACTAATTGCCCATTGATTGTTTTGAATAAAGAAAACCACTGGTAATTTATAGACACCTGCAAAATTTAATGCTTCATGGAAATCGCCCTCAGAGGTACCTCCATCACCCATATAAGCAACCGAAACACTATCTTCCCCTTTATATTTACTAGCCCATGCCCCACCTACCGCATGTAAAAATTGCGCTCCAATAACAATTTGAATAGGAAAAATTGATAAATCAGTTAAATGCTGCCCAGCCATCTTACCCATTGTGTAACAAAAGAACTTATCGATAGGCATCCCGTGAACAAATGAAGCAGCAATATCTCGGTAACTAGGATAAATCCAATCATTCGAAGTCAATGCGTAAGCGCTTCCAACCTGTGCTGCTTCTTGCCCTCTAATTGGTGGATATGTTTTTATTTTACCTTGGCGCTGAAATTTCAATGCAATCCCATCAAAGATTCTTCCTTGTACCATATGTTTGTACATTTCGATACATTGCTCATCTGTGGCAGTTCTTTTAAAGAAAGTTTCCGAAAGCGAACAATCTTCCTCCAAAACTGACGCGGTGTCAATTTTTAAACATGACTGATTTAACCACATTTCAATTTCTCCCTCTAAACATGACTGGTTTAACCACATTTCAATTCCTCCCTTTATAACGTTATTTCTATTATAAATAAGAAACTGAAGCCGCGTCATTAGCTAATTTTGTTTTTATTTAGCTTTTTTTCACTTTAAGCAGAATTATTTAAACAAACCGAAAGTGTACATTGTTGTCATATCACGTGCAATTTCCTCAATCGGAATGTCTGTTTTGTCCAAAATAATTTTCCATAAATACCGCTCTCCGATGTAATACAATGAACCCGCAATAACCTCCGCATGATAATTTTCATTACGAATAAGCCCCAGCTGTCGAACAATTTCTACGTTGGCAGACACCCTTTTAATAAATTGATCCGTGATTGATTCCCATTTCTCCTCAATTAACGGGGACATCCCCTTTGCTTCATGAATCAATCTAAATATTTCCTTGTTTTCAACTGCCAAGGATAAGTAATTATATGTATTTTTATACGTAAATTTAAAAGCCTCTTGCTTATTTTTAGGCGTATAATTTAGTTCTACAATTTTATAGAATGGGCCCATGACATCCTCAACTAAAGTTGCCAAAACTTCCTCTTTTCCTAAGTTAAAATGAGAATAAATCGTCCCGTAACCTAGTCCTGCTTCCTTGGCAATTAACTTGATCGTCGTTTCCTTATATCCATTTGCTAAAAAAACATTTTTTGCCGCTACTAATATTTGTGCTCTTGTTCGCTCACGCTTATCCACCAACTATCACCCTCCAAATTTTGTCAATTTCATTTATCGTCCACTTTTACGTTTAAGAGGCTTTAAATCAGACCGATCAGGTAATCGTGGATGAAATACTGTACTTCGATATATGCGTACAATTCGTTGCTGTTCTTATTATACTATTCACTCATTGCTGTATAGAATCGAAGCATGCCATCTATAAGTAAAAATACAAGCCAGAAATCCCCGATCGAATTTCTGGCTTTTCTAGTTTAAGAACTAGATTGAGTTTTGATGGACAATACATTGTCTACAGTGGCTTGTCGTTTAACAGTGATCCATCTTCCACATAACATAATAATCAATGCAAAAAATACAATGACTCCCGCAAAGATAAGCGCTGCCTTATAGCTACTATAAATTGCTACAAGCTGACCCGCGATGATTGGTCCGATAATTTGTCCAAAAGCATAAAATGTTGTTAATAATGATACGACTAAACCGCTTTGCGTCGGGAATAGCTGACGTGCATAAGAGGTCGTTAACGTCACAATGCCTACGAATGTTAAGCCGAATAAAAATGACGATAATAATACACTCCATACAGTTTGTGAAAATACTGGTAACAAAATACCTAATACTTGCAATACATAGGCGACAACTAAAATTTTGATGGCAGAGAATTTTTCTAATAAAACAGTCCAAACAGGTGCTGACGGAATAGCCGCTACCCCAACAATGACCCAACTATACGAAGAGTATGCTTGTAGTGAAGGAATATTGTGAATGATATCCACTAAAAATGTACCCGTGATAATATAGCCTAATCCTTCAAAGCCATAGGCGACGATCAACCATGGCATAAAGCCCTTTGTCATTTTTGCATCAGCGGATTTTTCGGTTTTCACACTATCTTGTATATGCAAATCTCTCCAAAGTATAAATATCGTCACTAAAAAAACTGCAGATAAAACCCCTAAACCGATCCATGTACCTTGCCAAGCAAAACGTACTTCAATAGCAGGGACTAATAAACCTGAAATAGCAATTCCTAAACCGATACCACCAAATAAATAGCCTGACCATCGTGTAAGTGAATGCTTTGCTAAATAATCCATTACGATACTACATGTTAATACAAAAATAAGTCCCCCTGTAATGCCTGCAATCAGACGAAGCACAAGCCAAACACTATATATTTCTATGATTCCCATAAGAACCACAGAAAGGACATTCAAGACAACACTTAACAATAAAAAGTTCTTCTTTTGGCGATTGATAAACCCTGCCCACAAAGCGCCAATGAAATAGCCAATATAATTACTCGATGCTAAAAATCCTGCAACTTCAAACGAAAACCCGACATCCTGACGCATAAATGGCAAAATTGGTGTGAATGCAAACCGGCTAATCCCCATAGCCACTACAAGTAATAGCACCCCACCAAATAAAATTCCGATGTGCTGTCGATTCATCATGTCCCCCACCCCCTAAAACTTTTTGTAATTAAAAGGATACAGAGTGAAAATTAATAAATCTAATATATAATTTATATAAAAGGATAAAAATTTTTTATAAGAGGTGGGATACATAATGAATTTACATGCTCTTAGATTATTCACAAAAGTAGCTGAGCTCAAAAGTGTTTCTAAGGCAGCGCAAGCTCTAATGATTAGTCAACCTGCCGTTACTATTCAAATTAGAAATTTGGAAAAAGAACTAGGCTTAACGCTGTTAGAATCAAAAGGTCGAGGAATTACCTTAACACAAAATGGGGAATTTTTATTTAAACAGGCTCAGCGACTATTTGATTTAGAATTGGATATTGAAAACAAATTAGAGCAATTAAAAAACACAGGTAATGAAGAATTACAAATTGCTTCTACCCATGTCCCATCCCATTTTTTATTACCAAAATGGCTCGCAAAGTATAAACAAGCCTATCCGACAACGCATATCCACATAAAAACGGCTAACTCCCAGCAGGTTATTGAAGAATTGCTTCACTATAAGGTTGATATGGCTTTTATCGTAAAAGAAGATGGGCATCATCCAGATATTAATTATCAATTTCTCATGAATCTTGATTATTGGTTTATCGTCCCATTTGGTCATCCGCTGGCAGAACAGAAAGTGACATTAGCGGAATTAATGCAGCAGCCATTTGTTTCACGTGAAGATGGTAGCTCTACGAAAGAATATTTAAATGCTTTATGTAAAGTTCATAAAATCCCACCGCCAAGAGTAGGGCTTCAATTGGACGGGATCAATGAATCCATTTACGCCATTGCAGCTGGGTATGGTACGATGCTAGCTCCATCCATAGCAGCTTCTAGCTTTATTCAACGACAGCAAGTAGCGCGAGTTTTTATAAAAGACATTGATATTCAGCGTCCTATTTATCTTTGCACAAGGAAAAATGAACAAAATACCTCTTCGACCTTTATTACTTTTAGTAACATCATTAATGATTCCATTTCATAACAATCACTTTTCAAAAGTTTGAACTACACAAAATTTGTGCAATAACGAATTGATGTGTAGTTTTTTATATTTGAAATTTGTCATCTACTATATTCCATTATCCCATCACCTACAGCTATAGTAGCCATCGTATTAAATAAAATATTACCTAGTGTGAAATAGCTTTTAAACGCAATGCACAATACTCCCGTTAGGAGGTTGTGCATTTTCTTATCAGAAAAATTTTCTGAAATTTCTGTCCCATCCTCTTTTGTTTTGTTATACTAGAGTAAAAAAGTAGGGATTAAAATGATATACGACGTGATTGTAATTGGTGCAGGATCGATGGGGATGGCTGCAGGCTATAATTTAGCGAAAGCAGGCAAAAATGTCTTGGTGCTTGATGCCTTTAATCCACCTCACGATAAAGGTAGTCATCATGGTGAGACAAGAATTATTCGCTTTGCATATGGTGAAGGAGCTAGTTATGTACCTTTCGTCAAAAGGGCAGGTGAATTATGGAGAGAGCTTGAAGCGTTAACAGATGAAGCATTATTTTTACAAACAGGTGTAATAAATGTCGGGGAAGAGACCCATCCTTTTATTCAGAATGTGAAAACTAGTGCTAGGCTCTATGATTTAGCATTAGAGCAGTATTCTGCGGCTGAGGCAATGAAGAAATGGCCTGGATTATCCTTACCCGAAAACTTCGTTGTTTGCTTTGAGCCTACTGCTGGTGTCCTACGTGTAGAAGCCTGCATTAACGCTTATAAAAAATTAGCTATTGAGGCAGGAGCAACATTACATACAAATGAAAAAGTGCAGAACATCAAAGCTGGAGAAATTGTCCGTGTACAAACAGCACATAATATTTACGAGGCTAAACATTTAATTGTGACAGCTGGTGCTTGGACAACTGAGTTACTACAAACAATGGACACCGCCATCCCTGTAACACCGACGCGAAAAACATTTGCATGGTTTGAGGCGGATGAGCAGCTTTATCGTGATGATATTTTCCCGGCCTATTGTTTTGAATTTGCTGATTCTATGTACTATGGTTTTCCTAGTATTGATGGTGCAGGCTTAAAGCTTGGCAGACATGATGGCGGTGAGGTTATCAATCCAAATGATCCGCTACGCCCATTCGACGAACAGGATACAATAGACTTACAAAACTTTATCAATCGTTTTATGCCTCAGCACGATGCATTGAAATTCGGAAAAACATGCAAATATTCAATGACTCCAGATGAAGATTTCATAATTGATTTTTTACCTGAGCATCGAAATATTGTCATTGCAGCGGGCTTCTCAGGACACGGTTTTAAATTTAGTAGTGCTGTTGGTGAAGTACTAGCGGATTTAACGCTTAACGGAAAAAGTAAGCAGGATTTATCACGCTTTAAGCTTAGTCGATTTAATACAAACTGATGCTCTTACTTCTGTGTTAGATTACTGCGAGAAGACTTCCTAATAGTAAATATATATATTACAACAAGTAAACATTGAAATTAAAAGCCTGTATCTTTAATTACCAAGTAATTGTCGATACAGGCCCTTTTGTAAAACAAATCATAAAGTTGTTTAATTTTTATACATTTAAAGGAAAAAGATGTCTGCTGTTTTTGTACACTTATCATTTCATTATCTTTTTTACGAAATAAACGAAGACATCCAACAAAATACCGTATAATAACCCAAGCCCAATGCGCACGATATAGTGAAAGAACATAAAATCATTAGCAACCATATACTCTCGTACTGGGTCGTTATGAAGCAACCACGTATAGACAAAATCAACTGTGAAAAGCGACATTAAAAGTTCCTTATCATCTTGACCTATCCAATGTAAGATACAAAGACCAATCATAATGATAACAATCCATGTAGTGAAATTATTAAATGGCGCTGGAGCATAGCGTCTTCCTGCTAAAATCATCGTAATTGGAAATACAATAATAGCAAGTATACCGAGTACTCCTAATTGATAAAGATCAAATAGATTGATGCCAATTACCGCCACTATAAACGACACAATACATACCATCATAATTTTGACATGCAAAGAACGTAAAAATGTCATTTCATTCCCTCCCGAAGCATAACTCAATCAAGTATGCTTTTTTCGATATCCTTCAAATTTGCCTACGCAACCAAAATAACATCACTGGTGTAATTTTACACTGATGATGTTATAATTCAACCCATTATTCGTTATCCATGCGATAGTTTTAAACAAGATATGCCTGCTGATTATTTTTGGTTGGGCAGTAGCCATCATCTTTAGTTATTTCCCCTCTTTCATCCTTCGAGTTTATTAAACATAAACTCTTTAACTTTTGATTTTTTAAGTTATGTAGTAGTATTTTTCATCATATACGCATTACTTAATATTAAAAATTGATATACCCTCAATTCCCAGAGAGAGTAGTGTGAACTACTCTCTCTTTTATGATTAAAGTTAGTTGATACATACCCCAATACGCTAGAACGTTATGTCTATCCCCAATATGCCAAAGAACGTTTTTTCATTGCTTCTCGGTATTGCTCTGTGGAAATTGGCAATGCTGTATTTGTTTGATAATCCATAATGACACCATATTTACGAACAACGTCCATTTGATTAATTTCACCTTTGTTATACATCTGCTCAACCTCTATTGGATCTGTTTCTAGCCATCTATGGCGATTTTTTCGAATATAATCGCGTTCTTTTAATGTTGCAGTCATATCAATTTCGAAGGCATCTATATCACGGTCAATTTCATGGATGACTACACCATAATCAAGTTTTGCGCGCTCAAGCGAAACATATTCATCTATTACGTCGTCTAAAACAGCGTTTACATCTCGTGTTAATGGGTCACCTAAACCACCGCCTCCTGCTGAGGGACGTGTAAAGGAATCTCCATTTTTTAACTCGACATTGGAGAAAATCGTGCCTAAAAATTCTTCATCCTCTTTGTTTGGATTTAAAATGGCCCCCTGCGCGATAGAAGGTAGGCCGCCCACAATCCCCCATGTAATGGAGCGAGAGCGATCACAACAATAGGACATCACTGTTTGGTTTACATCCGTTAAAACGCCTCCCTTTTCTACACCACAGCCACCACGGTATTTACCTGGACCAGCTGAATCTATGATTATTTCATGCTTCGTTGTAACAACCGGAGACAAACGCTCTTGCCCCTCGCATGGTTGAACACTCAAACCTACCCCGAAAACCGGTGAAGTAGTATTTGCACCATCACGGTCAATACGTCCACCATGGCCACCAGCCATCCAGTCATACCACATAAAATATTCATTACTATCTCTCCGCTGATCATACCCACCTATTAATAAATACTCTAAATTAAATGAACATGCGATAGCGCGTTCAGGCATAATATTCGACCATAATTCGAAGCAGGCATTCATAATTTTTTCAAACGCGCCTGAACAATAGCCAGAAACAGCTACTGGGCTAGGTGCGTTAACAACTGAGTTTTCGGGTAGGAATATTTTCACAACACGATAAAATCCTGAATTCAGTGGAATCTCTGGGAAAAATGTTTTGGTCCCTGCATAAGTTCCAGAGAGTGCTGAGCCAAAGCCTGCATTTAAAAAACAGCTAATATAAGGATGTGAATCGCTTAAATCATAAGCTATTTCGTTCTCCGTAATGGTCATTTTCACACGAATTGGAATGAGACCATCTCCTACTTGCGGATCCATATCAATATAGTCCACCGTTTCCCACTGTCCTTTTGGTAAAGCTTTAATTTTCGCTCGCATTAATCGCTCTACATAATTTTGAACTTCTTCAAATGCTACTAGCACCGTGTGAATGCCATACTTTTCAATCATTTCTTGGAGCTGCTTCTCTCCAACTTTTGCCGCTTCCACTTGAGACCTTAAATCTCCTAAACGTTCTTCCGGAATGCGCATATTCATGACAATAATCTTCACAACATCTGTTAAATATTGACCTTTACTATAAATACGGACAGGTGGGATACGTAGCCCTTCCCCGTAATGTTCCTTTGCTGTAATATCAAAGGAACCTGGGTTAGAGCCACCAACATCTGCCCAGTGTCCATTTGTTTGCATAAGTGCAATCAGTTTATCATTATGGAACACTGGTAAAATTACACGCACATCACTGAAATGTGTTCCACCACGATAAGGATCATTTACTAAAAATACATCACCTGGATGAATGTCATCAGCGAAATCCTCTAAAACAGCTTTTGCGGTTAAATGTAATGTCCCTACATGTACGGAAATATCTTGCGTTCCCTGCATAACGGTATTCCCCTGTGCATCGCATAATGCACAACTAAAGTCTCGATTATAAATAACAAACGAGTAACATGTACGTAACATTTGTTCAGCCATTTGATCGACTAAATTCACAAAGCCGTTTTTTAACACTTCAAATGTTACTGGGTCTAGATTTTGGACCTTATAATGTGCCACCATTTTCGTTGTACTCATAGCCAATTCCTCCTTATCGCGTATTAGTTCACCGTAATAATAATATTTTTATAGGCATCTACTTCCGCAGTAAACCCTGGTGGAATAACAGTTGTCGTATCTAGCTGATCGATAATGGCTGGACCAGCAAATTGTGTATAAACGGGTATTTTATCGCGATTATATACGTTTGTTTCAATATATTTACCCTCAAAATAAACAGGACGTGTTTCTTTAAAAGCAGCTTCCAACGAGCCTTCAGGAACGTATTGAGGAAAATTAGGCTTTGGTACTGTTCCTATAGCCGTTACACGTAAGCCAAATATTTCTACAGCTTGCTCCTTATCAGAAAATGCAAATTCTCGTTCATGTTCTTGATGGAACGCTTCCAAAATAGCATCTAGGGAAGTGATTTGATCGGATACGAGAACAGCTAGAGATCTCCATTGTCCTTTATAACGAAGATCTATATAATTCGTTAATGAAGCTGTGTTTTCTGCTATTCCTTCCTCTTCTAATAATTCTCTTGCTTCTTCTCGCAATTCACTAAATTGATTTGTCAGTTCCTCTATACTTACTTCATCTAGTTTTTTGACATATGTTTTAGAAATATCATGGCGTACATCTACAAGGAGGCACCCCATTGCCGCTGCTACACCTGGATGCGTAGGGATAATGACTTTTGGAATGTTTAAATCTTTTGCCAAATAGGCACCGTGTAATGGACCTGCACCACCAAAAGCTACAAGCGCAAAATCACGGGGATCATAGCCTCTCCGTACTGATATTAAACGAACTGCATCACTCATATTGGCATTTGCAACTTCTATAATGGCACTTGCCGCTTCTTCAACCGTTTGATCGAATGCATTTGCAATCTTTTCCACTGCCTCTCTAGCTGCCTCTTTATTTAACTGCATAGTGCCATCTAACAAATCGACACCAAGACGTCCTAACACTAAATTTGCATCTGAGTTAGTAGGCTCAATGCCTCCTAGGTCATAGCAAGCAGGACCTGGTACTGCCCCTGCACTTTGTGGTCCATTTCGTAAAGAACCGCCTTCATCTTTCCAGGCGAGGCTCCCCCCACCGGCCCCTATTGTTACTATTTCAATGCTCGGGAAACCAATTGGATAGCCATATTCAATCGACCAATCCTTTGTAATTCGTATTTCTCCCTTATACATCAGTGAAATATCGGTACTTGTACCACCCATATCTAAGCCGATTGCATTGTCAAATCCGCATAACTTCGCGATATGCTTACTGGCAATTGCCCCAGCAGCTATCCCAGAACTTGCTAATCTAGCAGCATAGCGGGGCACTGTACTTGAAGTCATAACACCGCCACCAGAATGTAAAACTAATATTTCATCGTCATAGCCCTTTTTCTGCATTTCAGTGCTTAACTTACTAATGTAATTACTCATAATAGGTCCAAGAACGGCATTGATAATAGTTGTACTCATACGCTCATGCTCAAAAATTTCCGGAAGCACCTCGCTGGAAATACAAACATAGACATCCGGTAATTCCTCTTTTAAAATTCCTTTGACTTTCGCCTCATTTTCCCCGTTCACATAGGCATTGATGAAACAGACAGCAATGGATTCTGTTCCTCGGCGTTTTAATTTTTTTGCTAATACACGAACTTCCTCTTCATCAATGGATTGAAGAATATTTCCTTCATAATCTATTCGTTCTGTCACTTCAAATCGATCACGCCGTTGAATATAAGGCTTCGCAGTATCTTTGTACGTATCCCAAATATCTTCTTTCGTCCCGCGTCGTATTTCGATGACATCTCTAAAGCCCTTTGTCGTAATAAGTGCTGTTTTTGGTAGCTTGCGTTCAATTAACGCATTCGTTCCAACTGTTGTACCATGAGAAAAAATTTTAATATCCTTCCCATTTAGTTCTGCTTTTGCAACTCCATTAAGTATTCCTTGTTCCGGGTTTGAAGGTGTTGACGACGTTTTGGTGACAAATACTTCTCCCGTCTCTTCATTAAAAACAAATACATCCGTAAACGTTCCACCGACATCAATTGCTAAACGACTTTGTGCCATTGCTCTACCTTCTTTCGTTTATAAATTTTAAAAAGGCTAACACGCCTTTGCGGTTGTTCACATCGTGTTACTTTGCTTTCAACAAACATATTTTTGAGTATAAAGTTAATGCCTTAAGAGAATGCCCCAGATTTTTTTATGGTATCGCGATCTATAAAGAAAAATCCGGGTCATTACACCGAGGAATATGTGACAACAATTTTTTTGTTTGCTATCCTAAATTTTTTTCAACATTAACTTTTTACTCACTTTTTGTGCCAATCGTAATTGTTTTATACGTTGTAAAGAACTCTTTCGCTGCCTGCCCCTGCTCACGGGCACCAGTACTTGAGTTTTTCACCCCTCCAAACGGCGCTTGTGGCTCAGCTCCACCTGTTTCATCGTTAACCTGTACAAGTCCAACCTCACTACGGTTAATAAAATCAAATGCTTTCGGAATGTTATTTGTATAAATAGAAGCACTCAATCCAAAATTAGAATCATTCGATAATCGAATCGCTTCTTCATAATCTTTTACTTTGATGACAGCTAAAACTGGTCCAAAAATCTCTTCATGGGCAATCGACATCTCGTGGGTTACATTTGTAAAGATGGTTGGATCAATATAGTATCCTTCTGACATACCTTTTGTAGGGCCTCCGCCAAATATTAACTCTGCTCCCTCAGCTTTTGCTTTCTCGATGGCGGATAATATAGAATCATATTGTCCTTTAGATGACACAGGCCCCATCGTGGTACCAACTTTAATTTTTTTAGCTTCTTCAATGAACTGCTCTACAACCTTGTCATAAACCGCTTCCTCAATATAAACGCGACTAGTTGCTGTACAACGCTGTCCAGTCTGTTTCATCGCACCTTCAATCGTTAATTTTGCAGCTTGCTTAATATTGGCATCAGCTAAAATAATTGCTGCATTTTTCCCGCCAAGTTCAAGCTGAATTTTTTTATTAGTCGATCCAGCAGTATCTAAAATACTTTGCCCCACACTATTTGAACCTGTAAATGTAATCGCTTTCACTTCAGATGCCTCCAATAATACTTGCCCAACCTTTGAACCACGGCCTTGCACGATATTTAACACGTTTTTTGGTAAACCTGCTTGTTGAAATAATTCTCCTATTAATTCACCAGTTAAAGCGCTTTCAATAGAAGGCTTCCAAACAACCGTATTGCCGTACACTAATGCCGGTGCAATTTTCCATAGAGGAATAGCGACAGGGAAATTCCAAGGCGTTATAGCAGCAACGACACCAAGTGGTACTCGCATTGTGTACAATAATTTCGCTTCATTGGCAGAAGGTAACACTTCCCCTGTTGCCCGCATCCCTTCCTGTGCAAAATAACGTAAAATGGAAGCGCCACGCTTCACTTCACCAAGCATTTCATGTTTCGTTTTACCCATTTCACTCGAAGCTATTTCAGCTACTCTATTAATATTTTTCTCAAGTAAGTCTGCTGTCACGCGTAAAATTTCTCCACGCGCAACAGAAGACGTATTTTTCCAACCTTCAAATGCTTCCTGAGCTGCAATGACTACATCTTTCGTTTCATCTATTGTCAAAAGCTCAACTTGGCCTATACATTGAGATGGTTTCGCTGGATTAAACTGTTTTCGTATTTCCCTAACGATAGTTGTCATAAAACCCCTCCTTAAAATAATGATCGCTTCATTGACTTAATCTTTTTCAACAATTGTTTTACGTATATGCTCAAATGTCTCGTCTAAAATACGTAACATTTCATCAAGCTCTACTTTTGATAGAATGAGAGGTGGAGAAAAGACAACTGTATCTTGATCATACGTAACTGTTCGTAAAATCAATCCTCGTTTCATCGTTTCTTGTACAAAAATGGGACTAAGAGGAGACTCAAACAATTCACCCGTCTCACGGCTCTTTACTAATTCAATGGCTCCAAGTAATCCAAGCGTTCGCACGCGTCCGATAAAGCTATATTTTTCTTGTAGTGCTTGGAATCCTTTTAACATGGCATTGCCCATGTTTGCAGCATTTTCAACGAGATTTTCGCGCTCAAGAATTTCTATATTTTTTAATCCAACTTGACAAGCGAGTGCATGGCCGCTGTAAGTATATCCGTGCATTAATGTTCCTTTAGAAAGCTCACATAAATCTTGATGAATTGTTTCGGATATTGCCACACCACCAAGTTGAACATAACCACTCGATACTCCTTTAGCGAATGACATCATATCTGGCACTACCCCGTAATGTTCCATACCAAAAAATTTCCCTGTACGACCAAACCCGGTAATAACTTCATCTGCAATGAATAAAATACCGTACTCATCACAAATTTTTCGCACTTCTTTAAAATAATCTTTTTGTGGAATATTAACCCCACCTGCACCTTGTACTGGTTCAGAAATAAATGCTGCTACAGTCTCAGGGCCTAACGCTTCAATCGTTTCACGTAAATTACGTACGGACTCGCTATATACATAGTGGAAATCAGGTGCGTGCGAATTCGTAAAGTCACGAAATGCCTGTAAGCCTGTCGCATTTGTAGCACCCATTGCGACACCATGGTATGAATGGGTACGTGAAATAATTTTTTGACGCTCTGGCTGTCCTTTTAGTAACCAGTAATGACGTGCTAATTTAATCGCTGTATCGTTCGACTCTGAGCCGCCAGAAGTGAAAAATACAGTGTTTAAGTCTCCAGGAGTTAAAGAAGCAATTTTCGTCGCTAAACGAATAGCCGGTTCATTGCTAAAAGAAGCGAAGCAGGAACTAAATGCTAATGTAGATATTTGCTCCTTCGCCACTTCGGCAATTTCTTTACGACCATGCCCAATATTTACATTCCATAAAGAAGACATCCCATCAATGAAGACATTTCCTTCTATATCTTTTAAATAAATGCCATTGCCCTCTGTAAAAATGGCTGCTGGCCCTTGTGTTTGTTGTTGCTCAATCGACGTTGTTGGATGTAGAAAATGTTTTTGATCTAACGTTTTTAACTCTTCTTTTAGTTGAATTGTCATAAATGCCAACCTCTTTTCGTTTAAAATTTCATACACAATTTTAATAGCAATTCTCATGCCAACTGAAAAAAATTCCTTAAGGCTTTGTAATTTTTTTGACTCATTTCTAAAAGAAAAGGAATTGATATTTATATAAGTCGATTGGAGTGAAGATTGGGCGACTCCTTGGGGATCAGCAATGGAGGAACGCAAGTGAAGCCGCTCATCGGACGCCCCAGGAAGCTTTGCTCTGTGCGAAAGCGTAGTGTAACGTAGCGACAGCAACAAATGTTTTAATCTGTGCGAAAGCGCAGTGTAACGTAGCGGCAGCATCAACAAAGCGCCCAATCGGAACGGAAATCAACCCCACGCCATGAAAAAGCAGCATTTTTTTCTATTAGTTACTTCACAACAAATACAACAAATAAAAAAGAGGCGTTTTCTGTTATGAAAATGCCCCTTTTCAATCTATTAAAATATTAATGATGCCTTTCATCATTTTCCTTGTATGAATCAGTGCGTATTGCAATATTACAGTTTTTTTGCACGAATGAAGTTTTGATGCAAAAATACATCGTTAATCCTCATATGAAATTTGTTTCGTTAATTGGAACTTTTGTATTTTACGTACTAATGTTGACTGATCACATCCAAGTGATTTAGCAGCTTGCCTAATACTTGGATAGGTAGATAGAGCTTCTTTAATAATCTGCTTTTCAAACCCAGCTACTTGCTCCTTTAAAGTACCACTAAACCTCGGAGTTACAACCTGTTCCTGAATACTTTGTATTTCTAGTGGATTTTCTGAATCACGTGTAATAGGTAGGTTACTATCTAGCTCTTGTTGCACAATAAATGCGGTTATTTCTGGCTGCGTTGCTAGTAAGCAAATACGCTCCACCATGTTTTTAAGTTGACGTACATTGCCTGGCCAATCATAAGATTCTAATATTTTCATTGCCGATGACTCAATTGTCCGATGGATCCCATATTTATCTTCAATAATAGCCAAAAAATGGTTGACTAATGGAATGATATCTTGGCGACGTTGTCTTAAAGGAGGAATTTCAATAGGTATAATATTTAAACGATAATATAAATCCTCACGAAAATTACCTTGCCTCACCATCTCCGCTAGATTGCGATTTGTCGCAGCAATAATGCGTACATCGATCGGAATAGGCTTTCCGCTTCCTAGACGCTGTACCTCTGATTCTTGGAGCACACGTAATAATTTCGCCTGTAGTAGCAAGGGCATCTCTCCAATTTCATCTAAAAACACTGTGCCACTTGACGCAATCTCAAATAACCCTGCCTTACCACCTCTTGACGCTCCCGTAAAGGCTCCAGCTTCATAGCCGAAAAGTTCAGATTCTAATAAATTCTCTGGGATTGCACTACAGTTAATCGTTAAAATTTGCTTATCATGACGGCGGCTATTTGCGTGAATAAGCTTTGTTATCTCTTCTTTACCTACGCCCGATTCACCACCAATTAATACAGTAGAATCTACCTCTGCAACTCTCATAACACGTTCTACAACCTGCATCATTGCTGAAGATACAGCGATTAAACTACTTTTTGTGTTTTCTTTATTATGTAAGGCATGTAGTTTATTTTTAAAGTTCTCGTTTTGAACTTCTAATTTTTTTACTTCTTTCTCTAACAGCTTTAATTGTGTCATATCACGAGTAATAGCAACTACATATTGTAATTCGCCGTATTCATCAAATATCGGCTTTCCAGAAACTAAAAAGCATTTGCCATTAATGAACGTCTGCAAAATCGTTACTTTTTCTTTTGATTCAATGACTTTCATCGAAATGGAATCACTCATTAATCCTTCAGCAATGACGTCTTTTGCATATCTCCCCATTAAATCAATGCCCACAATTTCGATATCTATATCATTTTGAAATATAATTTTGCCATCGCTATCACAGACTGTAACGCCATCGGATATGGAGTTTAAAACTTTAACTGACAATGAGTTCATAAAGTCTATATAGCTATACTGCATGGATGGTTTGACATGGAATAAGCGACCTTGTGAAGTCTCTATTACATGAATACAATAGCCTTCCACATCAAAGGTTTCTATTCCTTTACTATATTTTTTTATTATTTTTTCAAGAAGCTCTATTTGAATATCACTTTTAATTATTACCTCATCATTTTTTACAATAAAAAAATGCTCCTCTTTATGTAGTTGAGTTATCGACATCTAGATCACTCCCTCTTGAACGTTAAAGGCTTTTCATACAAAAAAATTCGCTCTTTCTACGAGGCATCTGGAAGCCTAAAAGGTATAAAAGTTTCCTTTGGCTTGATATCTCGCAGGAATAGCGCGAATTTTTTGTATTTTATAGTATTCTACTCTGAGGCTAGCTTTTCCTCTATTTGCTCCGCTGGCCTTGTCGTCAGCTTTCGCATAATCATGAACAACACCACTGAGCCAATTAATACAAATGTACTCAAATAGAATTGTGAACGTAATGATTCGATGAGCGCTTGGCATAAATAGACGACTGTTAAAATACCAATTGTCACATACGATAAATATGGAAATAACCACATTCTAATCGCTAATGGCTCATCAGAAACTTTATCGTAATAACGTCGGAAACGAATTTGTGAAATCGCAATAAAAATATAAACTGCAATCATTAATCCTCCAACGCAATTACCTAAAAAGTAGAAAATAACTTCTGGTGAAATGAAGTATAACATTGCACAAATATAGGCTACTACTGTACTACCAATAACAGCTGGTACAGGCACACCTCGACGATTTTTAATTTGCGAGAATATTTTTGGTGCATCCCCTTGACGCGACATTTCAAGTAGCATACGTGAGCTTGTATAAAGAGCTGAATTTAACACAGAGATTAGTGAAATAAAAATGACGATTTGAATAAGTTGAGCAGCAATTGGAAGCCCTGCCATCGTTAATATATTTGCATAAGGGGCTGCTAATATTTTCGAATCATTCCAAGGGATGATTAAAACCATAATAGCTACTGAGCCTACAAAAAATAACCCTAAACGAAAGACAACGTTGCGAATGGCGCGGACAATATTTCTCGCTGGATTTTCAGACTCTGCTGCCGCAATGGCTGCAACCTCAGCACCACAAATTGAAAATATAACAAAGACAATGGCCGTAAAAATCGGAAGAATGCCATTCGGAGCAAATCCACCGAATTCCGTTAATATTCCTAACCCCTTCGGTTCATAATTTGGCCAAATTCCTAAAATCATAGTTATACCAACAACTAAAAATACAATAATTGCAGTAACTTTAACGAAGGATAGCCAATATTCAAATTCACCAAATGATTTTACTGAATAAATATTAACAATTGTCATCAATAATGTTATGCCTACGCTTCCGAGCCATGTTGGTATCATCGGGAACCAATTATGCAGCATTCCCCCTATGAGTGCCGCTTCTAACCCCACAATAAATACCCAGCTTGCCCAATAAAGCCACCCAACTGTAAACCCTGCCCATGAACCAATATACTTCCCTGCATAAGAAGCAAATGAGCCTAGCTCTGCCGAATCACCTGATTTCTTTCCTAATACTATTTCTCCTGATGCCATTTCCCCAACCATTTGCATGATCAGAACTATAAGCATGCATGCAATCGCATAGGAAATCACCGCCGCAGGACCAGTACTTAAAATATTTTTTCCTGTCCCTACGAAGAGCCCTGTACCAATAACCCCTCCAATGGAGATCATTGTAATATGCCGTGTTTTCAATGATTTTTGCAAAGCCCCCATTAAACCACCCCTTTGTGTTATGTAGACATTTACTAGCCCCTTTCCTCTACTTCAATGTCTATCGTTTAATGAGCAATTTTGATGCCAAATCCATTAAATTATTAAAAATTTCGAATTTTTTAATCTGTACAGCTATTGTTGCTAATATTTTTCTAACCCAGCGATTTTAGCATAGCGTGAAGTTGATTTTCGTTCCGGCTGGGCTCTTTTTGCTGTCGTTTCGCTTTCCCACAAAGCAAAGGTTCCTAGGGGCGTCCGATGAGCCGTTTGGGCCAACAAGATGTTGGTCCGAAGGCGTTATCACAGGACGTGATGGTTTTAGCCTTTGTTCTCCTATGTGCTCGCTCCAGGATCTTCTGGGACGCCGATCCCTAAGGAGTCGCCCAACCTTCCCTCCATGCAATCCATACATAATATACGTTTTAACTTCTTTTTCAGTGATCCCTAAATTTGAGTGATAAGGCATTTTTTTTGCGCCATGTGTTCTCATATGCAATATTACAAATTCGATGCAAAAGTACATCATTAATAGTCCATTTACATCATCTATCCATATACACGATTAAATGAACTCATAATATTCATCTCTTCCCTGTACTTCGCTACTGTCCGTCTGGATATTTGGATACCTTCAGCACTTAAAGTATTTGTAAGCTGTCGATCCGTTAATGGCTGTCGTTTATCCTCTGTTTCAATCAACTGCTTGAGCCGCTTTTTAATATACATAATAGAATCCATCTTTCCAGAAATATTCATAACTCCTTTTGTAAATAACGATTGTAAAGCATATATGCCATGGGCAGTTTTTATATATTTTCCACGTACTGCCCGACTAATCGTTGATACATGTAAACTTAAAATGTCAGCTACATCTTTTAACCGCATAGGCTTTAATGCCTCAATGCCTTTATGAAAAAAATCTTCTTGTAATTCCACTAGCAATCTAGCTAATTCGTACAGTGTTTTATCACGTTGTTCGATCCCTTGTAATAATAAAAGTGCATCTTTCATTGTGGTTTTAAAATAGGTTTTACAGTTAGGATCATTCTTTAGCATTTCAACATAATGTTTATCGATAGTGACGCTTGGTAAATATCCGCGATTTAATTTTATCATCCATTCCTCTCCGAATTTTTCTACTTCGATTTCTGGAATGACATATGGAATCGCTTCAAATTTATCTCCTGTCATCACTGGTTTTAAATTTTTTATATAGTTAACAGTTTTCTTCACGTCATAAAGAGACGTCTTATACTTTTTACTTAATTGTTTAATAGCATGGGCGGCCACTAGCTCTAAATCCTCCTCGATCAAGCGAGAGGCTAATTTCGGTGCTAGCGCATCACTGTCTACCTGAATGAGTAAATACTCCTTATAATTACGTGCCCCTACTCCCATTGGCTCGAAAGTTTGAAGTAAGTCCAATAGCGCCTCTACATGTAAAACATTTGTATTACACTTATTTGCGACGATTTCTACATCAACATCTAAAAATAGACGTTCATCTAAAGATTGAATTAAAAACGTTAAAATTTTTAAATCTACAGTAGATAGATTTTTATGCATAGGTACTTGTTCCAATAAAAACTGCTCATAGCTCTCTTTTGCTGCAAACTTCATCTCAATGGGATTAAACAAATAATGTTGCGGTGCATAATATTGCGCAGAATAACTCTTATCAGAATAACTTGCTAATTGCATAATTTCCTCATATTGCATTTTCACCGTCGCATCAGTGACAACTAACAGTGGATTTTCGTAAGCCTTATTATAAATATACTGTTCTAATTCATTTGTTGAATATTGCAGTATTTCTAAATGCTGTACTAGCTGAGGTGATAACACTTGCATTATTTTTTGGGAAGTTTTGATAGCTATTTGCATACCCCATACCTCCATTACGTAATTTTCTACATAGTAACACGTTTATTCTCTCTTTTTCCATTTTTTCTTCAAATATTTTTTTGGATTATAGCGTAGCCAACATCCTTTTTGCCGAAGAAACTCATCGGATGCACCTAGGAAGCTTTGCTCTGTGCGAAAGCGAAGCGGCAGCTACAAAATGTTTTATCTGTGCGAAAGCGAAGCGGCAGCTACAAAATGTTTTATCTGTGCGAAAGCGAAGCGGCAGCTACAAAGCGCTCGGGCGTAACGAATATCCCCCCACGTTTTGATGATAAACTATGAGCCTCCTTACTCTACATATTAAATTTTCTAATAATTCCAAAAAAGTAATTGACTGCAGTTATAAGTCACCTTAAAATACACATATACAATAACAGTTACCACATTACGGTAAAAAATAAGGAGTGATCAAATGTTTCATGTACCAACTGTGCAATTTACACAAGAACAGGAGCAATTCCGCTTAGATGTGCGAACGTTTCTACAGGATGAATTAGCAAAAGGAACTTTCACGCCTAAATGTGACTCTTGGCTTAGTGGAGATGATCCTGAATTCTCTAAATTAATTGGTCAAAAAGGGTGGATTGGCTTAACTTGGCCTAAAAAATATGGTGGCCAAGAGAGGAGCACTATTGATCGATACATTTTAACGGAAGAATTTTTAGCTGTAGGTGCTCCAGTTGCTGCACATTGGTTTGCTGATCGCCAAACAGGCCCACTTCTTTTACGGTATGGAACAGAAGAGCAGCGAGAATATTTCTTACCGAAAATTGTGAAAGGCGAATGCTACTTCGGCATAGGTTTAAGTGAACCAAATAGTGGATCCGACCTCGCTTCGGTTAGCACACGTGCTGAAAAAGTAGAGGGTGGATGGATTGTCAACGGTCAAAAAATATGGACGAGTAATGCACACCTTTGCCACTATATGGTGACTTTAGTACGGACTAGTCCTTTTGATGGAAAAAGAAAACATGCAGGGCTCAGTCAATTGATTGTTGATTTACATGCGGAAGGTGTAACGGTTGTTCCAATTAAATTTTTAACCGGAGAGCATCATTACAACGAAGTATTCTTTGACAATGTTTTTGTACCTGACAATATGGTTGTAGGGGAAATCGGTAACGGCTGGGCTCAAGGATTAGCAGAGCTTGCCTTTGAGCGCAGTGGTCCAGAGCGAATTTTAAGCACTTTCCCATTAATCGATGAACTTATTCAAGAGTTAAAGCGCCAAAAAAATTTAGAAGGGTTACAGCAAGCGTCTAAAATAATAGCTCGTCTTTGGGGCCTCCGTAATTTGTCAATTGGCGTAGCCCAGCTTTTAGAATCTGGTAATGGTGAAGACGTATCTATTCCTGCAGCACTTGTGAAAGCACTTGGTACGAAATTTGAGCAAAGTATTCCTGAAATTACACGCTTAATCGTACAGACTTATCCTACTCTTGACGCACATCGTAAAATTGATCGCTTTATGGCTGAATCCATTTTACATGCACCAGGTTTCACTATCCGAGGAGGAACTTCAGAGGTACTGTATGGCGTTGTAGCGAAAGGGGTTGTAGCACAATGAGTGAAATGAAAGATATGATTCTTAATGTTGTAGAGCGCATGTTAAAAGAAAAAGTCGATAAAGAGTTAGTCGATACGGTGGAACAAGGTCATTGGGCACCAGAACTATGGGATTTGTTTAAAGAAAACGGTATGTCAGCAGTAGCCATTACAGAAGAAAATGGCGGTGCAGGTGGCGATATAGAGGATTTATTGAATATTGTTCGTTTAACTGGAAAATACGCGGCACCGATCCCATTTGCAGAAACAACTTTTGCAAATTATTTATTAGAGTTTACTAGTTTACAAGTAATTGAAGACTTGGCGACGTATATGCTCTACCCTAACCATGCCTTTACGTTAGAGAATGGCAAATTAACGGGAGAGGCGATCAAAATCCCTTGGGCACGTCATACAAAACGTCTAGTGACACTTGCCTATAGCACGGAAGGTACTCATCTTGTAGAAATAGATTTAAGCCAAGCTGAAATTAAGCTAGGATCAAATTTAGCAGGCGAACCACGTGATACCGTGAAATTCCATCATGCTAAAGTTTCACAAGTATCTGCTGTGTTATCTCCTGATAAGATACACGCTATAACAACACTCAATACTGCTTTTCAATTAGCACTGATGACTGGTGCCGTCGATAAAATAAATGATTTAACTGTTCAATATACGAAAGAACGTGAGCAATTCGGTCGACCGATTCATCGCTTCCAGCTCGTTCAGCAGCATATTGTACATTTAGCAGGGGAAACAGCGATTGCTCTAGCTGCATTTAATAATGTAACGGAAGCACTTCTGAAAAACAATCAAAATAGTGAGGTTGCCTACGCCTGCATTCGTTTCGAAGAAATTATCCAAGCAGTGACAACAATTGCGCATCAAGTACACGCTGCAATTGGTACGACACACGAGCATAGTTTGCATCAATTTACACGCAGACTTTGGTCATGGCGCGACGAAGGGGCTAGCACCTCTTATTGGACTAATTTAGTAGCAACACAGCTACTAAATAGCGGAGATAGTCTATGGGGATATTTAACTTCAAGTAGCGCAAGCTCCCCACTGCTCAAAGTAGAAGGTTAAGGCCAATGACCAACATTAATTTGTGACAAACCACCAATGACATGATAAGGAGTGTTATCAATGACTGATTTACTTTTTGAAGTGCAAGACCATGTTGCTACGATTACATTAAATAGACCTGAGGCGTACAATGCTTTTAGTGATGAGATGATCGCTAAATGGATTGAAGCCCTTGAAACTGTTCGTGATTCAGCGGATATTCGTGTTGTCATCGTCAAGGGTAATGGAAAATCATTCTGCGCTGGAGGGGATATTAAGGCGATGCAAGCTGGGGAAGGATTTTTCCAAAGCGAGGACGATATCTCTTCTACAGGATTAGCACGAAAAAATTCGCTGTGGAAAAAGATTCAGCGTATACCCCTTCTCCTTGAAGAAATTGATAAGCCTGTTATTGCACAGGTTCATGGGTTTGCAATGGGTGCAGGGCTTGATATGGCCTTAATGTGCGATATTCGGATTGCTGCAAAATCTACAAAGATCTCAGAAAGCTATATTAATGTTGCAATCGTGCCAGGCGACGGTGGTGCTTATTACTTACCAAAATTAATCGGCATCGATCAAGCTTTGGACATGTTCTGGACAGCTCGTGTGTTAACTGCCGATGAAGCAAAAGACAAAGGTGTTGTGACATTTGTTATCGAGGACCAAGATCTCGACGAATACACATTGAATTATGCAAAAGAATTAGCAAGTCGTCCAACTACGACATTGCAATTCATTAAGCGTGCTGTTTATCAAAGTCAACGGATGGATTTACGTACTGCCCTTGATTACATTTCTTCACAAATGGCGATTGTCACAGAGCTAGATGATTTTAAAGAGGGTGTAAATGCAGTAGTAGAAAAACGTAAGCCTATTTATAAATGACATGTTTAGGAGGACGAACAATGCAACCTCTTGAAAATATTCGAGTGTTGGATTTATCTCGCGTCTATGCTGCCCCTGCTGGCTCTATGATGTTGGCAGATTTAGGGGCAGAAGTAATTCGCATAGAACATCCAAATGGTTCTGATAGTATGCGGGATTGGGGACCATTTGTAAATGGCCAAAGTACGTATTATTTATGTGCCAATCGCAATAAAAAATCGATCACATTAGATTTAAAGACAATAGAAGACAGAGAAAAATTTAAAGAACTTGTCAAAGATGCTGATGTCGTCCTCGAAAATTTTAAGACAGGTGACATGGCACGAATGGGACTAAGCTATGAGGAATTAAGCAAAGTGAATCCTAGAATCATCTATTGTGCAGTTACAGGATTCGGTCAAACGGGTCCTCTCGCACACGAACCAGGCTTCGATCCAGTAATTCAAGCGATGAGTGGTTTAATGCATGTTACAGGCTCACCTGATGGAGAAGCAACAAAAGTTGGTGTTCCTATTGCAGATATTTTAACCTCTAACTATGTCGTCATTAGTATTTTAGCCGCTTTACGAATGCGTGATCAAACAAATAGAGGGCAATTTATTGACTTAGCTTTATTAGACGTTCAGATGAGTAGCTTAGCGAATGTAGCGAGTGCTTATTTAAATACAGGTTTTATTTCAGAACGTCTCGGTAATCGTCATAATAATGTTGCGCCCTATCAGGTATTTAACTGTGCGGATGGCCCCTTAATGATTTGCGTTGGCACAGATGGACAATTTAAAAAGTTTTGCACGCTGTTGCAACGTGAGGAATGGGCCAATGATCCGCGCTTTTTAACGAATACGATGCGCAAGCAACATGAAGCGGAGCTTGTTCAGATGATTACTGACATTACTATGACAAAAACACGGGATGAATGGATTACCTTATTACAACAATACAAAATTCCAGGTGGACGTGTGAACACAATTGCTGAGGCACTAGCACAACCGCAATTTATGGCACGAGACATGATTGGTGAAATAGAGCACGAACAATATGGGACAATTAGATTCATCAAAAGCCCGTTAAAGTTCTCTGATTTAGATATTGAATATAAATTAGCACCACCGATACTTGGAGAACACACAAACCAATTCCAAAAGTCCTCTCTACAAAAATAAAATTGCGCTATAATAGAAGTACTTTTATGGTTCATCACTGAAAGTTCGGAATGACATTTTATTAAAAAGTATGTCATGTGGATAGGTTGATTGGAGTGGAGACTGGGCGACTCCTTGGGGATCAGCAATAGAGGAACGAAGGCTAAAAGCATCACATTCTGTGATAACGCCTTCGTGACCAACATCGTGCTGCTGTCGCTACGTTGCACTCACGCTTTCGCGCAAAAAACATCTGTTGGCCCGAGACCCTGCAGCGAAGCGAAGCGGCTCATCGGACGCCCCCAGGAAGCTTTGCTCTGTGCGAAAGCGAAGCGACAGCAACAAAGCGCCCAGTCGAAACGGAAATCAACCCCACGTTATGGTGATGGGCCAGTTTTATCTTCATTAATAAATGTTTTTATGGGCAAAAGCATAGCTGCATGTATATCTGAAGATAAATCCTCCGGCGGATGTCGAAGAAAATTTTATTACGTAGGTGACGGGATGAATCAGGAGATTTTTGAAAAAAACTATACAATGTCATCGCTGCACAAAGCTATTAAAGTGTTAAAAGCTTTCTCAAAAGATGAACCAACCCTTTCCCTAACTGAGCTAAGTAAAAAAACAGGGATCAGCATTTCGAGTTTACAGCGCTTCGTTTCTACCTTTGTGTACGAAGGCTTTCTTCACAAAGATGAACGTACAAAGCGCTATCAATTAGGTCATTCACTTCTGTATTTAGGCAATTTAGTAAAAGAAGAATCAAGTCTTATTATTGTCGCAGAACCTATTTTAAAAAAGCTAAACGAAGAAATCGGCGAAAGTGTTTCCATGAATATTATTGATGGATTGGAAAGACGATGTATTTTAAACTTTGATTCAACATATCCGCTTTCAACGAAAATGTTTGTAGGTGACACCTCTCCCCTTTATGCAGGTGCATCATCTAAAATATTGCTCGCATTTATGCCAAATGTTGAAGAATATGTAGAGAATATAAGTCTTGAATGTATCACTGATAATACTATACTTTCAAAAGAGCAGCTGTTAACGGAATTAAAGCAGATCCGTTTACAACGGTTTGCGAAAAGTAATAGCGAACGTGTGCGCGGAGCATGCTCTGTATCTGCACCGATTTTAAATGCTTCCAACCAAATCATTGCATCCGTGTCACTTGTTATACCAGAAGTACGCTATAGTGACTATGATGAAAATTTATTAATTGACACTATTCAAGCTGTTGCATTAGAAATCGAAAAACAATTGTATTGATCGAAACAAAGAATAAACCCGAATAGGTTCACTTTTTAAGTGTCCTCTATTCGGGTTTAGTGCTTTATTTGACTTTTCACAAAAATCGCGGACGACATTTGTAAAAATATGCCTTGAATATAAGTAGTGGAGACTGGGCGACCCCCGGTGAATAGCCATAGAGGAACGCAGGCTAAAAACATCACATCTGTGATAACGCCTTCTACCAAAACATCGGCCCGAGACCTTGCAGCGGAGCAAGTGTTTTCTGTGCGAAAGCGTAGTGTAACGTAGCGGCAGCAACAAGTGTTTTCTGTGCGAAAGCGTAGCGACAGCAACAAATGTTTTCTGTGCGAAAGCGCAGTGTAACGTAGCGGCAGCAACAAATGTTTTCTGTGCGAAAGCGCAGTGTAACGTAGCGGCAGCAACAAATGTTTTCTGTGCGAAAGCGCAGTGTAACGTAGCGGCAGCAACAAATGTTTTCTGTGCGAAAGCGCAGTGTAACGTAGCGGCAGCAACAAATGTTTTCTGTGCGAAAGCGCAGTGTAACGTAGCGGCAGCAACAACTAAGCGCCCAGTCAGAACGGAAGTCATCCCTACATTATGGTGAAGAACTAATTATTTACTAATCTTAAGAAATCATCCCAATAATTTAAGCGTGGTAGTTCAACATGCTTGTTATAGGGAATATAAGTAGTGGAGACTGGGCGACCCCCGGTGAATAGCCATAGAGGAACGCAGGCTAAAAACATCACATCTGTGATAACGCCTTCTACCAAAACATCGGCCCGAGACCTTGCAGCGGAGCAAGTGTTTTCTGTGCGAAAGCGTAGTGTAACGTAGCGACAGCAACAAGTGTTTTCTGTGCGAAAGCGTAGCGACAGCAACAAATGTTTTCTGTGCGAAAGCGCAGTGTAACGTAGCGGCAGCAACAAATGTTTTCTGTGCGAAAGCGCAGTGTAACGTAGCGGCAGCAACAACTAAGCGCCCAGTCAGAACGGAAGTCATCCCTACATTATGGTGAAGAACTAATTATTTACTAATCTTAAGAAATCATCCCAATAATTTAAGCGTGGTAGTTCAACATGCTTGTTATAGGATTGATTTTTTAAAATTACTTTTGTCTTCACATCTTGCAGTGTTTCTAATACAGCTGGTTTATCATCTACATAAACATCTAAAGCTAGCTCTTTGATGATCGCCACTTTCTCAGTATCTTGCATTCCGCAGAAAAAATGACCTTCTGTCATTGGAAATCCTTGTGCTTCCATCCATGCTTGTGTTTGCTCACAATATTGCTTAGGACGGGAAGTAATATAATAAATGTCATGCCCCTGCTGTGCCAAAGCTTGAAGCGTTTCTAGTGCCCCCTCAAAAGAAGGACAATCCGTAAAATAAATTTCCTCTAATGAGCTATTCCACATCGCCGCTCCTTCAGCATCTGTTAATCCAAAAGGTTCGTGAATTTCAACTCTTTGCAAAGCTTGAAATACTTCTAGCGCAACATTTTTATCAAGTTTTTTATTATAGAGCTTAAAGGCATGTGCTCGTAAATCTATGAGTGTGTCATCTATATCAAAGCCAAATTTCATGTTGTTTTTCTTCCCTTCAAGAAGCCTTGTTGATGAAGTTAGTTGCGAATGTTTGCTCTTTTTCAATTTGCATCGCTAATACTTCTTCAATGGCTCGCTCGCGCATTTGTTGAAAATCGTGTACGTTAAAATGAACAAGCGTATTTTTATTTAATAATGACGCAAGACAATCTGCATCCTTGAGTGCACTATTGAGCCCGAATGCTCCAGTTGGTGTCATCGTGTGAACAGCATCGCCTAATAGTGCAAGCCCCTCTGTCCCCCAGCAGTCACAATGACTACTGAATACATCAAGCAAGACAAAATCTTGCCAAGATCTAATATGTTCGTTTACAGTATCAGATAGTTCTGGGAATTGTTCTAAAAGCTGTTGGATAAATGGAGTAAATGCTTTTTTTCTGAGCTGAGGAAAACTCCCTTGTTCAATATTCCAGCCAATTTGAATGAACCCACCTACCTGCGTAAATAAGGATAGCTGCTTCCCACCTATTAATGCCATTTTAATCGATGGTTCCCATCCATGGGGGGCAGGAATTTTCGCCCACAATAAATCAAAGCCATGCTTATGCTTTTGAATCTCAATGTGCGCTTGCTTTCGAATAGTAGAGTAACGGCCGTCAGCACCGATAATTAACTGACTACTAATTTCAATCTTTTCCCCATTTCTTGATGCAACGACACCCGTATATCTGCCCAAAGAATCAACTAAGAGCTTCATTACCTTCGTATTTAAGAAACAAGAAAAGTGAGGAAAACGCTGTGTTTCTTGTAAAATTCCCTTTAATAGATTTGCTTGCGGTACATGAATTCCTAAATGTCCAACAGCTTCAACAGGGAAAATAGTTTTGATTGCTCTACCGTCTGCGTAATATTCAAGTTTTTCCATACGTAATAAACCGAGCGCTTCGACTGCTTCAAAAAGCTGATGACTTTTTAAAACAGCTTCACCCTCCTCATTTAAATGCTCACCGCGAAATGCCTGCCCAAGTGCTGCGTTTTGTTCCAGTAGAATTACGGAAAGACCTTTTTTCGCTAGTAAGTGCGAAAGAAGTGCTCCACCTGGCCCAGCCCCTACGATACAAACATCTGCTTGATAATTCACTTTCCTTCACCTATCTTTGGATAGGCAATAATACGTAAATCTTGCCCGATCTGCTCAAACGAAGCAAACTCTACATCCCATGCTTCATCCATAGTAGATGGATTTGGACCGGCAATCGGTGTCAATGATAAGCGACCACCGAGAATTTTTGGCGCTATATAAATCACATATTTGTTAATAGCGCCTTGCTGTAAAAAGGAAGAGTTGATCGTACTTCCACCCTCTACTAAAATATCCGTAATGCCATATTGATATAGTTTTTCAAGCATATCGTCAACAACAAGGCCCTCAGAGTCATGTCGAACTGGCAATACAGTCACGCCTTTGTCCTCAAATGCTGTTATTTTTTCTTGATCGACATTCTCACTACATACAATAATTGTTTTCGCTTCTTCTACATTCAGAACATTAGCATGGGCTGGTGTACGAAGGGAGCTATCCATAATAATGCGTACTGGATTTTTTCCGTAAGCTTCTTTTAATCTTGTTGTTAAGGATGGATTGTCAGCTAAAACAGTCCCAACACCAACTAAAATACCATCCACCTCATGTCGAATACGGTGAACATCCTCACGCGCTGCCTCACCAGTTACCCACTTGGAATGTCCTGTATGAGCAGCTATTTTTCCATCTAAAGTCATCGCATATTTTGAAATAATAAATGGTCGTTTTGTTAGCATATTGTGAATAAAACGTTCATTTAAACGGCGAGCTTGAGCTTCTAAAACCCCCACCTCTACCTCAATACCCGCATCTCGTAACAGCTGAATACCACGTCCAGCAACAGCAGGATTTGGATCTTGCATAGCTACAACCACTCGACTAACTGCTGATTCCTTCACTAAATTTGCACAAGGAGGTGTTTTTCCGTAATGCGAGCATGGCTCAAGTGTTACATAAAGTGTCGCACCTTTAGCATGTTCTCCAGCCATACGGAATGCATGCACCTCTGCATGTGGTTCCCCTGCTTTTCTGTGTAAACCTGTTCCAACAATTACACCGTCTTTGACGATTACAGCCCCTACTAGTGGATTAGGGTTTGTATTTCCTTTTGCACTAGCGGCTAAATCAAGAGCTAACTGCATATATTTTTCATCTGTTGTCATCTTCGTTCCTCCACTCAGATCTCTTCGCGCAAATGTCCAGATTTCTCTACTTTCGTGTCTAAATAAAAACGATTTGTCTCCGTTAATCCTCCCCATAATGGTACATGTCCTTCTGCTGCTAAACCATGTGCCTGTAATGCGGCAAGCTTCTTCGGATTATTGGTAATGAGTGTAACTGGTTTCGAACGAAGTGCAGCTAACACAGTAATGGCATCTTCGTAAGAACGAGTATCATCTGGGAAGCCGAGAGCATGGTTTGCTTCAACCGTGTCTAACCCCTCTTCTTGTAATAAATAAGCAAGCGATTTCGAGAACAATCCAATGCCACGACCTTCATGATCAGCTAAGTAGAAAATAGCCCCACAACCATGCTCCACAATCATTTTCATCGATTCATGTAATTGATAACCACAGTCACAGCGTTGGCTTCCAAAAATATCACCTGTATGACAAATGCTATGCATGCGAATTAAAGCATCTTCAGCATGTGTAAAATCTCCATAAACAAGCACTGATGACTGTTGTAAAAAAGCTAAATTTGCAGATGCTAACCCATCAATAATTTCCTCTTTTGACTGATTCGCTCCTACTTTTAACCAGTTATACCATTGAAATGTCGCTGAAAATCCACCCTGTTTTACTGGTAATTTTACTGGACCAACTAGGCAAATACTTTCAGTTTCTGATTGCTTTACGATCGTCATTTTGTCTTTCACTATATCTAAAACTTTAGTAGTAATTGTCATATTTTCTCCAACCTTCTAATGTTAACAGCTAGCAAAACAAACTAACTGAGCACTTGTATTTTTATATAGCTTACATAACGTAACTTAGTTTATAATAATAACTAACGGCTGTCAAACTCCAGCTCTTACTCTATTAAAAAACAAAAAACTGCTATATTACGTTTTTATCATATACTACTAGCTTATGGAGATGCTATTTTTTCTGTGCAGGCTAGTCTATAATAAGCTGAGGGAACTGTAATGACGAAAGGAAGTTAAGAATGCAATTAGAAAAAAATGTGCAAGTGAAGCAGCCAAAATATCAACAAATAGCTGTCGACCTAGCCTCAAAAATCGTGGAAAGAAAGTATCGAATTGGCGATAAAATTTACGCAAGATCATCCCTAGCTAGTCAATACAATGTCTCCGCGGAAACTGCTAGAAGAGCAATTGCTGTTTTGCAAGACTTGGAAATTGTGGAGGCCACCAAAGGTAGTGGAGTTATCATCATCTCATATGAAAAGGCTGCACAGTTTGTTCGCCAATTCCATGATGTTCAATCAGTTCATGAGCTCCAACATGAGCTTATGTCTAGCATTCAGAAGCAGCACCAAGAATTAATAAATCTACAGGAAAAGACCAAACAACTGATTAGTCGAACTGAACATTTCCGTTCCGTCAATCCGTTTATTCCTTACCAATTAGAGATGACAGCTGAAAGCCCTTGTATCCACCAAACAGTACAGGAATTGAATTTTTGGCAAAATACATCTAGCACGATTGTCGGAATTCGTCGTAAAAATGAATTATTACTATCACCTGGTCCATATGTATCCTTAGAAGAAGAAGATATTATTTACTTTATCGGGAATGATGAAAGTTTCGCTCGAGTTCAGAGCTTTTTATACCCAAATTAAAATCCGCTTAAACGCTGATATAGCAGCGTTTAAGCGGATTTTTTCTATTTTGTCGATTTGACAGAAGTAACAACTTTTTGTTAGGGTTAGGTTGTTACTTGTTTATATTTGGGTATCATTATCCTCAAATAGTATTTATCTTTATTTAGTGAGTGTCTAAACGCCTACTAAAATAGAGGGACTCAGCCTAAAATGCCTCATCTAGTGGCAATTCATATGTGCGTAGTGAAGTAACAACTATTACGCCAAGGCGAAATTGATCTACGAAAGGAGTGGTTCTAGTGGAAAAAATAAAAGTGGAACATGTTTCTAAAGTTTTCGGGAAACATATTCCCCAAGCCTTAGAACTCGTCAAGCAACAAAAAAGCAAGACTGATATCTTAAAAGAAACAGGTGCAACAGTCGGTGTATACGATGCAAGTTTTACCGTAAATGAAGGTGAAATCTTCGTTATCATGGGATTATCAGGAAGTGGTAAGTCGACACTGATTCGACTTTTAAACCGTCTCATAGAGCCTACAAGCGGAAATATTTACATCGATGGAGAAAATATTTCTAAAATGGGCAAAGAGAGTTTACGTAAAGTAAGAAGAAACAAAATGAGTATGGTCTTTCAAAACTTCGGTTTATTCCCCCATCGTACACTTCTTCAAAACACAGAATACGGCCTTGAAATCAGAGGCATCTCAAAGGAAGAACGGCAAGCAAAAGCAGAGCAAGCTCTCGATAATGCAGGCTTACTTGCTTATAAGGACCAATATCCTAGTCAATTATCAGGCGGTATGCAGCAGCGTGTTGGATTAGCACGGGCACTTGCAAATGACCCTGAAATATTACTAATGGATGAGGCTTTTTCTGCACTCGATCCATTAATTCGAAAAGAAATGCAAGATGAGCTACTCGATTTACAAAGCACATTGAAAAAAACTATTTTATTTATCACCCACGATTTGAATGAAGCATTACGTATTGGTGATCGTATCGCCATTATGAAAGATGGCTCAATCATCCAAATTGGTACTGGGGAAGAAATTTTAACAAATCCTGCAAATGATTATGTTAAAACATTCGTAGAAGACGTCGATCGTTCTAAAGTATTAACTGCCGAAAATGCCATGGTTAGACCTGTATCTGTCAATGTAGATGTAGATGGACCGACCGTAGCACTTAAAAGAATGCGTGAAGAAACGGTTAGTTTATTAATGGCCGTTGACAAAAATCGACATTTAAAAGGCTATATTACAGCTGACGACGCACGGGCTGCAGCTAAAAGACAAGAACAAACGGTACATTCGATTGTTCAATCAGATATGTTAACCGTTCCACCAGATATGCTTTTACAAGATATATTAGGTTTGATTCATAATAGTCCTACTCCTATTGCGGTTGTAAAAGATGAGCGCTTGCTTGGTGTTCTTATCCGGGGCGTTGTCATCGAAGCACTTTCAACTAGCGATGAGGAGGCAATTGCAAATGAATAATTTATTAGACAATATTCCAGCAATACCAGTGGGACCATGGGTAGAATCAGTTATGGACTGGTTGACGAGTAATTTTTCAATGTTTTTTAACTTGATTCAAAAAAATGGAAAACTACTCATGAATCAGGTCACTGATTTATTAGTGAGCATTCCCCCGATTATTCTTATTTTACTTGTTGTTATTTTTGCCTTTTTCGTTACTGGTAAAAAATTTGGGCTCGCAACGTTTTCATTAATTGGTTTGTTATTTATTTACAATCAAGGCTTATGGACGCATCTTATGGAAACAACCACGCTCGTGCTCTTTTCAAGTATTATCTCAATCATATTAGGTATACCTCTTGGCATTCTTATGTCTAAGTCAACTGTAGCAGAAAATGTGATTAAGCCGATACTCGATTTCATGCAAACAATGCCTGGCTTCGTATACTTGATTCCTGCCGTTGCCTTCTTTGGTATCGGGATAGTCCCTGGTGTATTTGCATCCGTTATTTTTGCCTTACCACCAACTGTACGTATGACGAACCTAGGAATTCGCCAAGTACCAAAAGAATTAGTAGAAGCTGCGGATTCATATGGAAGTACCTCAAAGCAAAAACTATTTAAAGTAGAAATTCCGCTTGCCAAATCAACGATAATGGCAGGGATTAACCAAACAGTTATGCTATCACTGTCAATGGTTGTAACAGCCTCAATGATTGGTGCACCTGGTCTAGGACGTGAAGTATTAACTGCACTGCAACGTACACAGGTTGGTAATGGCTTTGTTGCAGGTTTAGGTCTTGTCATTTTCGCCATTGTTATAGACCGCCTAACGCAAAGTTTTAATAAGAAGAAAGCCGTATAGCAAAAGAGGAAATTTATTGACGAAAATCTTAGTTCTTCACTTTCACCGCTGAGATTTAAAAATTGTAGTTTGCTACAAAGCTATTGATATAGGAAAGGAAGATTTGATGAAACTAAAAACATTAACTAAATTAGGAATGGCTTTAGGGCTAGGCTTTTTGCTAGCCGCATGTAATGGTGAGGATTCAAGTAAGAGTAGTGGTAACTCTAAGGACGTCAATCTAGCCTACGTTGAATGGGATACTGAAATTGCTTCAACTAATGTAGTTGGTCAGGTACTAGAGGATTTAGGCTACAATGTAACATTAACACCACTTGATAATGCAATTATGTGGGAGGCTGTTTCAAAAGGTGAAGCAGATGGTATGGTCGCTGCATGGTTACCAAATACTCATGCCCCACAGTATGAAAAATATAAGAATGACCTTGATGAGCTAGGTGAAAACCTTACTGGTGCCAAAATAGGTCTAGTAGTACCAAGCTATATGAATGTTAACTCGATTGAAGATTTAAAAAATCAAGCAGATCAAACAATTACGGGTATTGAACCTGGTGCTGGGATTACAGCTGCTACTGAAAAGGCCTTAGATGAATATGATAACTTAGCAGGTTGGCAGTTATTAACTTCTTCATCTGGAGCTATGACCACTTCTCTTGCTAAAGCAATTAAAAATAAAGAAGACATTATCGTGACAGGCTGGTCTCCTCACTGGAAATTTGCTAAATATGATCTGAAATATTTAGATGATCCAAAAGGCGTTTATGGTGGCGAAGAAACGATTAACACATTCGCTCGTAAAGGTTTAAAAGAAGATCAACCAGATGTCTATTCTGTACTAGATAACTTCCACTGGACATCAGAAGACTTAGAGAGCGTTATGCTAGAAATTATGGATGGTAAAGACCCAAAACAAGCTGCTAAAGATTGGGTAGAAGCAAATGCAGACAAAGTTGCTGAATGGACGAAGGATGTAAAAAAATAATTTTCAAAAAGTGACGGACAACCGGAGAGGTTGTCTGTCTTTTTTTTATAGGCTCTTCCCGTCTTATTTGAAATTCAGCTCCATCTTGCTAACATTGCCGCAAAGGCTTTTTAATAAGAAATTAACGTTCTTTTGCGATCATAAACAAAAAGTCACCCCGCAACGATTAACTGTGCAAGATGACTATTTATGTTATTAGTTAGGATAATAACTTCAAAAATATCGCAGCTCCTAAAACAAGAGTAATGCAGACAATACGTCTCCAATCCTTAGATTCATTGAAAAACACCATACCGAGTAATGCACCACCCGCTGCTCCAATGCCAGTCCAAATGGCATATGCTGTACCCATCGGCAATGTTTCCATGGCATATGCAAGACCAGCAAAGCTCAAGGTAAATACAAAAATCAATAACACTAAGTTTTTTATACTTTTAGCATCATTATATTTACTAATCATATAAACACCCATCATCTCACATAGCCCCGCTACTACTAATGCAATCCATGCCATTATTCATTCACCACTTTCTCTTTAGGCTCCCCGGTCACTAGCTTTAAACCAACGACCCCTGCAAGTAAAACGACAATACATAAAATTTTGGCTAATTTCCATGGTTCTCCGAACAGTAAGCTATCAGCACACACAGTACCCGCTGTCCCCAAGCCTACGAATACTGCATAAACAGTGCCAACTGGTAAGCTTTCCCCAGCCTTAATTAATAAATAAAAACTAACAAAAATTGCAATCGCGGTACCAATCCATTCGAGTGCATTCCCTGCATGCTTTAAGCCAATAACCCAGCCGACTTCAAAAAAAGCAGCAATTACGACACTTAACCATTGTTTGTTCATTGCGAATTCCTCCATTTTATTGTTAAACACAAATGGATACTATTATTGGGCAGCTCTTTAAGAACGTTATTCTGACCTATCCGAGCAGTTCGGGGATCAAATTACAACGTCCCTTCAACAGTAGCCAAATAAAAAAAGCCTAAGGAACACTGCTGTAAACAGTATCTCCCAGGCTTTTATCCTTCCGTGTCACAAAATCAATTTGTGGTTTTCTCTCGGACCAGACTAGCTTTGCTACGGAACCCTAGAAAACTAACATATTTGATTGTGCTACTAGTATAGCAAACTATTCAATCATTTTCTACTCGTACATAACCGACTTTTTCAACTAGTGCTTGCCCCTCATCTGATACAATCCAGTCGATAAACTTCTTGACCTTAGGATTAGCTGTTCCTGCTGTTACAGCATAAAATTCAGATACGAGTGGGTATGTACCTTGACGAATATTTTCCTTTGTGGGCGCAATCCCATTAATGGACAATAATTTAATTTCGTGGTTATTTACCATTTCTGTTGAGTAAAATCTAAACGTGTAGCCAATGGCATTTTTATAATTACGATATTGTGATACCTCATGAATAATACCACCCATACCTGTTGCAACATTTTCAGCAGGTGCTTCCATGATTGGTGTATCTCCCATCATTCTTTCAAGTGCTGTTTGGCTTCCGCTATCTGCTGGGCGCTGAAAAGCACGAATTGCAGCATTTTCACCACCGACTTCATGCCAATTCATAATTTCCCCAGCGTAAATTTGTTTTAACTGCTCCAATGATAAATTTTCTACGCTATTCTTATGATTGACGAAAAAGACAAAAGCCTCTCGTCCAATGGGGGTCATGTCAAATGGTAGACCTTCCATCTCAGCTTGCCTCTTTTGTGATTCAGATGGCGCCGCTACAAAAATCAAATCAACATCTCCTGAAATCAAATTTTGATAAGCTTCAGGTGTACGACTCACCATTACTCTACTATTATCATATGGATAGTAACCCTTTGGATAGGTAGCTTCTACAAAGGCAGCATACAGTGGATACATCGCCGTCGCCCCATCTAAGCGAGGTAGTGCGTCAACTAATTGCAATGAAGCCTTTGTATCTGACTTTACTACTTTATTTTGCTCTATAAATGGTTGATAGACAGACACATCAATTTCTGCATCAACGGTTGGAATACTCATTTTGTAGTAATGTTGAATAGGCTTAATCGAGGCAATTAACAACGTAATGCCCATTAGCCCCGCTAACCATATTTTCCGTTTTGTCGTTGTCAACCAATCAAAAATTAAACAAATAAATAGGACAAATAAACATATCGGAACGGTTAAGAGTAGTCCACTAAAATGTAGCCCACCACTAATAATTAAATACAGCGCAACTACTCCTGTGAAAAATAATAACCCTATTAGGACAAAAAGAGACTGTAGCACTTTCATAATCAACGGCTCCACCTCCAAAAGAGTAATTTTAAACCATATTTATATAATAGGTTATTTCTGAAAAATAACACAACTATATATTCTGAAAATTATGTTAAAATAAAATGAAGTATTGTAAGGAGGTATTACATATGGCAATTGAAAAAGTACGTGAACATTTAGCACAATGGAATGTACAGCACAAAATACAGGAGCTAAACGAAAGCTCGGCGACCGTTGAACTAGCAGCACAGGCACTCGGCTGCGAGCCTGAACGCATTGCGAAATCCTTATCGTTTCTCGTGAACGATGGCGCAATACTAATTGTTGCAGCAGGCGATGCCAAAGTCGACAATGCAAAATTTAAAGCTGCCTTTGGTACAAAGGCAAAGATGCTTGGGAAAGATGAAGTTCTTGAAAAGATCGGGCACGATGTAGGTGGTGTTTGTCCTTTCGGTGTGAATGAGGGCGTTACTATTTATTTAGATGAATCACTCAAACGCTTCACAACGGTATTCCCTGCATGTGGTAGTCGCAACTCCGCCATTGAGCTTACAATTTCTGAATTAGAAACCTATACGCCTTATCAAGAATGGATAAACGTCTGCAAAGGTTGGAATGAGTAACAGGGCAGAAAAAGCGGCGAAACTTTATTAAAAGTCTCGCCGTTTTTTAGTTAAATTTCTTTCTTATATCCAACAGCTAACCAGTGAGAATCCCATTCTGTAATTTGATTACCTACTCTACAAGATAAGCCACATGCACGATTATCAGCGATAAATGAGCCGATTAACCATTTCTTTGTTTGTAATCCATCCTTAAGGTTTATCGTTATAGAGGGCATTTCCACATACTGCTGATAAATAAACAAATTATCATCATAATGGGTATACGCAGAAGCATTTGTTTTCGTACCATCCCCTGCATAGATTTCTACAGTATTCCCTTCCCGAGAATAGACAGGTTTCTTTACAAACGGTAAGTTTTCCTGTACAAATAGTTCTGCCGAAAGGTACGTTGGCAACATATATTTCTGAATAGCAGCTCGTTCTTCTGCATTAAAAAGAAGCGGATCATTTTTGCGTTCCCAAATTAACCATAATAAAATTTTCGATTGCAGTACATATGCAGCGGGTGCATTGATAATAGCAAGCTGTCCATCTTTTACGAGTTCCAGTAAATGTAGACCAATGCGATCACCATCGCAAGACATATCATCTATTAAAAACTCTACTGGATGTGCAGGACGATATAAAATATCAATTTTCTCCATGGCAGGTGTATAAAGGCCTCGAGCTATATGAGTAGTGTTACTAGAAAAAATGATTAGCTCTTGAATAGGAACATACTCCACATCAAAAGGTATACATTTCTTTAAAAACTGTACCTGACAATATTCCTCATAATCTTCCGCGGCCGTTTTCCCTGTAATGACGATTTTAGGTTTTTTCACATCATTTAAATAGTGCATAGCCGCAAAGAGTGCACCAGACAAGGTTTTATGTAATGCTGAAACATCATTTGGACTATCAAATCCTAAATGCTGACAAAGCGCTTCATTGATCTCAAAGGTTTCTTGGACAAGAAATGGCGTTTCACCATTTAATTCAAGACATTTTATTTGTCCGTCCTCTGTACAAATAAAATCGAAGCGAGCCAGTATCGATTGTTGCTGTAAATAATCTAATTGAATGTATGGTAGCATTTCAGAACGAATGCCTAGTGCTAAAAGTTGTTCATCCGATAAATGCTTAAATTGTTTCCCAACCTTTAAAAATATTTTCCAAAGTATAGTAGATGCATAGTTAATTTCATCGATTTTCTCTTTGGGTAAATCTAGTACATCGTACAAGGCATACTCAAGATCCTCAAAGTCAGGAAAGAAATTAGGAAATTGAGAATAAAATGCTTGGCGTTGTTGAAAATATTTGTCCATATTGATTGCTCCTTTTAAGAAGATGAAGAGCCACCTCGAGAGGCACCACCTGAGCCAAAGCCTGATTTCCCTGTGCTAGATGACGAGTGATTTGAATAAGAATTAGAACTATTCGTCGATGAATTTGAACTATTTGAGTATGAACGCTTGCCACTCGAATAAGACTTGGAACCGCTTGTATTTGAATTTGAGCTATTTGTTGTTGAGTTATTTGAGCTACTAGATGTTGTACCGGACGGATTTTGAGAGCCATTCGTCGTAATCCCATTAGAATTCGCATTTTTACTTTCGCTCGTATTGCTATAATTCGTTCGTGGTACTGCTGAACTACCACCTTTATCCTCTCTGTCTGTCCCATTTCTTAAATTGCGACTTTTATAAATAGCACTTCCTATCATAGCTCCAGTAGTTGCATACATAAGTCCATTGAAGAAATGATGTGCATAATGCGGTGAATTTTCATCTAAACATTCGAACGAACCATCATCACTTTCTTTCCATTTCTTACATGAATTTGCCATGTCACTGTCATAGACACTTTGTAAACCATTCCCTGTTGAAGAATTATTTTCTTCCGTTGTATTATCTGTAGTGGCAGTAGACTCTTTGACGGTCTGAGTTTCTGTGTTCCCGCACGCAGCTAATTGCATAGCCATAAATGACGCTGTTGTGACTGTTATGTATTTTTTCATTTGTTTTGCCATATCCTATTTCTCCTTTATGTCGATATCTCTTTTACGGATGTCTACTGCTTTAGGTTTCATTTTTACAAATTCATACATTATCATAGCACTAAAAACTCCCTGGCGGATTGGAATCATTTACCGCAAGGGAGTTTTGCATAAATCGTTTACTTATTCGGCACTGTTTTTCTACCATATGTCATAAAGCGCCATACCTTCTCAAATGGCCCCATTTTAAAGAATTTGAACCAGATGACACTGAAGATAATTTGAATGACAAAAATTAAGATAGCAATGATTACTACATCAGAAGGTGAAACAACTTCAAGCCCCATTAATGACATAATAGCTAAACCAATAAAGCTTTGAGCTAAATAGTTTGTAAATGCCATCTGACCTACTCGCCCAATTGGCTTAAGAAACTTCACGATGCTTTTATTCTCCAACATAATAAATAGACAAGTTAAATAAAAATAAGTTGTCGGAATTACCCCTAAACCAATAATCAATTGTAGATTTGGATCTTCCCCTTGAGCAGCAAACCAAATCCAAAGAGAGATGCCAACAAAGAGTGGGAATGTCACAAATTGTAGCCACTTTATTTGTTTTGAGTATTCACTAATATGACTAATCCAATCAGCTTTTGCTGCTAAAAAACCAGTTAAAAACATGATAAAAATAGTAACGGCATCATTTCCTAATATCCCAAAAACAGTTGATAAGGCTCCTTGATTTGGCATAAATAGTTGTCCAAGAATGCTAAGGACATGAACGGTAACGATAGCAAATAGCCATTTACTAATTGTTGAAACCTTTGCATTATAGAAAGGAATTAGTAAAAAACCTATTACTGCATAGATAGCGAGGATTGAACCCCAAAAAATAAACACATGGACAATACCAATTAATAATAAAGCAAGTAAACGTCTGGCAAAACGCCATCTTGGCTTATCGCCACGCGCTTCTGCACGTGAAGTAAAAATGTAAAAACCTACACCAAAGAGGAATGAAAAAATGGAAAAGAATTTCTTTTCAATAAAAATATCAATGAGCGTATCAATAATGCCGTTAATTCCACTATAGTCAGGCATCGGTCCTCCCTCTACTAGCATCTGGTAGGCCGCTACATTTATAAATAGGATGCCAAATAACGCTAGCCCCCGAATAATATCTAAGGAAACGATTCTTTCTTTTTGAGTAACGGATGAATTCATGCTTAAAACTCCTTCTCTTTCATACTTTACTGAACTATGGCTATCATAACCTCTCATCCTTACAGTAGTTTTTTGAAAAGCTTACAGGAACCTTACATTTATAGATTTGTCTCATCAGTTGATACTTTTTCTCTTACATTAGTTTTTAATCCCCTTCTAGATGCGAAAATTTCATATTTTATAGTAATCATTATTTTTTTATAAAGGAGAATAGCTGATGTACAGACACCGCACATTTGGTTTTTGCTACCCGGGTTATAAATACTGTGGACCTGGGTGTTCAGGACCAGGTAGACCTATCAATGCCGTAGATTCATGCTGCAAATTACATGACGAATGTTATGGTCGATATGGTAGATCAAAATATTGCGATGAAATGTTCCAAAATTGCTTACGACCACAAATGAACGCCAATACTAAAATGGCTAGGGATGCTAAATTGTTTTACAATATCTTCGAAGCGCGTAATCGGTTCTTTTAAACAATATAGAATGCTCATAATAGGCTGAAACGATTTTCACACATTATATGGATTGAAATAAAAAGGAGGATAGAAGAGCTAAATAATATCGCTCTTTCTATCCTCATTTTTATAAACATATTGACTACAACAACTAATTTGTACGTTAATTCAACTCACCAGGTTATACAGTGATGTAAAAACTATTGGAATTAACTCTATCTCCTCTAATTTTCACCAGATAGAAACTCGATCTTCTGGAGCTACGTACATGCCATCTCCAAGCTTAATTCCATAGGTATCATAGAATTGCTGGAAGTTCACAATCGTGCGGTTTACTCTAATTTTAGCAGCTGAATGTATATCGTTTTTGCTTAGAATCGCTGCAAATTCTTTTGTAGTTGTGGATTTCCATATTTTCGCATTGCTTTCGAAATAGGCTTTATAATCCGGATTATTCATTTGAGATACAACTTGCAGGGAAGCTGCCATCCCACCTAAATCAGCGACATTCTCGCTTAGTGTAAGCTGACCGTCGCTCAACACCCCTGGAATAATCTCAATTCCATTATAGAACTCAATCAGTTTCTGGTTTTTCTCTGTGAATTTCTTAAAGTCCTCTTCTGTCCACCAGTTATTTGCATTTCCATTTTCGTCGTATGCTGATCCGTTGTTATCAAATGCATGGCTGATTTCATGGCCAATGACCATGCCAATGGCACCATAGTTCGCTTCAGGTTTAGCATTAATATCATAGAAAGGCGCTTGGAGAATACCCGCAGGGAAAGTAATTTCGTTATTAAAAGTATTGTAGAAAGCATTTACGGTATATACACTCGTTGTCCATTTCGTTCTGTCCACCGATTTTCCTAGCTTAGCTTTCATGTCATCTCTGTAGGCTTTGTTTACTGTGACGGTATTAGAGAATAGTGAACCGCCTTCGTCATATGTCTTGATAGCTACTTTATCTAATGTCGTATCCCACTTATCTGGATAACCGATCTTAACAATCATCGTATCCAGCTTTTTAATGGCTTTAGCTTTTGTAGTTTCTGACATCCAATCAAGAGATTTGATTCTTTCCTCATACGTAGCAATTAACTTCTCTACCATTTGCTCAACATCTTTTTTAGCTTCTGATGAAAAATGTTTCTCGGCAAACATTTGCTCCAAATATCCGCCCATTGAGCCTGTTGTCTTAGCTACTGCGATTTCTTTAGCTGTTTTTTCACCTGTAACGCCTAATAACGTTGCGTCAAACTCAATAGCAGCTTCTCTGAATTCATCTGACAATGAACCGCTTGTTGCCATAAGCAATTGCACTTTAGAATAAGCTTTTAGTACGTTAAGATTAGTTTCAGTCAAGAGATCCGCGCCTTTTTGCGCCAGCTTCACATCGGTTACGATCACTTTATCAGCACTGTCGACTTTCATCGATTTCAAGACTTGTTTCATATCAATTGTTTTGAACATGTCATCGAATTGTTTGATTGTATACGGATTATAGTATTTATTGACGTCGCCTATTTCATGCGGTTCAAGTGATACGGAAGCTAAGCTTTTCTCCATATCATATACTTTTTCGGCATGTGCATTGGCAGCTGACTTTTCCTCGCCCGATGCTACAAGAAGTCTGGATATATATTGAATATAGGCTTCTTTCGCTTTCGAGTCTTCCGTTACAAAGCTGTTCTTATCCAGACCAGTAGTTAATCCAGAATAATACAAAGCGTTTTCACTGCTGTTCTTTGCATCATTCATAATTATAAAGTTGAATAACGAGGTTAGACCCAATTCTTTTTCCAAGATAAGATCTGCTTGTACGAGTTCATCAAGCGTTTTAGCCCCGTCAATGGCCTTTACATATTTTTGAATGGGCTCAATCCCTTGTTTATTTCTATTTTTTGAATCTAACGCTGTCGTATAGAAGTCGGCAATTTTTTGTTCTTTTGTTCCTTCTTCGAACTGTTTACCAGCGAGCTCATCTATTATTTTTTCAATTTTATCGTTATTTTGCTTGTACAGCTCGGGGAAGACGCCGCCCATGATTTCTCCTGCCGGAATTGTCGATTCATTTAACCATTCCTTATTGATTGCTTCATAAAAATCGTCATTTAAATGGGAGCCTTTGAGCGTCCAAATTCTAGCAATAATATTTTGGAACTCATCGATTGTAATAGTGTCATTTGCGCCTAATGTGCCGTCGGGGTTGCCCGTCAGTACGCCTGCTTTCGCCAATTTATCGATATCTTTCTTAGCCCAAGTGGGTACATCTGTAAACTTGACGTCAAATGTTCCACTGCGCAGATCATTTCCTACGGGCTTTGGCAATTCGCCGAACGCCCTGCTCAACATGACTAAAGCCTCTATCTTCTTAGCAGGTTCATTCTCTCTTAAATCTCCGTTTTTAGAGCCTTGTATAAGGGCTTCTTTTTTAATTCCTGGTTGATAAGCGTCTGCTGCCATCAACAAGGTTTTAACGATCTCTCCTCTTGTCGCTGGTGGCGACTTTTCATCAGCATACACCGATACGCTAACTGATAGAACCATAATTATGGACATCAGTAAGGATAAAAACTTCTTTTTCATCTTGGAGCTCCTCTATAGTAGAATTGTATAAATAAAGATAAATGGATAAAATTTAGAATTTATACCATTCGTAAACCATTGTAGTCGATTTTTTTCAGTTTGAAAATATGTTAAGAAGCTTTTTCATTTTCACACTTAAACAAACTGAGGAAGATAACCCTACTAGGAGTAACAATCAATACATATAATGAATTCACTATTTAAAATAGCTTTAGCCTTGGCTTTTATAAAATATTTTTTCACTGTAAGCATTTTTTATGTATTAAGACTTTATATAAATTACATATTTTTGCGGATTACTAAAGCCAAGCTTAGTTCCTAAATGATAAGAAGCTTGGTTATGACTATCACAATCCCAACAAGGCTGTATATCATTGAAAATACAATAATCAATAAATTTCTCTGCAATGAAGCTTGCTAATCCATTACCTCTATAATTCGGATCAGTAACTATATCAATCTCTGCAAATTGCTGCGATTTAAAAATAGAAACCGCTTCACTAATAATCTTATCCCCATGCTGCAGACAAAAACCAAAGCCGTTTTCAAGAAAATTATTAGTAGAATCCCAGTATTCCTCATAATATTGATTGTCGAATTCTAAACAATGCTCAATTTGAGGTTGCTTGATTTTCATAAATTCGTAGTCAGACAGCTCTCGTTTTTCTCTATCATTATAAGCATTTATAGCAAAGGTAAACGTGTATCTTTCTAGCTTTTTTACATGACCATTTAAACGTTGTTCAATCTTCGTGTTCCAATCGTCTGCGTAAGAAAATAATGTGAAACGTTTACTTTGTTCAATAGATTTTTGTAGTAAACATTCAAGTTTATTGACGATTTGCTCGCTGGACGAATCGCCATAAACATAGCATATTCCTGATTTGGTTTGAAATAGTAGTGAATGGAAGCTATCATTGCCGGTATAGACAGAGCCTTCTATTACCTGATCTAGTATGCTATAGACAAACGTTGGTGCATTTTTTATTGTTTCTTTAATAATCGAATAATTCTCGGCTGTAACCTTGATCATTATCATTTCCCCTATTCTTTTGATAGATCTACATACATTATATCGTTTAAGGAAATTATTGGGGTAAATATTATTGTTATTGTATAATGGGTACATAAAATTTGAAGGGACTGAATTATGCGCAGATAGCAATATTTTTCATCCAGAATTCATTAATAACTTGGAGGTAAAAGTATTGATAGAACAAATTTACACAAAAAGATTATATTTAAGAAAAATGGAAATGGCTGATGCTCATCGTTTATTTAAAATTTGGTCAGACCCGGAAGTTACAAAATTTATGAATATCACTAATTTTACGCATGAAGAACAAGCGAATGACATGATTAAGCTTTTTGATGAATTAGCTGAAGAGCGCAAAGCTATTCGCTTAACCATTATCGAGAAGGAATCAAATAAGATAATCGGCTCTTGTGGATTCAATGCATTTGACGAAGCTAACGCCTCAGCAGAAATCGGCTATGATCTTGCTAAAGCTTATTGGGGAAAAGGCTATGCGCCAGAAAGCATTTCGGCTTTAATTGATTATGCTTTCACCACTTTAAACATAAATAGAATCGAAGCAAAAATTGAGCCTGGTAATATAAATTCTATAAAAGTAGTAGAGAAATTGAATTTTACTTTTGAAGGGACATTTCAGGAAAAAGAAGATTCAAAAGAATCTTTTTATGACATTAATGTTTATTCTTTATTAAAATAAATTTCTATTATTTGTACTTCTTAGCCAAAACAGAGTATAGAGACCGTCAGAAAAGACAGACTCTATACTCTGTTTAAAATATATTTAATAAATCTATTGGCTTTTCGATAATATAATCATACACCTCTGGCTTACCAAAACCATATGAAGCAAAAACAAAAGGAATCCCTGCAAACTTTGCCGAAAGCATATCTCCCTGTGTATCTCCTACATATACAGCTTTTTTTATGTGGTTTCTTTCCATAACTAATTGAATATTTTCTCCTTTTGACAAGCCTGTTCGCCCCGGATTTTCAAAGTCAAGAAAATATTTCTCTAGCTTGTGAAAGGCATAAAATGTTTCTATATAGCCTTCTTGACAATTGCTTACAATGAACAAGCGGAATTTTTTTGAAAGAGCTAGTAAAGTTTCTTCTAATTGCGGATATAAATTACCGCCATTATGTAATAAATCCGCTTGCTCTTGCTGACAGCATGCTAATATAAGCTCCATCTGCTTTTCTTCATCAAGATAATCAAATAATACAGCGGCTATTTCTTTAATTTGTAACCCCATCGTTTTAGATAAATCTTCTTCGGTTATCGTTCCTTTACCGTAAGGAGACCCCTGAACTACCTGCGTCCACGATTGCGCTACTGTTTTGCTTGAATCCCACAGTGTCCCGTCTAAATCGAAAATAATGCTATCTATGTCCATATCCATCCTCCTTCATCAAAATATAGTTGTTTAAAAAGCAAAAGTTTCTCTTAAGGTGTTTATAGTGACATCCTCACAACAAAAAAGGATTTGGCAACTACTTGTTTACCAAATCCATTTTATCATTATTGAATCGGAATCCAAATTTCAGAGTATGCATCAGGGCTATATGCATCTTCATCAGGGTAAACTTCAAGTTCAGCCGTTCCTGCTGGTTTATATGGATTGGATGGGAACCACTCTGAATAAATTTGTTTCCAAGTATTTTGCATCGCATCTGGCATAGGACCATGCACCTCAAAGACAACCCACTTCGATGCAGGTATCTCCAACGCTAACAAATTTTCTCCCACTTCCCCTATATGATCCGTAGCAATCCAGTAATCAATGAAACCCTTTTGTCCTTGTTCTGTATTTGGTACACAAACACCTAGCGTCCCTTTGATGCTTCCGTTATTTAATTGGATAAGTTGATGATCGAAGTTTTTCGAATTCATCTCATTCCAAAAGTGAGGAATGCCTTGCAAGTTCTCACCATTTTGACAATTATACGTTCTTTTTACTCCGACCACTTGAAACTTTTCTTTTTCTACGATTTTATACTTCATTGGTTCTGCTCCCTTCAGGCTTACCTGGATGACCAGGCGATTGTATGATTGTAGTTGTCCTTGCTTCTTTCTTGCTTCACTAGGCGTTAGGTTATGATGCTTCCGAAACGCCTTTGTGAAAGCTTCAGGAGAGTCATAGCCATATTTGTAGGCGAGATCGATTACTTTTTGCTCTGTATTTATTAACTCCTGTGCAGCTAATGTTAGCCTTCTTCGTCTTATATAATCCGCAATAGACATATCCGTTAAAATCGAGAAAGTCCGTTGAAAATGAAAGACCGAACAATTTACCTCTCGTGCAATTTGCTCCATTGTGATGTCTTCTAGTAAATGCTCTTCGATATAATTTATTGCTTTTTGAATCGACTCAATCCAACTCAATTGCTCTCACTCCTTGGTTATAGCTTAAAACATCAAAATTAGTTATTCCTGTCTTTTTATGCTAACTTTGGACAGGTAAAAATGAAAGCTTTATTATTTTCTTATCACCATAACGTGTGGTTGATTTCTGTTTCCACTGGGCGCTTCGTTGATGCTGCCGCTACGTTACACTGCGCTTTCGCACAGAGCAAAGCTTTCTGGGGGGCGTCCATTGAGACGCTGTAATCTGAGCCCAAGGAGTCGCCCAATCTCCACTCAGTAAGAAACTCCAAGCCGAAGGAAGAACTCGCCGAAGTGACGCAAAGAAAGTCCTTAATATTGTGTAAAATTCTATAAAGAGTTTTGCAATCCTAACTTTAGTTTTGTCAAATTGTCCAGCTTATGTGTTTGATTTCGCTGCTAATGTGTCAGTTGCGCCGCTAACCAAGGGAAGAACGCCGCTAAATCTTGTTATTCCGCCGCTAAAAATTGTCAGAGTGATGGATGGAATCATCGAAACGACGGAAAGGACCTATATTGTAAATAAAATAATAAATACAATCCCTATTTTTGGATATTATAGGTTAAGATATTAATAAAAAGTTAGATTGGAGGTATTACTATTGGTTAAATGGCAAGGGGCTGCAGGAATTTGCTTAAATGAAGACCATGAATTATTAATGGTTTTGCAAGGAACTGAAGAAGAAGAAAAAACATGGGCAGTACCATCAGGCGGCAAAGAAGCTACTGAAAATTTTGAGACATGTTGTATCCGCGAAGTGTATGAAGAAACCGGATTTATAGTAGACATCGTCAGAGAAGTGTTACATAAAAATAATGATGTAGTAGAAGTTCGCTATTTCGAAACAATCGTTAAGGGTGGACAAATGATGCTACATGATCCCGACGAATTGATTTATGAAATAGCATGGAAATCAAAAGATGAATTACTAGATTTAACATTAACCTTCCCTGAAGATAGACAATTTCTATTATCATTGTTTCAATAATAGAATTATCATGACTTATGGTAGGAAGACTCAAGAATCTTATTACCTGGCATTCCCTCGCATATCTACAACCGCGGGTATTTCCCTTTCACCCGCGGAAAACTCTTATATTATGATTATTTCATTTTTACTTTTTCAACGGCCGCTTCATATATCAATTCATCATCAATTTTAATATATTGATTTTTCGCTGCCTTACAATAACCTTCTTGTTCTAAAAAATGCTTGAGTTTAGATTTCTTCGCAAATATTTTTTCAATAACATTCTTCCCCATTCCAGATTCATCACCTGTTCTTGTAGCAATTGATACCCAATATATTTTTGACAAGTTATTTCCCCCCTCTGGATCTCATTTATAAATAATTAAAGCTGAATGTATAACTGTATGTTCCCCTATATATAACGTATTGTATTTAATATCAACTATTAAATACTCGCTTAAATCAAATAGAGCATTATTAATATCATGTTCAAATTGTACAATATCATTATTTTGGATCGTTACTACTTGAGTCGCTTGCGTCATACAGTTTCACCCTTTTCTTCTAATCATAGATTAAAAGGAAGTATTTGTCACAAACTATTTTCAGTAGTAGCCGGGAACGTATAAGGAGTAGGCAGATTATTATATGGAATATTCGGTAATACATACTTTAAATTCCATTATAACCATGAGATGATTAGAGCATTAAGATGAATCCCTAGATTTCGTTTTAGAGGTGTTATAACCATTTATCTTACTTGGTTGTTATTTGTCGATATTGTAGTAACGACAGTACAAAACAAAATATTAGTTCTTGCTTACAACTTTTGTGTTTTAAATGACAGATCTTTGAAACTTTTCGTCTGTCTAAATTTAATGTTTAGCTGGTTCTCTAAAGAAGGCGTTTTAGTATGAATATAAAAGTAACTGCGGAAGTATATAGGTTAGGGATTATGATAGGTTTTTATACTGTTCCGGATGTAATTAAATGGGCTGATCATGTTATTGAACGCTTTGATAATCCACCTTATGAAGTAATTGCAATCTCATTGTCTTCACAGGAAAAGCCCATTGATGTCTGTTCGAAATTAAAATTATTCAATGGAGGCTTAACTAATGACGACCTTCCTTCTAAGATATTACTCGGACTGCTGAACGAATATTTTATTTCAACCAACAAATGATCAGATGTTTTTTCAATGTTATTTCGATTAAGTGACCATTTACAGTTAGAAGACAGTAATGAGTAAATAGAGGTTAAAATGAAGTACTTATCGGATGCTTTTTATTTAGCAGACCAAAAAATTTATGGTGATTTGAATGAAGTGAGTACCAATTTAAAAAATTATTTATCTCAATTTTGAGATTATGTAAAATATTTATCCATATAGCGGAATTTATGAACCATTAAGTTGAAATATGATTGGGAAACCCTTTCGTAGTTCAAATGGAGGGATTCAACATTGAAAATAATAGAGAGAACAATAATACTATCTTGTGCAGCAATATTCCTATTCATTGTTTTTAAAGCTGTATATAATGGTGTACTGTCAAATAGATCTTTAATGAAACCTCAAAGTTCAAATTATTATCAAATAATCGATAAAGATTTTAATAAAACAGTAGACGTACCTTTTACTGATATCACCTCATATAGGGGGAATGGTAACTATATTTATATGAGTGTAGATCAAGAGAGTCCTTCACTTGATAATAAAATTGTTCAATATAATCGCAAGACTCAAAAATACAAAACTATATTCAACACTAAATTCAAAATGCCATCAGTTCAAGGGGTTGAATTAAATGATAATTGGTTATTGTGGGTAGATGCCGATGAAAGCGGGTGGCAGCTAAATCCATATTTTATGAATTTAAACACGCAAGAAATTCACCCATTGACGAAAGAAAATGAAGAAAATGTTTTTAATGATTTCCCTGTCCTAATTGGGGACTATGCGGCTTGGATGAAAATGGACAGAAAAAATGAAAAAGCGGAAGTTATGCTTAAAAATCTCAAAACAGACGAAACAACAAGTATATTTCATTTAAATAGCTTTACATCTTTGTCTGCAAAGGATGGAAAATTATTATTTACTGATAAAAAAGATCATTTTGGATATATCTATTTGTATGATCTGAAAAGTAAAGAAATAAAAGAATTTAAGAGTTCATATGAATTTATTGGTTGGGCAAGACTTCTGAATGATCAACAATGGGTTTATCTAACATTTAGCGACCCATCTGAACCTTCAACTGGTGATGATAAGCTCATTTTTTATGACGCTGAGACCAATCATTCGCAAGAAGTTGTGTCGGATATTGATTCGGTAAGTGAACTTAACACTGATTTTAATAATAATGTATTTTTATATTTCAATAATAATGGATTCTATAAAAAATTTAAGATAAAGGATCATCAGTTAGTTGATGATGGTTTGTTAAAAACACATTACTTTTTAAGATTTTCAGCTGAAAATGGTATTTATATCTACGACCAAGAACTCCCAAATGAAAAATACAAATTAATAATCCAAAGTGAACTCCATAACTAAAAATGGCTATCCCAATCAACGAAAAATTGGGATAGCCTTCTTCTTTGATACACAAGTCTTCGTATTTTCCAAAAAAGTGCCGGGGCCCCAAAGCCCAACACTTCCCTTTAATACATTTTCAAATATTCTTCCCGCTCCCAATTATGAACACGCGTACGGTATTTATTCCATTCTATTTCTTTAGCAGCCGTGAATTTTTCAAAGATATGATCTCCGAGTGCTTCACGTACGGTATGATCCATTTCTAGTTCAAGGAGTGCGAATTCCAATGACGATGGGAGGCTGTCGATATTATTCAATTCACGTTCTGCTCGTGACATTTTATAAATATTGCGATCTACAGCATCTGGTGGTGTAAGATCTTTGCGAATACCATCGAGCCCAGATGCTAAAATAACAGCCATTGCTAAATAAGGATTCGCCGCTGGATCGACAGAACGCAGCTCGATACGTGTTGATAGCCCTCGTGAAGCTGGAATTCGAATAAGTGGTGATCGGTTTTGTGCAGACCATGCTACATAGCAAGGAGCCTCATAGCCAGGCACTAATCGTTTATAGGAATTAACAAGTGGGTTTGTTATAGCTGTAAAGCCGTGTACATGTTTTAGTATCCCTGCCATAAAGCTACGCGCGGTTTGGCTTAATTGCAATTGTGCACGTTCATCATAAAACGCATTTTTATCCCCTTCAAATAATGATAAATTGAAATGCATGCCAGAACCGTTAACACCGAATAGTGGCTTTGGCATAAAGGTTGCATGCAGTCCATGCTGTGCAGCTATCGTTTTTACAACAAGTTTAAACGTTTGAATATTGTCACATGCTTCGATTGCACTTGCATATTTAAAGTCAATTTCATGTTGACCAGGTGCAACCTCATGGTGCGATGCCTCAATTTCAAAGCCCATTTCTTCTAACTCTAATACGATATCACGCCGACAGTTCTCCCCTAAGTCAGTCGGGGCTAAGTCGAAGTACCCGCCACTATCATTTAACTCAAGTGTTGGATGCCCCTTTTCATCTACCTTAAATAAGAAAAATTCTGGCTCTGGCCCTAAATTAAATGAGCTAAAACCTAATTCCTCCATCTCCTTTAAAACTCTCTTCAAATTGGAGCGTGGATCACCTTCAAATGGTGTACCATCTGGTCTAACAATATCACAGATAAAACGAGCCACCTTACCTTTTTCAGCCGTCCAAGGAAAAACTACAAAAGTATCACGGTCAGGGCTCAAGTACATATCTGATTCCTCAATGCGTACAAAGCCTTCAATTGATGAACCATCGAACATAATTTTATTGTCTAATGCTTTTTCTAATTGGCTAACTGGTACTTCAACGTTTTTTATTGTTCCCAAAATATCAGTAAATTGTAGGCGAATAAATTTCACATTTTCTTCCTTGACGCGGCATTTAATATCTTCTTTTGTATAACGTTTCATTCTTCACCACTCCAATGTAATTTTAATTAACACAATTCTTTTATAACTGTTTTTAAAATACATTAAAAGGATGAAAAACACAATATTGATGTAATGTTTTATTACATGCATTTTATCGAATATATGTATCTTTTTTTCAGATAAATAGAGCCCCTTTGACAGATTCTATCCAAAAGCAGGAGACGCCCTGCAGTATGCGTATACATCCCCACCACTTCTTACTTATCGCTCGCTTTCGGGTCAAAAAATATTTACTGAACGATATTAAAATAGGTTGCATCCCTTCAAACGGAATGCAACCTACTCACTTTAATATTGTAAAAGCATATTGACAAACACAACGATAATCACAAAAGGTACTACTATTAACATCAGTAATCGATACGTTGAATAGAACCCCTGCCCCATTTGACTTCCTATTAATAATTCCTTCTTCACAAATTCTTTATCAACTACATACGCAATAAAGATAGCAATCAATAAGTTACCTAACGGAAGCATTAAATTAGAAACTAAAAAGTCAGTTGCATCAAAAATCGTTTTTCCAAAAATTGATACATCAGCTAATGTACTTGATGAAAGCGCTGCAGGAATCGCCGCAATAAAGACTACTACACCTAGCAGCATCGTCAATGCAGAACGAGACATACGTCCCTTCTCCATAAATGCCGCTACGATAATTTCATACAAACTGAATGAGGAAGTTAACGTTGCGAATAAAAATAATAATAAAAACATCGCTAAAAATATTTCACCAAATGGCATTTGACTAAATGCTGTTGGCAGAACCATAAACAGTAAGCCGGGTCCAGATGCTGGTTCTAAATCAAAAGCAAATACAACAGGGAAAATCGCTAATCCTGCTAAAAACGATACAAGCACAGTGAGAAGAACAACGGAGCCTGCGGAATTAGGTAAGCTCACATCTTTCTTTAAATAGGAGCTGTACGTCACAAGACAAGAAAACCCTACCGCTAAGCCAAAGAAGGATTGTCCTAACGCTTCTAATATAGCCTTTCCAGTGATATTGGAAAAGTCAGGCCATAAGAAGAATTTAACCCCCTCCATTGCTCCATCTAATGTTAAAGCCCTCACAACAAGCACAATAAACATAAGGAATAATAAAGGCATCATCCACTTATTGGCTTTTTCTATACCATTTTGCACACCAAGTGAAATAACTAATACATTTACTAGCGTAAACAGCCCTAAACCGAGTAATGTAATCCAAGGTGTACCTACAATCTTTGCAAATAGTTCACTAGGATCAACGGAAGAATCAATAACAGCCCCAGTCACACCAAGGCCACTGTATATAAAGATCCAACCCCCTACAACACTGTAAAAACTTAATAATAAAAAACAGCCGAGCACACCCATGCGACCAACCCAAGCCCAACCTGTTTTCGTAGGTGCAATTTTTTTATAGGCAGTTACAGCCTCAGACTGTGTTCCACGACCTAAAATATATTCTGATAATAACATCGGTAAACCAATCAACAATGTAAAAAGAACAAAAATCAGAAAAAACGCTCCCCCACCACTTTGTCCAGTAACATATGGAAGCTTCCAAATTGCCCCCAGTCCGATTGCAGCTCCAGCCGATGCTAAAATAAAGCCTAGTTTACTAGACCATTGACTCTTTTTTCCACTCATCTCTTCAAACTCCTCTAACTTACTCAACTCTTCCTTATTCTACAATAAAATAATACACTCGACTAGATTAATTCTATATGTTACTTTTGCGTAATATTATCCAACACCTCTACCATTCTACATAAAAAAAACTCGAAATTCTGATACTAGTATTACAACCTATGTACTTGTATATGATTACATAGTTTCTATCATGCGATATAGTGTAATGGTGCGTTTGTAGGCTGGGGATTGGGTAGAAGAACCTCTGAGGATAAACAATGAATGAAATTACACAGCAATCTGTGGGCTTGTGCGTAAAATTACACACAAGTCCTTTTGTTATGCTTTCTCAATCACTCCAGTAACTTAACAAAAGACGTTGTAGCTCCCATCAAGCAATCTGTGTCAATGAAATTAGTTATGAAAGGTTCGAGGAGTGTCAAGAAAGGATTTATTAAACATAAAAAAGAAAAGATGACTTTTATAGTCACCTTTTCACTTGTAAGTAGCAATTTAGTTATTGAATATTTGCTCGTAACGGTGGAAGAATGCCACTGCGTGCGCTCTTGTTAGAGAATCATTTGGTTTAAACTCTTCATTTGTTTTAGTAGTTGTTAAACCATTATCACGAAGGAATTTAATAGCTTCTGACTGAGATAAAGTCTTACCATAATGCATTGAAGCCAAGATACGAGCGAAGTTACCCCGTGTGATATCCTTACCTGCAATGGCTTGTTTCGATGCTGTGTTTGCACCTAGAACTGGTAGAGAGTATTTTGTAGCCAGTTGGTAGTTTTTGTCACCATACCATGTAGTATTAGCTTTCGTTGAAGCTAGTTCTGATGGTTTGAAGTAACGGAATAGGATAGTTAACATTTGGTTTTCCGTTAAGTTAGTGTACGGTTTAAGTAAGTTTTCGTACTTGCCTGTTGATGGGTTTTTCACGTTTAGGTATCCACTGATGATACCGATGTTGACTGCCCACTTAAAATCCTCAGCCCAGTATTGGTTTGCATTGTAATCAGCAAACTTTGATACATCAACGTTTCCCGTTGTTGGCGGTGTTACTGGAGGTGTTGGCGTTGGTGTTGAAGCTGAGTAGTTTAAATAACTTGATGCTACATACCCCTTTGTCCCGTCATTTCTTTTCACAGGATACCAAACAAAATGGTTTTTCTTCGTTGATACTTCTTCATATTCAAAAGGTCCCGTAATGGTAACAATTTCACCTTCACGTAAAGTACCCATAGCAGTACTATCCTTAGTAGGTCTTGTCCTCAATGTTACATTAGTTGTTGTTGCACTAACTTTCTGATTTGTTTTAAAAAAATACTTTGATTTTGTTAATGGTACATCAAATTTATAGTTCATCGCTGAAAATTTAATATTTTCCCTGCTGTTAGAATCATATTGAAAATGTTCGCGTTTAAAAGGCAGCTCTGTTAAGTCTATTAATTCCAATTTCTCAATAATTCGGAGAATTCTTTCTTGATAGGCATTTGCATTTCTTTCATCAGTTGCTTGGACAATTGGACTATTTACTGGTTTAGTACCGTTATAAGCCATGATAGCGAAGTACCAATGTTCCAATACATCTCTTTCCCCACCGTTGATGCTAGGCAAATCCTTCCGCTTAAACATATCATCTAGAGTCTTTACACCAGCTTGAATATTATAGACAATATCGCTTTTTAGTCTATCTTGATCGTAGCCAGCTTGATTTGTAATTTGCATAATGCCAATTCCATTATCTGCTGTCACAATCGCTTTACCATTACTATCGAAATGACGCCAATTTCCACTTTCACCTTCCGCTATTGCCTTCACAATTTCAGGTGGAACATCATAACTCAGTGCTGTTTCGGTTAACAAACAGTTCATTGTGGAATAGTCAGGGTTTACATTCGACGCCGAATCATACCCACATGTATTTGCAATATTATTAGCTAATACATTTTTATCTATGTTTATAGATAGAGAGAGGGTACCAATGGCAATCACACTAATCAAAGGTTTCAATATCTTTTTCATATGTGATTATTACACTTCCTTTCATATTTTTTAAAGATAAAAGATTCAGATATATGTTATCATAAACCCAATATTTGAGATAGGGGTAATAGTCAACATTTCCTTCATTTAACATTTTTGAACAATAAATGATAGCTCAAACATATATTGTTTAATTTTAATTCGGTGTAAAGTTTGTAAATAGCGATTGTTGGATTTTTACTTTTTTTGTGAAATAGGTAAGCTTCCTAAAGTCCATTGAAACAAGCCCAAGCAAAATCTATCAACTCTTACAAGCTCGTTAAATGGCTCTATAAACTTGCTACAATTGTTGTTGTAAGCTGACTCAAAGTTGAAACAATAGAGTTACTTGGAATCTAAAAGCAACATACCAAAATGTCAACTTCGTACTTTAGTGGTATATAAAAAGAGGGAGGAATTGCCTCCCCTTATGTATGATGTTATAGGTATTGCTCTTAGCAAAAGAACCATCTTTCTTCGGAACCTTTCTATCAACCTCAATCAAACCTGCTAGTTCTAAATTCTGAATCAATGCACGAATACTTCTCTCATTACACAAACAACGTCAATAATCTCATTGTTGAATACAGTTGCAGGAGCATAACCAAACATCTTGCCTACGATATTTCAGATACACAACGAGCAAATTCAAATACACTTATAGGTAATGTATCATCCGTTGAGAAAAAATTAGACCTCCTTCTCCTCTCGATTGTATTGTAGAAGTGGTTTCTTACATATATATCACCCACTATATCTTTTAAGAAATTCCTTCGATTGAGATTCGTCAATATCTAGTAATTGTGTTACCTTAATACCATCTTGTTAGGTCAGTGTATATTGCTTAAATTCTGTAACTCTTTCTCATCTAAAAAATCTGCAATTGCAAATTTAAGCAACAAAAAACACCTCCTAGACTTTAACAGTCCAATGAGGTGTCATTACTTGAACACTATCCTAAATCATACTTTATTCTCGAAATTAACTCATATACATAGAACGCTGATGATGAATCCATTTACGCATTGTTGTAAATAGTAATGCCATGATGATGGTAATTAAAATACCTTTCACAATGTTAAATGGCAAAATACCAGCTACGATCATTTTATATAGTGAATCACCTACAACAGGCTCCATACCTAAAAAGTAAGTGTACATAGGTAAAAATACAACATAGTTAAGAATGCTCATTCCTACTGCCATTACAATTGTTCCAGCAGCTAAACCTCCGACAAGGCCTTTAACTGTTTTGGAGCGATTAAATACAAAGCTCACTGGTAGAATAAATAAAATACCTGTTGCAAAGTTCGCGATATGTCCTACCGGTACTCCCGTTGGCGTGCCTGAGAAAACCCAGTCCAACACATTTTTAAATAATTCTACTAAAATACCGGCTATAGGTCCCATAGTAATCGCCGCTAATAATGCTGGCATATCACTAAAGTCCACTTCCAAAAACGCTGGAAACGGCGGAATCGGGAAATTAAAAAGCATTAATAAAAACGAAATACTACTCAGCATGCCAATCGTAATATAAGATTGAAGTTTAACATTTTTCTTCATTGAAAACTCTCTCCTCTTTGCTGATTCAATCTCGCAAGAAGAAAGGTTACGACCTAATCGATCATCATCATGAAAAAACCCTTATGCAAAGAGCATAAGGGAGAATAGGCAAGATTAAAAAACGCCATTAATTAACTATTTTCTGAGCATACGCTGTGTGAAATCACATCGAAAAAACGCTCGTAAATAGTTAAATTCATAACAATGAATGACGATCGTACCTCCATCTTCTCCCATCCAGACTTTAACTGTCGGCCTTGGAATCGCACCAAGTCAGCCATGCAAAAAATTTTTGCACAGGTCGCGGGCTGAAGAGCCTTTCGTAAATATGCGAGCTAATATGTCCTAAAAGAAACATTAGCGATTTACAACTCTATTACCGCCGGTCGGGATTTTCACCCTGCCCCGAAGATGAATCATTATTTTTTTGTTTCATAGCCTTACTATAATGAATTATTAGAGAAAAGTAAATAGCTTTGCTTAAAAAAATCCGATTAAACTTGTATGCTTTAAGCACATGAAAAGTAGCTTAAGTCCATATTAGAGACACTTCTGTACAGGATGCTTTGCTTTCGCTAAAAAAATTCCAATAATAAGAGCATTCACGCACATATAGCGGCGAGAATGCTCCAAAAAATTTCTTTAATTCTATTTTTGTTGTTAGGCTGTTTATGGCATATATCGTTTATTGGCTCCTACAGGCTTTGGCAAGAATTTTTTTAAATCAAATCCTTCCCAGCTTTCCTGTACAACATTGTCTAGACGTATTTGTTGTTCAAAACTTGCAGCAGTAAGCATCATAGCTTCTATCATTTGAGTTGCACGAACAGTATCCATGGTCGTTAAATCAAGCGGCTCATCAAATGTAACAATAACACCTTCTGCTACTTCTTTCACACTGTATGTTATATTTTCCGGTACAACTGGAACGTATACATCATCATTTTTATTTCGCATAACGGTAAGCGCTTCTGTAACAGTGGAAAAAGTTTTACGAGTATCGGGTGATAAATATTCAGCTCCATTTTCATCTTTATATAAATAATAATTAAAGTGATTTGCGCTTGTTAAGGTCATAGACTTACTTGGCTCTTCATCCTTAGAAAATTTGTAGGCTGTACCATCAGAATTTTCAAACTCAACATCTTTATACTCTGAATCTGAGAATGTATCCTGTAAAGTATCTAAATATTCATTCGTATCTGCTGAAGCAACATCATAATCGTTTTTCTTCGGCAAAACATGAACGAGTTTATCGCCCTTCTCCTTCAATTCTCCTTTATATGGATGATAGTTAGTAAAACCATTTGCTTTTTCATCAATTTGCGGCGCATACTTTTCATACATTTGTAATGTTGTAGGCTTTTTCTTCGGAAAATCAGTAGCTACTCGTTCATTTGGAATGATATACGTCATCGGCACGCTTTTCTTATCACGATTGGCCAAACCAATATGAAATACTACTGCATCTGTTAAATCTTCCGCATAAACAGATGATCGTAGAGACATGATCCTTGAATGTTCTGCTACGATGTTGTTGGATTCCATCATCTTATCGTGGTTGATAGAGCTTTTCGCTACATGATCGTCTGGCGATATTGAATATTGAGAGGTTTCAGGCGCATTAGCCTGGTCTATTTTTGTATCATTATGATTTAGCAACGTCGAGCCTGTAAATACTGTCAAAGCGAAAACTGCTGCAACACTCATAAAAATTGGCCATTTATGAACTTTCTTCTTTGTTGCTGTCTCTGTACTTTCTTGTTGTGGAGGATTACCGTGTTGTTGCTCTTGTGCTGTTATTTCATCATCTATTGGTTGTTGTATAGCTCCTTGAAGATGAGCATTATCCTGCAAGCGAGCATCTGTCAATAATCGATTTAATATTTCTTCTTTTGAACGGCGGTCAGAAAGCTTAGGGGCATTATTTAATAGATGCTCAAGTTGGTCATCATCAAATTGGTTATGTGTCATTGCCATTTCGCCTCCTGTTCTCTAACCTGTTGTAGCTGCTGCCTTAAAAATTTAATAGCACGATGCTGAGTGGTTTTTACCTTCGCTTCTGTCCAATCTAGTATTTGTGCAGTTTCTGCAATCGATAAATCTTGAAAGTAGCGCATAATAATGACCATTTTTTGGTCACCAGTACAGTGTTCAAGTGCTGATTGTACCTGCATAAATTCATCACTGGCCTGCAGCACGTCTTCCGGTGATGGTGTGGTTGAATGTAGCTGTTCCGTTTCCCAATCAAAAAAATCAAGTGAATGTTTTTGGCGTACAGCCTGCTTTCTAAAATGATCAATAGCGACATTTTTAGCAATAGCAAAAAGCCAAGTCTTTTCGCTACTATTTCCTGCGAACTGATCATATGAGCGCAAAACGCGAACATAAACCTCATGCGCTAAATCCTCAGCAAGTGTACGGTTTTTTACTAAATAAATAAGAAACTGGAACACATCTTGATGATATGCATCGTATAATCGATGGAACACGGAGTCATTCAAAGCACTCCACCCCCGTTCTCTTTATATTTGTCGTCTAAATGTCCACAGAAGTTACATCCAATTAATACCACTCTTTATTAATATGAATCAAAAGGTAAATAAAAGGTGAAGGTAGTCCCCTCTTTTAGCACACTATCTACCATAATATTGCCCGAATGTGCCTTGACAATATTTCTAGCAATAGCTAAACCTAGGCCAGTTCCGCCTTTAGAACGTGTACGTGCCTTGTCTGCTTTATAGAAACGTTCAAAGACATATGGTAAGTCCTCTTGAGGGATACCATGCCCTGTATCCTGGACAGATATTTTGGCAAAGGTTGGCTCCTGCTCAACCTTCACTGTTACTGACCCTTCATCAGTATGACGGAGAGCATTATCCACTAAATTCGTTAATACTTGTTCAATTCGATCCTCATCTATACTAATCGAAGCTTCGTCATTAAATTCACTGTCAAATATTAGACGAACATGTTTCTCTTTTGCAACCTGTGCAAATTTTTGAGTAATACGTTCAAATGTCGAATTAATTGGAAGCTCATCCTTGTACAGCGTCATATGCCCCGATTCCATACGCGCAAGATCTAATAAATCTGTTACGAGACGTCCCATACGTTTCGATTCATCATAAATAATTTTTGTAATCTCATTACGTTCTTCTTGATCCTGTATAAAATCATCATCCATTAGAGCCTCTGAATAACCTTGGAGCATCGAAATTGGCGTCCGTAGCTCATGAGACACATTGGCAATAAAGTCTGAACGTAGTTTTTCTAAACGATGCTGCTCCGTCATATCACGAATAACCGCAACCGCTCCACGTATCGATTCCTCACTATAAAGAGGACTAATCGTAAACGTATAGTAACTGCCATCCATTTCAATTTCTTCTTCAAGCTTATCCTCAAACATCAGTACATGATCAAGCATATGATAAAGCTCAGGCGGAATTGGCTTCGCACTTTGTGACCCCTTATTGACAAACCACTTTTGCATTAAACGATCCGCTGGTGGATTACTTAATAATATTGTACGATCACGATTAAATGTAATAACTGCGTCTGTCATCGATGTTAATATATTGGAAAGCTGTTCATTTTCTTGATTGATCACTTCTAAATTGTGTTTCAATTGACGGCCCATTTGATTAAAGGCAACTGCAAGCTGGCCAATTTCATCATTTTGTGTAGTCGGCATTTTCGCTTCAAAATTCCCTTTAGAAATTTCAAACGCCAGCTCACGCATTTTACGTAATGGTGACGTAATACGTGATGAAAGGAAAAACGCAAAAAATGTCGTCAACACAAAGGCTATGAAAGCTGATAGAAAGACAATTTTCGTCGTCTCTTTCGATGTTTTATGCAGCGCATCCGGACTTTGATAAATAAAGACAGCTCCGTGTACAGCATTTTCCACATTTAGCGGGAAACCGAGCACAACATACGATTCCAATTTTTCTTCGTCCGTGGAAGATGGCATCATCATTTCCTTAATAATCGGTTTATCTGATTGAAAAACTTCTTGGAACGATTTATTGGCTAAAATCATATCCTGTATTTCTTTTTTATTGACACCTTCCTGCATAGCGAAAGAAACTCTATCATGGTTAATAGCAATAAGTGCATTTGTACTTTCAGGTAAAATATCTTTTAATAATTCCGAAGTCGACTCTGCTGTTTCATTATCATCTACTATACTTGCAACTGTTGCTGCTGTTTGACGCAAGGAGCTTTCTGCTTGTTGCATATGGTAATTCTGAAGAAACTCAAGCATTAAAACCGTGAAAACAAACAATACAAATGAAACGAGAAGCAATATGGTTACCCATAGCTTCCCGACAACACTATTCCATATTCTATTCATTGACAACCTCAAATTTGTAACCAACGCCCCATACAGTAACAATCATTTTTGCAGCGTTTTCAGATACACGGTTGAGCTTTTCGCGTAAACGTTTTACATGTGTGTCAACTGTACGTAAGTCGCCAAAGAAATCATAATGCCAAACTTCTTTTAGTAATTGTTCACGGTCAAATACTTTGTCTGGTGATTTAGCTAGGAAATAAAGCAATTCATACTCTTTAGGCGTTAAATTTACTTCTATACCTTCTGCTGTTACACGGTGAGCATCATGATCGATCATTAAATGTTGGAACACAACTAAATCTTTTGAAGAAGAAGCATTTGTCGAAGGTGAGAATGCTTGTGAACGACGTAATATAGCCTTCACACGTAACACAACCTCACGAGGACTAAATGGTTTTACAATATAATCATCTGCTCCTAGCTCAAAGCCTTGTACACGATTCGCTTCCTCGCCTTTTGCAGTTAATAAAATAATTGGTGTTGCTGCTCGTTCACGGATTTCCGCACAAACTTCAAGTCCGTCTTTTTCAGGCATCATAATATCTAATAAAATACAATGATACTCTTTTTCCAAAGATTTTTCGATCGCTTGTTCACCATTTTCTGCCTCGTCAACAAGGTACCCTTCTCGCTCTAAATACATTTTTAATAAGCGTCGAATACGATCCTCGTCATCTACTACTAATACTGAAATATTTTCTGACACTTTCACGATCCCTCTCTTCTAATCTTTCTCTACCTTCTATTGTACATGGTACAGCACATATTGAAAAGAAAAGAAAAGAAAGCCTTCTTGCCACAGCAAGAAGGCCTCTTCTTTCCAATACTAGCGACGTAAAAAATCTCATATGTGCTCAAAATCAATTATATCTCGGCATAATTGCATCCGGAATTGGTTTTACGCTTAGGCCTGCTGGCTGCAGGTCAGTTAGCCGTTTCGCACGGATGCGATGATTCCGGAGGCTTTGGGCTGGCACGAGGTTGGTCACTCAGGCGTTTTCACCGGATGTGAAGTTTTTAGCCTGAGTTCCTCTATTTCAGCAGGTTTTTTGTACCACTTAAATTCACATGTATCTACCACCTATAAAGGTAGGAGACTTCTGTACCTGTCTCTCACTTTCGGTACAAAAGACTTTTGCTGAAAGAAGTTAATTGGTTTAAGCCGAAGCGTATGAGTGTAAACCTGCAAGAATCAAGTTCACAGCAATTAAGTTAAATAATATTATTGCGAAACCAATTAATGCTAACCATGCAGATTTTTGACCTTCCCAACCTTTCGATAAACGTAAGTGTAGGAATGCTGCATAGAATAACCATGTAATAAGCGCCCACACTTCCTTCGGATCCCATCCCCAGAAACGACTCCACGAAAGTTGTGCCCAAATCATTGCAAAGATTAAAGCACCTAACGTAAATACTGGGAAACCAATTAACACGGAACGATACCCAATTTCATCTACTAATTGTAAATTTACCCGTTTGACAAAAGGTTGGAAAATCGCACTAATTCGACGTCGTGCAATTAATCGAATCAATAAATATAAAACAGATCCTACTAATAATGACCACACAACTGTTGTTAATTTCTTCGCATTAATGAGCGGAGGCATTTCTACTAACGGAGACATGCCATGTTCTTCAACCGCCTTATATTCATTCATACCAAATAGCGGCGGCATTTTGTATTCAATTTGACGTCCATTACCCTCTTTATCAACATAAGTATATGTTGAATCGTAACCCATCCAAAGACTAAAAACGCATGTAGAAAGTACGAAACCAAGGACTACAACAAGGAAGAACATTACCGATTCTAACCAGAAACGTTGTTTAGAAGGTTTCTTTAAATCAACTACTTTCAATAAATACACTAGTCCTGCTACCGCACTAATTGCTAAAAGTGATTGCCCTAAAGCAGCTGTAATAACATGAATTGTTAACCAGTGACTTTGTAAAGACGGCATTAAAGGAGTTACCTCTTTCGGGAACATCGCCGCATAGGCAATTATTAATAACGCCACAGGTAATGCTACTAAGCCTAGAGCCGTCACGCGATAAATAAAATAAATCAAAACGAATGCCCCAACAATGAACATGCCAAACGCAGTCGTAAATTCAAACATATTACTAACAGGTGCATGCCCTGCATAAATCCAACGAGTGATAAAATAACCAAGCTGCGAAAGTAGACCTATAATCGTGACAACAATTGCAACCTTACCCCATTTTTCAGTATTTTTTCCTGTTGCATTCGATTGTTTTATCGAACCACCAAATAAAAAAGTCGCAACTAGGTAGGCTATGAATGCTACAAATAATAGGTTTCTACTTATGTCAATCAAACTCATAAGTTGTTGTCACCTTCCTTTTCCTTTGTGGATTTCTTGACATCTTCTGACGAATCTAACTGATCTTCATATGGTGGTAGACCAGCAAATGTAGTGACTGTATCTAAATCCTTTTTCATACTGAACATATTTTTATTCACATGGGCAGCCATCAACACTCGGCCATCAGGCTCCACCTGTAACCATAAACGTCGGTGGTTCCAATACGAGCCAATTACTACACCAATCATAAAAATAATACCGCCGACAAATAAAATTGGTATCGTACTATCCTTACGAATTGTAAAGTTTGATGAATTACGCGTCTCTACTCCTGTGAATTTCATTCTATATTTGTTTTCACCAAGTGGTTCAAAAGGCGGCTTCCTAATTTCTACAAAGCTTACTTCACCTTTTGGCGTTTCTGGTGTTGTCATTTTAAATATAAATGCTGGATTATTTGGTATTGATGTTTTTGTTTGTGGTTCACCATCTTTAAAACCAGAAAAATCTGGTGTATACACAAGAATCTGTACTGAAGAACCATTTCCTAAATCATATTCTTTTTTAGGATTCGTTAAATCAATTTCAATTTGTCCTAGTGACTCTTCTTCATTTGCTTTATTCACTAATTTAAAATTCATCTGTCTCAACTCATTGAGGCGATAATTCATTTGATACAGTGCAAAACTGTTTTCTTTTAACGGATGATTGACACGAATAGAGTAATCTCTCAATTTTTTAAGATTGTCTGTATCACCAGGAAGAGCTCCGTCGGGTTGTTTGTATAATGTTATGTCTGTTTGATAGTTTTTCGCCATAGCATTGACACCTTGGTTTGATTGCTCGTCCTGTGGCTTATTGTCATGGGTTTCCAAAATAAATTTATTATTTTTAATAAAATAGCCGTCCATCCCTGGTATAGCTCGTGTCTCACCTTCACGGATCCAAATCGTCTCATCCACATAAAAACCAGGTACTAAGCGCAGCATAACACCTGCTAAAAAGATAATGAGACCGACATGATTTATGTATGGGCCATATCGAGCAAAACGGCCGCGCTCTGCTAGCAATGCACTTCCATCACGACGAACGCGATATTTTAGGTCAGTCATTTTTTGCTCAACTTTATCTAGCGTTTCTTCAGGGTTTGGCACTTGTCCTTCCGCAACGATACGTTGACGCTTCATGAAACTTTCATGACGTTTAACGCGTTGATTTTTTAGAGACTTGTGTAATGGTAAACCACGGTCTAAACTCGCAACAATAATAGAAATCGCAAGCATGCCCACTAAAATTTGGAACCACCAAGTACTATACAAATTAGAAAGTCCTAAATTATTATAGAGTTTGCCCAACAAACCATACACTTTCTCATAATACTCTGCTTTACTAGGCTCGGGGGCATTAACATACATCGCTTGCGGTAGTATTGTTCCAATTGACGCTGCGACTAACGTTATAATAATAAGGGCAATTCCGACTTTTACATTCGAGAAGAAATTCCAAATTTTATCGACAATTGTTGTGTTATACGTTTTTGAGCGAATCGCCATTCCGTCGTAGCGCATATCAACAACTTTTGTTTGTTTACCTTCCTCAGTTAAAGGACGACCACATTTCTCACAAAGCTTCGTGCCATATGGGTTACTATGACCACAAGCACAAATAATGTTTTCCATAGTCATTTACTCCTTATTTTGGCTTCACTAATTCCATAAACGAAGCAATTTTTCCTTCCTCTAATTCACCAGTAATAATTTTGACTACTTTACCATCTGGATCAATGACAAGAGTTGCAGGTAAATTACCTACATTGTAGGTAGTACTAACGCTTTTCGTTTTGTCAATAACTACTGGGAACGTTAATTCATGTCTATCGACAAAATTCTGTACTTCAAAATCTGTTTGCGCAAGATTGACCGACAATGTTTGTACACCCTGATCTTTAAAGACTTGATACTGACGATTTATTGCAGGCATTTCTCTCTCACACGGCCCACAAAAAGTTGCCCAGAAGTTTAAAAATACTCCCTGCCCTTTATAATCAGACAGCTTATGTTTTTCACCGTTTAAATCTACTAACGTGAAGTCTGGTGCTTTAGAGCCCACTGCTATTAACTCTACTTTATCCTTTGTTGCTGTTCCGTATACCGTGTAACCAATTGCTAAGACTAAGACTGCCAAAATAATGGTACGAATGACGAGACGTTTTTTCTTTTTCTCCAAGTTAATAAACCCCCTATCAATTTACGGCTTAGAGTAACTACAACTAACGCTAAGCTTTTCATACAAACATCCATATGTATAGATTTTACCGTCTAATTTTCAGCATTTACATGTTCACTCGTGCGTCAAACGCCACCTCACAAAAAGTGGAAACGATTTCATCAGGATGCAATTAATCTAGGTTAGCTATTCTCACCTATTATAGCAAAATGAAGCAGAAACGCTTAGCTAATAATTATGAATGATTTATGAACGATTTCACTAATAAGAAAGTGAATACATTGCTATTACACATAGAAGTATCACTTTCTCATAGAAAACGCGGGTTTATCCGATTTTTCCTGTCTCTGCTAACACGCGCAATTGCTTCACTTCATGCTTTGTTAATTCACGATATTCCCCCGGAGCTAACCCGAATAAATCTAAAAAGGCAAAGCGTTCACGTTTTAGTTTAACTACTGGAGTACCAATCGCCTCGAACATGCGACGCACTTGACGATTTCGCCCTTCGTGGATCGTAATTTCACAGATTGCCTTACCTGCTTTTTCATCAAATGAAGTCATACTAACCATTGCAGGAGCTGTTTTGCCATCTTCTAACTTAATTCCTCGTTGAAGCTTTTTTAAACCTTCAATGGTTGGAACACCTTTAACACGAGCAATATATGTTTTGTCGATTTTAAATTTCGGATGCGTCAGCATATAAGAAAATTCCCCATCATTTGTCAATAACAATAAGCCAGATGTATCATAGTCGAGACGGCCAACTGGGAAAATTCGTTGCGGGATATGCTTAAACAAATCTGTGACTGTTTTGCGTCCTTTGTCGTCTGTTACAGCTGAAATCGTTCCACGTGGTTTATATAGTAAATAATAAACCTTATCCTCTTTCTCAAGCTTCACGCCTTCTACTTCTATCGTATCTGAGTTGGATACCTTTGTACCTAGCTCACGCACTACGACTCCGTTCACCTTAACTTTACCTTCTACAATCAATTGTTCTGCCTTACGTCTAGACGCCACACCAGCATATGCAATGACCTTTTGTAATCTTTCCATTCTTTCACCTCTAATTTTCTTTCACCTTGGTTTGACACCAAGCATTAAACCTCATTCGCATATTATGAATAAGATTATTTTTCCCGCTAATCTGTGAAAATTATGTCATACTTTTATACATTATTAAAGAAAAACTAATTATGGATAAATAATTAAATGATTTGAAATAGTTTTTATCAACTAGTTTCTGGATAATTTGTACATAGCATGAGTTGTTTTCCGTTTCGGTTTGGCGCTTTTCTGGCGTGCGTACAATGAGCCGCTTGGGCCAGCAGATGTTTCTTGCTTTCGTCACAGAAAAATTGCCACAGGACGTGGCGTTCTTAGACTGAGTCCTCTATTTCAGCCAATGACACCCGCTAAAAAGTGACTTAAAACAGATACATCCCACCACCTAAAGAGATGGGAGATACTTCTGTAGTTGACGCTTTGCGTTCGCTTTCAAAACACTTGCTGAAAGAAAAAACAAAAAAGCCACCATTTTAGGCAGCATGTCAAAACTATTCATTTTCACTATATTTGTTTTCGATTTTAAGTCCATAGTTACTTAATTCTTTATTAATAAATTGCTTCGCGCTTGATAACTTTTCGGTTAATGATTGTTCAATTATTGAACCATCCTGTAAGGTGAAAATCAATTTTTCTGGTATACTGACACCGTTTTTTGCCACAATAGTCTGCTCAACCTTCACAATATCTTCCCAACTTGTATAATCTTCTTGTAAACTAAAAAAATAATTCATATGAATTCCTTTTGTATCAATATATTGATAGTTATTAATACATAAAAATATCAATGCGCTAGCAAGTACAAACGATGACCCCACGATCCCTCGTTGAATATTCCTCCCTTTTTTTGTTTTAGGCGTCACTAAAAAATTGATGAATAACATGACCGCTATCATGATTAATACTACCATTAATACAATATAGGCTGTAAAAAAAGGGTCAAAAAAGTAATATTCCTTAGGTCGATAGAACAACTCTTGAATAGGATATAAAAAAATAAAAGGAGCGATAAAGCTTGACAAGAATAAAATAATTATTACCCCTATTTGATATTGCTTATTGTGTGATTCACTGGTCATAAACAATTTCTCTCCTCTATCAATATTCAAAAATCTAATTAATTACTAGTCTAATTAATTTTGATCATCACAAAACGTGTGGTTGATTTCCGTTCCGACTGGCCGCTTTCGCAAAGAAAACATTTGTTGCTGTCGCTTCGCTTTCGCACAGAAAACATTTGTTGCTGTCGCTTCGCTTTCGCACAGAGCAAAGCTTCCTAGGGTGTCCAGTCTCCAATCCAATCAACTTATTTACATAGTAGACGTTTTAACAAAAGTCATCCACAACTTTTGGTGATGATCCTTAATTTTACTAAACCGCCCACATATTGTTGAATAATTTTGAATTCATTACGTACTGTCGACCACAAACGTTATCCCGATGTGGGTCATAAACAAAAAAACAGCGAATCGCTTTTAACGATCCACTGATTCAACTTTTACTGGTACTGCATAGATACGCTCTTCGCCTAGAAAGATGGACAGTACACCTTCCTTACGTTTTCTAGAAACATGCAAAACTTGCCTTACACTATCTTTTTCTTCTTTATTTAGCTGTAAAAGAATTGGTTCCTCTAAACGAATGGAGAGGTTTTTATTGACTTTATATTTACCTTTTTTCACCACTGTTTCAAGGCTGTAATCTTGCCAAACCTTGCTGGCTAAACCTCGATGTACATTCCAGTCATCGGATTCATTCAAAGTGACGACAATACATGTTTGCCCGTCCTTTTGGAAGGCAGTTGCAAGGGTTCGACCAGCTACCTTTGTAAAGCCTGTTTTTCCGGCAAATGCTGAACCTTTAGCTGATTTTAATGCATTAACAGGTTGTTGTGTCTCATCGCCTATTTCAACGGCAACCCCTGACCCTTCTCGTAATAAACGGTGCTTATTTTCCCATAACATCCCGTTTTCAGTATTGGCACGATATAGAACTGTGGAGGCAATCTTCTTGAACGTTTTATTTTGAAGAGCAATCCTCAACATTTCAGCAGTATCTCTCGCTGACGATAAGTGCTCATCATGGTGCAAACCGGACGGGTTCATAAATACTGTATTTGTGAGTCCAGCAACAACAGCCCGCTCATTCATTAACTTTACAAACCCTTCTACCGAACCGCCGGCATGCTCTGCTAAAGCAGTTGCTGCGTCATTTCCTGAGCGAAGCATCAAACCATATAACAGTGTTTCTACCGTAACCTTTTCACCTGCTTGCAAGTAAATGGACGAGCCCTCAGCCGTTGCAGCCCTCGGTGAAATAACTACTTCATCTTGAAGATTGCTATTTTCAATAGCCACAAGTGCTGTCCAAATTTTTGTTAAGCTAGCGATTGGTAACCGTGCATCACTATTTGATTCAAATAAAACACGGCCCGTATCACCATCTAAAACAGCATATCCGCTACCCCCCCGTGCTAAACTGGTTTCTGGAAGCATTAACATTACCACGACTATCATGAACAATATTAAACGTACTAACCGAAGCAACGAGCCACTCCTTATTAAAAGTAATAGGAAAATATAGATTAAATTTATGTTTCAAGCTAAGTATTATACCAATCAATTATGCCCAACATAATTGCCGCTGTCGCGCAGATTAACAATGCGTCCTGAATCGGCCTTTGTACTATTGCCAGCAAATGTTTTTTGTGCGAAAGCACGAAATTGGTCACTGAGTCGTTGCCACAGGACGTGGCGCTCTTAGACTTAGTTCCTCTATTTCTGCTAATGTTTGGACATATGTACCTGTGCTACTCTTCCGGTACAAGATATTTGCTGCAAGAAGTTCAATTATGCCTTCATTTACTTTACTCCACTAAAGGTTTCTTGGAATTTCGTCATAAATAGATCTGTTTCTTGCTCTTGTTCAACTAACTCTTCTTCAGGTAAAGGCGGCATTTCATCCATACTATTTAATCCAAAGTAGTTTAAAAATTCTTTTGTAGTACCATATAAGATTGCACGTCCTGTCCCTTCCGAGCGACCGACTTCCTTAATTAGCCCTCTAGAAACGAGCGTTTGAATTGGTCTTTCACATTTCACACCACGTAAATCTTCAATTGCTACACGTGTAATTGGTTGTTTATATGCGACAATAGCCAATACCTCAAGTGAGGCTTGCGATAATGATTGAGCAGTTGGATTTTCTACTAATCTTTGAATGGTATCTGCTAAATCAGATTTTGTTATTAGTTGATAAACTCCAGCCATTTCTTTTATAGTAACGCCTCTTGCTAAATCTTCTTCATAGGTTGTTTTCAATACTTCCATAGTTTGTACGACTAACTCTTCCGGTTCGCCTAAAAGTTGTGATAATTGTTTGATAGTTAAGCCGTCGTCTCCAACAACAAATAATAAGGCTTCTATTCTACTCTGTAGCATCATTGTTTTCGTCATCATCCCATTCCTCCTTCTGTAATGTAACTGTTAATTCTTCAAAGTTACCGTCTTGCTCTACGATGACGACCTGACGTTTCATCAGTTCAAGAATAGATAAAAACGTCAGAATAAGCGTTGGCTTATCTTCATAGGGAAAAAGCTCGAAAAATGATGCACGTCCACCTGTAGTTCGTAATGAATCGACAACTGAACGCATTTGGTCTTTCACTGAGCGTTCTTGCCTCGCTACAGTTGTTTTTAGTGGTTTCTTTAATTTTTTTCGACGCATTAGTTTTTGAAAGGCTCCAAGCATATCATAGATGTTGACGTTCAAATCAAATAACGCCATTTGTTCATCTGATGCTAACTCTGATAAATCTGCTGGAGGCCGTGTAAATACCTGTGCACGATCTGTTTCAAGCTCTTGCAGGCTACTCGCTGCTTCTTTATATTTCTTATACTCTATTAAACGTTGCACCAGTTCTTCACGTGGGTCTGGGCCGTCGACTTCTAATTCGGCATCTTCAAGCTCACCTTCATGAATTGGCAAGAGCATACGACTCTTAATAGCTAATAATGTTGCAGCCATCACTAAATATTCACTAGCCTCATTTAACTCAAGTACCTGCATAGCATGTATATGGTCAATATATTGTTGAGTAATTTCAGCCATTGGGATATCATAAATATCAATTTCCAATCTGTGAATTAAATGCAATAATAAATCAAGAGGCCCTGAAAAGGCTTCTAATTTTACTTCATAAGACATTGTTTTACCACCCTGAGATTCTATGTTCTTTTAGTATAGTAGAAAGGAGTCCAAAATGCATCCACAGCATCACACTTTATTTATCGACTATTGTGCTTTTTTCAATGGAAATCAGGATTTTTTTGAATGCCATGAAGTCCTTGAGGAATACTGGAAGGATATTGCTCCAGGTGATAAAAAGCATCCTCTCGTTGGATACGTACAACTCGCAACAGGTTTATATCATTGGCGACGAGATAATTTTATTGGTGCTGCGCGAATTTTAGAAAAAGCACTTCATAATTTTCAACATAATAAAGGCCACATCTTTTTTGACGAAATTGATTACGAAATACTATTAACACAACTAACAGATTCACTTTCTGCTACCCAAAAGGGCAAGTCCTTTCAAGCATTTCAACTTCCTCTTTCAGCCATACTAGAGGAATTAGTTTTTACTCGCATACAGATTTTACCACCAAGTAATACTAACTATCTTCTTCATAAACATATGCTTCGAGATCGCTCACATATTCTTGCAGAGCGTCAAGAAAGCAAACAAAGAAAAAGCAGACGTCAATGATCGTCTGCTTCTTCATCGATACAATTTATACATTTTTGAACAATATAACGCGTTTCCTCTGTTGCACGCACACTTTCATACTGGCCAAGGTCTGCCACTTCCTGTAGCATTTCCTTTGCAACACCTTCACCTCTATAAGAAGGGACAACGGAAACATGTTGAATCATAGCTATATTATTACTGTCTGTTACAAGTCCAACAATGCCTACATACTCATCGTTCTTTTTCCATAAATATAAAACCCAATTATCATCATTTTCATAGGAGTGGATTGTCTCTTTGAGCTTTTTTATGTCTTTTTCGTTAGGCATAAACGAGAGTAGCCCCATTGCTATTTTCTCGAAAGCTTTTTTATATCGAATTAACATATTTGTCTATTCCCTCATTTTCTAGCTGTACATAATCTTTGACTATCCTACACGATTTGTACTTTTACCGCAAGTCAATTTCTGTCTTACGAACCAGGTCCGAGAATACCTTTAGACGCCAATACCCAATAGACAACGCCCCACAACAAAATAAAAGTTGAAATGGACGCTAGTAATACCCATTTGTTTTTTCTCATATTTACTCACCCTTTTTTAACGTTAGCGGGAGATCGTTTTGAACAATATCTTCATAACTTTCGCGTCGAATTGCTAATTGATGCTTGCCATTTTCTACAAATACAACTGCTGGTCGTGGCACACGATTATAGTTACTCGCCATAGAATATCCATACGCACCAGTACAGAAGATTGCTAACACATCACCAGAAGCTGCTTCCTGAAGCTTAGCATCAATAATTAATTTATCGCCAGATTCACAAAGTTTACCAGCCACTGTATATGTTTCACTTTTCGATTCATTTGCTTTACTTGCAATGACCGCCTCGTACTTCGCATCATATAATGCTGGACGGATATTATCACTCATACCACCATCAACAGCAATATACTTACGAACATTAGGTACTGTTTTTTGTGAACCAATTGTATAAAGTGATGTTCCTGCATCGCCTACAAGTGAACGCCCTGGTTCAATCCAAATTTCCGGCATAGTTAGACCAAGTACAGTCGCTTTGTTTTTTACAACTGTAATCATATCCTCTACATATACTTGTGGCTCAAGCGGTGCATCTTCCTCAGTATAACGAATTCCGAAGCCCCCTCCTAAGTTTAACACAGTACATGTAAAATCGTGAGTTTTCTTCCAATCAGAAATCTTATCAATTAGTTTTTCTCCTGCTAAGCCAAAGCCCGCTGTATCAAAAATTTGTGAGCCGATATGGCAGTGTAATCCTAGAAGCTCTAAGTATTCATGGTTAAAAGTTTGTTGGAAAGCTTCATCTGCTTGACCATTATTTAAGTCGAAGCCAAATTTAGAATCCGCTTGACCTGTCGTAATAAAATCATGCGTATGTGCCTCAACACCTGGTGTGACACGTAGTAAAATACGCATTTTTTGTTGACGGCGCTCTGAGATTTCTTGTAAAAGTTGAATTTCATAGAAATTATCCACGACTATACAACCGATTTTCGAGTCAAAGGCTAATTCTAATTCCGCAATGCTCTTATTATTACCATGGAAATGAATGCGCTCTGCAGGGAAACCCGCTTTTAAAGCTGTAAATAATTCTCCACCAGAGACCACATCTAAAGATAGACTTTCTTCTGCCGCTAATTGGTACACAGCTACACATGCAAATGCTTTTGAAGCATAAGCTACTTCTGCTTTTACACCTAGTTTTTTAAACGTATCAATAAAGCCGCGTGCACGCTTCCGAATAAGCGCTGTATCATACACAAATAAAGGTGTACCATACTCTTTTGCAAGCTCTAATGTATCTACCTGTCCAATCGTTAAATGACCATCTTCAGAAATCGCTTGTGTTCCATAAAAATGCATGTGCATCTCTCCCTTTTCACATCGTTCCATCTTGTGATTTTTAGTAAGGATATAATCTTAGCCTACAATCCTTATTTACAGATGTAATGCTTCATTCAAGAAGGGTTCTAACAGTACACGGGAGCTAATATCACATATGCCTACACCTTATCCTGGTGAACCTTTTGATGAATGAAGACAATTTTCACAAAAATCACAAAATACTATATGTGAACTTTATCACATGAAAAAAACGAGTGCAACGGCTCCTATGATCTTTTTCGCTGTGGGGAATCGACAACATATGGTCTCAATGCATCTGTAGTCATTGGGAAACGAACAAGTACGCGAAGCATCGCACTTGGGAAGAACGGAATAAGTGGCCATAAATATGGCGCTTGCATCGGACGTAATGAACATAAATACGTAAATAATATAAATAACCCGATAAATAACCCATTAACTCCCCATATGCCAGTCATTATTAACAACACTAATCTAAAGAGTTTAATGGAGATACCTAGCTCATATGTCGGAATAATAAAGGTTAGAATAGCTGAAACGGCTGTATATAACACTACTTCTGGTGAGAAAACCCCAACATCAATAGCAATCTGACCAATAATTACACCGGCAACTAACCCCATCGCAGTGGACAAAGGTGATGGGGTATGAATGGCGGCCATCCTCAAAAATTCTATCCCAACATCTCCAATTAATACTTGCAGTAAAAGTGGGATATGTGATTTTTTCTTTTCCCCTAAAAAGGATAACTCATCCGGTAAATGGATCCCGTGCGTTGCACATAAATACCACAAGGGCAATAATAATAAACCCATAATTGCTCCAAAATAGCGCATAAAACGGACGAAGGTTCCGACTGTTGGTGCCTGCCTATACTCCTCAGCATGTTGCAATAAATGAAAGGCCGTTGCTGGCACGATAATGACGGAAGGTGACGTATCGACAATAATGGCTATATGCCCCTCAAGTAAATGCGCTGCGGTAATATCTGGTCGTTCCGTATATCGTACAAAAGGAACTGGATGAAACTTCTGTTTAAACAGCCATTCCTCTAGTGATTTATCAGTCATCGTCAAGCCATCATGATTAATTTGTTCCATGCGCTGTCGTAATTTATCGAGCGTTTCATCACTCGCAATACCCTTTATAAACGCTAGCGCGACATCGGTTTGACCGATTTCGGATATTTTATGTAGCTCGAAACGTAAATTACTATTGCGAATTCTTCGGCGAATCAAAGCAGCATTTTGTGAAATACCTTCTACAAAGCCGTCCCTAGATCCACGAATAACCTTTTCATTATCAGGCTCCGCAGGGGTACGTCCTGGATAACTTCGAATCTCAGCAACATAGCCATAACCACTTTTCGTTATAAAGGCTACTTGTCCACTTAATATGGATAATAAAATGGCTTCACGCTCGGTTTCCTCTGAACGGCCTTGGTAATTGAAATAGGCTTCAAAATACTCCTTCTCATCCTCAATATCAATGTCCTCATCAGGCAGCATATTGGAAAGTAACTGTGTTAACACTATGCCATCCACAAGTCCGCTTATATATGCACAAAGAACCGGCAAATCTTTGACAAATACATGCTTAATACTAATGTCAAATGATTCGCCGTCACCAAATTGTTCTTTAAGAAAATTTTCGGCTTCTTCTAAGCTGTTAAAAAGTTTATCTTTTTCTGTCATGCTGTCACCATTTTCTTAGATGTCTTTTTTTACTTCTTCCTCTTCAACTGTGGCACTTGTAGCCATCCAATTTTTTAATTGGGCAAGAATTTTTTTCTCTAATCGCGATACTTGAACTTGAGATATCCCGAGCCTATTAGCAATTTCAGTTTGGGTACAATCTGAGAAATACCGTAAATAAATAATGGACTGCTCTCTAGGCTCAAGTCTTGTGAGTACCTCTTTTAGTGGTATATAGTCAAATGGCTGCTCAGATTTTTCGTCCTTCATCTGATCCATTAATGTAATAGAATCCCCTTCGCTCTCATACAATTGTTCATGCAAGGAAGCGGGATCTCTTAACGCATCGGAAGCCGTTACAATTTCCTCAGATGTGACGCCAAGAACCTGTGCTAATTCATGAATGGTTGGTGGATGCTCATTTTTTTTAATGAATTCATCAGTTGCATGACGAATTTTAAAATTAAGCTCACGAATAGATCGGCTAACCTTCACCATACCATCGTCCCTTAAAAAGCGCTGAATTTCTCCGATGATCATTGGTACAGCATATGTCGAAAATTTAACATCATACGTTAGATCGAATTTATCTACAGACTTCATGAGCCCTATGCAGCCAATTTGAAATAAATCCTCGAGCTCCACGCCCCTGCTTGTAAAACGTTGGACGATAGACCACACAAGCCTCGTATTCCCTTCAATCATTCGTTTACGAGCCTCATGATCGCCCTGCTGTGCACGTGCAATTAAATCTCGCATTTCTCCCTGTGACAATAGCTTATCGGACGACTGTTCTAGCGGCTTCACAATCGTAGCCTCACATTACCGGTGTACGAACCGAGTAAAATTTCTTCGTAAACGTGACAGTTGTACCTTGTTGCCACTTAGACATTACTGTCAACTGATCTGAAAAACTATCCATAATAGTAAAGCCCATACCTGAACGTTCCATCGCACTTTTCGTCGTAAATAACGGCTCCATCGCTTGGCTTACATCCTCAATACCAATACCTTTATCCATAACAGACACAGTTACAATATCATCCTCACGTTTTGCATGAACTGTAACAACGCCCTTACCATCTTCATCATAACCGTGAATAATAGCATTAGAAACAGCCTCTGAGACAACCGTTTTAAATTCGGATAGCTCATCAATTGTTGGATCTAATTGTGCGATAAAACCTGTCACAGCTACTCGCGCTAATGCTTCATTTTCACTAATTGCTAAAAAAGTTAATGTCATTTCGTTATCCATTTACAATCCCCCTAACTCGATCAATCGCTTCTTCCTCAGTTGCATCCATCATCCACTGCCCTAAACCTGAAAATTGAAACACTTTTCGCATTGTCGGCGATGGATTCAATAAAATTGTTCGTCCAGCGACTGCTTCTAACTCACGCATTCGACCTAGCACTAAACCTACTCCTGAACTATCCATAAAAGAAAGCCCCTCTAAGTTCCAAATGATAGTCGATACAGCGCCTTGAAAAATTGCTGTAGAAATTTTAGCTCGAATTTGCTCTACTGCATGGTGATCGAGCTCCCCAAATAAACGTATAACTACTGTCTCTCTTGTTACCATCTCTAATTGAAAATGCATGAACATCGCCTCCTCCTCGTGCAATTCCACATTTAATGCGGTGATTCCTTGCGACTGACAGAACTAGTGCAAAGTCTTCCGAAATAGTGGCAAATCGACATACTTATAGCTTTTTAGGTTAAATGCAGTATGGGATAAATCAACATTTTTTAAACGTGGCAACCATTTTTCACAAGAAATATTAAGATGATCAATTTTGCCTCGGCATAATTGCATCCCGAATCGGCTTTGTGATTATGCATGCAAATGGTTTTTGTGCGGGAGCGAGGCGGAGTGCTAACGGAGCGATGGGTTTTGTGCGGAAGCGGAGCTAGGGCGCAGCGAAGGCAACTGATGTGTTTGTGCGAAAGTGCAACGACAGTGCAGTGCTAACGGAGCCGCTGCAACAGATCTTTTTTGCGCGAAAGCGGAGCGGCAGATGTTTTTTGTGCGACAGCGGCACTATGCAGGTCAATTAGCTGTTATCGCATGGATGCGATGATTTTAGGCTAACATCCTTTATTTAACTCCTTTAAGATTCCATGATATTCGCATGAGACTTTAACTTCTTGGATGTTTGGACACCTGCTGAAAGAAGTCAAAAGCAACAAAACTTTTTCTCTTCGTTCCGTCGCTTTGTCGGTTCTATCCACGACTTTAGCTGTTCTACCGTCTATCTGGATTTTCTTTCCATCGCTCAGACCCTTCCTTCCGTCACTCCGACTTTTCTTTCCGGCGCCATGACCTCTTTCCGTCACTCTAACTCTTCTTTCCGTCACTCCGACTCCTCTTTCCGTCACTTCGACTCTTCTTTCCGTCACTCTAACTCTTCTTTCCGTCACTCCGACTCTTCTTTCCATACTCCGACTCTTCTTTCCGTCACTCCGACTCCTCTTTCCGTCACTCTGACTCTTCTTTCCGTCACTCCGACTCTTCTTTCCATCGCCATGACCTCTTTCCGTCACTCCGACTCCTCTTTCCGTCGCTCAGACCCTTCCTTCCGTCACTCCGACTTTTCTTTCCGTCGCCATAACCTCTTTCCGTCACTCTGACTCTTCTTTCCGTCGCTCAGACCCTTCCTTCCGTCACTCCGACTCCTCTTTCCGTCGCTCAGACCCTTCCTTCCGTCACTCCGACTTTTCTTTCCGTCGCCATAACCTCTTTCCGTCACTCCGACTCCTCTTTCCGTCACTCTAACTCTTCTTTCCGTCACTCCGACTCTTCTTTCCATCGCCATGACCTCTTTCCGTCACTCCGACTCCTCTTTCCGTCGCTCAGACCCTTCCTTCCGTCACTCCAACTCTTCTTTCCGTCGCTCAGACCCTTCTTTTCCGTCGCCATAACCTCTTTCCGTCACTCCGACTCCTCTTTCCGTCACTCTGGCCTTTCTTTCCGTCGCCATGACCTCCTTCCGTCACTCCAACTCTTCTTTCCGTCGCTCAGACCCTTCTTTCCGTCACTCCCACTCCTCTTTCAGTCGCTCAGACCCTTCCTTCCGTCACTCCGACTTTTCTTTCCGTCACTCTAACTCTTCTTTCCGTCACTCCGACTCTTCTTTCCGTCGCTCAGACCCTTCTTTTCCGTCGCTCAGACCCTTCTTTTCCGTCGCTCAGACCCTTCTTTTCCGTCGCCATGACCTCTTTCGTCACTCCCACTCCTCTTTCAGTCGCTCAGACCCTTCCTTCCGTCACTCCGACTTTTCTTTCCGTCACTCTAACTCTTCTTTCCGTCACTCCGACTCTTCTTTCCGTCACTCCGACTCCTCTTTCCGTCGCTCAGACCCTTCCTTCCGTCACTCTGACTTTTCTTTCCGGCGCCATGACCTCTTTCCGTCACTCCGACTCTTCTTTCCATCGCCCAGACCCTTCCTTCCGTCACTCCAACTCTTCTTTCCGGCGCTCAGACCCTTCTTTCCGTCACTCTGACTCTTCTTTCCGTCACTCCGAATCTTCTTTCCATCGCTCAGGACCCTTCATTCCGCCACTTCAACTCTCCGCCGTTCCATAAAACAACAAAAAAGCGAGAACCCCCTTTATCAAAGGGAGTTCTCGCTTCGTATTTTTTATGCAATTGTATAAGCGTTTAGTACTTTTTCGATTGTTTCCTCATCGATTTGACTATTCGAATATAAATAAGCAATCGTTTCGCCAGTACGAACATGGTCGCCTTTTTTGGCCATCAATTGAATACCAGCATCATAATCAAGCTCAGATTCCTTAGTTAATCGACCTGCACCAAGACCAACACTAGCTTCGCCGATTAATAATGCATTAATCGTCCCTACAGTGCCTTCAGTAGGTGCTTTGATAGCTACTTTATTTGCTGTGTCTTTTTGCACGATATCTGCTAAATCGCCACCCTGTGCTACGATAAATTCTTCAAATTTTGAAGCTGCTGAACCATCCTCTAGCACTCGTTTAACAGCAGCTGTTGCTTCAGTCTCATTTACACCTGCTGCAACTTGGTACATAAGCGAAGAAATAATAATACATTCCTCAAGCAGATCCTCATGCGTCTCGTCCATACGTCCACTTAATAAAGCAAATGCTTCTACTACTTCAAGCTTATTACCAATCATTTTACCTAGTGGATTATCCATATCACTAATATGTGCAACTACTTTACGGCCTAGCTTTTCACCGATGGCAGTCATCGTATCAGCTAAAACCTGTGCTTCTTCTTGTGTTTTCATAAATGCACCTGAGCCACATTTGACATCGAGTACAATGCCGTCTGCACCGCTTGCTATTTTCTTACTCATGATAGACGCGGCAATTAGTGGAGTGGAATCGACAGTACCCGTCACATCTCGCAATGCATATAATTTTTTGTCAGCCGGTACAAGATTACCTGTTTGACCAGCCACTGCAATTTTATGTTTATTAACATTGTCGATAAATTCTTGTGATGAAAGCTCTGTTTTAACGCCACGAATCGATTCCAATTTATCGATTGTACCACCTGTAATGCCTAGACCCTTACCACTAAATTTCGCCACTGGAATATCTAATGCAGCAATTATTGGCGTAACAATTAGTGTGACTTTATCGCCTACACCGCCTGTCGAGTGTTTATCAATTTTAAAACCTTCAATAGATGATAAATCAATAATGTCTCCAGATTCTATCATTGCTTTTGTTAAATAAAATGTTTCATCATATGTCATACCTAATAAACGGATTGCCATTAGAAGGGAGCTTGCTTGATAATCAGGAATTACACCCGTAGTGTAACCCTCTACAAAATATTGAATTTCAGCCTGTGATAGCTCCTTGCCTTGTTTTTTCTTTTCAAATAGTTGCGCCATATTCATATCGAAAATCCCCCTTACTTCAGATTATTTAAGAAGCTTTTACCAAATTCCGGTGCTTCTACTTTGAAGTTTTCAGCAACCGTTGCAGCAATATCTGCAAAAGTTTCACGTAGTGCTAGCTCACTACCTCCATTAAAGCGTGGAGAATAGACAATTAACGGTACATATTCACGTGTATGATCTGTCCCATGGAATGTTGGATCATTACCGTGGTCCGCTGTAATGATTAGTAGATCATCTTCTGTCATTGCCTCCGTAATTTCCGGTATACGTGCATCAAATTCTTGGAGTGCGTTACCATAACCTAGTGGGTCACGACGATGTCCAAAATTCGCATCAAAGTCTACTAAGTTTAAGAAGCTTATACCATGGAAATCACGACGAACTACCTCAGCAAACTTATCCATACCATCCTTATTATTTTTCGTACGTACTGCATCAGTAACACCTTCACCGTTGAAGATATCTGAAATTTTTCCGATGGCTATAACATCGAAACCTGCATCCTTTAAGACATTCATCGTTGTGCGACCAAATGGCTTTAACGCATAGTCGTGACGATTAGATGTACGCGTGAAGTTTCCTGGTGTACCAACAAATGGACGAGCAATAACACGGCCAACTAAATATTCTGGTTGTAATGTTAACTCACGAGCAATTTCACAAATTTTATATAATTCCTCTAGTGGAATAATTTCTTCATGTGCAGCAATTTGCAAAACAGGGTCAGCAGATGTATAGACAATAATCGCTCCTGTCTCCATATGCTCCTTGCCAAAGTCCTCGATTACTTGTGTTCCGCTTGCAGGTTTATTGCAAAGGACTTTGCGGCCTGTACGTTTTTCTAGTTCTGCAATAAGCTCAGCCGGGAATCCCTCTGGATACACTTTAAACGGTTTATCGATATTTAACCCCATGATTTCCCAATGGCCTGTCATCGTATCTTTACCAACAGATGCTTCTTGCATTTTTCCGTAATATGCTTTTGGTTTGTCGGTAGCTTGCATACCTTGTAATGGTTCAATGTTTGCTAAGCCGAAAGACTCCATATGTGGCATTGTAAGCCCATTCATTTTTTCAGCGATATGTCCTAGAGTATGTGAACCTACATCTCCAAAATTCGCTGCGTCTGGAGCTTCACCAATTCCAACTGAGTCCAATACTACTACATGGATTTTTTTAAATGGTCTATTCATAATTTTGCCTCCTAATCTCATGTCTCTATTTTACCAAAAAACAGCGAAAAATAAAGGTCAGACCTCCGACTGATAAATTTCTCACTAAGCGCGTGGATGAAATTGTTTATAAACCTCTGACAGTCGGGACTTACTAATATGTGTATAAATTTGTGTTGTGGAAATATCAGCATGTCCAAGCATCTCTTGCACTGCTCGTAAATCCGCACCATTTTCCACTAAATGTGTTGCAAAGGAGTGACGTAATGTATGTGGCGTTAATTCATGTTGAATGCCTGCTTTTAAAGCATGCTCCTTCATTAATTTCCAACAACCTTGCCTTGTTAAACGTTTTCCTCTTTGATTAATAAAAAAAGCTTCTGTTTTTGGAGATTTCCCTTGTAATTGACTTCGTGCGCCATCTAAATAAGTACTTAATGCAGAAAGAGCGCTTTTTCCAAGGGGAATGATACGCTCCTTGCCTCCCTTACCAAAAACGCGCACGAAGCCCATTGTTAAGTGAATATCTGCTAAATCCAATGCAATCAGCTCACTAATACGCATCCCTGACCCATATAATAGCTCTAGCATTGCCACATCGCGAATGCCCTGCGGTTTGCTGCGATTGGGTGCCATTAATAGCGCTTCTATTTCTTCTAGAGAGAGGACATTTGGTAGCTTTTGCTCAATAGTTGGCATTTCTAAATGGACTGTCGGATCTGTTTCTGCTCGCTTTTCTCGGAGTAAAAATTGATGGAAACTGCGAATGGAGGAAATATGGCGGGCAACAGTACGACTTGTCTTTCCTTGCATACGCAACTGCTCTAAATGACGCAAAATGGTCGTTCTTTCCACTTTACGAAAATCAGACATCCCCTCCACTTCCCGTAAAAAATTCACGTAATTTTCTAAGTCTCGGCGATAGGATGCTAATGTATTATCAGATAATTGTCGTTCTACTTGGATAAAATGGATATAATCCTCTATTGCATATTGAAATTCATTCATCACAGCGCCCCCTTAACAATCTATTATCTTTCATATTAACATGTTCAATAAACCAAATGCTTTCTCTACAAAAAAAAACCTCCCTTCACTTCAAAACATTAGGAGGCAGTTTATTTATTTTTCAATTGATACGGTTGCAAAAACACCAAACAGAAGATGGCACTTGGTCCTACCAGTGCGGTTATCAAATGATGCGTTACGGATTACATAAAACAATAAAAAAAGATGCCCCAAAAAGTCATAAATCTTTTTGGAACATCTTTTTTACTTTTCTTCTGATACCTCGTCGTTTTTATCATGACAGCGCCAGCAAATGCCGTGGAAAGTTAGTCGGTGATCCTTTATGATAAAGTTCCAACGTTTTTCAACAACGGCTTCCACATCTTCAAGTAAATCTTCCTGAATTTCATCAACCGCACCACATTCGATACAAACTAGATGATGGTGGAAATGCGCAGCTCCCTCTTGGCGTAGATCATAGCGCGAAACGCCATCGCCAAAGTTGATTTTGTCGACAATTTTGAGCTCAGTTAGTAATTCTAACGTTCTATAGACAGTCGCAAGACCAATTTCCGGTGCCTTTTCTTTTACTAAAAGGTAAACATCTTCTGCACTTAGGTGATCTTCCTCGTGCTCAAGCAGTACAGCAACTGTTGCTTCTCGCTGCGGCGTCAGCTTATAACTAGCACTATGCAACTGTTTTTTTATACGATCAATTCGGCTCTCCATGTGACGCCCCCCTAAACTCATTCCATTATACCAAAGGAGTAAATCCTATTACAAGATAATGAATAGATTTCGAATATGCTTTTGTATGTTTTTACCTAATGCTAAATTTCTATAGCTCATCACCATAACATGTGGTTGATTTCCATTTTGACTGGGCGCTTTCTTGGGGGCGTCCAGTCCTCACTCCAATCAACGTTTTAACAAATGCCATCCACAACCTTTGGTGATGAGCCATTTTCATGCTGTATTTATCAATTTAATACATAAGAAATAACAATAAACTCTGCAACTATTATGATGAAAAATGCGATAAAATTCAACAAAATTGTCCGACCATGTATCATTTTCCCGATTTTTCTCTTTGACCATGCTGGTACAAGTAAATTGCATAGGTTTAGCAACAATATACAATAGATGAGCTGAAATGGAAACCACCAAATCGTATAAACCCAGAAAGCTTCAAGCTTCTGTAATAAAAAAACGGAGCTAAAGCCAAAAAAGGTAGCACGTATCGCCACTGTTACACGTACTAGTACCTTTAGGACACTATGTGTTGCAAGCAGTAGTACAAACGCTATTGAAACAGCAACAGGCAACACTAAACGAAATAGAGAATGCCTGTCCCCATTTGTTAATCGAGGCTCTATAAATGAAATAAAAGGCTCTGCATTCGGCCCACCAATAATATGAAAAAAGATAACGCCACAAACAAAACTCACAGCAATAATGGAAGCGTGATAAAATATAGACACCGTACGAGACATAAACATGCTCCTTTTCTATCAAGGTTTGTACAGCTTATGCTCGTCCGCTTCTATTATGCTAAAGATATTTTCTTATTGTGCCGCGAGCCAAAGAACTGCAAACGCTGTCTTGGCATCGTATATAAGCTCATCTGCAACCATTTGCCCCGCTTCTTCCAACGAAACTTCTAATAGTTCGACAAATTCATCCTCATCCAGCTCTGCTTTGTTTTCAATTTTATATAAATCCTTTGCCACAAATAGATGGATGATCTCATCTGCGAAGCCTGGGGATGTTGCAAACGCTTGTAAATAAGTGAAGCTGTGTGCACCATAGCCCGTTTCTTCCTCTAATTCGCGGCGCGCGGTCACAATCGGCTCCTCACCAGGTTCTAGCTTACCAGCTGGAATTTCAATAATGGAACGCTCTAAAGCTTTGCGATATTGCTCTACTAATACTAATTTGCCTTCATCGGTAACAGCTATAACTGCAACTGCACCTGGATGCTTAATAATCTCCCTTTTTGCAACATTACCATTCGGTAAAGTGACATCATCAACCTGTAGTTTTACAATTTTCCCGTCATAAATGGGTGTAGTCTTTGTCGTTTTTTCCTCAAACTTTTTCATTGACATAACCTCGCTTGTTCTTCAGATATGTTCATTGTACCATTACAAGTAGAGAAATCGAAGGAGGGCATTGGCATGAAAAAAAGACAGCTTGGCTCAAGTGAATTGTTTATTTCAGAAATTAGTTTAGGGGGCATGTCTCTTTCGACAGATAAGAAAAAGGCTGCTGAAATCGTTGCTATGGCACTAGATGCTGGCATTAATTACATCGATACAGCCGATTTATATGATTTTGGATCAAATGAAGAAATAATTGGCGCTATTTTAGGAAAACGCCGTCAGGATGTTATCGTCGCTACGAAAGTTGGGAATCGATGGACAGAAGGTGTAGAAGGCTGGCATTGGGATGCCTCTCCGTCTTATATAAAGGAAGCTCTACACGCTAGCTTAAAACGACTAGGAACTGACTATATTGATGTTTATCAATTACATGGTGGGACGATTGAGGACGATTGGGATGGCATTATCGACACTTTTGAAGAGTTGAAAAAGAATGGATTGATTCGAGAATATGGCATTTCCTCTATTCGACCCAATGTACTAAAGCGTTTTTTACCAGCAAGCTCTGCAAAAAGTGTCATGATGCAATACAGCGCTTTAGACCGTCGACCAGAAGAATGGCTCGACTTTATTGCAAGTGAAGGCGCTTCTGTTGTAACACGCGGGACTATTGCAAAAGGGTTACTAACAAATAGCTGGAAAGAACGTTTACAACGTGTCAATCGCTTTAACACATATACAGCAGACGAATTAACAGCAGTATTAACAGGCTTATCTTCACATTATGACGATTTACATGCACTAGCAATCGCCTTTAATCTAAAGGAACCTACAATAGCCTCGACAGTAATTGGTGCAAGCTCACAGGAACAGCTGGCGCAAACACTCGCCGCCTATGAAAAAATGGCTTCAATAATAGATTTTAAAGCGGCAAATGAGTTAACAAAAGCCGAACACTATATGGAGCACCGATGAAAAAATGGCTTATTTTATTAGCGTTTTTAGTAATACTTGCGATTTCCTCTAGTATGACCTATGAACAACAGTCTATTATTCCTGAATTGGAGCAAGTATTAGCAAATAAACCGTTTGAAAAGCAATTATCCGTTTTAAAAATTCCTTATTGGGACACAGTTGTTTCTGTTGAAGAACGTGGTTACTTTAAGTTTATAGAATTTTTAATTCGGAAATTAACACATTTTGTTGGATTCGGCTGCATTGCACTCGGCATTTACTTTGCATGGGGAAAACGTCGGTTCGCCGCAGGAGTCGCTATTGCTGGGACAGCTCTTATCGCAACGCTTGATGAAATGCGTCAAAGCTTTACACCAGAACGTACGATGAGCGGACAGGATGTTATGGTGGATTCAGCTGGCGCGATTGTTTTTGTTGGGATTGTCGTGTTGGTGAGGAAGATTCATTGTAAAATTAAAGACAAGTAAATGTATGATAATGCAGTCCTATCAATAGAGTCATGTCCTATTAAATAATTAGTACATCACATATATAGTGGTGTACTTTTTGTTTGTAAATGACCACATTAATTAATGGAAATTTATACAAAACTAAGAGGAAAGCCGATTTAATCAGAATTAGTTTATTTAAAACAGAGAAACACCATAATAAATGTTTCTCTGTACAATTGGTGTGGACCAATTAGTGTTACACCCCGGTCAAATTCACGCGGTTTAGCTTCTATCCCCTCGTTTGCTCAAAAAGAAAAGCTCCCTTAACTTCGGTAGCTTAATCTTAAACGCTTGCACCTCGTTAGTTTAATAAGAGGGTCTGTGAATTCTATCTGTATCTGTGTCTATCACAAAATCAACTTTAATTCTTTTGCTAACAGATACTTGTAATTTAATTGCTGTTTAGAACACTTTTTCCCTATAACTAATGCTTGATGAAAATAACCAACTATTTCAATAATCAACACTCAACACTTCTGTTTACTCTTGTAAAACTAACCTGCGCCGTTCGTTCTTCAAGCAAAAATCCTTTGGCGGAAGTTGTAGTAATGTGAGAATCAATCGTAAATTACATTTTGTCCTTGTTCACTTAATTTTTTTAACGATGTAAGCATATGATTTATTTCTTCTTCAGAATGTCTTTCCCACGAACTTAATTCAGCGATTATTTTCAAAGGTGATTTAGACCTATAAGAACGTGTTGGGTTTCCAGGAAATCGTTTGTCAGTTAAGTTCGGATCATTTTCAAAATCACCTAATGGCTCTACAAGATAAATTCTCTCTTTTGATGTAGATCTTGCTAATTCAGCACCCCATTTCGCCGCGTTTAATGTTGCAGTAAAATATATATAGTTAGATTTTTTATCCTGATAATTGGATAAGTGCAAAGGTTCAAGCAGGTCTCCGATTTTCAGTTCTGCTTTAGTACCATGAAAAAACGGACCTGGATCCAAGATATTTTTTTGGTCATTCATTTAAACGCACCCCTTATACTTTTTTGACTTGCGTATAACAGTATAAGGTAAGGAATGGGTGAAAAAGTAGTCTATAAATAATTATCAGATGGGGTTATAATATAAGTAGAAAACGAAAATGATGCCGATAAATCTAAGAATCTTTCCGATAAAATATAAAATTGTTCCGATAAATCTCGAAATCTTTCCGATAAAACATGAAAAACAGTGAATCCTCATTTGGATTCACTGTTTCTCTTTAGAATTTTGAGCCTTTATCGCCGTATTCGTTTAGTAGTTCTTCAAACGATTTGTTTTTTTCGCGTTGTTTGCGCTCAAAGGCTAGTTTTGCTTGGCGCTCTTCTTCTGCGGCTTGTTCTTTCGCTGTTAAATCTTGCTTTGCCGCTTTTAGTTTGGCTAGTACGTCACCACCTAGTTGATCGGCTAATGTCACTGCCTCCTGCTTTGGTAGACTAGCTGTTACGCTACTATCTACGCGTTGCTGCTGTTTTCGTTTTTTTCCCATTGCATTTCACCTTCTCATTCACTTCAAGGGCGCTTGACAACTGTTGCCACGCCTTGTCCACCACCGATACACAGTGTTGCGAGACCTGTTTTTGCATCTCGCTTTTCCATCTCGTGTAAAAGCGTTACTAAAATACGTGCTCCACTTGCACCAATTGGGTGACCAAGAGCAATTGCGCCCCCGTTCACATTTAGTTTATCATGATTAAAGCCTAGTTCGCGATCTACAGCGATAGATTGAGCTGCAAAAGCTTCATTCGCCTCAATTAAATCTATATTGTCTAACGTCATATCAGCTTTTGCCAATACTTTCTTTACAGCTGTTACAGGGCCAGTTCCCATAATAGCTGGATCAACACCCGCACTTGCATTCGCTGTAATTAGTGCGATTGGTCGAATACCTAATTCGTCCGCTTTTTCTTTCGACATGATAACGACCGCTGCTGCACCATCGTTAATGCCCGATGCATTTGCTGCTGTTACAGAGCCATCCTTTTTAAAGGCAGGTCGTAGTTTTGATAGCGACTCAGCTGTAACGCCTTGACGCGGGAATTCATCTTTATCAAAAATAAGAGAATCGCCCTTGCGCTGAGGAATTTCCACCGCTACGATTTCTTCGTTAAACTTCCCTGCTGCCATTGCCGCTTCTGCACGCTGTTGTGAACGTGCTGCGAAGGCATCTTGTTCTTCTCGAGAAATCTCATAGGTATCACATAAATTTTCAGCTGTAACGCCCATATGATAGTCATTGAAGGCACACCATAATCCGTCATGAATCATCGTATCGATTACTTTTTGATCCCCCATACGGAAGCCTTCTCGTGCATTTTTTAAGACATATGGTGCCTGGCTCATATTTTCAAAGCCACCTGCAACGACAATATCCGCATCACCTGCTAAAATGGCTTGTGTCGCTAAATGAACCGCCTTTAGTCCTGAGCCACAAACTTTATTAATCGTTAATGCAGATACTTCATGTGGTAAGCCTGCTGCAATCGCGGCTTGACGAGCAGGATTTTGCCCGAGTCCAGCCGATAAGACATTCCCCATAATGACTTCGTCAACTTGTTCACCTGCTACACCAGCACGTGCTAATGCATCTTTAATAACAATACTCCCTAATTTTGTTGCTGGTACGTCCTTTAATGTTCCTTGGAATGCACCAATAGCTGTACGTACAGCACTTACTATGACTACCTCTTTCGTCATAAACATTCTCCCCTTTTCCCCGTTCAAAAATGAACACTGCATGCATATGCTACTAGCAGATATATCTATTTTAACAAATATTTTGACGATTTTCGATAACAGAAATAATCGCAGTTTTGCTAAAGATAATGTAAAATGTTGACGTGTTTTAAACAATCTCAGTTGGGAACATTACAATTAAGAAAAGGGCATACGTTGCTTGTATGCCAAGACAACAACAGAAACAGGACGTGGAGGTGTTAATAATGAAAAAGAAAATGCTGTTATTTTCAGGTATAACAACGACGATTGCCGCAGCAGCAACTGGTCTGTTCGGCTTCGCGCTTTCCAATAAATTGATGTACATTAAGCAAAAGGATCCTGAATTTGTTCGCGAACGTGAAACCACTGCTAAACGTTTTGATGAAGCTTGGTACAATAAAAATTTAAAATGTGAATTAAATATTGACTCGCCAAATGGCTATACAATCCGCGGCATTATGTTTCAGCCATTGGAAACAAATAATACCATCATTATTTGCCATGGCGTAACAGAAAATAAAATCAACTCCGTCAAATATGCTCGACTTTTTGAACGCCTTGGCTACAATTCCGTTATTTTTGACCATCGCAGGCATGGAGAGACAGGTGGAAAAACGACTAGCTACGGCTATTATGAAAAAAATGATCTTGATGCAGTAGTCAAAACGATAAAGGCAATGATTGGCGAAAATGCCATTCTTGGTATTCATGGTGAATCAATGGGTGCTGCAACCATGTTACTATATGCAGGAACTATAGAGGATGGTGCGGATTTCTATATTTCTGATTGTGCGTTTTCTGATTTTTCAATGCTGCTGAAACAAATTGCGAAAACAGAATTTAAATACGGCTCGATTATTCCAATTCGTTTTGCTGATTTTTTTATCCGCTTACGAGACGGTTATTCCTTTAAAAGCGTGACACCTTCTGAGGCAGTGACAAATATCGAAAAGCCTGTGCTCTTTATCCATAGTATTCCTGACACATTTATCCCAGCTTCTATGTCACTGGATTTATACAATAAAAAAACCGGTCCTAAAAAACTGAAGCTATTTGATAAAGGAGCTCATGCACAATCCTTTAATGAAAATATGGCTGAATACGAGGATTTAATCCATGACTTTTTAGAAAATTTCATTTACCAAAAAATTAATCGTGATTCTTCTTCATCTAATGTCATTCCATTTCATTTTTAGTACAAACGAAAATATAGCTCTTTCGCATAACGAGGAGTTGATTTCCGTTCCGACTGGGCGCTTTCCTGGGGGCGTCCGATGAGCCGCTTCACTCGCGCTGCTCGCTCCAGGGTCTCACCTGTGACGCTGATCCCCAAGGAGTCGCCCAGTCTCCACTCCAATCAATCAATTCACATAGCACGTACCTTCTGACATGTCAGCGGTATCATAAGTAAAAGAAGGAAAGCGAGTAGCCTAGGATGGAATTCACGCTCCATAAATTCAAAAAAATCCCTACTAAACCATTTTATTTTTCAATGAAATAAAGATGTCATATTAAATAAAGTATGGCTCTTCCTCAGAATGATCTGCGGAAAAGCAAAGTGGCAGTGACTCTCATTGACACTATGAAAAACCTTGCCGCACTTCACGCAAGGTTTTTCAATCATTTATTCAGCAAAAACAATATGCCATTCATCACGTTTGGCTAAAAATTCTTTGGCTAACGTTTGTGCACCTTCTAGACTATGGCTAACTGCCCAGCCGCATTGCACTTCATTACATGCTGGGACTGCAGTGGCCTTTGTTACATCTGTAAATGTTTTTTCTAAAATATTCAATAAGTCTTCATAATCATTGTGATTTATAAGCGATACATAGAAGCCTGTTTGGCAACCCATTGGACTGAAATCAACAATATGGTCGGAGTAATTGCGGATAAGGTCAGCCGATAAATGCTCTAGGGAATGTAATGCAGGCATTTCCATATGCTCTTTATTTGGCTGTTTAAGTCGAATATCATATTTGTACACTTCATCGCCATTTTTTCCTGTTTTAACACCCGCTAAACGTACATATGGCGCTTTTACTTTCGTATGATCTAAATCAAAGCTTTCAACATTTGTTTTTTCTCTCTGCAATACAAACAACTCCTTTATATAGAATATTTCCATTATAACTAGTTTTCCGATAGATTTATATGGTTTTTAATGAATTATTCAAACAATTTATAAAAATCAATTTTATCTCAGCATATAAGGGGTTAAAAAAACAACCAGCCCTGGCTTGGACTAGTTGCTCTTTAAAATTCCAATTATTTTTGGAATTTATTCATTTGTGACATCATTTGACGTACTTGCTTTTCAGACGGCGTACGACCCATTTGCGCCATCATCATACGAATCATTTGTTCGTTAATTGGTGGGTTTTCTTTTAAATATTTCATCATAGCTTGGCGAGCTAAATAGAAACCAAGTGCCGCGCCTGCTGCTAATGCGATAATTACGATAATAATCCAGCCCCATGTAGGCATACAACCAACCTCCTCCACTACAATATATACCGAGAAAAAAACTCTCCACGCTCCATTATACACCAAATATTAGCGTGTTACTATATATTGTAGTGAAATTTCCTAATGCATTGTATACTTCATTGGCTTTAACCACCCACACTCATTATCTTGTTTATTAAATGCAATAAAGCGCTCGCTCATCTTCGCAAGCATTTGGAATAGATCCAAATCAAGCATTCGTGAACCCTCACAATAAACACAAATTTTGCGTTCCACTAAATAAATAGCCATTTTTCCTTTTATAGGATGTTCTAAAAATAAAGCATTACGAGCTCTCTCTAAATGTGCATACTTAGAATCAAGTTGCGCCTCAAGCATCGTAGCAATCTCATCGAAGCGCACGCTTTCACATATATATGCAAGCTCTTTTAAGGATTTCTCGTTAGCGTCTTCACAGCCTTGCATCATTTCTAATAACTTACGCTCTCTGCCGAATATAAACGTTAAATGCTCTTCTTTTATTTTATATATGGAATAGGTTCTCACTAGAAATCCTCCTTCGCTCATTGCTTTTTCATAAGTATAGCTCATCCAAACTCTTTAATTTGTCAAACGAAGGAGGCATTCATCTTCTATTTTTGTCGAAAACTTTCTACTTTCCGTTCTATCAAATGCTTTATGGCTAATTAAGTTTTTAACTTCTTCTATAGTACTTAGAATATTCTCAGCCTCAAGACCTAGAGTAAAATCAATTTCCAGTCCGTTTTAGCAAAGCTTTCTAATAGGTAATATAAAGGTATCAACGAAAGGAGCTAAAACATATGAGAAAATTTTTTCTACTAATAGGAGGCTTTATCGCAGGATGTGTTGCACTCGCTTTAACTGGACCACTTGCAGGTCTACTGTTTTCTGGATTGTTTGTAGCACTCGGTATGCACTTTTACACTTCAAGTAAATCAACATTCGGTAAAATCTTATGGTTTACAGTAGGTTTGATTGGTGTGTTATCAGCAATATCGAATATCCCAGCAATGGTTGGTTTAGCAGCAATCGCTGTCATCTATGTTATCTATAAAAAATGGAATGGCGAAGATGTAAAAATCCCAACAATTGAAGCTAAAGAAGAAGATCCATTTAAAAACTTTGAAAAAGAATGGTCTAACTTAACAAAATAAAAGGAGCGAATTTACATGAACTTATTTCAACGTTTTAAATATACAATAGAGGCTGATTTACATCAGTTATTTGATAAGAAGGAACAAAAAAATCCAATTGCGATGTTGAACCAATACATTCGTGAAGCAGAAAAACAAACAGAGCAAACTGGAAAATTATTAGAGCGTCAAGGTCAGTTAAAAGAAAAACTAGAGCAGGAATTTAAACAAAATGCAGAATTACTAGCTAAACGTGAGGCACAATTAAAATTAGCTACTACTAGCGGAGAGCAAGATTTAATCGATTTCGCTTCTGATGAAGTTGCTGCATACACAGCACGTAACAATACATTACAAGCTAGTATTGAAGCAAGTACACGTGAATACTTCGAACTTGAACGCAAATTTGAAACGATGAAACACAAAATTAAAGATATGAAAGTGCGTCAATTACAGCTAATGGGTAAAGAAAACGTTACACGCGCTCACCATCAAATGGACGGTATGATCGCTAAAAACAATAAAACCAACTTTGAAGATTTAGAATCGTATATCGACAAGCTTGCTTACCAAATCGACAAAGATCATGAAGTAACATCTTTCGAATCTCGTCTTGCGCAGCTAGAAAAAAATGTCGCGGAAGATAACGCACCACTGCTAATTGAAAATAAATAACAATAACTGCTATTTTAAAAAAATAACATGTTATAATAAAAGAAATAAGGGATGCCTCATTTATTGAAGCATCCCATTTCTTTGAAGGTGACTAAAAAAAGGGTTTAGTCCTATGATTATAATATGCCTTTAAAAGGTCCTTATTTAGCAAAAGATGAGGATCCATTTAGTGATTTTATCAATCAATATAGAGGTTTGAATTATTATGATGATTTGGTAAAGAAATGAGTCTCTTCGAATTGATAAAAGGGACTTTTACTCCCCCTGATTACTCTTTACAGAATCTGTATAAAGCATTTATTTCAGGGCCACAATTTAGCCTTATAAAAAGCCAAGAGCTAAAAAAAGAAATCATACTAACTAATTTTTTTGATTCTGTAAAAAGTATAGATATACCCGTTTATTTTATACAAGGTAAATATGATAAACAGACGAATTATGAATTAGCAAAACAATATTATGAGCTATTAGACGCACCAAATGGTAAGGAATTTATTACTTTAGAGCACTCTGCTCATTATCCAAATACACTAGATTCAACATTGATGAATGATACAATCAAAAAAATGCTTCAAAATCATTAACAACACTTTTAAAAATATTTTTTAAGAGAAGTTCGTCTTCTCTCATCAATTTGTAGAAAGAAGGGTGACTCTCTTGCAAAATTTCACAACTAATAAGCTCACATTTGGGGTGCTATGCTTCTTTTTACTCGTTTTTGTGGAGCTCACAATTTTTAATAACGGTGGCGCCTTCTGTCTATTGATCGGGGTAGGACTTCTTTATTTAAGCTTCTCGAAAAAAAATCGTTTCTTTAAATGGACAGGAATTTTCTTTATCTCAATCGCACTCTTTACGATGTGGAGTTTACGCTTATTTATCGTCATCATTCTTTTATATATGCTCTATCAATACTTGCAAAGAGAAAATGAAGCCAAAGTTGTTGGTTTGGAGCTTCTTGAGAAGCTCCCTGCTACGAAAAACGAATTATTCGGTATATTGCCAGCACCAGTGGAAGCCTTTAAATGGCAAGATGTTCAAATACAGCGGCTTGCAGGCGACATTACAATTGACACAACACAAACAATTTTACCTACCGGCACAAGTATTATTACGATCCGCCAAGGCATTGGTAAGGTACAAATTTATATCCCCTACGAAATTCCATTCCGCTTACACTATACGACATTGTTTGGTGAAATAAAATGCCTACATGTTGGGCCACAACGCCTACTGAATGAAAGTGTAAGTTTTTCAGATGGAAACCCTGAGGATGCAAAACGTACACTTGTCATACACGTTGCAACTTGGCTTGGGGACTTGGAGGTGCTACGTAAATGATTGCCTTTATCTCAAGAATTTTGACTTTACTTTTTATGTTGATGAGTGCTACATTCGGTCTCCTTGTCGCTGTTTGGGGCGAGCCAAACGAGAAAACATGGGAGCCGTTATGGCAGCAGAATTATAATAATATTCCACTCGGTGGTTTCATTGTCGTCACTCTTTTCGCCATTAGTTTACTGATTGCCAGTTGGATCAGTATGACTGCCCGTGCAAGAGAGGCTCAGGCAACCCGCATCGTGAAACAGTTAGTTGAACCCGATTTTATATTACCTAAAAAACAGCCTTTACCAAAACCTTTGAAAAAGGCTTTAGTTCAAACAAGTGAGCTAATTGATACTCAACGAAAAAGCTTACAGCGTTTATCCAATGAACGTGCAGAAGCTAACGATAAAATTATTCAAGAGCGAATTATCGCTGAACGTCAACGCCTTGCTCGTGAGCTTCATGATTCTGTATCACAGCAATTATTCGCCGCTTCGATGTTACTGTCCGCATTAACCGAAACCGATGAAAATGCTACAAGCTTAAAGCAGGTCGAAAAAATTGTACAACAGGCACAGCTTGAAATGCGTGCATTATTATTACATTTACGCCCAGTAGCTCTGCATAATAAAACGCTGGCACAAGGTCTTGAGGAGCTTATTATTGAGCTGCAGCAGAAGGTATTTTTTCATATTGAATATGAGCTTGAGGAAATGTCGTTGTCCAAAGCGGAGGAGGATCATTTGTTCCGTATTGCACAGGAGGCGTTATCCAATACGCTACGCCATGCCAAAGCGAGCGAAGTTGAATTACTGCTCGTTGCACGCGATGATTTAGCCATTTTGCGTATTCAGGACAATGGCCTCGGCTTTGATGTCGAAGCTGATAAATCTACTTCTTATGGACTGCAAAACATTGCCGAGCGCGCGGTAGAGATTGGCTGTACGTACAAAATTGTATCCGTACCTGGAGAAGGTACAATTGTAGAGGTTAAAATTCCCCTACAAAAGGAGGTTGAAGTGAATGATTCAAGTGTTAATAGTGGATGACCACGAGATGGTGCGTATCGGCGTTTCTGCCTATCTGTCAGCACAACCAGATATCACTGTTGTAGGTGAAGCTGAAAATGGTAAAGAGGCAGTGGAACGTGCTCTTGAGCTGCGTCCAGACATTATTTTAATGGACAATGTAATGCCAATCATGACAGGAGCTGAAGCGACATCTGAAATTTTAACAGCATGGCCAGAGGCAAAAATTATGATGGTAACAAGTTTTTTAGATGATGATAAAGTCTACCCTGCATTAGAGGCCGGTGCAGTTAGCTATATTTTAAAAACGTCCAATGCGAAGCAAATTGCCGATGCCATTCGTAAAACAATGGGCGGCGAAACTGTTTTAGAGCCAGAAGTAACATCAAAAATGATGCATCGCATGCGCCACGGCAATAGTACCCCACTGTATGAGCAACTTACCGAGCGTGAAATGGAAGTATTATTGCTAATGGCTCAAGGTAAAGCCAATCAGGAAATTGCTGATGACTTATACATTGCATTAAAAACCGTAAAAACACATGTCAGCAATATTTTAGCGAAGCTCGATGTTCAAGATCGAACACAAGCCGTTGTCTACGCTTTTCAAAATGGGCTTGCGAAGTAGTTTTTCTTAGGTCGTTTGGTTTATTAGCGATTGTTTGTGCTGGGGCTATCAGCGATTTTTGCTCTTTTATCAGCGATTCTACCTGGCTTATCAGCGATCTTCGCTCTTTTATCAGCGATTCTACCTGCTTATCAGCGATTTTCTCTCTTTTATCAGCGATTCTACCTTGGCTATCAGCGATTTTCGCTCTTTTATCAGCGATTCTACCTGGCTTATCAGCGATTTCCGTTCTTTTATCAGCGATTCTACTTGGCTTATCAGCGATTTTCGCCCTTTTATCAGCGATTCTACCTGGCTTATCAGCGATTTTCGCCCTTTTATCAGCGATTCTACCTACTTATCAGCGATCTTCGCTCTTTTATCAGCGATTACAGCTGTTTTCCCAAAAATACGAAACTGCATTGATAGAAATACAGTTTCGTATTTTTTACCTCTAGCTATAAAAAAATTGTTGTAGCTCGTTTACGCTGTTCACTATGTATGTTGCTTGTACTTCCGTCAATTCCTCAAGTGAGCCATAGCCATAAGTAACACCGATCGAATCAATTTGATTTTCGTGTGCCCCAACAATATCGTATTTACGATCTCCAATCATAATTAATTGATCTATATTCACTTCATTAAAATGTTCGCGTACATATGCGATAACTTCTCCTTTAGCTGACCGTGTGCCATCCAAATTGCTGCCTGCGACAAGGTCGAAAAAATGTTCAAGGTTAAAGTATTGTATAATTTGTTCTGCAAATACAGTTGGCTTAGATGTGGCTATCGCTAACTGATACCCATCCTTCTGTAAATATTCTAATAAAGATGATATGTTTTGATACAATTTATTCTCATACATGCCAGTTTGGATAAAACGTTCACGGTAATAAGCAATCGCTTGCTCAACTTCAACATCATCTAATCCATATATTTCTCGAAATGATACTTGCAGCGGCGGCCCAATAAACGTTTCAAGCTGATCAAGGTCAGCTTCCACTATACCTATTTTTCCTAGAGCATATTGAACACATTTTGTTATCCCTATTTTAGGATCAGATATTGTACCGTCTAAATCAAATAACACTACGCTATACTTTTTCATTACTAGCCCCCCTTTTATTGTTAAAGAAATGATTGATACACGGTTGAACCAAAATCATGAATATCTTTAATGTAGTCAAACCCTGCAGGTGAGCCAAAGCTGTTAAATCCACGAACTGCCACAATATTTTCTTTAGGAATTACCAATAGAGCAACACTTGTGAAACCAAGTATTTGAAAGCTTCCTTGTGGTAATATTGGACTTAACTCAGTAACCCCTTCTCTCTGTTGTGGCTGAACAAACCAGAAAAAGCCATTAGTTGGCAAGTTCTTTGGTTTAGAGTTCGGGGATTGAATTGTCGTTAATAACTGTATGATTTCTTCAGGTATAATTTGTTTTCCATGTAAACTTCCTTTATCAAGATGCACTTGTCCCCACTTTGCTAGCTCTCTTAATGTGCTATACATATTCATTTTACTACCATCACATACGTCGCTTTCATACCAAAAGGGGTTATCATTATGTATTACTTCTACATGCTGTTCGTTTTTTTCACTAAACCAATTTGTTTCAGTTAAAGACAATGGCTGAAATACTTGCTCCTCTACAATTTCTGCAATAGTTTTTCCAGTAGCTTTAAAAATAACTTTTGCAAGTAGTTCTACATTAATATCTCGGTATGCCCAGTTATAACCTGCTTTGAATTCCTTCATTACTTTTTCATTTTGGCGACGTAAACCGTGAGTATGGGTGAGTAGATGTCTAATTGATACATCAACAAATACTATTTCATTGTCTAAATAATTACTTAGTTTATCATCTATTGAAGCAATATAGTTATGATAAATCGCATATGCTACAGCAAATCCTACATAAGTTTTACGAACAGAGGCAAGATGAAAAAGAGTATGTGGTCCTACCCTTTTGGCGTCTTGTTGTTGTCCTTGCACACCAACATATTCTTCTAATACTGTTTGACCATGCTTATTAATAATAACTCCGCCACCTGTACAATCTAATTGTGAGAAAGTTTTCTTTACTTGTGTGAATATAGCTTGTGAATTCATTTAAACACCTCTCAACAGTTCTAGTCGATGCCTACACTTATCATTGTATACCAATTGGGAATTAATACTAGATGAGTTTCTTCATTCACGAAACCTTTTATTGCCAAAAAACGTTATGATTTTTAAGGAGGGATTGTGTGGATACTCAATTTACTTATAAGCATTTTGTAAATGAAAATACGTTTTCACTTCTTGATCCGATTTTTGAAGCTACCCTACTTTTTGCTGTTTTGCTACTCATTATTGTCATTGTAAAAAAAGTATCTATTTGGTTTTGTTTACTTTTTGCAAGCCTCTCAGCAATTATCACAGGTCAGCTTCTTTGGTTTAGTGGCATTATAGCTGATGAGCTAAACATTGAAGGAAGTTCCAAAGGCTTTTACTGTTTTGTTATTATGCTGCTAATTCATTGTGCGGCTATTTGGATTTCTTTAGTGAAATCCTCTAAACATGAAAAAATACCGCAATACTCAGAGGAGATTTAACCTACTGAGTATTGCGGTATTTTATTTAATTATAGCGCTTTTACCTTCGCTACAACATTTTCTACTGTGAATCCGTATTTTTCCATCACTATTTCACCTGGTGCAGAAGCGCCGAACTTGTCAATTGCAAGAACGTCCCCTTCAAAACCAGTGTATTTATGCCAACCGAATGATGAGCCCATTTCGATTGCAAGACGTTTTGTTACAGCTTTTGGAAGAATAGATTCTTTGTAAGCTGCGTCTTGTTTTTCGAAGCGATCCATAGATGGCATTGAAACTACTGCCACATCTACACCATCAGCTTTTAATGCTTTTTGTGCTTCGATTGCAAGTGAAACTTCTGAGCCTGTTGCAATTAAAATGGCATCTGCCACTTCTTTTGTAGCAGGAGACACTGTATAAGCACCTTTAGTAACACCTTCACGTACTGTATCAATAGATGCGTCAAGAACAGGTAAGTTTTGACGAGACAATACTAAAACAGTTGGTGTTTTTTCAGATGCTACTGCTAGCTCCCATGCAACGGCTGATTCATTTGCATCAGCTGGGCGAACAACAGATAAATTCGGCATTGCACGTAAAGATGCAAGGTGTTCGATTGGTTCATGTGTTGGACCATCTTCCCCTACAGCAATTGAGTCATGTGTAAATACATAAGTAACAGGAAGACCCATTAATGCAGAAAGTCGTACAGCTGGACGAACATAATCAGAGAATACGAAGAATGTACCACCAAATACGTTAAGACCACCGTGAAGTGCCATGCCGTTCATAGCAGCACCCATTGCAAACTCACGTACACCGAACCAAATATTACGGCCAGCATAATCGTCTGCAGAGAAATCTCCAGCATCTTTCATCGTCGTTTTATTTGAGCCAGCAAGGTCAGCTGAACCACCGAAGAATGATGGCGTTTTCTTTGCAATTGCATTGATTGCATCTCCAGAAGAAGAACGAGTAGCTACTGATTTACCTACTTCATAAACTGGTAATTCTGAAGCAAAATCCTCTGGTAGTTGACCATTCATTGCCTTTTCAAATTGCGCTGCTAATTCTGGGAACTCTTGCTTATATGCTTCAAACTTAGCATTCCAAGCTTCTTCGGGCTGTGCCCCTTGAACATTAGCTGCTGCTGCAAATGTGTCATATACTTCAGCAGGAATTTGGAATGGCTCGTGTGCCCATTCATAAGATGCTTTCGTTAAAACAACTTCATCTTGACCAAGCGGTGCACCGTGAGAAGCAGCTTTACCAGATTTGTTTGGTGAACCAAAACCAATAACAGTTTTCACTTCAATAAGTGTTGGCTTGTCAGTTGATTTTTTAGCTTCTTCGATTGCTGCGTTAATTGCGTCAACATCTGTACCATCTGCAACTTTTAAATAGTTCCAGCCATAAGATTCGAAACGTTTTTGAACATTTTCTGAGAATGATTTTTCTAAATCACCATCTAAAGAAATATCGTTTGAATCGTATAAAACGATTAACTTTTCAAGTTTTAAGTGACCTGCTAAAGAGATAGCTTCAGCCGCTACACCTTCCATTAAATCGCCATCGCCACAAAGTGCAAATGTATAGTGATCAACGATGTCATGTCCTGGTTTATTGTAAGTAGCTGCTAAATGGCGTTCAGCCATTGCCATACCAACTGTCATAGCAATACCTTGACCTAGAGGACCTGTTGTTGCCTCTACCCCAACAGTATGACCATATTCAGGATGTCCTGGAGTTAATGAATCCCATTGACGGAAGTTTTGAATTTCTTCCATTGGTAAGCCGTAGCCACCTAGATGAAGTAGGCTATATAAAAGCATAGAGCCATGACCTGCTGAAAGTACAAAACGGTCACGGTTAAACCATTTTGGGTTAGCCGGATTATGGTGAAGTTGTTTTGTCCAAAGCGTATAAGCCATTGGCGCAGCCCCCATCGGTAAACCTGGGTGACCTGAGTTTGCTTTTTCAATTGCATCAATTGACAAAGTTCGGATAGCATTAATCGCTAGTTGATCCGCATGTTGAGTCATTATTTTGTGACATCCTTTCTCGTCCTATATATTGTTCTTATACAGTTTAGTCAACATTGCTTCAGAAAACAATGGTTTTGTTATACTATTAAAGATTTATAACATACTTTATCTTTATTCAGCGAAAAATCCCACACACAATAATAATACCTCCGGCGGGATGTCACGGATAAGGAGTTAGCTTCACATCCTACGAAAACGGCTAACTGACCTGCATCGCGCAAGCCTAAGCTCAATTTCAAAATCCAGTCACAATTACGCTGAGGCGTTATTGACCTAAATGTGTCATATTAATTGAGAAATTTATTTTTTTTCGCTTGTTTAACTTTTTCTGGTGTTACATCATTTCCTTCAGCATCTACTACTTTTACGTTTTCAATTGTATCTCGCATCGTTGATCTAAATGTATCTAGATATTCTTTACGAAGCGCTGATCGTTCCTTAGCTTCTGCCTCTGTTAATGTACCACTTTTAGCCTTAGCAGAAAGTTCATTGATTCGGTTAATTTTTTCTTTTGATAACATAATTACACACCTTTCAATACATATCTTAATGAATATGGTATGTAAAGTATAGCATGTATCCCCTTGAAATGCAGTTATACCAACCTTTCAAGTATCACTTTATTCTTGAATTTAGTATAAAGGAATTTCTAGAAACTTCACTCAGCTTGCAGGTTAAGGACAATTAGCAAATATAATTTGTTCTTTATTTACTAGCCCATTTTCCAGAAACAGCAGATAACATTAGCCATGGTTCAATAAACATATTAATTAAAATATGAGCTACTATTGGTGCAAAGGTACTTCGTCCAGCTACAATATAAAGCGTTGCGAGAAGACTCCCTAATATTGTTGTACTTATAATAGCAGGTAATGCAAATTTCCAATCCCCTTTTAAAAGTACCCACATACCGTGAGCAATTCCAAAGAGTATCCCTGAAATAAATATTTGTGCTACGTCTGAAAATGCAATTGTTAATAGGTATTCCATAAGTATATGTCTGAAAACAACTTCTTCTACTATTCCTGTCACAACGGCAGCCCATATTCCAATTACTTTAAGCCAAGAAATAGTAAATAAATGAGCTCTTACAAAAGGTATAGCACTGAGTGTGTATGTAACGTATCCCGTTATGATAAATAGTGTAAAAGTCCAAATAAATATATTCGAAAATACATCCGTCCTAAAGCCAATTCCATTTTCAATAAAACCTTCAGGATTATTATAGAACCAAAAAATTATACTAGCTGTTAGCATAGTTGCAATACTTACTAATATCCAACCAGTTTTAGTTCTATCACTTGAAGTAGTTATTTCATTCATATTAGCCCTAACCTCCTAATAATAAATTCTTAAATAGTCAATTACTCAAAAAATTCATATCCCTATATTGTTTAGATCTCTATTTCATTTGCAATATATTAAAAGCTTTTAATTTACCTAAACTCAATATAACGAACGAAATGTACCCCAACAATACGTTTGGAGTAACATGTTGTTATGATTGTGTAAGATGCCTTTTTCGAATAATAACCTGCATTTTCCAAAACGCTGAATATGCTATAATTTTCTTGAGAGGTGATAAAGCTGAAAATAGAGGTGAAAATAGATTCAGAGTATAAAGAGCCACATGTAACAATTTGTACAGCAAAACTTACTCCTACGATACAAGCTGCTATTTCTTTATTACAAAAAGAGAAAGAAGAACAAATTTTAACAGGGCTAGCAAATAATAAAACATATATCATTGATCCAAATTCAATTATTGTTATTCGAACTGAAGGAAGAGAATTAGCTTTATATAATGAAGATAATAATCGTCTCATATTGAATAAACCTTTATATGAATTAGAGAAGCGACTAGGGAATAATTTTATACGGATTTCTAAATCTGCAATTATAAATCTAACAAAAGTTAAAAATATCGAAGCTTCATTTAACGGAACAATGGAAATTGAGCTAGTTTTAGGAATTAATGAAGTAATTACTCGTAATTATCGAAAGCAATTTAAAAAGCGTTTGGGGGTTTAAGTTAGGTGCATTTTTTTAAAAATGTAGCGTTTGGTGTAAGTATGGGCTGTACAGTTTTTGTTTTTATTAATCTTTTCGGTTCATGGATTTTTGGAGATATTTTTTTCGAAGCTATTACGGCTGGCTTTATACAACAATCCCTTGGTTCAATTATTGTAGGACTCGCTTGTGTATTACCATCGTACATTTATCAAGTAGAACGTTTAACATTTTTACTACAAACAGCTATCCATTTTGCAATTTCTTTAGGTACTTTTATTGTTGTTGCGCTATTTTTAAATTGGCTTCCCACATCATCTATAGGAATAACTTTGTTAATGCTATTCTTTAGTGTTTTGCTATTTACTCTAATTTGGGTGTTATTTTATTTATATAACAAATCAGAAGTGAAAAAAATGAATAAAAAGATTGATGAGCTGATAAATAAATAGAAAATAAAACTAATGTGAAATGAGGAAAAATGAAATGTTTATCAAAACGAACAGACTTTTAATAAGAGAATTTGAGATTCAAGATTGGCAAGCTGTCTATGAATATACTTCGAATCCAAATGTAATGAAGTATATTCCCGAGGGAGTTTTTAATGAGGAAGAAGCTAAAAAGTTCGTATCTGAAAATAGCGGTGAACAGGCAAAATACTTCCCTGTTATTTTAAAAAGCGACAATATTGTCATTGGTCATATTGTTTTTCATCAATATTTTGGTGAACATACATATGAAATTGGCTGGGTATTGAATCCGAACTATTACAATAATGGCTACGCCTCTGAAGCAGCAAAAGCTGTGCTGAATTACGGATTTAAAGAAATGCAACTTCATAGAATTATTGCTACATGCCAACCAGAAAATATCCCATCCTATCGAGTGATGGAGAAAATCGGCATGAGACGCGAAGGTTATTTTAAAAAATGCATACCAAATGGAGATGAGTGGTGGGATGAATATTACTATGCGGTCTTAAAAGAAGAGTGGGCATAAGATGCTTTTAGGGATTATCGATTTCTAGAGGAGAAATATAGATGAAAAAGACCGCAGTATTATTGTATCCCCAATTTAGTGAATATGAATTGAGTGTAGCATTATCTATATTAATGCAAGGAAATAAACCGTCATAACTGTTGGATTAAACAGCGAAAAAATTAAAGGGGAATCTGGGTTATCCTGTATGGCAGATACACAAATAAGTGATATTAATCTTGACGAAATCGATAGCTTGATATTACCAGGGTGTATGGATATAGCTTTATTAATACATGAGCAAAAATTAATAGATTTTATTAGTCATGTAAATGCCAAAGGAGCTATCATTGCAAGTATTTCTAGCACGCCATCTCTTTTAGCAAAAGCAGGCGTATTAAAGAACAAAAAATATACTGTAGGATTATCTCCAGAAGGTATGGATAAGCTGGGCTTCTTTGATCTTAGTCATCTCTCTGAAGACTTAGTTGTACAAGACGGCAACATCATAACTGCAAGAGGCAAAGGTTTTATACAATTTGGCATTACTGTGGGTAAAGCCCTGCAGCTCTCTTTTGATGAAAATTGGTACAGGGCATAACAAAAAAATCGCTAAAGAGAGGTAGAAATCACTACTTCTCTTATTTTTTTACTATTCATTCTATTTGTTGATCGGGTATACCCGTCACTTTGGAACTTAACCTTTAAAAATTAAAAAATCAGCGGGACGATAAAAACCCCACTGATTAATACGTTACTTTATTTTGCCCGCTTCCCTCTTGATGTTCCCGATATCTCCTATGGACTGTAGCTTTGCTTACTTCAAAGCCTAAACCTCTAAGTGTCATGGCGATTTCCTCAAAGGTGAAGCCTCGATTACGTAGGTTGACAATTTCGTCTATAGGAACATCCTTACGTTCTTGACCATTTGGATTTCCACGGTTAGATAAATTGTTTTCAGGGCGATATCCATTTTCAACGGCACGACGCATGCCACGTCGTATTTTAGCATTATGGATTCTACGCTGGTACTCCTCTACGATTGCTAAAATTTCTAAGAGCATCGTATCCATTTCATTTAATTGTATAGGTCCCTCGTCTCGCATAGAAAAAACATTAGTTTCAGTTTTCTGCAATAAATGCAATACTGCCATTCGAGCATTTCCACGTCCTAAGCGTGTTTCATCCTGTACAAATAATGCTTCTATTTCTTTTTCTTTAATGAAATCAAGCATTTCTAGTAAACCTTCACGTTCCACATCATAACCACTATGCTTGTCCTTAAAAACATGCTTAACTTCGTAGCCCTGTTCTTTAGCATAGCGCATCAACTCCTCCTGCTGACGCTCTAACGAGGAACTTTGTGTCTCTTTTTCTGTACTCACACGGCAATAGACAACGGCCGATTGTTGATTCATTTTCATTTGTCGTTTCTCGCAATTTCAATTGAATTTATAGGGGATGGGTCACCCACTACTGGAATCACTAAGGATTTACCTGCAATAATTTGTGCGTTCGATAATTCATTTTCTGTTTTCACAAGCTTAATCCATTCATCCGTTTTCATTTTACCACGGTATTGATCGGCTAACGACCATAAGCTATCACCATGTGCGATTTCAATTTCTGTGTACGTTACATCGCCTGGATCTGTTATAAAAAGGTATGCCGCAAAAAGCAAACAAGCTCCTAATAAAGTTGTAATATGTGGATTTTTCTTTAACCAGTTCATGTTTAAAACCCCTTTTCTAGAATGTTTGTTCGGAATATATGTTCTCATATTAATACGAACAAACGTTTTTGTCAAACACTTTTCGAACCTATGTTTGCTTAAGTGTTCGCATTCTGTTATACTACTAATTAGTAAAATGATTAAAAAAAGAGGTGAGCAATTATGAAAAAAGTTTCGAAAAGACAAGAGGCCATATTAGAGTTCATTAAAGAAGAAGTACGAGCAAAGGGGTATCCACCATCTGTACGTGAGATTGGGGAGGCAGTTGGACTTGCTTCAAGCTCAACAGTTCATGGGCATTTAGCTCGTTTAGAACAAAAAGGCTTGATTCGACGCGATCCAACTAAACCACGTGCTATTGAAATTTTAGAGCCAGAGGATTCTATCCAAAAGCAACACGTTATTCATGTCCCATTAGTTGGGAAGGTTACTGCAGGTTCTCCAATAACTGCTGTTGAAAATATCGATGAATATTTCCCACTCCCAGATATTTATGGTACAAGTGAAGATCAATTATTTATGCTTGAAATTATGGGTGAATCAATGATTGAAGCTGGCATTTTAGACGGAGATCTAGTTATTGTTAAACAAAAAGCAACAGCTGATAATGGTGATATTGTCGTAGCAATGACTGAAGAGAATGAAGCAACTGTAAAGCGCTTCTTTAAGGAAAAAAGTCATTTTCGTTTACAGCCTGAAAACTCAACAATGGAGCCAATTATCGTAGATCAAGTTTCTATTTTAGGGCATGTTGTAGGTCTATATCGTCGTGTACATTAAAAGTATCTCAATATTAAAGTATAAAAGGAGGTTATTATGTTCACAAATGGGCATATACCTCTTTTTCTTATCTTTTGAGTGTTATTTTAATCACTAAAAAAGAACCCACTTGAAAATGGATTCCTTATACCTAGCAATGTATTCATGTTCATCACCAAGGATATCTTAGTAAAGTTTATGCCTCTACCTTAAATTTCAAACTTGCCTTTACAAATGCAGCAAATAGTTTCTTTGATATTTCATCTCCTGCAATAGCTAACTCTTCAGGATGCCATTGAACTGCTAAACAAAATGGTAAATCATCATGCACTACCGCTTCAACGATACCATCACTTGATTTTGCTACCACTTTCAGCTTTTCTGCTACTACGTTTATTGCCTGATGATGAAATGAATTCACAGCAATTTTTTCTTCCTCAATAATCGTTTTTAATAATGTATCAGGTGATAGGTTAACATAATGTGTTGTAACACCTCTTGCTGCTTGTTGCACATGCTTTATTAATTTTTTACTATGATACTCACTTTCAATATCCTGATAGACTGTGCCTCCAAATGCAACATTTAGGATTTGAAGCCCTCGACAAATTCCAAGAATCGGCATTTTCCGAATAGAGGCTGCATTAATTAAAGCAAGCTCCACTGCATCTCGTTCAGGATGAACCTTCCCTAATTTAGGTGTAGGTTCTGCGTCAAAGAGGAATGGATGTACATCATAGCCACCGGATAGTAATAATCCGTCCGTCAACGATAAAATTTGTGCTACATCCTCTTCAACACCAATTGGAATTATTAGTGGAACTCCCCCTGCTTCCATTATACTTTTGCTATAAGCAGCATTTAATCTTGAGGACAAATCATCCTCCGCAAAAGCCGTTATTCCGATAATTGGTTTCATCCTATCCCCTCCATGATCTTTAGCTTGCATTCACTGCCTATGAAAGAATCCGTCAATGATTACTTACCAAAACCCAAGATACCAATTCATCAACGCATCCCCATAGAAATAGATGATAATAGCTGCGAGAGCAATAGAAGGTCCGAATGGTATAGGCGTTTTCCTTCCCTGTCCACGTATCTTTAATACAACGATGCCAACAATCATGCCAATTACTGCCGCTACAAAAAGCGTCAAAATGGTATGTATTGTCCCGAGTACGAGACCAAGTAAAAAGAATAATTTAATATCGCCACCACCCATTCCACCTCTTGATAGAACAGCTATACAATATAATATGCCAAAACCTACGACAGCACCAACTATACTGTCCCACCAAGGAGACAACGGAGAGATCACGCGTCCAAAAACTAGCAATGGTAAAAAGAATAATAGCACCTTATCGGGAATAAGCATATACGCAAAATCCGATACAACAATAATGACTACTAATGAAATTAATAATAGCGCCACAAATAATTCTGCACTAAAGCCTAATTGCCAATAAGCAAAAGCAAATAATAGGCCTGTAATAAGTTCCATCAGTGGATAAATCCAAGAAATTTTTTGCCCACAGCTACGGCATTTTCCACCTAAAAATAAATAAGACAAAACAGGCACCAAATCAAGCGCCGTCAACTGTCTCTTACAAGAAGTACAATGCGAGGGTGGGCGCACAATGGACTCCTTCATAGGCACACGTAAGCCAACTACATTAAAAAATGAGCCAAGAACGAGCCCAAATAGTAAAACTGTAATGGTATAAGCGATTTCCATTTTTATGTCCTCCTATACTAATAGACGCCCATACACTTAAGTATGCGCGCCATCTAGATTATTGTTGTCCTTCATAATAAAACGTCGTTACTTGTATAGTTGCTTTTAAGGTTGTATCAGCGTCTTCCTTGAATTTCGCTTCTTCACCAGTTAATGTGAAATCGATCGCATCAATTTTCATCACACGATCAATTTTTTCAATTTCTTTTATAAACTCAACCATAGCTTTATTATCCAATGCGACAACTTCAATATCAAATGTTACGAGTTTTAATTCCTTCGGTAAGGAATCTTTATTGAGAGTAGCAGTTGGTATTTTATCTTTCACTTCAGGTGTTTCATCATTTTTAGCAACAGCTTGTTCATCCGCTTCAGCTGCAGATTGCTGTGTATCAGCCTGTTCCTCAGTATTTGACGAGTTAGGATCTGTAATAGCTGACTCCATTACGAGCGAATCATAATTATTAAAGTCCATACCTTCTATCCGCGTGCCTGTCACCACTTCAATCTCTTCAATATTTCGAATTACTTCGTCAATCGCTCGAGTTTGAGGTACTTTTTTACGTAATGTTAAGTTACTTGTACGATTAGATTTACCGTTCTTTTCAATTAAAGCAATCTGCTCCTGAATTGTAGATACTTCTTGTTGAAGCGCGATATTCGAGCTTTCTTTCGCATCCACTTCTTCTAATTTAGGTGTTACTATATAGTAATAAAGCGCAAATAAAATGGCTGCAATTAAAGCTGTTAAGATAAGAATCGTTGAATTTTTACTACTTGTCATGATTCTCTACCTCCAGCGAGAAATTTAAAATCAATTCCTAATGTAATAGTTGCCGAATAACGTGGTACTTCCTTAAACTTGTTCTTAGCACTTTTTTCCTCTTGGTTCTCAATAGCAATAGCAACATCAAAATTAGAAATAGTATCGACCTGTATATCATTGAAATAAGGGCTTGCAGTTAGCTTTTCTAAATAAGATGATATAGCTGACATCGTTTCAAAATCAGCCGTAATTTCAACATTTTTCTCACCAAATACATAGTTCCTTAAATACGTTTGCTCTGGTAATAATACTTGCGTTTCATCCATTAAAGGTGTCACAGGATAGGATACTTTTTCCACAAATTGTACGGATTGCTCCAATGAGCCTTTATTCGCATTTTGCTTACTATCTAACTCTATTTGAAGTTGTTCGCGTTGCGATGAAAGCTCTACTTCCTGCGCATTTAATTTTGTAAGATCACTTTTTGCTTGGAAAAACAAGAAAATCATATATCCTATTATCATACCAATAAAAATAATAGATACTACATATATTAAAGTAGGCGTTGAATGCTTCTTTTCCAAATTCGGCAAGAGGTTAATGTCTGGTACCATCAGTTAACCTCCTTTAATGCAAGTCCTATTAAGCTTGCAAATTGCTCTGAAAATTGAGGGAAGGATTTTTGAATGATTGAATCATTTAACATAATAATCGGTATCGAAAAATTATTTTCTAAAAACTCTTTAACGGTTGAAAGTAGTGGATTATCTCCTAAAATGATCATCTCATCTACACTTTTCTCACCTTTATGTAAGGAAAACTTAAAAAAATTCATAATACGATCGATTTCAAGCATTTGATCGGTAAGAATCATACGATATTCATCTTCGGCTTCTAAATGATACGAAAAACGATGCTCTTCCATCTCTTTAGGCTCCCATTTCGATAAATCTGTATCAAATGATTGGTATCGTAAAAACTCCAGTTGCCCAAATGAAAAAATACTTATCGATAATTCATTGATTGACCAATCCGCTATTAAATAAGTTCGATCATCCTTTATTAGCTGCAAATGCTCCAACAGACGAATATTACACAATGCTCGAATATCTGCTGCTTGTGGATCTAATGTAGCATCGAGTAAAAGTCCAATCATTTTCGTCACTTCTTCTGAAGGTGCTGCAAATAACATAGCCTGTCCATCATTAGGATCCGGGTCATACACATCGATAAGAGGATCCTGAAACGGAAGATGGATGGACTGACCAAGCTCCATCTCCACATAACCTTTTAATTCATTCCACTCTATATCATCTGGATGCTCAAAGCTCTTTAATAAAACGGAAGTATCCGGTACAAAAATACGTGCATTTTGCTTTTTACCAGCCCATTTTGCCACATCATTTTTCATGACATCAAACAATTCCATTTCATCCTGAATAACAGATCCTTCAACAATTCCTTGTGCTAATGGCATTTCATAGCCTTTCCATTGCGACGGATCAGCACCTTTTGCCACAATCGCACGCAATATATAATCCTTTATTTCAATCGACACATGCGATTTTTTCTTTTTTGTAAACATGTGAAAAGATGCCTCCTTTTTGATTTTTATAACAAAATTCAAATAATATTAAGCTTTCATTTGAACATCCAATTCATGGATTGGATGTTCTTTGAAAGATTAATTACTTACTCATAACTTCATTTAAATCTTTATTAGATATAGTAGTATTTTTGGCTGCATAATTTTTGGTAGTAAATTTTGTTTCATTTTTAATATTCGCTAATTTACCATAAGTTATTTTATATTCTGATTTTGATTTTTCATATGTTACTTGATCGCCATCACTTAATTTTTCTTTATCCTCAAAAACATCTTCTAGTACTTTTTTATCACAGGTAACAATACCTGCACTACTTGGTTCACCACAAGCTCCATCAGCTATAGCAATTTTGGCACCTGCTAGGACACCAGCAGCGTCTGAAAGAATTGCTTTATCTTTAGAATTACTAATGATATTCCCAATAGCAGGAATAGCAATCGCCGCAATAATCGCTAGAATGACGATTACCGCTAATAGCTCGATTAGTGTTAAACCTTTTTGATTTTTTAATAGTTTTTTGTTTAAGAGTTTTTTGAACATCGGTGTTCCTCCTTATAAATTGTTATGATTAGTCCGAAAATATGTACACCTACTACAACAACTGCTGCTGTCTTTTCTATACCACCCCCTTTAAAGTTCGTACGCTTACATATTTTCGTATAATGCGAACATTGGTAGGAAAATTGCCGCGACAATCACACCTACAACCGCTGCTAAAATTAATATCATCAATGGTTCGACGAGCGATTTTAATGTATCAACGGAGCGATCTACCTCATCCTCATAGAAATCTGCTATCTTCTCGAGCATATAATCAAGAGAACCTGTTTTTTCTCCGATAGATGTCATTTGAGTTACTAAAGGAGGAAACAGCCAACTTTTTTCTAATGGCTCAGATAAGGTACCGCCTTTTTCTAGGTTATCTCTTGCCTCCAGAACAACCTGTCCTACTACTGGATTCCCTACAACCTTTTCGACAATTGTTAGTGCCTGTAAAATTGGCACCGAACTACTGAATAGAGAAGATAAGGTTCTAGTCATTCGAGCAATTACATTTTTTTGCATCAAAATACCAAATACAGGAATTCTTAATAATGCATAATTCACATTGTAATGAAATTGCTTATTATTTTTATAGAAAAATCTAAATAGAAGAATCGATAATAAGAAAATCCCAATTGCAAAATACCAGTATGCTATTAACCAATCCGAAATACTGACAACAACGACAGTTAAGATCGGCATTTCTATGTCCATTTCTTTAAAAGTAGCCATAAACGTCGGCACGATAAATACCATTAAAAACATCCCAACAGCGATTGTCAGTACCGATAAAATAGCCGGATATGCCAATGCCGATTGTACTTTCTTCTTAATTTTAAATTGTTTTTCCAGTGTCCCTGCTAAACGCTCTAAAGTCTCATCGATATTCCCAGTTGCCTCACCTGAGCGCATCATATTTACAAACATGACCGGAAAAACCTTTGGGTGTTTGGCCGCTGCGTCTGAAAACGCTGACCCCCCGCGTATATCCTCTTCCACTTGTTCTAATGCTTTTTTCAAGGCTTTACTTTTCGTTTGACCACTTAAAATATGTGTTGCCTCTACAATTGAAACGCCAGCACGGATTAGTGTTGCATATTGACGACAGTAAATGACGAAATCCTGGTGCTTCACTTTACCGCCAATGTTTAAGTCTTTGTGCAAAATGCTTTTAGACTCTTCCAGCTCACGAGCATTAATGCCTTGTGCTCGTAATTTTTCTAGTGCTACTTTTTTGTTAGTCGCGTCAATAATTCCTTTTTTGTGTGCACCTGTTTTTGTGCGTCCACTATATCGAAAAACGGTCAATTATAATCCCCCGCATTCATATATGGCCTTGCTTCCTCCAAAGAAATTTTCCCCATTGCTATTAGCTGCTGCATAGAAGATTCCAAAGTATGCATGCCTAAAGCTTTACTCGTCTGCATAACAGTAGGAATTTGGTGAACTTTTTCATTTCGAATTAAATTTGAAATAGATGGTGCTTGTACTAATATTTCAGTTGCAGCAATACGTCCCTTAGCGTCCTTACGTACAAATAAACGCTGTGAAACAATGCCCACTAAAACATTGGCTAGTTGTACACGAATTTGTCCCTGCTGATGTGGTGGAAAAACATCTATAATACGATCAATCGTAGTCGGAGCACTACTTGTATGTAATGTCGCCATCACTAAATGGCCCGTTTCTGCCGCTGTAATGGCTGTTGAAATCGTTTCGTAGTCTCGCATCTCGCCTACTAAAATAATGTCAGGGTCCTGACGAAGCGCAGCACGCAAACCATTGGCAAAGCTCTGCGTATCAACACCTACTTCACGTTGATTAATAATGGATTTTTTGTGTGTATGTAAATATTCAATCGGGTCCTCAAGCGTGATAATATGCTTTGACTTTGTTTCATTAATATGATCAATCATTGCCGCAAGTGTTGTAGATTTTCCCGAACCGGTTGGCCCAGTTACTAAAATAAGTCCCTGTGGTTTTTCTGCTAATTGATACAGTACTTGTGGCATATTTAACGATTCAATGGAAGGAATTTTCGCTTCAATTAAACGGGCTGCTATTGTCACTTCATTGCGTTGATGATACGCATTTACACGAAAGCGACATTTCCCGGGCAATGAATAGTTAAAATCAGTTTCCCCTTTATCATGAAATTCTTGTAATTTATGTTCTGGTAAAATAGCTTTCACCATTGTCTGTAATTCTTCAGAAGTTAGTAGTTCACTCCCATAATGTTCTAGTTGCCCATGGATACGATAAACCGGCGGGATTCCTTTTGTTAAATGGAGGTCAGACGCTTTTTCTTCAAATGCGCGTGTTAATAGCTCATCAATATTTCTACATGTTGTCATGAACATTCACCTCCTAATCTACATTTGCTACACGCAATACTTCTGAAGTAGTTGTTAGTCCTTCTACTACTTTTAACAACCCATCTACTAGTAATGTGTAATAGCCTTCTTGTTTCATATAATCGCGGATCACACTATCGCTACTTCGACTTAAAATCATTTCTTTAATATTGCGGTCGATTGGTAAAATTTCATGAATAGCCATCCGTCCACGATACCCGGTTTGATTACACGAAGGGCAGCCTCTTCCGCGTCTACCATGTGTGAAACCTTCAATGCCGTTATTACGCATTATTTCTAATTCATGGTTCGTAAAAGTATAGTCCTCTCCACAATCACGACAAATTCGTCGTACTAAACGCTGTGCCATAATTCCTACAAGTGAGGAGGATAATAAAAACGGCTCTACCCCCATATCTTGAAGTCGAGAAATCGATTCCACTGCACTATTTGTATGTAACGTACTTAACACTAAATGCCCTGTTAACGAGGCACGTACTGCTATTTGGGCCGTTTCAAAATCCCTAACTTCACCTATCATTACAATATCTGGGTCTTGGCGTAATATTGAACGTAATCCAGTGGCAAAAGTTAAGCCTACTTCTTCTTTCACTTGAATTTGGTTTATGCCATCGAGCTGATATTCAACCGGGTCCTCAACTGTAATAATATTGACACCCTCTTCATTCAAGTTAGTTAAGGCAGCATATAATGTTGATGATTTCCCTGATCCCGTAGGACCGGTAATGAGCAGAATCCCATTCGGATTGGCAATCATGTTTCGGAAAAGGGCCTCGTTTTGCGCTGTAAAACCAAGCTTGTCAATAGAATTGGCAACACTGCTTAAGTCTAAAATTCGCATTACTACTTTTTCTCCGTAAACAGTTGGCAGTGTCGAAAGTCGAATATCTACTGGCCTAAAATTAACATTCGTTTTAATACGTCCATCTTGAGGAATTCGATTTTCGGTAATATTTAAATTCCCCATAATTTTAATACGTGCTAATACTATATTTTGCATATGTTTTGGTAAAGAGCGCTCTGTTCTCAAAACGCCATCCACTCGATATCGAACCCTTAACTCCGTCTCCTGTGGGTCAAAGTGGATATCACTCGCTCGTTGGGCAACTCCGTTAGCAATTATTTGATTAACTAGCCGAACAATCGGAGAATCCTCTCGTTCAATTTCTTCCTGTGTTTCAGCAACTGTCGCGCCAATGTCGAGCAATGCGGCTTCCATAGACTCTTGTAAATCATAGTATTTCGTTAGTGTTCGATATAAGTCATCCTTAGCTGCAATACTCGTTTCGATTTGGCAGCCCGTCGCCATACGTACTTCTTCAATTGCAAAATAATCCATCGGGTCAGCCATCGCGATAAACAGTTTATTTTTTTCGCGACGAATCGGGATAATATTTGTCCGTTTAGCGAGTTCGGCTGGAACAAGCTGCAGTAAATCCGGGCTTATTGAATATTGATTCAAATGAATGTGTGGGATTCCTAGCTGAAACTCTAGTACTTCGATTAGCTGTTGCTCGGTTAGAATATTTTCTTTTATAAGAAAATCGCCTAATTTCTCTTCTTTTGTTTTGTTTGTAAGAGCAAATTCTAATTGCACATTTGTAATAACACCAGATTCGACAAGTAAATCACCCAAGCGCTTTCGTCCAGTTTTTACGACCATTCGCGTTGCTCCTCTCTTCACGGGCTTGTTTGTATAAAATTCCCACCTTTATCATAGTAGCCGTATACAATTTCAGGGTCATTCGGGTCTGTTGAAGTGTTCGTATTTGCAGATGTGTCTTTATTCGTTTTTGCAGTGTTATTGCCGGATTTTTTATTTTCAGATTGTGTATCCGGTAATCCATCTCCATCTAAATCAATTTGTAGGTCTGGATCATTGGAATTTACCTTATCCGTTCCACTACTATTTTCAGAAACAACAGGTTGTCTTGAAGATTTCACAATAATTTTATTAACTGGCGGATAATAGTCACGACTAACAAGTTCCTCTGCAGTGGTACCATTTTCTGAAATCGAGCGATACACTTCGACCCGCACGCCTTCTTGACCTTTTTGAATAACTTCTTCTCTACCTATTGGTAAATCTTTCGAATAACGAGTAATGACTCGAGGCTGTATAATCTTATCTTTACTAACACGAACTGAAATTTCTTTTTCTTTCTTTTGAGCTAGTAATTCCACTTTTAAAGAATCACCTTCTATTGTGAGTTTTAATTTATTCGGTTGAACCGAACGGTTTATAAATTGCAAATCTTTCTCTAACGCTTGATTTACCTTCGCATCCAAACCTTGTTGTAAATAATTTGGCTTCTGCCCTTGAGAATGTCTTTCTAAAATCTCATATTCGGTTTGAAGAGCAACATGATACAGCATAGAGGCGACGAAATTAAGCGCTTCACTATCTAATTCTTCATATTGTTCTTCTATCATCGTTAAAAAAGAAAACGGTTCATTCGGTAAAACAATAGCATCATTTAAAATATTCGCTAATTTATCAACACCCATTGCATTTGCAGGGATTTCCTCAATCGATAGAGCTAAACGCTCCGCTTCTATTAAAGTAGTATCTCCAACTGTTGCAGCGACTTCGTGATTTTTTAAATTGGAAGCTTCGGTAATAATCGTCTGTAAAGTCTTTTCAACTTCCCATACACCAGTAGCCTCAAGCTGCTTCTTCACTTGCTCGTCAACTACCACATGTAAGGGTATATGTACTACTTGTCTTTGCTTCCAGAAAGCAAGCCAAGACTTGTCAGTTAAACTATGATATTCAGCTATCGTACTCTCTACATCAAATACAAACAATTTAGGGTCGAGTGAAATCGTAACATTAGCCCCTTCTACATCGATAGGAGCCTCTTGCCAAGTATTTATGGCCTCTCGTAAAGCATTTTCAATATCATCATCTTCTAAATCCTTAACTGATATGCCACCGATTGTAGATTCATCGCCTTTAGCTAATGCTCTATCAATCATTAAATTAGGTATCCAGACTGTTAATAAAATGATTAGAACAGCTACTATTGAGCCTAGCTTCAAATGTAATTTCATAGCCTTACCGCCTTTACAAATATATCCAAAAACAAAATGTCTAATTACTCATATCTATCCATTACTTTTTATTCATATTTTCACCATACAGCATACTAGATATTATTTAATGAGTCTTTTTGACTAAAAAAAGTTAAAATTTTATGAACTAAAAATTATTGGTATGTAATTAAAATCATTGATAACACATTGTCAATAAGGTAAACACCCTATATAATAAGGTTATATATACCTATGTATTTCAGAATCAAACTTATTAAATTAACTTTTCTAGATAGAAAAAACTATTAGATCGGAGGTAAGTTTTTTATGTTGATAAAATCACAGAGAGGATTTTCTTTAATTGAAGTAGTTGCATCACTTGTCTTAATATCCATTATTCTCTTATCCTTTGCACAAATATTTATTTCTTCGAATAAAACAGCCACAATAAACACCGAAAAATTAGTCACTGTTAATTTAGCCGATGCTGTATTAGCTAAACTGAAATCCGAACCACTTCCCAAAATAGCCACAAGCGACTTAAATCAATATTTTATAGGCAAAAGCAAATCAATGGGATTAAACGACAAAACATACACGATTACATATACCCCCAGTCAAAACTCTACTAAATATGCAAATTCTAACTTCACTGAAAAAGATTTAAATCTTATAAAAGTTGTTGTAACAGTAACTTCTCCAAATGGAAAAACAAAAGGCTCTTCGGAAGGATATGTTTCAATTGAATAAATACATTAAGAATCACAATGGATTGACACTAATCGAATTACTTGCAACGCTTGTTATTCTAGCAATCGTCTCCACGCTTATCTTTTCAATTCTTATGAAAACACTTGAAACGAATCGAAACGTCCAACAAGAAACGATACTTAGAGATGAAGCAGATATTATTGTCAGTAAATTTATTAAAACTCTCTATACCACAAATCAAAGTCATATTGTAAGAAATATCAGCAATAAATATATTGAAGTGACCAATGATATCACCAAATGTCAAAAAAACGATGATGGAGTATGGAAAATTACTAGCGAATGCCAAAATACGCTAGAACCGATAGGATTTAAAACTGAAGGTAACACTACATACATTTATTTCAAAAAGGAGAAATACGCAGTTCAAAACAGAGGCATAGAAATTTTGGATAATTCGGAAATTATAGGTAACCCTGTAAAAGCAGATTCAATTTACGAAATCAATTTAAATCTTAAGGTTATCAAAAAACGTTCAGGTAATGACCAAACAAAAACTATGGAATTTAAAAATCAAATTCAACCTATTGTAAGCTCAAAATAATTTAAATAAAGGAGATGGTAATATGAAAATTTTCCGGCAAAATGAAAATGGCTATTCATTGTTAGTAACATTTGCTGTCATCATCATTTTCACTATACTCGGTTTGAGTCTTATCACTTTGACGTCAAGCGGTATTACAAAAAACAACACCCGAGAAGAACTGGTACAAGCACAAGATTTATCAGATAAAGGAATCGACTATGCCGTTAAAGATATTCAAGCTCTTCTTGAAAAAGAGATTAAAGACAGACCAATGGGAAAGGCTGCATTTGAATCCTTCCTCGTCAACACATTGACCGCTCCAATATTAAGTTGCTCGCAAGGGATTAACATTCCTGCAGAGAATAATAATAAAACACACGTCTGCATCGAGAAAGTAGAACTAATGTCAAATGAAGAGAAGGATCGTTATAAACGCCTAGTAACATTTAAAAGTACTGGAAGAGTAAATAGTAAAGAGCACATTACATATGCACAGATTATCATCGGCACAGATGCAATTCCAGATCAATTACGCTATGCTGTTTCAACGAATGACGAAGGGAATCTTTATTTACATGGTGGTGTTGAAATTCAGGGAGATATTAAAACAGATGGTCATTTAATTATCTCTGAAAAAGCCCATTGGCTAAAAAATAATGTGGCACAATGGCCAGATAGCGTTTTTCCTAGAATAATTCCAGACTCTAAAAGTGTTACCCCCAAAATTATTATGAGGGAATCAGAAAAAAATATATATTATGTTAATAATACTGTTGATTACCCCTCACATATATCTGGCAATACAAACTATTTAAACAGTTCAAGATATACAAAATTCATCCCTTCAAATCCTGCTTCAAAAAATGAATTACAGAAACGCTTGTTTTTAACAAAAAATGTATCCCTAGTCACAAAAAGCTTACCGGGAGATAATCTTGAAATAACAGAGAAAGTTATACCTTTGTATACAAATAAAAATTATAATAAAAATTATCCTTCTGGATTAAGTGTCTCGTACACAAATCACGAAACATCTAAATTTAATAGAGACAATATCACTTTCATACATGGAGAAAAAAAAGACTGTAATATATTTGGATGCAAGAAAACCCTCGATAGAGGAAACTTTAATATTAACGGAAGTGGAAAAACTTTAAATTTGTCGGGCACGTATTTTATTAATGGAGATTTCATTGTCAACAATACTAATTTACGTAGTGATGCCATGCTATATGTAAACGGAAACGTTGATATTAAAGATAGTACTTTAAATGGAATAAATTCAAACAGCACCCTCTTTATTTTCGCTACAGGAGATATTTCAATTAGTAATATTTCTGTTGATAGTGCTACGCCAAGTATGATTAAAGGCTTTTTCTATTCAAAACAAAACATGATTATGTATGGAGTTGGCTCAAATATTAACTTGTATGGAGGCATTTCTGCAAAACGAACGATTCTAACTGCAGTACGTGGTAATAGTTATAACTATACTTATGAAAGTTCTAAAAACCAAAAAGAAACCGTTATTACAAACGGTGTTGAAGTACCTAAAAGAAATTCTAGATTGAAAATAACCTATGACGAAAATTTAATATCCCAATACACGTCCTTTAAACGTGATGAAGAAGAAGAATTTATTACAGAATTGAACGAACCCGAAACAATTAATCGTTATTAAAATAAGGGTTGTTTAGAAAGACTGATTTCACACAGTCATTGTAAACAACCCTTTTCTATTATTTCCTCAAGAACCATCCCGACAAATCGAAGAATATATGTTTTTCAACCGCTTAATGCTATTTAGTCAACTTCAAGCATACCATTAGAAATCGTTAAATTGTTATTTTCTTCAAAAATCAAGCCACCATTTGATATTGTATCTTCAATCGTTTTCGCTTTGTACGTAACAGCTGGAGCTCCACTAGTCTTTACTGTATGAGCCATTATTCCGCCTACAACTGTTCCTGATCCCCCCAATATAACTTTTGCGTTAGGGGCATATATATATAAGTTATGATTATAAGATCCTCCTTCAATGGTGATATTTGATCCACCTGTATAGATATTTCCTTGTACGCTACCCGAACCATCAATGTTTATATTGGTTGATTTAGCATAAATAGAGGCTTTTGTGCGTGTATTACCAGTAAAATCCATTGGCGAAGTGCCTGCATAATAGACACTTAATTGGCCTATGTCCCCTGTATTATTCATACTTGAATCCCCCTTTAAATCAAAAGCATTCTTGAGATACAAAGTTAATTTACCACTTCCTATAATCTTTAAATGACCTTGAGAGAAGTGAAAGTTATCTATAAATAAATTTTTGTCTGAATTACCAACATCAATCGTTAATGTATTATTCGAAGCAACCATAAGCGTCTTGACGTACATATCCTGAGAAATCGGAAGAATACCACTGAAATTTGGTTCACCATTTATCTTTTGATCCCCATCGATCTCAATTGAATTATTTTTCAAAAAATGTTGAACCCGCTCCCCACCGATCGTAACTTGTATTGATTTCGTATATGGCCTTGTGCTTAAAATAGTAAATTGATTATCAGGGAAAGGTGGCAGCATATCTTCAGGAAACGCAACATTCCCTATAATCTCATTTGTAATAGTCATCCAGTCTGGTTTTGAAAATTTATCCAATGTCGTTCCAATTTTCCCACTAATTTTTGTATCATCTTGTTTAATAGCAATATTTCCACGTTCCGATACAACATCCCCATTAAACTTACCGCCCCCCAGTACGATGTTTTCAATAGCGTGGATAGCAGCAGCATTTGAAAAAGCAGGGCCAGTTTCCGTTCCACTCCCTAAATTAACTGTAATTGTTTGCGCTACGGCTCTCGTTTTCTTACCAATAGATCCAACAGACGTTATTTTATATTGCAAAGGTTCTGTATTTTCTTGAACAATCGTTACATTCGCAATAGGTTTTTCTTTAAATTGTTCATCAAAAGTGACTGTAGTAGTATATGTTGATTGGGTATTCTCTTCAAAGGTGTTTTTTAAGCTACGTTCAAATGCATCAATAAAATCTAACTTAAATTTTTCCGGCTTTCTTTTATCAAGAGGTAGCTTATTGAAATCCTTTCTATTTTGATCGTATGTAATTTTTGCTAATTGTTCGACTTTGCTTTTTGTACTGTTTAAACCGCCTTCCGCAATGTAAAATACAGATTGGTCATCTCGCTCACTAGTAGAAATCTTTAATGAATTTGCTGTAAGTGTTAAAAGCATAATTCCAAGAACTGATAGGAAAGCAATTGCCAAAATTACTAAAAGTAACGAATACCCTTTTTCTTGTTTTAAATACTTAAACATCTAGCTACCTCCTCTGAAATATATAGTCGATGAAAAGGGCTTATTATTTGGCATTGTAATATCAATTATTATATGACTCCGTTTATCTTTAATTTTAAAATCAAGTACATTCACTGCAATTATTTCATTATCCCTTTCAACTGTCTGATTATTACGACAAAAATTATAGTTGTATTTTTGATTATTTTGATTATTAGATAATATATATTCTGTACAATCATCTAAGTCTTTCGTAATAATTTTTGTAGATTTACGAGTATCTTTAGTGACAACTTTCAAAATATAAGTTGCATCAGACAATTGTACACTTGATTTCATTTGTTTATCGCTAGAAGTCTTGCCATTCGTTAAAATCGACATTAGAATAATAGAAACGAGCGTAACTATTACGGTTACAGCCAAAACTTCTAGTAAGGTCATGCCTCTCTCATTATGAAATTTAGACATATGCACCACCTCTTTCCTTATAAGCTAAAGATATTTTGCACTTTTGCTTTTAATATCTTCCCTCTTGAATCATAGACTTCGATAGTAATCCTAACTGTATTATCAGGCGACATATCTTCAGCTTTCACTATTATAATTTCCTTATGTTTAGCATTCACGGGTGTCACTTTATACTGAGTGGTATTACCGCTCGATTTCTCTTCATCCTTTTCGTTTACGTATGGAAAGTCAGATGCCCAAGTTTCGATTTTGGTGGATTTGAAGTAGTTATACATTTTCTCCATTTCCTTTTGCGCTAAATAGGTTGCATCAATAATTTGTTCAGAGCTTTTTCCTGTTTTATTCGATTGAATGAGTAAGCCAAAAAAGGATACTAAGATGATAGTTATGATAACTAAAGAAGCAATAACCTCAATTAAAGAGAATCCCCCTTGACTGTTAAATAATTCTCTATTTTTTCGCTTCATTTTCTCCCTCCTTCTGCCGATAATACTTTTATCAATATAAGATATCAAAAAAGTCTATTATTCCTTAAAACACTATAAAAACAGTGTTTATAGCAACTAACATTTGCCAACCATCCAATTTAATACTATTTTATGATAATTACACTATTCCATATATAAACAATTTTTACAAGACCACTTCTTCATATGAATATATATATTTTCAAAAACTTTCCATACCTAATAAGAGAACTTCGTTTAAATTACAATACAATGTAAAAAAACGTTTACCCAAAATTAGGTAAACGTTTTTTTGTGAAAACATACGTAGTGTCTAAATAATTTATTCATTTCCGCAACAACCTACCCGACAACAGCAACCCAATCCCACCAATCGTCATAAACAGGACTGCTCGTATTAGTAAGTCTAGTGCTGACAAATCAAAGAATATAAGCTTAATAAACGCAATAACTAAGATGATAAAACCTGTTATGCGTAATGTTCGTAAGTTTCGCACGTTGCTAAGCCAAAGGGAGATACTTGCTGTCAGGAATAATGTAATCGTTGAGAAGGCAATGCTTAGCTTCCAATCAAGCAAACTGTTGAAGGAAAGCTGAGAGATGAGACCCCAAACAGATATCATCGTCAGCACCACACCTGCACTAAAAATTGGATCAAGAAGTTTCTCTGTTTGCTCTTGATAGCTTTGATAAATGCGCCCCTTCATCAGTAAATCGATCATAATCGCTACGATTACAGCTATATACACAATTCTTGTTACTATATTTAACCACTCGACACCTTGCATATTGTATGGAATTATTTCAAGCATTATTGTGAAGAGAATGAAAAATACAGTAAGGACCGGCGTTAATGCACGACCTTTGTATTTGGTTGGCACTAAAAGTGATCCCGCGAAAAGTACAGCGAGGATCATATACATTAGATGCGGAATATTACCAGCACCTGCAAAGTACGTTCCATCCAGCTTTCCGATATAAGCTAAGAAATAACCAGTCGTTATTACCGCTAAAAAGTCAATGACATATAGGTCCTTCATTACTTTTTCAAATACAGTCTGTGTCTCTTTCGGACGTCTTGCATATACATAAATAATTAGGAGATATATTCCTGGCATGATTAAGCTAGCATGGTCTATGCTGAAGAATGGTGCTGGCTCATGAATTATAAAGCTTAAAGCGAGTGTAATCATAAATGAAAATGAGCTGACAACCTTCATCATACTAACTCGTAAACGTAAACTCATCATTACGCCCGCAAAGGTGATGAACGGGATGAGCAAATGATCCACTTTCTCCGGGAAATTCATAACTAATAGTGTATTACATAGTGTAATAAATGCGAGTGTTACGGCACTATCAAATGCCTCCTGCCATTTTTGCTTATAGCCATAACCCGCTAAAGCTGCAAACAAGCAAACTAATATGAATAATAGTGCTTCGCTATATTCACTAGGACTAACGATAAAGTCCAAGAGCAATAAACTAAAGGCTCCTAGGCTAAATTGAAGCCCAACATGAATATATTTCAATTTAGATTCTGCATTATATAAACGGCACCAACTCGTGTAAAAAATCGATAAAACAACAAGGAAACCTATTGCAAAAACAGCTCGATTGTCTTGATTCATAAACGCTATAATGCTGATAGCTAGCACTGAGAAAAAGGTTGCTATATAGAGAGCCAATTTCTGCTTGTGTTGATGAATAACAAATTGCAGCATCGTAAATAGAACAACAACATAGATTAAAATAATGATAGGACTAAAATCCATATATTCTAGTAAATAAGGTAATAATAATGAGGTAAACGCTACGAATATTGTTAGTACTTCGTTTTTCTTTAAATAGCTAATAGCTATACCGTAGCCGATATAAACGACTGCAATAACAAGTGCCATCGTTAAACCGATGATTTCATACAATATCGCACTAGCCGCTGTTGTTAATATTCCAACAATAAACGCCCCACCGTATAAAGATATCGTAATAGCTGAAGACCCTATTTTTTTATGTTCTAACAAATAAGCTGTTGCGGCTAAGGCAAGCGATAATGCATAGGCGAGAATAATTTTAACCTCATTCGATAAATAGCCATAATCACTCACAAGCTTAAGCCCCCAAAGCACTCCCATCACTAAAATGACCATAAATACTTTTGGCAGTGCCCACATAAAACGTTCTTCCAACGTTCGCTGTGGCTCCATCTTTTTTTCTGGAGCTGGCATTGTTTTTGGCTTTTGTTCCAAGTTTGAATTTGGCTTTGGGCTTTGCGCTAGTTTTGGCGTAGATTGCTCAATAATGGATTTTCTAGCGTTCAATGTGCTTGTTTTCTCAACAGCTTGCTGACGCTTTAAGCCCTCTAATTCCTGCCGTAAATCCATCATTTCTTGCTCGAGCGTGGCAATCCTCCGCTCCATTTCAAGCGACATTCAATCATCCTCCCTGCACTATCAATTTTTTACATTATAACATATTTATCCTTGTTGTAAAATTACACTTTTAATTTATTTTTACCTCATTATTTATCTCGGTCTTCGATACATTAAAGCACGTTCACTATCACTGGTTCCCCGTGTAGTTGGATCTACTACAACTCCTATTAAAACGAAAATTGATAATACGGTATTTAAGATGTGCGTTGCCTGCTCACTCATTGCACTCGTTAAGTCATAGCCAAAAATAGTTGCTACTTGCTGCGCGAGTAACAAAATCAACGAAAATAACGCCAATAAAAATGGTTTATGCTGCAAACGGATCATCCAGTTAATTCTCATAAATACTCACCTCCCTCCTTCTTATACACAGTATATGCTCCTCTGCAATATGGCATATATGCAAAAATGGAGCTATAAATAGAATAAGAGGGATTTTTATACCACAAATATTATTAAGGATGAATAGGCAACAACTAGTTTTCGTAAAACGCACATTAAAAAGCCATCTCAGCAAGGAGATGGCTTCGAGTTGTTGACAATCTATTATGTTCATGAAATAAAGTATAGCTCTTCGGCAAAAAGAGAGGTTGATTAGATTTCCGTTCCGACCTAGGGGCAATAAAAACTGAAATGGTTCCGATAATACGAGAAAATATTCCGATAAAAGCTAAAATTGTTCCGATAAATCTTCAAAGTTGCAACAAACAAAGTGAAGTAAACGCCCAACATTTTTTCATACTTTGAACCATCTCAGTAATGAGATAGTTCAAAGCCTTTACGTTTATCAAATTTTCGCGCAACGAAAACTAGCCCATAAACAAGTGGTGTTGCTACAATGGACGCAAAAAATTTAAACAAATACTGTGTTATAAATAATGTCAGTAACACTTTAATTGGCATTATTCCATAAAAGGCTATCGTAATAAACAATGCAGTATCAATCAGTTGACTTAACATCGTAGACGCATTGTTTCGAAGCCAAAGTTTACCGCTTCCATGCTTTTCTTTTAATTTATTAAATATCACTACATCCAAATTAACACTAACCGTATAGGCTACAAGACTTGCAATAATGACGCGCATACTGCCGCCGAGAATTGTCTCAAACTCCTGTTGATGAACAAAGGCTTGTGCAGGTGGTAGTGCAATGGCAATCGCGATAAAGCATGCTGCAAACACTTGTGCCATAAGCCCTGTTCTTACCGTGCGAGCGCCCGCTTCCTTGCCATAGACTTCACAAATTACATCAATAAGAGGATACGTGAAAATAATTAAAATTGCTGCTGCGGGAAGCATCATCCATTCGCCTATACTAAACACTTTAACAGCTAAAACATTCGCTAAAATTAAAAAACCTACAAACAATCCATTTAAATAGTAAAGCATCAACGATTATCTACCTTTTCAGGATATAGATCGTGGTTCATCAAACGGTGCTCCGCCATTTTTTCATATTTTGTGCCAGGGCGACCATAGTTACACCATGGATCAATGGACAGGCCACCACGTGGCGTAAACTTACCCCACACTTCAATATAGCGCGGCTCAATCAGTTTAATTAAATCATTCATGATGATATTAACACAATCCTCATGGAAGTCCCCGTGATTACGGAAGCTAAATAAATAGAGCTTTAAAGATTTACTCTCCACTAGCTTTTTATCTGGAATAAAAGATATATACATAGTCGCAAAGTCAGGCTGCCCTGTCATTGGACAGAGGCTCGTGAATTCTGGACAATTAAATTTCACAAAAAAATCGTTTTTCGTATGTAAATTGTCAACTGCCTCAAGTATCTCCGGAGAATATTCAAATAAATACTTTGTGTTTTGGTTACCGAGTAGGGTTAAATTTTGTAATCCCTGTTCTTCATTTCTTCCTGCCATAAAAATGCCTCCTCAAGTTGTGAGAAGTTCATTACGCATTAAATCTAATAAAAAAAAATCGCCATATCCGCATTTTTGGGATATGGCGTAAATGACGTCATCCATAGTTTTTTATAGAGGGTATGCGCTATGAACCTCTTTCTTATTCGCTAGTAATAGTAACTTAATGAATGCATTCAGTCAACTAATTTTTTCATAATTAAGCATTGACAAAAATATCCTGCGGTCATATAGTTAGTTACATAAGTAATTAACCAATTAACATAAGGAGGTGGATTGTAATTCACTCTTTAAATAGCGAAAAGCCTATTTTCCAGCAAATACGCGAACGAATAGAGGATGGCATTTTAGATGGACACCTACAACCAGAAGATCGCATTCCATCTACAAATGAATTTGCTAAGGAATATCAAATTAATCCCGCAACAGCTGGAAAGGGTGTGAACGAATTAGTGGACAAAGGCGTAATTTATAAAAAACGGGGCGTCGGCATGTTTGTTAGTACTGACGCCCGCGAAATATTAATTGCGGAGCGTAGGGAAAACTTTTTTAAGCAACATATAGAGCCATTGAAGAAAGAAGCAATAAGATTAGGTATTTCGGATAAAGAATTACAAAATATGTTACAAAGGAGTTAACGTATGAAAATTGAAGCGAGAAATGTTAGTAAATCATATAGACATAAGGAAGCTTTAAAAAATATCTCTTTTACAATTGAAGGACCTAAAATCATTGGATTTTTGGGTCATAATGGCGCTGGTAAAACAACATTCTTAAATTTATTATCAGGACTCATTGCTACATCTAACGGGAACATCACTGTCAATGGAGAAAATGCTTTCAATGCACCTTTAACCCTACGTGATATTTGTTTTGTTGCTGAGAGCGGAAACTTTCAAGAGGAAATGACAATTACACAAACATTAAAAGCGAATAGCTTCTTTTATCCAAAATGGGATGAGAATCTTGCAATGGAGCTACTAGAAGTTTTTGCTCTAAATCCAAAAGATAAGGTACGCAGTTTATCAAAAGGGATGGTGTCTGCGTTAGGCATTATTACAGGTTTTGCGAGTAATGCAGGTATTACAATCTTCGATGAGCCTTATATCGGACTTGATGTAGCTGCTCGAAATACTTTTTATGATTTATTGATTGAACAACAAACCGAAAATCCAAGACTTTTTATTTTGTCTACACATTTAATCGATGAAGCAAGTGAGCTATTTGAAGAAATACTTATTTTACACGAAGGGCAATTACTACTTCAGAAAACAGCAGAGGAATGGCATGAGCATATTGTTGCAGTAAAAGGTAGTCCTTCTGATGTTGAGCAGGCAGTTAAGGGTCTTAAGATTATTTATAAACATTCGTTTATGCAGGAGCTAACTGCAATTGTCTTCACTGATGGTCAATCCATTGAAGGACAAAATATTATGCTTGGACGTGTTTCCTTACACAATATGTTGGTTTATTTAAGTAAACAGCAGAAAGCGGGGACTATTAGATGAATACAGTAAAGGGAAGTTTGTATGTATTATTTCAAAGCTATAAAAAACAAATTATAACTTTTTGGTGCATATTATATTCAATCATCCTATTTTCGCTTTTCATAGATACTTTTTTTGAACTTCATACTTATTCTTTTTCCATCATGATTTCTATACCTGTTTATATCTTTTCCGGTGTCATGTCAGCAAAGCTACTAAATAAAACCTTGTCCTATTTTTTAAGGCTTGGTTTATGCCGCTTGCAATTTATGTTGAATGTGGGGATCTTTCTCATCTGTTGGAGCTTAGTAGGTGCATTCATAATTGGTTGTACACAAAAAATAATTACTTCCGTCTCTAACATTTTCATTATTCATCCTATTTTACTTTTTAATAATTCCCCATCATTTTTTCAAACGATGGCATTAGATACTGTTTTATTGCTCTTCTTCCTAACAGCTGGCCTTTTGCTGAATGTTGTTTTTTATCGTTTAGGATTTATTGGCGGTTACAGTTTTGTAGGGTTACTCGGCTTAATTACAATTTTTACAATCATTTTCAAATGGTATTCTTCTTTGTTTGACTTACTATCAAATATATCTACTTTTACGCTATTAAGTATTTTATTAGTTCTTAGTGTATTACTCTACTCAATCATAACAATGGCAATCCGAAATGCTTCTGTTAATCCAGCATAATTCTAGAGGCTAATGCCAAGCCCCTATTAAAGGTCTTGGCATTTTTTATTATCCATGTTCATCCTCTTGCGTTGTATAATCAATGGAATTAGCTATATCAACTAAAACTTCAGGCGTCACTTTATTTGAAACCCTTTTATCAATCCACAGCATGTATTGCCAATCTTCTCTTTTAAAAGCAAGAACATTAAAACCTGATATTTCCATATAAATGGAAGTCGTTCCGTTTTTCAACTTGAATGTCTTTACTATATTTTCTTTTTTAGACGGGAACTTAAACTCAATAGGTCGAACCGTTATTTTATAATAATGCTCAGGAAGCTGATGATTAATAAATGTCGCTTCAAAAAAATCATTCATATCATCATCAAGATCATTAAATCGACCAAAATGATGTGTAAAACTAATAGGAGGTACTCGAAGTGGTAGCTTTAGCCCTTGATGAAAGTGCCGTTCAAAATCGGAGGCAGCTGCTTCAACCGTTTTATAGCCTATCTCTGGATAAATTTCTTCATAAGAACTGCGCGAATCATTGATATAGGCATCACTTGGTTGAGAAAATAATAAAAAACAGGAACTTAAGCAGAGAGAAAAAATTCTGTCCATTTTATCACCTCAGTATCACTTTACGTGTAGTTTTTCCCAACTCAATGAAATTATGTGTCAAGTTGTATTCTGTTATTTATTCATTATTCCTACGTATTAACGCGCAATAAAGACAAAGAAAAAAGCAATTGTTCGCGTTAATAAGTTCGAACAATTGCCTTTTTAGTCTAAAAGAGTATATGTGCAACTAATGCTGCGATTGGTAGAGAAATAATCGTACGTATTAAGAAAATAACAACTAGATCAAAAAATTTAAGTGGAATTTTTGTCCCTAAAATAAGTCCACCAACTTCAGACATATAAATAAGCTGTGTTACAGAAACGACAGCAATTACAAATCGTGTAGTGTCAGCTTCAATCCCTGCTCCTAAAATTGAAGGTAGGAACATATCAGCAAAGCCAACAACCATCGTTTGCGCTGCCTCAGCTGCTTCCGGTAAACCAAGTACTGTTAAAATAGGTTCAAACGGCTTTCCTAAAAATGCAAAAACATTAGTGAATTCAGCAAGCATTAAAGCAACCGTACCAAATGCCATAACAACCGGTGCTACACCAACCCATAAATCCAAAACATTTCTAATGCCATCTTTCAAAAATTGACGTGGGTCACGATTTGCATGCGCAACAGTTAAAGCATTTTCTAAGCCATGTGACACAGAATTATAACCTTCTGGTAATTCCTCACGGGATAAATCTACTGGTGTTCCGTCGATATAAGTATCTTCCTTATTAGCCAGCGGGAAAATTCGTGGCATTACTACCGCTAACACAAGACCACAAAGAACTACTGTTAAGTAATATGGAATAAAATAGCGTGACAAATGCACTGTATCTAATACTACGATACAGAATGTGATAGATACTACCGAGAAGCTCGTTGCAATAATAGCAGATTCTTTTTTCGTGTAGTTCCCCATTTCATATTGCTTACTCGTCATCAGAACACCAATCGTTCCATCCCCAACCCACGATGTAAGTGCATCAACCGATGAGCGACCAGGGCTTTTAAAGAGAGGACGCATAATTTTTACCATCATCGTTCCGAAAAATTCAAGCAAGCCGAAGTTTGTTAAAAACGGTAATAGTAGGCCTGCAAATAAGAAAATCGTGAATAAAAATGTTACTAAACCATTGTCAGGGTCCATTAATAATCCACCAGTACTTTCATTATTAATCGCCGATGGTCCAAAATCAAAGACAACCATTGAGGCAAATACTAAACCAATGACTCTTATAATTGTCCAAAACCAATTGACATAAAATAATGTATCTAAAATACTAGGCTCTTTTGAATTATTTCGCGGAATACATTTGGCAATGAGTGAACCAATTGCCGAAATCGCAAAAATAAATATAGTAAAATAACTAATAACCGGAGCAATAAAACCTGCTAGTAACTTTGCTAAAATAGCAATTGGAACTTTCCATCCATCTTCCGTTAAGACTGGTGTCATAAATAACAGGACACCAATAAGAGACGGAATTATGAAGAAAAAGTATGTAGAAGTAGGATATTTTTTCATCATTTAAAGCCTCATTTCTCTAGGTTTTCGAAGTTCTATATATTAAGCTTGTTAGTTATGGACTGATCCATTTTACCTCGGCATAATTCCCGTCCGGAATCTGCTTTATGCTTGCACAAACCGAACTCCTTTGTGATTCCGTGACATCCGCCAAGAAATGTATATCTGGACTTTAATCAGTAGGAATTTTTTTATTCCTCACTGAAATATTAGTCTTTACCGATTAGGCATTTACGAGCCGTTAATCTCCCACTCTTTTTACTTTAGGCGAGAGCAATGTTACCTGATGCTTCTTTTTAGTACAGATAAATTACTGTTCGTTAATGCGCGGATAAAATAAAAAACATCCCTCTAAAAAGTAATAAAGGAATGCCCAAACATACTTTTTTATAATTAACATCCGCAATGCAAAATTTCTATTCATTAAGTCATAGCTATAAAATATCATAAACCAACAATACATCGGTTAATTCTACAACAAAATGCATTTTTATTCAATCCATAAAAATTTGTTATTGTGATAATTTTCTTCTAATTATCCACACTTCTTCTTCGTATCATTACCTTTCAACAATGCTCAATTTTACATTGTTTAAAAGAAGCCATTTGCACATTTGCGTCCGGACACTTTAAGTTCTCTCAGCGGGTGTCCAAACATCCTCTGAGAGAACTTAAAGTTTGGTGAAACTCTCCATTAATCAATTGCCTAAGAGATTTAACCAGCCCTTAATAGGCATACAAATAGACCATACTGTCTTTCATCTCATATGTTAATTATGAACCACAACTTATCAAAACAGGAGGTTTTACCATGCATAGACGTATGCATCACCATCATCATCATCATGCAGGTCCACATTGTTGTCCACCACAGCATTGCCCAACTCAATTTGAACCACCACACTTTTGTCCGCCAGAGGAATTTGTTCGCACTAATTACATCCATACGGTCGTACCTCATGTACAACCAGCACATATTACAACAGTTAACAAACATATAATTGATCATCAATATCATTTCCCTTGCACTGAATGTGTAGTGGAAGAATGTTGCGAAACTCATACACTTTGCGAGATGCCACCTGATCCTTGTCATATGCCACATCATCATATGGGACACCATCACCATCACATGGACCATCATCATATGTGCCATCATATGGATCATCATATGGGTCATCATATGGGTCATCATCATATGGGCTATTAAAAAATATGCGATGGGGTTAGAAATACCTCATCGCTTCATTTTTTTATAGCATACTGCTTACCTAGTTCTATCTTTACTATTGACATAAGAAAAACCGAGCACCTATAGTAGGTACTCGGTTACTATTTTTAGTACATTTTTAAATATTGATCGCGTTCCCATTGGTGTACGGTTGTACGATACATGTCAAACTCGATTTCTTTTGCCTCTTTAAAGTTTGCATAGATATGCTCACCTAAAGCTGCTTGCGCTACTTCATCTTGAGCAAGTAATACTAAAGCATCGTCCAATGCTGCTGGTAAGTTTGCGATACCATTCGCTTTACGCTCTTCATCAGACATCACGTAAATATTACGGTTAATAGCTGCTGGTGGTGTTAAGCTACGGCGAATACCTTCAAGACCAGCTTCTAAAATAACAGCCATCGCTAAATATGGATTAGCAGATGGATCCACAGAACGTACTTCTACACGAGTTGAAAGACCGCGTGCTGATGGAATACGGATAAGTGGTGAACGATTTTGAGCTGACCATGCTACATAACATGGTGCTTCATAACCCGGTACAAGACGTTTATAAGAGTTAACTGTAGGGTTTGTTACTGCTGTGAAGCCTTGAACGTGAGCAAGGACACCTGCCATGAATTGCATCGCTGTTTCAGAAAGACCTAGTTCAGTAGATTCATCGTAGAATGCATTCTCTTTGCCTTTAAATAATGAAACGTTGAAGTGCATACCAGAGCCTGCTTCACCGAATAATGGTTTTGGCATAAATGTAGCATGTAAACCGTGTTTACGAGCAATTGTTTTAACAACTAATTTAAACGTTTGGATATTGTCACAAGCTGTAATTGCATCTGCATATTTAAAGTCAATTTCATGTTGTCCTGGAGCTACCTCATGGTGAGATGCTTCAATTTCGAAGCCCATTTCTTCTAGCTCTAATACGATATCACGACGGCAGTTTTCGCCAAGATCAGTTGGTGCTAAGTCGAAGTAACCACCGTGGTCATTTACTTCTAGTGTCGGTTCACCTTTTGCATCTAATTTAAATAAGAAGAATTCTGGCTCAGGCCCTAAATTGAAGCTTGTGAAGCCCATGTCTTCCATTTTCTTAAGGATACGTTTTAAGTTGTTTCGTGGGTCACCAGCAAATGGCTCGCCTTTAGCAGTGAATACATCACAGATGAAACGTGCTACTTTCCCTTTTTCAGAAGTCCAAGGGAACACTACGAAAGTATCCAAATCAGGATATAAATACATATCTGATTCTTCGATACGTACGAAGCCTTCAATAGATGAGCCATCAAACATCATTTTGTTTTCTAGAGCTTTGTCTAATTGGCTTACAGGAATCTCAACATTTTTGATTGTGCCAAGAATATCTGTAAATTGTAGACGAATAAAGCTTACGTTTTTTTCTTCGATTAGACGTTTAATGTCCTCTTTTGTGTATTTACCCACAGTTTTCCACACTCCTATAAAATGTCTAGCTTTTTTATCATTACCCTACCCTATTAATAAAGTAATTAACGATGTTGCTTTTTATTAATAGAATCGAGATAAATCCCCACGACGGATGGATGATTTTTGCATGCGCTGCGCTTGAAGCATTTCCTCACGCATGATGCGACGCAATTCTGAGTCACTTAAATTTTGTTCATCTGTTGAAACAGGTTCATTCTTTTTAGCGAACAGCTTTTTAATTTTTGCCATGTTCATACCCTGTTCCAAGTAATCTTTTATTTCTAGCAATACATCGACGTCATTTAATGAAAACATTCGACGGTTACCTTCTGTTCGGTGCGGCTCAATTAAATGGTGTTCTTCATAATAACGAATCTGACGTGCCGACAGCTCGGTCAATTGCATTACGATATTCATAGATAATAACGGCATAGTTCGTCTAATTTCACGACTCATTTAAGTCCCCTCCAATACCTGCTAATAATATAACGAAAAATTTACACTGTCAACCACTCATGTAAGGTTTCCTAACATGAATTAAAATAATTTTTTCGAAATGACCAAAAATTATAAAAAACGAAGATTATTATCCTAACGTGGAGATTGATTTACGTTCCGATTTGGCGCTTCCCCTAGGGCGTCCGATGTGTCTTAATTCTACGTTTAAAAAAAATGATATCTTCAACATTTCATCTATAAATAAAAAACTATTCAAAATAGAAATTTTGAATAGTTTTTTACCTATTTTTGGATTTTTTGAACAGCACTACAAATTGCAAATTTTACGTGTTCGTATGTTAACCCACCTTGAATAAATGCTGTAAATGGCGGACGAATAGGACCGTCTGCTGTAAGCTCAATACTAGAACCTTGAATGAATGTTCCAGCTGCCATGATGACATCATCCTCATAGCCAGGCATATAAGCGGGCTCAGGCGCATAGTGCGCATTAATTGGTGAATTCGCTTGAATTTCACGGCAAAAAGCAATCATTTGTTCCGCAGTTTGGAAAGAAACCGATTGAATTAAATCTGTACGATTAGCATCATAGCTTGGTGATGTATTCATACCAATTTCTCCCAGCATAGCAGCCGTGAAAATCGCACCTTTTAAAGCTTGAGATACAACATGTGGTGCAAGGAAAAATCCTTGATAGAAATCACCAAGCGTATTTAATGTTGCTCCTGCTTCAGCACCTATACCTGGTGATGTCATACGATAAGCACATTTTTCTACTAAATCTGCACGGCCAGCAATATAACCACCAATTTTCGCTAAGCCACCGCCAGGATTTTTAATGAGTGAGCCTGCTATTAAATCAGCCCCAACCTCTGTCGGTTCCTGTGCCTCAACAAATTCACCGTAGCAATTATCAACGAAAATAACTGCATCCGGTGCTAATTCACGGATTTTTGCACACATGTCTGTAATTTGCGAAATGGTAAAGGATGGGCGTGTTGCATAGCCCTTCGAACGTTGGATAGCAATCATTTTTGTGTTTGGTGTAATTGCAGCTGCAACACCTTCCCAATCGATCGCTTGATTATCGATTAAATCCACATGGCTATAACCGATTTTATAATCTTTTAACGAGCCAGTATCTTTATCGCCACCATCCACTATTGATTGCAATGTATCATAAGGCTGACCCGAAATATAAAGTAATTCATCACCCGGACGTAGCACGCCGAATAAGCTAAGTGTAATTGCATGTGTACCAGAAATAATTTGCGGACGTACAATGGCAGCCTCCGCTCCAAAAACCTCTGCATAAACTCGTTCTAGATTGTCACGCCCCTCATCATCATAGCCATAACCATTAGACGGGTGCAGATGATAGTCACTTACTTGATGCTTTCGGAACGCGGCAAGCACTTTTTGTTGATTGAAGAACGCCATGTCTTCTACCTTTGCATGAAAAGGGCGTACCTTTTCTTCTATTTTAGCAGCTAATGCTAGTGTTTCTTCTGATAAATTGGTTGTAAAAGTCATACTGTTCTTCTCCATTTCACATTTGTTCAAATCCTATCTTAACAATTTGTGAGCTTGCCTGCAAAGCTTGCTAATTTCATTAGGCACTAAGATCAGGACTCGGCATAATTACGTGACATCCAACGAAGGCTTTCATTTCTTTTTAGCTATGCTTTTGCGACAGGCACAGGGTGTTTGGATACCTTTAAGTAACTTAAATCCGCATTCATCTCATCCACCTATAGTGCTGGGATATTTCTGTAACTGCCGTTTCACTTACGTTACACAAAACATTTGCTGAAAAGAAGTTGAATTACGAACTTAAAGTTTTAATTCTGCTATAATAAAATATTTAGTATCTGATAATTCCAAATCATAAGTCGATGCTTTTTTTTGCGAAAACTTGTAGATACAGTAACTAATCTACAACAACATAAAATGATTTATTCACATAAGGGGTGAAAGGGTTGGCTTGGGAGGTTTTTAGTATCATTGGCACAATTGCCTTCGCAATTTCCGGGGCAATAATTGCAATGGAGGAAGAATACGATTTATTCGGTGTATATATACTCGGTATCGTAACTGCTTTTGGTGGTGGAGCTATACGAAACTTACTTATAGGTTTACCTGTAACAACACTGTGGGGGCAGGATAGAATGTTCCAAATTGCCATTGCAGCTATTACGCTCTTTTTTTTATTTCCACATCGACTCATTCAGCATTGGCATCGTTGGGGCAATGTCACTGATGCTATTGGATTATCGGCATTTGCGATTCAAGGTGCCCTTTATGCTGTGAAGCTCGACATGCCTATTAGTGCCGTTATTGTAGCTGCTGTCTTAACAGGGTCAGGTGGTGGAATTATTCGTGATTTATTAGCTAGACGACAACCATTAGTCCTCCGCGATGAAATCTACGGTGTTTGGGCAGCACTAGCCGGGCTTATCATAGGACTTCAACTATTTTCAGGGGATATCTTTTTATATGTATTATTTGGTGTGATCACAGTACTAAGAATACTTTCATATATGAAGAAATGGCGTCTACCGTTACGGAAGTTGAATAGAGCATAGTTAAACTGTTGCATAATAAAAGCCCAAATCTGAGAATTTGGGCTTGAATTTTTAAATTCATTTTTCTTAGCGGTTCTATCCATCACTTTGACCGTTCTATTCAACGACTTCGGCTGTTCTATCCACGATTTTGATGGTTCTATCCACGACTTCGGCTGTTCTATCCACGATTTTGACGGTTCTATCCATGACTTCGTTTATCACACACCGTGATCTGCAAATAAAGTTACTTTTTCAACAGCAACATTGCTTCTTCTAAAGTAGCCATATTTTTCATCATAGAGCATGCTGCGTCCAAAATAGGAAAGGCTAAAGCTGCACCAGAGCCCTCCCCCAATCGCATATTCATCTGTAACATCGGTTCAACTCCGAGCATTTCAGCGGCAATTTTTGCACCTGGTTCTTCAGAGGCATGCGAAGGAATGATATAGTCTTTTACGTTAGGTTCAAGTTCGTAAGCGATAAGGGCAGCGATGGTAGAAATAAAACCATCAATAACAACAGGTTTACGATATGCAGCGGCAGCAAGTATCACCCCAGCCATAGCGCCTATTTCTAATCCACCAACTTTTGCAAGAATATCTATAGCATCATCGCGATTTGGTTTATTTAATGCAATAGCATCATAAATGACTTGTACTTTATGCGCTATTCCCCCTGGTCCAACACCTGCACCGAAGCCTGTCACTTCATTCGGATGACATTCACGAAGAACCGATAATATGGCAGCACTCGGTGTTGTATTACCAATACCCATTTCACCTGTCCCGAGTACATTTATCCCATTTTTTATTTCTTCCGTAGCTACTTCAATTCCTACTTCAATAGATTGAATGGCTTCTTCCCTTGACATAGCAGGGCCCTTTGCCATATTGTCTGTGCCATATTTAATTTTTTTTACAATAACACCAGCATCAAGAGGAATATCTTCTTTTACGCCAATGTCAACTGTAACAATTTTTGCATCTGTGATTTTTGCGATAGCACAGACACCAGTTCCTCCTCTAGGAAAATTTAATGTTTGAAAGACTGTCACATTTTGTGGATTAGATGTAACCCCTTCATCACAAACTCCATGATCTGCTGCACAGACAATAATTGCTTTATTAGCAATCGCAGGAAATAGTTCGCCTGTAATTCCGGATAGTTGCACAGCAAGGGCCTCCAGTTTCCCCAAGCTTCTAGGTGGCTTGCAAAGTGCATCTATGCGTTCCCGTGCCTTCTCCATCATTTTGTAGTCAGCACTTTGAATGTTATGAATCGTCTGTTGTAATAATTGCATTGAAAATTTCCCCTTTCTTTTTTGCCCTTGTAACTTGAAGAATGATTTAGAGAAAAAATAAAAAGCCTGTAGTTTATTCCATAACAAATAAACTACAGACTTTTCCATCATCTATATAACCGAAGCAGATAGGCAGGTCTCCTGGCTCAATTTCAACATTTCATAGAACCTTCCCAGAACGATGCTAGTGGCATTCTCTATGAAACTCCCTTTTACAGTGGTGGGACCGCTAAAGCTTTTCACTTTATTCCCTATTCTCCCGCAATGGGCACCTAATGCTTTTATGCAATTACTTTAAATCTACGTCAAAGTAGTTTTTGTGTCAATATATTAGTGGAATTGCATATTTCTTGCAAACTTTTCTTAGTCACATCAGGCTCTACACCTTTCAATTTGATATGGCTATTTTCAACTCTTTATGCTCCGTATCCGAAAAAGCTCCCTACTGCCAAAAAGGCATTAGGAAGCTTCCTGTCCATCTATTGTTGTGATATCGTCTTTGTTTTATCCAATTCACTCAGAAATGTTGCGCTGAGCAAAAGAATAGCGCCGATTATTTGAAGGGTTGCCATTTTTTCTCCTATAATCATCGTCGAAATCACTAATGATGTTAGTGGATCAATATAGCTTAATATAGCTATACTTTGCCCTTTTAGATGACGCATTCCAAAAAAGAACAGATAGAAGCCGATTCCAGCATGGACAATGCCCAATGCGATCAGTAAACTAATTGATTTTATATCGATTTGCATTACTTGGAACCCATTAGTCCCAAAAAGGTAAAGAGCAAGGAATAACGCTGCTAAAGCAAGTTGAATAATCGTATTATCAGGCTCTTTTAATCCACGAATATACTTATTGGTGAATGTTACTACTGCATAGAAGCAAGCTGCAATAAGGCCGTAGACAATACCAATATAATGTTCGTTTGTTTCGGTAGTTTGGCTTTGAACGATAAAATACAGTCCTACTAATGCAACACAAACATAAAAAATTTTTTTCAATATTATTTTTTCTTTTAAAATGATAGGTGACAAACAAATCACTAGTACTGGAGCAAAATAGTAGCTTAGAGCTGCATTGGCGATGGTTGTTTCCTTGTACGCCTGGAAAAGGAAAATCCAATTACCACATAAGGCAAAGCTCGAAAGTACCAACGGCCATTTATTTTGCAAAATAGTTGTTTTCGTAAATCTTTCTTTTTTAGAAAGGAACACCAATAGTAAAAAAACAGAGCCAATGAGACTCATCCAAAAGGCAATTTCACTTGAAGGCAACTTAATATATTTTGCAAAAACACCGACAGCTCCAAAAATAATCATTGATAATATAAAAGATAGTTTTCCGCTCATTTCTAATTCCTACTTTCTACATGTATATAGTGTTCGATATACAGTAGAATCTATTGAGAATTAGCAAGCTTTTATTGAATGCCTAAACAGCAGATTCTACTGTAAAGGCATTGTTGGAGGTGCTATTGTTCGATACATATGAATCCCTCCTTGCATATTGCAATCATAACACATTTTACCAAACAATAACGAACTCCTTCAATTTTATATCAACTCGAATGTATAAGAAAAACCCTCGTCTACATTAAATAGACTAAACTAATAAGAGGGTATTATAAGGACTTCCATGCCAGGATTGAAACATTACGAGAACAGCAATCACAAGTACCTACACCCAAACAAGTAATACATCTGTATTTACAGTTTCTAAAAAAGTGGCTAAACGGAAAAATGACTAGACAAAGGATGTCTAGTCATTTTTCATAGTTGTACCTTTTGATTCTCACAATAATTACAACACTCCATTAAAGAGGTGTTTGTATTTATTGTTCATTATTTTGAAAGGTGTTCTTCCCCATCTTCATTAATAATATAAGCGTGAGCATTTGCGGCTTCTTCAATTTCATTAAATGCCCAATGTGTTGCTTGAGTATCTAAGAAGCTTGGTTTTGTGACACCATGTAATGGACCACGTTCAAACATACGGTTCATCATGACAACCGCTTGCGCACGTGTTAGGTGCTCGTCTGGTGCGAAGCTTCCATCTTGACGACCGTTAATAATGCCGGCGGTACGGTTTGCTTCAATAATCCATTGTGCCCAATGACCTTTTGTATCGTTGAATGTTAACTCTACATCTTCTTCTATTTGTAGGTGCTTATAGTTCGCAACCACTGTTGCCATTTGTGCACGTGTAATGTTCTCGCTTGCACGGAAATTACCATTCATATCCCCGTTCATAATGCCTCGCTCTTTCACAAATGCAATAGCTCCTGCTGCATAATGATTACTTGGAATATCTTTGAATGGTGCATAATCTACTGTTTGGTCATCTGTGTAGCCTAAGATACGTGCAATCATCGTTGCTACTTGCGCTCGAGTCACGTTTTTCTCAGGACCAAACGTACCATTCGGGAAGCCTTTAATATAAGCCTCATGCTTACTTACTGTTGATTTCTCGAATTGAATAACTGTAAATGTGCTAAACTTGTCCACTGTGAAGCGTAAACCAAGTTCTCCATTAGGCATTGTCACCATTACAGGGAATACAACTTTTTTCTCGCCATCCGAATGTTCAATAAACACCGCAAGACGCTCTAAAAATGCTTGTCGTTCTGCTGAGGCTGTTGGCACTTTCAAGCCTTTTAGTGGTAGTGTCACTTGTACCGAACGACTAGGCATATTCGTTTCAATCGTCATTGGACGAGCTACTACACGTACATTTTTGCTTTGTAGTGTTTCACGGACAACTTTTTCCACTCTAGCGCGTTCTTCAATTGCCTTGCGCTCACTTTCCTTCTTCACAGGTACTAAGCGAAAGTAGAAGTTGTCATCCACACCGTTCATCGAGCTTAGTGGAATCGCAATCAATCCATTCTCTGTGGCAATTTCTAACGATAATCCGTTTTCCCGTAGTAATTTTAGAGAGTGCTTTGGAATTTCTACTGTTACTTTATCCACTTCATCTTTAACATCTGGAATGACGATACGTGCGATGTTATTGCCAATTTGTTGTGCTTTTTCTACAGCTTCTTGGGCATTCGCTTCTGTTAATGCCACGAAGTCTGTGATTTCACCGCTGGCATGTTTTGTACGTTCAATTTCCACCGTTGTTTTTTCCAGTGGGTTGTTGCCATCAATTTCTAATGCCACTTTTATTTTCGTTGTTGTTGTGCCCGGTTCAGTCGTTGTTGGTGGTGTTGGATTCGGCGTCCATGTACCACCTCCACCGCCTGTGTATGCTTCACGATATACTTTAATTGTATAGTGTCTCACATTACCATTTGATTCTGTCACTGTGATGACAATTACATTTTCCCCTACCTGTAGTGGAATTTGTTCAAGAGTACCTGGCTGCCCATTAACAGTTGTCGTCACTGAAGCACCTTGGTTAATTGGTGTTGCTAAGAACGATAATTGTGATGTTGCATAATCGACGTTCATTGTATAATTTGTCACTTCTGATGAGAAGCTTGGACTTAATACACCTTGTGATGGTACTAATGAGCCTAGACCTGGTGTTGTGAGAGCAGGTCTTAAAGCATTTTTGGCTGCCGTTAAGTCAGCTAACGCTTGATCCACTTCTGCTTGTGTTGCATTGGCATTGTCTAATACTTTTTGGGCTGCTTTTAATTGATTTTGGTAGTTTGCCCATGTTTCTGGCGTGTACTTTGATGCGACTAAACCTTTTGCTTCATCTACTTTAGCTTGAAGTAGCGCTTTATTAACAACAGCTGGTTTTTCTTGTAATGCTTCGCGTGCTTTTGCTAATGCTGCTTCTGCTGCATCTACTTCGGCTTGTGTCGCATCACCTTTTCCTAATACAGCTTGAGCTTTTGCTAATTCTTCTTTGTAAGCTGCCCATGTTTCTGCTGTATAGTCTGCTTCTTTTAAAGCATCAGCTTTTGCTATTTCTTCTTTAAGTGCTGTTTTATTAACAGCATCTGGTTTTTCTTGTAACGCTTCGCGTGCTTTTGCTAATGCTGCTTCTGCTGCATCTACTTCGGCTTGTGTCGCATCGCCTTTTCCTAATACAGCTTGAGCTTTTGCTATTTCTTCTTTGTAAGCTGCCCATGTTTCTGCTGTATAGTCTGCTTCTTTTAAAGCTTCAGCTTTTGCTATTTCTTCTTTAAGTGCTGTTTTATTAACAACACCTGGTTTTTCTTGTAACGCTTCGCGCGCTTTTGCTAATGCTGCTTCTGCTGCATCTACTTCGGCTTGTGTCGCATCGCCTTTTCCTAATACAGCTTGAGCTTTTGCTATTTCTTCTTTGTAAACTGCCCATGTTTCTGCTGTATAGTCTGCTTCTTTTAAAGCATCAGCTTTTGCTATTTCTTTTTCAAGTGCTGTTTTATTAACACTTGGTTTTTCTTGTAACGCTTCGCGCGCTTTTGCTAATGCTGCTTCTGCTGCATCTACTTCGGCTTGTGTCGCATCACCTTTTCCTAATACAGCTTGAGCTTTTGCTAATTCTTCTTTGTAAACTGCCCATGTTTCTGCTGTATAGTCTGCTTCTTTTAAAGCTTCAGCTTTTGCTATTTCTTTTTCAAGTGCTGTTTTATTAACGACTGGATTTTGTGCTGTTGCATCTACTGTAAAGTCATTTACAGGCACACCACTTGTTCCTTTTAAGTTACCTTGAGTAGCATCATATTTGACTGTTACTTCTTTGCCTGTTACGTCTGTCCCATCTGGCAATGTAATAATGACTTTCTTCGCATCAGTTGGATCAACTTTAAAAGTTGCATTTGTAATATTATGATCACCAACTGTAATCGTAAAGCCAGCTCCATCAGTCAATACGATGTCTTTGTCAAACGTCAGGGTAATTTGATTGCCACCTGCTTGTGCTTGCTCAAGTGCCGCATTTTCAAGTTTTGGAGCAGGTGCAGCGAATGTGAAATACTGTCCGTTTGCTAATGTTGCTTTTGTTACATAGTATTCTGTACCAGCAACTGTCACTTCCGTAGTCATTGGGTAAGCTGTAGCAGTAGTGAAATCTGCCTCACTTGCTCCTACTAATAATGTTGTACCAGTTGGCACAGAAGCTTTTGGTATCGCAATATTTACTTCACCAATACTACCCGTATTTTGCACTTTCCAAATACGTTCAGCATGATTTTTTCCTGTATTGCCAATCTGCTTCGTAAATTTCAATTCGGAGCCGTTATCGCCCCAAACTAATGCTTGGTGATCAATTAAAAGATTATCAGCAATCGCTTCGTTTTTCTCGAACAATGACGGTCCAATACCAATAATCAGTCCTAATGTATCATTTGTTGCAAGACTTTGTTTTTGATGCAGGTCTTGCGCATTTTCACGAGCAATACCAGCAATGTTATCGCTATAACCCGAATTTACTGTTTTATCCCAGATTGTTGTACCGTCTGAGAATAAGTAACTCGTACCAATCAACGATATTCCATATTTAATTGCTAGATAAGAGTTAATTTTTTGTTTATCTAGAGCTGTTAAAGGGGATGTATAAACGATAAATTCGCCTATTTGCCCGTTAAAATAATTTTTCTCAGCTCCATTTTGATTTTCTGCACCAATTGTCATCGGATCTTTATTACCTGTAATTTGAGTAGTTCGATTAGGTGCAGTTATTAGACTCTGTCCATCCCGATAGATGGACTGTACGCCTTTATCCTCAGTAGCTAAACTTAGATTATTACTGTAGTTCAGATTCCAAATATAAGGTGTAGCATCTATTTTAGCTTTAGCAATAACACGAGTACCGCCACCATTCACATCCCACATTGTTCCTGAATCCCCGTAAGGTATATGAGCTTGTATTCTGTTACTAGCGCCACTACCTGGTACTGATTGCCAAAAAAGACTGTTAGCTAAGTTTGTTTTATTTTTCGCCACAACAAATACATTAAAGTCATGGTAAGTCTTTTTATCAAGAATACCATCCGAATCTACCAAAGTACCATTCTTACCATCGAATTGCACTGCTTTGTTAAAGTTTAATCGGTTGCTGTCATCATTTAAAACAGGTTGTTTACTAACATTCCCTTGTACGAAACTATTATTATTTGTACTACGATCTTCCCATGTCTTGACGAAACCACTGGAAGCAGTTATTCCTTTATCTGCACTTAACCATAGAGCTGCACCATTTACACCAGCTGGACCTGGTGTAACTACTGTAATTTCTTTTGTTACTGGTCCGAATTTTATATCACCTTTTGATGCGGTTACCTCTACTGGATACACTCCATCTGGTATATATGTGTCTGGTGTTACACTCCAGTTTCCATCTGCATCTGCTGTTACTGTTAAGGTGATATCTCCTACTTTTACAGTAACTTCCGAGCCTGGTGCGGCTGTACCTGTAAATGTTGGTTTACCTGTTGTCACTGTGCCTGTTGGCGAGGTTAAAGCCAATGCCCCCCATATCAAACTATTCGCTCCATCATAGGCAGCAAAAAGATCTGGATTGTTATCGGCATGTAGATTCCCAAGCCCTTTCAAACCGGCTTCTGTTGCTTGTCCAAACTGACTTCCCACAATCATACGATCTTGAGCGGTAATTCCAGCTTTTCCAGTAAAGTTACCGTCTAAAGTAAGAAGTGAAGGGGCTTTCAAATAAACATTTTGCTCAGCTTCCCCTTTTGTATTCCCCGTGATGACTGCATCGCCCGAAATAGAAATTTTACCAGCGTTCACATCAACTCCACCACCAATATTGCTGGTGATTTCGCCTCCAGTCATCTCGAATGTTGACGCAGCATTACTTAAAATGATTGCACTGCTATCATTTGTGGAATTACCATTTTTTTCAATCTTTCCGCCAATCATTTTTATAGTTCCAGGAAACATATATATGGCATTTCCAGTGATATTGTTACGTATAATCGTTCCGTCATCAATAATCAATTTTGCATTAATTCCCTCAACATTTAATAATCTTCCTCGGGGCGCAGGGGCGGGAGATCTTTGGGCACCACCGTCAAAAATAATATTTTTTAAAATAAGTGTACCACCCTTAACATTTACGATTACATCTAATGAGGGAGTGCTGTGGTTACCAGTACGCTGAATTACAGCAGGAGTCGAGCTTTCTGAAGTTAGTGTAACTGTTTTGTTTGCATTAAATGTAGTATATTTTGTATTGTCATTACCTATCTCAATATCATCCTTGATATAAATAGTTCCCTCACCATTGATAGGAATAGCTGAATAAGCTTTGTTCAATGTCGCATACGGATTCGCTGAAGTCCCATCACCATTTGCATCATCACCATTGTTAGCTACATAAACTTCCTTAGGAAGCTCCGCCGCCTGCACCTTCTCAGGAACTCCTATCATCGTAAAACTGCTGACGATTAGTATGAGCGAGAGCATCAATGCTAAAGAACGTTGCCACCATTTCTTCTGTTTCGTTTGCACTTTTAAACCTCCATCAAAAACTTCTAGTTGTTTTCAATTTATTTCTGCTTCTTGCACCGCTATCACTTTTGAACTTTCAATATCTCTATAAGATACAAAATCAAAGTCCATCATATATACCCAATGTGACCCTACTTAACTAACAGTAGGAGCTGCTTTTGCTTTTTGTGGAGTACCACAAGGAACGCTACTCTTGACTAATGCTGTGGCAAGAAATCTGTTAAGCAATCGTTTCTACCATATTGGTTGCTTTTTAGTTTGTAAGTTTGTACCTCCAATCCTTGAAAAAAGTGTCATAGTTTTTTATGAATAGAACTTCTCAACCTCCTTGTATGAACTATATCTATTCCAAGATATCTGGAGTTTTTCGACAGATTCCTTGACTTTTAACTATAAAATATCGACCTATACAAAACCTTTACAAGTCACAATGTGCTCTTTAGACATTGGTTATACAAGCTTCTACAACAAAAAAAGGCAATGTCGTTATTCACATCACCTTTTTTCTCATAAAATTTTTATTAACTTTACAAGTCTTCTTATATTTATAATTAAACAAGTAAATATTTACCAATACCAAATATCTTTTTATTATGGGGTTTTAAGGAGGGGTAAGTTATGAAGAGAAGAAGCCTTACGCTTTTTAAATTTTTGACAGTTTTGACCAACCTTTTTCATACTTATATTAAATAACGTATCAACCTAAAACTTCTACCTGCGAAATTGCACTCATTTCATTTTTCCAAAGCCTCGATACCATTTTTCAACTTCCTCACTTGGCTCCATTGCTACATCCTTTAGCATGTTCTTTAATAGCCAATATTGCTCCTCAACAGCAGCTGCATTGTTCAGTAAATGATAGAGCCTCATCAACGTAAAATAGCTATCTTCCTCATCAGGGGAAAATAACTGCACTTTTTCTTGAACCTTCAAAGCAGCAAGGTAGTTCTCATTTTTAATATAATATTCACTTAATTGTTGCGCATGGGATACCCATAAACGTCTTAGTCGTTCTTTTTCGCTTTCTGACCATAAATAATCGCTATCCCCTAAATAATCCCCTGTATAACTTTGAAATACTTGCTCATGCACCTTTGTTGTACCCTGTTCGAGTGGTGGTAAAGATTTTAATTGTGTTAGCCATTGCTCTACATCGATTACAACATTTTCTATCAATAATTTATAGCCTGAATTCAATAATGGACTAGCGATTTTCACTCCATCTAACCCATAATTCCCCAAAGTTTGACGGATGGTATAAATAACTGTATAAAGCTGTTTAGTGGCCTTTTCCATATCAATTTCTGGCCAAAATAGCTCTAAAATAAGGTCTCGATGAATTATTTCATTACGATGAGTAAGCATATAAGCAAACAATTCTTTTGCTTTTGATGTACGCCACTTCATTAAGTGTGCATCACCATTAGCCATTACTATCTTCAGCCCCCCCAATAGCTGAATCATTTTTTGCTCAGTTGTGTTTGGCTGATTCTTTTCGATAATCCGTTGAAGTCGTTCCAATGTTTTGTGTAAACGTATCTTTTGCACAGGCTTTAGTAGATAATCAATAGCATGCAAATTAAAAGCATCTATCGCATATTTATCAAAGCCTGTAGTAAAAACAATTTCCACGTTTGGTAACAGTTCTTGAATTTTTTCACTAAGTTCTAGTCCGTCCATATCAGGCATTACAATATCTAAAAATACAACATCAGGTTGAAGAGTTTGTATTTGAGCAATCGCTTCTAGAGAATTTGTATATTCTCCAACTATGTCGATTTCCGGGACATTACTTTTTTCAAGTAAGTTTTTTAGTCTTTTTAATGGTAGATGTTCATCATCTACTATCACAATTTTCATTACATATTCTCCTTTAATGCTAATCATCTTATTACACTTCATCTAAAAAAGGTACATAACCTCGCTAAAATAATAACGTATATTTCCTTTTTATGATCAAAGGAAAGCCAATAGAGCTTATTAACATACTGAAAGATTTACCACCTTTCTTAGCAGATACTACTCGGATTCAGATTATTAATTAATGGTAATCTTGAACTAGGCTTAAGTTTAGTTACATTGCAGATTTCATCTTTCTTAAGAGCCCACATTTAAGTTCTCATTACCAGATTCACAACATTCCTTAGATTATCAGATGGTTCTATACAACTTCACTTATTCTGATCTTAAGATTTAGTTCTATGAATGAAACAGCAAAAATCCAGCTTTATCTCAACATCTTTTATTTTTAAAAGAATTAAAAAAAACCTTACTTTTGAAGGAAAAATAAACTTTTTTATCGTAAACTATTATTTATGATGAAAAATAAAATATTTTCCAAAAGAAATACTATTTTTATAGTTTCTGGGTTATTCTTTTGTTTTCTAACTTTTTTACATTTTACTTGGATGAATTTTACTAACATTGCAACAGGAGTTGATGCTAAACAAGGAACGGTTGATTTAAGAAGTATTGATACAAGCCATAATTTCATAGTTAAGCTACAGAGGGAATGGGAATTCTATCCTAACGTCCTCCTCGCTTCAGAAAATGCCCAATCAGTTGAACAAAATAAGGTTTATACGAATCAACCAGAATCTTGGGATCAATATTTTAAAAATAATGAGAAAGTTCATTATGGTTCATATCGTTTAAAAATTTTAAAAGACCATTCTTCACCACAGATGTATGGCATTACGATCCCAGAAGGTTTAGCACCCTATGAGCTTTATATAAACGGTCAATTCATTGGAGGACTAGGAAATCTTACAACGAGTCATACTCAAACTGCTCCGATTGGCAGACCTATAACTTATTATTTTACGCTTAATACTATTGAAAGCGAAATTATCATACAAGGTGTTCAAACAAATCCTTATGTACAAGGTGGTTTTCAACGAGAAATTATTCTTGGCGATCTACACTCAATGGAACAATCGAAGTCTTTTTCCATTGAAACTCAAATGGCCGTTTGCCTAGTCTTTCTAATTTACGTACTATTTGCAATTTTACTTTGGGGTATGGGCATTCGAAATAAAACTTTATTTTATTTTGCCATGATTACTATTTCAGCTTGTTTAACGGTACTCACTTCAAGCAATAGAATATTATTTAGTTATTTACCAATAAATTGGATTTGGGCAAACAAACTAACCTATTTCTCTTATATACATAATGCGTTATTTTTTGTTTTATTACTACGTGAATTGATGAAGGAATACTCTAAGCCTAAAATATTAACTATTGTCCCAACGGTATGTGCTTTCTATTTATTATTTATTGTAGTAGCTCCCATTGAATATATTTTTAAAACCAAAATGATATTTATAGTACTTTTTATCGTCTCTCCTATTATTATAACTATTTTCACATTGATTATAGCTTTAAAAGGTCAAAAAGGCGTCATATTTTTATTATTAACAGGAACAGCAATGGCAACCAATTCATTATTTTTACCTTTAAGACAAAACACAGCGTTACCTTATAGTCATTATCCTTTTGATATATTAATTGGAATAACTGCATTATCTGGATTTTGGTTTACAAGTTATTTTCAAACAACCTTACAAACAGAAAAGCTTTCTGCGAAATTAAAAAAAGAAATAACTACTAAAGATTATTTTCTGGCAAATACCTCTCACGAACTGCGCAACCCTTTGCATGGCATGATGAGTATTGCCCAAACGATGTTAGCTAAGCAGGTAGATAAAGACGATCAAAATGATTTAAAACTAATGGTAAGAATCGGAAACCATATGACCCACTTGTTAGATGATTTATTGGATTTAGTAAAATTAAAAGAAAAAACTCTTCAACTACAACTAAAACCTTTGAATGCTTATAAACTCGCAAGTGGGGTTAGCAATATGTTTCGTTTTATGCTGAAAGGAAAGCCAATTGAACTTATCGTACGTATACCCAGTAATTCGCCATTTGTTTTTGCCGACGAGACACGGCTAATTCAAATTTTTGCGAACTTAATTCATAACGCCATTAAATTCACTGAACAAGGTGCCATTACGATTGATGCCCAAGTAGTTGGGAAACAACTATATATCTCCGTTACAGATACGGGGATTGGTATTGATAAAAATATGCAAGAAAGCGTATTTGAGCCATATGAACAAGTGGATTCGACAATGACTTCCATTGGTGGCGGACTTGGATTAGGCTTAACCATTTGCCAAGAGCTTGTTTCCTTACATGGTGGAACAATGTCGGTATCGTCTACTGTTGGTAGGGGCTCAACCTTTACTTTCTCATTACCAATAGCGAAGTCGCAGAATGTGGAAGACAGTGAATTAAATGTTGAGAAGGATCCTGCATCCATCAAATATTCATTATTAAATGATTTTTCGAAAGAATACAATATTGCTGCTACTACAGAAACAAACTCTTTAGTAACTAGCCATGCAAGAATTCTCATTGTTGACGATGACGCTGTAAACTTACAAGTACTTGTCAATGCATTTTCAACGGATTCCTTTGAAATAGAAACAGCTTTAAGTGGGGCAGAGGCTCTCGATATGCTTCAAAACAATAACTATGATTTAGTTATTTCTGATATTATGATGCCGCATATGTCTGGCTATGACTTGGCCAAGCATATTCGTGAAAAATTCTCTATCTCAGAGCTACCTTTATTGTTCTTAACAGCTCGACAACAAAGTGAAGATATTCGACTAGCATTTTTAAGTGGTGCCAATGATTATGTAAAAAAACCAATGGAATATATGGAGCTTAAATCACGTGTTCAAGCGCTTATTCAAGTTAAGCAATCTAGCGAGGAACGTCTGCGCATTGAGGCTGCATGGCTTCAGGCACAAATTCAGCCACACTTTTTCTTCAATACGATTAACTCTATTATTTCTTTACATGGTATAGACGAAGAGAAAATGGAAGAATTACTACTTGCCTTTAGTGACTATCTACAAACAAGCTTCGATTTCCAAAATGTCGATTTAGTCGTGCCAATTGATTATGAATTAAAGCTCGTTCGTGCCTATCTTGCCATTGAACAAATACGCTTTGGTGACAGGGTACATGTAGTTTGGGATTTGCCAAATGAAATGGAGCTCTTTGTTCCTCCGCTTTCCATACAAACCCTTGTCGAAAATGCTATTCAGCATGGCATTTTACCGCTACGGGAGGGTGGTACTGTGACCATTTCTATTCAAGAGGTAAAAGACCATTTTACAATAGGCATTTCAGATAATGGTGTTGGATTTGAGCCAAAGACTTCTCACAAGAAAACGAGCGTAGGGCTCATAAATACGGAACAACGCCTGAAGCAATTATTTGGCGTGGAATTAGTTGTAGACAGTGTCATTGGTCAAGGCACAACCATCTCATTCTCCATTCCCAAAAAATAATGAGGTATATGTCGATCTTCCGTCAGTTCGAGGACTTTATCTGTCACTTTCGTAATCCTATCCGCTTTATACATCAAAAAAGACTAGGCTCACAAGGAAGCCTAGTCTTTCTTAGTTTGTTTATGGTGTACATAAAAGAAGTTTTTTTAACCGAAAGAAAAATTGAACATTAAAGGGAGGCATACCAAACGCCCCTGATAAAAGCGATTTTATAATCCGGGAATTTAAAATTTATAGCAAATTCTTTAAATAAACTTTCAACACTCGAACAATTTTCCCCATCAATCATTGGATAAAAATTATTTTCTTGCATATCAGATGCATGATTGAGTAGTGCGTATACTTTATTAAAATATCTAAATCGCCAATCTGATAAATATAGGGTTTACTATTCTTACTTAAATTTTCGATTATTTCAGTCATCTGAATTCCACCTTTTACTTAATTCTAAGGAATATATGCGTGGTGTACTGTACCATTTTCACCAATTATAAGTAGTCCTTTCCCTCTATCCATCTTTTTCGCTAAAGGATTCACATCGTATTTTTTATATGTGGTTTTTTAGGCAATTCCCCATTAGTACGCCTATCTTTAATTACTAAAAAAAAGATGCCCTTGATAAATATCATAATATCAAGGGCAGAAGTTTGTTAATTTTCTATCTGAAATTTATTAAACTAATACATAATTAAATCAAAGTCCGAAATTTCCCCATCTAAAGTAAAATATAACCTGAATTCTCCTGTATCCTCCCCCTTATAATCTATACTTAAGTATGAAACCACTTGATTAACAAACACAGGGAAGTTTCTCAATTCAAGTGAGATTTTTTTAATATAATAGTCCACATCCGTTTGTACAAATTCCCCAAAAATTGAATAAAACTCCTCCTCCTGTTCAGACATATAAATATTAAATTCAATCCAAAATTGTTCTATAGTTTGTTTCTCAATATTCCATTGTTCTATTAAACGTCTAAATTGTTCTATATCTAAAATAACAGACGCCTCCCTATTAATGATCTTTTTTAAAGTGAGAGAAGATTATATGACCTGAATTTTTATCCAAATTCCCATATGCTCTCGCATTACCATATTTACCTGTAATTTTTATTTCGTACTTGTAACCGTCTACTCCACGTCCTTCTAAATATTTAATTCCATTAGTACCTGATCCACTATTAACAAAACCTTTCTTAGCAGAATTTGCAAACTTTTGAGCAGCTTCTTAAGGCGTAAGGTCGCTTCCGTCAGCCTTTTGGAGTTCCCCTGCTGCGTTTGTCAGATTTACTACTTTGCCGTTGTTCCAAGAAATCGCCCAAACCGTTTTTTTGTTCGCATCTGTACACGGACTAAATTAGAGCCATCATAGTAATAATTATACGTTGTTGCACCGTCTGTTTTCGATTTTCCGTAAACCATCTGGGTGATACGATCCTTGCTATCCCATTAATTTTTATATCTTTCCAATTATCCATAACTCACCTACCTATTGTTTTCCAAATGAAAATACAGAACCATCTGGTGCTAAATCAATGTATTTTCCGTTTTTCTTATAACGAATAACACCTGACACCTTTCCACTAACTTTACTTTTTTTAGCCCCTCTTAAATTTTGAGAAAAAGCCACTGCCTTCCTAATATACTGTGCAACATCACTTGCAGGGTCACAAAAAATGAAACGTGCTGTTGCTGGATCGTAGTAACGAGCTTGTAAATAGTATAGCTTTGTTTCGGCATCGTAGACATAGCCTGCGTAGCGAATTGGTTGCCCTTTTATACGACTGTCAGTTGGTTCAGCTGATAGTAAGTTACCCCATGGATCATAATCGTATGTCGCAACGGTTGCACCATTTTGAAGTACCCTAATCGATTGCAAAAAAAATAAAATGAAGGTTGTTTTATTCCCCCTCTTAATCACTTTATTTATATGAGTGCGAGAAATCGTTGGTAACAAGGTTCGTGGATAACCTTAATCAACGACATCCACTAGTCTCACATCTCAAATAACTTTTAGGAGGAAATAATAATGGCTTCATGTTCTCAATCTGATTTAACTGCTGTGACAATCCCAAATGTGGTACCATCTTTAAAATTGTACGGTAAAACAAGTAATAATCAACGTTTCTTCTTGTCTGATAATCCAGAAACTATTAGTAGCTCTGTTCCATTTACTAATGGTTTTGCAACGCTTTGGGCTGATACTGCATCTGGATTACAGAGTGTAACTTATCGAATGTTTGTTTGGCATCTAAATAACACAGGTGCGACTATCAAGTTCGGTGTTACCATTGGTAATGGTTCAAGTGGCAGTACTTATCAAGTCTCTGGTGTTAAAGACTGTGTCGAGACTATTACCAACTTTGTAGCTCATGGGAAATGTGCCGCAAAAGCTTTACTCGGAAATACATTAACGCCTAGTTCTCCAGTTGATAATTCCATTGCAGCGGGGAAAGTTGGATTAGTTAAAGAATGGAAAGTACCAAATGGTTATTTGGTGGGTGGAATTATTGAGTTTACGTTATCGTCTAGTTCTCCAATGTCTTATAAAGTCAGAACAGTAGCTGCTAAAAGTACTACTGCCGATCTTCGTAGTAATCAAAATGCAGTTGTGTCACCAGTTGGGACTCATCCGCGTGGTTCTTGGAACTTTTCCAATATCGACGGCTATGGTACTTCAGATGGTGCTGCTGCTCTATATACTGTTGGAGACGGCAATAAAAGTTTCTCTATAAATAATGGCATTAATGACAACTTAATGACTAAAGACACTAGCTATATGCCTAGCGAAGCTGTAGCAACTAATAAGGGGCATTATGGTGTTATTTACAAGGCGAATATCACTTTCAAAAACCCAACTCAAGCCGATAAGGCATTAAAGGTCTATTTGACAGGTCGTGGAGGTTCATACGGCGGCGCTGTACGTTGGAACAATGGTCCAACTTACGGTGTTCCTACACTGGCTTCCAATACCCAAGGTGTTCGGATTGCTACATTTACTATACCTAAAGGAACTAGTGTTACACATTCAGTCTATACTTCTACAGCTGGCTCGCTTAACACCCCAGCGGCGATACTGATTACAGAGTAATTTAAGAATTTCTCGTTAAATAAAGGAACCCTGTAGCTTATCGTAAATTCTCCGATGAGCTACAGGGTTCTCTATAAAATATTCATTTCTTGCACCGTAAAACTAGGGAAAACGGTAAAACTGCTATATTGGGTAGCACTAATTATTTGAGCTTTATCTATTCAAAAAAGAATAAAGCTACTGTATGTAACTCAATGATCTAAATCAAGTCTTAAAAGTGCTATTCAACAATTTTACTTTTTTATGGTTGCAACTAGGAAAAGGTCGGATAATCTGTTTACAACAGTTAGTTTATTGTCAATTATCATTTCAGTCTCTTCACCGTCTTCATGATCTAATAAATAGACAGGAGGATTATTTCCTTCATGTATATTTATTGCGTATGGATTTCTAATACCTATTTCTAAACCGATACAAATATAACCGTTTTTATGTACTGCGCATCCTGGAACATATAATAAACATTCTTTACTAATACTTCTGGATTCAAGAATTCTATTCGCAATTCAGCTTCTTTATCTAGAGGAACTACCAATTTACTATCACAAACTTCTACCGTAGTCATTAATTCTATCCAACCATTTTGGAAGTTTAATATCTAGATTTTCATTTAGGTCATTTATTTCCCTAACTGAGGCTATCCTAGTGGATGTTCCAGACCTTTGAATCATTTTCTTTAGCACTTGTCATTACTTCATTTACCAACGTGACTCCTCCATACAATTAGAAATATTTACTTCTTAAACTAACACTATTTCTACGTACCTTATACAATACAGCCCCACTTTTCAGCTATTGCATCTCGTTAGTAAAAAATCTCTTTCCATTATCCTCTATTGAAATTTTAAAATATCCATTTAAGAAATGTATAAACACCAACCAATGCAAAAATAAATATTAAAATTATGATTGAAAGACAACCAAAAATAATCCAGTTATGTTCACCCTCTATTGAAGCATCTGGTTCTTCTACTAATTTTTCTTTTACTTTATTGATAGATAAAAGTGCTGGGTCTAAATCCAGTCCTTTTAAAAGTTCAATATCACCTTTATACTTTAAAGCTCTTGCTATATTATTAATGTCATTTCCCATAGAGCTTTCAAATTTAATACACGCATGTACCATTTCTGGCGTCTTATTCTTTTCTAAATACCAATATCGACCAGCCATTGCAGGATATTTTAACTCGAAATAAATGTCTCCCAACTTTTTACGGAGTTCTAATTCATTCGGAAAAGTTGCTATTAACCCGTGTAATCTATCCCTTGCTTTCCCTAAATCATCATTTTTAATATCCTCTTCTATTCGTTTTAAAGTCTTTGAAATTTTCTTTTCAATAAAAAACACCCTCTTATGTCCTAATTCTTCTTTACTCTTATTATTTTTCAATAGTATTCTGCACGGTTAGTAAAAACGTTCCCACTCTAATTTCTTTCCATAGAATACGTAGCCTATCAAATCTTAACAATGTATAGCCTTATTTTATATATGTAATTTTTTCCTAACTAAACTGCCTCGTTTAAATAAAATTTTCACAAGATAAACATCAATATTGTAAATATCCTATTTAGGTGCGATTACTAAGCAAGAAGTAAAAGGGTGATACATATTATATATGACTAATATGTATCACCCTTTATATTTTATGATTTTTACAATTTAGGTCTTGATAATGCGTTCGAGGTTTAATCGACCATTATTTAAATTCTAACTCTCCATCATAAGCAAGCATGCCGCCTTCAAGGTTTGTTACGTCATAGCCTTGAGCTTCTAGGTATACACAAGCATTTGCTGAACGACCACCTGCCTTACAAACGATAATGTATGGCTTCGTAGCATCTAATTCATCTAAGCGCTCAGGGATTGTCCCAAGAGCAATGTGCTGCGCACCGGGAATCATGCCTTGTGCTACTTCATCATCTTCACGAACATCAATAATGTATAGATCTTCGTTCGCATCTAATAGTTCTAATATTTCTGTTGTATCCATAGTTTTCATCTGTGTAGTCCTCCAATATGTCGATTTCCTCTTACATTATAGCCTGTGGGCAAAAAAACAGCTAGTGTCATGAACACTAACTGTTTTACTCTCATGTTTCTATTCTTCTGTTTCTAAAAAATCTATTTGCTTTGCTGGAACAAATGTAGAAATAGCGTGTTTGTAAATAAGATGTTGCTTGCTTTCAGCATCTAGTAATAAAACTGTAAAATTATCATAGGATTTCACAGTTCCTTTTAACTGAAATCCGTTTAACAAAAACACAGTTACAAAAACATTGTTTTTACGTAGATGGTTTAAGAATGTATCTTGCAAGTTAATTGATTTCATCAAATATGCCTCCCTATGCTCTCTTTCTACCTCTTCATTCCTATAGTAGCATGTTCTACCAATTTAGCAATTAGTAATTTTTAGAAATTAATTAAAGTTTTTCACCATTATTAACAAAATATACATCCATTTTGTTGCGGAAGTATGTTAGCTGTCTTTTCGCATAGCGGCGAGAATTTTGCTTCAAGCTGTCAATGGCTTCTTCTAAAGAACATCTTCCATCAAGGTAATCATATAATTCCTTGTAGCCGATTGCTTGGATTGACTGTACACCTCGTATATTTTGCTGCCATAGGCCTTTTACTTCTTCTAAAAGTCCTTTTTCCATCATTATATCAACACGGCGGTTAATACGATCATAGAGTACCTCACGTGACATATTTTGTCCAAGCCCTATGATTACATGATTGTAAAGTGGGACTTCTCCACGATTTTGTGCTTCGGATGCCTTTGACACGCCACTAAGCTCAATCATTTCTAATGCACGTATAACACGGCGAGTATTATTTGGATGAATCGTCTCTGCTGTTTGTGGATCAAGTTTTTTAAGCTTAGCATGCATTGCCTCTGGACCTAATTTCTCCAGTTCTGCATAATAGGCTTTTCGTGCCACCTCATCTACCTGCTCCTCTGTAAATTGAAAATCATAGAGTACTGCCTGCACATATAAACCTGAGCCCCCTACAATAATAGGTAGCTTACCGCACGCTTGAATTTCTGCAATTTTAGCTCGCACTAATTTTTGATAGTCTGCTACTGAAAAAGACTCTGTTGGCTCTTTGAAGCTTAGTAAATGATGGGGTACACCCTCCATCTCTTCCTCCGTAATTTTCGCTGTTCCAATATCTAATCCTCGATAGATTTGCATGGAGTCACCGTTGATAATTTCGCCATTATATTTTTTTGCTAACTCAATGCTTAGTGCCGTTTTCCCAGAAGCAGTTGGCCCTACGATTGCTACGACCTCTGCCTGCTGTAGTTTATTTTGTATCATATTTTTCTAACCACCGTAATAAAACTTGATAGACTGCCTCTTGATTGTCCTCGTTTAGGATTTCATGGCGCTTTTCCTCAAATAAGTAAACCGTGACATCCTGTATGCCCGCTTCTGCCAATTGTTGTGCGACAGCGTAAACACCTTGGCCTTGTTCTCCGACTGGATCCTTACTACCACTTATTAATAATATAGGTAAGTCTTTTTTTGTTTTTGCTATCTCTTTTTTACGGTTTAACGACATAAAACCTGTTGTTAAATCCACAAAAAATTGGTTTGTTGGAATAAAGCCGCAATACGGATCATCTATATATTTTTGTACCTCGTCTTCCGCTGAGCATAACCAGTCAAACGTAGTCTTCGAATTCGGGAACTGTTTATTAAAGCTACCAAAGCTCAGCTTATTTAATAACCTGCTCTCCGTATCTTTACCCAGTTGTTTAGCCAATACTTTTGCTACTAAATTTCCCATAGTATGCAATGTTGTAACATTTCCTGTTCCACAAAGAATGACATTATCCACTTGATCGCTGTACAATTGAATATATCTCCTAGTAATGAACGATCCCATACTATGACCAAATAAAATCAAAGGTACATCAGTAAATTGTTCATGCAATATTGTTACTACTTCATGTACATCCTCTACGACGCGATCGAACCCATTTTCTTCAGCAAAAAAACCTAGTGTGCCATTATAGGCTGCTGTTTCTCCATGCCCTCGATGATCATGCATTGTCACTGCATAACCAGCTTCGTTTAGGCTATTTGCAAATTTAACATATCGTCCACTATGCTCCGCCATACCATGTAAAATATGAATATGACCAATACATGGCTTCGATGGCTTAAATGTCCGAGTAAACAGAAAATGGCCATCTGACATTTCAATATAACGCATTGCCTACATTCCCTCCTCTGCAAAATTTGTTGCATCTACAATAGCTTGCTCTAGTTGTGCGACATAAGTATTTCTTTGTGACTCTGTATAGTTATAATGTTGTTGCATAACTTGAATGACCTGCTGTTTATAACGTTTTACCGCATCAATATCGAAGTATAATAAGCCTGTTCGACGGATAAAGAAATCACTTGGTGTGTACACCATTTCCGCTTCTATGCCATAAAGTAGCATGGCATGTAAGGCTAAGGGCATCGTACTTCCATGTTCATGCAAATATTTCACCTGATTATATAATGCATCAACATTCGTGCCATATTTTTGTACAAGCTGTTTTGCTTCATCATAATTTAGACCGTACTGAACGCCCTCTTTCGCTTTATAAGTACAATAATCAGTGAAATTAATGGCATTAATGCCTTTTGCACCAGAAAGTGATAACTCACGTGTTACACATGGGCTTGCATGCTTATATTTATGTGTTTTCACAATTTTATCAACGATTGTCTCAGCCATTTGACGGTAGCCCGTTAGTTTGCCACCCGCAATCGTCATTAGTCCACTCGGAGCCGTCCATATCTCATCTTTGCGTGAAATTTCCGATGGATCCTTGCCTTTTTCAAAAATAAGTGGACGCACACCTGCCCATGACGATTCAATCGTATCTCTTGAAATATTTGCCGTTGGAAAGACCGTTTTTGCAGCAGCAATTAAATAATCAACATCCTCTTGGGTAGCGACGGGATGTACAGGGTCTCCCTCGTAAACTGTATCTGTTGTCCCTACATAGGCTTTACCATCACGTGGAATAGCAAAGGCCATACGCCCATCCACTATATCAAAATAGACTGCTTGTCGTAATGGAAAATCCTTTTGATCAAGGACAATATGAACTCCTTTTGTGAGACGTAATTGCTTTTTGTCTGTTACTTTATCCTTGTGGCGAACCTCGTCCACCCAAGGCCCAGTTGCATTGACAATTTGCGCAGCATGTACTTCAATCGTTTTCCCTGTAATATGATCCTTCACTTGTGCCCCAACAAGCTTTTTCTTCTCATATAAAAATTCGGTCATCTCCGCATAATTTAGACAAAGTGCCCCATATTCAACAGCTTTTTTCAGCACTTCAATTGTCAGACGGGCATCATCTGTCCGATATTCTACGTAGTAGCCACCACCAATAAGCTCATCTCGATTGAGTAATGGCTCTAGCGCTGCTGTTTCCTGAGCGTTTAACATTGTTCGACGTTCATGTTTTTTCACACCTGCTAATCGATCATATACCTTCAGTGCCATTGATGTTGTAAAAGGTCCAAGTGAGCCCTTCTTATATAATGGTAGTAGCATCTTTTCAGGAGTTGTCACGTGAACAGCATTGTCATATACAATTTCACGCTCACGCCCAACCTCAGCTACTACACCTACTTCAAGTTGCTTTAAATAACGAAGTCCACCATGAATAAGCTTTGTTGAGCGGCTTGATGTGCCAGCAGAAAAATCTTGCTTCTCAATCAAAGCGACTGATAGCCCTCTAGATGCTGCATCAAGTGCAATGCCAGCACCTGTGATGCCGCCACCAATGACTAAAACGTCAAAGCTATAGTGCTCTAATAACTGCATAATTTTAGGACGATGTTCAAATGAAAACATAACTTTTTCCCCCATTAGCTATAATTTAAAAATACGTGTAACCTTTACTGCGTATGCTAGCCTGTATAACTAGCAATAACTTTAAAAAATAGAAATTCTAATATCATTTGTATAGCTCATCACCATAACGTGTGGTCGATTTCCGTTCCGACTGTGCGCTTTGTTGCTGACGCTACGCTTTCGCACAGTCAAAACATTTGTAGCTGCCGCTTCGCTTTCGCTACAGAAAACATTTGTTGCTGCCGCTACGTTAGCACTACGCTTTCGCACAGAGCAAAGCTTCCTGGGGGCGTCCGATGAGCCGCTTTTGGTGCTGCCGCTACGTTAACACTACGCTTTCGCACAGAAAACATCCGCTACGCTGCAGGGTCTCGGGCCAACAGATGTTTTTTGCGCGAAAGCGTGAGTGCAACGTAGCGACAGCAGCACGATGTTGGTCACGAAGGCGTTATCACAGGATGTGATGCTTTCAGCCTTCGTTCCTCTATTGCTAATCCCCAAGGAGTCGCCCAGTCTCCACTCCAATCAACTTATATAAATGGCATACGTTTTAACAAATGTGAACTTGTTCTAGGCGTTATATCTACATTACCCGTTTAAACATTTTTTCCACTTCATACGTTGTAAAATGTATCAACACTGGACGTCCGTGTGGACAAGTAAATGGATTGTCGGCATTGCGTAAATCTAGCAGTAACGTATCCATTTGCTCTTTCGTTAAATAATGATTGGCCTTTATCGACTTTTTACAGCTCATCATAATCGCTGCCGCCTCACGTAATTTTTTGACGTCCGCCTTTTTAGTTGTTAGTACCTGTTCAATTAAGTCCTCAATAATTTCTTGTTCTTCTCCCTTAGGGAACCAGCTAGGATGCTCCCTCACTACAAATGAAGCCTGTCCAAATTCCTCTAAAAATACGCCAACAGCTTCTAACTCCTGACTATTTTCTCTTAGTATAAGAGCTTCGTCAGCAGCATAATGGAAGGTCAATGGCAGCAATAAAGCCTGACGCTCATTTGGGTTCACCTGGCCGACCTTTTCACGGAAAAATTCATATTTAATACGCTCCTGGGCAGCATGCTGATCAATTAAATAAAAGCCATCCTCCATTTGTGCAACAATATACGTGCCGTGAATTTGCCCTACCACCTCAAGCGCAGGAAATGGTTCTTTAGTAGGCTCATCCTCTAGTATTTCCACTGGCTCCTCTAGCTTCACTTCTTTAGGAGGATTCAATTCTTCAAGAGGATTCTCCATCACTGCTGTCGGTTGCCAGCTATCTTCAATGGCAGTAGGAACGGATTCAGGTTGTGGCACTATAGGATCTATTGTGTTCGATTCCTGCACTGTTTGCACATCATACAATTTTTCTACAATAGCATTCATTTTCTCCACATTAAGCTTTGGTGCAGGTTTCCAAATATTTAACTGCTCCGTCGCAGACTTTACCACTTTCTCCTTCTTTTCCATTAGCGGTACCCGAATAACATTGCGGATTTTCTCTCGTATTGTTTCTTCAATTAGCTTAAGAAGCTCAGGCTCCTTACTTAAACGTATTTGGTGTTTGGCAGGATGAACATTGACATCCGTTAAATAAGGATCACCCTCTATGTAGAGCGCAACAATCGGAAAACGTTCAATTGGCAAATACGTATGATAGGCGTCGACAATCGCTTTTTGTACCAAATAATGCTTCACCCAGCGACCATTTACAAACAATGACATATAGTTTTTCGAAGCTCGAGTGACCTCAGGTAGTGATACGAAGCCAGAAATTTTATAATCATGTGATTCACCATTGAATGACACCATTTTTTTCGCATTATGGACACCGTAAATGGCTGCTAATACTTGTTGTACGTCACCTCGTCCATTCGTTTGTAACAACTGCTGACCGTTATGCAATAATCTAAACGCAATTTGTGGATTTCCAAGTGCAAGACGGTTCATCAGATCAATTGTATGCCCAAGTTCGGTCTGTATTGTTTTCATATATTTTAATCGAGCAGGTGTATTGAAAAATAGCTGTGCCACTGTAATATCTGTTCCCTTGCGCAAAGGGCCAGGTTTATGTGAAGCAATATGCCCACCCTCAAGCTCTAAATACGTTCCTGATTCACCATTAGATGTAATAAGCGTCATTTTTGACACCGATGCAATGGAAGCTAAGGCCTCACCACGGAACCCGAGAGTACGAATACGAAATAAATCGTGTTCTTGATGAATTTTACTTGTCGCATGGCGAGAGAATGATATTAACGCATCCTCTTCATCCATACCACTACCATTATCAATTATTTGAATTGAAGTGAGGCCCGCTTCTAGTAAAAAAACATCAATGGACGTACTTCCTGCATCAATGGCATTTTCAACAAGCTCTTTCACTACAGAGGCTGGTCTCTCAACTACTTCCCCTGCCGCGATTTTATTGGACAGCCACTCGTCCATAATTTGTATTTTTCCCATAGCGTATCACTCCTTTACTTTTTTGTGTTTACTAGTTGCTGCTGTAATTCGTATAAAATATTCATCGCTTGCATTGGTGAAGTGCCAAGAATATTTACTTTTTCTAGGTTTTTCAGCACTTCTAACTCTGCTGGAGAGATTGGTTCTCCCTCCGAAAATAGTGACATTTGCACTGGCTTTTCAACAACTTCCTGTACCACGGTCACTTTGTTTTCAGCTTCGTTTCCGGCCTCGAAGTTTTCAAGCAATACTTGTGCTCTTGTTAAAATTTCCTCTGGCAATTGCGCAAGCTGTGCTACATGAATTCCGTAAGATTTATCGGCGGCACCCTTTTTCACCTTATGCAAAAAGACAACCGTGCCATTTTTTTCAGTAGCAGATACGTGTACATTTTGCAGTCGAGGAAGCTCCTTTTCGAGTGCCGTTAATTCATGATAGTGAGTTGAAAACAGTGTATTTGCCCCAATTTTGTCATGGATGTATTCCATCATAGATTGAGCAAGGCTCATACCATCATAAGTAGATGTCCCACGACCAATTTCATCAAACAGCATTAAACTATTTTTTGTAGCATGTGTAATGGCATGCTGAGATTCTAACATCTCCACCATAAATGTTGATTGTCCCGCAGCTAAATCATCCGCTGCACCGATGCGTGTAAAGATCTGATCTGTAATTGGTAATCTTGCTTTTTCAGCAGGTACATAACAGCCCATTTGCGCCATGACAACAATAAGTGCAACTTGACGCATATACGTACTTTTACCGGACATATTCGGACCTGTAATAAGCATCATATTGTTATTTTCCTCAAGTACACAATCGTTTGGTACATACATTTGCTTATTAAGCATCTTTTCAACAACCGGATGGCGCCCTTCAATAATTTCTAGCGAACGTCCGCCATGAAACTCCGGCTTCGTAAAACGATATTTCTCTGAAACACTTGCAAAGCTTAATAGCACATCTAGCTCACTAATGCTCGCCGCTAACGCTTGGACACGTGGAATAAACGTCTTTAATTCATCACGTATTTTCACAAATAAATTATACTCTAACGTTAAACTCTCTTCCTCGGCATTTAAAATTAATGCTTCTTTTTCTTTAAGCTCTTGTGTAATATAACGCTCGGCATTGGCCAAAGTTTGCTTACGCTCATAACGTGTTAAATCTGCTAAATGGATATTAGACTTCGTAATTTCAATATAGTAGCCAAAAATTCGATTGTAGCCGATTTTTAAGTTTTTAATGCCCGTTTTCGTCCGTTCCTCTTGCTCTAGCTGTGCAATCCAATCCTTCCCATTACGAGAAGCATAGCGTAGTTCATCTAAGCGTGCATCATAGCCATCGCGAATGACGTCACCCTCTTTAATTGTAATTGGTGGATTGTCTGTAATAGCTCGTGCTAATAGTGCCTCTACATCTGCACACGTATCAAGCGCCGCGCCTAGCTTTTGCAATGTTTCTTTATCGGTACCAAGTAATTGCTGCTGTATGGTAGGTACTTGACGCAATGAATCACGTAGCTGCGCTAAGTCTCGTCCACCCACATTACCAAAAGCTACACGTCCCGCTAAACGCTCTAAATCATATACTTGTTTTAAAGAGGCTTGTAGCTCTGTTCTTACAAAGTATTCCTCTAATAAATCAGTGACGTATGCTAATCTTTCGTCAATGGCAGCACGTGAAGCAAGAGGTTGGTGTAACCATTGCTTTAATTTGCGCCCTCCCATTGCTGTCACTGTATCATCTAACAACCATAAAAGTGTGCCTTTTTGATCGCCACCGCGAATAGATTGAATAAGCTCTAAATTACGCTTAGAGCTAGAGTCAATACGTAAATAATTTTTCATTTCATTGTAAGTAAATGCTTGAATATGTGATAATGAACGCATTTGTGTCTTATCAATATAAGCGAGCAAACGAAGGCAAGCAATTTGTAAATCATTTGGCACCGCATCTAAATAATGTGCAGCTTTAGCCATTGTCATTTCATCTGTTTCAATAGAAAGGACGATACCCGCGTTTACTGCATGCTCTGCTAATAAAAGCTGCAAACTTTCCGTTACAATTAATTCACGAATACCGTATGCCTGCATTTGCAATAACAGTGCCTTACCGTCACCCTCAATCGAGGAGGCTACCGCTTCACCTGTAGATAAGTCTAAATAAGCGTAGCCAAATGTCATATCGTCAAGTTGTTCCGCAGCACCAATAAAATGATTGGTTTTACCATCAAGCGACTTACCTTCCATGATCGTTCCTGGTGTAATAAGCTGAACAACTTCACGTTTTACTACACCCTTTGCTTGCTTCGGATCTTCTGTTTGCTCACAAACAGCAACCTTATAGCCCTTTTGCACAAGAGTTTCAATATAATTTTTTGCCGAATGATGTGGAACACCACACATTGGAATACGCTCTTTTGCACCTGCATCTCGGCTCGTTAATGTAATTTCTAAAAGTTGAGAGGCATTAATAGCGTCCTCAAAAAACATCTCGTAAAAGTCGCCTAATCTAAAAAATAAAAAGGCATCCTTGTAATCTTCCTTTACCTGCAAATACTGTTGCATCATTGGTGTATAAGTTGTCATTTTAAAAATTCCCTCGCTCTTACCATATAGATATTTTTATTATAACAAAAGATACATGCGAAACGCTTAATTCACCTTTTTTAAGATGCTAGCGCTTCGCATGTATAGAATGTTTAGTATTATCTTTGTCTCTCATCAGGAAACGATGAGGACTCTAAAACATACCTGCCTTCTTCACTGGAGCTAGATGATGAGCTGGAACTGGAGCTAGATGAAGACGAGGAAGAGCTCTCATCAAAATTCCATTCCTCTTCGAAATCTAGTGGATGTACACTAATGCAAATAGTCGTTTCTCCCATTACCTCTACAACTACTTCACGTTCTACTACGATTTCAAACTTCGTACCACATGGGGAGATAATTGCCTCTATACAGTTTGGCTCTTGAATAACACGTACACGAACATCATCACCAGCACTCACTTCACCGTCTCTAAAAGAAAGCTTCACTTTGTCTTTATAGTGGACCGTTTCAGAAAATACTGCTGTTTTCGAATGACTACTATAGGCATACCATACATTAACATCAAATTTTCCCGATACTTCTACAAATTTACCGACTTTTTTCGCGGAGCAAGTATGATTGATAACCCAGCAACCGAGAATACTCGTCGGTTTATTCGATGGACTTAATGTTACACGTTCTTCCGTTCTCTTCTTCCCTTTGGCAACTACTGCTCTCGTCACGATTTGTCGTAAACGTTTCAGCGCAATTCCTCCTTTGACTCTTTTCACTCCATCATATGCAGGTAGCGCCTATTGGGTGAACATATATTTTTAAGAATCAAATTACTGACTTTTTCATACTATGTTGTCTGAATTGCGCTAATTTCCAAGAGCATTATTCAATTATGCCGAGGTCTAATTGCCGCTGTCGCTTAGAATTTATTTGTAGCTATGGGCTTTGCTTTTGCTACAGTGAATATTTGCCGCTTTCGCGCAGTATACATGTTGCAACGCGTACGGAATCGGCTTTGTACTTAGTCCTGCATGGGTCGACACGATGCCGGTCATTTCGGTAATACTGCGTTCTTAAACTAAGTTTCTCTACTCAGAGGATGTCTTTTGTCCCGAAAGCGTAGTAATAGGTACGGATGTTTGGACACCCACTGAAAGAAGTTAAACACATAAAAATAGCCCGAATGCTAGCATTCGAGCTATTTTTATTTTTTTATGAGCAGCTGCCTGGTGTTGTATTGGCAACGTATGAGCCAGTTTCTCCACGAAGTAAATCTCCACCAGTTGAGCGAACAATCTCATTTGTAACATTGTTAGCAATTGTGTTCGAAACTAATTGCAATAAATCATTTACATCAACTTGAGATTCTTTAAATTGTTGAACCACTGGGATTGCGTTGATTTCTTCTTCAATTTTTTCGATTTTATCTTCAATTAATTTCAGCGCTTTTTCTTTTCCTAAGTGTTGGAAGTTAACAGCTTGCTTCTGTAGGCTTTTTAAGCTTGCAATACGCTCACGTACAAATTGGTTTTCATTAATTTGTGCTTCGGCTTTTTTGAAAAATTCAACTTCTTGCGTATTGGCAATCATATGCGCAATTTCGTGTGACTTCTTGATTAAATCATCTTTTGTATATAATACTTGTGACATTTACGCTTCCACCTTTTCATTTTTTACTACTTCTACGAATTCACCACTTAGTGAATAAGAAGTAGCCTCAACTATTTTTACTTTCACTAATTGACCTATTAAATGTGCTGGCGCTTTAAAGTTTACAAGACGATTTTTACGCGTATAGCCAGCTAATACATCTTCGCGTTTTTTACTTGTACCTTCGACTAAAACTTCTACTATTTCACCTTTCAAGCCCTCTAATGCTTTTCGAGAGTACTCCCCTACAACTTCATTTAATCGTAGAAGACGTTCTTTTTTCACTTCTTCAGGTACATTATCCACCATTTTTGCAGCAGGTGTACCCTCGCGAGGAGAATAAATATACGTAAAGGCCATTTCAAAGCCTACTTCACGGTACAAGGATAATGTCTCCTCAAATTGCTCCTCTGTTTCATTAGGATAGCCTACGATAATATCAGTCGTTAGTGTTACTTCCGGAATAGCCGCTTTAATTTTCGCTACTAATCCAAGGAAATGCTCACGTGTATACTTACGAGCCATAATTTTTAGCACATCATTTGAACCAGATTGTACTGGTAAATGAATATGCTCAACTAAGTTACCACGTTTTGCAAGAACTTCGATTAAATGATCATCGAAGTCACGTGGATGACTCGTTGTAAAACGAATGCGTGGAATATCAATTTTTCGTAATTCATCCATTAAATCACCAAGTCGATATTCAATATCCTCAAAATCCTTGCCGTAAGCGTTGACATTTTGCCCTAATAGCATAATTTCTTTATAGCCAGCTGCCGCTAATTCACGAACTTCAGCAATAATTTCTTCCGGACGACGACTACGCTCCTTACCACGTGTATAAGGTACAATACAATACGTACAGAATTTATCACAGCCGTACATTATATTTACCCAAGCTTTAATGGATCCAAGACGTTTTTTCGGCAGATTCTCAATAACATCGCCTTCTTTGGACCAAACCTCAATGACCATTTCCTTAGACATATATGCTTCTTTTAAAATGTTCGGTAAACGGTGAATATTATGTGTACCAAACACCATATCGACATGTGGATAACTTCTTAAAATTTTATTTACAACAGATTCTTCCTGTGACATACAGCCACAAACCCCAATAAGCATCTCTGGATTTTTACGTTTATATTTTAGTAGAAAGCCCAGTTCTCCAAATACTTTGTTTTCTGCATTTTCACGAATAGCACACGTATTCAGTAACACGACATCAGCTTCATCAATCACATCTGTAGGCGTATAACCTAGCTGCATAAAAATCCCAGCCATCACTTCCGTATCATGCTCGTTCATTTGGCAGCCATACGTACGAATATAAAAAGTACGCCCCGTACCCATATCTGCAAACTCTTCTGCAATGTTAAAGTCCTTATGGTACTTAACTTCTTCTTTCCCACGTTTTTTAGCATCTTTTAATGAAGGTGCCGTAAAGACCGTTTCAAAATATTTACTATAATCCTTTTCAGGCTTGTCTTCTTTTTTTGGTTGATTGACTTGTTGATTTGCTAAGCGTTGTTCTTCATTCATTGCAATCAGGTAACTCCTTTCAAACGAATTCCATACATTTGAATTCCCATTTTACTATTATACTGAATAATTGCTACATCCTACAAGGTTTGCGTACTAAATGTCGCGGTTTAGACTTAATTGCACGTTGGCTAGATGTATATTCTCATTAGGACGCAGGAGGGAAATCGTCAGTTGTTTGCAGGGGGAGGGGGGATCCGTCACTTCGTCTGTTCCTTCCATCGCTTTGCTTAACCAAGCTATCACCTCACTGATGCCCATCCACACTCTCCCTAAAAATAAAAAATCACCGAAGATATCCATCAACGGCGACGTTTATTATAGTTCTATAGATTGTTTTTGGCGTTGGTCAAATCCAATAATTGTTTGAACGCCATAGCTTTTTAGTAAAGCTGTATTCGCAAATGTGTATTTGCCTAAATCGTCTGGGAAATGCGCATCTGAGGAAACTGTAAAGGCTACACCATGTTCCATTAAAATTTGCAAGAAACGTGGTCCTGGGCACATTTCCTTTACTGGATAGCGATAATATAAACCGGCATTTATTTCAGTGGCGGTTTGTGTGGCCACAAGTGCCTTTGCAATTCTTTCATACCAAGAGTCAAGAAAAGCCGTGTCCTTCACTTGATAATCAAACACTTTAAAATTGTCTAAATGCGCCACAAAGTCAAACATATTCGAGAAGATCATTTTTTCTACTGTAGCAAAAAAACGTGCAAAGTTTTCCTGTAAGGCTACTGCGTCCATGTCCTCAAATATGTATTGGGTTTGAGGATTATCAAAGCCCCAGCCATCCATAAAATGGACAGATCCGATGACATAATCCCACGAATAACCTTCTAATAATGATGCTAATTCTTCTTCACCGCCGACAAAATAATCTGCCTCGATGCCTAGCTTTAAGGAAATACCTTGACGCCTCCATTTTTCCTTTGCTCGATTAATAGTTGACACAAAATCATTCATGCTTTCTGTCATGACACAATCAAGCCAGTAACGCTGAGCTCTACCAACCTCATTGTCATCTAATTGCATATAACGTTCAAAGTATGCTCGCGTCTCCTTGAAACGATAGAGATGGTCGACAATCCCAACCTCTCGCAAACCAAGCTGCTTTGCTTGTTGTAAATATAAATCTAGCCATTCCTCACTATAGCAACCATTCTGTAAACGCTTTGATAACTGCTGCATTTGTAGCTCTATAAATGCTTTAGAACCTTTTGTTGCTCCTTCATCTTCATTAAAAAATTTAATTGCCTGAGAAGTACGCTCTAGCCAACGAAATGAATAGGGCCCCTCCTCTAAATGTACATGATAATCAACCATCCGATTTCCCTCCATTGCATACCGTCCACTTTTCCTCATACGCATGCCACTCTATTGGGCAAGCTATATCACAAAAAATTTCTGAGCATTGCTCTATGTGACAAATTTGATAAAAGGACTTACCATTTATTTTAGATGCATCCGTTAATAAAAAGTTCATCTTGCTACAATCAAGCATTTTTTTAGAAATTAATGATTCATCCAAATCATAATCGTACACGATACCATCACTTATTCCACCACACGAAATAAATGCCTTATCAAAATTCATATTTCCTAACAATTCCAATGTCATAGCTCCTGTTACTGAGGATTGTCTCGGATTTGTCGTTCCACCAAGTAATATGACCTTTCCAGTCATTCGTCGCTCCTCTATCGCTAAATTAAACTGTACAGCTGCAGCGATAGAGTTGGTTACGACAGTTATATCGTCGACTGCCAATAAAAAATCTGCAATATGCACTGTCGTTGTACCTGTATCAACCGCAATTGTATCCCCGCCACCTATACGACTAGCTGCTAAACGAGCTATATTACGCTTTGCCTCTTTTTGCATTTGAAGCTTACGTAAAAATGCTGGTTCATTTCTAACGTTCGTATACTTTACAGCTCCTCCGTGTACTCTCGTTAATAAATGCTGTTGCTCCAGCTCATCAAAATCTCTACGAATCGTTTCTGGTGCTACTTGTAATTCATCTGCAATATTGGCAACGACAATTTTTCGATCAGCCTCTAATTGTTTTAAAATAAATTCAAAACGTTCAATTTTTGCATATGTCATGATAATGCAATCACATCTTCCCTCGCTATATAGCACACATATTGCTTACCAAGCTCAAACGAATGCCCTCGTTGGTGTAGCTGTTCCATCGTAAAGAGACATTCACCCTCAAACGTTGTCCGAATAACATTGCCACTCATTAATGACTGCTTCGCCTCTCCAGTCATACAAACATCCCCCTGTCTCTCATCGAGATGTATGGCTTCTGGTCGAATCGCAAATTTTGAGTATTCTTTTGGCAATGCCTCGCCAATCATTTTCTCAAGGGCTTGACGCGTAAAAACATTGTAATGTCCAATAAAATTCGCGATAAATTCACTTTCAGGGCTTGTATAAATCGCAGTAGGTGTTCCACTTTGTGCAATCATCCCATTATTCATCACAAATATTCTGTCAGAAACAGCCATTGCTTCTTCTTGGTCATGCGTAACTAAAATCATCGTTATACCTAGCTTTTGTTGAATAGCTCGTAAGTCTGCTTGAAGTTTCTTACGAATTTGGGCATCTAACGCACTGAGCGGTTCATCTAATAGCAATACTTTTGGACGTACAATTAATGCTCGAGCAAGGGCAACACGCTGCTGCTGACCCCCAGATAATTCTTTCGGATAGGCATGCGCTTTTTCACTTAAATGCACGATTTCAAGTATTTCTTGAACACGTTGATCCACTTCAACCGTATTGACTTTTTGCATTCGTAAACCGAAGGCTACATTTTCTTTCACCGTCATATTTGGAAATAGTGCATAAGATTGAAACACCATACCAACTTGGCGATCCTTTGGTTGAACACGATTCATATCCTTGCCTTCTATGTTAATTTTTCCTGCAGATGCATCTGTTAAGCCTGCCAAAATACGCAGGATTGTACTCTTACCACAGCCACTCGGACCTAAAAGAGTTATAAATTCACCTTTTTCAATCTTCATATTTATATTTGATAAAACCGTCGTTGATCCATATTTTTTATGAAGTCCCTCAATCACAATATAACTCATAAATTTGTAGCACCTTTCGATCGTTTCGTTAATGTTGCAATAGCGTACGTTAATAAGCCCATAAGAACGATATAAATAAAGACAACTGCACTAGCAATATGTCCACTTGTACTAAGCTTCTTCATTAAATAAATTTGCACCGTCTCAAAGCGAGAACCAACCACTAGATTAATCAGTACAAATTCTCCAAAAAGTACGGAAAACGATAATAATGCCCCAGCAAATAAGCCTGGGTAAACGGTAGGTAATAATATTTTCGTAAATGCCTGCAATTTAGATGCTCCCAGTAATTGCGCTGCGTCTATAAGCTGTCGTGCATCAACATTCTGCAAACTATTGCGTGTCCCCTGATAAATGTATGGGAGGATACCGATGACATATGCCCCTAAAACTACTAAAATCATCGGCACACCAAATTTGCTATAAACACGAATGAGCCCGACTGCTAAAATAATGCCCGGGAATGAATACACCATCACAACAGCCATCTGTATCCATTTTTCGTATTTTGGAAAATACAACACGATTACAAAAATAGCTGGTACGATAACGAGCAATGCAATCATGACAGCCCCACTAGACAATAAAACAGAACGTCCAAACGCCTGTATAAATTCTGCATCCTGAAATAATGCCGCAAGCCATGTCAATGTTAATCCTTCTGGCAAAATGGTCTTATTCCAATTCGTCGCAAAGGCATAAAGCATTGTTGCAACAACTGGTAACACTAAATACACCACTAACAGGAGGAAAAATAAATCAGCAAAGCCTCTTTTTTTCATTATAACTTCCTCCTTGTTTTTGAAATGCTCCACTCACTCAATAGCATTGCCGTCACCATCGTTACTGCTAGTATTACTGCAATAGCACTTGCCAGCTCTGGTTGTGCAAAAATATCTCCCTTAATAAGAGAACCAATACGAATGGCTACTAAATTGTAATTACTGCTAGTTAGTGCATAGGCAGAGGCATATGCTCCCATTGCATTGGCAAACAATACGCTAAATGTTCCAACAATCCCAGGAAGCATAACAGGGATCCCAACCTTCATCCAAAACTGCCATGTAGAAGCTCCAAGTAATGCTGCTGCGTCCTTCCATTGTTGCTGAATCCCATCATAAATTGGGTATAAAAGCATTAAGGCTAATGGTAGCTGAAAATAAATATAAATCAGTAACAAGCCACCCCAGCTATAAAGAGAAAATGATGAAAATGTGTCAATACCCCATTTATCGAATAGCAATGTAAAGAGCCCGCTATTGCCCAGTAATACAATAAAGGCAAAAGCTAATGGAATACCTGAAAAATTTGATGTTAAATTTGTTAGTATTAAAATTTTCTCACGCACTGGCTCAGAAAATCTCATAATCGCATAAACAGCGAATAGGGTAACCATTAAAGCAATGACTGCCGAAATAACAGACAATGTAATACTATTTGTAAAGCCTTGTAAAATGTAATCGTTCGTTAGTACAGTTTGATATTGCGCGAGTGTAAAACCATCACTATTTTGAAAGCTTGTGATGAGCATATACAGTAACGGTACTAAGAAAAATAACAAGACAAGTACTAGAAAAGTAGAAAGCCAGGCAACTGTTTGCCGCTTCGAAATCACAACAATCACTTCTTTCTATAGTTAATAGCTAAAACTGAAATTGTTCCGATAAAATTAGATTTTATTCCGATAAAAGCTAAAGTTGTTCCGATAAAATTAGATTTTATTCCGATAAAAGCTAAAATTGTTCCGGTAAATCTTCAAAGTATCTATTTAAACGGCCGAGCGCTTTCCTGTGCGCGCCCAGCCTTCACTCCACTCAGTTAAGCCTTTTTTAAAGAAAGCATCCCTTCTAATAACAAGGGAACCATTTCATCAGAAGGCTCGATATTCAATAAATGACAGCAAAGCGGAGCTATTTGTAACTGTGATACAATCTCATCGTTAATGCCTGCTTTAACGTGATCCGAAATAACAAACATTGGTACATGACGATCCTCAGCTGTTGTGCCTCCATGATTACCATCACTCGTCATCCCATGATCTGCTGTCACGATCACTTCATAGCCCTGCACAAGACATTTTGGGATAAATAAAGATAATAATGCATCAACTGCTAAAACACGATTTCGATATTGTGCCGAGTCAGCCGTAAATTTATGACCGTCATCATCTACATTCATCGGATGAATATATAAGAAATCTGGTTGCTTTTGATCCATTAGCCAAGCAGCTTCAGCAAATAAATGACTGTCTGGATAGTGATCCTCAAAGTAGAACAGTCCATTCTCAATCGGCAATTGAGTATCTAATTGCAGCCTGTCCTCCATATGCACAAATGGTGCACGATTATATAGCTCACTTACCCAATAATAGGCAGCAGCTGCTGTAGATAGACCGTTTTCTTTCGCTAAATGAAATAAACTATGTTGCGTCGATAAACGCACTGTCATATTGCTCGTTACTCCATGTACAATGGGTGGTGTCCCCGTTAAAATCGTTTCATATAAAGGCCTTGATAGTGAAGGTACCTTTGAGCAAACCTTGTAGCGTGCTGCTATTTTACGTTCAACTAAATGGTGCATAAATCCCATATGGGTACAAGCTGTATCAAAGCGAAGTGCATCTACGACAATTAAGACAACTTTATTATTTTCCATGAATTAATACCTGCTCCTGATATTGTTGTGGAATTTGCTTTGTTGTTTCTTCCCATTTCTTTTGGTCTTTTACTGGCTGTGCATTTTTGTACATTTCCGCAGGTAATAATAGCTTCTGAACCTCTTGAGGTAATTGAACCTTGTCACGAATTGGACGAGCATAACCCTTCGCTAAATTTTCTTGTCCTGCATCCGATAAAATGTATTCACGAGCTAGCATTGCTGCATGAGGATTTTTAGCATATTTATTTATGATTGTTGCATAGCCTGATGTTACAGAGCCTTCTGATGGAATGACGACATCAAAACGTTTCTCATCAATTTGGTGTCGATAGCCAAGTGCATTAAAATCCCATAAGATGGCTACATCAATCTCGCCTTTTTCTAAATTCGCAACAGTTGGATCTCCTTTTAAACGCCCTTGTTTTGCTAAGTCTGCAAAAAAGTCTATTCCTGGTTGAATATTCGATTCATCGCCACCAAATGCCATTGCAGCTGCTAAAATTGCAAACTGGGCTTGATTTGCTGTTAAAGCATCACCAATGCTGACCGTGTAATTTCCGTTTTTAATATCCTCCCATGATTTCGGGGCATTTTTGACGTTGTTTTTATCAGTTAAAAATGAAATAGTTCCTGTGTAACCCACGATCCAATGGCCTTCATTATCCTTTGCCCAGCCTGGTATTTCATCCCAATAAGATGTTTTATACGGTAATGTTAAACCCTTGTCCTTGGCAATCGGTCCAAAAGCAATTCCGACGTCACCAATATCCGCAGTGGCATCATCCTTTTCCGCCTCAAACTTCGCTAGCTCCTCAGCACTCGACATGTCTGTATCCTTATGCTTAAGGCTATATTCAGTACCAAGATCAGCCCAAGTCTCTACCCAGTTAGCCCATGTATCTGGCATTCCGACAGAATTTACAGTGCCTTCTTCTTTTGCCTTTTTCGTCATCTCTTCAAGTGTTAAATCACTTTTGACTTCATTTGAACTAGATGAACCGTCGGAACAAGCTGCCAACATTGAAATTGCTAATGCTCCAATTAGACCTTTCTTCCACAACTTTTGAATTGCCATGAGTTGGAACCTCCATTTGTTTATGTTTGTTTTCATTTGCCTTACAACATTTATGTTAGGAAACAAACATTAAGCAAGTATGGAGGACATTAAAATATTCAGTAAAAATTATGAAGGAATTATGAAAATCTATAAAATGATTATTAATTAAAGGGGGATTGTAAAAGTTATAGAGGAGTAAGTAGGAATCTAGCCTGTATGCGCACGTTATGTAGCTTTCTAAGACGTGCACACACTCTAGATTCATTTTATAAACCAAGAAAATCTGCATATGTATGCGGCTCGTTTTCTTTTAAAATTGTTAAAAATGTAAAGGCAAGCTGTACAACTGACCACCATTTCATATTGTAGGACATCTCAAAGTGGGCAGGTGCTAATGTAAAAACATCTTGAAAAATATCAAGTGGATCAATGTTTTGATCATTTAATATCGAGAGAAAACCTAAAAACAACGTATGGTCCTTGACTTCAATCATTTTTCCATCAACAAGTGCATCAATATTTTCGGGTTGCTGAAAATTACATTGTGTCGCAACATACCTTTCCAAATCCTGTGTGCGCTGTCTTTCTTCACGTTCTTTTTTCTTTGCAATAAAATCAATGACGTTATCCACGTGCATCGCCTCTTCTTTTTTTCTTTTATTGTAGCATTTTTTACAATACTATTGCCCGAACACGCTCCCCATTTTTTCCTTTTCGGAGAAAACAAAAAGATTGATATTAGAAATTTTGACAAAATAATCCTTTCCGTATGAATAGCTAGGCATCATTGCGTAGGGTTAATTTCCGCTCCGGCTAAGCGTTTTTTTGAGGGTGTCTGATGAGCCCCCTTCAATTTTCCGTTTCACATTACATTTACAGAGTTTGGTATTTATACAAATTTATAAAATAAACAGATATACTTAACAGAGGGGGGCGATTAGATGAATAAGTGGCTAAAAGTTTGGAGCATTTTCATTTTTTCAATTGGGGGAATAGTGATACTACTACTATTCGGGATTATCTATTTATTTTTTAGTTTTAGAGCATCGATGATACCAGATAAAAAAGAAGAGGAAAAGGTAATTTCACAAGCAGAACAATACATACAAGAGAAATATCCAACTATGAAATACGAAATTTCCCATGTCCTTTTTGATAGTGATGATCAATACCCTGATTTTGAATATGCTGCAATGATTTTAAATACAGAAACACAAAAAACATTCAAGGTTTATGAAAATAAAAATACGAAACAAATAGAAGACGATATAACAATTCAAGAAGAAGCAACATTCATAGAACAATTAAGACCAAAAGTTTATAGTTATATAACTAAAACATTTGGGGAACCAGAAAGTATTTCATTTACACCTACATATCATACAAGAGGTACTCCTACGCTTACTATTAGGTTAAATAACAAAAAAGAAGAAGTAAACGAAGAAATGTTTCAATCTTTTATTGATTCTTTACAGCATGAATTGAATGTCGAACATGCAAATGTAAGTTTTTTGTATGATAATGAAACTGAACATTGGAATATGGAATTTTAATAAAAGAAGCTGTTCAAAAGTCCATAACGTGGGAAATTGATCTGGCGCTTTGCATAGTTTATTTAAACGAGCAAAAAAGTGGCTGGGACAAAAAGAAAAATGTTAGACTGATTGTATTTCGGTCTAACATTTTTTTGATTTAGGAAGGAATACTCTACTATTGAAGCGAAAAAGTTATGATCTATTTTCACTGTTTTTCATAATCGAGTTCTGTCCCAGTCCCTTTATTACATGATAAAACATGACCAAAAGCGAAGCGACAGCCACAATTATGTCAAGGTGTCGGGATTGTTATGGTCACTTTTCCTCCACCGGCTGCTAAATCATTATCGATACGCAGTGTTCCACCATGATTTTGAACAATGGATTGGGCAATATAAAGTCCCATTCCATGATGATTTCCTGCATTTCTGCTTGGATCTCCACGATAAAACTGTTTGGTAGCCTCATTTAAATCTCTCGGAGAAAATCCACACCCGTTATCGGTAACGGTAAATTGAATAAAATCAGCAGCACTTTGAACAGTTAATACCACCTTTCCATTTTCAGGTGTGTGCTCTACAGCATTGGATACGACATTTAAAATTGCTCGATAGAACTGCTCTTCATCGATTACTATAATTGCAGGGAGCATTTCCTTTTGGACATTTACTTGAAGCTTTTTTTCCAACGAAAGAGCTCTCATTTGATGTTCTATTTCTGTTATCAATGCATCTGTTTTAACATTCTTTTTTTCACGAACGATATTTTTCTCCATTTTTGATAAATCAATTAGCTCTTTTGTGAATTTTTCTAATGCCATTGTATTTTTCAAAATATAATTATTATATTCTTTTTGACTATCATCTTGATCAGTATCCTGCAAAAGCTCTGCATTCCCTCGAATAATTGTAAGTGGTGTTTTCAGATCGTGAGCAAGAGCAGAAATTTGTTCTCTACGTGCTTGTTCTGATTCCCATTGTTGTTTTAAGGAGCTGTTTAAAGCCTCTCTCATTTGCTCAAGAGAAATGGATATTTCATCTATTTCACGTATACCTGACGGGCTTATCGTAAAATCCAAATTTTGATTTTGTATTTTTTCAATCGCTTCCTGCAAGCCAAACATTTTTTTCTTAAGCTTTCTTCCAAAATGGATCGCAAGGACAGTTGCTATAGTTATAATTCCTATAATAAATAATAAAATATCTAATAGTTGTGGATTAGGTAAATACTTCCTCATAATAGCCGAACGATACTGTGGCACTAAATCATACCGTAATATACAAATCTCATTTTCTCGCTCTATTAACGAGTAAAATTGGGTGATACCTTGAGATTGTTCTTTTTTCATTGCATTCCAAGCTTTAAAAGCTTCCTTCTTTGAAAGATTTCCTGCAAGAAGTTTACCTTCTTTAGAGAAGACTGCGTAATCAACAAGGTCTGGGATAATATCAGCCGTAACTGAACTACTAGACGCAATACGATCCCTTGATAATGAAATTTGAGTTTCTGCATAATTTGCTGGTAATACGATGTTGGTAGAAAGGGCAAACAACGTTAAACAGATCAGTACTACTACTAACAAAATGGTGCCTAAACTTAAAAAAAGGAGGTATCGAAGAAAAAAAGTATGTAGTCGTGTTCCTTTAGTAGGCTTTATTGTCTCCATTTATATCCGATCCCCCAAACAGTGTCAATGGCGTCAACATGAAAGGCATGTAGCTTTGAACGAATATTTTTTATATGCTCTGTAATAGCAGTACTGTCACTCTTCCCATCAAAGCCAAAAATAGTTTCATAAATCTTTTCTTTAGAAAACACCTGTCCTCGATTTCGAGCTAGATATTCGCATATTTCGTATTCGCTTTTTGTCAGCATTACCTTCTCCTCATTTACAAACAGCTCTTTACCTGAAAGATTGAAGTGAACATTATCTACAAAAAGAATACTACGTCGTTCTCTTTTTTCGCGTCTCAAATGCGCATTCACTCTTGCACGTAGCTCTCCAATGCCAAACGGCTTAATAATATAATCATCTGCGCCAAGACCTAGACCATACATTAGATCCTCCTCCAACGATTTAGCCGTTAAAAAAAGGATAGGACAATCTACCGCATGACGTATTTGACCACATAAAGTAAATCCATCAATTTCGGGCATCATCACATCCAGTAAAATTAAATCGAAGGCACCAAGATTCATTTTACTTACTTCTGTTGCATCAGAGACTACCGTTACTAAATGTTCATCTTTTAGTAATGCATTTTTTATCAATACTAAAATACCTTTTTCATCATCTACCGCTAATATTTTCGCCATATTTCTACCCTCATCATTTCTTCATTCCCTAACTTTCTGATTTTCTTCCTTCCCATCTCCAGAACCATAAGCAAGAAAGGACTAATGCGAACAATGTTCCGCATACGGAAGCAATAATACCTTCCTGTAATCCTATTTCCACTGTCGATAAGTCAACTCCTGACGCTTTTATTGTCCATAATGAAACAAAGTGACCACCCCAACCATACGGTATAAATGACCAAATGCCATCACCTAATCCAGTGAGTAATAAGGCTACTAGTAGTGATCCCACAATCCCTAATCCGATTGAAGCACCTTTACCAAAATAAAGACTAACAAAAAAATGCAAAATATATAAAAATGCAAAGCTTACAAATAGAATACATCCAGCTATAAAATAAAATCGATAACCAAAAGTAGCTTCATGCAAAAGCTCAATAAAACCAACACTAAAAATACCGAAAGACAGTAATATGGCTCCAAAACTAAATAATAATAACAGTAGCAACTTGCTTAAATAGGCTACTATTTTTGTTTTAGTAGTTGTTAGCATCCCCTGAAAATGTCCTGCAGTTGCTTCTTGCTCCGCTGCCATCGCACAAACTAACCCAATAATAATTGGAAACCCGCATGCTACTCCTTGGAGATAAGCCGTTACCCTATCATTGAAACCCCATGGTGAATAAGTATAGTATGCTAAAAATATCCCTGAAATAATGATAGGTACAATTAAATGTGTGAGTAAAAAAGGCGTTCTTTTTGTTTTAAGAAACTCTGCTCTAAGTAATCTTAACATTCCCATACGCTATTTCGCCTCCCTTTTTTGGAACCATCGTGCAGTAAGGAAGCTTATTAAAGCAAACCACACTAAGGCAATTAATATACCTGGAGCTATAACCCACGTGTTTAACAATGGACTTCCCTCAGGCACTGGCAGACCATTTGGTAAAATCTCTAGTGTTGGACAAATTAATCTTGCTGTAATGGCGTAAGGAACACTATACCAAAAATCCCCATTCGCAAATGCAATCATACCAGCAAAATTACCAACTATATTTATTAAAATAGCAATATAAGTTCCTAATTTTGTTGCAAGGAATAAACAAAGTGGAATTTGCCATAAAAACGTTACGAAAATTAATAAACTACCTGTAAGACTATTAATGAAAGAATAACTATTACCAAATAATATTCCACCAGCAGTAATACCAACAAAGAAAATAAGTGTAGTTAATAACAACCATCCACTACATGCAAGTATTTTACCAAACCAAATCTTCTTTAAGTCAATCGGCATTGCGAGAATACTGTGGTATTTCAATTTGGCATCTTTTTCCACCACTAGTGCACAACATACCGTCAGTGCTCCTGGTAAGAGCATTGTATACCACCAATTATAAGCACCCTTTTGAAAAAATGCCCCTCCCATTAATAATGCAGTAAGTAATAACGCCACAATGGGTGCTAGCCACACTAATTTAGGGATATAAGTCTTTTTCCATTTTAATCTTTCAGCCTTCATAATTGAAATCATGTTACATGCCTACCTTTCCATTAGCAGACACTACTTGCATAAATAATGATTCTAATTCCTGACCTTGTGGAGCAACTCCCTGATAGCCTAATTTCCCTCCTGCAATGATACCAATTTCATCAACAACCTGCTCTACCTCTGACAGGATATGACTAGATAAAATGACTGTAATCCCTTGCTCTGGAAAAGATCGGATTAGCTTTCGAAGCTCTTGAATACCGATTGGATCGAGACCATTTGTCGGCTCATCCAGAATTAAAAGCTTTGGATAGTTTAATAGCGCAATAGCTATTCCAAGACGCTGTTTCATCCCTAACGAAAACTGTCCTGCACGTTTTTTTCCTGTGTTAGTCAAGTCTACGATTCTTAATACTTCGTCAATACGTGACTGGGGCAACCCGAGAGCAATCGTTCGAACCTTTAGATTTTCTCTTGCCGTTAAATTTCCATAAAGTGATGGTGTTTCAATTAATACACCAATGTCTTTTAAATCATTGCGATTCCATTCACGTCCATTAAAAAGTATCTTCCCAGCATTCGGACGCAGCATACCTGTTATCATTTTTAACGTTGTCGATTTCCCTGCGCCGTTAGGACCGAGTAAACCGTAAACAGTATTGCGAGGTATCGTTAACGACAAGTCCTCCACAATTTTTTGTCCCTTAAAGCTTTTACTAAGATTTTCTGTTTGTAAAATAATATCTTCCATCTGATAATCATCTTCCTTTCGATGATTATAGTGTAGAAAATGATTATAAGGAATTTATAAGGATATCAAAAAATTTTTGAAGAACACAACTATAAAAATCAAATTGATCGACAAAACGGGGGGGGTGATTTCCGTTCCGACTGAGCGCTTTGTAGCTGACGCTTCGCTTTCGCTACAGAAAACATTTGTTGCTGTCGCTTCGCTTTCGCACAGAGCAAAGCTTCCTGGGGGCGCCCGATGAGCCGCTTTGCTTCGCTGCAGGGTCTCGGGCCAACAGATGTTTTTTGCGCGAAAGCGTGAGTGCAACGTAGCGACAGCAGCACGATGTTGGTCACGAAGGCGTTATCACAGGATGTGATGCTTTTAGCCTTCGTTCCTCTATTGCTAATCCCCAAGGAGTCGCTCAGTCTCCACTCCAATCAACCACTTCACAGAGCATGTATCATTTCATTGACATAACAGTCTTTCAAAAACACAAAAAGCATTTGGAGGAATTCCAAATGCTTTTTCATGCAATAAAAATTTAATTTACATAAATTCTTTTACTAATTCATTAAAATCATTTTCGCTCATTTTAATATCGATATCCGTTAATGGTAGCTCTGAATAACCTGGTACTTTTTCTTGATAGGAAGCTGTTTCAGTATTTTGATAAATAATACCTGTTACTAAACCTTCATGCTCCATTACTGTACGCATTGCCATACCACGGTCAGAATTGTCATAGCCTTCAATATCAGCGAGCTTCGTTAAGTTTTCTTTAAACCAATCGTACGTGTTCACTTTGTTATACGTAACACAAGGTGAGAATACGTTGATGAATGAGAAGCCTTTATGATTAATGCCCGCTTCAATTAAAGCTGTTAATTCTTTAATATCCGTTGAGAATCCTTGTGCGACAAAAGTAGCTCCGCTTGTTAAAGCTACTTCTAACGGTTTTAATGACGGCTCAATCGCACCACCTGGCGTAGATTTTGTAATAAATCCTGCAGCGGAACGTGGAGATGTTTGCCCCTTTGTTAAACCATAAATTTGGTTATCCATCACAACGTATGTGATGTCAATATTACGACGGATAGCATGAATGGTATGACCCATACCAATCGCAAATCCATCTCCGTCACCACCAGAAGCAATAACGTTTAAATCACGGTTAGCCATTTTTAAGCCTTGTGCAATTGGTAATGCACGACCATGAATACCGTGGAAGCCATATGAATTAATGTAGCCTGAAATACGACCAGAACAGCCAATCCCCGAGATAACCGCTAATTCATTTGGTTCAATACCGACGTTTGCCGCGGCACGTTGAATCGCTGCCTGAACAGAGAAGTCGCCACAGCCTGGGCACCAGTTTGGTTTCACTGTATTACGAAAATCCTTAAATGTTGCCATTAGCGAGTCAACTCCTTCACACGATTTTCTAATTCACCTGGCAAGAATGGTGTACCATCATATTTTGTAATAGTCTCGATTTTATCGTGACCACCAACATTCATCTTCATAATATTTGCTAATTGACCTGTGTAGTTATTTTCTACAACGATTACTTTTTTCGCTTTTGCTACAAGTGGTGCCACCTCAGCAGATGGGAATGGGTGAATTAAACGAATATGTGCATGGTTCACCTTCATGCCTTGAGCATTTAAGCGTTCTTGTACTTCTTCAATAGCTCCACGTGTTGAGTTAAAGCCCACTAACAAAATATCAGCTTCTTCGTGTGGCGCATTTGAATGTACTGGACGATCAAATTTCAATGCTGCTAGCTTACGGAAACGTTTATCCATTTGTACTTGACGGTTACCAGATGCTTCAGACGGTTTACCCGTTTCATCGTGTTCAACCCCTGTTACATGGTGAATACCATTCAACGTACCAGGTAGCACACGCGGTGAAATACCATCTTCTGTATCTTCATAACGTTTGAAGTATGCTTTATCGGCTGCTTCTTCAATGTCGCCTGTAACAATTTTCCCGCGACGAATTTCAATTTTATTGTAATCGAATGGCTCTACAGATTGTTTACCTAGAGATAATTGTAAGTCTGTCATTAAAATAACTGGTAATTGTAATTCCTCTGCAATGTTAAATGCTTGGATTGTATCAAAGAATGCTTCTTCCATTGTAGATGGTGCAATTACTACTTTTGGAATTTCACCATGCGTACCATATAACATCGCCATTAAATCTGATTGCTCTTGTTTTGTTGGTAATCCTGTTGATGGACCACCACGTTGCGTATCAACAACAACTAGTGGTTGCTCTGTCATACCTGAAAGACCAAGTGCTTCCATCATTAATGAAAGACCAGGGCCGGCAGAAGCTGTAAAAGCACGAACACCACCAAAGTTTGCACCAATTGCCATTGTCGCTGCAGCAATTTCGTCTTCTGTTTGAATAACCGCACCACCGAATTTCGGTAATTTTTTAATAAGATATTCCATAATCTCAGAAGCTGGTGTAATTGGGTAGGCTGCCATAAAGCGTGTCCCAGCTGCAAGTGCACCAAGTGCAACTGCATCGTTTCCGATCATGAACATACGGCGTTTACCATCTGCTGGTGCTAAAGCCCAGTCACCTACACGATCTCCTAACAGCTCATTCATTAATTCATGACCACGTGCAATGGCCTCCATATTTTTCTGAACAACTTCTTCACCTTTTTTGCCAAAAATATCATCTACAACATTTTGGAACACTTCGTCCTCAAGATTTAGCAATGAAGCTGTTGCCCCGATCGCCACCATATTTTTCATTAACGAAGTACCAAGCTCTGCCGCTACCTCTGTAAAAGGTACTACAAATAAAGGCGCTTTTGAATCTTCTGGCTTCACTGGAGTAAATTTTGAATCCGCCAAAATAACGCCTGTTTCTGTTAATTCCTTATAATTGACGTCGATTGTTTCTTGGTCGAACGCTACTAAAATATCTAAATCATCCGCAATTGAACGTACTTCTGTTGGACGAACTGTAATTTTATTATTCGTATGGCCACCTTTAATTCGAGAAGAGAAATGACGATAACCGTATAGGAAGTAGCCTAAACGATTCATTGCCGTTGAGAAAATTTCGCCTGTACTTTCAATCCCTTCACCCTGTTGCCCACCGACTTTCCATGAAAGCTGATGTAACATGTCAACAACTCCTTAGATCCATTGTATATACTATTATTTTTCCTTCATAAGTTTAACACGAAGAAACGGTCTACACTATTGTTATTCCTTGATTTAAACGAAAATCAGACCTTTGACTGAAAATGGCGTTCATAAAGTTGTAATTTTCAAATCAACTAAGTTTAAAAAATTTATTTGCCGTTTTCAAGTGACATTTAACATATTTGTATGTAGAGCATGTAGGATTCTCTTCCTCAAATTCCGATTGTCAATATAAACGAAAAAAATGCCTTGCAGCTTATTATGTGCAAGGCATTTTACTTCATTACTTTTTTATCGAATACGTTTTTCCACAAGAAGCTTTAAAGCTGTACGTTCCTCACCAGCAATTAAAATATCGGCAAACGCCGGTGCGCAAATTAAATCTGTGCCACTTGGCGCTACAAATCCGCGTGCAATGGCCACTGCTTTCACGGCTTGGTTAAGTGCACCTGCCCCAACTGCCTGCATTTCTGCTTGCCCTTTTTCTCTGATTACCGCGACTAATGCACCTGCAACTGAATTTGGATTAGAGCGTGATGATACTTTTAATGAATCCACAATTATTCCTCCCCGTTTCGCGAATAGTGTTTACGCTCAACAACTCATGTCCCCCTTTTTTTGGACCTTAAGTTATTGTCGATAGGTCATTTTATGCTCGGTAAGAAGAAAATAGACTATTTTCATTTCTTATATATCAAAACAATCTAAAAAGACTGATATTTACAGTTAGAAGATTACTTTGTCATTGAAATAAATACGCCATTTTAAATAACTTAGGGCTCCTTTGCAAAACGTGGGATGATTTCCGTTCCAGGCTACTCGCTTTCCTGTGGACGAGCGCCGAGCCGCTTCCTTCGCTAAAGGAACGAAGGCTAAGTGCGTCACATCCTGTGACAATGCCTTCGTGACCAACATCGTGTTGGCCTCAGGGTCTCGCCTGTCTCGCTTTCCCACGGGAGTCGAGTAGCCTTCCACTCCAATCAGCGGTAGTGTAGAGCTTTTATAAGTTTTCATCATTTCAAAAGTGAACACTATTGCTACTTATTATAATCGAAAAGAAAAGACTTATAATAGTGACACAATTGTACACCTGTTATTTCTGAACTTTTGCACAGACAAACCCCTTTGTTGAAGTTTCGTTTTATCACTATAAATTTTGAGTGACATGCCAGAAGGTACAAACTTGTGAAATGGTTGATTGGAGAGGAGGCTGGGCGACTCCTTGGGGATAGCGATAGAGGAACGCGAGTGAAGCGGCTCATCGGACGCCCCAAGGAAGCTTTGCTCTGTGCGAAAGCGAAGCGTCAGCTACAAAGCGCCCAGTCGGAGTGGAAATCAAACCCTCGTTTTGTTGAAGAGTCATTTTTTATTATGACGCTTTAATTGAATAACAAATTTTCAAAACAAAAAACTATTGTGCATTTTTAATACACAATAGTTTCTATTCTTATGCTTGGAACGGATAATCTTCGTTTATATAAATTCGTTCACAATGTAGAGCTTTTCCTGTCTTGTCATCAATTTCAACAAAGAAACCACTTAACACATCGCGTCCTTTTTTAGGCACTTCGAAACGAGATGGCATATTTGTTTGGAATCTATAAATGACACTTTCCTTCGTCATCCCTAAAATTTCATCGTATGGACCTGTCATACCAACGTCCGTAATATAGGCTGTCCCATTTGGGTAAATACGTGCATCCGCTGTTTGCACATGTGTATGTGTACCAACGACTGCTGATGCCTTTCCATCTAGATGCCAGCCAAGTGCAATTTTCTCGCTTGTTGCTTCCGCGTGGAAATCAACGAACACAAGCGGTGACGTTTTACGAGCTTCTTCGACTAATTCATCTGCCATCGCAAAAGGATCCTCATGGGGCGGTAAAAAGACACGACCGTGTAAATTAATGACCGATAATGTGACACCATTTTTCGAAATTTGCACCATCCCCTTACCTGGGGCCTCACTCGAAAAGTTCGCTGGACGGATTAAATAATCCGCATCGTCAATAAAATCAAAAATATCTTTATTATCCCAAGTGTGATTACCCATCGTAATAACATCCACACCCATTTGTAGTAAATCATTATAAATATTTCGTGTTATACCACGTCCTGCTGCTGCATTTTCACCATTGGCAATAACAACGTCTGTGTTATATTTTCTCTTTAAGCGTGGTAAATATTTTTCCACTGCATCGCGGCCAATCGAACCGACGATATCTCCAATAAATAGTACTTTCATTTGACAAGACCACTCTTTCTTTAATTAGCACCTTTTAGTTTACCATCTACTCCTAGTAAATCGCAAAATAAAACGCAAACCCATCCTAGATTTGCGACTAAGAATGTTATTTAATTTCAATTATCTGTATATTGATAATAATATTGACTTTTCGGCATGCTATATTTATTTAACACAACACCAATAATATTGGCCTTCGAAGCAGCTAAGAGTGTTTTCGCTTTTCTTACATCCTCTTTTTCTACATTACCCGCACCGACAATTAATAACGAACCATCACATTTATTCGATACAATTTGAGCATCAGCTACAGGTAATAGCGGGGGGGTATCGAAAATGATAAGATCAAATTTATGATTTACCTCTTCTAAAAATCTATCCATAGTAGGGGATAACAGTAATTCCGCTGGATTCGTTGGAATTGGTCCACTTGTAATAATAAACAACCCTTCCACAGATGTGTCCTGTAATACTTCATCATACTGACATTTTCTTTCTAATATTGATGATAACCCAAATAAATTAATAATATTAAATATATTATGCAACGTTGGTTTACGCATATCAGCATCTACGAGCAATACCCGTTTTCCTTCTTGTGCAAAAACAACACCAAGATTGGCAGCATTTGTTGATTTTCCTTCACCGGGTATAGTAGACGTAACTAATATTGTTGTAAGACCTTGCTTTGGCATAGCAAACTTAATATTCGTACGAATTGTCTTAAATTGCTCAGAAATCATTGATTTTGCATCCAAAGCTGTAAGAAGTTGTCGCGGTTTTGTTAACAGCTTCTGGTTCTTTTTCTTTTTAGAATGAAACATTTCTATGCCCTCCTAGCTTTACGGGATTTATAATTTTTTTCGGTGGGAAAAACACCCACCAACCCGATAACAGGCAATGCTAATTCTTCAATATCCGACTCCGTCTTTATTGTTGTATCTAAAAACTCCAACAATAGAGCGAACCCTACACTAATTACAAATCCAAGGACGGCGCCCAAAACAATATTAAGTAATTTATTTGGTTTCACAGGGCTTGAATCTTTACTTATTTTTGCCTCTGATAAAATATTTATATTATCAACACTCATTAGTTTCGGTATTTCTTCTTTAAATACTGTCGCAACTGTATTCGAGATGGTAACTGCTTTTTCTGAATCTGTATCTAAAACTTTAATAGTAACCACTTTGGAGTTACGTTCACTAGATACGATTATTTGCTCAGCCAACTTTTCTGTTGTAATGTTTAGATCAAGCTTATCAATAACTTTGTTTAAAATAGCCGGACTCTTAATGATGACATTATACGTATTGATTAATTGTAAATCTGTCTCTAGCTGTTGTGCCCTTGCATACGCTTCTTGATCATTAACTGTTTGATTTACTAAAAATTGCGTTTGTGCTTGATAGATAGGCGTAATTACAAAGTAACTTAGAGCCGCCGTAATGCCAATCGCAACAATAGTAAGACTTAGAATAAGGTATATACGTTTACGCAGTATTTTAAATATTTTTTTTAAGTCCATTACTTCTTCCACCTAAATTCCCTCCCTCGTCAAACCATTGTCGATGAATCAACTAAACGATTATGTTTAACTTTCGTATTGTTCGGCACTTTAATAGTTCGATTTCCTGCGATTCTTCACCAAAACATCTATTGGATAATTTTATCCAGAAGCTTCTCTTCAGGGCTTTCAGCTTGTATGATGCGTTACACATAGTCATAGGAAAACATAACTACTTTCTCGCTGGAAATTTTGCTCTGTAGCAAAAGGCGTAGCTACACTCGCCATTCTTCGCTCCAAGTACTGTTTCTATGTTATGAATTTCAAAAATTCCCATTAAAGCATATTCAATTATAATTTCAATAGCTTATTCATTGTTGATGGAACTATTAAACGTTTGTAATAGTTCTAACGTCTTTTGTTTATATGTTTCTACACCAGGCTGATCAAACGGATTCACTCCTAGTAAACTTGCACTCATTGCACATGCCTTCATAAAGAAATAGATTAAATAACCTATGTGATAGGCATCCAGTTTTGGGAGCATCAATTGAATGACAGGTACACCACCCTCTGCATGAGCAAGTGCTGTTCCATTCATGGAAAGCCCATTAATTTCATTGAATGTTCGTTTCGATAAATAATTCAAACCATCCTCATCGCGCACATCATATGGCACTTTAAAATCATTATCTATTTCCTTAAAATGCAGTAATGTTTCAAATAAAATCGGACTTCCTTCTTGAATAAACTGACCTATAGCATGTAAATCAGTCGAATAATTAACTGTCGCAGGAAATAGACCTTTTCGCTGTTTCCCTTCACTTTCACCAAACAACTGCATCCACCATTCATGGAACTTACATAATGCAGGTTCAAATGAAGCGAGCAACTCCACTTTATACCCTCGTTCAAACATCAAATGCCGCAACACTGCATATTGATAGGCTTCATTACGCTCTAGTGCTGTATCTTGCAATGTTAACGCAGCATCCCTAGCACCTGCCATAAGCATCCGAATATTAACACCTGCAACCGCTGCTGGTAATAGCCCTACCGAAGTTAACACCGAATAGCGACCACCAATATCGGATGGAATGGTAAATTGTCTATAACCAGCGCGATCTGCTATTTGCTTCAAACGTCCGTTTTCCGCATCTGTCGTCACAATAATTCTGTCAACAGCCTCTTCCCCGTAACGTTTTTCCATAAACTGCCGCAACACACGAAAGGCGAGTGCTGGTTCCATCGTTTCCCCAGACTTCGAAATGACGTTCACATACACACTTTTATTCGTTAAATATTGAAGCAAACTATTAATATAGGAACCACTCATATTTTGTCCAGCATACAACACTTCAATACCTTCAGTAGAACGAGTAAAATAAGGTGACAACGCATCTTGGATGGCACGTGCCCCTAAAAATGATCCTCCTACACCAATAACAACAAGTACATCTGCATACGCATGAATTTCTCGCTTAGTATCTTCAATACGCCGCAATAAAGCGCGCTGATTTTCAAGAGGAACTTGTAACCAACCCGTTAACAGCTCGCTACTCTCTGCTAAATGACGGTGAATCCACTCTACCTCCGCCTCATATATTGACCAATCTTGCTTAGTGATTTCAAAATTGAAAATGCTCATTTGAATAGTACGAATCGTCAAATCATCTCTTCCAATCCTATAATTTGGAATTCCTACTAGCGTAAATTATTTTAATTCGAAGTGACACTCCCTAAGTTGCTTTACTTTATTTAACAGTAAATTAGTAACCGCTTCATGTAACTCATCACGATCCAACGCAAAATCAATAATTGTATTAATAAATCCTATATGCTCTCCAACATCATAGCGGTTTCCTTCTATTTCAAATGCAAATACTCGCTGACAACAATTTAACGCTTCAATCGCATCTGTTAATTGAATTTCACCACCCTTACCTTTTTTTTGTTCATCTAAGAAGGTGAAAATTTCAGGAGTTAAAATATACCTTCCTATGATTGCAAAATTTGAGGGGGCATCTCTAAAAGCAGGCTTTTCGATAAATTCCCTTACTTCCATTAAACGGTTTTCTGTTGAAATCGGGTCAATGATTCCATAACGATGAACATCAACATCTGGAACCTTTTGCACTCCTATAACACTCGAATACGTTTGATCATATTGCTCGATTAATTGTTTCAGACACGGAATGTCATTTTTCACAATATCATCACCTAAAAGGACCGCAAAAGGCTCATTCCCAATAAACTTACGTGCACACCATATCGCATGACCAAGGCCAAGAGGTTCCTTTTGACGAATATAGTGTATATCTACTTTAGAGGGGGCTTTTACTTTCTCAAGCATATCGAACTTCTCTTTTTCTAGTAAATTTGCCTCGAGCTCAAACGCATTATCAAAATGATCCTCAATTGCTCTTTTATTTTTACCTGTAACAATAATGATATCCTCAATACCTGAAGCAACTGCCTCTTCAACGATATATTGAATAGTCGGTTTATCGACAATTGGTAACATTTCCTTCGGCATTGCCTTAGTAGCTGGCAAAAAACGCGTGCCTAATCCTGCAGCAGGTATAATAGCTTTACGTATTTTTTTCATGCAATCTCCCCTCATGTAAGGCTGTCCTCTTCTACGGCATATGTGTTTATTTATTAATTGGCGGGTTTATATTACTTTTCAATATATTAATAACGATTGCTTTTTATTCAAATTTGTATTTTTTCCAATAAGAGAGTTCGTAATTATAAGAATGCTACCTTTTGCAGTAGATATTATAGAAGATTTTTTCGTTCTCATTCCTACAGGCCGTTCAAGACGATGCCATTCGCGATTTCATCTATGGTTTTATTTGAGAATCATTAACTCCATCTATTTCAATTGCTTTCATTGCTACTGGATAACTCACCCTTGTCCCCATAGAAAAACGCCTCCACGTTGATTTGATAAAGTACACTACAACGAAAGGTGTTATTCTATGTCTAATTTCACCATTCTTAACCTGTCAATCTAGTTGAAACGTATTTTATCGAAATATTAAGCAAGAAAATACACATCCGGTAGACAGATTGAACCGTTGTCATACCAAGGTGATTTTTATAAATTTTCCAGTTCCACGTTAAACCTTTGACTTTATTTCTGCTTAAGGAACCTGGTGTAATTCGATAATAGGCTAGTACTTCATTCATTCCGTAAGCCTTAATCTCATAATTTTTTAATATATCTAGCCAAAGGGCATAATCTTCATGCTTAGTCTTCTTAAAAAGTGGTTTAGCAATTTTACGTGTATCTAATACAACTGTTAAACATCCAAAGTAATTAGCACGCAATAATTTTTTATAATCCACTGGTTCTTTGCATATCTTAACGATTTTCCGTGTTCTTTTATTACTTTCTGTTATTTCTTGATATTGTGTATAGGAAAATGCGACATCATGTTCTAGCATGAAGTCGAGTTGTTTGGATAATTTTTCAGGATGCCACAAATCATCACTATCAAGAAAAGCTAAAAATTGTCCTTTTGCTTTTTCAATTCCAGCATTTCTAGCATTCGCAACACCACCGTTTTGTGTCAAATTAATAATCTTTATTCGACTATCCTTATATCCTAGTAGCATTTGATGACTATTGTCTGTAGACTTGTCATTTATAATTATCAATTCCCAATTTTTGTACGTTTGATTTAGAACAGATTCAATAGATTGGCCAACATACTTTTCCGCATTGTAAACAGGCATAATAATTGATACTAGAAAGTTATTTTTATGCAATACACCATCCTATTTCATAATATTTTTAAATGTATAGGCGAGTATCAAATTAAATTTTAATGTATAACAAACTGCATATATTTTGACAAATAAAGGTGTCAATAATTTTGTTCGATTACTCTGACAGTATGCTATTACTTCTTTATCGGTCTTCAAATTAGTCATGATTTGCATGATATCCCTATTCTGCGTTTTATCAATAGCCGCTGTTATTTGCGAAATGCTTGCACCCGATTTGACGTAGTTTTTTAATGAACTATTAAACAAATGAAATACTAAAATAGAGTATATACTTGTCATATTCGAATTATTCCTTTTCAAATAATCAATGTACTTTCCTGCCAAATTTAGGTACTGTTCTATAATTTCAGGTTTAGGTTGCCGCATGAGCGATCCATTTCGTTGTAAATAATAATAAAAAGATGAATTGGTGCTTATTATTGTCTTTATATGCACTAAGTAATATAGATTAAATAGCTTATCTTCTGAGAATACCTCACTATTAGGTTCAAATCGTATATGATATTTTTTAATAATCACATTTTTATACAATTTATTACAAACTTCATCCCCATGTTTGTAGTTAAAAAAATATTCATATAAGTATCCTTTTAATCCTAATTTTCCAATATCGATCTGCTCTTGCTTCATTTTTAAAAAATTCTTCTCTATTTTATCTTCGTACACTTTCGTATAATCACATACTACTAATTCCGCTTCGTGCTGTTCCATTTCATGTACCATAGATTCAATCATATCCAACTCTATCCAATCATCGGCATCCACGAATAGTATGTATGCTCCACTGGCCTTATCTAATGCAGCATTTCTAGCAGAAGACAACCCCCCGTTCGGCTTATGAATTACTTTAATCCGTGAATCTTGGACAGCTAATTCATCCACCATCTTTCCACACTTATCTGTTGAACCATCATTGACTAAAAATATTTCTAGATTTGTATACGTTTGATTTTGAACTGATTGTACACATTTTTGTAAGTATTGCTCTACATTAAAAATTGGAATAATGACACTAACTAACTTCATAGTTTCCCCCAATTTTCATTTTTTATGTTATTTTCATTCTAACTTCATCTGTTCACGGTACAGATATTCTTTTTCTGTCATACTGTATCGCCAAATAAGTGCTAGAAATAAAAATAAATATTCACTCGCAATTAGTGAAAGGAACATTAAAGAAATTGAAATTGAAACATAAGTCCCCAGAAGAAAAGCCTTTGATTTATCCTTCCATACAATTGACATTATTTTTAAAAATAACAATGCCCAAAATATAAAGAATAATACCGATCCAATTACACCCGACTCGACTAATATTTCTAAAAAAGTATTGTGCATATAAATTCCCTCACCAAAAAAATCTGCACTATAATCCCTAAAATTATATAAACCTATTCCTTTTATAGGATTGTTTAAAAAGAGCGACAGACCATTATTCCATATTTCAATTCTGCCACTACCACCATCCTTACCAACAGATTCCATTCTTTTTATGAAAATCTGATAGATATCAATATGCATAACTTTTAATACGGTAAAGTAACTTATCCATGTAATTATAGGTACGGCAAAAAAAAATTTTACTGTTGTTTTTACACTAAAAAAAGCAATAGTAATAACAATCCCTACTAAGGTTGCTAATAGGCCCCCCCTTGAAAAAGTTAGTATCGTTGTAATTAAAGCTAACACAAATCCAATCTTGCCTTTTTTGTCTTTCATATTTGCTAGGAAAAAGAACAAGAAGATCGTGTTAGATACGACAAAAATATTAGGGTCTGATAATATTCCGATTAAACGAGGCATATTTCTGTCTAGCATTAAGCCATAAAATCTAATGCCGTTCCCATAAAAATTAAATTGATTAGAAATTAAACCAAATAGATAAAACAATAATGAAATTACGTTATATAATATCCCTATTGTCCCAATTATTCGCTCAAATTCTTTTAATGTAATATTGGAAAATAGAAATTTATATATAAAGTAAGAAAAAAGGCCGATTAAAATAGCAATAGTCAAACGAATACTTGCCATCGGATATGTAGAAAAGACACCAGTAAGGCAGTAGAAAACATAGAAGAAAATCATAAAAGTTTCATGACTTTGAGGCTTATGAAAAACAAATTTACTAAGGGTAAGCATAAAAATTACTACCATTAACACCATATGTGGTTTTAACGCAAAACCAAAGTTTACATTCAGGTTACCTAAAAAAACACTGAATACTAAAATAAATATTAGAAAATAATTATTTGAAAGTCTTTTTTTTTCGTAAATCATTTTTCTCGCCCCTTACTACCCCTCTTTAAGACAAACTAGGTCAAGAATCTGCCACCATTTCTTTATAGAAAATACAAAAGAAATGACTGTATTTTTTACCATCACCTTTTAAGCAGTATAATAGTTCTAATAGATAACATATTTTTACACCTTACAAGAAAATATTTCGAAATTTTTAAGGCAAGAATTAAATTTAATACCATTTTAAAAAGTTCGCCTTGTTCTTTATAAACTAATGCTTCCTTAAAATAGATCTGTGCTTTATCAAAATTTTCTTCGGTATTTAGTGTAGTCCTTTTATTCACATATTTATCGATTTCTGATTGATTAATTAAATGAATATTTTTATAGTTTTTTTGTAAATACTTCGCAGATAAAAATTGTTTTAAGGCATTCGATCTTGAAATACTACTAGAATTGAGCCTATAAGTAAGCGTTACATCATTACAATTACCAATCTTAAATTTTTGAGAGCATCTCAATAAAAAATCATAATCTTCACAGGTGTGTAAATTCCGATATCCATTTAAGTCAGTATACACTTCTCTTTTGACTAGCCATGTTGGATGAGGAACACAATTATCGTATTTCAAAATACTATTAATAAAAGTATTAGAAACAGGATGATTAGAAGATTTTTGTATAACATTCCCACTTTCGTCAATTATTCTAACTTTAGATCCAATTAAGTCATAGTTATACTTTTTCAAGTAAACCAATTGCTTATATAGTCTGGTATGATCTGAAATATCATCCGCATCCATTCGTGCTATATATTCACCATTACAATACGCTAAAGCTTTATTTAAACTATTTGTTAGTCCTATGTTTTTTTCATTTTCAACCACGATTATGCGCTCGTCTCTATTTGCATAATCAGATACAACGCTTTTAATCATAGTATTATCTGGATTATCTAATACAATAATAAATTCAATTTTTGAATATGTTTGATTCAAAATAGATTCAATACTGGCTTTTAACCATTCCATCTTTTCATTATAAGTACTCATTATTACGGAAATTAAATCTTTCATTATACACATCCTCATTAGTCATGTTGCAACTGATGAAATGCCCTTTTTATCTTTCCTTCACTTTCAATGAACAACCGTTTCCACCTATCGCAGAATTTAGCAAGAGCTGGTTCAAATAATGTTAGTATTTGAGAACATGACGAATGACTCCATTGCGATAAGCTTCGTTTGGACAAATATTTTGCTATTTACTACTTATATGAAGATGAATTTCTCTTTATACATGGTGAGTTGTTATGCAAAAGAGAAAGTAAAAAATATAAAAGTGCTAACTTTTATACCAAGTTTTAGGTAAATTCAGCACTTTTATAATAACAAGCAATATTTTGTAGTCAGTTACATTTTTAAATTAAGTTTTTATCCGTTCAGTATCTTTGATTGTTATGCCATTTCCAAGCATCTTCAATAATTTCCACTAAGCTTTTTTCTGCCTTCCACCCAAGTTCATCAAAAATCTTTTTAGATGAAGCAATTAGTATTGCAGGATCTCCTTCACGTCTTTCAGAGAGTTCGACATTTGCCTTTTTGCCTGTTACTGCCTCGCAAACTTCTATTACTTCTTTTACTGTATAACCCCGACCATTCCCTAAGTTATAAATTACCTCTTTATTGGTGTTCTCAAGTAATGAATATAAGGCAAGAATATGTGCTATTGCTAAATCGGTCACATGTATATAATCACGAATGCATGTACCATCGGGTGTTTCATAGTCTGTACCATAAATACACACCTTCTCCCTATTACCAGCTAAATACTGCAATACGATTGGAATAAGATGAGTTTCGGGATTATGGCTTTCCCCAATTTCCGCTGTTTCAAAGGCTCCTGCTGCATTAAAATATCTTAAAATTACGTAACGTAAATCATAGGCTGTTGCATAATCCATGAGAACTTGTTCAATCATAAGCTTTGATCTTCCATAAGGGTTTATTGGGTTTGGCACAATTGATTCATCAATCATGTTTAGGTTAGGAACCCCATAAATCGCTGCAGTTGAGGAAAATATAATATTTTTCACGTTATACTTTAACATTACACTTAATAAAGTTAACGTAGATGTAACGTTGTTCTCATAATATTTCTGCGGATTTACTACAGATTCACCGACTAGGCTACTCGCTGCAAAATGCATTACCGCTTTAATGGAATATTGCGAAAAAACACGCTCCAAATCGCCTTTTTCTCCTATATCCCCGTGCACAAAAATCACCTTTTCATCAATCGACTCCTTGTGGCCAGTGGAAAGATTATCTAATACAACAACTGTTTCTTTCTTTACTAACTCTTTTACAAGATGACTACCTATATATCCCGCTCCACCGATAACTAATATCAAATGGTTGTCTCCCTTTATTTCATATTTTCATTGTTCTTTTACTAATAAAAAGCGCTTTGAAAATAGCGTAGTTGCGTGAAGACCAATTATTTACACAAAGGCTAAGAGTACTCTGGTAGGTACTTGAATAGCTTCCAGCATCATGAATATTGCTTTTCAAAATACTGTTGATATTGTCCATTTATTATTTGATTCCACCAAGTGTTGTTTTCAACATACCATTGAATCGTTTGCGCAATGCCAGTTTCAAATGTGTATATAGGCTTCCAACCTAATTGCTCTATTTTAGTAGGGTCAATGGCATAGCGTTTATCATGAGCTAAACGCTCTGTTACATACTTTATAAGTTTTTCCGATTTTCCTAATGACTTGATAATCGTTTGAACGACTTCTAAATTGGTGCGTTCATTATGCCCGCCAATATTATATATCTCTCCGTTGACACCTTCATGTAACACCACATCAATAGCTGTACAATGATCAAAAACATGTAACCAATCTCGTATGTTTTGTCCATCACCATATAGAAGGATTTTTTCATCCTTTAACACACGAGAAATAGTTAAAGGAATTAATTTTTCTGGAAATTGATAGGGTCCATAGTTATTCGAACAACGCGTAATATTCATTGGTAAGCCATATGTTTTATAATAAGCACGAACTAAGCAATCAGCAGAAGCTTTACTTGCACTATATGGGCTGTTTGGCATTAATGATGTCGCTTCTGTAAAATAGGTAGATGGTTCAAAATCCAATTCCCCATAAACTTCATCCGTAGAGACATGGACGAATTTAGTAATGCCTACTTGCTTTGCTGCTTCTAATAATATTTGTGTCCCTAATACATTTGTTCGAACGAATACCGATGGATCTGTAATGGAGCGGTCCACATGACTTTCTGCTGCAAAATGAACGACATAATCGAATTGTTTCTTTTTAAATAAAGTCATAACCAACTCACGATCGACAATATCCCCTTTTACAAATGTATAGTTATCATTTGTTTCGAATGCTCGATGTTTACCTAGATCACCTGCATATGTCAATACATCTAAATTATAAATTTCATAGGTAGGATACTTATGCATTAAATATTGGATAAAATTGCCCCCTATGAATCCTGCACCGCCAGTAACTAATATTTTTTTCTTTACCATCATTCCTACCTCTTTCAATGTATTGTTATAAGTGAATGATCCAAGGTATTAGATACTTCCAGCAAATACTTACCATATTCTGTTTTCATAAATGGTAGGGCAAGCTCTAACAATTGCTTCTTTGTAATATATCCGCTTCTAAAAGCAATTTCTTCAATACAGGCGATATAAAGCCCCTGTCTCTTTTGAATCGCCTCGACAAGATTAGAAGCTTCAAGTAAAGACTCATGTGTTCCTGTATCTAGCCAAGTTAAGCCACGTCCAGCTATTTTGACCTTTAATTCGCCCATTCGTAAATATTCTTCAAGAATAGAGGTGATTTCTACTTCTCCACGCACGGATGGCTTTACATTTTTGGCAATCTCAACGACTTTATGATCAAAAAAGTATAAACCTGGCACTGCGTATGAGGATTTCGGTCTTTCCGGTTTTTCTTCTATTGAAATAGCATTCATTTGCTCATCTATTTCCACTACACCATATGCACGCGGATCTTTGACATAACAGCCGAATACAATACTACCTCTAGTTAAAGTAGCGGCTTCTTTTAGTCGATTACTCAAATTTGAGCCATAAAAAATATTGTCCCCTAATACTAATACTACAGGGGAATGATCAATAAATTTTTCTCCAATAATAAAAGCTTCGGCAAGACCATTGGGATATTCTTGAACAGCATATTCGAAATGCATTCCTAAATGACGTCCATCACCTAATAGCTCTTTAAATCCCTCAAGATCTCGAGGTGTTGATATTATTAATATATGTCTAATACCCGCAAGCATTAAGACAGAAAGTGGGTAATAAATCATCGGTTTATCGTAAACCGGTAACATTTGCTTTGACATCGATTTTGTTAACGGATAAAGTCGAGTCCCTGAACCCCCAGCTAAAATAATACCTTTCACCTAATTTCGCCTCTTTCTTTTTTAGTTGCTCCCTATTTCATTAATAACTTCATCTTTCGTTACTATCATCTAACTAATTCATAAATATCTAACATTTCTTTAATTTTACTAATATCGTTAAACATCATGACATCAATTATTGAAAGACCAGGCATAAAATCATTTGAGTATTGCTTGTACGGTGTTAGTATTGGTTGAATAAATTGAATGTCCAAATCATTGTCTGTATATTTTTGCTGTTTGTAAAAATCCTTGCCACCAATCGCATTAATATAAGTAGTCGCATTTAAGGCCTTAGATACTTTAATTCCCCATTCATCTGCTGCATTAGCCTCTATAATAGTAGGAAATTTTTCCGACAGAATAGTAATACTCGTTTCAATACCTAATAATGCGCATGTCTTTCTTAGAATGAAAGTAATGCATTGACTTAAATTGCTGTTACTATTTGTGAAACAATCCGTTACGAATTCCATAACATTCATAAAATACGGCGCGTTTTTATAAAATATTAATTGATTAAAAATCTTTTCTTGCCAATGCATATTACTATTTATGATAATGTCTTTAATTTTAGTTTCTCTAGGAGCTTTACATACTGGAACATTAAAATATATACTTTTTCCATGCTCACTCAAGAGTCGGTTCCTATTTATCCAACTTCTTCTCGTATATTGAGCATTATCAAAAATGACAAATTCATCTACCGAATGTATCAGTTGGAAATATCCTAAATACGGAAAAAAATAAGGTTGCATTAAGGCTATCCTCATTCTAAGTGTCCCTTCTTACGTTAATAAAACTAAGTATCTTGATAAAAAAGATCAACTTCAGGAAATTTAAGGAACGAAGTAAACATTTTGTTCACTTTAAATTAAAAAGCCCTGCTTCTATATAATCTATGACTTGCAAATTCTTTTGTTTGATAGATGACTTGTACACTATTCTTTCAAAAGTAGACAAATTTTATCTACATCTTCTAACATGAGATCCCCATACAATGGTAATGTTAAAACTCTCTCTGCAATATATTTTGCCACAGGTGTATCTTCAGCATTGAACTTATCTTTGAAGCATTCAAAGCTATTCGTTAAAGGATAAAAATACTTTCGGGAATAGATATTATGTTTCATTAATTTTTCATACACTTCATCCCGTGAAAGTTGAAATCCATCAAATACTACAGGGAGGTATGCATAATTACTCGACACATCTTTTGGAGGAGGCAATAATTTAATACCTTTGATACCACCGAGATGTTCAACATATCTCTCAAATACTTTCTTTCGCTTCCCTATTTCCACATCTATATTTCGGAGATTACACAAACCCATAGCTGCCTGAAATTCATTCATCTTACCATTACCACCTGTATACTCAATTGTTTCAGGTCCTGTAATACCAAAATTTTTATAAATATTTAATAAGTCTTTTATGTTAGAATCTCTAATGGTTAACGCTCCACCCTCAATAGTGTGAAAAACTTTAGTTGCATGGAAACTAAACATGGAAGCATCACCAAAGTTTGCAACACTTTCACCAGCTACTTTGACCCCAAAGGCATGAGCAGCATCATATATGACCTTTAGATTATATTTAGTAGCTATTCTTTCAATCGCTTTTATATTACATATATTTCCGTACACATGAACGGCTAGAATAGCGGATGTTTTATCTGTTATTAACCTTTCAATATTATTTGTTTCTAACGTGTAATCATTAAGATTAATGTCAGCAAAAACTGGTGTTAAACCTTTTCGTACGATTGCATGCGTTGTCGATGCAAATGTAAAAGGTGTGGTGATGACTTCGCCAGTTAATTGAAAAGCTTCAATCGCGTATTCTAATGCTAGGTGCCCGTTAGAAAATAGCGTAATATTTTTTGTATTCAAATATCGTTTCAATTCAGCTTCTAAAGCATTATGCTTTACACCCATATTGGTCAACCAGCGGCTATCCCAAAAACCCCTAATTTCTTCAGAGAACTCTATAAAACTAGGCATTGATGTCTGTGTTACTTGAATAGGCTTCATATATTCACCTTCTTGACGCTATTTATTTTCACAAATGAATGTTCAACATTTACCTTCACGAAGTTTGTGATATGTTCCATTTTCTCTAACATGTCACCTTCTGAAGGAAATTTTAGTATCATAGTGCCCAATTTTTCATTAGATCCTGAAAATGCTTTAATGTGATTTTTTGATTTAACTAGCAATTCATATTCAACAATGCCATTTACTATTTCATCATGCATTTCCACATTTATAAAAACTCCGCTAGTTTCACTATTCAATACGTACACCGACCAATATCCTTGTGATTCAACCATAGTCAAATCATTACAATCCTCACCTAAAGCCGTCTTAATGGTATATTCGATCAAATCTACACCAGTTGCATATTTTGTTACTTGCGGAATCCAATCGCCACCATTCCGAGCAGCTATCTCAATAAGATAAACATTTTCTTGTTCATCCACTCGAATGTCAAAATTATAGGCACCTGATTTCATATTGAGTAAAGTCAGGGCTCTTTGAATCTCTTTATGAATTTTTTGCTGAATATGCTCAGACATTTGGCATGGCCAGCTTGAACCAATTGGAACAAATGGATTCGGTGATGCTATTGTCGGAAAATGCTCATTCGTAAAACTACGAAAAACAAGTTTTCCATTTACAGAAAAACCATCCCCTCCAACATGATAACCATGCTTTTCTATATACTCTTCCACAATAAAACGTTTCACTTTCGAAAAACTTAACGCGTACTCTATTTTTTCCTGCAAAGTGTCAATGGAATCTATTTTCGAGACTCCTCTACTGCCTGAAGAATCAACAGGTTTTATCATTACAGGCATGTTAAAATTGTGAAAATCAGCTTTAGCTTCTTCCACTGCTCGATAGCCCTTTGCTCTTGGCACGTTAAAATTATTATTTTTCTGAAACTCCCGAAACAAATCCTTATTTGACAATATCTCTACAGATTCATAAGGATGTGACGGTAGTCCCAATCTTTCAGCAACATAAGCTGCAGTAGGTGCTGCAGGATCAGACGCATAACTAACTATGCCATCAATGTTTAACGCTTTTGCTAATGATAAGACACCTTCCTTATCTGTCGTACTGACATTATAGTATTCATGCGCATATTGATGCCCTGGATTTTCTTTTATATAATCACAAGTAATAACATAGTGACCCATTTCTCTTGCTTTTTTTATTGCTGGAATTTGAGAATGTGCACCACCAAGCATTAATATTTTTTTCATTCTGTGGCCTCCTCATTAACAACAATTTTAGTCGTTGTATTCCTTCTAAACAGACCTTTTATAATCGATAGTAAATAATTAAACGCATCAAAATTAAATACTTTTGCTAACCCTACATATAATACGACCCCTACAATTATTTGAATAATGAGCGTCACACTGTCAGTCAACCCAATCAAGTGTATTGGAAAAACAATAGCCCCCATCACTAAAGATGTCAGTAAAGATGGTTTTATATCTCTCCACTGTTCTTGAATGCTATAGTTTAGTAATTGTAAATTTGGATATGCGTTAATAAAAGTCGATAAAATTCCAACTCCGAGCACTCCTAAAGCCATCATATGAACACCAAATGGGATACTGACAGCTAAAATAATCAATCCTAATATAGTTTTCACAATTTCTAGTTTTAAAAAAATATCACTACGTCCCAAGGCGTTGATTGCTTGTAAATTCGCAGTATGTATAGGCCATAATGCATAACTAATACAAAAAATTTGTAAGAATGGCACGGAAGGCAGCCATTTTTCTGTTAACAAAATTTTCACTAAAGGCTCAGCAATAGCTACTAGTCCGAACATCATCGGAAAAATGACAAATGAGCTCATAATAATGGAACGACGTACCATAACCTTTACTCTTTCTGTATTTTCTTGATGGAAGGATAAAGTAGGAAACATTACGGATTGTATGGAGCCATTAATGTTGTTAATAATGACGCTAGGAAATTGTTCACCCCGATTATAAAAGCCTAATAATGCAGGGCTAAACATTTTACCAATTAGTAGATTTCGAATGTTCGAATTAAGGGTTTCAATCAATGATGAAGCTAATAATTTCCATCCAAACACAAATAAACTTCCGAGCCGCTCCATTGAAAAGGTAAGCTTCGGTCGCCAATTTACTGTAAACCATAATATGATCGTTACTATAAGTTGGTTTGTCATTTGATGTCCAACTAAAGCCCAAACACCATATCCTGTATAGGCCATTGTCATACCAACAACACCAGATATAATGACGGCTCCCATACTACTAAAGAACAGTTTTTTAAACTGCATATTACGTGCAATAACTGCTTGTTGAATTGAATTAAACACGCCAAAAAACAATGTTAAAGAAAGAATTCTTAAGACAGATAGTAGTTGAGGTTCTGCAAAAAATGAGGCTATGACAGGGGCTGTTAAAAAGAGTACGACATACAGAATAATGGCAACAAATAAGTTTAAATAAAATACAGATGAATAATCCGCTTCATCCACCTTTTTCTTTTGTATCAATGCTATGTTAAATCCACTCTGCACAATCACACCAGCTATTGTTATGAAAATGGTAACAAGGACGAGTAACCCAAAGTCCTCTGGAAGAAGCAGACGGGCTAATACAATTAACACAATAAATTGAATTCCTTGCGTCCCTCCACGTTCTAAAAGCTTCCATAATAGAGAAGAAAGGACTTTAGATTTTGTTAAATCATCGTCCATTTATGATCCTCCTTTTAACAAATCTAAGAAGCTTTGAAATACTTGGACTATATTGATCTATAAATAATATTGTTTTTTTCTTTAATCCTAAATTTAAATATAGCTCTCTATATTCTCCTGTTTTTGCTTCTTTCAATCTCCCCTCTTCAAGTAAAAGGGAAAACAGCGTACTTTTCTTTCTTCTATCAATAGCATCCTTAAATTTATTGTTCGTATATAGATTTATTTCATCCAACATATCTTCTATCTCAAGATAATGCTGCTTCTTTGTTTCTATATCAGAAAAGGTTCTGCCTGTCCAAGAAGTACTATCTCCTACTCGATACGAAGACATCAACTCATCCATATAGTACACCGTACCTAGCAATGATAAGTAAATAACTAAAGGGTAATCGCCAACAGGAGCATTTATAAGAAAGTCTGGTCTCTCTTTTCTATACTTTAGTGGATAAAACATGGAATTTGTTAAAAAAAGACCTCCTCCTCCTTCAATTACTTCTTCAACTGAGAATTCCTTATTACCTTTATTTAAACGGTTAATTGATACACATTTCTTATCCGAAGCATTTACTACATTTCCACCATGAACACATAGGCTACATTCAGGATGCTTCTCCATATAATCGAATTGTTTTTGCAATTTATAAGGATCTAACCAATAATCATCCCCCTCACAAATTGCAATATATTTCCCTTTTGCTCGGATCGTGTTAGCTTGATCTACTGAAACACCTTTAGAATACTGATTTTCTGTTTGATAGATAGGCTTTATCAAATTAGGATATTTCTTTTCATACTCTCTAATAATGTCTGCAGTTCTATCGGTCGAGGCATCATCATGTATTAATATTTCAAATTTGAAATTTGTTTTTTGCTTTAAAAAACTCTCCATCGCATCCGCTATATATTGTTCGTGATTATACGCGAGACAGTGGATACTGACCATGATCTTTCCCACCTGATTTTCTCCCCCTGATTGTAGAACTAACTGTTATTTCAATCTATAAATTTAATCAATTCCGCTTTATAGCGATTAATGAACAGGAAGGTATATTTGATTTTTATCCTACTATACGAATTAAGTTTATACTTTATTCCTATAGCCTCGCATTAAAATAATTTAACGCGTTTCTGGGAACGAATTTTCGGCAATAATATCGACATAAAAAAGCCTTTATAATGGTTGGGTGGTAGTAAATCATCCAAATCCATAATAAAGGACATAAGCATGGATAAGTTTACGCGAAAAATATGTGCTCCCTCTCTGTAAATTCTACACACCCATTATTTCGTTTGGTGCTTTAAACATAATCCTTTCATATTTCATCATTAAAATACCATCACTGTAGTTGCCAATATCCTTCACATTCGTTTTACCATTTATATTGTTTATTAATAATTCAAGGAAGTTTACACCGCACCCGTAAGCACATATATAGTTCGCACCAAATCTAGGATTGATTTCCCCTATATAATATTCTCCATTAACTTTGAACACATCTACATCAATAGGACCAGTCATATGAAGTTTATTAGCTAAATCTTCAATAAAGTCAAATAATTTTTGATCCTTATAAGAAATGACTTTATCAGCACCACCTATAGTCATTGAGAGTTTTTCCTTTGCAAATATCGATACCATTTTTTGTGAATAAATATCAATATATGCATCTATATCATACTCAGTACCATTTAAAAACTCCTGTATTATATTTTTATGCCCATTCTGAAAACTCTTTTCTAGTTCTTTCATATTAATGCATGTAATAACTCCTCTACTACCATCAGCACTATTTGGTTTGACGATTACAGGGAACGAGATTTTATTTTTACTATAAGCATCTTCAAAAGTTTCTAAATCATTGTATGTCTTTGCACAACGAATCCCATTTGCTGTCAAAAATTCATACGTTAAATACTTGTTATCACAAATCTCTGCAGCACTTAGATTAGGTAAGATTGGGATAACCCCAATTTCTGTAAATTTATCAATATTTTTAGCGAGAACCATTATATCTTTATCTAACATAGTTAGAATTGCTTTAACATCATTCTCTTTACAAATTTCCAAAAGTTCTTCAACATAATTATCAGCTTCTAGTGATGGTACTATAAATGAATTTTCCACCGAATATAGGGCTGGTAGTATATTTGAATTTCCAGTAGCTATTATCCCCATATTAAATTTCGCAAATTCACGATTAAATACTTCTAACATTTCTACTCTTCTTCCGGGACAGCTAATAAGAATATTCATCCGCTATTTCTCCTTTTAGGTTCATCTTGCCCTATAAACAAAGGCATATTAATATCTTTGGATCTAAATATTCTTTTGTTAAAAGTACAGATAGTGAATCAAGCCAAAAACGAATACCCGCTGCTGGAATGATTGCTTTTTTGACTTTCTTTACTTGTTTGTCATAAAGCTTACTTGTAATTGTTTTAGCTTTTGTTGCGCTTGTTCCTTTGTTTTAGCTACTGTACCAAAGTAAAACTTACATTTTGGCTCTGTTCCTGAAGGGCGAATCGCTATCCATGATTGATCTTCTAATATGAACTTCAAGACATTTTCTTTCGGTAAATTAAGTTTTGTAATGGAGCCATCTAGATAAATGGCTTGGTTAGTTAAGTAATCTTCTACTACAAGTACCTTGTGATCAGCAATTTCATATAGTCTATTTTCTCTAAAGTATTGTAATAACACTTGCATTTCCTTCTGACCTGTAATGCCTTCAAATGTTTTGGACTGTAATATTTCTTCATAATAGCCATATTGATTAAATAAACTGTCTAAAACATCTAATAACGTTTGTTGTTTTGTTGCGTAGTAAGCCGCCATCTCGGCTACTACCAATGCAACTTGGACCGCATCTTTATCTCGCACAAAGCTTTGGACCAAATAGCCATAACTTTCTTCATAACCAAATAGATATGTTTTTTCCTTTGATTGGTCATACTCAGCAATCTTTTCTGCAATATATTTAAAACCTGTCAGTGTGTTCACAGTTTCAACTCCGTATTGTTGAGCAATTACTGCACCAAGTTCAGAGGTAACAATTGTTTTGAGTAATACGCCGTTTTCAGGTAGCTCATTTTTTTCTTTTTTCGCCTCAAGCAAATACTGTAAGATAAGTGCACCTAGCTGATTACCTGTTAATAATTGATAACCACCCTCTGTTATTACTGCCACACCTAATCGATCGGCATCTGGGTCGGTTGCTAATAGTATTTGTGCACCTGTTTCATACCCTTTTTGTATTGCATACGTAAAGGCTGCTGCTTCCTCTGGGTTTGGATAAGGAACCGTTGGAAAATCTCCATCTTGTACGGATTGCTGTTCGACAATATGGACATTCGTAAAACCAAATGCTTGTAAACCTTGTTGTACCGATATTAGACCTGCACCATGAAGAGGTGAGTATACAATTGGTATCGTGAAGTCGATATTGGTACGTTGTTTTAAACCGAGTAATTTTTCTTGATATGCTTGGTCAATATTAAGTAACAGCCATTCTACAGTTCGATGCTGCTCTAATGTGTGCCATGATGTTGTTGGAATGTCAAAAACATTTTGGATATCATCGAATTTTTCAACGATAGTTTGAATGGCAGATGGCGTCAGTTGCGCCCCGTCCTCCCCATAAACTTTAAAACCATTATATTGTTTTGGATTGTGGCTAGCGGTAATGACCACACCTGCAAAAGCGTTTAAATACCTTACCGCAAAAGATAATTCAGGTGTTGGGCGTGCATCGCGCAATACGAATACTTTCACCCCTAATGCCCCCAGAACTTGAGCTGTTTCAATAGCAAAATCCTTTGAGAAATGCCGTGTATCATAGGCAATGACAACACCACGCTGTTTGGCTATTTCCCCGTTTTCTGTGATATACTTCGCTAGGCCGTATGCAGCTCTGCGAATTGTATAGATATTCATCCGATTTGTACCTGCCCCTAACAGACCACGCATACCTGCTGTACCAAATTGTAGGTATTGGTAAAATCGATCTTCAATTTGTGTTGTATCATTTACAATGGCTAGTAGTTCTTCTTTTAAATAAGAAGGAACAGCCTCCTCTATCCATTGCCTGTAACGATCTTCTACTATACTCAATATGACACCTTCTGTTCATTCAATAATTCCAATGGCATGTAAATCGACAGAGAAGTTTACAGTTGTCGCATGGATTCCTAGCTCCAAATGGTGTCGACAACACCCATCTGAACAAAGTAATCTTTATTTACCGTCAATGATTTCAATACTGACATTAAAGCTTTCCGTATTTTTCCCTTATATATTTCTCAAGATAAGTACAGTCCTTCGCTTAATCCTAAAAAATCTTCCACCATTTCGTCACTTCGATTTTACAATGTTCTTGTATAACAAAAGGCTGGTTTTCAATTATTCGTACATTATTTTCCAGCAATACATCAATGGCATCTAACTCTTTTTTCTTTTCTAAATAACAAAGCCCTGCTTCAAAAAAAAATGGTCGAGATAATAGATTGTGAACATCCGATCCATACGTATGAACTAAATTAGCTCTTACTAGCTCAAGTGAGCGCTTTTGTATTGTGCGACCAAAATAACCAGCTAAGCTACCAGCAGTTATTTGTGCTTTTGCTCCTTCGCAAATTAATCGTTCTAAGTAAACAGGTCTTTCAACAATGGCTTTATTTCGTTCTGGATGCGCAATAATCGGGGTAATTCCTTCAGACAGTAATGCACGAATAATTTTTATTGTATAAGCAGGTACAGTATAGGATGGTAATTCTAACAACATATAATTAGAGCATGCTAATGTGTGAATTTGATTTGTTTTATAAAGTGGCATGATTTTTTCTGATAATCGTACTTCATGTCCGGTAAAAAGTGTTAGTGGAATACTTTTTTTTATGAGTTCAGATTGTAATAAGTGGATTTGATTTCTCACTGTGCTATAATTTGCATGATATTGTGGGTGATAGCAATGGGGAGTGGCTATTATTTTTGTAACTCCTTCTTTTACCGCTTGTTCAAACAATCGCATAGTATCCGCCATCGTTTTTGGCCCATCATCCACGTTCCATAAAATATGACTATGCATATCAACCATCAATATCCTCCTTCCTAATTAGAAAAAGGTCCAATACTTTATTATGCTAAATCTATAAATATTATGAGTACTATTAAAGAAGTGGTTATTGGCTAACTAAAGAGCAAATAAAAATAGGCAACTCTTTGTTCGAAACCGAACAAGAAGTTGCCTAACTTTTCACGAAAATAACTTATTATTGCTAAAGTTTTAAAATATTTCGAGCCCGCAATTCGCGACAGTTTTCCTGTAATTATCTAGTGCAAATACCTACCTAGCATATCGACTCGAAAATTCTATTCTTTCTTTTGACATAAAATCTATTAATGATTTTATTTCGCATATTCCACGGCACGTGTTTCACGAATAACCGTTACTTTAATATGACCTGGATAATCAAGTTCTTCTTCAATTCGCTTACGGATATCTCTCGCTAAGCGATGTGAAGCTAAGTCATCAATTTTTTCTGGTTGTACAATTATACGGATTTCACGACCAGCCTGAATCGCAAAGGATTTTTCTACGCCATCATAGCTTTCAGAAATTTCCTCTAACTTTTCAAGTCTGCGGATATAGTTTTCAAGCGTCTCACTTCGAGCACCTGGACGAGCTGCTGATAATGCATCAGCTGCAGCCACTAATACCGCGATGACAGATGTTGCTTCTGTATCACCATGGTGGGAAGCAATACTGTTTATAACGACCGGATGTTCCTTGTATTTTGTGGCCAATTCCACACCGATTTCGACATGGCTACCTTCAACTTCATGGTCAATTGCCTTACCAATATCATGTAATAAGCCTGCTCGGCGAGCTAATGCTACATCTTCACCAAGTTCAGCAGCGAGTAAGCCTGCTAAATATGCGACCTCAATGGAATGTTTTAGAACGTTTTGTCCATAACTTGTACGATATTTCATGCGGCCTAAAATCTTCATTAAATCTGGATGTAAATTATGAATGCCAATTTCAAATGTTGTCTGCTCACCTGTTTCGCGGATTTGTTCATCCACTTCACGACGAGATTTTTCCACCATTTCCTCAATTCGAGCAGGGTGAATGCGGCCATCCTGTACAAGTTTTTCAAGTGCAAGTCGAGCCGTTTCACGACGAATCGGATCAAAGCCTGATAAAATAACCGCCTCTGGAGTATCATCAATTATTAAATCTATACCTGTTAACGTTTCCAAAGTTCGGATGTTACGACCTTCACGACCAATAATACGACCTTTCATTTCATCATTTGGCAAGTTCACGACAGATACTGTTGTTTCAGCAACATGATCTGCTGCAAAACGTTGCAATGCCAGTGATAAAATTTCACGTGCTTTTTTATCTGATTCTTCCTTCGCACGTGTCTCAGCTTCCTTCGTCATCACAGCAATATCAGTTGTTAGCTCTTTTTCTACTTCTCCTAAGATAATAGCTTTTGCTTCATCTCTAGTTAAAGCAGAAATTCGCTCTAGCTCTGATTTTTGCGAGGCAACGAGCTCGTCCACTTTGCTTTCCATCTGTTCAATATGCTGTTGTCTTTCGCTTAGAGCTTGTTCTTTACGCTCTAAACCTGCTTCTCTCTTATTTAGAGCATCATCTTTGCGATCAAGATTCTCTTCTCTTTGCAATAAACGGTTCTCTTGTTTCTGAAGTTCTGAACGACGTTCACGAATGTCATTTTCTGCTTCAGTACGAAATTTGTGAGTTTCATCTTTGGCTTCAAGTAGTGCTTCTTTCTTCAATGCCTCCGCTTCTCGTTTTCCTTCTTCAACGATTGTTTCAGCGACATGTTTAGCACCAGTGATTTTTGAGTCATTCACTTTTTTCATGTAGATATAGCTAACAGCGGCACCAACGATGAGTCCAAGCAAAGCGGAGATGATAGTAATTCCATCCATATGAACACCTCCTCTTGCTATTTGGGTATTACAGTTTCAGTCGGCGCATACATCAATTTTGCCTTGGCATAATCATAGACATCTGCCAAAGTTTTCATCTTCATTTAATAGATCTTCAAAAGCCATTATTAATGAAGTCAGAATGTACTGCCTATTTAAAGTCATAATTCAGAAATTATACATTTTTAATTGTATAGCTAGCCTTAAGCTCTGTCAAGGATAGTAGGGCATCTGTTCGCCCTCGTAAGAAAAAAAGTAAGTCATATCCATTAGGAGAATTAATTACCTAATACTTTTTACACTAACGCTTATTTTATCTTTTATCATGAATGCCGTAGAAGTAGTACATAGGAATTATTTTTCAAAAATGTCATTCACAACTTTCGAAGAATATATGGATTACCTACGTTCTTCTACAGTCTGCGTAAATAAAAAAATGCATTGCTCTCACTATAAAGAGTGGGAACAATGCATGTATATTATTCATCTTCAAGAAGAAGCTTTAATTCCTCATCCATATCTTCCTCTTCATCATGCGCCGCAATTGTGTAAGATGAAGATGCAATACCGTAAGAAGCACGGATTTTATTTGCGATGTCGTCTAGTACTGCTGGATTTTCTTTTAAATATTGTTTAGCATTTTCACGACCTTGACCTAGGCGCTCATCACCGTAAGCATACCAAGAACCGCTTTTTTGAACGATGTCTAGTTCAACACCTAAATCAACTGTTTCGCCCTCTTTTGAAATCCCTTCACCGTACATAATATCAACTTCAGCTGTACGGAATGGTGGTGCTACTTTGTTTTTCACAATTTTAATTTTTGTACGGTTACCCATAATGTCATTGCCTTGTTTAATAGCTTCCGCACGACGAACCTCTAAACGTACTGAGCTGTAGAATTTAAGCGCACGTCCACCAGGTGTTGTTTCTGGGTTTCCGAACATAACACCAATTTTTTCACGCACTTGGTTAATGAAAATGGCAATCGTTTTTGATTTATTGATAGCACCTGAAAGCTTACGTAAGGCCTGAGACATTAAACGGGCTTGTAAACCAACGTGCGAATCACCCATATCTCCTTCAATTTCTGCTTTCGGAACTAATGCTGCTACGGAGTCAATAACGATGATATCGATAGCACCACTACGCACTAATGCTTCTGCGATTTCAAGCGCCTGTTCTCCTGTATCTGGTTGAGATAATAGAAGTTCATCAATATTGACGCCCAATTTTTGTGCGTAAATTGGATCTAGTGCATGCTCAGCATCGATAAATGCAGCTTGTCCACCGTTTGCCTGCACTTCTGCAATCGCATGAAGAGCAACTGTTGTTTTACCTGATGATTCTGGGCCATATACTTCAATAATACGTCCACGTGGATATCCACCAACACCTAATGCAGCATCAAGTGCTAGCGAACCACTTGAAGATGTAGCGATTTCTAAATCGGTCTTTTCGCCAAGTTTCATGATGGAACCTTTACCAAAATTCTTTTCAATTTGTTTTAACGCCTGTTCTAAGGCAGCTTTACGATCACTCATTCATTTTCCTCCTTTGAAAACTGTTCACTGTTTTTCTCTATCTCTACTATACTTGTTTTTAAGAGAAGACGCAAGAAAAAAGCGAACATTTATTCGTTTTTTCTTCAAAATAAAAATTTGGGTAACTTTCCATTACCCAAATTTCTATTTTCAACTATATTATGGACCATCACCAAAACATGTGGTTGATTTCCGTTCCGGCTGGGCGCTTTATAGCTGCCGCTACAGAGCAAAGCTTCCTGGGGGCGCTCAGCCTTCACTCCAATTAACTTATTTTCATAATAGAAGTTTTGACAAAAATCATCCGCAACTTTTCGTGATGAACCTATATTATGCCGGGCAAATTCATTAACGTTTTTTAAAGCCTCTTTCTTCCAAAAGTTGCATTAAATAATGACAAGTAAATTTCGCCGCGCGCAGTCGATTTGTATTCCGCATACCTGATAAATGAAGTAAATACGTTATTGGTTTTTCATCACCAATGGCAATACCAATCCAAACCGTCCCCGCTGGTTGATGATCATGGGCTGTAGGACCCGCCGCACCTGTTAATCCAATACCAATATCCGTATCAAACTTTTTACGTACAGCACTAGCCATAGCCGCCGCACATTCACTGCTTACAATCCCATGTGTAGTTAAAAATTCCTTTGAAATACCGAGTTGCTTAATTTTAGCCTCTTCCGTATACGTAACAACGCCACCAACAAGGGCATCCCCTACACCCGGTATTTCAGCAAGTTCTGACTGAAATAATCCTGCTGTTAAACTTTCCGCTGCAGAAATTGTTAACTGATTGTCTAGTAACATTTCTACTGTTTTAGAGGCAAGAGAATCATTATCTATACCGTATTGATAGTTCCCAACAAGCGCTTGAATCTCTGTTACCTTTGCGGCAATAAGATGCTGCGCTTCTTGCTCCGTTTCTGCTTTAGCAGTTACACGCAATGTAACCTCGCCGTCAGAAGCAAGTGGAGCAACAGTTGGATTTGTTTGCGAATCTAAAATATGTTGGACACGAACCTCAAGCTCCGCCTCTCCAATTCCATAAAACCGCATAACATGCGATGTAATTACCCCTCCAGCGTTTAACATCGCACCAAGCTTTGGCTTTGCTTCAAACTGGAACATTGGCTCAAGCTCTTTAGGTGGCCCCGGCAGTAAAATATACGTACGTTCATCCTTAGTTAATATCATGCCAGGTGCCATACCGTGATGGTTTGCAAGCACCTCACTACCCGCTAGTATTAAAGCCTGCTTACGATTATTATCCGTCATTGGACGTCCTCGTTGTGCAAAAAACTGCTCAATATTAGCCAGTGCGAAATCATCCATTTCGAGAGAAACGTCAAGATGACGTGCAATCGTTTCCTTTGTTAAATCATCCTTTGTAGGCCCAAGCCCACCAGAGAAAATGATTAAATCAGCACGAGTCTCTGCAATGGAAATAGCTTCTTCCAAACGTTGTGCATTATCTCCAACAACAGTGTGATAATACACATTTATTCCTAACTCGGACAACTGACTAGAAATAAATCTTGCATTTGTGTTCGAAATTTGACCAAGCAATAACTCTGAGCCAACTGCAAGAATTTCAGCATTCATGACCCTCAAGACCTCTCTTATTTAGACTCAAGTAAGACACGTCGATTTAGATAGAAATAATCCCATCCAGACCATAGCGTAAAGAACAATGCAATATATAACATAATTGTATCGAATGGAAGACCGATAAGCGTAAAAATTGTATTGTGTAAAAGTGCTGCACCGATGGCCACAATTTGAGCCCATGTTTTAATTTTGCCAAGCTGGTTGGCCGCAACAACTTCTCCTTCACCAGCCAATATTAAACGCAGGCCAGTAACTGCAAACTCACGACTAATAATAATGATTATTATCCATGCAGACGCCATATCAAGCTCTACCATTAAAATAAAAGCCGCTGAAACTAGCAACTTGTCAGCAAGTGGGTCTAAAAATTTCCCAAATGTTGTCACAAGATTGTACTTACGTGCATAATAACCATCCACCCAATCAGTCGTTGAAGCAATAATAAAAATAAGTGCACCTACAAAATGATGAACAGGCATCGTCGCACCGAATAGTGACATTGTTCCCCAGCCAAAATCAAACATCATAACAATGACAAAGAACGGAATAAGTAAAATTCGAGAGATGGTAATTTTATTTGGAATGTTCATTTTTCTAACACCTTTCATGATGAAAGAAAGTAGTCATCACTAGATGACTACTATTCTTTATTGAAATTGATGACGATGTTTTGCGTTACAATTTGCTGTGCATACGTTAAAGGCTCGTCATTAATGTATACTTTAGCTTGCGCTGAATTACCTAAGCGAATACGGGCGTAATTTTGAGATGTTGCGTCGAATTCTACTACTTCTCCTGCATTATATACACGAGTATCTGATAGTAATTCTTGTTGCTGTTGGTTACGAATACCGATAAATGTAGGACCTGATACTTCAATACGTATTTTAAATGCATCCGTACCTGTTAACGTATAAGAAGTTGTTGCACCATCCGCTTCAATAGCCCCAGCTGAAATCGATTGCTTAACCTCTTCAGTTTGCTTTTCATCAGGTGTTTCCTGTGTTGTTGAATCTTTTGAATCTGCTGAGTCTTCTTTGTCATTTGTTTGAGCTTTTTTATGCTCTTTATCTTTTTCTGTATCTATTGGTTTTACTTTTGTATCATATTCTATTTCTGATGGCGTATCGTCTACAGCACCATCTGGCACTGCTTTATTTTTAGACTGCATTAGCACCCAAATCACCACAATAATGACAATGATAAATAAACCAACAGTTATTTTCGGCATTGCCTCCATCATTTTAGTAGAAGGACCTTTCGAAACTTTTCTTCTACTTGGACTACTCGTCATTGATTGACTTACTTGATTGTTTGGAGTACCTGGCAGCTCGCTTTTATAAGTTTCTAAAAGCTCCTCTGCGTCCAAACCAACAGCGTCAGCATATTGTTTAATAAAAGCTCGTACATAAAACGAACCAGGCATAATCGAATAATTACCTTCTTCAATACCTATTAAATAACGCTTTTGAATTTTCGTTATTTCTTGTAAATCGTCTAAGCTGTAGCCTTTAGACAGTCTCGCCTCTTTCAGTCGAGTCCCTAATTCTGCCACTCATAACACCTACTTTAATTTCAAATTAAAAATTAAATCCACCAAATGAATTAGATTCGGACATCATTTGGCTTTTTTCCATTATTTCATACGTAATTTCTTCATCTGGGTGATGACGCAATTCAATGATATAATCAAAATCCTCTATCTTATATTCTGAATGCTGAACAAACATGTCTGGATGCTCGATGACCTTAATGGAGGGCATACTCATCATTTCACGCACTAGTTGCAAATGTCGCTCATCAGATGATTGACGTGTCACAATGCCATCTAATATAAAAATATTATTGTTACTGAATTCATCACCAGCAAGTTTATTGCGAACAGTCTGCTTAATCATTGTAGACGATAAAAAAATCCATTTTTTATTAGCACAAACACTTGCAGCTACAATTGATTCAGTCTTTCCAACACGAGGCATTCCACGAATTCCAATAAGCTTATGCCCGTCTTTTTTAAAAAGTTCAGCCATAAAGTCAACTAAAATACCAAGTTCATCTCGTACGAAGCGGAAGGTATTTTTTTCATCTGCATCTCGAGGAATATAATGACCGTGCCTAATGGCTAAACGATCACGGAGCTTAGGTTGTCGAAATTTGGTAACGTTAATATGTTCCATTGTCGAAACAATTGTACGAAAACGCTCAATTGTCTCATCGTTGTCTGTATGCACTAACATACCACGTCGATCCTCATCGACACCATTTATTGAAATAATATTGACACGAAGCATCCCTAAAAGTGAAGCAATATCTCCTAATAATCCAGGGCGATTCACCTGAATTTCATATTCAAAGTACCAATCGCTCAAACACACTCGTTCCCTTCCTATTAGTTAACGTAAAAAATCCTTTATAAGTTCCATCATAGCTGATTTTTTATGTAATGGAAAGTTAGAATACATGGAATTATGGGGTTATTTTTAAAAACTTACTATTTTTTTTTTGAACGTACGAAATAGGCTTACATACGTTCCCTTTTCTATGTAAAAATTGCTTTTATATATAGAAAAAAGAGGAGATCGCTCTCCTCTTTTTTTACTGTACATGTTTATTTTGTACAAGTTTAACGACACAATTCGCCAGTGCGTGTTTTTCCTCTTCAGAGGCAACGCCCCATAAATCCGACAGCACTCGCTCTTGTTCGTTTTTAGGATCGACATTTGTCGCCAAATATTCTCCAATTTGTACAGCAGCTTGTTGAATCATTTGCGATGGCATACCGCTTGATTCTGCTCGCATAACATTTTGACCTAAAAACGATGTCCATTTTTGCCAGTTTTCTAAAATAGTCATATGTTCCTCCTCCTTTACACATGTAGTATGTGCAAAAAAGAGCATTATATGTACCAGCCACCGTTTAATCTAATCACTTGCCCCGTTACATAATCTGCTTTTCCAGAAAGATAAAAACGTACCATTTCAGCAACATCCGTTGTTTGCCCAGTTATACCTAGTGGAATATCCTCTAAAATATAGTCAAGCTCCTCTTCGCTTAAATGACTGTTCATCGAGGTATTAATAAAACCAGGTGCAATGGCATTAACACGAATATGCGACAGTGCGGCTTCTTTCGCATATGACTTCACAAAAGCATGTTGGGCGCCTTTCACAGTGGCATAAAGTGCTTCACCAGCTGATCCAGCCTCTCCCCAAATTGAACCAATAAAAAGCACATAGCTGACATCATGAGCGCGTAGCTTTGATGACAGCAATGCCGTAAGACGCATTGGATTTTGTACATGGACACGCCATAATGCCTCCATATCCTCCACCGTAGTATCTTCCAGTAGCGAATAATGTGCTTGACCATTTGCAAAGACAATCGCTTGCACATTAAAAACTTGAGATGCTAGCAATTGTGCCCCGGACGTTTTCGAAAAATCTCCCTGTACAAGCATAAACTCCTGTGCAGGGAAACTTTCTGAAAGGGAGCAGTATAGAGCCTGTGCTGCTTTTTCATTGTTTGAAAAGTGTATGTAGATGGACCAACCGTCTTCTGCCAGACTTCGACAAATAGCACGGCCAATCTCACCCGATGCACCTAAAACGAGCGCAAACTTTTTCACTGTACGCCCTTCTCAGTAGGTAAAATTTTAAAGACTGTTTGTTGAGATTCACCTTGAACTGAAGAAAACGCTTTTTTCAAATCTTCAATCGTTAGTTCTTCTAGTACAGGCACAACCTCGAACAAATTCATATCATTAAACGAATAACGTGTAAATTGGTTGGCGATAAATTCAATAGAGTTCAGTGCACGTAGGAAGAAACCTATTTTTTTACGTTTTACTCGTTCTAAATCGGTACTTTCAAAATGGGCATCCCCATCATACTTTGCTAATTCTTCCTTAATAGCTTTCTCTAATGCAGCAGGGTCTGTAGAATCTGAGCCAATCATTGCAAATCCAAAGCCTTTTTCTAACGTGAAATCAAATGCATATGTTTCATCTATTAATCCGTTATCATAAACGCTCTCATAAAATTTAGATGTACGTCCAAAAATAAGTTCAAGTGCAATTTGAACAGACAGCTCATGTTTTAACATGTCACGCCCAGAAAGATTTGTTTCTTTTGCTTTTAAGCCAATATAGACTTTAGGTTTTTGTACATCCATACGCAACTCACGTTCTTTAATAGCAACTTCTGTCGGCTCTTGATCGAAAAAGCGTTGAATTGGTGTGGGTTCAGGGAATTCTTTTTTGTCTTGATTGTCACGAATAAACGTCATCATTTCATTAGGATCTACTGCACCAATGACAAACAATAACATATTGGACGGGTGATAAAATGTATTGTAGCACGTATATAAATGGTCGGCAGTAATTCCATCAATTGACTCAATTGTACCAGCGATATCAATTTTTACTGGATGATTATGATACATATTTTCGATTGTGCCAAAATATAAGCGCCAATCCGGCTGATCGTCGTACATCGTAATTTCCTGGCCAATTATGCCCTTTTCCTTATTAACAGTTGCTTCTGTAAAGTAAGGCTCTTGAACAAAATTTAATAATGTTTCTGTGCTGTTATAAATATTGTTAGTTGAAGAAAATAAATACGCAGTACGTGTAAATGATGTAAACGCATTGGCTGAAGCGCCGAATTCACTAAACTTTTGGAAGACATCTCCATCTTCTTTTTCAAACATTTTATGCTCTAAGAAATGGGCAATGCCATCTGGTACTGTAATGCTTTCAGTTCCACCAATTGGCACAAAAGTACGGTCAACAGAACCATATTTTGTGGTGAACGTTACAAAAGTTTTAGAAAAGCCTTTTTTCGGTAATATATAGACATCTAAGCCATTTTCTAGTTTTTCATAATACAATGTTTCATCTAATTGTTTGAATTCAATTGTTTTCATTGAGCGGCTTGCTCCTTCCCACTTAAGAAATAGACCGCTTCTAGCTGTACTTGCTTCGCCATTTCAACTATATCTGGCTTAGTCACAGCTTGCCATTTATTTGCCCAGGTCTCAACAGAGAACTCTTCGGGTAAATCTTTATATTGGTCAAAAATTTCTATTTGTCCTCGAGCAGAATCCAATGCTTCTTTTAGCTGATTCGTTAGCATTGCCTTTGTTTGCTCTATTTCTAAATCTGTAATATCGCCCGCTTGCATAACAGCAAGTTGTTCCTTAATTAGTGATAACGCTTTTTCCTCATTCTTTGGTTCAATCCCAGATACAACAAAGACTAAGCCATAATGTGATGCATATGAGCTAGATGCATAGTAGGCTAAACTTTCCTTTTCACGAACATTCATAAATAATTTGGCGTGAGGGTAGCCACCAAATACCCCGTTAAAGATTTGCATTTTGGCAAAATCAGCGTCACCAAATCGTACTGGTGTACTGAAGCCAATATGCATCTTTCCTTGCTTCATTTCTTGTTGTTCACGTACATAATCATTTTGTGGATGCTGTTGTGGAAGTACAGCAGGAATTTCTTCAGGTGTACGATCATTAAATGGTAGCGCTTCTTTGAGCTTCGCTACGATTTCTTCTTCATTAATATCACCCGCGACATAAATGTCTATTTTATCGTTAGCAAGCATGGATTGATATGCTTCAAACAATGATGTAGGGGTAATTTTTTGAATGTCCTCGATAGTTCCATTCGCAGAAATAGAGGCCGGTTCATTTGGACGTAAAATTTGTTGAATGCGTTGCTGCGCATAACGAGATTTATCGTCAAAAATGGACTCAATACGCTGAATGACTGTTTTCTTTTCACGTTCCACAATCGATTCCTTAAATACACCATTTTCTAAATTCGGTTCAAATATTGCTGTATGCAATAAATCGAGTACCTCATTTAAAACACTAGTATTTGCCAAATAATGATCATTTACAGCCTCTACATTCATCAATACTGTATGTTCATTACCACGTTTAGATGTGTCGAAATATAACACTGTGCCATACAAGTCATCCAAGAAACTTCGGAATGCAGCTGTTGTCTGATATTTCGCATTACTATGTTGCAAAACATTTGTTAATACTGTACGTTCAGACGCATTTGTCGCCGTTAATGCTTTTCTCCATTTAATTGAAAAATTTACGGTTTTAAATTGGGTCGTTTGTCGGATATGCAAATTGACACCTTTTGCAAAAGGTATTGTTTTAAACATATATAGAACCCTCCTTATCTTTCTTAATATAACAAAGTACTACACATACTATACATGTCTATTGTCTATAATTGCAAAAAGAATCCAAAGTATGTATATGAAATGTGTGAAATTACATTTGGTTGTTGAGGAACCTGTACATGCAAGCAAATAAAGCTCAACCACCAACCATTATTTTCCCAAACACTTGAAATATGTACAAGGAAAAAGACTGAGCATTTTCGCCCAGTCTTTCATCGTTTGTTATTAGCGTTTCCCTTTAATATAAGGTTGACCACTAGCTTTTGGTGCATTTGCTTTACCGATAAATCCTGCTAATGCAAAAATCGTTAAGACATAAGGTAAAATTTGTAAGTAAACAGCAGGAATATCTTGAATGTAAGGCATTCCACTTCCTGCAACACTTAACGTTTGTGCTACTCCAAAGAATAAAGCTGCACCTAACGCACCGATTGGATGCCATTTCCCAAAAATCATTGCAGCAATAGCCATAAAGCCTTGACCAGCAATTGTTGCATGCGAGAAATTGCCTGCAATCGATTGCGCGTATACTGCACCACCAAGACCACCTAATGCCCCAGAGATGACAACAGCAATGTAACGCATTCTATTTACTTTTACACCCATCGTATCTGCAGCCATTGGATGTTCACCAACAGCGCGTAAACGTAAGCCAAATGGTGTTTTATAAATAATAAACCATGCCCCAATAGCTACTGCAAAAGCTAAAATTGACGTACTATAAACATCACGGAATAATAAAGGACCAAAGAATGGGATATCCTGTAAATAAGGGATGGCAAAACGGTCTATTGTTTGGGTAATCGTATCCGTTTGCCCTTTATCATAAATCATTTTCACCAAGAATACGGATACTGCTAAACCTAATAAGTTGATAGCAACCCCGGATACTGTTTGATCAGCACGGAAAGAAATAGACGCAACTGCATGGAGAAGTGAGAAGATTCCCCCAATAATGAAACCTGCTAGCATTGCTACCCAAATCGTTGCTGCACCAAATGTTGAAGCATATTCTAAGTTGACATAAATACTAACAAATGCACCAACAATCATTAAACCTTCTAATCCGATATTTACTACACCAGAACGTTCAGAAAATACGCCACCGATCGCTGTAAAAATTAACGGTGTTGCATAAAGAATTGCAGAAGGGATGATGAAATATAACATTTCTAAAAAGCCCATGTTATTGTCCCTCCTTTTTCTTGCTCAACTTTTGTAATGCTACTCGAATAATATAGCCTGATGCCACGAAGAAAATAATTAACGCGATAATTATAGACACGATTTCCTCTGGAATACCTGCAGCATTCGGCATATTTAGCGCTCCGTATTTAAGTGAGCCGAATAATGAAGCTCCGAATACAACCCCAAGTGGCGTGTTAGCACCAAGTAAAGCCACGGCAATCCCATCGAAACCTATACCTGTAAAGCCTGGTTTAATAGAGGCGTTTCCGAAAGTACCTAGAGCCTCCATAGCACCAGCAAGACCAGCGAACATACCTGAAATTGTCATAGCTAAAATAATGTTTTTATTGACGCTCATACCAGCATAGTCTGCCGCATGCTTGTTAAAGCCTACCGCTTTTAGCTCATATCCTCGTGTTGTTTTTTCTAAAATGAACCACATAACCATTACCATTAATAGTGCAACAATGATGCCATAGTGAAGACTTGAATTGTCTGTAAGCTCTCTTAAAAACGGAGAACGTAATGAAGCTGATTCATGGACGCGTTCTGTTTTAAAGCTACCGTCAGACAAGTATTTAATCACCGCATTCGCAATATAAAGCGCTGTGTAGTTTAACATAATTGTCGCAATAACTTCGTGAACTTTAAATTTCGCTTTTAAGAAACCTGCAATAAAGGCCCATAATGCACCTGCAGCTGCGGCTGCAAGTAATGCTAACGGTAAGTGAATAATTTTAGGTAGTTCAAACGCATATCCTACCCAAGCTGCTGCCAGCCAACCTAAAATTAACTGACCTTCAACTCCGATGTTGAATAAACCTGTACGGAAGGCAAATGCTACCGCGAGACCCGCCAATATGTAAGGTGTTATTTGACGGATTGTGTTCCCAATAGAATATGAATCTCCAAAAATACCTGTCCAAAGGGCGTTATAACCTTGTACTGGGTCATAGCCGCTAACTACCATTACGATAGCACCAACAATTAAACCGATAATGATAGAGATGATAGGAACGAGTATATTAATGACACGATTTGACATTAGTCGTTCCCCTCCTTCGCATCATTCATGTTATTTTTACTATTTTGTCCTGCCATTAATAGACCTAGATCTTGTTCTGTCGTTTCTTTTGGATTTAACTCATCCACAATTTGACCGTCATAAATAACAGCAATACGATCCGAAACATTCATAACTTCATCTAATTCAAATGAAATTAACAGTACAGCTTTTCCTTTGTCACGTTGCTCAATAAGGCGGGAGTGAATAAATTCAATTGCCCCTACGTCAAGACCACGCGTTGGTAAAGCAGCAATCAATAAATCTGGATTACGATCAATTTCACGGCCGATAATCGCTTTTTGCTGGTTACCGCCTGAAAGGGCACGTGCTGGCGTCATTTCACCATTACCTGTACGCACATCATATTCTTCAATGATTTGGCGTGCTTTTTCAGACACTTTCTTGTAGTCCATAACAAAGCCCTTAGCGATTGGAGATTGATAGTATGTTTGTAGTGCGATATTATGACCTATTGGGAAATCTAACACTAAACCATGCTTATGGCGGTCTTGTGGGATATGCCCAACACCTTCCTCTGTAATTTTTCGAGGTTTCATATTTGTAATATCTTTGCCATTTAATTTAACAGTACCACTCTTAATTTTACGTAGACCCGTAATGGCTTCGATTAACTCAGATTGTCCGTTACCATCGATCCCCGCAATACCAACAATTTCGCCTTTACGTACGTTTAAGTTCAAACCTTTTACTTTATCGATATTACGATAGTCTTTAACAAACAGGTTTTCAATTGTAAGTACTTCATCAGTTGGTTTTGCTTCTGTTTTTTCTGTTTTAAATTCGACTTGACGTCCGACCATCATTTCAGCTAATTGGTTAGGATTTGTTTCAGCAGTTATAACTGTCCCAATCCCTTCCCCTTTTCGAATAATCGTCACACGGTCAGAAACTTCCATAATTTCTTTTAGCTTATGAGTAATTAAAATGATGGATTTGCCTTCTGCAATTAAGCGGCGCATTATTTGAATGAGCTCTGTAATTTCCTGTGGTGTTAAAGATGCCGTAGGTTCGTCAAAGATTAAAATTTCTGCACCGCGGTATAGTGTTTTTAAAATTTCAACACGCTGTTGCATTCCCACAGTAATATCCTCGATTTTGGCATATGGATCAACATCTAAACCATATTTCTCAGAAAGTGCCTGTACTTTCTTTGCCGCATCTTTAATGTTAATAACACCCATTTTTACGGGTTCAGAGCCTAAAATAATATTCTCTGTTACTGTAAAATTTTCCACCAACATAAAGTGCTGATGCACCATACCAATCCCTAGATCATTGGCCACATTTGGATTTGTAATTTTAACAGCCTTCCCACGAACACGAATTTCGCCACCCTCTGGTTGATACAAACCAAAAAGGACGTTCATTAAAGTCGATTTACCTGCACCATTTTCACCTAGTAATGCATGGATTTCGCCTTTTTTCAGTTGGAGGGTGATGTTATTATTCGCTACGAAGTTACCGAATTCTTTTCGGATTCCTAGCATCTCAATCACGTATTCCAATTTCGTCACTCCCTTAATAGGCACTTTTATCAATTTCGCCTTGGCGTAATTGTGGCTGTCGCCACAGAAAACATTTTGTAGCTGTCGCTCTGCTTTCGCTACATAAAACATTACTGCCGCTTTGTTAAACACTTTCGCTTTTGCAACAGTTATTTAGATTTGTTTGAGACAAACTTAATGCTAGCTGTAGTCACTGTTAGTTCAACGTCTTTTCACATCGACAGCAATGAACTCAGCCAGAGGTTCATCTTCGCTCAGTGGCATTATGTACCCTATTAACAAAAATAACGTATGTCATGTCCCACTAATAGAGGTAGATATTCTTCTGAATGAAGATAAATTAATACAGGAAAGGTCATCGTTAGAAACCTTTCTTCTATTAACTTGATACCATCATTACTATTCTTTTGATAAACTCATAGAAAAATTACTACCCCTATGGAAAACAAATAGCATCCAATAGAGTATTGCGAATAGTCGAAATATAACGATAGATTGAAAAATCATCATAAGGGCCTTGTTAAAGTCCCTTATGATGATCAAAAGATGAATTATTTTTTCACTTTTTCTGGAACTTTAATTTCACCTTTAGCAATTTTTTCTTTATATTCATCGATGACAGTTTGAACATCCGCTGGGATTGCACCACGAGAATCTGCAAGTTTCACGCCGTCTTCAGCTAAGCCATAAGTAAGCGTTTTGCCACCAGGGAATTCACCATTTTTCGCTTTATTTGAAATATCAACAACTGCTGTGTTAACACCTTTTAACATAGAAGTTAAAGTTACATTTGTTTTATCGTCTACTTTACCTTCTTCGTATTGGTCAGCGTCTACTCCAATTACCCATACATTTGCATTAGGGTCTTTTTTCTTACGTTCCTTTGCCTCAGAGAATACACCGTTACCAGTTGCACCAGCAGCGTGGAAGATTACATCTACACCTGAAGAGTACATGCTGTTTGCAGTAATTTTACCAATGTCAGCTTTATCGAATGCACCAGTGTATTTTGATTTGATTTCGATTTTTGGATTTACAGCTTTTGCACCTTCAACAAATCCAGCCTCGAAGCGGTTGATAACTGGAATATCTACGCCGCCCACAAAACCAACTTTACCTGATTTAGACATTTTAGCAGCAGCTACACCAGCTAAGAAAGCACCTTCTTGCTCTTTGAAAAGAACATTAACAACGTTGTCTGCTTTTACTTCAGCGTCGATTAATGCAAAATGTTTATCTGGGTTTTCTGAAGCAACAGCGTCAACTGCGTCAGCCATCATGTAACCGATTCCATATACTAAATCGAAGTTACGACGTAATAAGTTGTTTAAGTTTGTTTCATAGTCTGCGTCTGTTTTTGATTGTAAGTAGTCGAAGCCACCTTCACCTTTTTCTAGGTTATGTTCTTTACCGTAAGCTTGAACACCTTCCCAAGCAGATTGGTTGAATGATTTATCATCAACGCCACCTACGTCAGTAACCATTGCTACTGAGAATGCTTCTTCTTTGTTGCTTTCGCCTGATGATGCATTTCCATTGTCTTTTGCAGGTTTTTCTTCGTCTTTCGTACCACATGCACCTAAAATTGCACTTGCAGCTAAAACTGATGATAATACTAAGCCAAATTTACGTTTCTTCATTCTGTTAACCCCCCAAAGGTATTGTAATTAGCAGGAAAATATTTAGAAATGTTCTACACCCGTTTACGAACTACATGGAAGCTGAATTTATCAGCTCGGAAATAATTTTTTGAATACAGCACTACTTGATCATGATCATCGTAATGCAACTGCTTTAATACTAAAAGAGCTGTTTCACGCCCGCAATTTAAAATCGGTGAAGCTTGCTCATGATACCCGATTGGATCAATATATGTAACGGCATAGGCAACATGAATTTTACCAGATTGTTCAAGTGCAGAGAAAAGTGAAACTTCTTTTTTTTCAACAAAGTCAGTTGGCAGGAAACTTGCTGGTAATCTGTCTATGCAGTATACTACCGGCTCGCCGTCCGCTGTTCTGACACGTTCAATTGTGAGTATTTTATCTTCGCCATCACATTGGAAGCGTTTTAAATCTTCCTCAGAAGGTATACTTTCCGTCGCCTTTAAAAAGCGGGAACCGGGTTCCATACCTGCTGCCTCGATCATAGAAGAAATGCTCGATAAATGCTCGATACCTGATGTAAACAAAGGCTTAGGGTTTACAAATGTACCCACCCCATGTCGACGCACAATAACATTTTCCTCTTCCAACAGTCGTAGCGCTTCTCTAAGCGTTGCTCGACTGACTCCTAGTGATTTCGATAATTCAAACTCTGAAGGCAGTTTTTCATTTTCTTTAAAAATGCCTGTTTCAATGTCAGACTTTAAACGATCAATTACTTGAAGATAGAGATGACGATGATCTGCTTTAATAGTCACATATATCACCACCAATATCAGAGATCAGACATCTGATGTACAACATTCCTACTAATCGTTCATAAATATAACATTTTTATAGACTGAAAGCAATTACACCTTAGCGTAATTGCTTCCGAATTTTGAAATGAATTTGGGCCAACTTAATATATTCAACATTATTCATTTTTTTGTCGTTGTTTTGGCACTAATTATCGTATTGATTAATGAGCACTTGTCGAGGTCTACTACCCTCTGAAGGCCCGACAATACCGCGTTGTTCCATTTGATCGACAATACGAGCAGCTCTCGAATAGCCGATACGGAAGCGGCGTTGCAACATCGAAACAGAGGCCGTCTGCATACTCACAACTAACTGCACAGCCTCATCAAATAAGTCGTCGGTTTCCTCTAAAATTGTCTCTTCTTCGGTCGGAATCATTTCCTCCTGATACTGTGCTTTTTGCTGTTCTATAACAAAGGTAACAACTGACTCAACTTCTTGATCTGATAAAAAGGCACCTTGCACACGTTTCGGTTTAGATGCACCGGCAGGTAAAAACAGCATATCGCCTCGACCGAGTAAGCGTTCCGCTCCACCCATATCTAAAATCGTTCTAGAATCGATTGCTGATGAAACCGCAAAGGCAATACGCGAAGGAATATTTGCTTTAATCACACCTGTCAATACATCAACACTTGGTCGTTGGGTTGCAATTATTAAATGAATCCCTGCTGCACGTGCCATTTGTGCTAAACGTGTAATAGAATCTTCTACATCACTTGAGGCAACCATCATTAAGTCTGCTAACTCGTCCACAATTACCACAATATAAGGTAATTTCGGATGTTTTTCATCCGTTTGCTCATTAACTTTTTGTACATGACCATTGTAGCCTTCGATATTACGAGTACCTGTATGCGAAAATAGATCATAGCGGCGCTCCATTTCAGCCACAACTTTCTTTAGCGCCTGAGACGCTTTACGAGCATCCGTAACAACTGGTGCCAGTAGATGAGGAATTCCATTATAAACATTTAACTCCACCATTTTCGGGTCTATCATCATGAGCTTTACTTCATGTGGTTTTGTCCGCATTAGGATTGATACGACAATACCATTTATACACACACTTTTCCCACTTCCCGTCGAACCTGCAACAAGTAAATGTGGCATTTTATTGAGCTCGGCGAGTACTGCTTGTCCAGTAATATCACGACCTAATGCGACTTGTAATAAAGCTTCTGGCTTTGCACCATCTTTAGACTCTAACACTTCCCGCAATGTAACAATTGCTACCTCACTATTTGGTACTTCAATGCCGATTGCAGACTTCCCTGGAATAGGTGCTTCCATACGAATATCCTTTGCAGCAAGTGCTAAGGCAAGATCATCCTGTAAGTTTACAATTTTACTTACTTTCACGCCTATATCAGGTAATATTTCGTATTTCGTGACAGCTGGGCCTAAATGAACCTGCGTTACTTTTGCTTTTACACCAAAGCTTTGCAACGTTTGCTCAAGCTTTTTCGCATTGGCCTGAATAACAGAATATTCGCCACTTTGGTCATGCTGTGGTGGTAATTGTAATAGATTATAAGACGGTAATTGATAATCTGCATTTTCTACAGCATCTGCCCCTTCGATATGGACATCATCAACTATATCTCCATGTTCAATATCTTCATTTTCAGCTGTTGCATATTCTTCTCGTTCATGAGATACATTTTGCGTAAAGGCAGAGATGATTGGTTCATAAGAATCTTCATCTTCCTCTTGTACCTCTGGTTCCTGCTCGACAGCTGCGATTTCATCCTTGCTTTCTACTTTTGAACGGCGATTTTTAGATTTCTTTGGCCTAATTTTTTTCTTTTCACGATGTTTCTTTTGCCATTTCCCAAAAAGGTCAGGCATTTTTTCTGCTAAATATGGAACAAGCGCCTTTCCTGTTACTAAAATTAAGCCGATAAAGAAAATAACCCATGCAACGACCTTCGCACCTGTTGCCTCAAATAATACATGTAGAGCGCTGAATAACAGTGCACCAATCATACCTCCGCCAAGTGCGTTACTTCGATGGATAATACCCTCTGAATTAATTAATATTCGCCAAGATTCTCGCAACACAGAGTCTGATAATAAACCACCAGATTTTGATAATTGTTCAAAAAGAATACCGTGACTAAAAATTGTTAAACTCATAACAATGAGGAGCATCCCTAATATGAGACGATCATAAATGCTCACTTTTTTCCGCCCAATCATCAGTAATAACGCAACAAATATCAGCATAAATGGCACAGCAAAATGTAAATTCCCTAAAAGAAACATTGCTATTGTTTGGAGAACACGTCCAATCATGCCATATTCAAACATCATAATTACCGCTAATGCAATGAAGATAAGTCCTAAAATTTCATACATAAGTGGATGCATTTCTTTTTTTTCTGTAGACGTTTTACTTTTCGTGACTTTTCTTTTTTTTCTAGTGGCCATCTATTTCACCTTCTTTTGTAATCCATTCTATATATGTAGCGAATAATATCATGTAGAACTTGTTTATTTCAAAAAATAGACTCAGCACCATAACGTGTCGTTAATCTTCGTTCCGACTGGGCTTTCCTGGAGGCGTCAGCCAGAACGGAAATCTACTCTCTGATCAATTTTGCCTTGGCGTAATTGTGGCTGTCGCTTCGCTTTCGCTACAATTAAACAATTTTGTATTGTGCTCAGTCCGCACGAGGACCGACACGATGTTGGTTCTTTCGGTGGGAGTCTTCTACTCAATGAAAATAAATGACATACGTTTTAACAAATATATTCTCACCATTAGGTTCGAGCCAAAAAAAGGATTTTCCACCGTTTACATTCGGTTAGAAAATCCTTTTTCATTCAACGATGATCTTTCATTTTAATATTCCATAATGATTGGGATAATCATTGGGCGGCGCTTCGTTTTTTGGAATAAATACGTATTCAATGTATCTCGAATTTCTTGTTTAATGTTTGTCCATTCAAATGTATCTTTACCAACGTATTTTTCAATAACAGTTTTCGCAATCTCAGAAGCTTCTACCATCAATTCTTCTGATTCGCGTACATATACGAAACCACGCGATAAAATTTCTGGACCAGATGCAATTTTCTTTTGAGCACGGTTTAACGTTACAACAACAATGAAAATACCATCCTGCGATAATAACTTACGATCGCGAAGTACGATGTTGCCTACATCTCCAACACCAATACCGTCTATTAATACATTACCAGCTTGTACACGGCCACTCATTCGCATTTTACCATTTTTATATTCTACAATATCCCCTTTATCGGCGATAAAAATTTGTGATTTTTGCATACCTAGTTGTTGAGCAAGCTTAGAGTGAGCAATAAGCATACGGTACTCACCTTGCACAGGGATAAAGTACTTCGGTTGCATTAAGTTTAGCATTAATTTTAAATCCTCTTGGCTACCGTGACCCGACACATGTACATTTTTGCTAGATGTTAAAATTTCAGCGCCTGCTTTTGCAATAGAGTTCATCGTATTAGCCATCTGTACTTCCATACTAGGAGATGGTGTAAAAGTAATTAATACGGTATCATCTTGCTTTATTTTAATGTCTCGGTGATGTTTACGGACGATTTTCTCTAATGCATCAAGTGGCTCCCCTTTATTACCTGTAGCAATAATAATAATCTCATCATCTTGATACTTTTGCATTTCAGAAATAGGGATGATTGTATCTTCCTCAGCCGTTAAGTAACCTAGCTGTACACCTAAATCTACAGCTTTCTCTAAAGGTTTTCCTACGATGACTACTTTACGGAAAGACTTTTGAGCTTGTGTAATTACTTGTTGAATACGAATAAAATTCGATGCATAAACAGCAACTAAAATACGACCTGGTGCTGAATGGAATGTTTTTGATAATTGCTCTTCAATGACAATCTCAGATGTCGTATAACCTGGTCGCTCAGCTTCACTCGACTCAGATAATAAAATAAATACGCCTTCTTCTCCTAACTGAGCCATTTTTGCTAAATCAGGCTTAAATTTACCTGTCGCTGATTGATCGAATTTAAACTCCCCTGTATGAACAATTGCTCCTTCAGATGTATGGAACACTACCCCTAACGAATCGGGAATACTATGTGTTGTATGGAAGAATGTTACATACGTTGAGTTAAAATTCATACGACTACGGTTCGTCACCTCAAAGAATTTCACCTGATGTGGTGCAGGTAACTCCTTTAAATGTTCCTTGGCAAGTGCAATTGTTAATTTTGATCCGTACACTGGCGCTTTCACTTTTTGTAATACATAGGCAATCGAGCCAATTGCATCTTCATGACCATGTGTTAAGAAAATCCCTTTCACACGATCCTTATTTTCTTCTAAATACGTAATATCCGGAATCACGATATCAATGCCCAGCATTTCGTCTTCAGGGAACATTAAGCCGCTATCCACTACAAATAGCTCTTCGTCAATTTCTACTACGTACATTGCTTTCCCAATTTCGCCGACGCCACCAAGTGGGATGATGCGAATTAATTCATTTTTCTTTTTTGTCAATTTATTTCCTCCTAAAAAATATCCCGAACAGCAACCACTTAAGATTTATTATACGGTTTGCAAAGCTTTTGCACAAATTAAAAATTCAACTTTCATAAAGGAAACAGAAATTTTTTGCTAATTTTATTACTAATAGATGGAAAGCTTGATAAGTATGTAGCATTGTGAAAGGTTTAATTTTTGCCTTTTATTTAGCGACGTAAGCTTTTGGCAATGGGTATATCGCGGATTGTAAGCCTTTTCTCTGTAAGGTTGTTCAAGCGCTTGAGCGGATACTATCTTCCATGAGGGGGCATCCCTTCGAGGAATGATCTTTATATTTTTAACAAAAAGAAAAAAGACCGCAAACAAACTAAAAAATCTCACGTTTGTTTACGGTCTTAAGGATTTAACTAAAGGTACTTATTTTTCTAAAGCTTTTCGCTTTTTCTTGATACGTATCCCAAATTCGGTCAAAGTTTGCTTTTTCTTCATCTGTCATTTCCATCATTGGCAGACGAACATTAAGTGTATCAAAGCCTAATTTTGTCATCGCGTATTTTATAGGCGATGGGTTTGGCTGTGCGAACAACGCACGTACAAGTGGTAGTAATGCTCGGTGAATTTTGGCTGCTAGCTCGTGATTTCCTTCTTCAAACGCTTTAATCATTAATTGCATATCATTTCCGACAACATGAGCAGCAACAGAAATAATTCCAGCTCCGCCTATTGCTAGTAGTGGAAGTGTTAAACCATCATCCCCACTATAAACGAAGAAATCATCATCTGAATCAACATTCTCAATAATATCGCCCATTTGATCTAAATTGCCACTCGCTTCTTTAATCCAAGAAATATTAGGGATTTTACTTAAAGCAACGGAAGTTTCATAGGCAATATTGACACCTGTACGTCCTGGCACGTTATAAAGCATGACAGGTAAACTTGTTTCTTTTGCAATTGTTTCAAAATGGGCAAAAATACCGCGTTGATTTGGCTTATTATAATACGGTGCTACAAGCATAATACCATCTGCACCATTTTCTTCAGCCTTGTGCGTCATTGCAATAGAGTAAGCAGTCTCGTTATCCCCTGTACCTGCAATTACAGGTACACGGCCTGCTACTTTTTCTACTGTAAAGCGTACAACTTCAATTTTTTCTTCTGTGGACATAGTTGGATTTTCAGAGGTTGTGCCACATGCGACAATACAATCTGTACCATTATCAATCAAATAATTAATAATACGTTCTAGTTCTGGATAATTAATCGTGCCATCTTCTTTGAACGGCGTAATCATCGCCGTTCCAATTCGACCTAAATTCATCCTTACACCCCTCTTATAGTAAGTTATCCTCCAGCATTGCTTCTGCAATTTGAATAGAGTTTAATGCAGCGCCTTTTAAAAGATTGTCAGAAACGATCCATAGGTGGAATCCTTTTTTATTGTCTAAATCTTGACGGATACGACCTACATAAGTAGCATCTTCCCCTTCTGCATAGATAGGCATTGGGTAAGTTTGTGTTGCGATATCATCTTGTAATACTACTCCTGGTGCACTGCGTAATACTTCAAAAACCTCCTGTACCGTTGCTTCTTTTTCTACTTCAATATAAACAGATTCAGAGTGTCCTGAAACGACTGGCACGCGAACACAAGTTGCTGCTACTTTTAGTTCTGGTGCATGCATGATTTTCTTCGTTTCATTAATCATTTTCATTTCTTCGTATGTAAAGCCATTGTCTGTAAATTTATCAATTTGTGGAATGACATTACGAGCAATTGGATAATGACGTTTGTCGCTACCAGAAGGTAAAATATTTGCTTCTACATCCTTACCTGCATCCCAATTTTCACTTTGTGCCTTTAATTCTTGAATAGCAGAAATACCTGCACCTGAAACGGCTTGGTATGTTGATACAATAATTTTAGTTAAGCCAAATGCATTACGAATAGGTTCAAGTGCAGCCATCATTTGAATTGTAGAGCAGTTTGGATTCGCAATAATCCCTTTATGCTTAGCAAGATCGCCACGATTTACTTCAGGCACAACTAGTGGTACCTCTGGATCCATGCGGAAATGGCTCGTATTATCGATTACTACGGCACCACGTTTTGCCGCTTCCGGCGCCAGTACCGCTGAAACAGAACCACCAGCCGAGAATAAAGCGACATTGACGCCTTCAAAAGCTTCAGGTGTCGCTTCTTCAATTGTATATGTTTTACCATTAAATTCGATTGGTTTCCCTGCTGAACGTGCAGAAGCTAAAAATTTTATATCTCCGATTGGAAAGTTCCGTTTAATTAGTTGTTCCATCATTTTTGTGCCTACTGCCCCTGTTGCTCCAACAACCGCAACTACTAACTGCTTTGTCATCTGTCATCTCTCCTTGAATACATGTTCCATAATGTGTGCTATTGTATCACAAAAATACTGAAAATTGTGTGTAATTCGTGAATTATTTGAAATATTGTATAAACAGTGGTTGTAATTGTTTTTTCTCCGTAATCGCTTCATGTACAGTGGCGACCATTTGATCGAAATCAGCAATCAAGGAATTTGGCTTGGAATGCGGAGAGTCCTGCCCGAATGGAATAAAGTAAATGTTTTTAGCATTTAGCAGCCTCATAATATTCATACCATTTAAGCCAAGCGCATCATTTGTTGAAATGCCTAGAACAACAGGCGAACCGTTACGCAATGTTGCCTTAGCAGCCATCAATACTGGACTATCTGTTGCTGCATTAGCAAATTTACTAATACTATTGCCAGTCATCGGCGCTATAACCATCGCATCCAATGGATTGGATGGTCCGAATGGTTCTGCCTCTTTAATAGAGGATATTACCTTTTCACCAGTCAATTCCTCTATTTTTGCAATCCACTCCTCTCCGGTACCAAAACGCGTAGCCGCATGTAACACAGAATGCGTAATTATTGGAATAACTGTTGCTCCTGCATCTTTAAAGTTTTGAATTTTAGGTACTACATCCTCATACGTACAGTGAGAGGCTGTAATACCTAAACCAATTCGTTTACCCGTTAGCAATTTTCTTCCTCCTCTATTGCCTTGCACAATATTGTAGCTGCATCATGTGCAAAGTATTTCCCAGGTAATGATGGCAATAGTACGTACGTTTGTAATTGCTCAGTGTCTATATCTAAACAGCCAGGCTCTGAAGCCAAATCATATAGGACAGCTGGGACATGATCTAGGAATGATTCTGTAATCCATTTAGCTGGAATCGTATTGATAAAAATCCCATCATTAACTGACCATTTGCGGTCGTCTAAATTCGTAGCTTTATAACCATATGCCTTTGCTTCACTCACTTGTACAACTGAACGCGCAACTATATGAACATTAGCGCCCATCTTAACGAGTAAAGAGGCAAGCATTTTAGCTGTGCGTCCAAAACCTGCGATCGTAAAGTTTTGTCCGTAAATGCATTTTTGCTCGAGTCCGTAAAACGTGGCGATAAACCCTTCGGCCGTTAATCTTGCGTTTTGCCAAATAAAAGATTCTTGTTGTAAATAACAATTTGTTTCATTTTTCTCAAGCAATTGCTTCCAATGCATAGTCAAACGCCCTGTATAAAACTTAACTTGGGATATCCCATAAAGCTGTTCCACTTCAATTTTTAGTGGCAGGATGGGAAGAACAATTCTATTTGGTTGGAATTCTAATACAAGCTTATTTAACTCTTCATTCCAAACTGATGTTCTTTTATAAAATACCGTTCTCGATGGGCTTCTTAGCATAGTAGCTAATTCCTTTAACCTTAGATCCTCACCGATAACAAGCCATTTTTCATTTTCCAAAAGCTCACCTCACTGTAAAAATTCTGACTGTACTGTCGTTGTTTTGTTAAATAAAATGCGATCTTCTCCAATTAATATAATTTCATGCCAAGGTATCATTTCACTAACTTTTACTTTCTTTTTTTGGAATGGCAATTTATCTTTAACAATCTCAAAACCATGAATTTTTCCTGTTTGCACATCTAATAGACATTCTGTATGTGCCAATATACCAAAATGTACGCCACCCTCAATTTGAATTAACTCTTTATCCACCATCTCTGATAGTAGCATGCCTCATCTCCCTCCTTGAACCGTTACCCCAATATATGCCGAGTTTTTGCAATTCGTGACCCTTACCCAAAGTATGAAAATATTGCATTTATTCACCAAACTGTGTATAGTGTGTATATACAGTTTGGTGAGGTGAGAAATTTGTGCATATTCATTTAAGCAATGCCAGTGATAAACCTATCTATGAGCAAATAACCGTACAGCTTAAGGAAGCGATACTAGCCAATAAATTACAAGCAGGTGACGCACTACCATCTATTCGTGCACTTGCAAAGGATTTAAAAATTAGCGTTATGACAACGAAGCGAGCTTATGCTGATTTAGAGCGAGATGGATTTATTGAAACAGTAGCTGGTAAAGGAAGTTTTGTTACAGAACGAAATCAGGATTTTCTACGCGAGGAATTATTACGTCAAGTTGAAAAGCATATGCAACTGGCTGTGAAAACGGCCAAAACTGCAGGGCTGACAAAAGAGGAATTACAGGAGTTACTTTCATTAATTTTGGAGGAGGACAACTAAATGAATGCTATTGAAGTTTATGATTTACAGAAAAGCTTTGAAGGGTTTGCTCTTAATGATGTAAGTTTTTCAGTACCTCAAGGCACTGTCATGGGTTTTGTAGGAGAAAACGGTGCTGGGAAGTCTACTACAATTAAATGCATACTTAACTTACTTAAAAAAGAACATGGCGAAATTTTGCTATTTGGTAAGGATGTTGTCGAACATGAATTATCGATAAAAAACGACATCGGTGTGGTTTTTGACGATTTACATGTCCCTGAAACGCTCAATGCGACGCAGCTCGACAAATTTATGAAAAAAGTATTTAAAACATGGGATTCAGGCTATTATTTCGAACGATTAGCACAATTTAAAATTCCAGTGAGCAAGAAGGTAAAAGAATTATCTCGAGGAATGAGGATGAAGCTGTCCATTGCATTAGCCATGTCGCATCATCCAAAGCTATTAATTTTAGATGAACCTACGAGTGGGCTAGATCCAATTATTCGTGATGAAATTCTCGATTTGTTTTTAACGTTTATGCAGGATGAAACACATAGCATCCTATTTTCTTCTCATATAACAAGTGATTTAGAAAAAATAGCTGACTACATTACATTCATTCATAATGGGGAAATTTTATTTAGCGAAAGTAAAGATGTACTTATCTATGAGTACGGCATATTTAAAGGAGATCATGAAGAAGTAAGTGTAATACCAGAACATGCCATTATAAGAAAACGTAATGGAACCTTTGGAACAGAAGCCTTAGTTCTAAAAAATGAAGTAAATGAGGTATTCTCCCTTGAAAAGCCATCTATAGAAGATATCATGTTATTTTATGTGAAAGGTAGTGTTTGAACATGGCAGGTCTTATCTTAAAAGATTTAATGACGATTCAACGTCAACTAAAAACACATGCTTTCGTGTTAATTTTCTTCCTATTTATATCAATTTTTATGCAACAAGGGTTAATGCTCTTTACAATAATTATCTTTATCGTGACCTTTCAAACTATAACTGCTCTTACCTACGATGAACAAAGCAGTTGGGATAAATATGCAAATACTTTACCCATTTCAAAAGGGGACATAGTACTTAGTAAATATATACTTAGTATCCTCCTTATGCTTTTTGGGCTTATACTCGCACTACCAATTGTCTTTATTATTCATCGTTTTACGAATAACTGGGCATCAGTAGCATTTTTTCCAACATTTAATCTTCTTGTGACATTAGCCTTTTGTATGCTAGCACTTTTATTTCCGATCTACATTAAATTCGGTTCGATAAAGGGAAGAATGGTTCTTATTGCTCTTTGCTTCATACCTGGTTTCTTATTTGGTCTTTTAAAAGAGTATTTTCCAGATATGACAGTCATTTTATCCAACTTAAAACCGTATATGTTTGTTGCTCCTTTTGCTGGACTTTTAATCTTATGGTTGTCCTCTCTCATTTCAACCGCAATTTATCAACACAAAGAATTCTAGGAGGGAAAGGGTTAATGCAGGCTTTACTTTTACAAAGAATAATGATCCAAAAATGGTCCATTCTTTTTGCAGTTCTTATTTGTACGATCATAAGTTATATGGAAATACCTTTTTTAGATAATCCCGCAATAGTAATATTTGCGGCAGTTTTTTCTGCTTCCATTGTGGAAGGAATCTATAAGGACGATCAAAAAGTAAATTGGGAATTGTTTGTGAATAGTCTACCTTTGACAAGAAAAACACAGCTACAAGCTGATTTTCTATATTGTCACGGCATCGTGATGCTACTTTTTGTTGTAATAGCACCTGCTTATTTTTCACAAACAGCAGCTGATAATAATTTTTCGGAGCATTTTGCCATGTACTTCGCCTATATTAGCAGTGCTTCTTTACTCATCTCCAGCCAGTTTTATATCCATCATCTAGAAAAGCGGATGCGTTATTTTAGAATGATAACAGCCATCTTCCTTATTTTTATAATTAATTTCCCTATTCATTACTATTTATCTCAAATAGCCGAAAATTTGATCATTATGTTAATTCCTACACTTATAAGTTTACTCATTAGTAATTTTATTTTTCGTCAAAGCCATACGTTATATTTAGCAAGAGAGGTTTTTTAAAACAACACAATCGAGAAAAGGTTGCCTATTAACGGCAACCTTGTTTTAATCTTCGGGACCGATAATTGAAATAGCTGGCTCAGCTTTCAAAATTTTAGCGATTAAGCGATCGATCGATTCCATTGAGACAGCATCGATCGACGCTAATACTTCATCTACTGAACGATGTTTACGATGTACTAACTCACTTGTACCGTTGCGATTCATACGAGCACCTGTCCCCTCTAGACCGAGTACAAAACTACCCTTAAGCTGTTCCTTCGCATTCATAAGTTCTTCCTCTGTCACGCCACCTGCTACGATATCAAGTAATGTCGCATCAATTGTATGTTGAAGCTGTGATAATTGTTGACGACTTGTACTACCATAAATCGTAAATGCTCCAACATCCGCATAACAAGATTGGTAAGAAAATATTGAATAGGCTAAACCACGTTCTTCGCGTACTTCTTGGAACAAACGAGAGCTCATATTACCACCAATAATATTATTAAGTGCAATAAAGCTATACATATCTGGATCCTTTACACCAATTGCTGGATAAGAAATAGCCAAATGCGCTTGCTCTGTATCGCGAGTTTTAGAAACCTCTCCTGGATAAAAATGAGGATTCGAAAGCACAGGTTCAACCGCAAGTGGGGATGGCTGATATTGGCCAAATAAATCTTCAATTGTTTGCATGAGCTTCGCAGAAATATTTCCTGCTATTGAAATAACAACTGATTTTGGACCATAATGTTTAGCCATGTAATTACGGATCATATTTGCTGTAAATGTTTTTAAAGTAGCCGCAGTTCCGAGAATTGGACGACCGAGTGCGTCGTCTGGATACATGACTCCCCATAGCTTTTCATGAACATCGTCATCAGCTGCGTCTTCACTCATTAATATTTCCTCTAGTACCACTTGTCTTTCCTTCTCTAATTCTTCCGTTGCAAACGTAGAATTAAAGAACATATCTGCTAATATTGTAACTGCAAGCTCAGCATGATGGTCTAAAACCTTTGCATAATAACAAGTGTTTTCCTTGGATGTAAAGGCATTTAATTCTCCACCAATTCGGTCAAATTCTTCAGCAATTTGGCGAGCCGTTCGAGTTTTTGTCCCTTTAAAAAGCATATGTTCTATAAAATGCGTAATACCATTTTCCTCAGGTAGCTCATAACGAGATCCTGCATTAACAAAAATGCCTAGCGCAACAGATCTTACATGATCGATTTGCTCAGACACAATACGCACACCATTCTGACATGTATGTACTTGTACCAAAAAATCTCCCCCAATTTATCTCTGGTTCTACATCAAAGGCATAATGTGGGGTCATCACCAAAACGTGTGGTTGATTTCCGACTGGGCGCTTTGTAGCTGTCGCTTCGCTTTCGCTACAGAAAACATTTGTTGCTGTCGCTTCGCTTTCGCTACAAAAAACATTTGTGCTGACGCTTCGCTTTCGTACAGAGCATAGCTTTAAGTCCGATGAGCCACTTCAATCAATTTATTTACATAGTATACGTTTTACCAAAAGTCATCCACGACTTTTAGTGATGAACCATAATGTGAAGCTTCCCCAACAATATCCCTTATTGAACCAAATTCCTTATACTTGATTTAAAAAAGGCTGCGCATTATACGCAGCCTTTTCTACAATTTATTATTTATCTTGCTCAGCGCGTTCTTTTTCCTCTTGGATCACAACTTTACGAGATAAATTCACACGACCTTGCTTGTCAATTTCAATAACTTTTACAAGTAATTGATCGCCAAGTTTTAATACATCTTCAACTTGTTTTGTACGTTCCTCTTGAATTTCAGAAATGTGAAGTAAGCCGTCTTTCCCTGGGAATATTTCACAGAACGCACCGAATTTTTCAATACGTTTTACTGTTGATAAGTAATACTCGCCAACTTTTGCTTCACGTACGATGTCTTCGATAATTTGTTTTGCACGAGCGTTCATTTCTTCATCTGCAGAAGAGATGTAAATTGTACCATCTTGCTCAGTATCAATTTTTACGCCAGTTTCTTCAATAATTTTGTTAATTTGTTTACCACCAGGTCCGATGACATCGCGAATTTTATCAGGATTGATTTTCACGATGACAATTTTCGGTGCAAATGCAGATAATTTTTCACGTGGTTCTGCAAGAGTAGCCAGCATTGATTCTAAAATATGCATACGGCCGATTTTAGCCTGTGTTAATGCTTCTTCTAAAATATTGCGTGATAAACCATCAATTTTAATGTCCATTTGCAGTGCTGTTACACCTTTAGCTGTACCAGCAACTTTAAAGTCCATATCTCCAAGGTGATCTTCCATACCTTGAATATCAGTTAAAATAGAGTAATGTTCGCCTTTTTTAATAAGACCCATTGCAATACCTGCTACAGGTGCTTTTAATGGCACACCAGCATCCATCATCGCTAACGTTGAAGCACAGATAGAAGCTTGAGATGTAGAACCGTTTGACTCAAGTACTTCCGATACACAACGGATTGTATATGGGAATACAGATTCATCTGGAATAACCGCATCAAGAGCACGCTCTCCTAGTGCACCATGACCGATTTCACGACGACCTGGTCCACGAATTGGACCTGTTTCCCCTACAGAAAATTGTGGGAAGTTATAGTGATGCATAAAGCGTTTTGATTCTTCCACACCTAAGCCGTCGATAATTTGTACGTCACCAAGTGCACCTAACGTACAAATAGAAAGAGCTTGTGTTTGACCACGCGTAAATAATGCTGAACCGTGAGTACGTTGTAAAAGCTGAGTTTCAGAAGAAAGTGGACGGATTTCGTCTAACTTACGACCATCTGGACGAACTTTATCTTCTGTAATTTGGCGACGTACTTCGTCTTTAACCATTTTATCTAAAATTGTGTAAACTTGCTTCATTGTTACTTCATCCGCTTCTTGCTCTTCATAAGAAGCAATAACACGGTCTTTTACTGCTTGAATCGCCTCATCACGTGCATGTTTTTCTGCAGTTTGAATTGCATCATGCATGTCAGTCTCACAAGCTGCTTTTATATCTGCTTGAATCGCTTCATCAATTTCAAATAATGTTACCGGTAATTTTTCTTTCCCTACTTCTGCAACAATTTGCTCTTGGAAAGCAATAATTTTTTTGATTTCTTCATGACCGAACATAATGGCTTCTAGCATTACTTCTTCCGGTACTTCTAGTGCACCTGCTTCAACCATGTTGATAGCATCCTTGTTACCTGCTACAGATAAATGGATCGTCGATTGATTAGCTTGTTCCACTGTCGGGTTCACAATAAATTTACCGTCAATATATCCAACTTGTACACCTGCAATCGGCCCGTCGAATGGAATATCCGAGATAGCTAACGCTAATGATGAACCAACCATTGCAGCCATTTCAGACGTGCAATCCGGATCGTTAGACATAACCATTGAAATAACTTGTACTTCATTACGGAAACCGTCTGGGAACATTGGACGAATTGGACGGTCAATCAAACGGCTTGCTAATATTGCTTTTTCAGATGGACGTCCTTCACGTTTAATAAAGCCACCAGGAATTTTACCCGCTGCGTATAAACGTTCTTCGTAGTTTACTGTTAATGGGAAGAAATCAAGTGGTTTCGGTGATTTTGACATTGTTGCAGTTGAAAGTACAGATGTATCACCATAGCGTACTAATACGGCCCCATTTGCTTGTTTTGCTAACTGTCCAACTTCGATTACAAGTGGACGGCCAGCCCATTCATAGGAATAGACTTTCTTTTCGTTCATTCAATGAACCCCTCTCTATTATAAAAACACTTACTGCGTCTGTATGTACTAATAGTAAGTGTACCAAAAATGCTTGTTCTATGCTAAATATTTCATGAAATAATAATACATTTAAATTCAGTTATTGCCAATTTATTTAGGATTTATTTCTGTATTTGATTGAAACAGTGTTTTTTTGCTTGAAGTTCATATCATACATGCTTTTTTTAACATAATCACTTTCGCCTAACATCATTGCGTCGGATTTTGAATCGTGCTGGCAGGCTCATTCCTAAAATCCGTGCTAGGCTTTATCTTCATTCAGTAGGCGTTTGAACACCCACTAATAAGGGCCACATTCACATTACTTTCCCACCTTCCGAGATGGGAGGCTCCTGTAACTTCGTAACGTAAAGCTTACCTTGTTCTTAATGTTTATAAACATAAAGAAAAAGCGGGATTAATCCCGCTTTTCGATTGACAATTAGCGACGTAAGCCTAAACGAGTGATTAGTTCACGGTAACGTTGTACGTCAGTTTCACGTAGATATTTTAATAAGTGACGACGACGACCTACCATTTTAAGAAGACCACGCTCAGAGTGGAAATCTTTTTTGTGTGTACGTAAGTGAGCGTTTAGAGCGTTAATTTCCTCTGTTAACACTGCAACTTGTACTTCTGGAGAACCAGTGTCACTTTCGTGAGTACGGAACTCAGCAATAATTTCGTTTTTACGTTGTTTTGAAATAGCCATTTTGTATGGACCTCCTAAATAATTGTTAATCCCCATTAGCACAGTACACGTTGGAGTAATCGATATACCGAGCTAAGGATAAGCATATTATGCACTTATGAATGTTACCATAAATCAATAGGTCAAGCAAGCGTTAACATAAGTCAATTCAAATGTTAAAGCACATTTAATTTGCATTAACTCGACAAAAATGGCTCATCACTATAACGTGTGTAGTTAATTTTCGTTCCGGCTGGGAGCGTCCGATGAGCCATTTCACTCAACATAAATCATGACGCATGTTTTAATTTTCGGCAATAAGTGTAAAATATTGAATTGCTTGCTGTTTATCTTTTTCGATTTGCGCTTTCAACGCTTCAATGCCATCGAATTTTCGTTCACTTCTTATACGTTTATACCAAGCGACATGCACTTCTTCACCGTAAATATTTTTTTCGAAGTTTAATATATGGACTTCGATGGATAATTGTTTGTCGTTCGGATCTTTAAATGTTGGTTTATAGCCTACATTACATACACCATCATACCAGTTATTTTGTACAAGTACTCGAACCGCATATACACCGCTTGCTGGAATATAAGTTCCCTCTAACGCTTGGACATTTGCAGTTGGGAAACCTATTGTGCGTCCTCGCTTATCACCATGTACAACGATTCCCGTAACTTCAAATGGACGTCCTAGGAGTAATCTTGCTTCCTCCATATCTCCCTCTTGCAAAAGCTTACGGATACGTGTAGAGCTAATTTTTTCAATATCATCAGTTTTCTTTTCAACAACCGTTACGCCGTAATCTCCATTACTCAATGCACGCATTTCTTCCATTGTACCTTTCCCAAATGCACCAAAAGAATAATCAAAGCCAGCTGTAACATGTTGAATGTTCAACCCACGAATAAATGTATCAATAAATGCATCAGGTGAAAGCTTTGCAAAATCAGATGTGAAATGCACAACAAATACTGTATCAACACCCTGTTCTTCAAAAAGCTGCAATTTTTGCTGTAATAACGTTATATAAAATACTTTTTCATTACGTCCGCCAAGCACTAAAGAAGGATGTGGATCGAATGTCATAACAGCCGTTGGAATTTGACGCTTGTCTCCTTCCTCTTTCGCTGCCTTAATAACTGCCTGATGCCCTCTATGTACACCATCAAAAAAACCAAGTGCCAATGAATATGGCTGCATGCTTTCTCGTTGCTGTAGTTGGTGTGGGTATTTTAAATGAATGACCTCCATACTAAAAATCCTCCTACTCTATCGTCGGAAACATCTTATGTGGCTTCATAAACCCTTCCTTTGTAGGATGGGCATGATAGACCGCAATTGCTTTCCCACTAATTCCAAAAACAATTTTATCATGTATCTTTAATAATGCATCTGCGGGAAGCACTTGTCCATTGAAAATTTCTTTTTCGTTTGCGGAAGTGATCTCCATATATGGATAATCTGTTAATGCATACTCCACTGGTAAAATGCATGTATCAATTTGTTCACTTTCCATCAGTTCAGCAACTTGTGCCAACGTAAAGCATTTCTCTTGCGTAAATGTACCTGAGGCTGTGCGTACGAGCTCTTTCATGTGTGCTGGATAGCCAAGTGCCGCTCCGATTTGCACAGCTAGTGTTCGAATATACGTCCCTTTACTACACGCTATACGTACTGGGAATGTAATTTCTTGCCCTTCATATATTTCTACATCATCTAGTAGTTCTAATGCATAAATGGTAACTTGACGTGTAGGTCTTTCGACAATTTCGCCTTTTCGAGCATATTCATAGAGACGTTTACCATTTACTTTGACAGCTGAAAACATCGGTGGCGTTTGTTGAATAACACCTGTTAGCGATGCTAAAACCTCTTGCAATTGAGTACGTGTGAACTTTTTAGCCGTTCTATCTTGCTCAACCGTTTCCCCTTCTGCATCCTCCGTTGTCGTTGTACGGCCAATTGAAATAACAGCTTCATAGGTTTTCCCTGCATCAGTTAAGTATTCTGCGATGCGTGTTGCTTGACCAATACAAATGGGAAGAACTCCCTCAACACCTGGATCAAGTGTGCCTGTATGGCCAACTTTTTTAGTACGTAAAATTTTTCGTAATTTAAAAACGCAATCATGACTTGTCATGCCACGTTCTTTCCAAAGCGGTAAAATACCGTTCATAAATTTCCTCCTAAAATCAATTCATTTTTAGCAATTTTGATCTTCGTTAGATTTCCATCACTTTTAGGATCATCACCAAAACATGATAGAAGTGGATGCCTGACACACCTACCGAATAAACTGGCGGGCGGTCGCCAAAACATATAGGTAAGCTCTGCACGAAGGCCAAAAAAGTGTTACATTCCGAATGAATGTAAAAAGTCTGCCTGCATGAACATGCATAGGCAGACTTTTTAAGTTAAGCTTATTCTTCGTGTAAACCACGTAGCAATGAATCAATACGGTTACCATATTCAATCGATGAATCGAATTCAAAGATTAGTTCTGGTGTACGACGTAAACGGATTCGTGACCCGATTTCTGAACGAATGAAACCAGAAGCCTTTAATAAAGCTTTTAATGTTTCCTCTTTTTCACGTTCATTGCCTAGAGTTGTAATATAAATTGTCGCTTGTTGTAAATCACCTGTCACTTCAACACCAGTAACAGTAACGAAACCAACACGCGGATCTTTTATTTTACGTCCAATAATATCACCGAGTTCTTTTTTCATTTGCTCAGCGACACGGTTTGAGCGTAGAGACATAGTTTGTCACCTCAATTTCGATGTACAGAAAGTTATGTCTTCACTTGCACATATAGTTACATACAAGGTATGGCTAAATCATACAACACAACTTCTAATGTTACTTATAAATAGTCTCGCCACACATTTAACTGTTCCCAAGCCGGATTTGACTGTAAGTAGTGGAGCGCGTGATTCATTTCACGCTCGGCTGCTTCTTTTGAAGAAGAAACAGCAACAAGCGCTAATTTCGTGCGCTGCCATACATTTTGATGGTCAACTTCCGCAATGGATACATTAAATTTTTGCTTTGTGCGGGTAAGCATACGCTGTAAGACAGCACGTTTTTCCTTCAACGAATGGGCAGTTTGAATCATAAATTCAACCTCTGCATAAACAATCATTAAACGCGTTTAACTTCTTCCATAATATAGGCTTCAATAATGTCGCCTTCTTTAATATCGTTGAAGTTTGTAATTGTAATACCACATTCGTAACCTTTGGCAACTTCTTTTACTTCATCTTTGAAACGTTTAAGTGTATCTAATTCACCTTCAAAAATTACAACATTGTCGCGGATTACACGTACGCCAGAATCACGAGTTACTTTACCTTCTGTTACGTATGAACCAGCAATTGTACCAACTTTTGATACTTTAATTGTTTGGCGAACTTCTGCTTGACCAATAATTTTTTCAACGAATTCTGGATCAAGCATACCTTTCATTGCTTGTTCAATTTCCTCGATCACTTTATAGATAATGCGGTGTAGACGAATATCTACGCCTTCTTCTTCTGCTGCTCGTTTTGCATTGATATCTGGACGAACATTGAAGCCAATAACAATTGCATTTGAAGCTGCTGCAAGAGAAATATCTGATTCTGTAATCGCCCCAGCGCCAGTGTGAATAATTTTCACGTTTACGCCTTCTACATCAATTTTCATTAATGATGCCGCCATAGCTTCTACAGTACCTTGAACGTCGGCTTTTACAATTAAGTTAAGCTCTTTCATTTCACCTTGACTCATTTGTTCGAATAGGTTATCAAGCGTTACACGTTGTTTTTCTGAGCGTTGTGCTTGAATCGCTGACATTGCACGAGTTTCACCAACTTGGCGTGCTGTTTTTTCGTCTTCAAAGACAACGAAACGGTCGCCAGCTTGTGGTACTTCATTTAAACCTGTGATTTCTACTGGCGTTGATGGTCCAGCTTCTTTCACACGACGTCCTTTATCGTTTACCATAGCACGTACTCGCCCAAAAGTATGGCCGACAACAATTGGATCCCCAACTTTTAATGTTCCATCTTGTACTAAAAGTGTTGCAACAGAGCCTCGACCTTTATCTAGCTGTGCTTCAATTACTGTACCAAGGGCTAGACGATTAGGGTTTGCTTTTAATTCTCCCACTTCAGCGACAAGTAAAATCATTTCAAGTAATGTGTCGATACCTTCACCTTTTAATGCAGAGATTGGTACGAAAATTGTTTCGCCACCCCAAGCTTCAGGAACTAGGCCATGCTCTGTTAACTCTTGCATTACACGGTCTGGATTTGCTGAAGGTTTATCCATTTTATTGACTGCAACAATAATTGGTACTTCCGCCGCTTTTGCGTGGTTAATCGCTTCTACAGTTTGTGGCATTACGCCATCATCCGCAGCTACTACTAAAATCGTTAAGTCCGTTACTTTAGCACCGCGTGCACGCATCGTTGTAAAAGCAGCGTGTCCTGGTGTATCTAGGAACGAAATCTTTTTGTCGCCTTCAGTTACTTGATAAGCACCGATATGCTGAGTAATACCTCCAGCCTCACCAGCTGTAACCTTAGTATTGCGAATAGAGTCTAACAATGTAGTTTTACCATGGTCAACGTGACCCATAATTGTTACTACAGGAGGACGTTCTGATAAGTCCGCCTCGTTTACTTCTTCTGTTTGTTCGAAGTGTGTTTCTAAATCCGTAATATCTACACGAATTTCTTCTTCAACTTCTACACCATAGTCTGCGCAAATTAATTCAATTGCATCCTTATCTAATTCTTGGTTAATTGTTGCCATTACACCAAGCATAAATAATTTTTTAATAATTTCTGATGGCTCACGGTGTAATTTTTTAGCTAATTCCGCTACAGAAAGTGATTCAACAAACGTAATTTTTTCTGGTAATTCCTTTTGTTTCACTGGTTGACTTGGCTGATGTGTTTTTGGATGGCGACGTTTCCCGCCATGAATTCCTGGTTTTGGACGTTGGTTGTAACCTCCGCCACCTCTACGATTATTATTATTATTGTTATTATTATTATTTGTCATATTTCGATTTTGACTACCTTTTGTATTCTTAGATTTTTCGTTAGACGAATTTGAGTTTTGATGCGTTTGTTGCTGATTATTGGCCTTAGGCTTGGAAGTAGCAGATTGCTGCTTTTGCCCATCTTGCTTTTTCACCGATTGCTGTGATTTTTGCGAAACATTTTGAGTAGGTTGCTTCGCGTCTGTTTTCGTTTTAAATGTTTGGTTTAACTTTGACACTACGTCTTTTTCTAACATTGACATATGGTTTGTTACGCTAACATTTAAATTATTTAGTGCTTCAATAACCTCTTTACTCGTTTTATTCACTTGTTTCGCATATTCATGAACTCTGATTTTGGTCATCTGCTCACCCCCGATTATTTTTCGTTGAGTAGACTAGACAATTTGCTTGCAAAACCTTTATCGGTAATAGCTAAAGCCACTCGGGCCTCCTTACCTGTAGCATGTCCTAGATCATAACGATCACCAATTACATGATACTCAACGTTGTAATACGTGCATTTATCTTGAATTTTTTTGCTAGAGTTTTTAGAAGCATCGTTTGCAAGCAGTACTAGCTTAGCATTACCATTGCGGACTTCCTTTACTACTAACTCTTCTCCTGAAGTCACTTTACGGGCTCTTGCTGCTATCCCAAGCAAATTATACACCGCTTGATTATTAATCATATAATAGACTCCCTACGAATCAACAAAATAAGCTCATCGTAGATTTCTTCAGGAATTTTTACATCAAGTTGGTGTCCTAAAACATTTTTCTTACGGGCGATTTCAATCGCTTTTTCCGATTTAGAGACATAGGCACCACGTCCGGGTTTTTTTCCGGAGATATCCACACTTACCTCGCCCTCTTTCGAACGAACGACACGGATCATTTCTTTCTTTGGTAGCATTTCTCCGGTTGCTACGCATTTTCGAAGAGGTACTTTTTTATTAATAGCCATAAGAATCACCTTTCCTCTCTGAAGCTTGTCGTAAGAGGTGGACTAGCTATGCACTACATTTTAACCAAAATATATTCCAATGTAGGCTCTGCCATTATTCAGTCGACGCGGCCCAACGCCCACTGAATAATGGCAGCTAACTAGTCACACGGGCTTTCTTACTTATTCTTCGTCGTCTTGATATAAGTCAACTGTCACATCATCAAAATCACTTTCTTCATCCTCAGCAGGTATGAAAGTGCTTGTTGCAGATGGATAAATGCCTAGCTCACGAGCATCTGTCTCACTCTTAATATCAATTTTCCAGCCAGTTAGCTTAGCTGCTAAACGAGCATTTTGACCACGTTTACCAATAGCTAATGATAGTTGATAGTCCGGCACAACAACAGTAGTAGATTTTTCTTCTTCATTGACTTGAACATCTAAAACTTTAGATGGGCTAAGCGCATTTGCTACAAATACAACTGGGTCTTCTGACCATTCAACGATATCGATTTTTTCGCCGTTTAATTCATTTACAATTGTTTGCACACGAGCGCCTTTTGCTCCTACACATGAACCTACTGGATCTACCTCTTCGTTATGTGCATAAACAGAAATTTTAGAACGATCTCCTGCTTCACGAGCAATTGATTTAATTTCTACAATACCTTCATAAATTTCAGGTACTTCCATTTCAAATAAGCGGCGTAATAAACCAGGGTGTGTACGTGAAACAATAACTTGTGGTCCGCGCGTTGTACGTTCAACCTTTGTAATATAAACTTTGATGCGATCGTGTGGATGGTATGTTTCACCTTGAATTTGTTCGTTTTGTGGTAATGCAGCCTCTACTTTTCCAAGACCTACGTAAATATTACGAGCATCTAGACGCTCAACTACACCCGTCACGATATCATCTTCACGGTCCACATATTGCTCGTAAATTAAGCCGCGTTCTGCTTCGCGAACACGTTGTGTTACAACTTGTTTCGCTGTCTGTGCAGCAATACGACCAAAGTTTCGAGGTGTTACTTCCTGCTCAACAACATCTTCCAATTGGTATGCAGGATTGATAGCCTTAGCATCTTCTTCAGAAATTTGTAAACGGTCATCTTCAACTTCTTCAACAACATCTTTGCGTGAAAAGACACGAATAGAGCCCTTATCTAAATTTAAATCAACACGGACATTTTGTGCTTGATTGAAGTTGCGTTTGTAAGCTGTAACTAATGCCGCTTCTATTGCTTCAATTAACACATCTCTTGAAATTCCTTTTTGTTCTTCTAGCGCATTTAGCGCATCTAACAAATCACTACTCATTTTTGTTTTCACTCCTAAATATGCATTATGCTTAGAAATCGATGGCTAGTCGCGCCAATGCGATTTTTTCTTGTTCAATCGTTACTGTAATTTTACGCGTTTTAATGCGTACTTCCATCACTAATGTATGTTCATCGTATGACGTTAAGTAGCCTTGGAATTCCTTCATGTCCTTGATGGGCTCATAGGTTTTAACATAAATAAATTTGCCAATCGCATTTTCAAAATCAGTATCTTTTTTTAATGGACGTTCTGCTCCAGGTGAAGAAACTTCTAAATAATAGTTTTGTGTAATTGGATCATTTTCATCCAATAGCAAACTTAGTCGTTCACTAACTTGAGCACATTGTTCAATGTCAATTCCACCTTGAGGTGTATCCACATAAACACGTAAAAACCAGTTACGTCCTTCTTTTACGAACTCGACATCTACTAGCTCAAGATTTAACTCTTCAACAATCGGTTTGGCGAGCTCTTCTATTAAAGATGGTACTTTGCTCATTATTTCCTCCTGTATCTATCAAATTCTGGCGTAATAAAACAGAAATTCCACCAGTAGCTTTGGTGAAATTTAACGGTCTTACCTGCTGTTAGTCAAAAATTTGTTTTGCTACGGTATAACAACAGAAAAGAGCGGGAAGGTCCCACTCTTTTGCTGGAAAAATATCAACAAATTATTACCATAAGGATAGCATAGTTTACAGCACAATGCAAATTTCCTTCAACTAGACAACAATTGTCTAAGCCATTGTTATGTCTGAAATTTGAATAGACACTTTATTTAGTCATAAAGAATTCACTTTATCCGTATTATTTGCATGACCATTATATTTGATACCTTAATTTAATCCTACAATTGATATTAGAAAAGTGTCAGCTGATTAGTATGAGTCATCCCCAGCTGATCCATGTATTCGATTAATGTAATGGAACTAGCAATCATGCAGGTTCACAAAAGTCAGGTAGTTAAATATTCATTTTGCTTAATGTTTATTTTTTCAATAATATAGTTTAATTTATCATTTAATTCATTATAAGAATTCGATTTAAGTATAATATACCCCAATCGATCAGAGGAGTTTCTAGCTTTTCTAATCTTTGTACCTAATTTAGCATTAATTGAGACCAAGTGAAATTCAGGTAAGTTTTTTATTTCTTCAATACCACTGATTTGTTCTAAAATACCATCAGAAGGTGAAGTAATAAACTGTATACCAGCAAAGCCATCGATGTTAATTTTTTTAATTTCCCATTTATTTAAAATTGAAAGTATGTGTTGCTCAAGAATATCTATTCCTGTCGACAGTTTTACTAGTTCTGGTATCATACCACCAGCCAATCTAGGATTAATCTCTATAATATAACAATTGCCTTTATAGACTTTAATTTCAGCATGAAGTGCTCCTCTTAAGTATCCCAATTCTTCAATTGCAGTTGAAACAGTTTGAAGAATAAGTTTTTTAGTATCTTGACTAATGCAAGCAGGAAATATGTGCCTGCTTTCAACAAAGTAAGGCATACCCATAGTTGTCTTTTCTGTAATACCTATTAAGTTGAATTCTTCTTTATTTACGAAGAACTCAACACTGAATTCTCTCCCTTTGATATACTCTTCAATCAAGACTTTTGGATACGTTTTCTGGTTTCGCATATTTGTATCTTTTTGTAAAATCACATTGACGTGATCAATAACTTCTTTATCAGAAAAGCATAATTTAACATCATTTGACCCACTATCTTCAGTAGGCTTTACAATACACGGAAAGTTAATCTCATCATTATAGTTCTTTAAATCTCCATATTTTTCTATTATTCTGTATTTTGGTTGCATGATTTGCTTTTTCTTTGAGAGTTTGGTTCGGAGAAGTGCCTTATCTCTATAGTTTCTAATAAAATTTGGATTATTATCATTGTAGCCATATTGGTTTGCAAGTTCAGCAGATATTTCTATATAGTATTCACTGGTACTCATGATACCAACAATAGATTCTACCCCTATATATTCAATTGTAGAACTTAGTTCCTTAATGTTATTAGTATCACAAGTTAGATACTCTATCCCTTCAAAACCATTATATTGAGAAAAATCATTGGTTAAAAGAAGCCCTTCATACCCAAGTTCTTTAACAACATCAAATGCTTTTTTTCCTGTACCGGTTGTATTAGACTCTATGAATAGAATTATGTTTGGTTTCTCCGTATTCAATACTATCCCCCCGTAAATTTGAGTACGACCAACTTTCTACTACATCACCTTCTGTAACCATAGTAGGGTTATTAGGGATGATCCCTAGTTTTAGATTATTCTCATTCCAGAATTGCTTACTATATATTGAATTATGGTATCGATCTCCTCTATCAGGGAAAATCGCTACGATTACCTTATCACCACTAATCTGTTTACTTATCCAAGATGCAACTGTATACACTGACCCAGAGCTGTTACCTGCAAATATTTTCTCTTTTTCTCCTAATCTTAAGGTCGATTCAAAAGCCTCGTTATCGTTTAGCCAATGTACCTCATCAATTATGTCATAATTTACATTTTGAGGCTTTATGCTATTTCCTAATCCTCCTTGAAGTCTATTACTCTTTAAAGGTTGATTAAAAATCACACTACCTGTACTATCAACAGCTATAACTTTTAGATTTTTATTATATCGTTTAAGTTGACTTGCTATTCCACATAATGAACCTCCACTACCTACGGCGCCAACTAAGTAATCGATATTTTTTAATTCTTTCATAAGCTCATTAGCAAGTGTCTTATACGCTCCTGGATTATTAGGATTCTCGTATTGTTTTGGCCAAAAATGATTTGGGAAAATCTTAAAAAGCCCATATAAATATTCAAGCCGAGCACCTTGCCAACCATGCTCATTCATCTTTTCAACGATATGCACATTAGCACCTAATGTTTTTAATTTCACTAAAGTCAATGGATCAATTCTCGGATCCGTTACTATAATAACCTCGTGACCAAGTGCCGTACCAACCATTGCTACTCCCAGTGCCATAGTTCCTGAAGAACTTTCTATAATTGTAGCTTTTGGTTTTAGACTACCATCTTTTTTAGCTTGTAAAAGAATATTTTTAGCAACTCTATCCTTCATACCGTAGTGGTTTAACAATTCTAATTTGGCATAAATATTCGATTGACTCAACTTAACCAGAGGTGTATTTCCAATGGAGTCAATTAAACTGTTTCCCATAGCTTTTCTCTCCTTGGTTAATAGTGTGCATTACATGAACATCATCCGATAGTTTGCTAATAAGTTGTTTGGCCATGCCTAATTTTTTATAATACTCTTCATCATGTTGAGAAATTAAAATACCTATATAAGTGCCACTATGTGCTACCACAACACCTAATCCATTAATTTCATTATTTATATCTATCATTTGATTTAAAGTTCTCTTTGGAGAAACGTTTTGATGTAAAATCGCACTTCTTGTTGTAATTTCTCCAATCCCTTTATAATCATTGTTGTTTATTGCAGTAATTAATTTTTTTAGTAATAATTCATATTCTTGTTTTACATCAATTTCATAATTATAATATCTTCTATTAAAGTCAATAGTATTGATTTCTCCTCCTTCATCGTGCGAAATGATTGTTAATGCAGGTACATTGCCAATATAATCTTTTAATTTCGCTTCTCGATGATAATAAGAAACAATAGATGAGTACATTACTCCGTCTGTTGGTTCTATACTAGCAAGATACTGTTCTAATTTATTAATATCCAATGTTAAATCATAAGCTAATTCAATTGCCCTTGACACAGCTACTAAGTCTGCAGAGGAACTTGCTAAACCTTTTCCTACAGGAATTGTACTCACTATTTCTAACGTACCTCCTAATGGAAGGTTATTATCTCTTAATATCATTTCACAAAGGCATTTCGCTTTTACTTTAAATTCAGGTATTACCTCAATTGATTCTTTCGAAAGAGAAGGTTTGAAAATTGCTTTAGAAAACCTATTAATGGGCAGTGTGACCAAAAACGGTTTACCGTTCGTAAGTACTCCTTGCAACATTTCCCCAAAAGTTCCACTAGAAATTCCGGTTCCTTCTTGTCTTACAGGAAGCTTGCTAGGGATATTTAGAATGTCAGTATACAAATTTACAACCTCCTAAATTTTAATCATTTGGTTTCTTTCTACTATCCCAGGCATCATCAATTTCTTTATTAATTTTTTTATAATCTCTCAACATGGATTCTACTGAACATGGATTAGTTGATCCGAGGGTCTGTTTATTCAAGTTTTGTTTAACAGAGAAAAGTTTTTGTATTTGATGATCCTTTATATACACACTAAACCCATGTTTCTCACTAACTTCTTGTATTATTTTTGAGCTCAGATTCATAGGGGTTAGATTATTCTCGATAGCTGTTCGAATTACTGCACCCACAATGGATTGAGCTTTTCTATTCGGAATTCCATATTCCTTTGATAAATAGTTTGCAAGCGTAAATCCACCAAAAAATTCATTTGAACAGTCTTTTAGCATTTTATCTTCATTAAAGTTCATATTTTCTATAACTATTTTTAATAAATTTAGATTTACGTTCGTCGTCATAAATAGTTCTAGTATATATTTACTTCCCTCTTTAGACGTCTCAACTAAATTTGTAAATGGTGTATTTTTTTGAGACAAAGTTAACCCATTATAAAAAGATATCATGTGGGAATTTTGACCCCTAATCCTCTCCATAATTGGGTAATTTTTCTTTTGTGGCATAGCTGAAGATATACCAGATAACTCATCTGGTAAGTCTATATAATTATTTACCAGCCAATCAATAAGATCAGTTGCAAATCTACTAATCAATACTCCTAAATTAGCTTGTATGGCTGCGACTTCAAGATGACCTTGCTTAGATGCTATAGCAGATAGTGCAGTGTTTTTAGGTTTTATAAAGCCTAGTTCTCTAGCAATCCACACTCGGTTCCATTCATATTCTAACCCAGCCATAGAACCAGCCCCTAATGGACATTGATTGATATAATCATAAATATTTAATAGTGAATTTCTAATATGAGTTAGTTCCTCAACAATTGATATAAAATAAAAGGCAGGTGTAATAATTTGAGCAGGTTGATAATGAGTACGTCCTGGAATCGGCTTATCAATTGACTCGTAAGACTTATTGATTAAACTTTTTATCAATCCTGATACTTGGCTTTCTAGGTTTAATAATTGATCTCTTAGCAACATGAATTGGGCACAACTTTGTATATCGTTTCTGCTTCTATCGCTATGCCATTTATCAGGTAGTTTATCTTCCATTATTTTTTCAACGTACCTTTCTATTGCAAAAGATATATCCGACATGTTTTCTAATGGGTTAGCCTTTATAATTGAGGCATCTAAAGTGGTTAGAGCCTCGTCTATTTTAATTCTTTCGTTATTACTAATTAAACCTAGCCTTTCATATTCCTTATTCATGACAAGTTCAATTTCAACATAGTACTTCAATAAGTTTTCTACTTCGTATCTAAAATGCGGCTCCAAAATGTACGCATTAACGAAATCATTTGGCTTTTGGGTTATCCTACCTGTTAAATGTATCAACGATATATCCCCCCTTCTATCTTCGAAAGAGGTAGCGCTCTTTTTATAATTTCTATTGTATCTAATATATCTTCATCGCTAATATTCCTATGCAAAACTGCCCTAATAACCCCTGGCTCTAGCTCATCTATATTTAGTCCAAACATTGCACAAGTAGTAATAAACTTTTTTGTTGAATATTCAGGTTTTAAAGTGAAAAAAACCATATTAATCTCTACATTTGCATTAAGTTCAATCTCATTAATTAAATTTAAGTACCTCGCTAAGTTTTTAGCTCTTCTATGATCTTTTTGCAAGGTCTGATGCATATTATCTAACGCTACAATTCCAGGTGCCGCAATTATCCCCGCTTGCCTCATCCCCCCACCGAGCATTTTTCTAATCCTTCTAACCTTACTGATAAATTGTTCGGTACCTGCCACGATTGACCCTATAGGAGCTGATAAACCTTTCGATAAACAGAACTGCACAGAGTCAGCATACATAGCAATCCGATTTGCCGGTATCTGTAATGCAATAGCAGCATTAAAAATTCGCGCACCATCCATATGCAAAGCTATTTCTTTTTCCCTAGTAAAATGGAACAACTCTTCTAAATACCCTAATGGTAGAATATTCCCCCCAGTGCGGTTACTAGGATTTTCAATACAAAGTAATGCAGGGAATGCGAACTGTGGATCATCAGTATCAATAGGGAATGCTTTTTCTATATTCCCTATTTTTAAAGTACCGTTTTTCTCTGTTTGAATCGGTTCATAAATAACTCCTCCACATACGGATGCCCCACCAGCTTCATAAATATAAATGTCAGATTTATTTCCAACTAAAACTTTGGAGCCCCTTGGACAATGGGCGAGAATTGAGGCTAAATTTGCCATAGTACCAGAAGGCATAAGTATTGCATCTTCCTTGCCCAGCATATTGGCAGCCTTTTTTTCTAATTCTTTTACAGTTACGTCTAAACCGTATACATCATCACCTAATATAGCCCCACTAATAGAATTCAGCATATCTACACTAGGCAAAGAAAAGGTATCACTTCTCAGTTCAATCATTTTTTACCACCTATCTTCTAGTAAAGTTTTAAATGTATTAGCAAGTTTACTTACTTTGGACTTATCCATTAAATTATGATGATCCCCATCTATCTCATGGATAAACAATTTTTTGGTTGTTCTCTCTCTCCACACATTAGCATCTACTAAAGGTATGGGGTTAATATGAGATAATTCATGAACATTAAATAGATGGATATTGTGATTTAAATAGTAATCACAATAGAAATCTTCTGCAGCCATATTATTACAGTACATTACTTCTAAGATTTTATTTGTTTCATTGATAGTTGACTCTAGGGGTATCATTTTTCTGTTCTTAACTTCTGAATGGATTATTTTAATTTTTTCTTCTTGAGTTGTATCCTTATCAAAGGAAATGTTTAGCCTTGTAGCCCATGCCTCAATCGGATTTTTCCGGGATTGTGCCACTTTAAGGCTATCTTTCATACTATCGATAGGATATGTATCTATTAATCCTAAAAAATCTACAGTTTTATGCATTTTCTCTAATTGGTGTGCAATTTCGAACGCAATTGTCCCGCCTAATGACCAACCAGCTAAAATATATGGCCCAGTAGGCTGCACTTTTACTATTTCTTTAATGTACTCTTCTGCCATGTGCTTTATAGATTTCAAAGGTTCTCTATTGTCATCGTACCCCAAAGATTGTATTCCATAAATTGGATTTTTGATATTCATTTTTCTTACAAACTCGTAGTAACATATAATACCTCCTCCACCGGGATGTATTAAAAATAAGGGAGCCTTATCCACATCACCGTTTTGTAACAGAATTACATTTGATTTTTCAACCTCCAGACATCTCCTGTTTTCAATAACTTTACACATTTTTTCAATAGTTGGATTTTTAAAAATAAAACTTAAAGGTAAATTTATTTTAAACTCTTGGTTGATACTATTTAGCAACTTAAATGCATTTAAAGAATGACCTCCTATATCAAAGAAATTACTATTAATACCTATTTGATTGTGCCTTAATAGATCACCCATTAATCGACAGATGATGAGTTCCTTGTTTGTTCTTGGCAAAACCAATTTTGACTGTGATATTTTGCTTAAATCTGGTATCGGTAATGATTTTCTATCAATTTTTCCGTTGGACAACAACGGTAAAGATTTCATTTCCTCAAAATGATTTGGCAGCATGTACATTGGTAATTTGGAAGTCAGTTCTTCTTTAACTTCCTGCATTGCAGAACTATGCTCAGATATCAATGAAATGTATGCTATAAGCTTGTAATTATTATTATGATTAATTACTTTCACGACACCTTGATTGACTAATTTGCTATTATTAATTACTCTCTCAATTTCATCTAATTCAACTCTGATTCCTCTAAGTTTTATTTGGTTATCTTCACGTCCAACAAATTTAATATTTCCATCTTCAAGGAAGTATCCTTTATCACCAGTTCGATACATAATTGTGTCTTTTTTAAAAGGATTATTTATAAATGATGCACTCGTCCTTTCTTGATCATTTACATATCCCTTACTTAGTCCTATACCAGATACATATATATCACCAGTTACATACGCAGGTACAGGGTTTAGATATTCATCTAATATATACACCTCATTATTCATCATAGGTGTACCTATTGAAATAATTTCATCGCTTGATTGATCTTCCTCCCTACATAAGTATTGGGTAACATCAATTGAGGCTTCAGTTGGCCCCCATGTATTATAAACAGGGCAATCTATTTTCTTTATCAAACTGCTATATAAACTAGATGTTAATGGCTCACCAGCACTTGCTATAAATTTCAAATGCCTACTTAAACAGGAAAGGTCTTCTTTTTTCAATTCTCTGACTATTTCACTTAACATACTAGGCACAACTTGAAGAAAGATAACTTTATGTTTTATCATTGCATCAATAATGGATCTAGGATTTCTATGTTCTCCAGCCTCTAACAAACATACATTCCCACCAAACAATAATGGCCAAAATACTTCCAGACCAAATGCATCAAAGGTATATAAAGTCTTCTGCAGTACAGAGTCACCCACTTGTAAATGATGAGTCTGTTGCATACAGTTCATTCTATTAATCCAACCAATATGATGATTTATTACACCCTTTGGCTCACCAGTAGAGCCAGAAGTAAAGTAAATTGAAAGCATACTTTCGGGTGTTGTTTTGGTTGAAGGATTATTCATGAATTCATCTATAGGTAAATCTGATTCATTAAAACTATAAGATTCTATATTAATAAATTTCTTTAATTTATCTTTACTGTCTTTATTTGATAAAATAAACGTTACATTTGCTTTTTTTATAATATTTATTGTCCTTTTTGGTGGATCCTCTATATTAAGCGGTACGTACACTCCCCCCATTTTTAAAACAGTTATTATCGAAATAATCATTTCCATTGACCGATCCATATATATGCCAATCGGGGACCCGCTCTCGATTTTATGTTTAAGTTTCTCTGCTAACTGATTGCACTTTTGATTGAGTTCAAAGTATGTTAGCGTTTGCTCTCTAAATGTTAAAGCTATTGCTTGAGGGTTTATTGCAACCCGATCTTCAAATAATTCATGTATACACTTTCTAGGAGGCACCTCTTTTTTTACATTGTTTAACAAAATATTATTTTGTTCCTCTTCAGTCATAATTTCTAGGTACTTTAAAGGTTTGTTTTCATTGTTAGACAAATTAGCTAGTAATGTCATAAAGTGATGACCAAACATCTGCTTGATATAATTTTCATTGAAAATTTTTGTATTATATTCTACTTCCATCCCCATTCGATCGTCTTCTATAATCATAGACAGAGATAAATCAAATTTACTGGTACTGTTATCTAATCGAATCTCATCATATTTTATACCTTCTAATTTAGGTTTATCGGTAGCGTAATGTAACGCAAACATTATGTTAAATAACGAGTTATTAATATCTTCTCTATCAGGACTAATTTCTTTTACTATTAAATCATAAGGAATATATTTATGTTTAAAACATTCAAAAACATTAGCTTGAATTTGGTTTACGTTATCCGAAAACGAAGTGTTTGGGTCAATCTTAGAATTAATAACTACAGTGTTGATGAAAAGTCCAATAACATTTTTAAGTTGTTTGTTCTCTCTCAAACTTACAGGTGATCCGACACTGACTTCATTCTGTGATGTATACTTGTTAATCAATACTTTGAATGCAGTTAATAAGATAGTAAATAAAGTTGTTCTATTGGATTTTGAAATTTCTCTAAGGAATTGCTGTAATTCACTCGGTAATGTGAATCTACTAGTTTTTCCATTAAATCCAAAAGAAGTTCCATGTTTATTAAAATTTACTTTAGCAGGTGCATCTTTTAAATTTTCTTTCCAGAACTCTAGAGATTCTTTGTAACTAGTTTCCTCTTGTGAGGTTCTTTCCCATTCTGCGAAATCTGCAAATTGAATATCTAGTTCTGGTAATATTAATGCTGTTTTACTAACTTTGTGGTTATATAAACTAAATAAATCTTTAATTAATATTCCCAGCGATGGTCCATCACAAAGAATATGATGAATATTTAATGCAAAATAATAAACATTTAATTCTGTTTTTATTATTGTTGATTTAAATAGAGAATTATCACATTCAATATCAAATGGCTGATGAATAAAATCGTTTATTACTTTGCGTGCCTCACCCTCTGATAATTCTAAGTAGTCAAAAGAGGGAGTTGTATTACTTGTAATAAGTTGAAATAGCTCTTCTTCAAATATAAAACTAGTTCTTAAGATCTCATGACGTTCAATTAATTCTTCTAAGCTGTTATTCCACGCCTCCAAATTTAAATTCCCGTGAAAACGAAAAACTTTTGAGATATTATAGGTAGGTTTATGCGGTTCTAAATTATGAAGAACCCAAAATCTTTCTTGGGAAAATGAGGGCTTTAATTTGAAGTATGTTATAGGTTTGCTTTTTATTTCAGTAGTCATACTTTATCACTCCTAAAAAATTTTTTGAATGATTAGCTTTAACAAAGTATAATTTTTTTAAATAGAATAATCATTAGTAAATAGCGCAAAGTAAGTGAGAATAACAAAATTAATTTTACAAAATACTTAAACTGTAATGTAAAAGTAGCTCCACTGTATAAACGTTCTTTGTCATTCTTGTTTGGGAATTGTTAATGGAATCTTTTATACTATTCGAAGTAAAGTGGAGACCAATTTTCTGTAGAAAGTGGAGTTTGTCCCATTTTTTGGGTTCTACGGGCGTAATACCACGGGAGAGGGCAGAACAGAGAGCTCTTTTGAGCCATCCAGCTAGGGGAACTCACCTGTAAAACAGGTACATTAAAGTGCAACGTATCATGATAAAGCTTGGTTTAAAATGCTTAGTACGTATGAAAAAATATAAATCCTAAAAAGAAAACGTTGGCAAAATTGCGCTAAACATTTTAGACCGTCACTTTACGGCTGAGGCCACTTAAAAAATGGGTAACTGATATCACAGAGTTTAAATTAACTGCGAAAAGAAAATTAAACTAATTACTATAATATGAAACGGATCAAGGAAAAATAAAGAAACGAGTTCGGTGCAATACCGAACTCATTTTACCCAAGCTACCTGATGAAATAACCGTGTCTAACTTAAGGGTCACTTCATCTCCCAAGAGCTAGACCGCCATCTACCACTAAAGAATGTCCAATGATATAACTTGCACTATCTGAAGCTATCCAATACACTGCCTCAGCAATTTCTTTAGTACTGGCCATGCGACCAGCAGGAATATATTTATTGCATAACTCATCAGAACTATCTTCACTAATCCCTAAAACTCTATTCGCCATTGGTGTTTGCACTAATCCAGGAGTAACATTATTTATTCTAATTCCAAATCTTGCAAATTCATGAGCAGCTGTTTTCGTTAAACCTTCTAACCCGTGTTTGCTGGCTGAATAAATGGAACCGTTTGGGGTAGTCTTTAATCCACTAACTGAGGATATATTAATTATTGATCCACCATTCCTTTGACGCATCATTTGTTTTATTTGATACTTCATACATAACCAGGCACCCTTTAGGTTAACATTAATTACTTTATCGAACTCCTCTTCTTCCAATTCAATCATTGAAGCAAAGCGATGTTCGATCCCAGCACAATTACAAGAGATATCGATTCTACCATATTTTTGTGCTACAGTCTTAATAATATTTTCTACATCTTGAGCATGATTAATATCTAGAGGATAGAATTCAATATTCTTGGATACCCTCGACAATTCTTCTTGTGTGTTAAGCCCTTTTTCAATATCTCTACCAGTAATAATAACTATATTCTTACTGTTTTCGAGGAATTTTCTCGCAATTCCTTTTCCTATACCTGAATTTCCACCTATTATTAACACAACTTTATTTATATTATTTTCGTTCATACTATTCAATTCTCCATTTTATGTTTTTTAATATTAAGCAATATGAAACAACAGTAAAAATAATTAATATTACTGAGTTAATTATTACTCCTTTAGTAAGCCCGCTAATTAATAGCTCTCTCAGCGCTTCAGCAACGTAAGTTGTTGGGAAAATTAAGGACAACCAATATAACACTTTAGGTAGTTGCGAACTATCAATTAGAACAGGAGTTAAAAAACCTAAAAACATCATTAAACTAGGTAAAACAATATTAGTTACTTGTGGGCTTGGTGACCAAAATCCAATAAAAACTCCAAAACCCACTATACTCAAAATACTCAAGAAAATTAGAGGAATTATAAACCAATGAAAGCTCCAGTTTAGGTCATAAATCATTTCACCTATCATTGCTAATATCAAGAATGAAGGAAGACTTGTAATAATCCCTTTAATCAGATTTGCGTAAATAAAAGTTATCTTACTAATAGGTAAAGTAGCATAAAAAACAAAATGTCCTCGGTGTTTTTGCCATGATAAATCTTGAGCAAGCAGATTAATGCCAGTTATTATTAAGGCAAAAACCATATTTCCAGTTACAATCCTTAATATCATTTCATTTGTTGGATTCTCCACAAAAAAATGAAGTAACATTAAAGTTGTTAATGGAAATAAAGATGCTAAAATAATTATTAGAACCCATTGTTCTCTAACATTTGCATACTGTATTCTAACCAAAATCCATAAATCAGTCAGCCATTGGCCTACACTCATTTTCTTTTGTTTATATTCCAATTGATTCACTAATTTTTTCACCCCCTTCGAAACGTAGATAAACATCTTCCAATGTGGGAGGAACAAGTGAAAAATCGAAATCCAATTTCTCGTTTAAGTTAGCAAGTTTTTTAACAATGCTAACTATTTCATCTTTTCGAATCAATAACCTTAATTTATGATCCGTTATTCTTTGGGGTCCTTTTTCACTAAATGAAGTAAATAACTTATTAGCTATTAAGCTATCATTAGTTGATAAATCTAATCTCATTCGTTGATCTATCCTTTGTTTAAGTTGTTTTATTCCATCTAAAGCTACAATCTTTCCTTCGTTTATAATTGCTACCCTATCTACTACCTGTTCTGCTTCCAATACATTATGTGTAACTAAAATTATAGTAGCTCCTTCTTTATTTTTATCAGTTATTATCTCCCACACCTTTTTCCTTTTAACTGGATCTAATTCATTTGTTGGCTCATCAAATATAAGGACTTTAGGATTACCTGTTAATGTTAGGGCAACACTTATTAAACGCTTTTGTCCTCCTGAGAGATTTTTAATGTAATCATTTTTATTTTTTTCTAAGCCTATTTGTTCGATAAGTCTATCTGCCTCTTTGGTTGCAGAAGCTTTATTTAATCCTTTTAATCTACTGGAAAAATAAACTGATTCCCATACTCGCAATGAAGTTATTGCGTGCGGATCCTGAGCATAGTATGATACATTTTCAGTAATAAACTTACTGTTTGCTTGAATGTCCTCACCAAATAAATGTATACTCCCACTTGTAGATTTAATTAGTCCCATCATTTGCTTTATAAGTGTCGACTTACCTGCACCATTTGGTCCTAAAAGTGCAATTATTTCTCCTTCATAAATCTCTAGATTAATATCCTGGTTAGCAGTAATATTGCGCGAGGGATATTTTTTAGTTACATTTTTTATATCATAAATAATTTTCATAAGACCTCCTTATTTTGAAATTCTATTATCATCATATAAAGGAAGTTGTTATAAAACATCTGTATATTACGCAATGTAACTCCGTTTATGTGTACATTTAAAAGGAAACCTTCTTGTTTTGCACTTAAATAGGAAATATTATTCATTAATCAGAGCTATATATTGTAAGGGCTCAGGTTGTTTCATTTAACTTTGAAATCTCTAGTGATTTATGCGGAATAATTACTATTATGTTTTATTTTTACATCCCTACGTATTGAGCCATCATTTATTTACTACTCAACTCATTAGTATGTAAAATGCTCAATACCTGAAAGATACAGTCTCTCCACATCAAAGACCCAATAAGTAAGTCCTGTAACGCCCTTTCTCTTTAGGTATTTAAGCTTGTAAATCTCTGCAATGCAACTCTCTCAACCAAGATAAGCTTCCTTATCTCTATCAAATTGCTTCTCTTTTTAGGTGAAGATCTAAAATTTTTCTTATACAACGTACGTTTTAAGTTTTGTGCTTTTTCCCATAAACAATCCCCTATAGTAGACAGATTAATTACTTTCTCTTCTGTCTTCCATAGGGGAACTATAGCATTATTTAATTTTCTTTTAATGCACTTAAAAGATTAACCTTTGCAGCAATCTGGGATGGTATAATTGAGGCAATTAAAGTTAGGAGTATCCCTGCAGTAATTGCCAAAACTACGTTTCCCCACGGGATAATAAATGGCATATGCATTGTAGATATGTTAGAGATAGAGTTTAAATATACTACAAATATGCCCAATAAAACCCCCATAATTATTCCTGCCACACCTACCACAAAACCTTCTCCTATAATCATTGTTCTGACTTGTTTAGTAGTAAATCCAATCGCACGAATGGTACCAATTTCCCCCACTCTTTCCATCGTATTCATCAATAATGTATTACTTATACCTATACTAGAAAGGGCAATCACAATTATCAATAAAAATTGCATAACTTCATTCATTCCATCAAAAGAACTTTGCGAAGATTTAATTTGATCTTCTACTAATGTAACGGTAGAAATTGAAGTTGGAAAATTTAATTTTAATTTTTCGCGCAATGTATAAGGATCCCCAGAAACACCAGTATTTATCATAATTGTATTAATTACATCCCAATTAAAACCTTCTTTAAACTCATTTTCAGATATAAATCCAACATATCCTCCATCTTGAGAAGTATTAACCTTCCCTACTACCTGATATTCTCTTGTACCTGAAGGGGTATTAATAGTAATGTAATCATTAACTTTCCCACCCCATTCATCAAACGCTCTTTCACCTAAAAGTATAGAATTAGATGGAAGATTAATACCTGGATCTTCGAAGAGTTGATATTCTTCAGTATTTTTAGATGGCGTACTCATAATATAGAATTCTCTATACTCATCTTCAACTGTTTTCCAGGTCACCATTGTTTCTCTGAACCATTCAACCCCTTCTACACCAGCATAACTCCTTACCTTATTAATAATTCTCCCATTTACTGGTTCTTCAAACTGTACTTGAATATCCCCTCCAAAAGTCTGGCGAATTTCCTTTTCAAATCCAGAAGGTATTGATTCTAAAGCTGAACCTAAAAAAATTACTACCGCAATACTTATTGCCAACATCGCTGATGTATTAGCGTTTCGATTAGTATTAACTTTTATGTTACTGACAGATAATTTCCCTGGATAGCCAAGCATTTCTTCTATCACTGGTGTAAGAATTTTTGCAAGGGTCCTCATGACCAATGGATATATTAAAACCACCCCAAATAATAAAAATACATACCCCAAATAACTGTCGACAAAGCTTAGTAATATGAGTATAAGCCCGAATAAATACCTAACAATTTCAACTCTAAACCTAGGCATTTTATTTGTATTTCGCATTGCGTTTACTATAGGAGTTTTAAATGCTATATACATAGGTATTCCAGAAATTATTATTGGGAATAAGATACCTATTAAAGCAGATAAAATTGTTGCGCTTTTCCAATCTAGCGTATAAACCATAGTATCTTGAAAGATTCCTAAAAGCATTTCTACAAACAAATCCGCGAATAAAACACCAGTTGGCAATGCAATAGCAGTACCTAAGAGCGAAAGTAAAAAGACTTCAATCAATACAAGTTTAAATACGTCAAAATTTGTATATCCAAGACTCTTCATAACAGAAAATTCTTTTTTTCGTTCAATTACACTTGAATAAATCATATTAAATATTATAAAGGAGCTTATAAAAAGAGAGAGAATACATACTAGATAAAAGACAGAGTATAGACCTTCAACGTCATTATTTCTTAAATCATCAATAACAACCGGTTGAACATAAAGGGGTGTCCCTCGTAATAATTCTTGATAAGTCGATAACCAATTTTCATTATCACGATCTTTATGCTGGAATCGTATATAACTTATTTGATTATCTAGGTTAGTCCAGTCTTGAAGAGTTTCTAAATCCATCATAACTCTAAAGGATCTACCTTTAGCGTCATTCCAATTACTAGGACTGGCAAGCCAAGATGTAAAGCCAACAATCCCCGTTACTTCAATTTTACCCAACCCTTTAAATGTCAAAGTGTCTCCAATATCTTTCCCCCATAGTTTAGCTGCATTCTCAGGTATAATTATACCATTCCCTTTCAAACTCCCTTTTATTAATGGGAGTTTTAAAAGGTTACTTTCTATATCACTAACACCAGTTATTCTAACTGAAGTTTCAGTTGGAGCCTTAGGTTGATCTATTTCTACTAATGCTTGTTTATCAAGGACACTTAAGCTATCTATTACAATATCCTGCTGCTTTATTTCTTTTACTTCATCTTCTGAGAAAGAATAATTTTTGCTTAATACCCAATAATCAGCATTCCCTGCGTAGATTTCTTGATAATACCTAAATGTCCCTTTAATAGTGTTATTAGCCACCAACATACTAGTTGTTAAGAGGATACCAAGTATTACTGCAATAAGTGTAAAGAAAAACCTTTTCTTATTTTTTGTTAAGTTACGCCAAGAAACTAGCCAAATATTCAGCATAGCCATGATCCTCCCTAGATACTTCGGTTTCAATTAATCCATCTTTGAACAAAATAATTTTATCCGCGTAACCAGCTGCGAAGATATCATGAGTTACCATAATAATTGACTGTTTTCTTTGTTTATTAAATTTTGCCAACAGATCCAGTATTTCCTTAGCCCGTTTCCTATCTAGGTTTCCCGTTGGTTCATCAGCTAATAGTATTTTGGGTTCGTGGATCAAAGCTCTTGCTATAGATACCCTTTGCTGCTGTCCTCCGCTTAACAGATTAGGGGGCTTCTTTTCAAAACCTTCTAAACCAACTTCTTTTATAATGTTTCTTATTTTCTCTTTGATGTTTTTGTTTTTCCTACCATCTGCATGTAGTGGAAAACCAACATTTTCTTCTACAGTTAATGTGGGTAATAATTGATAATTTTGAAAAATAAATCCAATATTTTTTCTCCTTACGATAGTTCTTTGCTTCTCAGTTAATCCAGAAAAATCTTTTCCTTGTATTTTCACCTGACCAGAGGATGGTCTATCTAATCCACCTAATAGTTGTAATAGCGTACTTTTACCCGAACCACTAGGTCCCATTATTGCTATAAATTCACCTTCTTTTACAGAGAGGTCAATACCTTTTAGCACTTCTATCTTTTGATTACCTTGTTCAAAAGATTTAAATACTTGATTAACCGAAATCATACTTGTATCTCTCCTTTAAACTCAAATAATAAAAATCCTCATTTTTTCACTAACATTTATCGGAATTTAAAGGCCGTTGATTTTTTATACCTATTTCATTAAATTCCGTAATGATTTCATACCCATGCATATCGTTGTAATACAAAGCACACAATATTGTAAATTTAACCATCATATGAATCCCTACTTTTTCATCCTTTATTTATAAATACTTAGAATGTGTTTCATAATCATAATTGCTTTTTTATAATTAAAAATTTTTTAACATAAAACGTATGGGAGAGACACTTTATTTAAGTTAATTTATCAGTTCAAATTTACATTTCCTGATTTAGTTTCAATTTTCATTTTATTTTCTCCATTACCTGAGGAACCTTTTAAACCTTTTTTTGTTTGTGTTTTTTCACTTAGGGACAGGTTTATGGATTGTCTCCCGCTGTTTGTAACGATTTCCAAATTTAGATTGGGTTGCTTTTCATCAAAAGTTACTGAGGCATTGCCACTTGTAGTTGAAAGTTCAACGTCATCATTTAATTCTTTAAAGTGGATTTTAATATCGCCACTACTAGATCGTATGTCAATTTTATTTTGAACAAGATCCTGTCCAGAAACATTGCCAGAAGATCCATCCAAAATTATTTTCCCCTTAAATTGATAAGGGATTCTAACCTCTAAGGTAGGTTTTTTTTTGAAATTGATTAAGCGTCTAATATCATTACCTAGATCAATTGATAACCGTTTTGAAGACTTATCTAATGTTACACCTGGTCCATTATCATAAGCCGTTAGATAGGTTTCTAATTCATTTTTTTCGCTTGGCAGGAAATTAACATCGGTACTTGCAAAATTTATAACAATTTCCTCAACCTCTTCTATCGACTCTTTATTAACACTTACCTCCTTTTCCCCTGATGAACACCCTGCAAGAACGATTACTACTAAAAACAAAATTAAAGCAGATTTTTTCAACATAAAATTTCCTCCTTATGCCAATTATACAAAATGACGCAAGGTCATTTTCAATCTTTACGCAGCATAATGTTAAAATTAGTTGAAAGTGACCTCGCGTCATCTTTTATACTGATACTATACCTTTTACATTATTATCTATAGAAGGAGGAGATTCCTTTTGAAAAAAGAAGATATTATTATCTATGCTTGCGTTATTATTGGTGCAGGTATAGCTTTCCAATTTGGTAATGCTATTATTGGGGTGCTTATTGGCCTGGGAGTAGGTTACTTATTTAAATCTCTATTTTTCAATACGACGAATAAAGAATAAGGAAGTAGGAATAAAATTGTTACATATTAATGAAGTTAAAAAGATGAGTGGTGTGTCCGTTAGAACCTTAAGATATTATGACCAGATAGAACTGCTAAAACCTGCATCAAAAACTCAAGGAGGTCACAGATTATATTCAAATACAGAGTTAAAAAAATTACAGCAAATACAATTCTTAAAAACGATAGGCTTTCAATTAAGTGAAATCAAAATTATGCTAGAGTCTGAAGAATGGGACTGGTCCATTAGTCTAATGAAACAACTATCTTATGTAATAAATGAAAAGGATCGACTCTCAAATATAGAATTTAATTTAAGAGAACTAATAAATGGAATAGCAATTGAAGGAGAAGAATTTAGAATTCAAAAAATTATGAGTTTATATACTAGGGATTCAAAAGATATTCTAGCTCATAATAGAGATGAATTAAATATTAAAAACGCTGAAGTACTATATAGACTACCAAATATGACAAGTAGTGATCCTGATTCTTTAGAGTGGATTGCTCTACTTGGTCAATTAAAAAAACATATGCACCTTGGTTATAGTGCTACACGCATACAAAATATTATAAAAAGGATGGACGAAAAAAGAAGTGAAGATTTTGGTGACGAAGATGCTTTTTTAGATACCCTTTGGAAAATTAGAATGGCACCCGAGGAGTCAAAAAAACATAACCTTTATCCTATTGATCAAGAGGTCCTCAATTTTATGGAAAAAGCTTATATTCATTACACCGCTAAGAATTCATAGTTTTTTATCATTATCTATCGATGTGGAGGAATATATGGGAACAGATATTTTGGTTTATATAGGTGGCTTAGCGCTATTAGACACATTAAGTCCTACAATAGTGGGCGTTACACTATACCTAATTTTAACAAATAAAAGAAATTTAACTTCAAGATTATTTTTATATCTATTTACAGTTGCACTATTGTATTTCTCATTAGGTGTAGCAATGATGTTAGGGTTAAATTATATTTTTGAAACCTTCTCTAACATATTTCAAAATAAAGTATTCAGTTGGATTATTTTTATAGTAGGGGTTATTTTATTTGTGGGTAGCTTTTTTATCCCGACAAATAAAAAAAATAATATTCCCAAACCTAAAACCCAAAGTATATCCTCAATTATATTTATTGGTATTACAACTTTTTTAATTGAGGCAAGTGCAGCTTTTCCGTACTTTGCTGCTATTGGTTTGTTAACAACAAATAATATACCTACTTATCAATGGTTGCCAATTATCGCCACATATAACCTAATTATGGTTTTACCAGCATTACTTATCTTTTTAGGATATAAGTTATTTGGAAGTTGGATAAATTCTAAATTAGTTAATCTTCATCAGAAACTATCAAACACTTCAAATTCCGCACTATCTTGGATAATGTGCATTGTTGGGTTAATATTAATTTTTAACACTCTAGATTATCTATAATCAAGTGAATCCCCCAGCCTAGTTGATAAGTTCCCCTATGGGGAGTAGAAATAAAAAGAGCATTGACCTGTGGACTGCTCCCCATTTTCAATATAGGAATCAAAAAACATTTAAACAGCCAATTGCCGGGATTTGACCGGTGACGGCTGTTTAGTTTCGCTCGAATAGACGTATGGGATAACAATTTTCGATAGTTTGCTTGCCATAAGCTTGCCATAAGATACTATATCTGATTGTCTAATCGCTAGAGGTTTTAAATTAAATGAAACAACCTGAGCCCTTACAAATAGAACCCAAGTTGATGAATAGTACTTATTTATTCTTTTCTATTTAACGGGATACACTAATCAGGGACGGTAACACCATCTAACTCTTCTGAACTGTATATGGATATGGCTTTTTTCTCACAGTTTAAAAATGTGACACTTCCAATCATATCTTCAATTTGAAAATCAACCATTTGATGTTGAAGTTGAGTTTTATCTGGAAAGTTAATAATATAGGGTTGTTTATCCCAATCAGAAACTTCTAACCTAGTTAAGTCAATATTCAATCCAATACCCAATGCTTTCACAATGGATTCCTTTCGTGTCCAATATTTCAAAAGAGCCATTGTCTTATTAGCTTTAGTAATTGTTTTCTTTTCATTATCTGATAATGTATTAAATAGAAAATCAAAATCTTTATTTTGAGTTAAGTTTTCTATATCAATTCCTATCTCATCTAGACTTACGCCAATTACTACGTATTTACATGTGTGCGACACATTAAATTTAATCTTCTGATTCTTTCCAGTTAGATAAGGCTTACCATGGGGCTCACCACACGTCTTACAATCCCTATTAATTTCTATATTTTTTGGAGAGTCTGCAGTATATAGAGCTAGTATGTCCCTTAAGAAGGTAAAGGTAACTATCGCATTGTCTTTATCCTTTTTAAATCTTAGTCTCTTTATTCTTTGTAGTTCCTCTTCACTCAAGTTATTGCAATCCTTTCCATATGTATCTAATTTAGCCCACCAAATGTGACATTCATTTTTAGAAAGCAAGTTAATACTGATCTCCTCCTTCCGATATCAATTTCTTCACTTATTTTTGTTTCCTTCATATTATGATATATCTTTGATGGCACTTTCGCTATTGCGTGAATTACTAGTTTTTCTTCGGACAAAATATAGCGTCGACGGCGATACTAGGTGATCTACTTGAGCGAAGCAGGTGCCGATTTTGTTTAAGTTTAGCAGAAACAGCAAAAGCAAACGGCATCGACTTCTATCAATACCTTGTGAAGTGACTGATGATCTGCCTACCTTACCGCTTCATCAACAACATAAAACTTCACAAGATTACATGCCTTAGTCGAAGTTGATTCAAGCAATATGTGCAAACTAACAGCCTTCTATCCAAATAGCATCGGATAGAAGGCTGGTTGTCATGCATACTGGGAGGTGCGTTATTTTTTTATCAAAAGCCAACTCCAGCAATGGATCGCTAGCCTTCCTAAGAACTTACTTTCTAATCGGAACTCTGGCAGCCCTATATATCTTATTATCAGCTTCTTTATCTTCACCATTTAGAGAGTGCTTCTTAATCAATTGGCCCATTAACTTAATTGTAGGATTTTCAAACAAACTTATTAGTTTTATATTAGTGTTATATACTTCATTTATTTTTATTAGTAGTTGAACAGCTAACAATGAATGCCCCCCTAACGCAAAGAAGTCCTCATTCTTAGATATCTCAACTTTAGTATGAAGAATCTTCTGCCACAGCCTAGCTAAATGAAGTTCAGTCTCTTCTAAAGGATCTAAGTGCTCGCTAACTATTTCATCCCATCTTATCTGCGGTAGTTTTTTTCTATCTATTTTTCCATTAGTGCTAATAGGTAAATCATTTAACAGCACAGTTTTACTTGGTACCATGGCAACTGGAATATTTTCTAGCAAATACCTTCTAATTTCATGCTCATCAAGATTTCCATTCTCCTGCGGAACAACATAGGATTGTAAATATTCTTTATCATTATCATTGACTTTAATCACTACTGAACTTTTAATTGCTGGATATTGATTCAGAAAATATTCAATTTCGTTCAGATCAATCCTCACTCCATTTAATTTAACTTGAAAATCCTTTCTACCCAAATATTCTATAAATCCACTAGGATGATATCTGCCAATATCGCCCGTATAATAGACTAAGTCGTCATGTTCCTGGGATAAAGGGTTACTTCTAAAAGTATTATTAGGGTGGTTAATATAACCACTACTTTTATATGGAGTCTTAATAACGATCTCTCCTGGTTCATTAATTGCACAGAGAGAATTTTGATCATTGATAATTAATATTTCTGTATTTTTTATAGGCTCACCAATCGGAACAATAGATAAGCGTTCTTTATTGTCCCTTACCCTATGGAAACATTTAGCTAAGGTTGTTTCAGAGGGACCATACAAATTGACAATTTCGCTTTCTTTTGATATAAAATTTCTCCATTGTTCAACTAATTTGTAACTAAGAGGTTCGCCTGCAAAGAATGTCAGCCTAACATCTAAGCTTTTTACTTTATTAAATACAATCCACCTATTTAGTAATGAAGGGACAGCATGAATGACCGTGATTTTGTTATGCATTAACCACTCGATTACATTTTCATAGGAATTCGGTAAACAAAGGGTAGCTCCACTTATTAAAGGTAGAAATACATCCCGCAAATATACATCAAAAGCAGGATTCGTAAATTGAGCAAACCTATCGTTAGGCTTAATATTAAATTCACTTTTTTGCCAACATAAAAAATGATTTAAACCTTTCTGATTACCGATAATACCCTTCGGCTTACCCGTTGATCCAGATGTGAAATAAACATAGGCTTCGGAATCATTTTTAACTAACGGATTAATTATTAGCTCATTTACACTGCCACTCTCTTTAGAAATAGAGATATCTGGTGATAGGTACTGTGCATTTATTTTGCTTCTTTGTGTGGAAGATAATAAATTATCAAAGTCAATAAATAATTTTACATTAGCCTCATCTAAAATAGTATTAACTCTATTGATAGGTGTGCCTACATTAATAGGAACAAATACATAACCATTCATTAGCATACTGATAATACTGGCTATATATTTAAAAGAGCTCTTTCCATAAATGGCTATTCTATCTCCCTCTGTTAGATTTAATTCGCGAAATGCTTTTGTAAATTCATTTGTATAATCTAGTACATCTTTATATGTCCAAACTCTATTTTGTTCTTCAATGGCAGCTGACTTTAAGTTCGCTTCTATGGAGCCCTTTAAAGTATTTAAGAAGGTCTCATGAAGATTTTCATTATAATTAAAGTTGTTATTATAATGATGACTAATATTATTTAAACGAATACAACCTATTCTATTATTTTGTTGTTCAATCAATGATTCACATAAGGTATTAAGTTGTTCAACAAATGCTAGCATGCGTGTTGTATGGATTTTATTGCTTTGAAAAACTACTTTCAATTCGAGAGAATCCCCCTTATCAATGAAATAAAAAGTGATAAGGAATTTTGCCTTGGTTTCATGTAATTGCTTTCTTTCTACTTCCAAGTCTATTAATTCATTAGAATTCTGATCATAGTTTATATAGTTTACTAATATATCAAATACTGGGTTAGCACTTATTGTTCTAGACGGTTGTATTTCTTCTACAATTTTTTCAAAAGGAACATCTTGATTTACAAACATCTCTGTAATTACCTTATTCATATTGTCAATCACATCAGTGATGGTTTGGTCATTTTGTATATACGTTCTTAAAGGCAACGTATTTAAAAATAATCCAATGGTGTTTTCCCACTTTGTTGATCGATCTATAACCGGTGTTCCTATTATTACATCATTTTGTCTATTCATTCTATGAAGAAGTATATTTAAAGCGGAAACAATTGTTGTGAAGTGTGATGTCGCCTGCTGTTTACTGATCTCTTTCATATTATAATAAGATTTAGTTGAGAACGTAAAATCCAGCTGTTTACTATGGTTCTTATGAATAGAATTATAGTCATCGATAGGGAATTTGGTCTTCATTAAGTTTCCACTTAAATTAGCCTTCCAATAGTCAAGTTGCTTTTTATAGATTGAAGAATCAGTAAAACGAACCTGCTCTCTTGCATACTCAGTATAAGAGAATGGTTTCTTATAGGTTAATTTATTCCCTAATTTTAATTGATTATAATTTTCAAATAGTTCGCTCTCGAAATATTCTAATGAAAGACCATCAATAACTATATGATGGAAAACTATTAAAAGGAGATATTCTGTTTCACTAAACTTTAATAACTTGAATCTATAAGGCATATCCGTCTCTAAATTAAATGGTTTGAACAAAATCTCATTTATTTTATTCTTGCTAAAGCTTTCTTTATCGCAATCTTCATCAAATTGTTCGACTTCAAAGTCTACTTTTTCTATATTTTTAATCACCGTGTATGGCTTACCATTGTTTACTCTAAAATTAGATCTTAATATTTCATTATCCTTAATAATCTTTGTAACACTATCAATCAATAAATCGATGTTTAATTTACCATTTATTTTTAATGAATAAGGTAAATGATAATTATAATTCTCTGGATGAAGTTGATATAAGAACCATATACCTTCTTGAGCAAAAGACAATGGTTGAAAGTCGTTGTCATCTTTATCAATAACTTCTTTGTTATTGATAATTTCGTTATCAATCTTTGATGCAAGTTCCCTAATAGTTGGAGTTTCGAATATATCTCTAAGCCTTAACTCTGTTTCAAAAGCTTTATTGATTTTAGAAATAATCTTGACTCCTAATAAAGAGTGTCCACCTATCTTAAAGAAATTGCTTTCTACTCCTACATCTTCTATGCATAACGCTTCTTCCCAAATATCTGATATGTCTTTTTCTGTTTTATTACTTGGTGACACATAACCAGCAGGGCTGAGAATGTTTTCCTTATTTGGTTTAGGCAAAGCTTGATAATCTAATTTCCCGTTTTTATTAATTGGGAACGCGTTTAAGTACACTATATATTTAGGGATCATATAATCAGGAAGCTTCTTACTTAGATAATTATATAAATAATTGTTTTCAAACTGAGAATTCGCAATGACATACCCAACTAGCGCATTTTTTTGATTTGATCTATCGAAATGAACAACTGCATCTTTTATTTTATCAAACTCCTTGAGTGAGTTTTCAATCTCACCCAACTCTACACGCATACCTCTCACTTTGACTTGCGAATCTTCTCTGCCGGTAAACATTAAATTGCCATCAAAATCTAAGTATCCCTGGTCACCTGTACGATAGATTGTCTCATCGATACTATATGGATTTTTAATGAAGCTCTTATTTGTTTTTTCTAGATCATGTAAATATCCATTGGCTAATCCGATACCACCTATATACAGGTCTCCGGTAACACCATAGGGAACAGGTTTCATCTTTTTATCAAGTACATAGATGTAATTATTATTTATTGGTTTACCTACTGAAACAATTCCGTTTTTATGACCGTCTTGAGATGTACATTCATAACAAGTAGAATCAATAGATACCTCCGTAGCTCCCCACGAGTTAAATAACCTAACGTCTATTTTCTTGAATAACTCTTTAACTAAAGATGATGATAACGCCTCTCCACTAGATATAATTGCTCGTAAATTCTTAAGTTTTAATGTTTCTTCTTCACTAATTAAATCTATGAAAGGTTTTAACATACTCGGTACAAAATGCAATATTGAAACATTATATTTTATAGCATCTTCAATAATAGAGTGCGGATCTTTATGTTCTTCCGGTTTCATTAGTGCTACTCTTGCTCCTACAATTAATGGCCAAAATATTTCAACTGCCGCATCATCAAAAGATAATGTTGTTTTTTGTAGGACAGTTTCATCAGGTTGCAAATTATGATAATTTTGCATCCATAACATTCTATTAATCCAGCCTCTATGATTATTAGCAACGCCTTTCGGTTTCCCAGTCGACCCAGATGTATAATAAACTGAAATTAGGTCTGTAGGTTTTACCTCCCCTTCTTTGCTGCCATCAAGCTCAAAAGATACATCTAAATTTAGTTGTTTCATATCAAGTATGGAGGTATTTGTGACAGCTAAATCACTTTCCTTACATCCTGATAGCAGTAATAATTTTGCTTTTGAGTCTTCTATTATTTCATGAATCCTATCGGTTGGCATACTATTATCTATTGGCAAATAAGCACCACCTGCTTTTAAAATGCCCATTAGCCCTATTATCATATCAAGTGAACGTTCAATTTTAATAGCAACTACATCATTTCGTCCAATACCCCTGATTTTTAACATTTTACTTAGACATGTAGACTTCTTTTCTAGCTCCTCATAGGTAATATTCTTATCCCCAAATGTAACAGCTATATTATGTGGAGTTTTTGATGCTTGGTCCTCAAATAAATTATGCAAGCCTACATTTTGGGGAATTTTTGTCATACTTCCCTTATTCAACAAGCATTCTATTTCATTTTTATTAAGCATATTGATATCGCCTATTTTACTGTCCAAAGTACTATTTTGGATATTAGTTAATATCCCCTGGAAATGATTGGTTAATTGACAAATCATATCTTCGGTAAAAATGTCCGTTTTATATTCCCATCTTCCAGATATAGCATGCTCATCTTCCTCGAAAAACAATGTAAGATCATACTTAGATGTATTATTGTTAACTTTTTCTGGTACACCTTTAATGAAATCAAAGTGCTTTTTATTATATTTAGGCGTATTTTGGAGTGCCATCATTATATTAATTATTGGAGTAAAGCTCTGATCAATGCCTTCTCTAACCGCATTAACTATCTTTTCAAAAGGTAAATCAGCATTTTTTAAGTTACTTATACTTTGCTTTTGAATATGATATAGAAGGTCTCTGTATGTTAAATTGTCATCGAGTTCTGACCTCCAAGGTAATGTGTTCACAAAAAACCCCAGTACATTTTCAAAATTACGGTTAGGCCTTCCTGCAACTGGCGCACCAACAATCAAATCTTTTTGCTTTGTATATTTATAAAGCAAAACTTGAAACACACTCATTAGTACCATAAACTTGGTTGTGCCTGTTTCTTTTGTAATTCGATTTATAATATCGACCTGCTTTTGAGGAAGTATAAAACTAAAAAAATCACCCTGAAAATTACTATCTGAATTACCTCTATGGCTTGTAAATTTAACTTTATCTAGCTGTCCTTTCAATAAATCTTTCCAATAATTAATTAATTCAGCTTCATTATGCTGTAAATATTTCTTGTGCCATAGCGTATAATCTTTATATTGAAAAATATTATTGGCTTCTATTTTATTTTCCCTATCAGTTTGTAGTGAATTGTAAATTGTAAATAAATCATCGATGAAAATATTGAAAGACCAATCATCAAATATAATATGATGAAAGTTAAGAAATAGTAGATAGTTATCAGTACCTAATTTATATAGGTTAACTTCAAAAAGAGGGGCTTTAGACAAATCGAACTTTCTTTTAGATTTTTCAATTAAGATAGCTTCTAAGTTTGTTAAGTCTTTTTCCAAATCAACAAATTGAAAAGGCGTCGTGTCAAGATTGTTTACGACTTCTTGCAAAGCAGTACCATCTGACTCAAAAATTCTAGTTCTTAATATTTCATGTTTATTGCATAACACTTTTATAGAATCCTGAAGTTTTCTTGAATCAATTTTGCCTTTCAACTTTAATTTATATGGTATGTTGTATAAATAATCGCTCATTTCTGTTTTATCCCAAAACCAAAGTCTTGTTTGTTGCGAAGAAGCTGCTAACCTTTTCTTGTTCGTCTTATTTATTAAATAATTTCTATTTTTTTTCTCCCTTTTTCCGATTAGCTCAGCAAGCTTTTTAATAGTTTGCATCTCAAAAATGTCACTTATATTAATATTAATATCGAAAGTTTCCTCAATCGCACCTAATAATTTTACTGCATTTAAAGAATTCCCCCCTATTTCAAAGAATGATGTATCAATAGGTATGCTATTGACATCTAAAATCTCCTTCCAAAGTGAATAGATTTTACTCTCCACCTCATTCATCTTGACTTTTTTTGTAATTTCCAGATTAGAAATTACATAATTGGTCAAATACTGCCTATCAACCTTACCATTTTTATTAAGTGGTAGAGAGTCCAGTGTTAAGTATTCCTGAGGTAGCATATAATTAGGTAGCTTTTTAGATAGTATTTCTTTTACTTCATCCAAATTTTCTTGACCTTTATTTTTAAAGACAATTACTGCTCGGATTATCGTTTCATTATTTTTATTAATCCTTGAAACAACTGCACTATCTTGTATTGAACTGATCTTCTCTATTTGAGCTTGTATTTCATTTAATTCAACTCTGAAACCTCGGATTTTAACTTGATGATCTACCCTACTTATGAATTCTAATTGATCATTATCATCTACCCTTGCTAAATCACCAGTTTTATATAAAATCGACTCATTTTTACCTTCTTGAAAATAATTTTGTTTATATTTTGAAGCAGTTAATGAATCGTTCTTGTAATACCCTCGGGTAATCCCCAAACCAGTAATATAAATTTCTCCGACTCTACCCTTTTTTACAGGATTCATATATTCGTCTAATAACAAAATAGTCGAGCGGCCGTAAGGTTGACCTAATGGAATTACATTGCCTTTTCGTTCTATTTTATCTACATCATTTGCCATTACACCTACAGTAACTTCAGTTGGTCCATAGTGGTTAAAGATTTTACATGCAGCGTTAGTTTCTTTAATTTTATCTACAAGACTCCACTTTAATTGTTCCCCGCCTAAAATTATGTATTCTGGTATAAACATTGATGTATTTTGTCCATGTAAAAGAGCTTCCATATGAGACGGCACTAACTTAATACAATGAATGTCGTGTAACCTGCAATAACTGCTCAACATCACAGAATCCGTTATCATACTCTCTGGTATAATATGAAGTGAGCCTCCTGTAGTTAATGATGCAAAAATAGGTGTTACAGATAAGTCAGCAGCAATTGTAGTTAACAACGTATAATTTAACGGCTTGTTGACCTCCATATAATGAAGAATTCCTTGTAGATGATTCAAAACATTTTTATGCTCAACCTGAACACCTTTAGGTTCTCCTGTTGTGCCCGATGTAAAAATAGTGTAAATCAAATTATCAATCGTATATTCTTTTAATACGTTAATATCACCGTATCGATCATAATCTAATTTCTCTAAATTATGAATACTAGGTACACAAGCTTTCTCAAACTTACTTTCATTTTTATTGTCAGTTAACAAAAAATTAGGATTTACTTGATCTACTATTTTTGTTAAACGGTCCACAGGTAATGACGGGTCTAAAGGTACATAATATCCACCAGCTTTAATAATACCTATGATTGCTATAATCATTGTAATTGATTTATCAAAGCATATTGCCACCGGTTCTTCTACATTCATTTTTTCATTCTTTAATAGATTTGCTATTTGGTTTGCTTTACTGTTTATATCTTTATAAGTGATAGTTTCATCCATAAAGCGAACGGCTATCTTATTTGGGTGCTTGATTACTTGTTCTTCAAAAGAATCAATAACTGTTTTAGTTAAATCAATTTTTTGGTTACTTACAAATATAAAATCTTTCTTTGCAATTAACACTTTATCACCTCATGAAATTTTCTATTTAAAAAAACTCCCCTTCGAAATCGAAAAGATGTCGCTCACTACCATTTTATGATTGGCTTTTCTATTTTCCATTTTCACTCGTTTGTTTATCTTTTCCATATGGAGATTTTTAATATGAGCGTTAAATGGCAAGTTGCCAAACTCTAATACCCTGACTGCCCCTAAATGATCTCTTATTGGGATAACACTTCCTTGATTATAAATACTTGGTGCGAACGGAATATCTAATACACCGCTAGCAAAAGACTTAATCGTTCCTTGTGCAAGGTCCCCATTTCCATTATCAAGGACTTTATCGATAATTAGATTTGTTTCCTCATTAATAATTGTGACTTCATCAGATACGTCAATTTTTATACTGCCTATTTGACTACTAATCATCTTCACCATATGTTCAGACGTTCTTATTCCATCCATATTTGCCTCTAAGGTAGGTATTCCTTCCGCCTCATGCGGTGTTTTTAATATCATTTTATTTGCAGCAGAAAGAACAGCTGTAAGAGAACCTAAATTTATTACTGAATAAGCAGCTGATTCTTCTCGTGGAAAATTGCCCATCCATTGATGATACACTGTTGACAGGTTTACAGTGTATCCGTACTTCTTGAATATATCAATTGCTTGAGTACGTAATGAAATCATCGCAGCAATGTCTTGTACAATATGTCCAACGCTACCATATCCTAGACTTATATTCTTTACACCTTGTTCTGCTGCTAATAACCCCTCTATTATGGCTATTGAATTTGATATACTCGGTGGTACCAGTGTACCTGTTAAAGGTCCAAATGGTTCTCTATTCAATGAAATGCCCATTTCTTCATAAATACCTACCAACCTATCACAGTATTGCCAATCGGATATACTTTTTTCTAAGCTAACTCTTTTAGAATAAGGAATATTATAAGAAATGCCTCCCCCCTCATTAGAAGTCCATCCAGAAGCGTGTATAATCTCTGCTAGAAGTCTACCATCTGGAGAACCATGCCTCGCCTGTAATGGTTTTGGGATTGAGTCGTTCAATTCCCTACACCCTTTTAACCCGTGGTTAACTGCTGGGAAGCCATTTAAAACCGAACTTTTTTTGCTTAAGCTCTCACTTAAACCTTTCTCACTTTTAAGGTATTCATTTTGTCTTGTGTAACTATCAATTGTCACAGGCATTAAATCTGCGCCAGCTTCAATAAAACCTTCCAATAAGGTCTTCTGTCCCCGAAGTGTAGCTACCCCACCTCGAGGTTGAAGCAATAATTTATTGTTCCTTTTAGCATCATCTAATATTTTTGAGAAGTATTTATGCTCAGGCAAGCTACTTAAATATTGATAAGCTTCATCTAACTTAATTGATTTACCTGTAGGCCAACTATCCAATACCTGTTTTCTTGTTTGATAAAATTGGTCTTTAGTTAACTTTACGTTTTTGACTTGCATCTTTATTCCCCATATCTAAAGTAAGATCGTTAACTTTTCTTAGAGAAATATCATTATAAATAGCATCTATTGCCCATTCTAAGTCATCTGCTGGGCTAAAAACTCTGTTAAATCCCATTTTCAAAAACTTTCTTTCTACAGTTTCCCATTCACTTTTACCAATGCTTAAATTTCCTCCAATATAAAGTAATACATTATTTAATCCATTTTTAAGACAATTTCTCGAAAATCCCCTACAATCTAGTTCAGCATGACCATATAAAGAAGATACTACAATTGCATCCGCCTTTACTGCCTTCGCAGTATTGATGAAATCTTCTTGTGAACACTGTACACCTAGGTTATGAACTGTGAAACCCTTTTCCTTGAACGCAAAATGCAGGATCTTGTTCCCTACAGAGTGGCAATCCTGACCAATTACTCCCATAACAATAGTAATAGTATTCATGTATATAATCCTCCTAACATAATACCTCCTGCCTGAACTAGACAAGAGGCAAATTAATAATATTTATATGAATTTTCAGCTAGTTTCTTTTGGCATGGACATTTTAATAAAGTCCACCATTTTATTCATCGTGTTAAAATTAGTAATTTGCATTGCGTTAATTTCTAGCCTGTATTCATCTTTTAAGATAGAAATGATCCTTAGAACATCCATAGAATCTAATTTGTATGGTGAATCTGGCCCGAATAAAACGGTATCACTATCAATATCCTCTTTAAGGTTTACTCCATATACTTCAGCAAACAATTCTATAATCTTCTCTTTAATTAATTCATCCATTTTACTTTCCTCCTAAAAATATTTGTTAACCAATAAGTATACTAAAGGGCGAATCAGGTACAAATAATGAACAATCTTCCTCATCTAAATAATCATCAATTCCAACTAAATAATCATCAATTTCAATTGAATTATCACTAGCCTCATTTTTAACTTTTAGTAGGTGGTTCACATTGTAGCCTCCCTTATATTCAATTTTCTAAATCCCAATGCTCCCCAGATAAAGCCGGCCCCTATACTTCCAATAACCATTGATTCATCCCTTGATAGAGTATTGTTTGCTAATGCTTGATGTAATACCGTTAATACTGTTGCAGCACCTGTATTGCCATACTTATCAATATTAATTGTAGTCTTATACTCAGGTTGATTAAGTTCTTTTAAAACCTCTTTTATAATATTTAAATTAGCTTGATGAATAATATAATGATCTATATCATCTGGACTTAAATCCATATCATTAATAACAGAACGAATTGAATTTGGTAAATACTTAGTAGCCATTTCCCATACTGTTCTTCCATCCATTTTAATATAATGCTCGTTATTATCTACAGTCCTGAAACTTGTAGGCTTTCTCGATCCTCCTGCCGGAATCTCTACTTTATATGAGAGTTCTGAATCTAAATTCCAAGACATTAAATTATAGCCATCTTCTTTGTAATTCAAAATAATTGCTCCTGCAGCATCCCCAAAAAACACACGTGTTGTTCTATCAAGTGGGTTTGTGTACTTAGATAATGACTCTGCACCTATTACGAGCACATTATTTATAGAAGGGTTTTGAAGTAAATGGGTCCCTAAAAACAATCCATAAATCCCACCTGCACAAGCAGCTTGATTTAAATCTATTGTAATAGCATTTTTAATACCCAGTGCATCTTTAACAATTACAGAGGTTGAAGGTAATATTTGATCTGGAGTAAATGAAGCAATAATAATTGCATCAATTTCCTCTGGTGAAATACTAGCATTTTCGATTGCCTCCTTGGCTGCAGCAATACATAGATCCGATGTTGCCTCAGATTCATCTACAAACCTTCTCGTTTTAATCCCTGTTCTAGTTACAATCCACTCATCTGAAGTATCTAAATTTTTACTCAAATCATTATTTGACACCTCATTTTTAGGAACGTACATTCCAGAAGATAGAATCCCAATTGGTCGAATTAAAGTGTTCACTTGTTTGCATTGCTTAATTGTAGTCTCAATCATCATAAACCTCCCATTATAATTTAAAATTCAAAGGATCAATGTTCATAACTTTAAAATCCTTCTTTAAAATGGCTCCAAAGAAGCTACTAGGACCAATCACATAGATATCTTTAATGTTGTCATCTAACATTTTTTTGTGAACAAGTGTAAATTTAACGGGTGTGTCTACACTTTTAAGCATTTCCTCTTTCAAATCTTCTCCACATGTGATACTTCTTGCATCTAAATCTGAAACGAACGGTTTCGATAATTCTGAAAATTCATACCCTGAGTAAACCTCTTTGTCTAACAAATTTCTCAACTCTTTGAGATTACTTGTATGACTTAGCTCTGTAGTGTATATAGATGTACTTTTCCCTTGAATCTTAATTATTCGTTTAAGTTCATTAATGGTCTCTACAGTAGACCCTATACCTATAAGGTCATCTGATATATAAACAGATATTTCAATCCATTTTCCTTCAGACCTAAATTTTTGTATGAGGTCTTCTAAATCTTCGAGTGAATACTTGTATATAAAATGGGTGCAATATTCCTTATCCATATTTCTCAAATATTCCTCTTCCACAATTGCAGTGTCTCTCACTATTTTAAGAGCTTCTTGAAAGTTTAGACTACCTAGATAAACACCTGCTGCAATTATCCCAAAACTCGAACCGATCACATATTCAGGATTCAAATCTTTATTGCTCTTTTGTAATTCATAAAGCAAAGTAAGTGTGTTAACGAAAAAAGCACATCGTTCAGTAACGATTGACTTGTCCCCACTTAAGAAACTTTTAAGTAATGGATAATTAAGACATTCTTCTGCTTTCATATATAACGACTGAGAAATATCGGAATTTTCTATCAATTTTTCAAAATCACTAAACCTCGATTTAGCCATACCTGGAAATAAAAAGACTGATTTACTCATTATAGTCCTCCATTTTTAACTTCTAGAGAATTGAAAATCATTTATATCTAAATAACTTTCAATATCAAAGGAAATATCTGTATACTCCATAGATTTAACCAAAAATTTCCCTGGCCCAATGATGTCTAATTGTTTAATCTCTTCTTTCTTTAGCAAATGTAGAATATCTGTCCATCTGACAGGTAGAACATATTGCTCAGTTAATGATTCTTTAATTTGTTCACCCTTTAATAAGGGTTGCGCAGTATTATTGCAAATATTCGGAATAATAGGATCTTTAAAATCATTGATATCCATAAACTTTTGTTTAAAGATATCTCGCACTCTATTCATCATAGAAGAATGTGCAGGCGGGCTATAAGGAATATGTACACCCAATCCTCCATTCTTTAATACTTTCCATCCCATTTTTTCTAAGCCAGTCAATTCTCCAGTAATAATCATTTGATTATCCGCTGTATACATACAAGGTGCAACATAATATCCTTGATCATTCATTTCTTCAACTATTTTTAATAATTCTTCTTGCCTAATGTTATAGAACATATAATTGCCATACTTATCATCTGAATAAACAGATTTCTCACTATTAACCATAGCTACAATCATCTTTAAAGCTGTCTCAAAGCTATAAGCGCCACTAATGTAACCAGAAGTAATACTACCTAGACTTGGGCCAGAAATAAATGAATAGTTCTTCAAATCGATATTGAGTTTTTCTAATAATCCACAAGTGATCGAGACAATTCCACATCTGCCGATATAGCTTTCATTTATTAATTTTTCGTCTTCAGAAAAAAATGACTTATATAAATTAATTTCTAATATTGCACTTGCTCTTTCAAAATATTGTTGTACTTCTTCAAATTGTTCATAATATTCTTTTAGATGACCAGTACGTATGGTCATTTGCGGAGGTAATATTAGTGCTTTTTTTACCATTTAAGATATTCCCCATCCCTTATTAAATTGACAAGCCACCATCAACAACTAGTGTATGTCCAGTGATGTAACTGGCATCATCTGAACAAATAAAACATACCGCTTTTGCAATTTCTTCTGGTTGGCCAAATCTTTTTAAATCAATTTGTTTTTTGTATTCCAATAAGTCTTTTTCTTCTATTTGATTAAACATTCTAGTACCTGCTATATATCCCGGTGCAACAACATTTATCCTTACATTGTAACTTGCAAATTCTTTACTTAAGGATCTCGTAAGTCCTATGATGCCAGCCTTACTAGCTGAATAACTGCTTAATTTGGGTAGGCCTTTAATTCCCGCTACAGAGGAAATATTAGTAATGCTTCCCTTTCTCTCAAGAAGCATATGTAAAGAAACTGCTTTAATACAATTAATAGTACCCATAATATTTGTTGATAGAATATCAGCCCAATTATCTAGACTGTTAATCGCTAATGCTCTTTCTGCGCTTACAGCAGCATTATTGACTAAAATATCAATTGTTCCATAATCCTTTATTATTTGACTAAAAACCTCTTCAACACTTTTATAATCTCTAACATCCAACTGCAGAGCTTTTGAATCAGATTGAAATTTATTATTAATTTCTTCTATAGTCTTATTTGCTTCAATATGATTGTTAAGATAAGTTATTATAACTTTGGAACCTAATTCAGCTAACCTAATGGCGATTGCTCTGCCAATGCCTTGGGATCCCCCAGTTACTACAGCAATTTTACCCTTCAATTTATATTTCACACTCCTAAATTCGAAAAGAGACTTCTTTGATTTTCGTAATATCTCCTAAACTTTTCTTTTGTCTCCTCTAATTTCTTTGGATCAAAAATATTGTAGTAGAATTCAGGGTTCTCTTCGTAATATTCATAATACTCATCGCGAAGAACTGAGCAGATAACAGCATCATGATATTTACCGTCTAAGAAATAATAGTCCCTCAATATGCCTTCAATTTGAGTCGAATGCTTCATTAACATACTAATTGTTCTTGTATTATAAAGACCTGTTATAAATTGCAGTCTGTGGGCGTTTTTAAAATGAAATAAATAATCCATTATTAATTTAGTTGCCTCGACTCCATAACCTTCATCCCAGATAGATGGGTCTCCTATAGTGCCGCCAATTTGATAATTCCCTTGTGTTTTTACCTCGTGCCAAGAAACAAAGCCTATTTTTCTACCGGCATTAGTTTTTACTCCCACATATCTAGTTTTATCTTGCCTCATTTGTTCCTTCATTTCATTTAGCGATACAAAATCTAGTGAACCGCTCATTAAAGTACTAGTTAGGTCTGATTGTCTCCATTTATAAATTAGTTCTACATCGTCTTCTTCAAACGGCACTAAAGAAACCATTAATCCTTTCAATGAAAGCGTCCCCCTTTTTTTACTTAACTAACTCATTTATTAATGAGTCATATGACTCCCCTTCAATAAGAGAAAGTGCTTTTACAGCTAAACCTACTCTCGAGTTAACCTCAAATTTCTGAATACAAGAAGTAATATGATATTCTACTGTTCTTCGACTCATATAGAGAGTATTTGCAATCTCTTGATTTGTCTTATCTCTTATTAATTCTTTAACTACAGAAATTTCAGTTTTGGTTAATGGCATTTTGTTCGCATTCCTTCTGAAATAGCCTCTATTTTCATTATAATCAGAAAATTCTTTAGAGTAATAAAACCCGCCGTTAAAGACTGTTTGTATAGCTAATAGTAAGTCTTCCTTTTGTCTATTTAAGATTATGCTGTTAGAAAATGCCCACATTAAATGGATCCTTTCGATATTAACTACAGTATCATCAAAGATAATCACATTTGGCTTATCTTTACCATTGGCTATTTGCTGTTGTTTTAAGAACTCTCTTAGCATTTTTAATGCAGACAAATTAGTATTACTCATTATAATTAAATCAAGTTTTATGTTGTCTAGATTATTGAGTTCATATATTTGGTCATCATCATACAAACTATATTGAACATCAATTTTTAAATTACAGGATTTAAGATACAAATGCGTTTGGTTAACCAGTGACAAGTTTCTATCAATTATCGCTATTTTTAATGGCCTTATCATATTTCCTCCAATAATTGTTAGTCTAATTCTTTTGTAAATCTAAACAAAGTGGTAGGTTAATTTTTAATAAGGATTTTATCATGTGAATAAACTGATGCAAGAGTGGCTTTTTGTACATAGAGTCTATTTTCTGCGGTATTATACATCAATGATCTTGGTCCATCAATAATTTCCGCAACAGCTTCATCTCCTCTAATAATAGGTAGTGGATTAATAAAATATGCGTCTTGATTCGCTCTATTAAACCGTTCGTTGTTTACCAACCACTTATCTCTAATTTCATTTTTATATCTTTGTTCTTCATAACCAGGTAGATTCAAACTTCCCCAAGCTTTTGCATAAACCACATCAACATCTTCTATTGCCTCATCTAAATCATGAGAAAACTCTAGATTCGCTCCTGATTCTTTTGCAGCTTGTTTAGCAAATGATAAATATTGTTCATCTAACTCAAACCCTTTTGGATGAGCGATTCTTAAATCCATCCCGAGTAGTGATGCAGCTGTTAACATACTATGAGTACACCCGGGAGATTTTTTTCTTTCAGCATATCCCCAAGTAAATAAAACTTTTTTCTTTTTATAATTTTGACCATACTTTTCTTTTAGGGTAAGAATATCTGCCATTATTTGACACGGATGATCTTTGTCGTCTAGTGCATTTATTACTGGAATATTAGAATGACTTGCTATTTCTTCTAATGTGTTACGTCCATATCCATAATCATTCATGTTATACCAACGTACTACTAATCCATCTAAGTATTTCCCCATAACTGTAGCCGTATCTTTCATACTTTCTTTATTTGCTAATTGAAGCTCATGAGCACTATAGGCGAAGGGCTCCCCTCCTAAATGCTTAATTGCTGTTTGAAAGGAGATTCTTGTACGAGTAGAGGGAACATTAAATAATAAACCGATATTCTTATTTTTTAATGGTTGATCGTTAATTTTCCCACTTTTATAATCTGATGCTAATTCTATTAATCTTTCTAACTCACTACCACTCAATTTCGAAAAATCAAAAAAGTTCTTCAATATCCAACACTCCTTTTCTCCTAGAAACTCTAATTTTTTATTTTTTTGTATTATTCTGTAATGAAAGTATAATATATCAATCTGTTTTTTGTATACGTAATTACCGCAAGTTTGGAATTTTTACAAATTTTATATATTTAGTAAATTGTTGCGTTATTTACCGTAGAATTCAACACCCCAGTAAATTAATATATTTATATTTAAAGGAGGTATTTAATATGGATATTACCCAGAAAAAAAATAGTTCAATTATTTATGAAAACGAAGTTTATTCACATGCGCGCTTTACAAACGATGTCTTTAACTACTCAAATGTTCTCTTAGCTCATGGAGTTGTTAAGGGAGACAGAGTGATTCTCTGTTGTGAAAATAATTATGCATTTTTGGTATCTCTTTTTTCACTTATGCATATTAATTGTTCAATTGTTCTCCTCGATACAAATACTAACTACTCTGATTTACAAATGATAAATATGAAAACAAAAGCAAATTGGATACTCACAGAAGATGGATCTTCTGCATTTAATGGACCTAAATACATTAGCTTATCTGCTTCATTTGAAAATATAGGAACGAACCAAGCCCCTCCCGGAATTAAGATAGATTTACATGAATGGTATCGTAGATCCGATGCCATCATACTATTTTCTTCTGGCTCAACTGGAACTCCAAAAGGAATTGTCAAATCTGGTGCTTCCTTATTCAATAATATGGATTCAACTGCATTGGGAATGGGTTATAAAGCAAACGAAGTTATTCTACCTGTGGTTCCATTTTTTAATATTTGGGGATTAAATATGATTATTCAGTGGTGGGTCGTCGGGTGCACAATTGTTATATGTGATTATCAAAATATAAGAACTTTACCTTCTATTATTAATAGGCATAAAATTTCAGTTGTAGAGGCTACCATTGCAACAACTTATTTAACTGTACAAATTGCCGAAAGAAATAAAGAAAAAGTTAATTTCATAAAAGATAATATACGTATGTGGTTTACTAGCGGTGCTCCAGTCCCCCTAGTATTAAAAAATAGGTTTGAGAAAGTTTTTAACATACCATTGCTTGATTATTATGGTTCTTCAGAGGCTGGAAATTTAACATCTACAAATTTAAGTAGCCACAATGGAACAGGAAAAGTTTTACCTGGACTTTCAGTTAAAGTAGTCGATGAAAACTTTAATGAAACAAAATCGAATGAACTAGGACACATCTATGCAAATGGCAATGGATTAATGGAAGGATATCTCGATAATGATGGAAATGTTAAATTAGACTTAAAAAATGGTTGGCTCGATATGAAGGATTTCGGATATTTCGATGTTGATGGAAATCTATTTGTAATAGGGAGACATGACAATGCGATACATAGAATGGGGGCAACTTTTTATCCCTGTCATATGGAAAGAATCGTAGAGGAACTAGGTGTATTAAGTAAAGTAATAAGTTTCACAGAAGATAGAAAAGGATCCTATTTAATATTGTTTATTCAATATTCTTCTGAGGACTCTGGTGAGTTACGAAAAAAAATTGTCGATGCTTTACCTACCTATATGTATCCAGATAAACTAATTTGTACAAAAGAATTTCCTTTTCTACCAAATGGAAAAATTGATAATAAAAAATTAGAGAAATACGCATTGGAAAATTTAACGATTTCAATTTAATGAGTAATAATGACGGCGACTCTGTCTTAAAAAGATAACTATCCACTTTCATCGGGATTAAATATGTCCCTTATATGGTTCATGTTCATTTTGAAGTGCTCTCGTCTAATAGACTTTAGAAATAATACAAAAACTGGCTGGCATGAGTCCAGTAAAATATCGAACTCAAGCCAGCCAATTAGTTACATAATAAAAACTCTAACTTTAAGGGGTCATTACCTTTTCATAATGAACAAGAAGGTTGTCTTATTCTCCATTGCTATTTTCTCCTTTTAAATGACTTTGGGTAATCAAAGAATGTTTCTCATCTTTATCCTTCCGTTTTAGAAGGTGATATAGCTTTTTGTCTTGTAAATAGAAATGGCTACTCAAAAAAGTTCTGTCAGTCTATAGCTATCCGTCTCGTATATTTCATCCGCATGAGTGCCACTTTTCTTAAAGCTTTTAGAAAAGTGATAATTGATTTGCATCAGGCATTCCTTCTAAACAACCCAATTGATCCATGTATTCAATCAATGTCTTGGATACTCGACCTCGTTGTTGTAAATCTTCCTTCGATAAAAATTCTCCGTCCTCACGTGCTGCCACAATTTGTTTAGCAACGTTAGTACCAAGTCCAGGAATCGCATCGAATGGTGGAATTAAAGAGTTCCCATCAATGATAAATTCACTTGCTTGCGAACGATATAAGTCTACCTTCTGGAAGCTCATGCCACGCTCACACATTTCAAGTGCTAGTTCCATCACAGTTAATAGGTTTTTTTCTTTTGTTGAAGCATCTAAGCCTTTTATATTGATTTCATCAATTTTTGCACGAATCATTTGCGAGCCCTGTACCATGGCAATTAAATCAAAATCATCTGCACGGACTGTGAAATATGCTGCATAATAAAGAATCGGGAAATGTACTTTAAACCATGCAATACGAACAGCCATTAACACATAAGCTGCTGCATGGGCTTTCGGGAACATATATTTTATCTTTTTACATGAATCGATATACCAACCTGGTACTTTATTTGCTAGCATTTCTGCCTCAAACTCTTCAGATAAACCTTTCCCTTTACGTACGGACTCCATAATTTTAAATGCTAGCGAAGGTTCTAGCCCTTGGTAAATTAAATACACCATAATATCATCACGACAGCCAATTACTTCTTTTAGCACACATGTACCGTTTTGAATTAACTCTTGCGCGTTACCAAGCCATACGTCTGTTCCGTGTGAAAGTCCTGAAATTTGCACAAGCTCTGAGAAAGTTGATGGCTTCGTATCTTCAAGCATTTGACGTACAAAACGAGTACCGAACTCAGGAATACCGAGTGTCCCGGTCTTACAGCCGATTTGTTTTTCTGTTACACCTAAAGATTCTGGAGTACTAAAGATTTTCATAACGACTGGATCATCTGTTGGAATCGTTTTTGGATCTATCCCTGATAGATCCTGCAACATCCGAATTACAGTCGGGTCATCGTGCCCAAGAATATCAAGCTTTAAAATATTATCGTGAATGGAATGGAAATCAAAATGCGTTGTACGCCATTCTGCATCCTGTGCATCTGCAGGGAATTGCACTGGTGAGAAGTCATAAATATCCATATAATCTGGTACTACGATAATCCCCCCAGGGTGTTGTCCTGTTGTACGTTTTACACCTGTACAGCCTTGCACTAAGCGATCTACCTCTGCACCGCGGAAATGTAAGTTGTTATCACTAGCATAGCCCTTTACATAGCCATACGCTGTTTTTTCCGCAACTGTTCCGATTGTTCCAGCACGATATACATAATCCTCACCGAATAGTACCTTCGTATAGTTATGAGCTTGTGGTTGATATTCACCAGAAAAGTATGACGATAGGTAAGCATTTGATATGATCTCCAGCTTTTCCCCCGTCCCACACCGTACATGACCCTTTCGGCGTCATACGGCGTTCCATCGTTAACTTTGTTGAAATTTATAAACTAAGCTTTGGATTTCCTACTTCCGTTCTTAGTTCGTTTAATTTAATTATTGCTTTCTTTTCGAATCGAGCTAACATCTTTACATAATTTTTATTAGCGAGCGGGTCCTTTGTATGAACAAGCATGTGATAACTCCCGTTGATAATAATCAAGTTATCATAGTCGTCAGTTCCACCGTGAGCTGTTGGCTTAATATGATGACAAACAGCTTGATGTGGAGTAAGCCTTTCTCCTGTTATACCGCAACTCCCTTTTTGAGCCACATACTTGCTCAAACGATTATTTTCATACAAGACACTCTTAGCTTTATATATTCCTTTACGAAACATCTCAATTTCACGAACAGACACATGTTTTAAATCTTTATGAATTAAGGACCTGTCTTTCTCATTATAAATCGTAAATTCAGGCTTTCTTTGTCCTCGTATATCATGTCGAATTGCTTCAATAGGATATACCAGCAATCCATTACTTTTAAATCTTTGATAATTGTAACTCCCATAAAATTTATCAATGACATTGTTTGTTTCCTTCGTTTTCACGAATATACTTCTAAACAACAATGATTTGATATTCGGATGAACTTTATGTCTTATTGAATTGAAATCTTGTGATATCCTGGTCGCAATTTTGTAATAGTTATGCAGTCCAAGAATATTAGCATTAAAGTTCATCACTTTTTCTGGAGTAGGACTTTTTCTAAGTTTAACTAACTGATACCTTATAACCCCTTGCACTTTTTCTTTTGCTTTAGGGTCCATTTTAGAATTTACGATATACCCTGTTTTAGCGTTGCCTTTTTGAACAGCTCTAAATCGTATCCCTAAAAAATCTGTACCATTTTTACGAAGATTTGTGATTTTACTCTTTTCTTTACTTACCTCAAGCCTTAGCCGCTCTTTTAGCCATTTTTCAACAGCTATTTTAATCTTTCGAGCGTTTTCAAAAGAGTTTGTAAAGATTTTAAAATCATCTGCATATCTAACAAGGTACATAGGCTTTAGCCTTGTTTTCTTTAGAGCATCTGTTTTATTTCGTTTCAGTTTATAAGGTACTTCCGTTGGCTTTGATTCCCACTGATTCGATACCCACCAATCTAATTCGTTCAATACTATATTAGCAAGAAGCGGGGATAAGATACCGCCTTGTGGAGTTCCCTTTGTCGGAATACCTTCACCTGTAATTTTAGCTCTTAGCATCTTTTTAATAATTGTTAAAACTTTTTGGTCCCTTATACCAATTGTCCATAATTGCCTCATAAGCTTTTTATGACTAACGTTATCAAAAAATCCTTTTATATCTATATTAACCACAAAATGTTGATGACTATGATTAACCAAATGATAACATCTCGCTAATGCATCATGTGTGCTTCTTTTTGGTCTAAATCCGTAGCTTTGAGGATGAAACCTAGCTTCTACAATCGGCTCCAAAACTTGTAGGAACATTTGCTGAATCAATCTATCTTCAATTGTAGGTATTCCAAGTGGTCTCATTTTTCCATTTGGCTTCGGAATAAACAACCTTTTAACCGAGTGTGGTGTATAGTTTTCAAGTCTTTTTCTTATTATCTTTATTAGCTTGTCGGCATTCATTTTGTTTAAATGTTTAATTGTGTGTCCGTTTGTACCTTTCGTTTTACTACCTGTATTACTTTTTAGGTTACGAAAAGCGAGTAAAATATTTTTTTCAGAAATAATCAGCTTATAAATATCTGTAAAGTATCGACCCTTTTCACTTTCTTTAAAGAGGTTATCAAATGTCTCTTGTAATCCAAAATATTCGTTATATCTTAACTTTTGAATCATTAAGTCAGCCAACTAATCACTTCCTTTACGAAGTTTTCGTTCTCTTTAGTCATACACGAATCTGACTTATTGTAGGTTTTTGTTTCAACGTTAACGACTTGTGCCCTTCCCTCTGAAATGTTTTTCCCTCCGACTTATTGGTTATTCAGTCATCAACAGCATTTCTTCGTCGGTACTACGGCACTACTGCCACTCCTTTAAAGTATGTTATAGCGATTTGCCTTTCCATACACCGTCGTCATTGAAGTGCAACCTTCTCTTACGTTAGGAGCTTCACACGTTCCACTATTTCTATCTGTACATAATTCCCGTAGGTTCCCTCTAAATTCCGCTAGGCAAAGATTGTGCCTGTAACACAATATGGATTTTCATAACCTAACGCTTACTCATCCACACCTAGAAGTCCTCACTGGACCCCGCAGCATTTCTACTACGTGATATTTACGAAAAGTCAGTCGAGGGTTCGTCTCGATGATTCTACCGGTTCTAACCATAGGAATTTTATAGACGCCAGACCTATCATTCACAAGAGATTTCTATCCCTCTTTCCACAGCCAAACTGTTTGGGTGAACTTCAGCCTACTTTAACGAGCTTCAAACGTTTTTGGTGTTTGCAATACCGTCCACGCTTGTCGTAGCTTTAGCGAGTGTGTTTCAAGACGTTACTCTCTCATTCCACACTTTGAAATAGCAGTTCTACCAATTAAGGTGGTTAACCTTTTCAGTTAACAACGTGTCGCACTCAAATCGATATCAGGTACCTTATCTCCTTTAAAGCCAAGGAACGTTTCGAATGGGATATCCTGCCCATCTTTTTTATACGGTGTTCCACATTCCGTACAATCTTTATTTGGTAAGTCAAAGCCTGAGCTTACTGAACCATCATTAAAAAACTCGGAATGCTTACAATTTGGACAAATATAATGAGGTGGAAGTGGATTTACTTCAGTAATCTCCATAAAGGTCGCTACTAACGATGATCCAACAGATCCACGAGAACCTACTAAATAGCCATCCGCTAATGATTTTTTCACAAGCTTCGCTGAAATTAAATAAATTACGCCGAAACCATGGCCTAAAATTGACTTTAATTCCTTTTCAATTCGGGCCTTCACGATTTCTGGTAGTTCTTCTCCATATATAAGATGTGCCATTTCATAGGTTAAATTTGTAACCTCATCATCGGAGCCTTCAATTTTTGGTGTGTATAAATCATCTTTAATCGGCTTAACATCACCAATCATATTTGCGACTTTTTGAGAATTGGTGACAACGACTTCCTTCGCAAGATCCGGTCCTAAAAAATCAAATTCTTCAAGCATTTCATTAGTTGTTCTAAAATGAACTTCAGGTAGCTTTGATCTATTTAAGATGTTGGCACCACCTTGAGAGCCAATTAGTATTTGTCTAAACATCCCATCTGTCGGATCTAAGTAATGGACATTACCGGTAGCTACAACCGGTTTATCAATTTTCTTGCCGAGCTTTACAAGCTTGCGAATAATATCTTCAAGTGTCCATTCATCACGGATGACATTGCGCTCAATTAACGGTGCATACACTGCCTTTGGTTGAACTTCAATATAATCATAAAATCTTGCAACTTGCTCTGCTTCCTCTGGGGATTTATTCATCATCGTCTCGAATAATTCGCCATTACTACAACCTGATCCGACTAATAAACCTTCTCTATATTGCTCAAGAACCGCTCGTGTTACACGAGGTACACGATAGAAAGTTTTTGTATGGGAGTGGCTGACTATTTTAAATAAATTTTTTAATCCAGCATTATCTACCGCTAATATTGTGCAATGCATTGGTCGTCCCTTTTTATATGCATCTCCACCACCAACATGCTTATTAAAGTCGTCGTGGTATTTAATATCTAATTCGGCTGCATCTTTTAGCAGCTGTAAAAGTAAATAACCCGTTGCCTCTGTATCATAAATAGCTCGGTGATGCTGGGTTAATTCAATATTGAATTTTTTACAAAGCGTATTTAAACGATGGTTTTTCATCGTTGGATACAGCATTCTCGCAAGCTCCAACGTATCAATAACTGGGTGAACCGTTCCCTCTAGCCCATATTTTTTATAGCCTGTGTATAAAAAGCCCATATCAAACGATGCATTATGGGCTACGACTATGCTATCTCCGATAAATTCATGGAACTCCTTAATGACTTGTTCTACTTCTGGCGCGTTACGTACCATATCATCTGTAATACCTGTCAGCTCAATGGTCGTTGCTGAAAGTGGATGATGAGGATTGGCAAAGCTTTCGTATTTGTCTATAACATTTCCATCTTGAATTTTAACTGCAGCTAGCTCAATAATAGTATCGTAAGCAGTAGATAAACCTGTCGTCTCTACGTCAAACACGACATAAGTAGTATCAGCTAATAATCGGTTCTCAGGTGCATAAGCAATCGGTACACCGTCATCTACTAAATTAGCCTCCAAGCCATAAATAACTTTTATACCATGCTTTTTCCCTGCTGAATAAGCCTCTGGGAAGGATTGCACAACAGCATGGTCAGTAATAGCCACGGCTGGATGACCCCACTTTGCCGCCTGCGCAACGAGTCTTTCAACTGGTGTCACAGCGTCCATTTGACTCATTGGTGTATGCAAATGTAATTCAACTCGTTTTTCTCCCTCTGGCGCCGTATCCTGTCGTGTTTCTTTTTTGATTTCATTGATATCATTTGCCATAACGATTAAATCACGAATGAATGTGTCAGTTTGTACAGAGCCTCGGACTTTTACCCACATGCCTTTTTTCAAATGCTTCATTAGTTCTGCATCATCATTATCACGTGAGAACATTTTTACTACGATAGAATCCGTATAATCGGTGATTTTAATTTGTAATAAAGAGCGACCACTTTTCAGCTCCCTAATTTCCGTATCAAAAACAAAACCTTCTATGATAACACGGCGTTCTTCCTCAACAATGCGTTTAATTTCCATTGTTTCATCATCTTTAATTAGCATACCAAGCTGGAATGGGCGATCACCAAGGTTCGCAATAGCTGGATTTTCTTTCTTCTCCTGCTCACGTTTTTGGTAATCTTGTATCGCTTGTTGAGCTAAGGCTGCTTCCTCTAAACGCCTCTGTTCCATGAAAGCTTCCTGTGCTGCGATCATTTCTTCCGTTTGATCTTGAAGCATAAAATCTATCACAATGTGTGGAAAGCCAAATTGACTATAGCTTTCGGAAAGCTTTTCTGCATACTTTGTTTTCAGCATCATAAATTCCATTTCTTGCATGCAAGATAAAGTGATTTTTTGCCCATTCCACATAGGCATTTGCGATGCTAGACAATGTTTTAAGGGTGGCGCCATCTCATCTATTTGTTCTACTACTGTTAACCAATATTGTTGGACAAGTTCTTCGGTAACATTTTTCTCTACCGTATCAAAAGTTGTGTGGATTTGAGCGATAGCTGAAAATTTTTCAGTCAACCGAGTACGAAATAGTTGGTATAGCGGAAAAGGAAGTACGTCTCGTAATTTAATGGTAAAATTCCATAGCCTGTTCTTTTTGTGTACAGTTAGGCGTGATAATTCACCTTCTTCAAAAAAGGACATATACACATCATCTGTTAACTCTAGTTGTTGCAAGAGCATTTGAAACTTCGTTCTTGCTTCTTGTTGCTGTTCCAATCTATTGACACCTACTTTCAGAAAGAGGCAGTCTTAAAAGCCCCTTGTTTTATTTCCTCACCAACGTTTACGAACCAAAGAAAAAATTCGCTCCCTTTCCGCGGGCGACTGTCAAGCCTCACAAATCCTAAATATCTATGAATTCATGCTTGGCTCGCTGTCCCCGAGAAGTGGCGCGAATCTTTATCTATTTAATGCCATTTCATCCTTTTTGGGACAAGCATTTCTAAAGGAAAATCAATCTTGAATCGGCTTGGCACTTAGGCCTGCATATGCAGGTCAGTAGCCGTTATCGAAATCGATGAATTTAGGCTAGCAAACCTTAGCTCCTTTCCGATTCCATGCTTTAGGCCATCACGAAGTTGGACAATCAGTCGTTGTGGCGTTCTTAGACTGAGTTCCTCTATTTCAGCGGGTGCTTGGACACCCACTAAAAAGGGACTTCAGCTAAAAGGAGTTAATTTTTGCGGAAAAATTCATTTAAGCGATCAATGACCTCTTCTTTTTTCCATTCGAACGTTTCACCTGTTTGACGGAATTTAACCTCAACAATACCTTCTGTTGCTTTTTTACCTACTGTTACGCGGACCGGTAAGCCAATTAAGTCAGCATCTGCGAATTTAACCCCAGCTCGCTCAGCACGATCATCTAATAGCACATCATAACGGTATGATTTTAATAAGCCATATAGCTCATCAGCTAAAGCAACCTGTGTTTCATCCTTAGTATTAACAGGGACAACATGGATATCATATGGCGCTAATTGTGTTGGCCAAACAAAACCATTTTCATCTTGGAAATGCTCTGCAACAGCAGCTAAAATACGTGATACACCAATACCATAGCATCCCATGATAAACGGTTGTGATTTACCTTGTTCGTCTAAGAATGTACCATTCATTTTTGCAGAGTACGTTGTTCCTAATTTGAAAATATGACCAACCTCGATACCTTCTGCAAATTTGATCAATCCTTGTCCATCTGGAGATGGATCACCCTCTTGAATAAAACGAATATCTAAGTATTCATTCACTGCAAAATCACGCTCTGGATTAGCATTAACTAAATGGAAGCCATCTTCATTTGCACCAGCTACACCGTTACGTATAGATTTAATAGCATTGTCAGCCACTACTTTGACGTCTACTGGTAATTTAACAGGACCGATTGAACCAACTCCACAGCCTAATAAATCACGGATTGCCGCTTCACTAGCAAGTTCAACAGAACCAGCATCAAGCGCATTTTTCAGCTTAATATCATTAATTTCGTGATCTCCACGAGCAAGGACAACAACTAATTCACCGTCAACATCAAATACTAATGATTTAATGACATTTGAAGGCTCAACATTTAAGAAAGCTGATACTTCTTCGATTGTTTTTTGGTCCGGTGTTGCCACTTTTTCAAGCTCTTTTAATGCTTCATCTGATGGTTGATAGTCTACAAGAACTTCTGCCATTTCGATGTTTGCAGCATAATTAGACGTGTCAGAGTATGCAATTGTATCTTCCCCAATTTCAGAAAGCACCATAAATTCATGCGTACCTTTCCCACCAATCGAGCCTGCATCTGCAATAACTGCACGATAGTTTAAACCTAGACGAGAGAAAATATTTGAATAAGCACGATACATATCATCATATGTTTCATCCAAACTTTCACGTGATGCATGGAAAGAGTATGCATCTTTCATAATAAACTCTCTGCCTCGTAGTAAACCAAAGCGAGGACGTTTTTCATCACGGAATTTAGTTTGAATTTGATAAAGTGTTAGCGGTAATTTTTTATACGATTTAATTTCATCGCGTACTAAAGTTGTAATCACTTCTTCATGAGTTGGCCCTAATGCAAAATCACGATCATGACGGTCCTTTAAACGCATTAATTCTGGACCGTATTTTTCCCAGCGGCCTGATTCCTGCCAAAGTTCCGCAGATTGTAATGAAGGCATTAAAAGCTCAATAGAATTGATCGCTTCCATCTCTTCACGAATAATATTTTCTATTTTTGTTAACACACGTTTTGCAAGCGGTAAATACGAGTATACCCCACTTGTATTTTGACGAATAAACCCTGCACGTAATAATTGCTTATGTGATTTTACCTCTGCATCAGCAGGTACTTCACGTAGCGTTGGGATAAATGTTTTACTTTGCTTCATTCAGTGTTCCACCTTTTTAATAGATAAGTTTTATACTCTAATTAGCATAAACAAATTTAGCTTTGAACGCAATGTTTCAAAAAAATTGCGCTCAAAGCTATGTTTTTTCAATCCATTTTCACCTTAGCATACTTGCCTTGGCATCTTCTAACTATATTTCACTTGAAAAACTTAACTTAACTTCATTTATTTAGCTCAATTATACCTCTGCATAATTGCGTCTGGAATTGGCTTTGTGCTTTAGCCGTGATGCAGGTCAATTAGCCGTTATCGCATGGATGCAATGATTTTAGGTGACATCCACTGAGAGGCATTAGGCCAACAAATGTTTTTTGCGCAAAAGCATAGTGCTAACGCAGCGCAGCAACATGTTTTTTGCCTAAGCACAGCAGGATCGATGTGACGTGGCGTGCTTAGACTGAGTTCCTCTATGTGAGGATGTTTGGCATGTGCTGAAAATAAGTTAAAAGAAAAATCGTTGTATATCATTCCATGTAACTACGACCATTAAGATCATCAATAATACGATACCGACAAAATGCACAAGACCCTCTTTTTGACGATCTATTGGTTTGCCTCTTACCGCTTCGAAGCCGAAGAACAATAGACGACCACCATCAAGTGCTGGAAGCGGTAGTAAATTCATAATTCCAAGGTTAATACTTAACATCGCAGCCCAATTCATTAAATTCATAAATCCATATTGAGCGACCTGCTCTGTCGCTTTATAAATTCCTACTGGTCCTGATAGAGCATCTATCGTGAACTTACCGGTAATTAACATACCAAGCAATTCAAAAATTCGAACAGTCATATTATAAGTTTCTTGCGCGCCATAAACAACAGCCTTTAATGGATTAAATTCACGTGGGCTCTCATACTTAACCCCTATTTGACCATATTTATCGCCATTTTGTACTATTTCTTTTACCTTCATATTTAGGTTAACTTGCTGACCATTTCGATCAACTGTTACAGTAATATTTTCACCAGGGTGATCTTGTACAATAGCAGCTAAGTCTTGCCATTTTTTAACTACTTGTCCGTCAATGCCAACTACTTTATCACCTGCAAGCATTCCTGCTTGTGCAGCTGGATCATTTTCTACTACTTCTGTAATGATTGGCTCATACGTAGGTACACCATGAATTAATCCAATCAGCATATAAATAATAAACGCTAATATAAAGTTAAATAACGGGCCAGCAAAGATTGTCATAGCTCGTTGACCGACTGTCTTAGCGTTAAATTGACGATCGTATGGTGCAATCAACGTTTCTTTTCCGTTTTCTACAAGCATACAATCTCTTGCAACATTATAACGAACTAATTTTTCCTCTTCATCATAGCCTTCTACAAACAAATCCTTTTCTAAATCGGCATGCTCAACTTCTAAAAATAACAAATCTGGTAATTGCTTATTATTTTGATTAAAGATAATTTTCTTTACAACATTATCTTCATCTACAATAAGCCCTACTCGATAGCCCGGCTGTAATTCGGCGCCATCCATGTCCTCGCCAGCCATACGCACATAACCGCCGATCGGCAATAAACGTATCGTATAGATTGTTTCACCATGTGTTTTTCCATAAATTTTTGGTCCCATACCGATTGCAAATTCCCGAACCATAATTCCTGCTCGTTTCGCGAATAAGAAGTGACCAAATTCATGGAAGAATACAAGTAGGCCAAATATTAAAATAAATGCAATAGCTGTTTGCATAAAACCCCACCTTTAAAAGCGAATAGTTAACGATATTTTCTCTCTTTATTTTACCATGTCTAACACTGTTTTTCTCGTTTCCCTGTCCACATGCAAAATTGTTTGTAAATCTGGCACTAATATGTTGTTATGTGCTTGCATTACACGCTCAATCGTTTCGTCAATTTCAAGGAATGTTATTTTCCCTTGTAAAAATGCCGCAACTGCAGCTTCATTTGCTGCATTCATCGCTGTTAAAATTGTACCGCCTGTGCGCCCAGCCTCATATGCTAGTCGCAATGCTGGATAACGTTCCATATCCATTTCTTTAAAATGTAGCTCACCAATTTGTGCTAAATTAAGTCGTTGTCCGTTATGTAGCGGCATACGATCTGGGTAACTTAATGCATATTGGATAGGTACACGCATGTCCGGCGTACCTAGCTGTGCAATGACACTAGTATCATGATACTCAACTAGAGAGTGAATAATACTTTCTCTATGCAAAAGTACATCAATTTTATCATAAGGCATATTAAATAACACATGTGCTTCAATGACTTCTAGCCCTTTATTCATCATTGTAGCTGAATCTATCGTAATTTTCGCACCCATTGACCAGTTCGGGTGATTTAGAGCATCCGCAACCGTTACATGCTTCAATTCCTCGCGTGTTTTGTCACGGAAGCTACCACCAGAAGCCGTAATAATTAATCGTTCAATATTTTTCGGATTCTCACCATTCATCGATTGGAAAATCGCAGAATGCTCACTATCAACGGGCAAAATTGCTGCGTTATATTTCTTAGCCTCTGCCATCACTAAATGGCCAGCGGTTACAAGTGTTTCTTTATTGGCAATGGCAATTGCTTTGCCCATGCGAATTGCAGCTAATGTCGATTCTAGTCCAACACTTCCAAGAACCGCGTTTACTAGCACTGTCGAATCAGGATGTGTAGCGACCTCTACAAGCCCTTTTGCACCAAACGTAAAGTGTACTTGTGGATATTCTTTAGCGAGCATCATGGCATCTTCTTCTAATTGAACAGATACAAGCTCAGGCTTTAAAGTTTCAATCATTTCACGAGTTTTTTTGATATTTTTTCCTGAAGAAAACGCTACTAAATGAAAGGTATCGCGTTGTTCTTTTAAAATATCATAGGTTTGCCAACCGATTGAACCAGTTGCACCAAGTAAACTAATTTTTTTCACGACGAGTTGTCCCCCTTTTTCTATCTCAGCAAAAATGATATAGCACGATTATTACCACTCTGTTTAGCGGTAAATGCTATGGTTATGGCTCATCACCATAAGTATTGTAGTTCCGACTAGACTCTTTCCAAGAAGAGTCCAACGAGCCGCTATTGTCCCTAGTTACCAAAAAGATGTAAAAAATGGAGTAAAGGCACGACAAATAATAGACTATCAAAGCGATCTAAAATACCGCCATGGCCAGGTAAAATATTGCCGGAATCCTTTACGTCAAAATGACGCTTGATAGCCGATTCCACTAAATCACCCATTTGACCAATAATTGACGCAAAAATTGTGATGAAAATAAGTGAGACATAGCCGTTCGCAAACGGATAAATTGCCTGCATCCCAACAGCAAAGATTACAGCAATGACAATTCCCCCAATAAAACCTTCCACGGTTTTCTTCGGTGAAATTTCAGGCCATAGCTTGTTTTTGCCTAGTTTTCTTCCTACAAAATATGCACCTGAGTCAGTTGTCCAAACTACAAGTAAACAATAAACGACAAACTCTAGACCATAGCTTCGTGTTTCGATTAAGTAATGGAAGCCTAACCCGACATAAAACGCACCTAATAATATAAATGCAACTTCATCGAATGTAATTTTATTTTTTACAAGGACTACATATATGAGTAATAGCATCATTAGACCATACACAACCATTAAATTGGAGGAATAGCCAATTGCATCTACTACCTTATTTGACCAGTCTGTTGGTATAACAAGAAGTATTAATGTTAGTAACCCTAAAAAACCAGGTATTGAAAAAAGGGAAATACCTTTCATTTTTAGTATTTCATAAAAGCCGACAACAGCCATTGCAAGCACAAGTATTGTAAATGGCACTTTTCCATAAATAACGAATGGAATAAATAGTGCTGCTGCAATTATTGCTGTAATAATTCGTTGTTTCAAGTTGTTTCTTCTCCCTTCAACCCACCGTAACGGCGATTACGTTTCTGGTAGTTTTCCACCGCTGCCAGTAAGTTTTCCTCGCTAAAATCTGGCCACAATGTATCTGTAAACCAAAATTCTGTATAGGCGAGCTGCCATAACATAAAGTTGCTTAATCGCACTTCACCACTTGTACGGATTAATAAATCTGGCTCAGGCAAATGAGCCGTCATTAAATGAGATGTCAAGCATTCCTCTGTTATGTCTTGCATCGTTAGTTGACCATCCTGCACCTTCTGAAGCATTGTTTTCATGGCGTTAACCATTTCTGAACGACTTCCATAATTCAGAGCAAAATTTAGAATTAAACCTGTATTATGCTTCGTCTCCTCCATCGCTTCATACAACGCTTTTTGCGTATGTTCAGGTAATAATGATGGATCTCCTATCATCTCAACACGTACATTGCGTTCCATCATTTCAGGTAAAAAGGAACCTAAAAATTCTACAGGTAAACGCATTAGGAAATCGACCTCTGGTTTTGGTCGCTTCCAATTTTCTGTAGAGAATGCGTACACCGTTAAAACTTTAATACCAAGATCTGACGCAAATCTAGTTACCTTTCGTACCGTCTTCATACCTTCATGGTGCCCAGCAACACGTGGCATGGCACGTTTCTTTGCCCAACGTCCATTTCCGTCCATAATAATCGCTACATGGGCAGGAATCGGCTCGTTTTTAGCAAGGGCAACACGTTCCTCCAATGATAGTGAATCTATATTTATTTGTTTACCTAATAGCTTTTTAAACATGCTAACTCCCCCACTACAACTAATCGGACGTATACTAACCTATCATAACAAACAAAAGCGCGTTTTGTCTTTTTTTTCCCTCTAAATTGACTATGTATGAACTACCTTATTTTAGAACTACACACATTTAAGATATCACCATATGTTGAGTTAAATGAACATCAACTTATCAACCTTTGGTGATGAACTTTTTTTGTAGAGGGGCTTTTAAGACTTTTATCACGCCCACTCAATTGAAGGGGTAATTGTTTCCCTTATTTTGTTCATAATAATGTATTTTTAGTTCACGTTAAGAATAGTTCTTCTTAATCTTAAATGAAAGCAAAAGTAGATGAAAGATATTTCCCTTAAAACCATTAAAGATGCTCTGTCACGGTAAGTATTTGTATACCTGCCTGAATGAAGACACTTTAACAGTAAAGAGAAAAGACGTCCTTTATATATATAGGACGCCTTCATCTCATCAAAAAGTTCCATCATAGATATGCAAAACGAGTTGCTTACACTTCTAGAATTTCTTTTTCTTTTTCTTTCGTCACTTGATCTACTTTAACGATGAATTCATCTGTTAATTTTTGAATATCTTCACCGTAGCCACGTAGATCATCTTCTGTGATTTCGCCAGCTTTTTCAAGTTTTTTTAGATCATCATTCGCATCGCGACGAACATTACGTACAGCGATTTTTGCATCCTCTGCTTCTTTTTTCACTTGCTTCACAAGATCTTTACGACGATCTTCTGTTAAAGCAGGAATCATTAAACGAATAACAGATCCATCATTTGTTGGTGTAATACCAATATCTGATTTCATAATTGCTTTTTCGATTTCACCTAAAATTGTTTTGTCGTAAGGTGTAATAACTAATAAGCGTGCTTCTGGTACCGAAACACCCCCAAGCTGATTAATCGGTGTTGGTGCACCATAATAATCAACTGTAATGCGATCTAATAAAGCTGCATTTGCACGACCTGCACGGATTGAAGATAGTTCACGTGAAAAAGCAGCAATTGTTTTGTTCATTTTTTCTTTAGCTTGTTCTAAAACTTGTTTAGCCATTATGCATTCCTCCTAACAACTGTTCCAATTTTTTCGCCTTGTACGGCACGTTTAATATTACCTGGTTCCGTAATTGAGAAGACAATTAACGGAATATCGTTATCCATACATAAAGTAGAAGCTGTAGAATCCATTACTTGTAAGCCTTGTTGGATAACGTCTAAGTAAGTGAGTGTATCATATTTAATGGCAGTTGCATCCACTTTTGGATCTGCAGAATAAACACCATCTACATTATTTTTTGCCATTAAAATCGCATCCGCGTCGATTTCAGCTGCACGTAACGCAGCTGTAGTATCAGTAGAGAAGAATGGGTTACCAGTACCTGCTGCAAAAATAACTACACGTTTTTTCTCAAGATGACGAACTGCTTTACGGCGAATATATGGCTCGGCTACTTGTGTCATTACGATAGAAGATTGCACACGTGTTTCTATTCCTAATTTCTCTAGTGCATCTTGTAACGCTAAAGAGTTCATAACCGTTGCTAACATACCCATATAATCGGCTGCTGCACGATCCATTCCCATTTCGCTACCGATCTTTCCACGCCATATATTACCGCCACCTACAACAACAGCAACTTCTACATCAAGATCTACTACTTCTTTTACCTGTTCTGCAACAGACTTGATAATTTTTGGTGATAAACCGAAGCCCGCTTCCCCAGCTAACGCTTCACCACTTAATTTTATAACTACTCGATTATATTGTGGCACACTCATTGTAAACCTCCGTCAGACTTTATTTAAAACATCTCTATTCCCTTTTCCATTATAGTATAAATAACAATAATTGCTAGTTATGAATAAGGCAGAATAGGAAATTATATGGCTCATCACCATAACGTGTGGTGATTTGCGTTCCACAATATTGGTGGATGAACCAATTATATCTTTTTTTCGCTCATTTCGGAAAAATAGGGAACACGCTATGTTGTGTTCCCCATTTTTTGTCTAGAAAATCTAGATATTATTTGATTAGGATCAAACGCAAGTAAATTAGTTACCTTTAACTTGGCTCATTACTTCTTCAGCAAAGTTATCTTCACGTTTTTCGATACCTTCACCTACAGCGTAACGTACGAAGCCGTTTACTGAACCGCCAGTTGAAGCAACGAAGTCACGTACTTTTTGATCTGAGTTTTTAACGAATGTTTGGTCAAGTAAGCAAACATCTTCGAAGTATTTACCAAGACGACCTTCAACCATTTTAGCTACGATGTTTTCTGGTTTACCTTCGTTAAGAGCTTGTTCAGTTAATACTTTACGCTCACGTTCAACTTCTTCAGCAGAAACTTCATCGCGAGAAACATAAGTAGGGTTAATAGCTGCGATATGCATAGCAACATCTTTAGCAGCTGAAGCATCTGTAGAACCTTCTAAAGTAACTAATACACCGATGCGGCCGCCCATGTGTAAGTAAGAACCGAATGCATCTGCATCAGTTTTTGTTTTTACTTCGAAACGACGAAGCGTGATTTTTTCACCGATAGTTGCAACTGCAGTTGAAATTTGGTCAACAATTTTCACACCTTCAGCATTTGTAAGCTCTAATGCAGCTTCAACTGTTGCAGGTTTAGCAGCAAGTAATTGCTCAGCTAAAGAAGCAACTAATACTTGGAATTTATCGTTTTTAGCAACGAAGTCTGTTTCAGCGTTAACTTCAAGGATGATTGCTTCGTTACCTTGTTCTAAAATGTAAGTAGTACCTTCTGCAGCGATACGGTCAGCTTTTTTAGCAGCTGAAGAAAGACCTTTTTCACGTAGGAAATCGATTGCAGCATCAATATCGCCATCAGTTTGTACTAACGCTTTTTTACAATCCATCATTCCAGCGCCAGTTTTTTCACGTAATTCTTTTACTAATTGTGCAGTAATGTTTGCCATTTAGTGTTTCCTCCTCAAATTGGTTGTACAAATTTTAGTGATAAGTTCTAAAAAAGGTGATAAGGGTCCTGAGCCACTTATCACCTTTTTGTAAACGTGAATTACTCAGCAGCAGCTTCTACAGCTGGAGCTTCTTCTTCACCTTGTTTTGACTCGATTAAAGCGTCAGCCATTTTAGCAGTTAAAAGTTTAACAGCGCGAATAGCATCATCATTAGCAGGGATTACGTAGTCGATTTCATCTGGATCACAGTTTGTATCAACAATACCTACTAGAGGGATGTTTAATTTACGAGCTTCTGCAACAGCAATGCGTTCTTTACGTGGGTCAACCACGAACATTACGTCTGGAAGATCGTGCATATCACGGATACCGCCTAAGAATTTGATTAGACGTTCGTGTTCTTTTTTAAGTTGGATTACTTCTTTTTTAGGTAGAACTTCGAAAGTTCCTTCTTCTTCCATTTTTTCGATTGCTTTCATACGTGCAACACGTTTTTGAATAGTACCGAAGTTTGTAAGAGTACCACCTAACCAACGTTGGTTGATGTAGTAGTTGCCTGAACGTTCAGCTTCATCTTTGATCGCTTCTTGTGCTTGTTTTTTCGTACCAACGAAAAGAACTTTACCACCGTCTTGACCAACTTGACGCATGAAGTCATAAGCTTCCTCTAATTTTTTAACAGTTTTTTGTAAGTCGATGATGTAGATCCCGTTACGCTCAACGAAGATATATTTCTTCATTTTTGGGTTCCAACGACGAGTTTGGTGACCGAAATGTACACCAGCTTCAAGTAATTGTTTCATAGAAATTACTGACATGTGAATTTCCTCCTAGTATGTTTGGTTTTTATCCTCCGCATTTATCACTTGCAACAAGCTACCCTATACTTAGAGCACCACTTACTACATCAAAATGCGTGTGTATTAATAACACCATTTGCAACTATATCATAGCTTTATCCCATTCGCAACTGTTTTAGTGCTGAAATTTCAATAAAAGCTCAATCTCTGTTTTCCCTTTTTGCAGCTGCTTGGCAATTTCTTCTGCTGTTTTACCTTGTTTCGCTAATTCAACAGCTTGTTGTTCTATTGTTAATGGCTTCGCTTCTTCCTTTTTAGTTGCATTAGTTGGCTGCTGGGACGAATGCACCACTTTAGCTTCTGTTTTAGCTTCAGTTTGCTGCTGACGCGAATAAGCATTGGCTACAATATTTTTGGGCACATAGAAGCGCGGTTCATTATCTAATCTAGTAGAACCGTCTACTGGGCTTTCTTCCTTAGTTAAAGAAGGCGATTGCTCCTTTTGTCTCTCAATCTGTTCTTCATGTTTCACAGCATTCGTTTGAGTTTCAGACTTCGAAACTCGTTGTAGTTCTTGAATTAGGCGATCATTTTCATCTTTCATCTCAGTTAAATAAACACTAATGGTATCATCCATTTCACGCATTAAGCGCTCCTGTTTTTTTTCTAAGTCCTTAAATTTTGCTAGCTTCGTATTTAATATAATAAGGAAATAAAATGAAAGTAGCTGTAAAATAAAAAGAATCGCAATTAGTATGATTGTCATAGTAAGCTCCTATCCACTAAAATCCACAAAATTTCCTTTAAACGGATGCTGCGCTTGCGTTTCTCGCTTCTCGTTATCCTTATTTTTCTTTTTTCGAGTACCTTTTATATACTCGCCACCTGCTTCTTCATCTTCACTAATTTCATCCATACCCTCTGAAGTATTCACAACTTTTTGCTTGCGTTCTATTTCTTTTTTTAACGCGTCATTAGCATGTGCTTGCTGAGCCAAAGTTTGTTGTTGGGCCTGATCCGCCATTTTCCCTGCTTCAAATGTTTTTGGAATAGCTATTTGTAATTCGACACCCTTTAAACTCATGTGACTCCCTCCTTCAACGATATGTATATAAGGATTATTATGCATTAATCATTTCATTAGATAATAATTTTCGTAGCTTTAATAGCGCCTTTGAGTGGATTTGTGAAATGCGCGATGTAGATAACCCAAGCATTTCTCCAATTTCTGTTAATGTTAATTCTTCAGTATAAAATAAACTAAGCACCAGCTGCTCTTTATCATTGAGCTTTTGGATATTTTCTGCTAAATCCCCAAGCAGTTCAGACTTAACGACAGCTTGCTCAGGTGTCGTTGTTGTATCATCACGAATAACAAATGACTTTCCATCTGTCTCATCTTGATCTTGCTGCTCATTAATGGAAAGAACATTTGAAAAGAAATGCTCCTGTACAGTTTGGTAAACTTCCTCAACAGGTAAAGTCATATGTTCCGCAAGTTCCTCAGGTGTTACATGACGCATATATTTTTGTTCTAACTGTTCAATCTGTGCATCTAATTTTTTGGCCTTCTCACGTGCAGAACGCGGCAACCAATCTTCCTTACGTAAACCATCAATAATTGCTCCTCTTACTCTAAAAGAAGCATATGTATCAAATTTTAAGTCTCTATTAATATCAAATTTATTTAATGCATCAAAAAGACCTACCATACCTAAGCTCGTTAAATCGTCTCGTGATACACTCTTTGGTAAGCTCGATCCAATGCGTTGTACATGATAAGATACTAGAGAAATATATTTTTTTATAAGTAAATCACCAGCATCTGGATCACGTTCATTTATCCAGCGGTTCCACAGCTTTTGTTCATCGTTCAGAATTGGTTGTGTCATGTAATCCACCTCTCTAAGAAAAACGCATTTACGCGCCTGTTTGCCACTGTCTTATATTACCTTGTTGTTTTCTGTTTTTAGTTATTTACAGAGGGTAACAAAGCGTTACTAGCTATCCAGCCTCTAACATAAAAACCAATGTAATTCTTTCCTATATTATAACAAGAATCGACTTTAATTTCATTTGTTTCTCAGACTCTATCATAGATTTTTTACATTTTTGTGTCAGGCATTTTTTCATTTGGATATAGTCAAAACTTACTATGCACAAAAGAATTAAAATAACTATAAAAAGAGCCGCTACTCGCGACTCCTATTTTTTAAGCATTATTTAATTGCGGATCATCCTCACGATTCATCATTGTGCGGACAGCTTGCGCAATTTCTTCTGAGTTTTCATCTTGAAACTCAACGGTAGAGCTGGCCGTCGGTGTTTCTTGATTGTCTTCGTCACGATTGCCGGATTCGTTTTCTTCATGCTCACCTTCAACGACGTCTTCAGCATCCTCTGGTGTGAATAAAATATAGGCAATTAAAAATCTTACAATATACATGATAAAAAATACAATTATTCCCGCCACAAATGACCCTATGATAATACGTAGTGGCGTATAAGGTTTTAGAAAAGTACTAAAAAAATATATAGAAAAGGCAATTAATGCTCCCCATAGGTTATAAAAAATAGAACCAAACATTATATTTCGCTCACTCCTTGGTTAACCGTTCGAATATGTAATGTCGAAGTCGCAGGATTAAATTCAATTGTTCTACCACTATTTCCGCCCGTGTCTTCGGCAACTAAACGAATTCCATGACGCTTTAGCTCATGCTTAACAGCTTCAACATTACGCGGGCCGATGCGCATGGAATCTTTATCTGACGTAAATTGAAACATCTGCGCACCACCCGCAATTTTTGCCTTTAGCTTGAATTTTTGAACGCCTTCTAACTTTAATAAGTCAATCATTGCCGCAATGCCTGTGTCAGCGAATTTGGCCACATTTATTGACTCTTGTCTACCTAAACTCGAATCTGGCAACATCACATGAATCAAACCAGCTATTTTTTTTGATTCATCGTATAAAATAACACCTACACAAGATCCAAGACCTGATGTTCTAATCGTATTTGGTAACTTTACTACATCCATTTGTGCAATTCCAACTTTTATAACTTGCCCATTACTACTGTTTTGTATCATTTATGAAACTCCTAATGCTTTAAAAATAGCATCAAATGAGTCTGGATCTGGTAATAAAAAGAAATGCCCTCTAACTGTTTCCTGATCCTCTACACCGTCTTCAAAAATGGATGTGTTTATGACGATAACATTATCGCTAACGTGTGATAATTCAATCAAACCAATACTAATAATGGCACCAAACATGTCAACACTTAGTCCCGGCACAGTTGGATAAATTTTTAAATTTGTAAAGTCAGATAACGCCGATAAATAAGAGCCAGATAAAATATTACCCATCTCCTGCATAGCTGATAAACCTAACTCTGAAACAGGTCGTTTTTTAAAGTCGAATGATTCATCAAAAATGAGACGACGAATAAAACGATTTGCTTGTTCAATTGGCAGAATAAAGAACATACTACCTTCAGCATCACCTTCAATGCGTAGATAAATGCCAACTACGACATTTTCAGATCCGCCAGCAAGCTCCATCATGTCATTAAATGACACCATTTCAACCTTTGGTACCCGCATATCAATTTTTTTACCAAGTAAATTGGAAAGTGCTGTCGCAGCATGCGCAGCACCTATATTACCAATTTCCTTTAATACATCTAAATGTAGCGATGTAATCTTTTGATTATATGTCATTATCGATCCCTACTTTAGTGGATTTAGTACTTTTTCTAAATGCAATAAAATTAATAATCGTTTATCTATTTTAGCCACACCTGAAATAAACTCTTCTTCCAATGAACCTACTACTTCGGGCTGTGGTTCAATAGCGTCAGCAGGGATGTCTAACACATCATTTGCGGAGTCAACGACGAAACCTACTTCCATATCTTCTAATGAAATAATGATAATACGTGTTGTTTCTTCGTGCTCAGAAATAGGTAATTCAAACCGTTCACGTAAATCTACAATTGGTGTTACGACACCGCGTAGGTTAATAACACCTTTTACATATTTTGCCGTTTTCGGTACGCGCGTAATATGCATTAGTTTTTCAATCCCTTGTACATGTGACACTGGAATCGCATATTCTTTATCAGCTAGTTGAAAAACAATTACTTTAATACTTTCTTGTTCCACTGCATTTGTCATTGTTTACACCTCTCTTATTCATTCACCTTATTTAATAAGTGCGTTACAATCCACAATTAGGGCTACTTTACCGTTACCTAAAATCGTTGCACCTGAAATTGCAAAAATATTCGTTAAGTAGTTTCCTAATGATTTCAGAACAATTTCTTGTTGGCCAATGAACGAATCTACAACTAAACCAGCAAGCTTCTCACCTTTTCGAACGATGACCACTGAATGGAATTCGTCACCCTGTGGTTCTTTGCGAGGTACCTCAAAAATTTCTTCTAAAAATACGAGTGGTACTACTTTGCCACGGAAGTCGATTACTTTTTGATTATGCGCATTCATAATTTCAGATGAACGGATAATGGAAGTTTCGATAATTGATGAAAGTGGAATTGCATAAATCTCTTTCTCTATTTCTACTAGCATGACAGAAATAATCGATAATGTCAGTGGTAATTGAATCGAGAATACTGATCCTACATCTTGTGTAGATTCAATTGAAATATTTCCACCCAATGATTCTATTGTTGTTTTCACAACGTCTAATCCAACGCCTCGACCTGATACGTCAGAAATAACATCCGCCGTTGAGAAACCAGAAGCCAAAATAAGCTCATTGATTTGCTTATCTGACATTGAATATGATTGTTCTTGTGTAACAATACCTTTAGAAATAGCTTTCGCAAGTACTTTTTCACGGTTAATACCTGCTCCATCATCTTCAATTTCAATAAAGACATAGTTACCACTATGATAAGCACGCAGGACGACTGTTCCTTCTTCTGGTTTACCTTTTGCAAGACGAGCAGTCGGATTTTCAATACCGTGGTCAACAGAATTACGAATTAAATGAACAAGAGGATCCCCAATTTCATCGATTACGGTACGATCTAGCTCTGTTTCAGCACCAATAATTTCGAGGTTAATTTTCTTGTTTAGATCACGTGATAACTGACGAATCATTTTCGGGAAACGATTGAATACTGTTTCTACCGGAACCATACGCATCGTTAAAATAATCGTTTGTAAGTCACCCATAACGCGGCTCATACGTTCCACTGTTTCATTTAACTCTCCATGGTTAACTTCAGTTGCAATAGACTGTAGTCGTCCACGATCGATAACAAGCTCTTCAAATAAGTTCATTAATATATCAAGTCGCTCGATATTTACACGAATTGTTTTATTACCAACAGGCGCATGATTTTTTTCAGCCTTAGCAGGCGCCGCTGCTTTTGCAGTATTTGGTTTAGGTGCAGTAGCAGGTTGAGCCTCAACTTCTACCGTTGCTGTTGCCACTACTTCTTGAATTGCTTGTTCTTTTTCGCTATGTTGCTGTTGTTCGATCGTTGCGACAATCACTTCTTCGATTTCAGAAACTTTCATAATCTTTTTCCGCATATCTTCAGCAGATTCTTTTGTTACGAAGGCTACGTAAAATTGTTGGTCGAATTGTTCGTCTTCAAGCTTATCTACAGATGGATTTGATTTAATAACATCCCCATCTTTTTCTAATATTTCAAACACCATAAATACACGTGCTGCTTTCAAAAGACAGTCCTCACGTAATTTCACTGAAATTTCGAATGCATTGAAACCTTGTTCAGTAGATTGTGCAATAACTGTTTGTTCAAAGCCGTCATACTCTAACACACTTGCTACAGCAGTAGTAGTTGGTGTCTCAATAGTTGCGACAATCACTTCTTCAACTTCTGAAACGCTCATAATCTTTTTCTGCATAGCTTCAGCAGATTCTTTCGTTACGAAAGCTACGTAAAATTGTTGGTCGAACTGTCCGTCTTCAAGCTTTTCTACTGATGGATTTGATTTAATAACATCTCCATCTTTTTCTAAAATCTCAAACACCATAAATACTCGTGCTGCTTTTAAAAGACAGTCCTCACGTAATCGCACTGAAATTTCAAATGCATTGAAACCTTGTTCAGTAGATTGTGCAATAACTGTTTGTTCAAAGCCGTCATACTCTAACACACTTGCTACTGCTGTAGCTGGTGTCTCAGCAGTGACTACTTCAGGAATCGCTTCCTCACCTAATTCAATACGCTTTAATTGAGCAACAGTTGAAGATACATCACGTTTTCCATCTCCGCCATTTGCAATGTCCATCACCATCTCTTCTAAATGGTCTACAGACTCAAAGACAACATCCAAAATTTCAGGAGAAACATGGATTTTCTCATTTCGGATCGCATCTAACACATTTTCCATTTTATGGGTTAAATCTGCTAAATCTTCAAAGCCCATTGTCGCAGACATACCTTTCAATGTATGCGCAGAGCGGAAAATTTCCCCAACAATCGCCAAATCGTCTGGATTTTTTTCTAGTTCTAATAAATGTTCACTACACGCTTGTAAATGGTCTTTACTTTCTTCAATAAACATCTCTAAATATTGATTGACTTCCATAAGAGGACACCCCTTTAAGGCAAATATTTCATTATCGTTTGTGCAATATCATCTACATCTGCTACTTCATCGATAAGCTGCGTTTCCACTGCTGCTTTCGGCATACCATACACTATGCAAGTTTCAGCTGACTCAGCGATTGCAATTACATTTCCAGTACTTTTTAGTGCTTTTAGTCCGTTAGAACCGTCATGGCCCATACCTGTCATAATAACTGCCACTTTATCAAAATCATTAAATTGGCTGACATCTTCAAACATGACATCTACAGAAGGGCGATGTCCAGATCTAGGTGGTTCATTATTATCAAGAACTATGCCAAAGGAGGTACCTACTTTTCTAAGTTTTAAATGATACCCACCAGGTGCAATATACGCCGTTCCATTTTGAAGAATATCTCCTTGCTCAGCTTCCTTTACGGTAATCTCACTCAATTGATCCAAACGAGTTGCAAGAGATTTTGTAAATCCTGCTGGCATATGCTGGACAATTAAAATTGGTGCTTGAATTGATTTTGGGATTTTCGTTATTACTTCTTGTAATGCTCTAGGTCCGCCGGTAGAAGTCCCAATCAGTACAATTTTCCGTCCTACTTTATTCCATTCTACATGTGGCTTTGATAATTCTGCCCTTGTCGGAACAACATTGACAGGAGGAGCCACTATGCCTTCACTAAAAGATTCTCGTCTAACAGTACTCGCTATTAATGAATGTTCTTGTTGTCTTTTACTACCAGAAGGTTTTTTTAATTTTGAAATAGGTACCAATGATGCTTGTTCAACTTTGTGAACAAGCTCGGTTTGGATTTTATGTAAATCAAGAGAAATTGTTCCGCTCGGCTTTGCGACAAAATCTACTGCACCAAGTTCAATTGCTGACAAGGCATTTTCTGCTCCTTGTTGAGTTGTACTTGAGAGCATGACAACAGGTACTGGACATATAGTCATAATTTCCTTTAAAGCATCAAGCCCATTCATTTCAGGCATCTCAATATCCATTGTCACAACTGTTGGCTGCAATGATTGAATCTTCTTTATCGCATCTTTCCCATTTCGTGCTGTTCCAACTACTTCAACCTTCGAGTTGCCAACAAAAAAGTCACTAATCAGCTTTCTCATAAAAGCAGAATCATCAACAACTAATAGCTTGCTTTTATGTAAAAAGTCCAATTAATCACGCCCTTTCGAAAAAATACTTCTTAATTTAGTTAAGAAATTACCCGCTGACTGATCATGTGCATGAACTTCTTCCACACGGAATTCCATAAAACGTGCCACTATAAGATGAAGCGTCTTTGTAATAAGCGCGTCTGGATATCCAAGTGAAAAAGGCACTTGCTCACGCACAGCCTTACGCACAACAGAATCTTCAGGTAATGAGCCTAATACCGTAACCTCTTTGTCCAAAAAACGTTTCATCGTACGCTTCAGTCGTTCATTAGTTTCCAATCCTTCTTCTTTACTATAAGCTCGATTACAGAGTATATAAAATTGCTTGTCTACATCTCTCGTATGAATATATTTCATCATGGAATAGGCATCTGTTATAGAAGTTGGCTCTGCTGTTGATAAAACAATGATTTCATCTATAGAAGTTAGTAAATCTAATGACCAATTAGTTGCTCCTGCTCCCATATCAAATAAGATGTAATCAAAGCTTTTTTGAAGCTGCTCAAATGCATGAATGAGTCGATCAAACATAATCTCTGACCATTCTAAGACACCCGACATACCAGACCCACCTGAAATATATTTTAAATCGTAAGGACCTTCATAAATAACCTCATCTAGCAACTTATTTCCTTCTAAGTAATCTTTTAAACTATAAGGTGCATTTTTTCCAATTAAAATATTGATATTCCCCATACCAATATCCATATCGACGATGACAACTTTTTTCCCTTTATTGGCCATTGTAATGGCAAAATTCATCGTGAAGTTACTTTTACCAACTCCACCTTTTCCACTTACAACTGCAATTGCCCTGCCTAATTCGCCTTGCTGTTTTAACATTTTCAAGCGTAATGTTTCAGCTTGGTCTCTCATTTTTCTTCACCTTGAAAAAATAAATTTAGTACTGCTTCTAGGTCAGCTTCCTCAATATCTTCTGGTACTTCTTGACCATTCGTGTAGTAAGCAAGTCCTTTATTATATTTAATCATTAAATTAATCATAGTGCCAATAGAATTTGTTTCATCAATTTTTGTAAAAATGAATTTTTCAATTGGTAATTGCTTAAATTGCTCTACAATATTTGCCATATCCTTTTCTTTCGTTGTCATAGCAAGTACTAAGAAGGACTCGGCTTGATCGTCAAATTTTATGAGACGCTGTAAATCGTCTACATATTTTACCTCTTTATAATTGCGGCCAGCTGTATCTATAAACACTAAATCTAAATGGGACAAACGATGGATTGCTTGTTCAAAATCTGTTGCATTATAGGCAATTTCGACAGGAGCTTGTAACAGTCCAGCATACGTTTTTAATTGCTCAATTGCGGCAATACGGTAAGTATCTGTCGTGATAAATCCTATTTTTTTCTTTTTTTCTAAAACTGCTCTGGCTGCCATTTTAGCAATTGTCGTAGTCTTTCCGACACCTGTTGGACCTAGAACATTAATGTATTTTTTGTCATAGGATAAGCCCCCGACTGGAAGATTCTCTAGCTCTTTGCGCAATAAATTTTTCGTAACCATCTTACATTGAGAAAAATTGATTTCTGACGCCTCTTTGAAATGCGTAAAAAGCTCATCACCAATCGTTGTGATGAGCTCCTCACTTAGCTCCTGCTGTCTTAAGTATTCAATGAAGGGTAAGAGTTCATCGGGATATTGATCTTGGATAGTCTTCTTATGCATAGAATGCATTAAAGATTTTAAATCTGCGATTTCCTTCCTCAAGTCTTCAGAAATGCCAGTTTCCTCATGCAAGGGCACCTCATTCTGTAGCTGTACTTGGTGCGTTTTAGCTTGCACAGCATTCGTAATCTCTTGTAACCTTACATTTTCTTTTTTAGCTGTTGTTATAGGTAAAGCTGCAGGTGCTGGAGCCACATTACCTGGCTCCATTGAATCAATCCCTGCAACAACCTCAAAACTTTTCTTTTTAATGATTCCAAAAAACTTTTTTGTAACGACTACTTTCGAATTCAAAATGACAGCGTCCTCACCTAGTTCAGCACGTACAAGCTTCATCGCTTCTGGTATGGAGGATGCATAATATTTTTTCATTTTCATTCAACATTCACCACCCCAACACTTTGAATTTCAACTGTAGCATCAAGTTCATTGTATGATAGAACTGGAATTTGCGGGAAATAACGCTCCGTTAGTTGACGTAAATACATACGAACTGCTGGAGAGCATAAGATAATAGCAGATTGTTCCATAAAGGAAACGCGTTCTACTTCTGCAGCAATAATCTCCAAGACAGTTTGAGAATCTTGCGGATCCATCGCTAAGTAATTTCCGTGATCAGTTTGTTGTATACTATCAGCAATCATTTTCTCTACTTTACCCGAAACAGTTATCACCTTTAATGACGGGTTGTCTCCTACGTATTGAGAAGTAATCTGACGTGCCAATGATTGACGTACATACTCCGTTAATATATCGGTATCGCTCGTTAACTTTGCATAGTCTGCTAGCGTTTCAAAAATAATTGGTAAGTTTCGTACTGAAACATTTTCTCGTAAAAGTTTACCCAGTACTTTTTGAATTTCTCCAGTCGATAACGGTGTAGGCGTCAGCTCTTCGACTAAAATTGGATGTGTTTCACGTAAATGATCAATTAACTGCTTCGTCTCTTGACGACCGAGTAATTCATAAGCATTTGCTCGAATCATTTCGGTTAAGTGGGTCGACACTACGCTCGGTGGGTCAACAACTGTGTAGCCGAACATTTCGGCATCTTCTTTCACTTGCTCAGTAATCCATTTTGCAGGTAAACCAAATGATGGTTCAACTGTGTCAATTCCTTCGATGGAATCATCATCTCCTGGACTCATTGCTAAATAATGATCAAGTAGAAGTTCACCACGTGCCATTTCATTACCCTTTATTTTAATTCGATATTCATTTGGTTGTAATTGAATATTATCGCGAATACGAACAACCGGAATGACAATCCCTAATTCTAATGCTAACTGTCGACGTATCATAATGACTCGATCTAATAAATCTCCACCTTGAGCAGCATCTACTAAAGGTATTAAACCATAGCCGAATTCAAACTCGATTGGGTCCACATTTAATAAATTCACAACGTTTTCAGGGCTCTTCATGCCGTCTGTTGCCACTTCTTCCTCAATTTCAAGTAATTCTTCTTCATCCTCTGGTTTCTTATGATCCATCATATAAGCACCAGCAATTAGCGAACAACCAATTGGAAGTGTTATCCATAGAGGGATAGGTGTGAAAAATCCAAGTAAAAGTATTGTGCCACCTGCTACATAAAGCAGTTTCGCTTGAGCAAAAAGCTGCCCTGTAATATCTTCACCAAGACTTCCCTTAGAAGATGCACGTGTTACGACAATCCCTGTCGCAGTAGAGATAAGTAGTGCAGGAATTTGTGAGACAATACCATCCCCAACTGTTAACTTAGAAAAATGATTCGCTGCATCTGCAAATGGAAGACCCATTTGCGCAACACCGATGATGATACCAAATAATAAGTTGATAATAACCATGACCATCGAGGCAATGGCATCCCCTTTTACGAATTTTGTGGCACCATCCATCGCTCCGTAAAAGTCCGCTTCACCCGCTACTTTTTCGCGTCGTTCACGTGCTTCCTTTTCAGAAATAACTCCTGCATTTAAATCAGCATCAATACTCATTTGTTTACCTGGCATCGCATCCAGTGTGAAACGTGCTGCTACTTCAGCTACACGCTCCGCTCCTTTTGTAATAACGATAAACTGAATTAACACAAGAATTAAGAATACAACTAAACCAACTAGTACATTCCCGCCGACTACGAAATCACCAAACGTTTCAACAACCGCACCAGCATCACCTTTGGCTAAAATGGCACGTGTTGTAGAAACGCTCAGTCCGAGTCGGAACAAAGTTAACAATAAAATAACTGAAGGGAAAATAGAAAAGTCTAACGCTTCCTTCATACTCATTGCTGTTAACAGTACAATTAATCCTAATGTAATATTAATGACGATTAAGAAACTTAACATCCACGGAGGAAGAGGAATGATGAGCATCGCAACGATTAAAATAACCGCACCTAAAACCCCTATATCGCGAACTTTCATTTGTGTCCCTCCTACAAAAAGCTTTAAATTTTCCGCTTAATTCGATAAACATAAGCAAGCACTTCGGCTATTGCTTTGAAAAACTCTTCTGGTACTTGATCACCGATTTCTACTTGATCGTACATTGCTCGTGCTAATGGCCTGTTTTCAACCATAATCACATCATGTTCTTTCGCAATCATTTTAATTTTTTGAGCGATAAAGTCTGTACCCTTGGCAACAATGCGTGGGGCTTCCATACTTTCCTCATCATATTTGAGGGCAATCGCATAGTGAGTTGGGTTAGTGATGACTACATCGGCGTTTGGAATCTCTGACATCATTCGACGCATCGCCATTTCGCGTTGGCGTTGCTTAATTTTCGATTTTATCAGCGGATCCCCCTCACTATTTTTATATTCATCTTTAATATCTTGCTTAGACATTTTAAGATTTTTTTCGTAATCAAATTTTTGATACATCCAGTCTAAAAGGGATACACATAGTAAGACTAGCGAAGCAGCAATCCCCATAATACCAACAAGCTTACCCACGGTAATAAGAGTTATCCATGGGCTTTTAAAGGATAATGCCAAAACTTTTGGTAAATTTGTCCAGACTATAATTGTCGTAACGCCACCAATGAAGCCAATCTTTAATACTGACTTTATAAGCTCTATAATGGCTTTAACAGAAAATATTTTTTTTAGCCCTTTAATCGGGTCCATTTTTTTCAAATCAAACTTCATTGGTTCTAATGTAAATAGAAAACCGAACTGTAGAAAGTTACCTGCTAGCGCTCCAACAAATGCAATTCCCATAATTGGACCAATAACAAAAGCCATTTGCACCAATGTTTCTGTAAATAAGCGCATCACACTATCAATTGTTAGTGTTTCTACGCGTATGTTCTGAATAAAAGTTTGCTTAAAAAAAGCTAAAAGATCATCTAGCAGTGAACCTGCAAAGAAGTATAAAAAGATAAATACCATGAGCATGACAATTGCACTGGAAATATCCTGACTCTTGATTACCTGACCTTTTTTTCGAGCATCTTGTCGTTTTTTGGGCGTTGCCTTTTCCGTTTTTTCTCCCGCAAAATACTGTAAATCTAAATCCAGCAGTAGCAACATTTTACCCACCACCTAAAATAGCCATTACATCACGCATCGCATAAATCATAATTGTAATAAGCTTTTGTATCACTTGAACCATTACAGCCATCATTGTGAATAACACTAGAAAACTAACACCAATTTTAATAGGAAAACCAACAACAAAAATATTTAATTGCGGTACAGTTTTCGCCGTGATTCCTAGTGCCAAGTCGACTAAAAATAAAGTAGCTACAACAGGAGCAGCCATTTGAAAGGCAATCGCAAAAACAGCTGTAAATTTTGTGATGATAAACTCTATATAATGATCATTTGCGAAATTAGGAAATCCTTGATCCATCGGTAAAAATTGATAACTATAATAAATTCCATCGAGAATCATATGATGCCCATTTATAGCTAGTAGAAAAAGTAATGCTAGCGTATTAAAAAACTGTCCTATCAATGGACTTTGTGCACCTGTTTGCGGGTCAATAATATTGGCAATAGCAAAACCCATTTGAAAATCTATAAAGCTTCCGGCAATTTGAATTGCCGACATGATGATATAGCCTACTAAACCGAGTAACAGTCCAATAAGTGCCTCTTTCATCACTAAAAGTATGTAATCACCATTAAATACAAATGGTTCGACGTCAATTGTGTAATACATCATCCAAGCTAAAACTAATGCGAGCGTTATTTTAACTTGTGGCGGAATCGTTCTGTACGAGAAAAAAGGCACCGTGACAAAAAATGCCGATACGCGCACAAGCACTAATAAGAAAACCGTAAAATGCGGGATTAATTCATTCATCTACTCACCCTATATAACGCGTTAAATTCTCAAAAATGTCTCTCGCATAGCTAGTCACTTGTGATAACATCCAAGGACCGAAAAATACGATGGCTGCTAATACAGCGATGATTTTTGGCACGAATGCTAAAGTTTGCTCTTGAATCGATGTTGTTGCCTGAAAAATACTTACCGCTAAACCAGTGATTAAAGCAACTAATAGTAGCGGACCGCTTGTTAGAAGGATAACCATAATGGCACGCTCTGCAATGGAAATAACCAATTCACCTGTCATACTGTATCATCCCCTAAAAACTTTGTAGTAATGATTTCATCACAAGATACCAACCATCAACGAGTACAAATAATAAAATCTTAAACGGCAATGAAATCATAACCGGTGGTAACATCATCATCCCCATCGACATTAGCGTACTTGCGACAATCATGTCGATTACTAGGAATGGAATAAAAATCATAAAGCCAATTTCAAATGCTGTTTTAATCTCACTCAATGCGAAAGCAGGTACTAGCATTGTCAGTGGAATTTCTTCTACAGATGCTGGTGTTTCTGCTTGATTATACTTTAAAAATAAATTCAGATCCTTTGGCCTTGTATACTTACTCATAAACTCTTTAAACGGTACACTGGCTCGATCATACGCCTCTTCAATGCCAATTTCCTCAGAAAATAATGGCTGTAATGCCTCTTTATTGACCTCTTGAAATGTTGGGGCCATGATAAAGAAAGTTAAAAACAAGGCAAGTCCTACAATGACCTGGTTCGGTGGCATTTGCTGTGTCGCCAACGCAGTACGAACAAACGATAATACGATAACTATTCGTGTGAACGATGTCATCAAAATTAAAATACTAGGTGCTAGTGAAAGAACTGTTAACATCAAGAGCAGCTTCACTGCGCTAGAGACATTTGTCGGGTCGCTGTTGGAAAAAACACTGATTACATCATTCATTTATCATCATTCTCCTTTTGCTTCCATTTCTCCAGTTCTTCACTGCGCTCCTGTTTAATTTCGGAAATCTTTTTTTCGAACAGCTCACCAAAAGCGTTTTGTTTTTGCTGTACTGATGAACTTTCATTATTTTTTTTCTTAAACTTAGATAATACTTCTGCAATATACGGTGATGTTGCTGCAAGTTCTTGTCGTTCATTATATAGCGCTAAAAGTGTTGCCACTTCATCCGGATCAGTAATTTCACGTAATAGCTGGACATCCTCACCGACCCCAACTAAATAGAGTGTTTTACCTACTTGTAATAGTTGTACCGACTTTTGGGCACCTAACGATAAACCGCCTAAATTTTGTACTAATTGATTACGTTGAAAGTTTAAATTTCTTCTATTTAAAAACTTCATTAATCCATAAAATAAAGCTACAACAAAAATAAGCGCCAACACCATTTTTATGTATTCCCACGTAGATACATCTCCAGCCGCTTGTGACTCTGAATCTTTCTTAGCAGCTGGAGTACTATCTTCTTCACAATCTCCGTTTTTGATGCAGTCGCTCACAGAAGTCGTGTTAGATTCTGCATATACAGAAGTCGTTGTAGGGTACAAAAACAGGAAGGATACAAGAAATGCGAAAATCATCGTTAGACGAAATGATTTTAACATTTGCATTCAATCATCCTAGAGCTTTTTGAATCGCTTCAATTACACGATCAGCTTGGAAAGGTTTCACAATAAAGTCTTTCGCACCAGCTTGAATTGCATCGATTACCATTGCTTGTTGTCCCATTGCCGAACACATAATGACAGTTGCATTTGGATCTGAACCTTTAATTGCTTTAAGAGCTGCAATACCGTCCATTTCTGGCATCGTAATATCCATTGTTACTAGATCTGGCTTTAATTCGTTGTACTTTTCAACTGCCTGTAAACCATCAGCAGCCTCTCCAACAACTTCAAATCCATTTTTCGATAAAATATCCTTGATCATCATGCGCATGAATGCGGCATCATCAACAATCAAAATTCTTTTAGACATGGTTAACTCCTCCAATTGAAACTATCTTAAATTATTTAAACGCTCTGCTTGACTTAAAACATCTGTAATGCGGACACCGAAGTTTTCATCAATAACAACGACTTCACCTTTAGCGATTAAACGGCTATTTACTAAAATATCAACTGGTTCACCAGCCAATTTATCTAGTTCAATAATCGAACCACTAGATAGTTCTAATATCTCTTTTACAGAACGCTTTGTACGTCCTAACTCTACAGTAACTTGCAACGGAATATCAAGTAGCATATTTAAATTTCTAGCTTCAGATTGCGAGATAACATTTGGATCAAAACTAGCAAACTGTGCTTGTTGAACATTGACCGGTTGCATAGGTCTTGTTGCTTGAGGAATCTGCTGTTGCTCTTGATACATTGGTTGCTGCACAGGAGCTGTCTGCTGTTGATATACTGGCTGCGCAGGCTGTGGTGCTACTGGCGCTTGCGGTTGCATAGTCGCTTGTTGTTGTACAGGCGCAGGAGCTACTGGCGCTTCAGGTGCTATTGTTGCAGCTACAGGTTCCCCGATTGATTCTGTTTCTCCTAACAGAGATTTTACAATGTTTTGGCTAAATTTCAGCGGCAATAATTGCATTAGATTCGAATCAATTAAATTACCAATCTTCAATCTGAACGATACTTTTACGAGTAAATCATCTTCAGGAATATTTTCTCGTCCTTCGTTTTGAGAAATATTCATTAAATCAATAGTAGGTGGAGAAATATCCACTTTTTTATTAAATACTGTCGACATTGAAGTAGCCGCAGAACCCATCATTTGATTCATAGCTTCTTGCACGGCACTTAGCTGAATTTCACCTAAATCTGGTTTTGGATTTAAGCCATCTCCACCTAACATTAAATCAGCAATAATTGCTGCATCGGATTGCTTAATAACAAGCAAATTCATACCTGTTAACCCGATTGTATATTCAACCTGTACGGCTACATAAGGATGAGGAAATTCCTCTTCTAATTTATTTCGGTTAATCATTGAAATACTTGGGGTAGTAATATCTACTTTTTGACCTAGTAACGCTGAAAGTGCAGTGGCAGAGCTACCAAAAGATATATTTCCTACCTCACCTAATGCATCTTGGGCAAACGAATCGAGGTAATCCTCTACTTTTAAATCATTAATTTCCTCATTTGTAGAAGCTTCAGTGCCGCTGTTTTTATCTTCCAACGTTTCGCCCCTTAATAACGCTTCAATTTCTTCTTGGGAGAGCATTTCATCACTCATCTTCGTCTCCTCCTTTCAAAGGGTCGATAATCTGGATTGCTAATTTTTTGCCTTGTTTTCCTGGTTGAACTGTAAATTTCGGTAATGTGCCTACTTTTAACAGTAGTGGATCTTCAATTTTTTGTTCTAATTGAATAACATCTCCAACTTGCATTGTGAGGAAATCCTCAATGGTAATGTCTGTAATACCTAGTTCAACGGAAACAGGTAGTTTTGCTTGTTTCACACGTGTTTCAAGCATTTTTGTTTGCTCTGGAGACATCTCTTTTGTATTAGTCTGCATCCAGTAACGAACAGAAAGATTTGGAACAATTGGCTCCAATACAACATGCGGGATACAAATATTAATCATACCGCTTGTCTCACCAATAATCGTATTTAAAGAAATAACGACAACTGTTTCATTTGGTGAAATCATTTGTAAAAATTGAGGGTTGACCTCAAGTTCCACTAAGATTGGATCAATTTCCGCAACATTTTCCCATGCCTCGCGTAAATTGTCGAATGAACGTTCAAAAAGGTTTGTCATAATTTTAGTTTCAATTTCTGTTAAGTTATCCACATTACTATGACTCGCCCCACTACCGCCCATTAAACGATCTAACATCGAGTAGGCGATGTTCGGGTTTATTTCCATCAATATATTACCATCTAATGGTGGCACTTCAAACACATTAATGAGTGTCATATTCGGAATCGAACGTACAAACTCTTCAAATGGTATTTGGTCTACTGATGCAACAGTAATCTGCACATAGCTTCTTAGCTGTGCAGAAAAGAAGGTTGTCAGTAATCGTGCAAAATTTTCATGTATTCGGGTCAAACTTCGGATTTGATCTTTTGAGAAACGAAGTGCTCGTTTAAAGTCATACACTTTAACCTTGCGCCCCTCGTCCTCTTTTTTCATGTCGTCCGCTGACATTTCCCCGGTTGATATTGCGGAAAGCAGCGCATCTATCTCGGATTGAGATAACACATCTCCTGCCATTTGCCCACCTCCATTTCAAGCAGTTTCTTTAATTATTGGGTGATGAAGGAGGTAAAATAAACTTCCTGAACTTCTCCCTCTTGCATCAATTCATTAATTTTTGTTTTTAATGATTTTTGGAAAACTTGTTTGCCTTGCTTACCTTCTAAATCTTTTTGCTCCATCTCGGAAAGCTCTTGAATAACAATATTTTTCACTTGGAAATCACGCTTCGTTAATTCAGCAGCAGCATCTTTACTTGATGTTTGAATTTTTAACGAAAAGCGTACAACTTTGTTATCCGCTAGATTTGTAGTAATCTCCGGAATTTCAACAGAAGCTTCTACGATTTCATCAATAGTTGGCTCAAGAGACTTTGCAGGCTTATTAAATTGGGTAAACAATGCAAAGCAAATACCCCCGATAAGTATGATTGCTACTAGTACGATGATAATCATCGTTAACATTTTGTTATTCTTCATCTTCTTCACCTCGTAGATGCGGGTTTGATAGTATTTGTATATTTTTATAAAAGGCTGTTACCTTTTGTCGCACCTCATCTTCACTCTGTAAAACAATGATTTTAGTTCCAGTCGTTAATGTAATGGTCGTATCCGGAAAAGATTCGACCGTTTCTATGTATAAAGCATTCAATGTAAATGCTTTGCCATTTAAACGTGTTAATTCAATCATTGAAATAGGGCCGGGTCTAGCACGAGAGCCGGCCCGACCCTCCCTCATATGAAATTATGTTTTAGTTTTGAGCACTTTGTAATCTAACTAGTATTTTCTTTACCTGTATGACTATATGAAGTATATATCTCTTACTAAAATCTATTTTATAAAACTTAGCGTTTTAAATTCACAAGCTCTTGAAGAATTTCATCAGAAGTTGTGATAATACGTGTATTGGCTTGGAAACCACGTTGCGCCACAATCATTTCTGTGAACTCTTCAGAAAGATCGACGTTAGACATTTCTACCGCTCCCGCAACAACTTTACCCATACCTGCTACAGTTGCTACTTGTGCATATGCTACACCTGAGTTTGTAGTTTGTTGATAGTAATTACCGCCTGCTTTAGCAAGACCACCAGCGTTCGGGAATTTAGCCATTACCAACTGTCCAGCCCACTGTAGCTCACCGTTTAAATCTTGATAAGTAATTTTACCATCAGGTCCGATATTTACTTCTTTAGCTGTTGTCGGGATCCGAATAGGTCCTACAGTACCATTAGCAGGTGTTAACACTCCTGCATCATCAAATAAATTAGCACCTTCATCACCAGATGCATTTGGTGCATCATCCGGTAAAATACCTTTATCATCCTTCTCGGTAACAATATCTTTACCCGCAGTGACCCCAACTAAATATTTCCCATCTGCATTTACTAAGTAGCCATTGTTGTCCATGTAGAAAATACCATTACGTGTGAATAACGTGTTATTGAATCCATCTTCATCAATAAAGCCAGAAGTTTCGTCTGGAGCGCCATTCGCATCAGCCACCATAAAGAAACCATCGCCTTCAATAGCTAAATCCAGTCCACGCCCTGTACTCTGTAAAGATCCGCCACCGTGGATAGTATCGATAGCTGCTAGTTGTGAACCTAAACCTACTTGTTGTGGGTTTACTCCTCCACGCGTTGCAGTAGACCCTGATGCGCCTGCTTGTGTTTGAGACATTAAATCTTTAAAATTAACACGCCCCTTTTTAAAACCAACTGTATTAACGTTAGCAATATTATTACCAATAACGTCTAGTTTTGTTTGGAAGTTTTTAAGACCTGAAATACCTGAATACATAGAACGTAACATAATGTCGTTCTCCCTTCATTTATATTGTGTGCCTCTATCAATCAGCACACCTAGGCTTCCTTTCAAAGGTCCAGCCCTTATAGCACGATAGTGCCATCTATATTTGTAAATATTTGCTGCTTTGCTTCCGTGCGGTCCATCGCTGTAATGACAGTTGCGTTTTTAGCACTGACAATTAGAGCTGCTTGATCCATCAAGACTAATGGTTGTTTGACACCTTTTGAGTGCGCTTCAAATACCTTGTCCGATACAGCCTGCCATTCTTGTTCAGAAATCGCTATTTTACGCTCCATAATACGTTCATGGGCATGCTTGCTCACTTTTAACTCTTGTTGATTGGTAGCTTCTTGCAAATGCGCTTTAAACGATTGCTGTGCGTTTATTGGCTTAGGTTGTGTCTGGCGAATAGATGGATGCAATGGTACACGATGTATTGAAAATTTATCCATCATTGTTCTCCACCTTTATTCGCTAATTACGGTAAATTCTTTAGCTGTTAATTTTTTGTCATTGTCTAAGACATATTGAATGACGCCATCTTTATTCGTTACAGAAACGATACGTCCTTGTAGTTCTTGCTCGCCGTCCATATACGTAACTTTTTTACCAATTAGTTTGCTCGCTTGTACAAGTGGAGATTCTGATTCACTTGAACCGCCTAAAATAGCTGAAATATTACCAGGCGTTAATTCTTTACCATCAGCTAGTTCAAACACTGCATTACCCTCAACAAACTTCACCGATTTAATTGTGCCGGTTCCCTCATTAATAACCGGTTTGCCTTTGTCATCTAGCTTATCTGTTAGCTCATGCCATTTTACTTCCTTACCAACAAATGATGTATAATTCATAAGCTGTGTTTGCTGCTGTGAGGCAAGTAATGATCCCATCGCTTTTGTCATATTTTGCATTTGCTCTAGCGAAGAGAACTGAGCCATTTGAGAAATAAACTCTCGGTCATCCATTGGATTTGTTGGATCTTGGTGTTGTAATTGCGTAATTAATAATTGTAGGAACGCATCCTTGCCAAGTTCACTATTACCCGTTTGCTTCGTTGGCTTCTTATAGTTGGAATAATATAAGTCCTCTGTTACGTTTGTATTTACCGGTTTTGTATTAGTCGTTGTATCTGCCACGCTCACACCTCCTCACTTATTAAATAGTCACTAAATGATTTACCTTCATCATCATCGTCGTTTTTTTGCTCTTGCTCTTCTTGCTGTTGTTGCTTAAAGAAATTGTTGAAGAAGCTTTGGTCGCGTTGTTGGCGATCTGCATCTTGCAATGATTGAGCAATATCGAGTCGATCAACTTGAATGTTTTGCTGTACAAAGGCTTGCTTTAATTGATGTGCCTGACTATCAAGTAATTCACGTCCTTGAGCTGTCGAAGCGAGTAGTCGTGCTGTCAGGACACCGTCATTTTGCACAAGCTCGATACGTATTGTTCCTAGATTTTCAGGATACAATTTCAATGTTAAACGTGTAATACCTTGTGCATTAGAGATTTGGGCTCTATTAATGATTGCTTGCATCTCTTTCAAAAATGCCTCAGACTGTGCTGGCTTTGCTGCTGGCAGTGTCACTTGGAACGTGTCTGCTTTTGTTTGGACTGTATTAGAAGTCACCATTTCATTAGCACTTGTATCTGTCTGCTTTGTAACCTGAACTTGTTGCACTACTTTTTGGAAGCCCTGCAACGGAAGTGTTACTGTTGTTTTAGTTGTTACTTGCTGTTCAGATAGAGTCGTTTCCACTTGTGTTTGAATTGTTGTCAAAAGACTTTTTATGTCAGTTAACAAGTTTTCTTGTGATGCTGTTAAGTCTGTTTTTTGCCCCATTAATTGTGTTAACTTTAACACTTGAAGTAATGGCGCTGCTTCCTTTAGAGTCACTTGTCCTTCACCTTGTAAAGCTGCTACGATTTGCGTTTGAAGCATTGGTGCCTGAGCGTCTACTAGTGCTAAAAGCTCCCAAACATCTTGTGCTTCTTTATCTTCGCCTAGCAACTGTTGTACTAATTTTTGAAGCTGCTCAGCATCAATCCCCAATGCATCCATTAGGTTATCCAGATTTAACATTTCATCTATTGCAACAGCTTTGCCTTCATCACCAATTTGCAGCATTAACAAGCCATCGTCGTGTGGAATCTCCAGTAAGTCTAGTACGTCTTCTATAGATTCAGCATTTAAAACTGCTGTCAAATCAGAGATATCTTTTGTCTCTGCTGACTGTGTAGGCTGCTGTATTTGATTTGAAGAAGAAATAATCTGTCCAAAAACAGACCCAAACTTGTTCGATGGTCCATTAGCCTTCATATTGGAATCGACTGATGTTGTTGGTTTTGTAGCTGCTGTTTTAGTTGCTATTGGCTTAGACATCATTTGCATCATTGCTACATCCATTTTTTCACCTCCTTTCAGATTTTCTTATTGTTTAGCCATCATTTCTGTATATTTCGCTGCATTTTGTGGATCCATTTTTTCTAAAATCGCAGCTAATTTATCTGGTTTTAAGTTTGTTAAAATACGAAGTGCTTCCGTATCACTCATTTTAATAAGAACGGGCGCTGCTGCTTTAGGAGACATTTTATCAAATGTTTTTAAAATATCAGTAAAGTCACGCTTTACATCACTTTGCTCCCTATTTAACTTTTCAATTTCAAATTTCAGCTGTTCATTTTCTGTCGTTAACTTTTCTTTTTCAGTTGTTGCCGCATCCATCTTTTTTTGAAGCTGGACGATTTCTGCTTCTTTTTCTTGTATTTCGGCCTGTAACTTTACAACTTTTGAATCATTATTAACTACAGCATCTTTTGCTTGTTGTTCTTCTGAAGGAACGAATGGTAAGCTTTGAACTGCCTTCTTCCCTAGATCAAAGACATTCGTATTCATAAGGGTTGCAACAACAAGTAGAACTGCCGCTACAAACATGATAGGTATTACAAACCACGTAAAAAACTTTCGCAAGCCTCCTGATTTACGTTTAGGCGGTTGTTCTACTAATTCTGCTTTAAGTCGATTGTCTGTTTTCGCCATGAAATCACCTGATTTCTCTCTTGTTATACGTCAGCGATGAAATCTCATCTAAAAAAATGCCTTCAATACGATCCTGTTCCTGCTGAAACACTTTAAAATCTTTCTCTCGCATTTTTTCAAATTTACGTACTTCCAAGTTTTTTTCTAATAATTTTTCTTCGTGCCAAGTCATTTTTGCACGAGCTTGAACAACTTTTTGCTGTACATCAACAATTGTTTTTTCGAGGCTATCAATAAACCGTGCATAGTGATGAACTTCTTCTATTGATGAACCTACAGCTAAACGCTCCTGCTGAAACTCTATTAAATCTTCTTTCTTTTTTAACAATTCATATAGCTTAGTTGCAATTTCTTCAAAAGAACGTACAGATTCTTTATAGGCAATTTCTGTTTCATTTTTTTCTTGCTCTCGAATGGTTAACACTTTTTCAAAACGATATATATAGCTTACCACCCTATTTTCCACCACCGATCGATAATGAAATTAACTCATTCTTGCTTTCCTCTAGGGTCACCTTATCTAAATAGCCCTGCTTTAAATAAGCGGTAATGAGAGGTTCATAGTAAATAGCTTCATCGATTTCCTTTGATGTTCCTGTCTTATAGGCGCCGATATTAATTAAATCCTCTGACTTGTCATATGTATAATAGAGCTCCCTTAATCGTTCTGCAGCCTTTTTGTGCTCAGGCTCTGCCACATGATTCATCAAACGGCTGACACTTTTTAATACATTAATAGCTGGATATTGACCTTTATTTGCAAGGTTGCGATCAAGGACTATATGACCATCTAAAATCCCTCGCACCGTATCTGCTATCGGTTCATTCATATCATCACCATCTACTAACACTGTATAAAAGGCAGTAATAGAGCCTTTCTCATTAGTACCTGTACGTTCTAATAGTTTAGGTAGAATGGCAAATACAGATGGTGTATACCCTTTTTGAGCTGGTGGTTCACCTGTTGCAAGACCGATTTCACGCTGCGCCATAGCAACACGAGTCACTGAGTCCATCATCAACATGACATTTAAGCCGCGATTTCTAAAATATTCGGCAATCGCTGTTGCGGTAAAGGCCCCTTTTATTCGCATTAGTGCAGGCTGGTCGGAGGTAGCAGCTACTACTATAGATCGACTTAAACCCTCTGGCCCTAAATCACGCTCTATAAACTCACGAACCTCACGACCACGTTCCCCAATTAGCGCAATTACATTTAAATCTGCTTGGGTATTTCGCGCAATCATACCGAGCAATGTACTTTTCCCGACCCCTGAACCAGCGAAAATACCAACACGTTGTCCATTCCCCACTGTTAGCATGCCATCAATTGCTTTAACACCTACTTCAAGTCTTTCATTAATAGGTGGGCGCGTTAGCGGATTGGGTGGATCTTGCTCTGTCGGAACTGTCATTAATCCTTTCGGTAATACAGTTCCATCTATCGGATTTCCCATAGAATCAAGTACCTTACCGATTAGCTCAGGGCCCACTTTTACCTCAAGCGGCGCCCCTGTACCTTCGACTAGGCAGCCAATTGATATTTCCCGAAGAGAAGTAAAAGGCATTAAGACGACAATTTCATCTTTGAAGCCTACAACCTCTGCTAAGATGATTTGATGGCCGTTTTTAGAAGTTTCCACATGAATTTTACAAACATCACCAATGGAACTATCTGGACCTTGTGACTCAATCATCAAGCCGACAACTCTAGTTACTCTACCAAATTTTTTAAAGGTTGGTATTTGAGGAATTTGTTCGATTAATTGAGCCGTTTTCATCTAGATCATTCCTTACTTTCTAATATTTCATGTAGCTTTAATCTTAGTTCATTCAATTGCTCATCAATACTTACAACAATACGGCCATGATTTGTTTCAATATAACAATCAGTTTCATTTTCTAACTCCTCATTTACAAAAATCATAAATGGTACGTCAGTTGGGAACATTTCAGCTAGTTCATCCCGATTCGCAGTAATTAACGCATAGTAGGTTGGCGAAACGTAAATTTTTATTTCCTTCATTTCTCTCGCTTCTTTAAGTCCTCTGTGAACGATTGAAACAAACAATTCGTTGTCTCGCTCTAAAGATGCGTCAATAATTCGCTCTGCTGCAGTTAAGCCTAGCTCTAAAATAATCGATTCTTGATCTTCAATATATTTCCGAGCATTTTCCCTCGCATGAATGATTACTTCATTAGCCGTTTGGAGAGATTGTGCCATCGCTTCAGTAGCTTTGTTTATTCCATCCTCATAGCCTTGACCAAATCCTTCATCATAAGCTTCTTGCACTCGATTAGGTCGTTCCTCTTCCCAATCTTGCTTTAAAACTTCAATTTCCTGAAAGAACATTTGCTTTTCTTGTTCAAAAGCTTCACGTTCAGCCTGTAAAATAGCTCTGGCCTCTGCAAATAAACGTTCGCGCTCTTCTAGCACTTCTTCCATAGTCATTTGTTTTTGAAGTGAATTTTCTCCTTCATCTACCTCTTGCATCTCAAACATGTCACGAATTTGAATTTTTTTGACATGATCGCCATTGGACTGTGTGTATACAGAACGGATGATTCTAGACAATGACGTCATCTCCTCCACCACGTGCAATAATAATCTCGCCAGCATCCTCTAAGCGACGAATGACAGCAACAATTCGAGATTGCGCTTCCTCTACATCACGCAAACGTACAGGTCCCATAATTTCCATTTCTTCCTTAAATGTCTCAGCCATACGTTGTGACATATTGCGGAAAATAATATCTTTTACTTCTTCACTTGAAACTTTCATTGAAAGCAATAAGTCTTCATTTTCACAATCACGGATAACACGTTGAATCGAACGGTTGTCAAGTGTAACAATATCCTCGAATACAAACATACGTTTTTTGATTTCTTCAGCAAGCTCTGGATCTTGAATTTCGAGTGCATCGAGAATCGTTTTTTCTGTTTGTCGGTCTACACCATTTAACACTTCAACAACTGCGTCAATGCCACCCGTTTCCGTGTAATCCTGTGTAACAGTTGATGATAATTTACGCTCTAAAACAGATTCGATTTCACTAATAACTTCTGGTGAAGTTGACTCCATTACAGCTATACGTTTAGCAATATCAGCTTGTACTTCCTGTGGTAATGAAGATAAAATAACACCCGCTTGCCCTGCTTCTAAATAAGATAGAATAAGGGCAATTGTTTGTGGATGTTCATTTTGAATAAAGTTAAAAATCTGTGCTGGATCAGCTCTACGCGCAAAGTCAAATGGACGCACTTGTAAAGAAGATGTTAGGCGATTAATAATTGTTTGCGCCTGTTCTACACCAAGTGCTTTTTCCAATACTGTCTTCGCGTAACCAATACCACCCTGTGTAATATAGTCTTGCGCAAGTGCAATATTGTGGAATTCTTCAATAATTTCCTCTTTAACATTTGCTTCTACTTTCTTAACACTTGAAATCTCTAAAGTTAAACGTTCAATTTCTTCTTCTGTTAAATGTTTATAGACAGAGGCTGAAACCTCAGGCCCTAATGAAATTAACAAGAGAGCGGCCTTTTGTTTTCCGGTTAATTCCTTTTCTTTCTTGGACACAGCCTAACCTCCTAGTTAGTCTTCCGCAATCCAACTACGTAGTAACTTCGCAAAATCGTCTGGCTTATCTTTTGCCATTTTTTCAAGCTGCTTACGACGCATTGTAGCTTCCGTTTCAATTTCTTCATTAATATCTTCAATCATTAATTCTTCTTGTTCATCTAGGATACTAAGTTCTTCTTCTTCCTGCGCACGTTTACGTGAACGGATAATGAAGAATGCAAGCAATAATATTACTGCTAGCAATATGCCACCGATTACCCAAACCCACCATGGAATAACAGATTTTTCACTAGCTGTCTCTGTTGCTTTACCATTTAAAGGTTGTACTGAAACAGCAACTTTCTCATCGATTTGCTGTTGAGTAAGTTCAGCTGCTACATCTTTAGAAATCGTTGTACGAACAATAGTACTTAAAATTTTCTGGATATCCTCTTGAACCCCATTTGGTAACGTTCCCGCGTCAGCCCCTGTCGGAGGTTCAACAATTACTTGGATCCCCATATCTTGAATTTTATATGGTGCCTCTTGGATATCTTTACGTATACGATTTACTTCACTATTAATTGTTTCTTCAGTACGTTCAGATTCTCCATTACCATTTACACCTTCGTTATAAGTTGTGAAATTATCTGTCGTCGTTTCTGCTTCAGGTGTACCAGTAGCTGCAGCACCTCCAGAATATTGCTCTGTAATACGTTGAGCACTAATTTCTATTCCTGCCATATTCTCTTCGTCAACAGGTGTTACTAGTTTTTCTTCACGATTTTCTTTTTTGAAATCAATGTCTGTTGTCACAGAAACTACTACTTTGTCTTGTCCCATAAGCGTACCTAGCATATTTTGAACTTGACGCTGTAGGTCACGCTCAACCAATTTCTTCGCTTGTAACTGACCTTCTGCTGTCGTTGTTGAAGCTCCATCAGTAGTCGCAGCTTTCAGATCAAAGTAATCAGAAAATTGGTTAGAAATAACAATATTATCCGTTTTTAAATTTGGCACACTTTTTGCTACTAAATTATACATAGTGGCAATTTGTTGCTCTGTAAATTTATAGCCAGGGTCTGTATTTAAAACAATAGATGCCGTCGCTTCCTCTTTAACATCCTTTAAGAAAACGCCCTCTTCTGGAATGTTAATCATTACCTTTGCATCTTTTACACCATCTAAATTTTTAATGAGCTTTGCAATTTCTGTTTCAGTTGCTGCTTTTTTTAATAGATTAAACTCATTATCTGTCATACCGAATCCAGAGCTATTTGCAAAAGAGTAATCAATCGATCCTGTTTGTGGATATCCTTCCGATGCCAACGACACTAATAATGAGTCTACTTGGTCTTCAGGTACTGAAATCGATGTACCTCCAGGTTCAATTTCATACTTTACACCTTTGGCGTCTAGCGCTTCTTTCACTTGTCCGATTTCTCTTGTCGATAAATCTTTATAAAGTGGTACATATGTAGTTTTTGTAGCAAAAATTGTAATACCTATAGCAAGTGCTACAACCCCTACTACAGAACCAATCATTACAATTTTTTGTTTTTTACTACGACTTGTCCAAAATTTACTGGTGTCGTTTTTTATTTTCGTCAATCGTTCATTCATTATGATCCTCCGGTTATAGTGAATAACCTATCCATCTAATAATTCGCGAAAACAGTGGTATCCCATAACATTCAATCAATATCATCACCATAACGGATTGATTTCCGTTTCGATTAGTCTTTTTCCTAGGAGCGTCCGATGAGCCACTTTTGGCAATCATGATTTGGTCACGAAGGCATTATCACAAGACTTGATGCTTTTAAACCTTCATCACTTCTGTCTCCAGGGTATTATTTGTAACGTAATCCTGAAGGAGTCATCGACTCTCTACATTAAACATTCATTTAAATAAATATAAATTATGGGATATATTCTTTACTTAATAGTGATTGTAATCACTTGTTCAAATAAAGTTAGACACTCATTCGCATTATTTCTTGGTAAGCTTCAATCACCTTATTGCGAACTTCAATTGTTGCATTTAATGTAATGCTTGCTTTTTGAGATGCAATCATCACTTCGTGCAACTCTACATCTCCTCCATTAATTAACTTTTGAGTAAGATTGTCAGAAGTAATTTGTTGATCATTTACTTTGGATATTGCTTCCTTTAACGAGTTCGCAAAGCTCTGTTGTGCTTCATAAGGTGTCGTTTTAAGTTTATTTGTTTCATTTACAACCTGCGTAGGTGTCATTTGTGAAACGGACGAAATTGTCATTATGTATCTTCCTTTCTTCTTATTTATCTTCCAATCTCTAAAGCCTTTGTCAGCATGGATTTATTTGCATTCAATACAGTTACGTTTGCTTCGTAGGAACGAGTGGCTGACATTAAATCTACCATTTCTTTTAATGGATCTACATTTGGCATATTTACATAGCCATCTGCATTTGCATCGGGGTGAGTTGGATCATACACAAGTTTGAAAGGTGTTTCCGTATCCTCTTTTATTTGTGTAACTTTTACGCCGTTACCAACGCCACTTTTTGCGTTTTTACCAAGTGCAGCATTAAAGAACTTTGAAAACTGTCCCTCTTGCGCTGTAAATGTCACAGTCTTTCGACGGTATGGCTCCCACTGTCCATTCACTTGTTTAGCTCGCGTTGTATCCATGCCTGCCATATTTGAAGAAATGACATCCATTCGTAAACGCTGTGCTGTTAAAGCTGAGGCAGTGGTATTCATTCCATGAAAAATAGACATCTATTACTTACCTCCTTTAATAACAGTATTTAATGTGTTTAACTTGCCGTTCATACGTTCAATTAATGCGTTGTAGTAAATTTGATTTTCTGCTAGCTTCGTCTGTTCAGCATCCATATCTACGGCATTACCGTTATTCCGATAACGTAAGCCATTAATATTATTCACACCAGGTGTTGATTGTCGAATCTCGAAATCATAATGTCTACTATCAGTACGATATGCCGACAAGGACATTTGTTGTTCTTTCTCCAACATATCTTTAAAACTTACACTTTTCGCCTTATAATTCGGCGTATCGACATTCGCAATGTTATTAGCGATTGTTTTATGATTCAAAGTTGCATAAGAAAGTCCGTTTTCCAGGCTACTAATAGTTCCTCCAAACAAATCCAAAACATTCACCTCATTTATGTATTTCTTTTTTTATCCAATAACACAATTGTAATTAAGATGATACCTAGTGTCTATTGTCTTTTGTCCCTTTTTGATAGTAAATCAGACCTATTTTTATTCACGAATAACCAGGACAATACTTCCGCACCCCTTGCTACTACAGACTTCATGGGACACAACACATATCTAGTTAATTTACACTACTTCGACAGTGTTTACGGTTTTAGGATTGATTTTATTCCATTTTCTTACAAAACATCAGTAGACACAATGTCTAAATTAGAGTTCCTTTTTACTATTCAAGTCCAAGCTGTTTAGATTACGAAAAATTCAGAATAGTTATTCTAGACTGTCTTATAAGTAACAATTGGAGCATCTATTTTTTTCATTTATGCAAATAGTAATGCGCACTCAAAAAATCTAATTTAGGGAGAAAGCAATGATAATTACGTCTATAAAGGTCGAAAACTTACCTATAGAAAATGAGAAAAAGACTTAAAACATAGATTATTTCTCCCCCCTATTTAGTACTATATCACAGTTCGACTTAATTAGAGCATTGTAAATCGGATGAAAATTCCGTCGAATCTTTGTCGAATTACGAAAAAGTTCAAAAAGGCATCCGGAACGTAATTATTCCTGATGCCTTCATGTTACTAATAAATTTTTTTATCTTTTTGCAAAACGAGGGGGGTACTTTCCGTCCCGGCCGAGCGCTTGTCAGAACAGCCGCTTTTTCACCTACGTAAAAGAGGCAGGTTCGGTGTTTGACAAGTAACTTAAATCCGCATTTATCTTACCATCTATAGAGGTAGGAGACTTCTGTAACTGCCGGTTCACTTACGCAAAAGACATTCGTTGAAAGAAAATTAAAAGGCATCTAGAAAATTCATTCCAGATGCCTGATACCGTTCCGAAAGAACGTTTTATTATTTCATTTTAATTTCAGCTAATGCGTTTAAGAATTTACCGTTTAGTACTTTAATGTAAGTACCTTTCATACCTAGAGAGCGAGATTCGATTACACCTGCAGATTCTAGTTTACGTAATGCGTTTACGATTACTGAACGTGTAATACCAACTCGGTCTGCAATTTTTGAAGCAACAAGTAAGCCTTCATGGCCATCAAGCTCTTCAAAGATATGTTCAATAGCTTCTAACTCACTGTATGAAAGAGAATTAATGGCCATTTGAACAACAGCTTTGCTACGAGCTTCCTCTTCAATTTCCTCAGATTTTTCACGTAAAATTTCCATACCAACTACTGTTGCACCATACTCAGCTAAAATTAAATCATCATCCTCGAATTGTGAAGATAAACGAGCAAGAATTAATGTACCTAGACGCTCACCACCACCAACAATCGGAACAATCGTTGTTAAGGCATTTTGGAATAGCTCTTTGTTTTCAACAGGGAAAGCAGTATGTTCGTCATTAATATCTAAGTTTGAAGATGTTTCAGAAATTGTAAACAAGCTATGTGTATACGCTTCTGGGAATTGACGCTCTTCGAACATCTTTTTCATACGTTCGTTTTCAATTTGTTGATGAATTGAAATGCCTAATAGCTTCCCTTTACGGCTTACAATATAAACATTACTGTCTATAATATCTCCTAAAGTATCTGCCATTTCTTTAAAGTTTACTGGCTTACCAGCAGATGCTTGGAGCATCGAGTTAATTTTACGCGTTTTTTCTAATAAATTCATTATATGTTCCTCCTATAAATAATCCGAAGAGTATTTACTTAATATTCTAAAGTTTTTTACAACTGAATGAAACTATTCAGCCTTATATTACAATATAAACTGTGACAAATCTTTGTTTTTTACTATACCCGCAAGTTTTTGATCTACATACGCAGCATTAATCGGAATATTTGCAGGCGCAATTTCTGCAGCTTCAAACGATAATTCTTCCAATAAACGCTCTAAAATTGTGTGTAAACGTCGAGCTCCAATATTATCGGTCGCTTGATTGACCTCGGTTGCAATTTCTGCAATTCGTTCAATCGCGTCTTCCGTAAAGTTTATTTCCACACCTTCTGTTTCTAACAAAGCCTTGTATTGCAAAATAAGTGATTGGTCAGGCTCTTTCAAAATACGTACAAAATCTTGTTTCGTTAATTTTTCAAGCTCTACTCGAATCGGGAATCGGCCTTGCAACTCAGGAATTAGATCTGATGGTTTTGACATATGAAATGCTCCAGCAGCAATGAACAGCATAAAGTCTGTTTTTACAGCACCGTACTTCGTCGTTACAGTAGAACCTTCAACGATCGGCAGAATATCACGTTGCACACCCTCACGTGATACATTGGCAGAGGAGTTACTATCCTTACTAGCGATTTTATCAATCTCATCAATAAAAATAATACCTGATTGTTCAGCTCTTGAAATAGCTTCTTGGGCAACTTCATCTGCATCTATGAGCTTATTCGCTTCCTCGATTGTTAAAATACGACGCGCGTCTTTTACTTGTACACGACGTTTCTTTTGCTTTTTAGGCATCAAATTAGATAACATATCCTGCATGCCACTGTTAGCTGACATATCCATGCCCGTTCCTTGTAACGCATCGAAAATAGAAGGATTTTGTTCCGTTACTTCAACTGTAACCCATTCATTTTCTAATTTACCATTACGTAAATCAATAGCGATTTGCGCACGTTTGGAGCGTACTTCAGTTTCTTCAGAGGAATCGTCATTGGCTTGTGGTTCTTTCCCACCAAATAACATTTCAAATGGGTTTTGCATAGACTGTTTTTTTCGTAAGGATGGAACCAATAGCTTAACGATGGCTTCGTTTGCCAATTCCTCTGCTTGGTCCTTTACAGACTCCATCATTTCTTCTTTTACAAGACGATGAGAAGCTTCTACTACATCACGTACCATGGACTCTACGTCACGTCCAACGTACCCTACTTCTGTAAACTTTGTTGCTTCTACCTTCACAAAAGGTGCATTCGTTAGCTTTGCAATTCTTCGTGCAATTTCTGTTTTCCCGACACCTGTAGGTCCAATCATCAAAATATTTTTTGGAATTACCTCATTCTTCATCTCATCACTTAACAAGGAGCGACGATATCGATTACGTAACGCAATAGCTACCGCTCGCTTCGCTTCATTTTGTCCAACGATATAGCGATCCAAATGCTCAGTAATTTGTCTTGGCGTTAAATTATTTTTTGTCATTAGTTAAGCGCCTCCACGATAATATTATGATTCGTAAACACACAGATTTCAGCAGCGGTTTCTAATGCCGCTTCGGCAATTTCGCGAGCAGACATTGTATCACCCGCATATTTTTTCAAAGCACGACCTGCTGATAATGCATAATTACCCCCAGAACCAATTGCCAACACTCCATCATCCGGTTCAATGACTTCTCCAGTACCTGAAACAAGAAGAAGCGTACTTTTATCCATTACAAGTAGCATCGCCTCTAATTGACGTAGCATTTTATCACCGCGCCATTGCTTAGCTACTTCAACCGCTGCACGTTGTAAGTTGCCATTGTATTCATTTAACTTTCCTTCAAACATTTCAAAAAGTGTAAAAGCATCGGCAACCGATCCGGCAAATCCAGCAAGTACCTGCCCATTAAACAGACGTCTGACCTTCCTTGCTGTACCTTTCATCACAACCGCATTCCCTAAGGTTACTTGACCATCACCTGCCATTGCGCAAGCTCCATTATGATGAACCGCAAATATCGTTGTCGCATGAATTTGTCCCATTTGCCTTCCTCCTTAGCTTATTATGCCCTTGGATGAGCATTCATATATGTCTGACGAAGATGCTCTTTTGTTACATGTGTGTAAACTTGTGTAGAAGTTAAATGAGCGTGACCTAATAACTCCTGCACCGTACGTAAATCTGCGCCATTATTCAATAAATGTGTGGCAAAAGTATGGCGAAGCATATGTGGATATATTTTCGTATGGAGCGAGGCCTTGTCAATCATTTCAGTTAAAATATGACGTACACCTCGAGGAGTAAGTTCCCCACCGCGCATGTTGACAAACAATTGCTGATGACTTGTGTTTTTCATCAATCGAGGACGAGCTTGTTCTATGTAATCCTGCATAGCTAAACTCGCAAATTGCCCGAATGGAATGATACGTTCTTTTCGCCCTTTTCCCATTACCCTAATAATTGAATAATGGAAATCAATATCTTTTACTTGAATAGAGGTAAGCTCACTTACACGAATACCTGTCGCATATAACAGCTCTAATATAGCTGTATTTCTTAATGATTTCAAATCATCGCCAACATTCGCATCAAATAGCTGCTGCAACTCTTCTTCATAGAAAAAACTAGGTAAACGTGATTCTTTTTTTGGATGATAAAGTGATCGAAATGCCCCATCATCTAATCCGTACTGTCTATTTAGGAAGCGATAGAAGGAGCGTATTGAGGAGATTTTCCTTGATACCGATGATCTTGCTCTCTTTTCATCATACAACTTCGTCACATAAAGACGTGCATGTATATACTCAACACTAGCTAAATCATTTACGCCCTCCGCCTGCAAAAACGCTAAAAAATCTAGTAGATCCGATTCATACTCTCGCACTGTATGAACAGAGAAGTTTTTTTCAATTTGAATATAAAGCATAAACTGTTCAAGTGCATCTTGGGACGAAACTAACATTAAAAGATTCACCACCAACGAATTATTATAAACCTTCTGTATATGACGGCTCATTACCATAACGTGGGATTGGTTTTTTGTTCGGGCTGATCGCTTTCCCGGGGGCGTTCAGTCGGAACGAAATCCAATATCTATATTTAGCATACGTTTCAACGTCATCCTAACGTTTGGTGCTGAACCCAAATACTTACACCTTGCTATTAAAAAATGTACAATTTCGTGTATCTCTTTAGTTTGTCATGTTGGGTATCGTTAATGTAGAAAACATACATATTGACACTATACCTATCTTCATCATATAGCAAGTGGAAATGTTTATATTTTGAGAAAATCTCCATACAAAATAATAAAATACGTGTAAATTAGCATTTTACCTACAAAAAAGAAAAAGCCTCTAAGAGTATATCAACTTTTAGAGGCTTTTTGCAATCAAATTGTTTGTGAATTCACAAAATTACGAATTGTGCTTATTGCACGTGTAGCATGCATCTCTGCACGCTCTGGTTTTGAACGACGTCCTGGTGGTAGTTCAGGGAAAATTCCAAAGTTAACGTTCATTGGCTGGAAGTTTTTCGATTGTGCTTCTGTTATATAACGCGCCATACTTCCTAATGCCGTTTCAAATGGGAAGATAAGTTGTTCTTGTCCTAATGCTAAACGAGCCGCATTAATACCAGCAATTAAACCACTACCAGCAGATTCAACATATCCTTCGACACCTGTCATTTGACCAGCAAAGAAAATATTTTTTCGCTCGCGAAGCTGATACGTTTTCTCTAGAACCTTTGGAGAATTAATGAACGTATTTCTATGCATAACTCCATAACGAACGATTTCAACATTCTCTAATCCCGGAATTAATTGCAGTACTTCCTTCTGTGGTCCCCATTTTAAATGGGTTTGGAAGCCAACGATATTGTAAAGAGTTCCTGCTGCATCATCTTGACGTAATTGAACAACAGCATAAGGTCGTTTCCCTGTTTTTGGATCTTCTAGACCTACTGGCTTCATCGGTCCAAATAACATTGTTTTCTCCCCACGAGCAGCCATTACTTCGATAGGCATACAGCCTTCAAAGTAAATTTCCTTTTCAAATTCTTTTAATGGCACAACCTCTGCTTCGATTAACGCTTGACGGAAACGATCAAATTCTTCCTTTGTCATAGGACAGTTTAAATAAGCTGCTTCCCCTTTATCGTAACGCGATTTTAAATAAACCTTTTCCATATCGATGCTGTCTTTTTCAATAATTGGTGCCGCTGCATCATAGAAATATAAATAATCTAAACCTGTTAAGCCCTGAATTTTTTCAGCTAAATCTTTCGATGTTAGCGGTCCTGTGGCAATCACAGTAATGCCTTCTGGAATTTCAGTGACTTCTTCATGAATTACTTCGACAAGAGGATGATTTTTCACAGAGTCTGTCACATAGCCCGCAAACTCATGACGATCCACTGCTAAGGCACCGCCTGCCGGTACTGAACATGCATCTGCTGCCTTCATAATAACAGAATCTAAAATACGCATTTCCTCTTTAATGACACCTACGGCATTTGTTAAGCCATTTGCACGTAATGAGTTTGAACAAACAAGCTCTGCAAATTTATCAGTATGGTGAGCTGGTGTTTGCTTTACCGGACGCATTTCATAAAGTTTAACTTTCACACCGCGTTGAGCAATTTGCCAAGCGGCCTCACTGCCCGCGAGACCTGCGCCTATTACATTTACTACTTGTTCAGTCATGTTCTTACCATCTTTCTATCATTGAGTAGGTGTCTCTTCATAGTCACATTTCGTACACTGAATTTGCACACCTTTTTTAATTTTTTTCTCTACTAATAATGCACTACATTTAGGGCATGGTCTACTAATTGGTTTGTCCCAAGAAACAAATTCACACTCAGGGTACTGATTGCAACCATAGAATAAACGCTTTGTTTTACTCTTACGTTCGACAATTTCGCCAGTTTCACAGGAAGGACATTTTACGCCAATAGGTTTCATAATAGCTTTTGTATTGCGGCAATCTGGGAAGTTTGAACAAGCCATAAATTTCCCATATCGTCCAAGCTTAAAGACCATTGGAGATCCACAAAGCTCACAATCCTCGCCAGCGGGTTCATCTTTTATAACAACCTTTTCCATAGCCTCATCTGCATGCTTTACATGGACCTCAAAATCCTTATAAAACTCACGGACAATTTCTTTCCACTGACGACTACCTTCTTCAATAGCATCCAAATCTTGCTCCATTTGTGCTGTGAATTCGATATTTATTTCATCAGGGAAAAACTCTAATACGAGTTGGTGCACGATTTCTCCCAGCTCAGTCGGCATAAATCGTTTTGCATCTAAAACGACATAGCCACGGCGCTGTATTGTATCGAGGGTCGGTGCATATGTGGACGGGCGCCCTATACCTAACTCTTCCATTGTCTTTACAAGACGCGCCTCTGAATAGCGTGGTGGTGGCTGTGTAAAATGTTGCTTTGGCTCAATTTCAAGAGATTTTACTTGATCGCCAACTTCCATTTCAGGTAGAAGCTTTGTTGTTTCTTCAGTTTGATCATCTGTGCCCTCAATATATAACTTCATAAAGCCAGCAAATTTAACTTGTGAGCCGTTTGCACGGAATAAAACATCCCCATTTTGTAAATCAACAGCAACTGTATCAAGTACAGCCGGCGCCATCTGACTAGCGATAAAGCGCTCCCAAATTAAACGATATAAGCGCAATTGGTCGCGACTAAGCACTGCTTTTAATTCCTCTGGAGTTCGGATCGTACTAGTTGGACGAATAGCCTCATGCGCATCTTGTGCATTGGATGCTTTTTTAGTCTGCTTCGACTCCGTGGAGATGAATTCTTTCCCGTACTTGGATTCAATGTAGGCAATTGCCTCCGTTTTTGCTGTGTCCGAAATACGTGTAGAATCGGTACGCATATAAGTAATTAAACCGACTGTCCCCTCTTTTTTACCAATATCAATACCTTCATATAATTGTTGGGCAAGCATCATCGTTTTCTTAGCACGGAAATTTAATTTACGTGCTGCCTCTTGCTGTAAAGAAGATGTTGTAAAGGCAGGTGCTGCATTTCGTTTACGTTCTTTTTTAGATACATTGACAACTTCAAAACTTGTACCTTTAACATTTTTTAAAATAGATTTTACTTGTTCTTCATTTGTTAATTTAATTTTTTCTTTGCCGTCACCATAATAAAGCGCATCGAACGTTTTCTTACCTTTTTCAAAAGAACCTTCAATTGTCCAATATTCTTCCGGTTGGAAATTTTTAATTTCATTTTCACGATCAATAATCATGCGTAGTGCTACAGATTGTACTCGTCCTGCTGATAATCCCTTTTTAACCTTTTTCCAAAGAATCGGACTAATGTTATACCCAACAAGTCTATCCAAAATACGGCGTGTTTGCTGTGCATCTACTAAATCCATATTAATAGGACGAGGATTTTTAAAGGATTCTACAATCGCATCCTTTGTAATCTCATTAAAAACAACACGACAATCTGAATTAATATCAATATTTAACGCAGTCGCAAGGTGCCAAGCAATCGCTTCTCCCTCGCGGTCTGGATCGGCCGCTAGGAAGACTTTCTTCACTTTTTTAGCCGCAGACTTTAATTCCTGTAACACAGGACCTTTACCACGAATAGTAATATATTTAGGTTCAAAATCATTTTCAGGACCAACACCCATTTGGCTGCGTGGTAGATCACGAACATGCCCGATTGACGCTTTCACTTTATATTTTTTCCCTAAATATCGTTCAATTGTTTTTGCTTTTGCTGGTGATTCTACAATCACTAAATAATCCGCCATCTATTTTCTCCCCCTTAGAGAGGTCTATTGCTATTTTTTAAGTTACCTGTTGCAAAATGTATAACAGATTTTAAGATAATGCAACTTTTTTTCAATTTTTGTTAGAAAAGAGAGTAAGTGTTTCAACGATTTCGTGACCATTGCACACCGGAATAGCTCCTTCTAATAGTAGTTTATTGGTCCCTTTTGATTGCTCCGCATTAATTGGACCCGGTACAACAAATACATCTTTTCCTTGCTCTAAAGCATATTCTGTTGTAATAAGTGTGCCACTTCTTAATGCTGCTTCGGTTACAACTAAAGCTTTGGACAATCCACTAATTATTCGGTTACGCATTGGAAAATGCCATTTTTCAGGCTTCATATATGGGGGATACTCTGTGACAAGTAACTGATGCTCCGCCATATGCTCAGCGAGAGACTGGTTTTCCTTAGGGTATATAAAATTAAACCCATGTCCAAGCACTGCAATTGTGGCACCGCCAACTTTTATCGTTGTCTCATGAGCAATCGTATCTGCCCCTCTTGCAAGCCCGCTTACGACAGTATATTCGTGTTCAACAAGAGGCGGGACAATTAGGTCCAACGCAGTCTTTGTATAAGCTGTAGCCTTTCTAGAGCCTATAATGGCTACTCGTTTTTCTTTCGTTAATAAAGAATACCGACCTTTCACATACAATACAGTAGGTGGGCTGGATATTTCAAATAATTGCGCCGGGTATAAAGGATGATGAAAAGGGATAGGGGAAATATTAGCCCGTTCATAAGCTTCCCGAAACGAAAATGTCATTATTTGTCGAAAACTGTTGGATATTTCCAACGCTCTTTGGGATGATATTTGCAATGCTTTGGCAATCTCGTTGGGGGACGCTTCTTCAAAATAACTTAGTATATCCACCGGGGACAATAATTGCTGAAGTTTTTGAAGTGGCAATGGGTATATATAATGTAAAGCTAGTAATCTCTGTGTATCGACTGATAAAATCATTTAAAAACCTCCTTTTAATAGAAGAAATTAAATGACCGCATCTTTCATGACATAGCTATAGACAGTAAGTAGGGAGTTAGCTATTTCATCTTTTAAAGCCGTGTCTAAATAAAGAAAAAGATGTAGCAACAACGTGCTACATCTTCCATTTTAATGGGTTTTACACTTTTCGTATAGCCCTTTTTCTTTGATTACTTTAATAAGTGTGTCACCAATGACAGATGGCGTTTCTGCTACTTCTATTCCAGCAGCATTCATTGCTTTAATTTTCTCTGCTGCTGTTCCTTTACCACCTGAAATAATAGCACCAGCGTGACCCATACGTTTTCCTGGAGGTGCTGTTTGGCCACCGATAAAGCCAACGACAGGTTTCGTCATATTCGCTTTAATCCACTCAGCCGCTTCTTCTTCAGCTGTACCCCCAATTTCCCCGATCATTACAACTGCATATGTTTCCGTATCGTTGTTAAACGCTTCCAAAACATCGATAAAGTTCGTACCATTGACAGGGTCTCCACCGATACCTACAGCTGTAGTTTGGCCAATACCAGCTTGTGTCAATTGGTGTACAGCTTCATATGTTAACGTACCAGAGCGAGAAACAACTCCTACATGCCCTTTCGTATGGATATAACCTGGCATAATACCAATCTTACATTCATCTGCCGTAATAACACCTGGACAGTTTGGACCAACTAGACGTGTCTTTTTACCTTCCATATAACGTTTAACCTTAACCATATCAAGGACAGGAATATGTTCAGTAATACAGATTGTTAATTCTAATTCGGCATCAACTGCCTCTAAAATAGCATCTGCCGCGAAAGGAGCAGGTACATAAATAACTGAAGTTGTTGCGCCTGTTGCAGCTACAGCTTCTGCTACAGTGTTAAATACAGGCACTCCTTCGATTTCCAGACCACCTTTACCTGGTGTTACACCAGCTACAATTTTAGTACCATAATCAAGCATTTGCTTCGTATGGAAAAGCGCTGTTTCGCCCGTAATTCCTTGTACTATTACCTTCGTATCTTTATCAATAAATACAGCCATTGTTCTCCCTGCCTTCCTTAGCCTACTAGTCCCACAATTTTTTGTGCACCGTCAGCCATTGAATCCGCTGCAACGATGTTTAAACCAGATGCATTTAATATTTCTTTTCCAAGTTCCACATTTGTACCTTCTAAACGTACAACTAATGGCACAGCTAAGCCAATTTCTTTAGCAGCTGTCACAACACCCTCGGCAATAATGTTACATTTCATAATTCCGCCAAAAATGTTTACGAAAATACCTTTTACATGTGGATCAGAAAGAATAATTTTGAAAGCTTCTGTTACTTTTTCTGCCGTTGCACCGCCACCTACATCTAAGAAGTTAGCAGGGCTTCCGCCATAATAGCTAATTGTGTCCATTGTAGCCATTGCAAGACCCGCTCCATTAACCATACAGCCAATGTTGCCATCTAGAGAAATATAACTAAGATCGTATTTTGATGCTTCGATTTCCTTTGGATCTTCTTCATCAAAATCGCGTAATTCGACAATATCTTTATGACGATACAACGCATTTGCATCGAAATTAAATTTAGCGTCTAATGCCAAAACTTCTCCTTGTCCAGTTATAACAAGTGGATTAATTTCTACAATAGAAGCATCTTTGTCGATAAATGCTTGATACAAACCTAACATTAATTTAACAGCTTTCCCTACTAGGTTGGCTGGAATATTCATATTAAACGCCATGCGACGTGCCTGGAAACCTGTTAAACCAACAACAGGATCCACAACTTCTTTGAAGATTTTTTCTGGATTTGATGCTGCTACTTCTTCAATATCCATGCCACCCTCTTCAGACCCCATCATTGTTACACGGGATGTTGCGCGGTCTAATACTAGACTTAAATAGTATTCTTTTTGAATATCAGAACCCTCTTCAATATATAAGCGTTTTACTTCTTTTCCCTCTGGACCTGTTTGATGAGTTACTAAAATTTTACCTAGTAATTCTTTTGCGTATGCACGCACCTCGTCAAGGTTTTTGGCGATTTTCACGCCCCCCGCCTTACCGCGTCCACCTGCATGAATTTGCGCCTTGACTACTGTCACATTAGAGCCAAGTTCTTTCGCTACTTTCACTGCTTCATCAGGGGAAAAAGCTACTTTTCCGTTTGGTACAGCTACACCATATTTTCTAAGAATCTCTTTCCCTTGATATTCATGGATATTCATAATACATCCTCCCATCAAACATTTGCATAAAATTGTTTTACTAACATAATCTATTCTAACGAAAGATTCTGATAAAGTCTATACCTTGTCTCTTATTCATTTTTTATCTTTTAATATGACGCTTTTTTCTGTTTTGTGTACTAAAACAGAGTTTTATGAAAATCAGAATTCTCTATTTTTTCTATTTTTTCGGCATATTGTTGGTCTAATCGATAAATAAATGCAAAAACCTCAGCGACAGCTTCAAACAATTCTTCTGGGATTGACTCATTGAGATCTAATTGTCCAAGTAAATGAACAAGGTTAGGATCCTCATAAATAGGGATATCGTGCTCATTTGCGCGTGCTAATATATTTTCTGCTATTTTGCCTTTTCCTTTTGCTACTACCGTTGGACTATCAAAACTTCCTAACTTATACGTGAGAGCGATAGCCTCTTTTCGAGTAAATTTTTCTTCACTCATATGCGAAAATCCACCCCACTATGTTCCTCCTGCTGTCCTACTACAGGTGTTTTTACAGGTTGGGCTTTTTCAAATTGCTTAATAAAAACGCCTGAAAGTTGATATTCTTTTTCTGCTAGGCCAATTTTCAACGCTGATTTCAGTGGTTCTGCAAGCGGAATAATATCATTTTCATTAAATACTGTCACAGAAACTACACGATTTTGAACCTGCATATCAATAACGGTTTCTTTCATAGATTCCATTTGTAAATAAAATAATATACGCGCATAATTGGCATCAATTTTTCCGTCTTCCTTCATGCGACCATTCCACTGCAATGTTGCATCCATTTTCTTACCAAAGAATTCTAATGGTACTTGCATAATAAGCTGATGCTGATGGCCATTCTCTCCTGATGCGAGCTGCATGCCGTTCATGCGTGCCATTAACATTTCTGCTGCTTCCTTAAGCTGCGGAGAAATATGTGTTTCCTGCAATAATGTATGTAGCTGCGGTTTCAATTGATGTGCAATCTGCTGTAAATCTGCTGACTTATTACTAAGTGTCGCTTCATAGCTAACTCCTAGATTTTTTAATACTGTTTTAAGTGCATGTTCCATTGCTTTACTGTCCATAGAGTTTTGTACATGGGCATCTGCTTGCGTCACGATTTGCTGAATCATTGCTTGCGGGGATTCAACACTATTTTTCATAAGATTTCGCATGAATACTTCATTTTGTAGCGGAGTAGTAGCCTCATGCTTTAAAAGCGATAATAAATGGTCCTTTATTGAAAGAGCATTGGCGTCTTGTGTAAATAAACGCTCCGAAGAATTTTCTGCAAACGCTTTTATAAATTGTTCTTGCATTTGTTTTGCGAAAATCTCTAGCGTTTGTTTAGTTGCTGGTAGCTGATTAAATCGATCGATAAGTTGATTTAATGACTGCCGTTGTTCGTTGGTTAGCAAGCTTTGATTTGCTGTCCAAGATTTAAGCTGGTCAACTAGATGATTGATATTGTCAGATTTTGTCGTTAAAATTGCTTGAATAACTTCTCCAGCCTGTTGAAACTGATTTGACTGAACAGATTTTACATCGCTAAAGCTTGACCAGTTTTGCAAGGTTGCCTGCTGAGGAAGTATCCCTGCCTCTTTTAAAATATTCATGGCTTGAATCTTTTCACTCATAGCAGCAGCATTATTTGATAATATTTGAATGGATTTGGCAAGTACTAAACTACCTGTTTCTACTTCAAAAGGCTTTGCAATAGCATTTACTTGTTGGATTAGTGTTTGCTTAAGGTTTTCTGGTAAAGCTATTTCTTTCGTTAAAAGCTGTGTAAAGCTTTCCATTACAGAAACCATGCCAGTAGTTTTTTGTCCACTTATTAGAGCTTGAAAAACATCATTGGTCATCGGCATTTTAAGCTCTACCATTTTTTGAATGGCTTGTAAGGCATCCATCTTCGTAACACCTTCTGGTAATGCCTTTAACCACACTTCTGCCTGCATTAGCTGCTCTTTTGAAATCGGTAGCTGCGCTTTCATAAAATGAGCTAGAAGTTGCTGCATCTCAGCGGTTTTGGGTAAATTCATTGAGTCAAGTAACTGATTGATTTGTTGACTTTGAGAAGCCGTTTGCCCCATAGGGCCCGTAACAACTTTTAGTTCTGTTTGTGGGCTTGTACCAGTTACTTGGAAGAAGTGGGCATCACCTGCTTTTAGCGGCACTTCGAGTTTAGCAATAAACTTCTGATGGCCAACCTGTATTTCTGCCATTTGATCTGGATATAATTGTTTAATTGTTCCTTGAAATACTTGCCCTTGTTTTAAAGTAAGTGGCTGATTATTTAGGGTTAAAGCACTTTGTTGCATTTGAATCGGATTTAAAGATGTGGCTGTCATATACGTACTCCTTTCATCAACTACTCCTTGTAATTGGCGTCCTTTTTTAACGTGGGTAGATTTTTTGCTCCGACTGGGCGCTTTCCTAGAGGGCTGAGTCGGAGCTCTAAGCAACTTATTCACATGATATACGCTTTTACAAATGTCATTTCTACTGCTTGAATGTGCCTTTTATTTTTTGCTTACTATTATGTTTTAAAAATGACATCCGCCAGAACATTACCTTATTTCAGCAGATGTTTGTACAATAAACATTTGTAGCTGTCGCTTTGCTTTCGCTACATAAAACACTTGTAGCTGTCGCTTTGCTTTCGCTACATAAAACACCGCTGAAACAAGTTAAAGCATTGACTTTATCGGCTCAAATGATTTGCGATGATGAATAGTTGGACCAAACTTTTCAAGGGCCATTAAATGCTGTTTTGTTCCATATCCTGCATGCTGAGCAAAACCATACATAGGGAATTGCTCGTCCAATTGATCCATATAATCATCTCGAGCTGTTTTTGCCAATATGGATGCAGCCGCAATAGCTAAGCTTTTCGCATCCCCTTTAATTATCGAATCCTGCGGAATAGAGATTGGCAGCGTCATAGCATCAACTAGCACATAATTAGGTTTTATAGATAACGATTCTACACTTGTCTTCATCGATTGCTTCGTCGCTTCGTAAATATTTAATTCATCAATTTGTTGTGTTGATTGGAAATGGATAAAGTAACATAATGCATGCTCTTTTACTAAAGCAGCATAAGCATTGCGTTTATCTTTTGATAATTGCTTTGAATCATTTAATCCGACTAGAGCCTCACAGTTCGCAGGTAAAATAACAGCTGCTGTTACTACTGGCCCTGCTAACGGTCCACGCCCTGCTTCATCTACCCCTGCAATTAAGGTATTCTCTCCTCCGTAACTTCGATCGAAATCAATTTTCGCTTGATGTTCCTGCAGTATCTGTTGCTTTTTCTCTTGGGATCTTTGCCAACTTTGCCAAGCCTTTTGCACACCTGCACGTTCATCGGTTGCTACCCCCGTCATCCAGTCCTGCCATTCCTCCGCTTCTTTCAATGCTGTCGAAATTTCTTTAATCGTTTTCATATATTTACTCCCTATTGGTTCTTAACAGTTATTCGCTAATTTTATTTTTTAATAGGCTAAGGATTCACCCTAACGTTTTGGCGTTCTTCATAATATATCCTTTTTTTATAATATGTACTTAAATGCACAGCACTCTTCCTTCCGCACATTTGCAGCCTGAGTTTCTCCGCCCATGCTTTTATACTAACAATACTTTTTTAGAAAGAACAGGTTTGGTATCGTATTACATTTAATGGTATTCCGTGTATATTACTTGGTTGTAGTGGAGGTTAGGCGACTCCTTAGGAATGAGCAATTGAGGAATAAAGGCTAAAACTATCACATCCTGCGATACGCCTTCATGACCAACACCGGTGCCACTTCACTTTCACGCGTTGGCCCGAGCCCCTGCAGCGAGCAGCGCAAGTAAGGCGGCTCATCGGACGCCCCCAGGAGTCTTTGCTCTTTTTGCGAAAGCGCAGCGACAGCACAAAGCAAGCCTTCACTACAATCAATTCCCACGTTATAACGAAAAGCTCCGAATCCATTCAAAAGTATTTATCGTTTTTTCTCACTCTATATCATTTATCGGCAAGATGGCGTATTCCTAAAAGAAAAACTGTCATACTCACGATTTAACGTAAGTATGACAGTTTTATTACTGTTCTGTTTCTTTTTCAAGTTGTTCGTCAACAAAGTCAAATGTTAGTTTACCTAATTGCAACCCACGGATATCGCGAACGACTAGTTGAGCTACTTGATCATAATCGATTTCTCCTCCAGGACCGAAAACACGGCGAAGTTTACCTATATGATCGAAGGTTTCCACTAAATCTTCATGGATAAATTGGAAGCCATAGCGTTCTTCCATTCGTGCCGGATAATGAACGGATAAAAAGCGTAGACCATATACAGCTAAATCCTCCATATTCGTTATAGTATCCTTTATAGCACCTGTTAACGCTAATTTAAAGCCTACTTCTTGGTCTTCGAATTTCGGCCATAAAATACCTGGCGTATCGAGTAATTCTAGCTCCTTGCCAACCTTTATCCATTGCTGAGCCTTAGTGACCCCTGGCGTATTCCCTGTTTTTGCGATATTTTTCTTCGCTAAGCGGTTAATAAGCGTCGATTTTCCTACGTTCGGAATGCCAACAATCATTGCACGAATGGCTCTTGGCTTCATCCCACGTGATTTCATGCGATCAAATTTTTCTTTCAAAATTTCTTGAGCAGCCTTTGTTACCTGCTGTAATCCTTTGCCTTCAAGAGAATTGATCGCAACTGCCTTATGACCTCGTTGTGCGAAGTATTCAACCCATTTACGTGTTTCGTGCTCATCTGCCATATCTGACTTATTTAAAATAAGGAGACGCGGTTTTTGATTAATTACTTCGTCAATCATCGGATTTCGGGAAGATAGCGGTAAACGTGCATCTATTAATTCAAATATAATATCAACTAGCTTTAATTTTTCTGTAACTTCTCTGCGGGCTTTTGCCATATGCCCAGGAAACCATTGTATAGTCATATCTATACCTCCTAAACTAAAAGAAAAAGGGAGTTTTAACTTCTTTCAGCAGGTGTCCAAACGCCTGCTGAAAGGAGTTAAAGCCTCCGGCGGATGTCATGGAATCGGCTTTGTGCAAGCACAAAGCCGATTCCATACGCAATTATGCCAAGGCATAATTGATCTCTCCCTTTCAAGAATTACTTTACAATTTTAATATCACTAAACGGCCAGAAAATCAGACTTGTACTCCCGATAATCTCTTTCTGATCGACGACTCCAATAATACGACTGTCCTTACTGTATCGACGATTATCTCCCATAACGAAAACATAGCCTTCTGGAATAACATTATCTTTTAGGTTTACATCAATATCTTTTAATGTAAAATCCTCGGTTAAAGTACCTTCTGTAATTTTTGATTTGTAAGCATCTAAATAAGGTTCATCTATCGGTTCACCATTAATGTATAATTGATCATTTTTATACTCCAATGTCTCTCCTGGAAGCCCAATAACACGTTTAATATAGTTTTTCTTTTCAGGAGCATGGAATACCACAATATCAAAGCGTTTTGGTTCACCTATTTTATACCCAATTTTATTTACAATCATACGGTCGCCATCTTCAAGGGTTGGCATCATGGATTGGCCATCTACTGCAATGGGTGTAAATAAAAAATAACGAATAATCGCTGCAATCGCAAATGCAATTAGAAGTGCCTTTGTCCATTCCCATAGTTCATTCTTTTCCTTTATTTGTTTTTCCATCGAGATTTGCCCCCTTGTCTATCCTCATTTTAGTTGATAGCTCTTTAAGATGACAAGCAAAAAGAAAAGGGGCTTGTTAAACAAGCCCCTCACTTTTAAGTCATAATTATCGAATTTCTTTAATACGAGCAGCTTTACCACGTAGGTTACGTAGGTAGTAAAGTTTAGCACGACGTACTTTACCGCGACGTACAACTTCTAAGTTAGCGATTTTTGGTGTGTGTACAGGGAATGTACGTTCAACACCTACACCGTAAGAAATTTTACGAACTGTGAAAGTTTCGCTAATACCGCCACCACGACGTTTAATTACTACACCTTCGTATACTTGTACACGTTCACGAGTACCCTCTACTACTTTCACGTGTACCTTAACAGTATCACCAGGACGGAAAGTTGGTAGATCAGTGCGAAGCTGAGCTTTTGTAATCTCTGTAATAATGTTTGACATTGTTTTCTCTCCTTAGACAGATGCTCTTGCACGCAATCTATGCCACAGCGGAACACCGTAATTCAGTACTTCACATAGAAGTACAGAATAGATGTTATCATAAATATAGATAGCAATCAAGCATCTTTATCGTTGTTTTTAAGTTTTTCTAGATACAATTTTTGCTTGTCTGTTAATGGATAATTCTCGAGCAAATCAGGACGACGCTCGAATGTTCTTTTCAGAGATTCTTCCATACGCCATTGCTCAATCTTTGCGTGATTGCCCGATAGTAAGACATCGGGTACTTTCATCCCACGAAATTCGGCAGGGCGTGTATAATGTGGGTGCTCTAGGAGACCCGTTGAAAACGAATCTTGTATGTGGGAATCCTCTTGTCCTAAAACCCCCGGCAGAAGTCGTACAACGCTATCTATAACTGTCATAGCCCCTAGCTCGCCACCAGTTAATACGAAATCTCCAATTGAAATCTCATCTGTGACAAGATGCTGACGAATACGTTCATCATAACCTTCGTAATGACCACATAAAAATACTAGCTCTTTTTCTTGCGCCAGCTCTTCTGCCTTTTTTTGAGTAAAACGCTCACCTTGCGGGCACATCAAAATGATACGAGGATTTTTCCCTTCTGTAATGGCCTCGACAGCGCTAAACATCGGCTCTGGTTTTAAGACCATTCCCGCACCGCCACCATACGGATAATCGTCTACTTGATTATGCTTATTACCCGAAAATCCACGGAGATCAGTGACTTCCAGATTTACAGCACCTTTTTCCTGCGCTTTCTTTAATATGGACGCTCCAAAAACGCCTGTAAACATATCCGGAAATAAACTTAACACATGAATATTCATCATAGTAGACCTTCCATTACATGGATCACTATTTTCTTCTCATCAATATTGATTTCCTTGACGATATCCTCGATATACGGGATGTAATGCTCTTTTTTAGTGCCTTTAACTACCCATACATCGTTTGCACCTGTTTGAAGAATGTCGGTCACTGCTCCAATTGTTTCGCCTTCTTCAGATACAATTGTACAGCCAATTATTTCGTGGAAAAAATATTCATGTTCCTCTAATAAATCATCTGTCATTTGATCTTTCGTAATTTTGAGCATTCCTTCTTTGAAAGGCTCAACCAAGTTGATGTTATTCATTCCTTCAAAGGTTAACAAAATAAAGTTTTTATGACGACGCACTGATTCAATTGTTACCCACGTTGGCTTTTTATCGTCTTTTTTAAACGCCGCAAGCTTTACTCCCACTGCAAAGCGCTCTTCTTCAAAATCAGTTGTTGATAACACACGCACCTCACCGCGAATACCGTGCGTATTGACAATACGACCTACATTAAACCATTCCATTCAAATCTCACCTCATATCAATTTCGCCTCGGCGTAATTGCGTCCGGATTTCGAGTTGTGCCCAGGCCTGCGCGAGGCGGGTCAGTTAAATGCGAAGGTTTTAGGCTAACATCCTTCATTGCATTCTTTTCAAAATCCGTAACATCCGCCAGAGGCTGTATCTTCATTCAACGGGAGTTTGAAATCCGCTGAAAAGGAATTACATCCTCATTCATCCCACAACCTTAAGAGGCAGGAGTCTTAAGCTGAATGAAGATAAAACATGCTAAAACATGCTCGTCCCCGTCAAGCTACTTGCTAGCCAGATCAAAAAGTAACATTTCTCTCACCTTTCATCTACAAAAGCAGTTTAACTTTTGGTGGACGGTGTTCTAGCTAAGACGTTGACCAGTCTTCCTCAATGTCATTATGTTCAATTATCTCTCAATGTAACTAAGATAATGAAAAAAGGAAGGAACCGGCAAGCTCCTTCCTTTTAAGTCCAGATTTTACGCTTTACCTCAAGTCCACTTCGAATTCCTAAGCGCATGTAAACATACCTGTCAGGACTCTCCAGTGCTTGTTGCATATAAAAGAGCGTGAAAATCTTTTCTTTCAATCCAATATATCGACGTAGGTCTTTTTTTGATGGTGACTACCCGCCGCTGAATAAACAATTGTACGAATCGCTTTCGCTACTCGCCCTTGTTTGCCTATGACTTTCCCTCGATCCTCTGGATGAACAAAAAGTTTATAAACAATTCGATTTGCATTTTCATCCGTCTCTATACGAACTTCTTCTGGATAATCGACTAACGGTAAAACGATTGCTTCAATCAGCTGCTTCAAAGACCTCGCCCCCGATTATTTACTGAATTTTTGGTTATGGAATTTTTCCATGATACCTTGTTCTGAGAACAAGTTACGCACTGTATCTGATGGTTTTGCACCGTCAGTTAACCATTTAAGAGCTTTCTCTTCATCAATGTTTACAGTAGCTGGTTTAGTTAGTGGGTTGTAAGTACCAACTGTTTCGATTGAACGACCGTCACGTGGTGAACGAGCGTCTGCAACTACGATACGATAGAAAGGAGATTTTTTAGCTCCCATACGTTTTAAGCGAATTTTAACTGCCATTTTAATAGCACCTCCGAATAAGTTTCACACAAGATAGTATATTATCAATGTTTAGGTTGTTTGTAAAGTGTTTTTTCTTAACACCTATAAAATATTATTTAAACAATGAATCGAAGCCTGGTAGTTTCATCTTTTTCTTTCCTTTTCCACTCGCCATGCCTGTCATTTGCTTCATCATTTTTTTCATTTCTTCAAATTGCTTCAATAGACGATTTACCTCTTGAATTGATGTCCCAGAACCTTTCGCTATACGCTTTTTACGGCTACCGTTAATAATTTCTGGATTCGTCTTTTCAGCAGGTGTCATCGAATAAATAATCGCTTCTACGCGACCCATTTGCTTATCATCGACTTTAACATTGTCTAAGCCTTTGATTTTGCCGGCACCTGGCAACATTTTCAAAATTTCGTCAAGTGGACCCATTTTCTTTACTTGTTGCAATTGTTCAACGAAATCATCGAACGTAAAGGACTGGGTTTTAAATTTTTCCTCTAGTTCTTTAGCCTTTGCTTCGTCCACATTTGCCTGAGCCTTTTCTATAAGTGATAGAACGTCACCCATTCCTAATATACGGGACGCCATACGCTCTGGATGGAAAGGTTCCAGCGCATCCATCTTCTCACCCATACCAACAAACTTAATAGGCTTCTGTGTAACGGAACGAATTGATAACGCCGCACCACCACGTGTATCACCATCTAGCTTTGTTAAAACAACTCCTGTAATACCGACTGCTTCATTAAAGCTTTCTGCCACGTTTACAGCATCCTGACCTGTCATAGCATCTACAACTAGGAATACTTCATCCGGCTCTTTTAACGCACGAATATCTTTTAATTCTTGCATTAAATCTTCATCGATATGCAAGCGACCAGCTGTATCGATAATAACGACATCATGATGTTCTTCTTTTGCCAATTCAATTGCCTGACGAGCAATTTCTACTGGAGATACATCGGTTCCTAATGCAAAAACAGGTAGGGATAGCTGCTTTCCTAATGTTTGTAACTGCTGAACAGCCGCTGGACGATATACGTCTGCAGCCACTAGTAATGGCTTACGATTATATTTTTTACGTAACACATTTGCTAATTTACCTGTAGTTGTCGTTTTACCGGCACCTTGTAAGCCGACCATCATAATGACAGTCGGTGGCTTTGTATTAAATTTAATTGGGCTTTGCTCGCCACCCATTAATTCTGTTAATTCTTCTTGTACGATTTTAATAACTTGCTGACCTGGTGTTAAGCTTTGCATAACATCTACACCGACAGCACGTTCACTGACCTTTTTAACGAATTCTTTGACTACTTTTAAGTTAACATCCGCCTCGATTAAAGCAAATCGGACTTCGCGCATCATTTCTTTAACGTCTTGTTCCGATACTTTACCTTTACCTTTAATCTTTTGGATCGTTCCTTGGAGTCGTTCCGCTAATCCTTCAAAAGCCATTGCTTTCGCCTCCTAATCCCATTCTTTCAACTGTTCTATAAGCGTTAGCTGCTCTTCAATTGTCATACTTTGTTCTGTAATCCCTGTTGTTAGCTGCGCAAGCATTTGTGTACGTTGTTGAAATTTTTCAAGTAAACATAGTTTTTCTTCATATTCTTCAAGCATCGCTTCTGTTCGACGAATATTATCATAAACAGCTTGGCGTGAAACTCCATACGATTCAGCGATTTCTCCAAGTGAGTGATCATCTAAATAATAGAGCTCCATATAACTTCGTTGCTTATCTGTTAATAATGCTTGATAAAAGTCGAAGAGAAAGTTCATGCGTGTTGTTTTTTCAAGTAGCATCGAATGTTTCTCCTCCCGTTATTAGTCATTTGTATCATAACGAAAAGCGCCCGTCTGTGTCAAGGTAATCTCCTTGTCTAAAAGCTTTAATTAACTGCTTTTTAGGTGTTTTTCACCCATAGCCAGTATTTCCCTTTTAAACAATGCGATTCCCCTGTTTACAGACGAGCGCAATTACAAATTTACTTACTCAAATGTTAATCCTTACCACCACCGAAACGTGTAGTTGATTTCCGTTCCGACTGGGCACTTTGTAGCTGACGCTTCGCTTTCGCTACAGTAAACATTTGTAGCTGACGCTTCGCTTTCGCTACAGTAAACATTTGTTATAAACCTAATCCTCATTATTTTGTAATTCTTTATCTAAACCATCAGCAAATAAGCCATACACATAACGCTCTGCATCAAATGGTTGTAAATCATCCATTTTTTCACCAAGACCAACAAACTTCACAGGAATGTGTAATTTATTACGAATAGCAAGAACAATACCGCCTTTTGCAGTACCGTCAAGCTTCGTTAAAACGATCCCTGTTACATTTGTAGCTTCCTTAAATGTTTGTGCTTGAACAAGTGCATTTTGGCCTGTTGTTGCATCTAAGGCTAATAGAACCTCATGCGGAGCATTCGGTACCTCACGGGAGATTACTCGATGAACTTTTTCAAGCTCATTCATTAAGTTTACTTTATTTTGTAAGCGCCCTGCTGTATCACAAATTAACACATCTGCATTACGGTTTTTCGCTGCACGAATGGCATCATACATAACCGCCGCTGGATCTGAACCTTCCGATTGCTTAATCACTTCACAGCCTACACGGTCTCCCCAAACTTGTAATTGATCGATGGCACCAGCACGGAAAGTATCACCTGCTGCTAAAACAACTGTTTTACCTTGCGATTTTAGACGATGGGCAAGTTTACCGATTGTTGTCGTTTTCCCAACACCGTTTACCCCTACGAATAAAATTACCGTAAGCTCACCTTTAGGTTGCATATTAAGCTCGATTAAATCCTCTTCTCCTTGCTCATAAATTTCCACAAGTTTTTCAGAAATAATCGTTTGAATACCGTTCGTATCTTTTATATTTTTACGCTGAACCTCAAAACGTAATTTGTCCATTAGCTCCATTACTGTTTCAAAGCCAACGTCTGCCTGTAATAATAAGTCTTCTAATTCTTCAAAGAAATCTTCATCCACTTTTCGATAACGAGCAACTAGATCGTTTACTTTAGAAGTAAATGAATTACGCGTTTTTTCAAGACCAGCCTTGAATTTTTGTGTAATAGACCATGCAGAAGGTTTTTTCTCCTTCACAGGTTCTTCCACTACTGCTACTTCTTGCACTTCTTGTTGCTCTTGATCTTCAATTGCTACAGGAGTTGCTGTTTCAATTGAGGTTTCTGTTTCAGAAACTTCTTCAACTTTTTCCATTTCATCTACAGTTGCTTCAATTTGAGCAGGCTCTGTTGCTTCGTCTTGCTTCTGTTCAGCAGCTTCTTCTTCATTGATTGCTGCTACTACTTTTTCTTCCTCGGTGGGATTGCCTGTCAATTTTTCTTTTAAACGTTTAAAAAAACTCATGCTTGTTCGCTCCTTTGCTCCGCAAGTACGGGTTCATCTTCTAATTTTACTGATACAAGTTTAGATACACCAGATTCCTGCATTGTAATACCATACAACACATCCGCTCCCTCCATCGTCCCTTTACGATGGGTGATCACAATAAATTGCGTATTACGGCTAAATTTCTTCAAATATTGGCTATAGCGAACGACATTTGCCTCATCTAAAGCCGCCTCTACCTCATCAAGAATACAAAATGGTACTGGTCGAATATTGAGGATGGAGAATAATAACGCGATTGCAGTTAGTGCACGCTCACCACCTGAAAGCAAGCTTAGATTTTGTAATTTTTTACCTGGAGGTTGTGCTACAATTTCTATGCCTGTTTCTAGCAGATTCTGAGGGTCCAATAACACTAAATCCGCCTGTCCTCCACCAAACAATTCACGGAATACACGTTTAAATTGCTCTCGAATGGCATAGAAAGTTTCGCTAAATCGTAGCGTCATTTCTTCATCCATTTCTTTAATTGCCTCATGTAATGTTTCCTGTGCAGCAAGTAAATCCTCACGCTGCTCTGTTAAAAATGAATGGCGTTCAAGCACGCGATCGTATTCCTCGATGGCGCTCAAATTAACAGGACCTAGCTCTTCTATCGATTTCTTCAGTAATTTCACTCGACGTCGCATATGCTCTTCATCTTCAATTGCAATGGCTAACTCCTCAGCTTCCTCATATGTTAGCTGATAGTTTTCTTCTAGCTGCTCATTGAAATTATTGATTTCAAACTCTACGCGACTGCGCTTCAATTCATTTGCACGTATCGCTTCAAGGTAGCCTTTATGCGTACGTTGCAATTCCTTCAGCTGTTCTTCTAAAGTAGTAAGCTCTTGTTGTTGTGCTACTTTTTCATCTTTTTTCTGTGAAATAGTGTTTTGCAACGAATCTCTCGTCGTTTTCCACGTAGCAACTTGCTCATCTACTTCTTCATCGCTTAAAAGTTTTGTCGATTCATCAGATTGAAGCCAGATTATTTCCTGAGAAATATTTTCGGCTTTTTGACGAGCTTTGTTTAATTGTAGGGCTAACTCTGCTGTAGCAATTTGTACTTGTGACATTTGCTCCTGCATTACCGCTAACTGCGAGCGTTTTTCAGCTGACTGCTCACGCAGTAAATCTTTCTCCGATTCACTTTGTAGCTTCACCTTGCTTAATTGCTCCACTGTTTCGTTTATCTCTAGCAGTTCTGTCGCTAGTGCCGCTAAACGCTCCGTAGAAGCTTCCTTTTGAGCTAACAATGCTTCTTCGCGTGTTTTTACATCTTGTGTTTCATTTGAAGCAAAAGATACTCTTGCAGATAAGCTTTTTTCGACAACCTCTAGCTCGCGAATACGACTTGCCTGTTGCATTTCATCTTTTCGTAGTTGTTCACCGTCAAGCTTCAATTGTTCTACTGTGTCTCGCAATGTTGTAAGTTTCTCTTTCTCAACTGAGACAGCCTGTTCAGCACTATAAATAGATGCCTCCAACGATGCTAGCTTTACTATTAAACCATCTAATTCCGCTTTTCTTGTAAAGAGTGACGATTGTTGCTTCATTGCACCACCTGTTAATGAACCGCCTGCATTAACGATATCACCTTCAAGTGTTACAACACGATACCTAAACCCACATAAACGAGCAATTTGGCTTGCACCTTCTAAACTTGATGCAACGATCACATTACCAAGGAGGTTCTCAACAATTGTACGGTTGTTTTCATCGAACGTTACAAGTGCATCAGCCATTTGGACAAATGCTGGGTGCTCAGTTGCTAGCTGAATCATAGATAGATTGATCTTTCGTGACTTGATAACGGTTTTAGGTAAAAATGTTGCGCGTCCAGCTCTCTTTTGTTTTAACCAATGAATTGCCTGTTGAGCAAATTGTTCATTAGTTGTCACAATATGCTGAGAGGCTGCCCCTAATGCCGTTTCAATAGCCTGAGAATACTTCCCGTCAACTTGAATTAACTCGGCAACGGCTCCTTCAATCCCAGCTAATTCACCTTTATCACGTGCTAGTAATATTTCTTTTACGCCATGGAAAAACCCAGAGAAATCTGCTTCAAGCTCCGCAAGCGTATCTTTTCTAGCTTTCAGTTGCTGCTGATGCTGATAAGCTTTATAAAGCATATCCTGCTTTTCATTAAATGATGCATTGACGTTTTTAAGCTGTATTTGCAATGCTTCATATTGCTCAAGTTTTTGCTGCAAGTCGTTAGTTGTTGTAGTATGAGCAACAACTAGCTTCTCTTTTTCAGCTAGAATTTGCGCAAGCTCTTGCCCGATTTCATCCGTTTGGTCTAACATTCGTGTCGCCATTGCTTTTTGCTGCGCTAACTGTTGCTCGATATTTTTTAATTCATTTTTAACTGTTGCTTCTTCGTTTAAAGAGTCGATATAGCGGTTTTTTTGTTCTTCAATTTCTTCTTCAATTTCAGAAACTGAGCGATTTAAAGATTGCTCTAATTGCTTAATGCTTTGTTTTAGCGCTGCAACCTCTTGCTGTTTTTCAATGAATAATTCTTTTTTCTCTTGCTCTTGGGCTATAAGAGACTCAACCTCAGCTTTTGCTTCCTGTAATGCTGTATTCAATTGAAGTAGTTGATTAGAAGCATTTTGTCGTTTTTCAGCCATTAACGCTTTACGACCATCCCAACGCTCTACCTCCATTGTTGCATTAACAAACTCAGCCTGAGTCGTATCTAGATATTCATCTAACTCTTTTAAAAGCTTACGAATACTTGCAGTTTGCTTTTCTATCAAAGAAATATGCTGAGCTTGTTTTTGCTCCGTTTCATATAGCTCCGTATACTCAGCTTTCAGAGCATGCAAAGATTGTGCACAATTGTTTAAATCGTGCACAAGGATAGCAATATCAAAATCCTTTAACTCAGTTGACATTTGCACATAATCTCTTGCACTTGATGCCTGAATTTCTAACGGCTCCAGACGACTGTCTAGCTCATGTAAAATATCCAAAACACGATACAAGTTTTCATCTGTTTCAACAAGCTTATGCTCTGCCTTTTTCTTTCTTAGTTTATACTTTAATACGCCAGCTGCCTCTTCAAAAATTGAACGACGGTCATCAGGTCGGCTATTTAAAATTTCATCGACACGGCCTTGCGAAATAATGGAGAAGGCCTCTTTCCCAAGTCCTGAGTCCATAAACAAGTCCGTAATATCCTTCAGGCGACACTGCTGGTTATTTAGTAAATATTCACTATCACCTGAACGGTATACGCGTCTTGTTACGCTAACTTCTGTATATGAAAAAGCTAACTGTTCATCTGTGTTATCTAAAATTAATGTTACCTCTGCAAAGTTTAGTGGCTTACGTGAGTCACTTCCAGCAAAAATAACATCCTCCATCTTTGCCCCACGTAACGACTTTGCCGATTGCTCCCCAAGTACCCAACGAATAGCATCAGTGACATTACTTTTACCACTACCATTTGGTCCAACCACCGCTGTAACACCAGGTACAAAATCAACTCCAATGCGTTCCGCAAAAGATTTAAAGCCAATCACTTCGAGTCGTTTTAGGAACATCTATTAAGCCTCCTCTTTTGCAGTTTGCTCACGCATTGAACGCATCGCACATTGCGCAGCTTGCTGCTCGGCTTCTTTTTTTGATTTCCCACGACCTATACCAAGTTCTTGTCCATTTAATAGCACGCTCGATACAAAGGTACGGTTATGTGCAGGACCCTTTTCATCAATAATTTCATAATGAAGAAGGCCATTATTTGTTTGCTGTACCATTTCTTGCAATTGGCTTTTGAAATCCATCACATGCGAAAAAGCACCGAGTTCTACTTTCGGGAATACGATTCGTTCTAAAAAGCACACAACCGTTTGTAAGCCTTGATCTAAATAAAGGGCACCTACAAATGACTCAAATACATCTGCAAGTAACGCTGGGCGTTCCCGTCCACCTGTTAATTCCTCACCTTTTCCAAGCAATACAAAGCGACCAAAGCCTAATTCATTTGCAAAGATAACAAGTGACGGCTCACATACTATGGATGCTCGTAGCTTCGTCAGCTCACCCTCACTCATATGTGGGTATTTCTCAAAAAGGTATTTAGAAACAGACAGTTCAAGTACTGCGTCTCCTAAAAATTCAAGACGCTCATTATCCGTAAACAATTTACGGCGATGCTCATTCACATAAGATGAATGTGTGAAAGCTTGATACAATAAATTTTTATTAATAAATGTGATATTTAATTCATGCTGTAACAGCTCGAATTGATTGCGTACTTTTTCAGGAAGCACGCCAGATTTCTGCATATTTCCTTTTCTTTTCATAGCCATTGAACAATCTGCCTTCCTAATAGTTTCTACCGTTTAAGTGTACCTTTTTCAAGGCATTTATGCAAAAGTATTTCGGCTTAAATACAATCTTTTGGAAATTATTTTTTTCAAGGTCCATTTCGCCTTGGTGTAATTGCGTCCGGATGCTTTAGGCCAACGTAATGTTGGTCACTCAGTCGTCACGACTGAGTTCCTTTATATCAGTAGGTGTTACGCGCTTACTAAAAAGGGGTAACTTTTGCATTCTTCTTACTACCTTCAAAAAAATGAAGATAAAAAAGGGACGATCACAGTTCGCTAAACGAACCATTTCGCCCCTTTTTAAACATACCCTTAGCATAGTATTTGCTCCACAAGAAGAAAAGCATACGTAATTTCTGCCAAAGGCTTTAACTTTATTTAATCATAAACATTTATTGTATAATGACTGCATCCATGTCAGCACCAGTAGAGGTGATTAATCTCAGCAATATAAAGTTAAAAGACTTAGTTTAATTTACTTTCGATGTATGAAATTGCAGAACCAACTGTTGAGATTTTTTCAGCATCTTCATCAGAAATTTCCATATCGAATTCGTCTTCAAGCTCCATTACAAGCTCAACTACGTCTAATGAGTCAGCACCTAAATCATCACGGAAAGAAGCTTCTAGTGTAACTTCACTTTCTTCAACACCTAAACGGTCCACGATTACTTTTGTTACGCGTTCTAATACTGTAGACAAAACATTCACCTCCCCTCAATGATTATACAAAAAATCATTATTTATGACTAATTGAAATTACATTACCATACCGCCATCTATATGTAACGTTTGCCCTGTCATATAGTTAGCATCATCTGAAGCTAGAAAAGCTACTGCCTTTGCAATATCCTCAGGCTGCCCAAGTTTTGCTAGTGGAATTTGCGTAAGCATACCTTGCTTTATATCTTCTGGTAGTTGCTCAGTCATTTCAGTTTCTATAAATCCTGGTGCAATTGCATTCACTAAAATATTACGAGATGCTAATTCCTTTGCAGTTGTTTTCGTTAGCCCAATAACACCTGCTTTCGCAGCTACGTAATTAGCTTGCCCTGCATTACCAGCTACACCAACAATTGATGAAATATTGATGATACGGCCCGCACGTTGCTTCATCATTTGACGTGTTACTGCTTTCGTACAAAGGAAAACACCTTTTAGGTTCGTATCTAGCACATCGTCCCATTCATCTTCTTTCATACGCATTAACAAGTTATCACGCGTAATACCCGCATTATTGACTAAAATATCAAGCGAGCCAAATGTTTTCACCGCTGCATCCATTAACGCAGAAACTTCCTCAGTTTTTGAAACACTCGCTTGTACGGCTACAGCCTCGCCGCCATTTTCTTGAATCATAGCTACAACTTCCTCTGCCTTTGCCTGTGAACCGCTGTAGTTAACGACAACTTTAGCACCTTCGTCAGCAAGCTTTAATGCAATAGCTCTTCCTATTCCACGTGAAGCACCAGTTACAACAGCTACTTTACCCTCTAATTTACGCATTAATTGTCCACTCCTTCGCCGCTTCTAGTACAGCCTCTAATGATGCTTCATCATAAACACAGTATGTCGCAACAGATCGATCGATTTTCTTCACTAATCCACTTAATACTTTGCCTGGTCCACACTCAATAAAGACATCCACACCTTGTGCAATCATTTCACGCACAGATGCTTCCCATTGTACAGCGCTATATACTTGTTCTACTAACTCCTGCTGAATAGCTGGAACATCCTCTAATTCTTTCGCCATTACATTGCCGATTACAGGAATTTGTGGAGCTGATAATGATATATTAGCCAACGCTGCTCTTAATTTTTCAGATGATGGTCGCATTAGCTCTGAGTGGAATGGACCACTAACAACTAAAGGAATTGCTCGTTTTGCACCAGCTTCCTTTGCCGCTAAAGAAGCCTTTTCAACGCCTTCCTTCGTACCAGAAATAACGATTTGCCCTGGACAATTAACATTCGCTACCTGAACTGAATCACCTGTTGCAGATACTTTTTCAGTTACTTCATGTAGTGCCTCAAGTTCCATCCCTAAAATAGCTGCCATAGCACCTTGTCCTGCAGGTACAGCTTCATTCATATAAAGCCCACGCTTATGCACAACTGAAACTGCATCCTCAAACGAGAGCACACCAGCGATTACTAATGCACCATATTCTCCAAGCGAATGTCCAGCTGCAACATTTGGCGTTATACCTGCTGTACGTAATTTTTCCGCAACCATTACACCAGTCGTTAACAGTGCCGGTTGTGCGTGGTAAGTCAATGTTAGTTCCTCAGCTGGTCCCTCTAACATAAGTTTAGATAACTCAAAGCCAAGCGATTGATTTGCACGGTCATAAAATGCTTTACTTTCTGCCGCGTTCTCAATAAACTCTTGCCCCATCCCCACTACTTGGGAACCTTGTCCTGGAAAAATAAATGCTATTTTCGTCATTTTTTATTAATCCCCTTTTTAATCAATTATGCCTCGGCATAAAGTCCGGAATCGACTTTGTACTTGTGCCTGCACGAGGGCCGACACGATGTCGGTCATTTCGGTAATGTCACAGGACGTGGCGTTTTTACCGATGCAGATCAGTTAGACATTATCGCATGGATGCGATGATTTTAAGCTAACATCCTACATTGAACCCCTTTCCAATTTCGCGACATCCGCCGTTGACTTTTGGCCAACGTGATGTTGGTCACTCAGTCGTGCGTTGTTGTGTTGTTGGTGTTGTTGTTGCTGTCGCTTCGCTTTCGCACAGTTAAAACCTTGTTGCTGTCGCTTCGCTTTCGCACAGTTAAAACCTTGTTGCTGTCGCTTCGCTTTCGCACAGTTAAAACCTTGTTGCTGTCGCTTCGCTTTCGCACAGATAAAACCGTGTTGCTGTCGCTTCGCTTTTACACAGTTAAAACCGTGTTGCTGTCGCTTCGCTTTCAGTACAAAAAACACCTGCTTAAAAGTTAATCAATTTCTAAGTGACGTACTGTATCTGTAATCGTCGAGATGACTGTATGCTCAACCATCGTATTTGCTTGGCGAATTGCACTGTATATCGCTTTCGCATTTGATGAGCCATGCGCCTTAATGACAGGTGCTTGCAAACCAAATAAGCCTGCGCCACCGTACTCTGTGTAGTCCATTTTATTTTTTAGGTCACGTAAATTATTTTTCATAAGTGCTGCCGAAATTTTTGTTTTTGTTGAAGACATAAATGCTTCTTTTAGCATTGAAAATAACGCTCCAGCAGTACCTTCGATCGATTTCAGCACCATATTACCTGTAAAGCCATCTGTTACAACAACATCCGCTACCCCTTCAAGTAAATCTCGTGCTTCAACATTACCGATAAAATTTAAATCAGCTTCTTTTAATAAGCCAAAAGCAGCCTTCGTTAATTCATTCCCTTTTTTATCCTCAGTACCGATATTTAATAAGCCGATACGTGGCTTTTGTAAGCCACCTACCTTTTTCGCATAAATATCGCCCATAATGGCATATTGTAATAAATGCTCAGGTCGTGCGTCCGCATTTGCCCCTAAATCGAGCATTAAAAAGCCCTTACCGTCTAAAGTAGGAAGTGTAGTGGCTAGAGCAGGTCTAGCAATCCCTTCAATACGTCCTACTTTAAATAATCCTCCTGCCATTAAAGCACCTGTATTACCCGCTGAAAGACAAGCATCTGCCTTTCCTTCTTCAACTGCATCCATCATACGTGCCATGGATGAATCCTTTTTACGACGAACAGCGCGTGCTGGATCGTCTGTTCCTTCGACAACTTCATCACACTGAATTACAGTTAATCGATCATGTATTTTTAAAAATGGTTCAAGCTTTTGCTGCTGACCATATAATTGAATTTCTAAATTTGGAATTTGCTCTAATGCTAATAAAGCACCTTCAACAACTGATTTTGGTGCGTTGTCTCCACCCATTCCATCAAGCGCTAATTTCATTGTTGTTCACCTTTACCTTTCGTGCGGTACATATCAAATTCACCAACAAAAACTGTTTCACCGTTAACAGTGGACGTTAACTCTACTTTTGTACGATGATTTTTTTCATCACGTCCGATAACGATTGCTTTTGTAATAACACGATCTCCAGCTCTAACAGGTTTCACAAAGGTAATATTAGAATGTACTGTTAATGCTAGTTCGTCGTCAATTACTGCTACCGCTAATGAGTTTGCCTGTGCAAACAAATGATGTCCACGTGCGATGCCATTGCGCTGAAAAACATGTTCTTCTTTTACGTCAAAAATAGATAATGCACGATTATCCAATTCAATATCAATTATTTCTCCGATAACTTCATCAATCGGTAGTGATTTCACTTCATTTTCATAGGTTTTCGAAGCAACATCTTTAATTCGTTCTCGTAATTCTGGAATAGATAATTCCATACGATCTAAACGAATTGTTTGGACACTAACCTGAAACTGTGTTGCTAGCTGTTCATCTGTGACGAATGGATTATCAGCTATCGTTTCGGATAATTGTCGCTGTCGCTCTTTTTTCGTTCGTCTCAACATCATTCGCCACCTTTTTAGTTGTTATTAGCACTTGGTACTAATATCAGTATATAGAGTATAAAAAAAGAATGCAAGACTTGTTTTCAAAACAAGTGCTCACATTCCTAATTAGCATCAAAGAATCAGTTAATCGAAGCGTTCACCTTGTAAAACACCTGAATTTTCAAGCATTGCACGTAAATATTTGTACTCATCATCATGCCAAAAAGCATCAGTCTCCAGCATATCCGTTGCATCTTTTCTCGCGGTTTCAAGTATTCGATAATCGTGCACTAAATCCGCTACTTTAAAATCAGGCAAACCACTTTGTTTACGCCCAAAAAAGTCACCTGGGCCACGTAGTTCCAAATCCTTTTCAGCTAGACGAAAGCCATCATTCGTTTCCGTCATCGACTGCATGCGCTCTTTGCCTTCATCGGATTTCGGATCGGCTAACAACACACAATATGACTGATGTTCACCTCGTCCAACACGCCCACGTAGCTGATGCAACTGAGCTAAGCCGAAGCGTTCAGCGTCATAAATAATCATAAAAGTTGCATTCGGTACGTTCACCCCAACCTCAACAACAGTTGTCGACACGAGCACGTGAATAGTTCCCTCACTAAAGGCTCGCATAACAGCGTCTTTTTCATCCGCTGATAAGCGACCATGCATTAGCCCGACGTTGTAACGCCCATTAAAATACGTAGCAAGTTGCTCATAAATTTCTACCGCATTTTGTACATCCAGCTTGTCTGATTCCTCGATTAGTGGACAAATAGCATAAGCCTGTCTACCAGCAGCAAGCTCTAATTCTAGCTTTGACATAACAGAGCCAAATTGCTCTTTTTTCATCCAATGCGTTTCTATTTGCTTACGCCCCGCTGGCATTTCATCTATCATCGAAACATCCATTTCTCCAAATGCTGTAATCGCGAGTGTACGCGGAATTGGTGTCGCGGTCATAAAGAGCACATCTGGATTTTCTCCTTTATCACGTAATATTCTACGCTGCTCTACACCAAAACGATGCTGTTCGTCCGTTATAACAAAACCAAGTTTGTAAAAAACGACATCAGGCTGAATTAGCGCATGTGTACCAATTAAAATATCTATGTCTCCGTTTGCTAGTTCTTCTAAAAGTAATCGACGCTCCTTTGCTTTCGTCGATCCTGATAGTAAAGCTACACGTACGCCAAACGGCTCAAACCATTCCTGCAAATTTTCAGCATGCTGCTCTGCTAAAATTTCCGTCGGCGCCATTAATGCCCCTTGAAAACCAGCAGTTACTGCTGCATATAAACATATTGCCGCAACAACTGTTTTTCCCGACCCTACGTCACCTTGAAGTAAGCGATTCATACGATGTGGCTCTTTCAAATCTTTACAAATCTCATTGACAACGCGTTTTTGCGCACCTGTTAATTCATAGGGTAATGAGGCAATAAAAGCACGTAACTTTTGTAAATTAAACTGTATAACTGTACCGTGCTCACTATCTTTTCTAATTTTACGTAACGCTTGAATACGTACTTGAAAGTTTAGTAACTCTTCATAGGCAAAGCGTCGTCTAGCCTGTTTCGCATGTCCAGCATCGACAGGAAAATGAATGCCCTCAAGCCCTTCACGCATTGTCGTAAGTTTATAATTGGCTTGTAAATGCTGCGGAACAGCATCTGGTATTTCTGCACCAAACTCATCTAATGCTTGTCGCATATATTTACGAAAACGTTTTTGGGGAATCAAACCTTTTAGACTATAAACAGGTTCAAAATCGACTTGATCTGTCTTAGGGCCAAATGTTACAGACGTTCCATTGATTACTTGTCTGCCACGATCCCATTTTCCCGTAACGGTTATAATAGCTCCCGGTACAAGCTTTTGTTTTAAATAACCTTGATTAAAAAAAACAACCTTAACTAAATGTCGCCCTGCCAGCACCGTAACTTGTAATCGTGATTTATTGCGCCCTAAAAACAGTACTGTCGGTTCCCGTTCAACTTTACACTCAACTGTGACACGTTCATTATGTGGTGTTTGTGCTAAATCCTTTAAACGAAAATCCTCATGCCGATGCGGAAACGTCCATAGCAAATCCGCAATCGTCTCGATGCCCAATGCCTCTAAATGTCCTGCTGTTTCTTTCCCGATTCCCTTTAATTCAGAAACGGGATTCGTTAAATCAGTCACCTTGCACGACAGCTCCTCCAAAGTTTTTCACCACAAGTACTTTACCTGCAGTCATTCGTTTAACCATCCTATTTTTCAGCATATGAGTTTTCCCCTTTCTTACATTTACTCTTAGCTTCCATCATCTTGTTGCTTGTGTATAACACTTTCGGACAATTCATGCCACGGCAATTTTATATAGTCAATATCATTATATAACTTTTCAATTTCACTAGGATAGCAATTCAATACATTTCATTAATAATTGATTAATAGCTAGTTATATTCGAATGTTTATCCCAACATATCTTCTTGGTACTACACCTATTTTATGCTCACATGAGCGGTTGCTTTCGCTACCAAAACCCTTGCTAAAAAAAGTATGCAGAGGATCATCAAAAAACACGCCTTCCACTTAGGAAAAACGTGTTAATGATTTTATTTTTGAAGTGATTTGATACTTTCTAAATCGCCATTATCAAAAATGGCTCTGCTAATAGCTTTACCTGTTGGTGTTGCAGCAAGTCCTCCACGTGCAGTTTCTTTTAAATTCGGACTCATAGATTGTCCAATTCGATACATCGCACCAATCACTTCGTCACACGGGATACGACTTGTAACCCCCGCAAGTGCCATATCCGCTGCCACAAGGGAATTTGCCGCTCCCATTGCATTTCGCTTAACACAAGGAACCTCTACTAATCCCGCTACCGGGTCGCAAACAAGCCCTAGCATATTTTTTAGCGTAATGGCGAATGCTTCTGAACATTGCTGTGGCGTACCACCAGCCATCTCTACAATCGCTGCCGCCGCCATACCAGCAGCTGAGCCAACCTCTGCTTGACAGCCACCAGCAGCACCTGAAATCGAAGCATTATTAGCAACAACGAAGCCAAAAGCACCCGATGTGAATAAATAACGAATCATTTGCTCACGTGTCGGATTTAGCTTGTTCTTTACCGCGAACAGCGTCCCTGGTACAACCCCAGCAGAACCCGCAGTTGGAGTAGCACAAATTGTACCCATAGCTGCATTCACTTCGTTTGTTGCAACAGCCTTACTCACCGCGTCCAGTAATAAATCCCCCGACAGTGAATTGCCTTGTGCAATATAATTTTGAAGCAATACTGCGTCACCGCCCGTTAAGCCTGTTACAGATTTTACACCCTTTAAACCTCTTTCAACAGCTTCTTCCATCACTGTTAAATTATTGTCCATTTGCTGTATAATTTCATCTCTTGAACGTCCAGTTATTAACATTTCTTGCTCAATCATAATTTCAGAAATTAGCTTTCCTTCTTGCTCCGCTCGTTCAACTAGTTCACGAACATTATGAAACAATACGTCCATATTCGTGCACCTCCTTAGTTATTAATTTTAGAAACCTTCGAAATATGTGGTATTAAAGATATTTGTTGTAATATTTTATCCTCAATGTTTTGATCGACTTCTATCACCATAAGGGCCGTTAAACCACGTTCTATACGCGAAACCTCCATATGTCCAATGTTGACCGCATGCATCGCTAAGCAATTTGCCACATTGGCAATACAGCCAGCACGATCATCATGAACAACAAGGATTGCTGGCATACCACCTGTTAAACGTAGCTTAAAGCCATTAACCTCACTCACTTCAATTTTTCCGCCGCCGATAGAAATACCAACGACAGACATCTCTCCTTCATCATCGCCAATTACAAGGCGAGCCGTATTCGGATGCTCCATATTCGCTGTTTCTGGGATAAACTCATAATCTAGTCCTGCCTTTTCTGCATCGGCAAAAGCTGTTTTGATCCGCTCATCGAATGTATCGTAATTTAATAGGCCCCCTACCAAAGCCACATCTGTCCCATGTCCTTTATACGTTTCAGCAAACGAACCATATAAGTGGATTTTTGCCCATTTTGGTTGTCTTCCAAATAAATCTCTAGCAACGCGTCCAATTCGTGCGGCTCCTGCCGTATGTGAAGAAGAAGGCCCAATCATTACTGGTCCAATAATATCAAATACTGAAGTAAACTTCATAATAACACCCCTCTATTCTATCCATATAATAATATCGATTTTTTATTTATATCATGCTTGATAGTTACTATAAAAGTAAAGCACTTCTTTATCAAATTTCTGAAAATTTACACGACTATATTTTACACAATGGCAATATTGATTAACCTTTGTCTACTCCGTATAGACAATAATTTCAAAATGCTGATATTCCAATATTTCCAAGTTCATTGTCCACTGGACATATACATCGAATCATTTATTTTTAGCTAATTCAGCTCGTGTAAGATCCTCTATTCTCCCTGTACCATAAACAAAAGCAGTACACGGCTTGTGCACTGCTTTGTCTACTTATGCGCAAAGTAGAGTGAATTATTCTACTGAAATAATATATGGATATAATCCTTGTTTACCATTAAATAACTCTACTTCAACCTCTGGATAATTCTCTTCAATGAATTTCACTAATTCTGAAGCATTTTCTTCGGTTGTATCCTCACCATAGATGACTGTTACAATTTCTGCATCTTCATCCACTAAATCAGTAATTACCTTCTCAGCAGCATCTTTTAATGCTGGAGTCGATAATACAATTTTTCCTTCTGCAAGAGCCATGAAATCATCTTTATGAATTTCCACACCGTCAATAGATGTATCTCGAACTGCATAAGTTACTTGGCCTGTTTTAACATTTGCGAAGGCTTCTGTCATTGTTGCTTGGTTCATTTCAACTGCCGCCTCTGGATTAAACGATAAAATCGCTGCCATACCTTGAGGAATCGTTTTCGTTGGAACTACAGCCGCTTCTATATCTAATAGCTCTACCGCTTGTTCTGCTGCCATCACGATATTTTTGTTATTTGGTAAAATCAATACTTTTTCAGCACCAATTTCTTGTACTGCCTTCACAATATCTTCAGTAGAAGGGTTCATTGTTTGACCACCTTCAATAACATAAGAGGCACCAATTGAACGAAGTAATTCAGCAACTCCCTCACCCATTGCAATCGTTACTATTGCATATGGATGCTTTTCTGCTTTCTTAGCTGAAGAAGGTGCTTTATGATCCTCACCAACAATGGCAGAATGCTGTTCACGCATATTGTCGACTTTAATTTTAATAAGACTACCATATTTTTGACCCATTGCTAATACAGCGCCTGGTTGTTCAGAATGAATATGCACTTTTGCAATTTCTTCATCTGAAATAACGAGTAAAGAATCACCTAGAGGATTTAATTCATTGCGGAATTGTTCTTCACTAAATGGCTCTTTTCCTTCTTCAAAACGGACCATGATTTCAGTACAATAACCAAATTCAATATCCATAGTATTCATGAAATCTTGTGCTCTATGATGTTCTGCATTAATTAAATCATCTAAAGTTGCTTCATTTTTCACTGGTAATGGCTCGCCCTTTAAGGATGCTAAAAATCCTTCATACACAAATAGAAGACCCTGACCGCCACTATCTACAACTCCGACTTCTTTTAGAACAGGTAGAAGTTCAGGCGTACGTTGTAACGAAGCCTGTGCTTCAGCAGTAAATGCTTCCATCACTGCAATGATATCGGTTTCAGTTTCTGCCACTTCCACACCTTTTTTCGCCGCTTCACGTGCAACCGTTAAAATCGTTCCCTCAACTGGCTTCATTACTGCTTTATACGCAGTTTCTACGCCTGCTTGGAAGGCACCCGCAAAGCCCTTAGCATCAATCGTCGCTTCTTTTTCGATAGATTTACCAAAGCCACGGAATAACTGCGATAAAATAACGCCTGAATTTCCGCGTGCTCCCATAAGTAAACCTTTTGATAAAGCTTGAGCTGTTTTGCCGATATGTTCTGACGCATATTGCTCCGTTTCCTTTGCCCCAGATGTCATCGATAAGTTCATATTCGTTCCTGTATCACCATCTGGTACTGGAAATACATTTAATGAATCAACATAATTTGCATTTTGGAATAGGTGATGGGCACCCATTTGCACCATTTCTGCAAACTTTATTCCGTCTAAAGACTGCATTAGAATTAGTTCCTCCTCTTAATCATTCGCTACACGAACGCCCTGCACAAAGATATTGACAGATTTTACGCTCATACCTAATGTTTTATCCACTGTATATTTCACTTTCGACTGTACTTGATAAGCAACTTCCGAAATTTTTGTCCCGTAACTAACAATAATGTACATATCAATATGTAAATCGTCGTTCTGTTTTCGAATAACAACACCTTTTGCAAAATTTTCTTTACGTAAAATATCAGTTAGACCATCACGAATTTGATGTTTAGATGCCATGCCAACAATACCGTAGCATTCTACAGCAGCGCCACCAGCTATTTGTGCAAGTACATCTGTTGAAATATCAATTTGGCCGAATTCATTGTTTAATTCAATCGACATAGAAATGCCCCCTTGGCTCTTTTTGACTAAATGATATTGTAACACTTTCGTTATGCATTAAGCAACCTTAGAAGGCATGAAAGCGCATTGTATCAACGTTTTACTGACATTTTAAAGGGAAACATACATCTCATCGAAATTTCCACTTTTGCTGTAAAAGTTGTTACGACCGTTTTGTTTTGCTGTGTATAGTGCTTGATCCGCTAATTCACAGCATATTTTCAATTGCTCGCTATTGGAGATTTTTGCATGACACATCCCAATACTGACTGTTACAATATTAGCAACTTCTGAATGCTCATGACGTATATTTAAATGGCGTACTTCCTCTAAAATTTCCTCACATACATGTTCTGAAAATTTAGCCGCATGTTGGCTAACGATTACGAACTCCTCGCCTCCCCAACGTGCTACAAATGCATTATACTTTTCTGCAATTTCATCTAATAGAGCTGCCACTTTTATTAAAGCTTCGTCACCTTGTAAATGACCGTAATAATCATTTAATTTTTTAAAGAAATCAAGATCAATCATCATGACAGATAAAGATTTTGGTTTACTTAGTTGTTGCCCTATTTGTGTCAATTTATGATTAAAAGCTCGACGATTGGGCAAATTTGTCAATGTGTCCCGGAATGCTTGCTCTGATAGTTCATTATTTTTCTCAGTTAATAATTTTGATAAATTTTTAGTTTTTGTCATTTCTACTTGTAATAAAATTTGTTGTTTCGTAATTTGTTTTTGTATTTTATAAGTGTGACGCTGAATAATTAGCCCTATAGGAATAATGAGGGACATCGGTAAAAATATTCTAATACTTTCACCTGATATCCCAACACTCAAATAAGCACTTATTAATATAGGTAGTACCGTTATTAACATAATCAGAAAAGTTTCCAGGAAAGAGATAGAAAAAATAGTACAAATCAATAAAAACAGCACCTCATAAAGAACCGCATGTTTAAAAAAATAGACGTCCATTAACGTTATGACAGTAATTAATATCAATATAGTATAAATATAAGCAAGTAAGATCGATTTGTATTTTCGAAAATTAAGAGATGTCACTTTAATTTTCTTTTCTCTTACAAATAATAACACTGCTAAATCTAGATAAAACAATATCGTGTGGATGGCAATATAAGCTGGCACCATTGCTCGTTCAGTTTTTGAAAAAAAGACCTCACCGTAATGAATAATTGTAATGATGGCTGATATATACATCATTGTCCATGCTACGGTGCGCATACGTTTTAAATTAAATTGAATCATTTCTTTTTGTATAGTGAGAGCTAGCTTTTCTTGATTTTCCATGACGTCCGCTCCTAATAAACAATCTTGTACTAATTTGTCCTTTATTTATCGTCTAAATATTGAAAAATACAAGTAGTCTTTGCAACATTGTTGAAAAATGATTGGCGTGAAGACTATGCGACTCCTTGTGGATCTTCACAGATTAGACCATTAAGCGCAGCGGGTAGGCTGTGCGGGAACTACGTAGCTAGACGTAGAGACGGCATAAAATAAAATGAATGAAGGAGAGGTGGGACATCCATGCCATTATTAGTATGAGCTATGACAATCGCTAAAGTTTGTGCTTCTGAAGGAAAATGAAAACAGCTTGCCCATTTCAGCGCTTTCAGCAAAATGCAATTTACCACTTAGCACATTACATAGAATATTAAAAGTTCGGTTCAGTAAGTATAGGTTTTGCTTGCTTTACCGTTTCAGCAGAACATATTAATACCCCTTACAAACTGGTAAATGTGTTTCAATAAAGCTTGGCCCCAACCAAGGGTAATCTTCCATTGTTTGTAAATCCCTTTCAATCAGGCATGCAAGTTAAAATCGAGCTAATATATACCAACAATTGTAACACCTAGGAATTAACGACCATTATTTAACAAGTATCTTTTTGTCTGTAAAGGTTTTTTTCTTGAAAGGTTATGTGAAAACTATTGCACTGAACGTCATGGTATGTTAAATTATTATGGTATGTGAAATACCGAACTGAAATAATAATCTTTCAGCATCAACAGTAAGGAGGGAATACTACATGCCAAAACAATGTGTAATCACTGGACGTAAAGCTCGTACTGGTAACAACCGTTCCCACGCTATGAACGCTAACAAACGTACTTGGGGTGCTAACCTTCAAAAAGTTCGTATCTTAGTAGACGGTAAACCAAAACGTGTATGGGTTTCTGCACGTGCATTAAAATCAGGTAAAATCGAGCGCGTTTAATCGTTGCTTCCAAAAAATCGATTTCGCATTTGGCGCAAATCGATTTTTTTCTGTCTTATTAACTGGGCAAACTACCAACCGCCTTTGTGAATATTTATATAATAAAATGACTATGCCGCTAGAAATTACTTCTCATAGTAATTCCTAGCGGCTTTCATTACATATAGCAGCACAACAAAACACCTTTGCAGAATGGCCGTTACGATATAATAAAGTATAGTTCTTCAACAAAGTGAGGGGTTGATTGCCGTTCCGACTGGGCGCTTTGTTGCTGACGCTTCGCTTTCGCACAGAAAACATTTGTTGCTGTCGCTTCGCTTTCGCACAGAAAACATTTGTTGCTGACGCTTCGCTTTCGCACAGAAAACATTTGTTGCTGTCGCTTCACTTTCGCTACAGAAAACATTTGTTGCTGTCGCTTCACTTTCGCTACAGAAAACATTTGTTGCTGTCGCTTCGCTTTCGCACAGAGCAAACCTTCCTGGGGGCGTCCGATGAGCCGCTTCACTCGCGTTGATTGCTCCAGGGTCTCGGGCCAACACGATGTTGGTCACGAAGGCGTTATCACAAGATGTGATGCTTTTAACCTTCGTTCCTCTATCGCTGAACCCGAGGAGTCGCCCAGTCTCCACTACAATCAACCACTTCTCATAGTATGTATCTTCTGGCACGTCTTTCGCGAAAGCCTAGAATTAACGTAGCATCAGCAAGATCAGGTGTACAATAGCATTATTGTAATAAGTTTCTTCTGTTTGATTATGGTGAGTAGCCATAGCGTTCACTTTTGAAATACATAAAATTAATAAAAGTTCTATGCAACCGCTGATTGGAGTGGAAGGCTACTCGACTCCCGTGGGAAAGCGAGACAGACGAGACCCTGAGGCCAACACGATGTTGGTCACGAAGGCATTGTCACAGGATGTGACGCATTTAGCCTTCGTTCCTTTAGCGGAGGAAGCGACTCGACGCTCGCCCACAGGAACTAGCGAGTAGCCGGGAACGGAAATCATCCACCATAATATTCACAAAGAATTTTTTCAATACTATAAAAAAAATCCGACTAGTGTTAGTCGGATTTTTTTACTTTCTTTTCTTTTTTAAAAATGTTGATACATGTACGCGTAATACTACTTACAAATTTCGGCAGCTGGAACGTATATACTTTCAGGACTCTCTCCCCCTTACGCTAATCTATGCTTCTTATCATTAAACATATGCCTTGCGAGAAAGATATAGACCCTGAATTCCCTATTATTTCATTACTTGTAAAGCGAGATGTACCAAGAGAGATTTCTTCATTTGTTGTTTCATATTTCACATTCCTTAATGTCACATCTTTAATCGGCTCTTCATGTGAAAAGAAAGACAAATAACGGTATTGCTCGTCTGCTTCAATGAAGTGCTTGCCCGGCATTAAAAATTGCAACATATTTGCATGATTAATAATCTTCAACACTACCTGTGAATGCTCTTTTTGTAATCGATAAATCGAACGAACTGCTGCCTCATAATGATCTAAACGACCACCTGTAACACCTGTAAGTACAATTTCTTGCGGTGCATAGGCCAAAGCTTTTAATAATGCTAAGTCCGTATCTGTTTCATCTTTTTCTTCCTGGAATCGTTGTCTATCATTTGTATGTGCCATCACCAGCTTGTATTCCTCTTGCGATAGTGAGTCAAAATCTCCTACTATGGCATGCGGTGTGATTCCTTGCTCAATTAAATATAGCGCTCCTCGGTCTGCTCCGATAAATAACACATCACTTTGTTCTTTATACGGACTAAATGAACACAGTTCCGCTCTTGGCCCACCTGCACAAACAACGACTACTGTCATCCTTGAATCGCTGCCTCACCAGCAGCTAAAATTTCCTGTAGGGCCGCCGAACGATCTTCTTTACTATAAATAGCGGAACCAGCTACAAAAATTGTTGCTCCTGCTTTGGCACAAGGAATAATAGTCTCTGCATTAATACCACCGTCAATCTCTATAGCAATATCGAGATTACGTTCTTTAATGATAGCTGCTAGTGCTTCAATTTTTGGCACAACAGAATGAATGAATTTTTGCCCACCAAACCCTGGATTTACTGTCATGAACAGCACCATATCAATATCTTCTAAAATGTGTTGAATAGATTCAATTGGTGTATGTGGGTTTAATACAACACCAGGTTTAACTCCATATGAGCGAATTAATTGAATCGTACGGTGTAAATGGCGGCAAGCTTCAACATGCACCGTAATATAGTCCGCACCTGCTTTGGCGAATTGCTCAATATATTGATCAGGATTTTCGATCATTAAATGAACGTCTAGTGGCAAATCAGTTAAAGGGCGAATGGCGTCTAAAACAATAGAGCCGAAAGAAATATTTGGCACAAAATGACCATCCATAACATCGATATGAATAAGCTGTGCCCCTGCCTTTTCTACTTCTTTTACTTCTTCTCCTAATTTAGCAAAGTTCGCTGCTAAAATTGATGGTGCTATTTGTATCATCATTAATACCTCGGCTTTCGATCCATAATTTCTTGCATAAATTGCTCGTAGTGTTTATAACGGTAGTCACGAATTTCTCCCGCCTCAACAGCTACCTTTACTGCACATTTTGGCTCCTTTAAGTGTAAACAGCCTCTAAATTTACAATCATCTGCCATACGGGCCATCTCAGGGAAGCATGCGCCTAATTCTTCTTTTTCTATTTCATCAAAATCAAATGAACTAAATCCTGGAGTATCTGCTAATAAGCCGTCACATACTTCGATTAATTCGACATGGCGAGTCGTATGTTTTCCTCGCCCTAAACTTTGCGAAATAATACCGGTCTTTAAATTTAAATCTGGAATTAAAGTATTTAGTAACGTGGATTTCCCAACTCCAGATTGCCCTGCTAATACAGAAGTTTTTCCCTTTAAAATAGGCTGTAGACGATCAACTAATTCTTCTTCACCTTTATAGGTTTGTAGCACTGTATACCCCATGCTTTCATAATCTTCTATATAGCTTTGCAATTCCTCGCGTTCATGATTTTCTAGTAAATCCATCTTTGTTAAACAAATAATCGGATGAACATGGAATGATTCTAAAACAACTAAGAAACGATCCAGTAAAATTGTATTAAAATTAGGTTCTTTTACTGAAAATACTAAAATCCCTTGATCAATATTAGCTATTGGCGGACGTACTAATTCATTTTGGCGTTCCATAATTTTTTGGATCGTACCGTCTGACCCCTCTGTTTCCAGAGTGTATTCTACATTGTCGCCAACGAGTGGAGATTCCCCGCGATTGCGAAAAACCCCACGTCCTCGACATTGTATTAGTTGTTCTCCATCATATACATAGTAGTAACCGCTTAATGCTTTACGTATTTGGCCTTGCGCCATCCAATTCCCCCTTATTTAATATCGCTGAAGTTGAATCTGTTCTCATCAATAATTTCTGAATCACGAATAATTCTATATGCGCCTACTTCACCCTCTTCAATGACAAGCTGTATTTTATAGTCTTTATCAGCTGTAATAGTAAATGTATCGGCTACTGATGACATTGTATGGTTTTTATCTTGAATTTCAATACGAATAGTTTGCTCCATACCTTCCTCAGCTGGTTCATAAGGTATTTTTACAGCCACAGTTTTAACGATAGTTTTTTTAGGTTTTTCAGCTGGCCCTTTACTTATAACAACCGCTATTGTAGATCCTACTTCAACTGAAGTCCCTACTTTTGTCAATTGTGAAATAACACTTCCAGCAGCCACTGTATCATTAAAGTCTTCACGAGCAATACTCCATTTCAAGCCATTTCTTCTTACGTACTCATCCATTTCAGCCTTCGTGTAATTCACAACATTACCTACGGTAACCATTTGTATACCTGCGCTTACCTTAAATTTCATCTTTGTATCTTTAGCAATTACTTCTTCTTGAGGTTTTGGCTCTTGATCAATAATTTGTCCTTCTGGCTCCGTTGAATGCACATAGCTAATATCTGGCTCTAAAAATTTATCCTTTAACATAGATTCAACTTGGCTGATTTGCCGCCCTCTATAATCTTCCACTTTTGTCATTTCTAATCCAAGACTAACGATTAAATCTATTTCCGTACCTTTTACACGCTCTGTACCCTCCGAAGGGTCTGTTTCAATAATCTTACCCTTTTCCACGTTCTCATCATAACGCTCCTGATGTTCTTCACCAACAGTAAAACCTTCAGCCACTAATTTCTTTGTAGCTTCCTCAACGGTCAAATTAGCCACACTAGGTACAGGTATCTTTTTCGGGCTAAATAAATCTGTGGCAAAGAAAAAGAATAGGAAGATAGCGATAGCGGCTATTACTAGCCCAGCAACAACTATTGGCCATTTTTTCTTTTTCTTCACAGGTGCTGTCTTTTCAACAGGCTTTTTAACCTCAGGTTTCGGCGGCTTTGGTTGCGCAATTGGTTCGATTGCTCTTGTCTTCGTTAAATCTTCGTCTTTACGTACAACCGGCTCTTTTATTATTGGAATAGCCTTTGTTACATCATTATCTTCCGGTATGACAAACTTCGGTTCATTCACCCGATTTGGCGATAAAACAGTTTCTAAATCTACTTGCATTTCTTCTACTGTCGAATAACGATGAGAAGCATCTTTTGCCGTAGCTTTTAGCACAACATTTTCTAAGCTTTGTGGAATCGTGGCATCGAATGCACGAACGGACGGCGTCTCAGATTGTAAATGTTTAAGCGCGATAGAAACAGCTGACTCGCCTGAGAAGGGCAACTCTCCTGTTAATAATTCATATAAAACAATGCCAAGTGCATAAATATCAGATTTATTTGTTGCCGTACCACCACGAGCCTGCTCTGGTGATAAATAATGCACCGTTCCAAGTACGGAGTTCGTTTGTGTAAATGACGTTGCACTAAGTGTCATCGCGATGCCAAAATCAGTTATTTTCACATTGCCTTCAGCGTCCATTAAAATATTTTGAGGTTTAATGTCACGATGGATAATATGATTTTCATGAGCATTGGCAATTGCTGATGTTAATTGCTTCATAATATGCACACTTCTAGCAGGAGAAATTGGTGCAAATTCCTGTATGTACTGCTTTAATGTTTTCCCTTGGACATATTCCATCACAATATAATGTAAATCACCATCATCACCTACATCATAAACACTAACGATATTTGGATGTGTAAGGCTTGTAGCAGAAAGTGCTTCACGTTGAAAACGGCGATGCAATTCATCCTCATTGGTAAAATCATAGCGTAATATTTTGATCGCTACATCACGGTTTAAAATCATGTCATGTGCTAAATAAACATTGGACATACCACCGCCACCAATTAGCCCTATAATTTTATAGCGATCACTAATTCGTTTACCTACAAGCATACTTACACCTCCTCATCTTGCCTTGTGAGTAGCACGAGGGAGATATTGTCTTCTCCCCCGCTTGCATTTGCTAATTCCACAAGCTTTCGTCCTTTTTCTGCTATTGAATCCGGATACGTAATAATTGATGCCATTTCATACACTGTAAGTTTATTGCTTAAACCGTCAGAGCAAATGAGTAAATACGATTTTGATGCTAAATCAACTTCATAAAAGTCTGGTTCAATCGTTTCTTCTGTACCAACAGCTTTTAAGATGAAATTTTTCTTCGGATGTGTCAACGCTTCCTCTTCGCTAATTTCACCATTTTCAACCAGAACATTTACATAAGAATGATCTCTTGTTATTTGTTGTGCACCATCATCAAAGAAATAATACACACGACTATCGCCAACATGTGCGATAAAGCAATGATGTTCTTCAATTAACACTGCAATAAACGTCGTGCCCATTCCTTTACAGTCTTCATGTGATAAAGAATAGTCATATATACTTTTATTCAATTGCTTGACTGCTTGTAGTAACCACTCTTTTTTTGATGTTGTTGATGCAAAATGATGTGCCTCAGCCTGTAAAAAAACGGATTCCATCTGTTTCATCGCCATATCACTCGCTACATCGCCAGCATTATGACCACCCATGCCGTCTGCTACAAGTGCTAGCGCAAGACCGTTTGGACGTTTGAAAAATGCCGCACGGTCTTCATTAATTGCTCGTTTTAACCCAATATCACTTTCGACTGTGTATTCCAACACTGGTCACCTCGTCTCTTCAGATCTCTCTTGCGCACGTAATTGACCACACGCAGCAGCAATATCAGAACCTTGCTCTCGGCGGATCGTTACGTTAATACCATTCTTCTTTAATGTTTTTTCAAAGGCAAAAATTTGACTACGGGATGTGCGAACATAATCACGTTCTGGTACGTAGTTTACAGGAATTAAGTTCACGTGACATTTAAGTCCTTTTATTAATGCAGATAATTCTTCTGCAATTTCAACAGAATCATTTTCACCAGACATTAAACCATACTCAAAAGTAACACGTCGGCCAGTTTTTTTCGTATAGTAACGAACGGCTTCCATTAATTCATCCAATTTGTAAGCACGTGCAATTGGCATCAGCTTTTGACGAGCCTCTTGGTTTGGTGCATGTAAGGAAACTGCAAAGTTGATTTGTAGCTGTTCATCAGCAAATTCGTAAATTTTAGGGACAATTCCTGATGTTGATACAGTGATGTGACGAGCACCAATATTTAACCCTTTTTCATGGTTGATGACTTTTAAGAAGTTCATCATCGCATCATAATTATCGAAAGGTTCTCCAATACCCATAATGACGATATGTGACACACGTTCGCCCAATTCATCTAAAGTTTGTTGCACTTTGACAACTTGCTCCACGATTTCCCCTGCTAATAAGTGACGTTTTAATCCACCTAAAGTTGACGCACAAAACGTACAGCCAATTCGGCAGCCTACTTGTGTCGTCACACAAACAGAGTTCCCATATTCATGACGCATTAATACAGTTTCAATAGAATAGCCATCTTGTAACTGGAATAAAAACTTGATCGTACCATCTTTAGATTCCTGTTGAATAATTGTTGATAATGTCGTCAATGCAAAACTTGCTTCAAGCTTTTCACGTAATCCCTTTGAAAGGTTAGACATTTCTTCAAATGTTTTGACACGTTTATTATAAAGCCAATCAAAAATTTGCGCTGCACGGAATGGTTTTTCACCATTTTCCTTTAACCATTCTTCTAATTGTTCCGGCTGTAATGAGTATACCGATTCCTTTAAATTTGGTTTTTCTTTTTTTGCGCGTCGAACAGGCTTGTCTTCTGCTTCTTCAACTAAGTCGTTAATGCGCTCATTAAATTTCTCTTGATCCACCATTAGTTGGATCCTCCTTTTTTACGAAAGGCGGCAACGAAGAAACCGTCACTGCCAAAGTCTTGTGGAAAGACTTGAAGCATGCCATTTGCTTGCTTTTCCGCTAATTTTGTTGGTAAAGATTCTAGTTGTATAGCTTCCATTTCTGGATGCGTTGTTAAAAAGGCTTCTACAGTACCTTCGTTTTCCCTTTTATCTACTGTACATGTACTGTACACAAGCTTGCCATCTATTTTTAATACTTTTGTTGCAGCATCTAATAGTGCCAATTGTATTTTTTGTAGGCTTGCTAAATCTTCTTCTCGCTTTGTATATTTAATATCTGGCTTACGGCGCATAACACCTAAGCCACTACAAGGTGCATCGACTAAAATAGCGTCGAATGATTCTAGTTGTAGAAAATCTGGTGCCTTCCGTCCGTCAATCGGAGCAGTCTCTACGATATCAATCCCTAGACGATCCGTATTATGGTCGATTAAATCTAATTTATGAGGGTGAAGGTCAGTCGCTAAAATTGAACCTTCATTTTTCATAATCTCAGCTATATGTGTTGTCTTTCCTCCCGGAGCTGCACACATATCTAAGACGCGCATGCCAGGTGATGGATGTAAAACATTTGCAGGAATCATTGAGCTTTCATCCTGAATAGTAATAAGCCCATCTTGGAATGCCTTTGTTCGAGCTGGCTGACCATTTGTTACATATAAACATTCAGGCATTAGCTCGCTTCTTTGTGCTGATAAACCTTCCGCTTCTATGCTGGCAATCGCTTGTTCAACGCTTGCTTTCGTCATATTTACACGTACAGTCTGCACCGGTGGTACATTATTTTCATGTAGCATTTCAGCCGCTACTTCAATACCGTAGTTATCGACAAAGCGCTGCACTAACCATTCAGGATGACTCGTTTCAATAGCAAGGCGCTCAATTGGATCTTTAATGTCAGCAGTAGAAGCTACACCTTGACGTAAAATAGATCGTAAAATACCATTGACCATTGAGGCTATCCCTTTGTGACCTCGACGCTTAGCAATTTCAACAGCCTCATTTACCGCTGCATGTGGTGGGATACGCGTTAAATAATGCATTTGATATAAAGATAAACGTAAAAGCCAGCGTACCCAATGATCCACTGAGCCACGAATAAATGGCTCTAAATAATAATCAAGTGTCATTTTATATTGTAAAGTACCATACGTAATTTCTGTTAAAAGCGCACGATCCTTCGCTTCAATTTTATGTCGCTTGATCGTTTCATTTAAAAGCAAATTACTATAGGCTTGATTTTTATCTACTGCTAACAGAATAGAAAGTGCAGCATCACGCACATTTCCATCCCAAATTACTACGCTTTTTTTACTCATTTAAATTGGTCCCCGATCTGTAATTTAGAACCTGTACCACGCAAATATTCCTCTGCTGTCATGCGTTTTTTACCAGCTGGTTGTACATCATACAGGGCTAGTGTTGTACCATTTCCAGCTGCAACTTCAAAATGGTCCTTTGAAATCGCGACAACCTCACCTGGTAAAGTATCATGCTTTTTGTTACCAACCTGCGCCCACCAAATTTTAAAGTTTCCATCTTCAAATGTTGTGTAGGCAACAGGCCACGGATGAAGACCACGCACTTGATTGTATAAAGTTGTCGCATCCTTTGTCCAATCGATACGTTCCTGTTCACGTGAAATATTGCTTGCAAAGGTTACTTGTGCTTCATCCTGCACTGTACGATTATTTGTTCCATTAATAATAGAAGGAAGTGTATCTTTTAATAATTCACAGCCTACAACACTTAGCTTATCAAATAGTCCACCTGTATGATCATCCTCTTCAATTGGGATAGCCTTTTGAGATATGATGTCACCAGCATCAAGCTTTTGTGCCATATACATAATCGTTACACCCGTCTCTTTTTCGCCATCAATAATTGCTTGGTGAATAGGTGCTCCTCCTCGATACTTTGGTAAAAGTGACGCATGGACGTTAATACAACCAAGCGGTGGTGTATCAAGTAATTCTTTCGGCAAAATTTGTCCAAAAGCGGCAGTTACGACTAGGTCAGGCTGTAAATCAATAATTTGCTGTAATTCCTCAGAACCACGCAATTTTTCAGGCTGAATAACAGGTAAACCTAATTCCATAGCTGCTGCTTTAACAGGTGGTGGTGTTAGCACACGTTTACGCCCAACTGGACGGTCTGGTTGTGTAACTACAGCTTTAATATCATAACCTTCATGATGTAGCATACGCAAAATTGGCGCGGAGAAATCAGGTGTTCCCATAAAAATTATTGAAGTCATATTATTCCTCCTCTTCAGCGTACATCGCTTCAAGCTCTTCCTCAGTTAAAATGCGTTTAATTTTCGAATCAAATAGCACGCCGTCTAAATGATCGATTTCATGTAAAATTGCTCGTGCATCAAAGCCTCCCGCTTCCAACTCATACACACGTCCTTCACGGTCACATGCTTCAATTTTCACGTAATCAGGTCGTTCAACCTCACCGTACAATCCAGGGAAGCTTAAGCATCCTTCAATATCCACTTCAGCGCCATCTGTTTCAATGACAGTCGGATTAATCATTTCTAAAATATCTCGTTCCTCGCCAAGCTCGACAATAGCAACACGTAATCCTACATTTATTTGCGGTGCAGCAATACCAACGCCATCGTATTCAACCATTGTGTCATATAAATCATCTAGTAATGTAATAATTTCTTCATTAATTTCTTTTACTTCCGCGCACGGCGTTGATAACACCTTTGCTGGATGTTCAACAACTTTTTTAATTGCCATGTTATGTTCCTCATTTCTATATTTAAGGCGTATTGCCTTGTCTAATTGTAACGCTACATCATAATCTAGCTAATTCATATCAATTATGCCTTAGCACCATAACGTGAGGTTAATTTCCGTTCCAATTGGGCGCTTTGCTGAAGTCGCCCAGCCTCTACTTCAATCAACTTATTCGCATGGCATATATTTTAACAAAATGTCATGTCTAATCTGGTGATGAATCATTTTATATAGTCGATGGATCTAAATCTACCGTCATTAATATACCCTGTTTAATCCATTCCGCTCGATACATCGCTAAAAGGCGCTGTAATACAGGAATGAGATTTGGTTCAATTTTATATTTTATCAAACATTGATAACGATATCTATTTTGGAGACGACTAATGCTTGCCGTTGTCGGTCCAATAATGGCTACCTTGTTTGATAAGTTTTCCCTTAGCCAATCCGCTGCACGTCCAGCATACTCTGCTGCCATCATGACATCCTCATGAGATAGTTGAACAAGTGCTACATAATAATACGGTGGATAGCTAGAGCGTCGACGTAAAAACATTTCACGTTCGTAAAATGGCTCATAATCTTGTATTTTGGCCAATTCAATTGCATAATGCTCTGGTGTATACGATTGAACAATAACCTCACCATGCTTTTCATGACGTCCAGCTCTACCACTAACCTGCGTTAATAATTGGAATGTACGCTCCGCTGCACGGTAGTCGGGTAAATGCAGAGATGTATCAGCACTAAGTACACCAACTAGCGTAATATTAGGGAAATCAAGACCTTTAGCAATCATTTGCGTCCCGAGCAAAATATCTGCCTGTCCTTCCCCAAATGACTGCAAAATTTCTTCATGTGCACCTTTTTGTTTCGTTGTATCCACATCCATCCGGAGAACCCTTGCCTCAGGAAATAGCTTATAAATTTCTTCCTCGACTTTTTGTGTTCCCGTACCAAAATAGCGAATATGCTCACTCTGGCATTGGGGACATATTTGAGGAACACGCTCCTCATAACCGCAATAATGACATTTTAATTTTTCAGTTGTTCGATGATACGTTAACGAGATGTCACAGTTCGGACATTGTACAACCGTTCCACAATCACGACAAAGCACAAAAGAAGAATAGCCACGACGATTTAAAAATAGCACCATCTGTTCTTTTTTCTCAAGCCGTACACGTATTGCATCAATAAGCTGCTCCGAAAACATAGAACGATTCCCTTTTTGAAGTTCTTCACGCATATCAGCAATATAAACAGTTGGTAACGCTTGATGCAAAGCACGTTGCTTTAAGGATAGTAAACTATATACACCTTTCTTTGCTCTCGCAAATGATTCAAGTGCAGGCGTTGCACTACCTAATATAACAGGACATTTATAAAATTTACTTCGCCAAATCGCTACATCTCTAGCATGATAACGGGGTGAATCTTCTTGCTTGTAGGTTGATTCATGCTCTTCATCTAAAATAATGAGGCCTAAATTTGTAAAAGGTGCGAAAATAGCCGAACGAGCTCCAACAACAACACTTACTTTTCCTTGCTGAATTTTTCGCCATTCATCATACTTTTCACCGACAGATAATCCACTATGCATTACAGCCACCATCTCACCAAAACGACTACGAAAACGCTCTGTCATTTGTGGTGTTAATGATATTTCAGGTACTAACATAATGGCTTCCTTACCTTCATCTAACACCTTTTGTATCGCTTGCAAATATATTTCAGTTTTACCGCTTCCCGTGACGCCGTGTAGTAAAAAGGTTTGCGCCGTCTGTTCTTCCATCGATTTAGTAATTGCCTTTAGTGCAATATGCTGCTCATTCGTCAACTGTAAAGATTGAGTACGGGAAACCTCCTTCGTAAAGGGATCACGATATACTTCTTCTTGTATAAAATGGGCGGCCCCTTTGTCAATAACTGACTGTAAGACCGCGGAAGATGCACCTGTTTCCTCATAGATTTTCTGTGGCAAAAGGACCTCTCCAAGATGTCTGCCCATCCATTCAATCAGTTGACGCTGTTTAGCTGCTCTCGCTGCACCTTCCATTGCTTTATCTATATCTTGCTGATAATCGGATATTTTGACCATCCGTATTTCTTTCACATTGCCTTGCTGCTTTACAACATTTTCAATTTTTACAATTTTATTAGTCATAAGCTGTTTTAATAAAGGAAGTAATTGTGCACGCTCGAATTCTTTGAAATTAGCCTGTTGTCGCTTACCAAAAATAGCCTGAGCCTCATCTGGCAAAGCATCTTTCTCCGCTAATAGCGTTATGATTTTTTCATACTTTGCACGAAGCGCTGAAGGGAGCATGACCTGTAAGGCATCAATTTCATAACAAATCGTTTCGTTTTTTAACCATTTCGCCATTAACAACATTTCTTCGGTTAATACCGGCTCTATATCTAAAATTTGCGCAATAGACTTTAATTTATTAGATGGTACATCTGTGTCATTTTTTAATCCGACTACAAAGCCTAGAACATTTCTTGGCCCGAACGGTACTTTTACACGACAGCCCATCTCGATAATATGTGCCCATTCTATAGGTACTTCATAGTCAAATGGACGGTCTACATGGTATGTCGAAACATCCACTATAACCTCTGCAATTAACAAACTCATCGCTTCTCACCCTGTAGTATATATGTCCAAAATGCTTGCGCAAACTGCGTGGCATTTGTCGTATCCCACAGTTGACCATTTACTTCTGCCGTGTCACTAAAATCAATCCACGTGTCAGACATAATTGCTAACAGTGGCTCACCAATAACCTTTTGTCCAAAAGTTATGGCGGTCATGCCTTCTACGGATAGCATCGGCGCCCCTTCAATTGTAGGCGTATTTGCTGCATGGATAAAAAATGCAGATGGATAGTGCTTTTTATAATCCTCAAGCTGCTCAAAAAGCTTATACACACTTCTTTCGTTCTCATCTATAAGAATTACATTTGCCCCAAGTGTTTTTGCCTCTTTTGCTATTGCCTGACCAATTCTACTATTCGACTGTGTACTAATTATATGGTGCTCGTCCATCGGAACATAAAACGCCCCAGCTGTAACTACAACCGTTTTACCAGCTAACGGCTTATGCTTCTCTGAAAAAAACGCTTGCACAAGCGCCGTTATTTTTTCTGGCTCCTCTAAACGACCTTTTCCAACATAGCCGCACGCTAAAAATCCTTCCGAAGGCTCAATAAATTGATAGCCATCAGAATGTAACTGCGCCAAATTTCGTTTTACCGCTGGATGGTCATACATATGTACATTCATCGCTGGTGCAAGCCATACAGGGGCAGTTGTTGCAAGCAAGGTCGTCGTTACCATATCGTCTGCAATTCCATTCGCCAGTTTCCCTATGATATTTGCAGTAGCTGGTGCAACTAAAATTAAATCTGCCCAATCCGCCAAATCAATATGGGCAATCACACTCGAATCCTTTTCATCAAAAGTATCGAAAAAAACATCATTTTTGGACATAACTTGAAAACTCAGCGGATTCACAAATTGTCTTGCTGATGCTGTCATGATAACCTTTACAGTTGCTCCTGCCTGAGATAGCTTACTAACTAAAGCGACAGCCTTATAAACTGCTATACCCCCTGAAACACAAAGTAAAATATTTTTATTCATGCACAATCGTCCTTTCAAATGATAAGCTCCCAAAGGAACATTCCCCGGGAGCTCTCGACATTCTGTATAATCAAAAATCCACTGCAGACGATCAATTATGCCTCGGCATAATTGCGTCCGAAAATCAGCTTTGTGCTTTGGCCTGCACATGCAGGTCAGTTAGCCGTTATCGCACGGATGCGACGATTTATGAACTCATTTCCGATTCCGGGACATCCGCCGGAGGCTTTAGGCCAGGCACATTGTTGGTCACTCAGTCGTTGCCACAGGACGTGACGCTTGACTGAGTTCCTCTATTTCAGCGGTTGTTTGGACATTCGCTGACAAGTAGCTTAAATCGGCATTCATCTCACCTATAAAGGCGGGAGACTTCTGTAGCTGACGCTTCGCTTTCGTTACAGGATATAAATGCTGAAAGAAGTTAACATTAATTTAGCGATGTAGCAAAAACTTTCTTATCAAAGTTAAATTTCGTCTTCGTACACAGTTGACTCATCCTGTGATACTTTCGTAAGTACACCTGCTGCTACTTCTTCAAGTGCTTTCCCTACATATTTATGGGAAACGTATTTGTGTAAACGTTCCGTGTCTTGTTCCTCTTGCATTTGACGAGCACGTTTAGATGCTAGACTTACTAAAGAGTATTTTGAATCGATTTCTTTTTTTAATGTATCTACTGATGGGTATAACATAGGTTTATTCTCCTCTCAACATTGACAAATATCTTTTTTCAACACGTTCTCTACGACAATGCTCTGCTTTAATAATCGCATTTATACGATCACAAGCATTTGTCACTTCATCATTTTCAACTACATAATCATAAAGGCTCATCATTTCGAGCTCCTCACTTGCAGTTGCAATACGCTTCGCAATAACGTCTGCTGTTTCTGTCCCTCGACCAACTAAACGGTCTTTTAATTCCGTTAAGCTTGGTGGGGCTAAGAAAATAAATAATGCATCTGGTGCCTTTTTGCGGATTTGTGCAGCACCTTGCACTTCGATTTCTAAAAACACATCGCGTCCTGCATCAAGTGTTTCATTTACGTAGGCTAACGGTGTTCCGTAATAATTCCCTACAAATTCAGCATGCTCTAATAAGCCACCCTGTTCAATCAACGCTTCAAATTCTTCACGTGTCTTGAAAAAATAGTCTACACCATCTACTTCACCTTCGCGAGGATTTCGTGTTGTCATCGAGATGGAATACTCATAATTCGTATTCGGCTGAGAAAATAATTCTTTGCGCACTGTCCCTTTACCTACACCAGATGGGCCAGACAGAACAATTAATAATCCACGTTCTTTTATCATTTATTCTCTATATCTCCCTTAATTTATAACAGATACAGGCAAGCTATTCGATATTTTGAACTTGCTCACGCATCTTTTCTAAAATTGTTTTCGCCTGAACTACTGCAACGGCCGCCTCTGTTGACTGATTTTTGGAACCAATCGTATTGATCTCGCGGTGTATTTCCTGCATTAAAAAGTCTAATTTACGACCAACTGAAATCATTTCTTGTAATGTTTCTTCAAGTTGATTAAAGTGACTATCTAATCGATCCAATTCTTCAGTGATGTCCACACGTTCTGCGAATATCGCTACTTCGGCAAGTAGGCGATCTTCTAACAACGCTCCATCCGCCACTTGAGAAATTCGTTCCGATAATCGTGTACGATATTTTTCTACAGCAAGAGATGCACATGAACGAATCTGATTCACTTGTTCCATTAACTGTTCTTTATATTGTACAACAACATCATGTAATTCTTGCCCTTCACGCTCACGCATTTGAATGAGCTGTTCAAGTGCTTGTGAAATAGCCTTTTCAACAGCATAGAGTAAATCCTCAGGTGTAAGCTGTGGCTTTTCTTGTACAAGTGCTTGTTCAAGCGATAGTAGCTCTTGCATTGTCCATTTTTCTTCTAGTGGTACTTTACTTGCTAATTGCTCTTTTGCCTTACGATACGCTTCAATTAATGACCAATTAATTTCAATAGATTGCTCGACGTTCTCTAAATCCTTAACATAAACCATCACATCAATTTTGCCACGTGACAAAGCTTGCGAAATTAATTTCTTTGCAAAAATTTCTGCTTCAAGCCATTCTTTCGGGAATTTTGCATTGATTTCTAAAAATCGATGGTTGACCGAGCGCATTTCTACGGTTAATTGAAAGTCTGTTGTTATTGTGACACCTCTGCCAAAACCAGTCATACTACGCACCAAGGTTCGTCACACCTTTCTTTGCATACTGGCATTATTATAACATAAGCTCTGTCATTTATGATGTCTCTCCGCAAAAAATTAGATCAATTTCGCCTTAGCAAAATTGTAGCTGTCGCTTTGCTTTCGCTACAGAAAAACAATTGTAGCTGTCGCTAGGTTGTTTAGACAACCAATAAATGAAAATAGAACAAAAGCTAATTCTACCACATTCGAAGCTATATTTTAATATTCACCTAAAAAATGCTATGATAAACATAAGGAAAAACTCATTAGCAAAGCATAGAGATGACATTTGTGAAAATGTATGCCATGTCTAGAAGATGATTAAAGTCAAGAACAGGCGACTCATCGGGGGGAAGCCGATTTCCGTTACGGGCTACTTGCTTTCCTGCGGGAGTCAAGTAACCCTTCACTACAATCCGCTAAAAATTGTCACTTATAAGCAAAATATCAACAAAAAACCCTTAAATTGCTCAAAACAATATTTTCTAATCAATCAATATTTCTTCACAAATTAATTCAGTTGCAATCTAAATAATTTGTGAAGATAAAAGAGGTAAACAATACACCCTGATCAATTATGCCTCGGCATAATTGCGTCTTTCCGATTTTGTGACATCTGCCAGAGGCTTTAACTTCTTTCAACGGATGTTTCACAAATGATGTCTATTATGACTTTTCAGCGGAATTTAAGGATGACCTTTTGCTAATACGTATGTCATGCATATAAGTTGATTGGAGTGGAGGCTTGGTGACTCATCGGACTCCCCCAGGAAAGCGCAGAAATCAACCACACGTTATGCCGATGAGTCATAAATAAAGTTCATTTATGCTTCAGCAGAGTGATAAGAATGTACCATTAAAAAAATAAATACGAAAGTACCAAGATGCTTATATCTTTGGAAAGAGGAATTCATATGGCATTTGATGGCTTATTTACTTATTCAATGACAGCCGACCTCCAACAATTAGTAACAGGTCGGATCACTAAAATACATCAACCAAACGCTCAGGAAGTTGTGCTACATATCCGTGCGAACGGAAGTAATCATAAATTACTTTATTCGATTCACCCTTCTTACGCACGTGTTCACCTTACTGAGCAATCTATAGAAAATCCAGCAGAGCCCCCAATGTTTTGCATGCTATTGAGAAAGCATTTAGAGGGTGGTTTTATTTCTTCTATTAAACAGCACGATTTTGATCGAATTATAATAGTAGAAATTGAAAGTAAAAATGAAATAGGCGACCCTATTGTTAGGGAGTTACATGCTGAAATTATGGGCCGTCATAGTAATCTGTTATTAATAGATAAAGAACAGGGAAAAATAGTCGACAGCTTAAAGCATTTGCCACCTTCTGTGAATAGTTTCCGTACAATTTTACCTGGCCAGCCTTATATCGCACCGCCCGCACAGAATAAATGGCACCCTCTAGCAGTAACCGACGAACAGCTTACACTGTTTTTCTCTGAACCAAAAACAGCTAAGGAAGTAGTTTCGCAATTTATTGGTTTCTCGCCTATACATGCTGAGGAATTACTATTCCGATTAACAGACACAGATGATCGTGTAAATTGCTTTAAACATTTTATAGCTTCCTTTAATAATGGCGGAACAAAGCCGATGTATGTAAACGCAAATAATAAAACGTACTTCTCACCAATCGCGCTAACACATTTGCAAGGAGATGTAACGATTTATCCAAATGTCCATGAGCTACTTGACCGTGTATTCTTTGCTCGAGCTGAGCGTGATCGTGTCAAACAGCAGGCTGGTGATTTAGAGCGATGGCTACAAAATGAAATTGACAAACTTATGTTAAAAACTAAAAAGTTGAATAAAGACTACGAACGCGCATCTAAGCTAGATCAGTTCCAATTATATGGAGAATTACTGATGGCAAATATTTATTTGTTTGAAAAAGGCGAAAAGGAAGTAACTGTCACTAACTATTATAGTGACACCGGAGATGAAAAAATCACCATTCCAGTGAGTGAACGTAAAACACCTGTTGAAAATGCTCAAAGCTATTACACAAAATACACAAAAGCAAAAAATGCCCTTATTATGGTTCAAGAACAGCTAGAAAAAACGAAAGAGGAAATTGCCTATTTCGAAATGCTTGCTCAGCAAGTACAACAAGCTGCTCCTGGAGATATCGAAGAAATTCGTGAAGAATTAGCAGAACAAGGTTATTTGAAATTACGTCATGCACGAAAAAAGAAAAAACAAGCGAAGCCTGAGCCAGAACGTTACGTCTCGTCAACAGGTGTAGCGATTTCAGTTGGTAAAAATAACAAACAAAATGACATGCTTACATTTAAAATTGCTAAACGCACGGATATTTGGTTGCATACGAAGGATATTCCAGGCTCACATGTTGTCATCCATACAAGTGAACCTGACGAAACGACATTACGAGAAGCTGCAACACTTGCTGCCTATTTTTCAAAAGCAAGAAACTCTTCCTCTGTTCCAGTAGATTACACAGAAATACGTCAAGTAAAAAAGCCAAATGGCGCTAAACCCGGGTTTGTTATTTACTTTGAACAAAAGACTGTATACATCGATCCAGATGAAGCTGTCATTTTACAACTAAAAAAACAGTCCTAAAGATTGAAACCGGGACATAACTGCTTAAAACCTAAAAAGCGCGAGAAATCCATTTTAGAAATGTTGATTTCTCGCGCTTTTTCTAATGTTATTTTTTATTGTACCTTCCTAGCCTCTCAAACTGTAGACAAACTCTTAAATTATTAGATTTAATCATAATTCAGTATGTTGTGGAGATACGTCTCGTTATCTCTATGGTGAGCTTATCATGGAGATGAAAAGCTGCCTCGGCATAATTGATTCATTTAAGCAGAGCATTTCTTTAAATCGAAATGCACTACCAAATGTGCAACGCTACCATAGTTCATATACGGACTAATAATCCTTCACACGCCTAAAAAAGCGTTCTCCTTTAACGACCGTTAATCGCAACTTAACTGTTTATTTTCAGGAAGACTACCAATTAGTTATTGATATATGGTAAAATAGACCATGCAAAGATGCGCAGTATATTTTCGCTCTTTAAGTTCTAGCTACATAACGTATAGTAACTTTATGTAGGAGCTTTCCTCCTAAGCAAGACAATTGAATTTCTCCATAAAACAACATCAAAAATAAACGTGTTTTTCCATTTATTGCATGCAAAATCCTACATTTATATAATTAATTCTATGCATTGTTTTTATACAACATTGTATATTCAAGTAATGTGTAAATTATTTCAAAAAAACATATTTTACTAAATACCCGATATTTATTCTTTAAGAGAGGCACATTTTACTCTAATTTTTCTTTCTTCTCTTTTATACTGCTTAATCTTAAATAAATACAAAATAAGTTTCTTATATATCATTAATAGATAAAAATATTCATTCTTCGAGAAAATAAATTACAAAAAATACGTTTCTAGGAATCTAAATCACTCTTTTTTTACAAATCTACATAAATATCTTAAATATTCCACGCGTGACTTTAGACTCATTTTTCAAATAACAATAGTGTTATCTGAACAATAAGAATTTTCGATATAGTATGTCACTTTTTTATTTTTATTCTATTTTTGATGTATTGACCAAATAAATATCATTTTTTTATCATGTAAGCGCTTTCCTGATTTAAAGTGGTGAATCAGAAAAAGTTATTATCTTCAAAAATGTCAGATAATACTATATAAATTCGAATATTTTTTATTTTGTACACAATGATTTTTTTGGTATATTAAATAAGAGCTTCATAGAAGGCTTAAAATTGTATAAGGGGGATTTACATGAATAAAAACAAAAAGTTTTTATTATTAACTGTCCTTGCAGTATTCTCATTAGTACTAGCTGCATGTGGCTTCGGTGGTGAAAAGTCTGATAATTCTTCATCTTCAGACGGCAGTAAAGATTCTGGTTCAAAATCTAAGGAGCTTAACTTAGCAATTACTTCAGAACCACCATCTTTAAACCCAGGACTTGCAGAAGATACTACATCTAGTGCAATCTTAATTAATGTTTTTGAGGGTCTAACTGTGTCAGACGCTGAAGGTAAGCCTACTCCAGGTATGGCTGAAAAGTGGGAAATCAGTCCTGATAAAAAGACTTACACTTTCCATTTACGTGATGCAAAATGGTCAAATGGCGATCAAGTTGTAGCTGGCGATTTTGAATATGCTTGGAAATGGGCATTAAATCCAGATAACCTTTCTGCGTATTCTTCTATTTTCTACCCAATTAAAGGGGCTCAAGCTTACCACCAAAATGGCGGTTCTGCTGATGACGTTGGTGTCAAAGCTGAAGATGACAAAACTTTAGTCGTAACTTTAGAAAACCCAACTCCGTATTTCCTAGAATTAACAGGATTCAAAACTTATTTACCAGTTAACAAAAAAGTGACTGAAGCTAATAAACAATGGTACGCAGACGCAGGTGAAAATTACGTAACAAATGGTCCTTATAAATTAAGCGATTGGAAACATGACGATTCTATCACTCTTACAAAATTTGAAGATTATTGGGATGCTTCAAATGTTGATGTTGATACTGTAAATATTGCTATGATTGAAAAAGAACCAACTGTTGCTACTAACTTTAAATCTGGCTCGCTTGACTATATTGGTGCACCATTCCAAACAGTAGATCTTAATGCAATTGATGGCTTCAAAAAAGATGGTTCTTTAAGAATCAAGGACCAAGCAAGTATTTATTGGTATAAATTCAATACAAAAGACAAAATTATGAACAATGCAAATATCCGTAAAGCTCTTGCTCTAGCAATCGATCGTCAAAAATTAATTGACAACGTAACTAAAGGTGAACAAAAACCGGCTACAGGTATGATTCCGGTAGCAGTTCCTAACTTTACAAAAGACCGTGGTTACTTCAAAGATAATGATGTTGCTGCAGCAAAAGCTGCTCTTGAAGCAGGGATGAAAGAACTTGGTATTAAAGACGCTAAAGATATTAAAGTGAATATTTCATTCAACACTTCTGAAGCGCATGCAGCAATCGCTCAATATATTCAAGAAGAATGGAGCAAAAAACTTGGTATTTCATCTCAGTTAGATAACTCAGAATGGCAAGTTTATATTGACAAATTAAAAACTGGTGACTATCAAATTGGTCGTATGGGCTGGGTAGCTGATTATCTTGATCCATATACATTCCTTGAACAGTTCGATACAGCTAAAAATGGTAACAACCAAACAGGCTGGGAAAATGCTGAGTACAAAAAATTATTGGACAAAGCAGTTGCTGAGGTTGACGAAGCTAAACGTCTTGATTATTTAAAACAAGCCGAAGCAATTATTATGACAGAATTCCCAGTTGCACCTATTTACTACTACACTAACTTGTCAGTAGTTAAAAAAGGTATTGAAAACTTAGATCCAAATCCAACTGGTGATATTCACCTTAAATACGTAAAGATTAAATAATAATTTCTTTTAAGCTCTAAGCGGAGAGCTGCCTCGTAGCCACTGCGGCGCGAGTCAGCTCTTTTTAAAATACGAAGGCACTTATTTGTCAGAAAATTGACAAATAGAAGGAGGAGTTTTATGTGATTAAATATATTTTGAAAAGGCTGATGTATATACTTCTCGCGCTTTTCGTCATCGTAACGGCTACGTTTTTCCTATTGCGTCTTGCTCCTGGTAACCCATTTGCATCTGAACGTAATTTACCTCCTCAAATAGAGGCAAAGTTAAACGAAACGTATGGATTAAATAACCCTTGGTATATTCAGTACAAAGATTATTTAATCGATGCGGCCACTTTTAATTTCGGTGAATCTATGAAATATAAAGCGCGTTCTACAAATGATATGATTGCAGAAGGCTTCCCTGTATCATTAACTTTAGGAATTGAAGCGATGCTGCTAGCAATTGGATTTGGTGTATTAATCGGTGTAATTGCTGCGCTTTATCATAATAGGTGGCCAGATTATTTGGCAACGACCTTTGCGGTGCTCGGAATTTCCGTTCCATCTTTTATATTAGCTGGACTTATGCAGTATTTCCTTGCATACAAGCTCCAATTATTCCCAATAAGTGGATGGAAAGGCTTTGCTTATAGTATATTGCCAGCCTTAGCTATTGCATTATCGCATATGGGCTTTATTGCTAAACTAGTACGTTCAAGTATGCTCGATCAAAATAATAGTGATTACGTAAAAATGGCTCGTGCAAAAGGTATAGGTAAATGGACAATCGTCTTCCGCCATACTTTACGAAACGCCCTCTTACCAGTCGTTACTTATTTAGGTCCATTAACAGCTGCTGTTGTTACAGGTAGCTTCATTGTAGAGTCAATTTTTGCGGTTCCTGGATTAGGTAAGCACTTTGTGCAAAGTATTACGAACCGTGATTATACTGTTATTATGGGGACAACCGTGTTCTACGCAATCATTCTTTTATTTGCGGTATTCATCGTAGATATTTTATATAGCGTGATCGATCCGCGAATTAGACTGAAAGGAGCGAAAAAGTAATGACACAGCAACAAATCGAAAAAGATAAATTTAAAATTGTTGGCGGAAATCATGAAGCAACCGAAAAATTAACTGATAAATCTGTCTCTTTTTGGAAGGAAGTATTTATCCGTTTTTCCCATAATAAAATGGCCATTTTTGGCTTAATTGCTTTAATAATTATTGTTTTAATGGCTACCTTTGTACCAATGTTTTCACAATACCACTATAGCGATCAATTAGGTTCTTTTAATGCCCCACCATCATCAGAATTTTGGTTTGGTACAGATGATTTGGGTCGAGATATTTTCGTTCGCATATGGGCTGGCGCTCGTATTTCTTTATTCATCGGGTTTGCTGCGGCAATCATAGACTTGATCATTGGTGTATTATGGGGAAGTATTTCTGGTTTAGCAGGCGGTCGTGTTGACAATATTATGATGCGTATTGCCGATGTTTTAACAGCAGTACCTTACCTTTTAGTAGTAATCGTACTTTTAGTAGTATTAGAACAAGGTATTTTTCCAATGATTATTGCACTATCCATTACAGGTTGGATCAATATGGCCCGTATTGTACGTGGTGAAGTATTATCTATTAAAAATCAAGAGTATGTTTTAGCGGCTCGTACATTGGGCGCAAGAACAGGACATTTAATTATCAAACATTTAGTGCCAAATGCACTTGGTGCGATTTTAGTATCCATGACATTAACAGTGCCAACTGCTATTTTTACTGAGTCTTTTCTTAGTTATTTAGGACTTGGGGTTCCTGCCCCACAAGCCTCTTGGGGAACAATGGCATCTGATGGAAATGGCGCGATTGCCAATGCTCCTTGGCGTTTAATATTCCCTGCACTGTTCATTTCACTAACAATCTTTGCGTTTAACGCAGTTGGTGACGGCTTACGTGATGCATTAGATCCAAAACTACGTAAATAAGGAGGTGGCCGAATATGAGTAAAACAATTTTAGAAGTAAAAGATTTAAAAATAAACTTTAAAACGTATGCAGGACTAGTTCACGCTGTTCGTGGTGTAAACTTTGACTTAAAAGAAGGTGAAACACTAGCAATCGTTGGTGAATCCGGTTCTGGTAAGAGTGTTACGAGTAACGCATTAATGAAACTAATTCCACAGCCACCTGGTATTTATGAGTCAGGACAAATTTTATTTAACGGTCGTGATTTAGTGCCTTTAAGTGATAAGGAAATGTCAAAAATACGCGGAAATGAAATTGCAATGATTTTCCAAGATCCAATGACAAGCTTAAACCCGACGATGAAGGTCGGACGTCAAATAACTGAAGTTATTTTACAACATAAAAAAGTATCAAAAGCTGATGCTAAAAAACGTGCAATCGAACTTTTAACGCAGGTAGGTATCCCCTTCCCTGAAAAACGTTATAACCAATACCCGCATGAATTTTCAGGCGGTATGCGCCAACGTGTTGTTATTGCCATCGCACTCGCAGCTGATCCTAAGCTTCTAATTGCCGATGAACCAACAACAGCTTTAGACGTTACCATTCAAGCGCAAATTTTAGAGCTAATGAAAGAAATCCAAAAAAATTCGAAAACATCGATCATTTTCATTACCCACGATTTAGGTGTCGTGGCGAACATTGCCGACCGAGTTGCAGTTATGTATGCAGGTCAAATCGTTGAATATGGTACTGTTAATGATATTTTCTATAATCCTAAGCATCCATATACATGGGGTCTGCTTGGTTCAATGCCAGACTTAGATAACGATACGGATGAGCTATTACGCACGATTCCTGGTTCACCACCAGATCTTACGAACCCTCCAAAGGGCGATGCGTTTGCCGCTCGTAACGAGTTTGCAATGGCTATTGACTACGAGCAAGAGCCTCCGATGTTCCAAGTAAGTGAAACACACTTTGCAAAAACTTGGTTGATGCACCCTGATGCACCAAAAATTCCGCTTCCAGATGAGGTTGCTAAACGTATTGAAGGATATTTAGCAAAGGAGGCACAATCAAATGACTAAATCGGGCGCAAAAAAAGTTCTTGAAATTAAAAATTTAAAGCAGCATTTCGGTTCGGCAAGTAACCCTATTAAAGCAGTTGACGGTATTAGCTTCGATGTCTACGAAGGTGAAACACTCGGTCTTGTAGGAGAATCAGGCTGTGGTAAATCGACAACTGGTCGTTCCATTATTCGCCTGTACGACATTACAGATGGGGAAATTATTTTCGATGGCGAGAACGTCCATGGGAAAAAATCTAAAAATGACTTAAAGAAATTTAATCGTCAAATGCAAATGATTTTCCAGGATCCATACGCTTCATTAAATCCTCGTATGACAGCCGGAGAAATCATTAGTGAAGGCTTTACAATTCACGGTCTATACAAGGATAAAAAAGAGCGTCGTGAAAAAGTAAATCAACTGCTAGAGGCTGTTGGCTTAAACAAAGAGCACGCAAACCGTTATGCTCACGAATTCTCTGGCGGTCAGCGTCAACGTATTGGAATTGCTCGTGCGCTAAGCTTAGATCCTAAGTTTATTATCGCCGATGAACCGATTTCTGCACTTGACGTGTCAATTCAAGCACAAGTTGTAAACTTATTAAAACAACTGCAAAAAGAACGTGGATTAACATATCTTTTCATTGCCCATGACTTATCAATGGTTAAGTATATCAGTGACCGTATCGCTGTTATGTACCGTGGTAAAATCATGGAAATCGGTAAAGCAGATGATATATACAATCACCCTGTTCATCCGTATACAAAATCATTATTATCTGCGATTCCACTTCCTGACCCAATGTCAGAAAAACGCCGTCAACGTATACCGTACAAGCATACAGAGGTTGACGATAGCGCAACATATCACGAAGTTGGCGATCAGCATTACGTTTATGGTACTGCAGACCTTGTGAAAACTTGGATTGCTAATCGATAAAAACTTATAAATCCATCCATTATTTATTACTGGATGGATTTTCATCTTTTTTTATTCGCCATTCATGTAAATAAAAATTTAACACCTTTAAAAGTGAGCATTTATTACTTTTAAAGGTGCTTTATTTTCTTCTATTACCTTCTTGATTTTGGATTTAAAGCATCTTTTAATCCTTCTCCAATAAAGTTGATAGACAAAATAACTAGAGTAATAGCCGTTGCAGGTGGTACCCACATCCAAAGCTTATCCTTTAGTACATCTGAGTTTCTAGCCTCAAATAGCATATTGCCCCAGCTAGGTGTATCAGCAGGAACCCCAAGGCCTAAAAAACTTAAACTAGATTCTGCAACAATTGTTACCGCCATCAATAATGTTGCCTGTACAATAATCGTCGATGCAACGTTAGGCAATAAGTGCTTAATGATTATTTTTGATGGTTTACAGCCAATTGACTGAGCGGCTAATATATACTCATTTTCCTTTTCAGTTAAAACCCTACTTCGTACTATCCTTGCAACGCTTCCCCACAATAAAAGTGAAATAACAATTATTAATGTCCATAGACCGGATATTTTTCCTGAAAGTATAGTATTTAAAACAATACAGAAAACTAAAAATGGGAACATTAATACGAAATCAGTAAATCGCATTAACATTTGATCTATTTTCCCTCCAAAATACCCTGAAATAGCGCCAACAGCTGTTCCAATCAATACAATAAAAATCATACAGCCTAATCCAACTGTTAAAGATGATCTACCAGCGTAGAGCATTCTAGTAAAAACATCTCGTCCATTCGTATCTGTTCCTAGCCAATGCTCGCTTGATGGAGGTAGACTAATTTTCATGAAATCGACACGTACAATATCTTTTGTTGTAATATAAGGAGCTAAAAACGATACAACGATAACGATTAGTAAAAAAATTAGACTAATCATCGCTAATTTATTTTTAACAAACTTTCGTCTCGCTATCACCCATGGCGAGGGGCTTTTTTTCGGTGTCTTTGGCGATAAAACTTCTTGATCAGTTACCAATGTCATATTTCCCCCCCCTTAATCTAGTCTAATACGCGGATCTACAACACCATATAATATATCCGCTACTAAATTCCCAAAAAGTGTTAAAAACGAAAGTAACATTGTTATCGACATCATGACCGCATAATCTCTACGCCCAACAGATTCTAAGAAGAGTGCGCCTATCCCCGGATAAGTAAAGATGGTTTCTGTTATTACCGCACCACTAATTAATGTGGCAATATCAAAACCTAGATACGTAATTATTGGAATAATAGAATTCCGTAAAATATGTTTGTTATATATTTTCGACTCTTTTGTTCCCTTTGCTCTCGCTGTTCTTACAAAATCTTTCCTACTATTTTCAATAATGTCATTGCGTAAAAATTGTGTATAGGACGCCGTTCCCATTAATCCTAAAATAAGTGCAGGTAACAAAACATGGTGCATCCTACTCATGTAGTACGCCCAAGTTCCTTCCCCTATACCTACACCTACGGAACCATTGAAAGGAAACCATCCTAGCTTAAAGGAAAAGAAATAAATTGCAACAATCCCTGCAACAAACGAAGGAATGGCTAAAGCTAAATAATTATAAGTTGCAATTAAATTATCACCGAGTGTATAAGGTTTTCTTCCTGCATACATTCCCATAAGAAATGCAAAAAAGTACGTAAAAACTAATGATGTTAACGCTAAAAATATTGTATTTGGTATTCGCTGAGCAATAATCTCTGCAGCCGGTTTTTTATAAACTGTAGATTTCCCGAAATCCCCTTGTATAAATTTACCGACCCACCTACCATATTGCACGATAATCGGGTCATTATAGCCTAATTTTTCTCTCATTTCTTCAATGTATTGTGGATTCGTATTAGAAGGATTGATTTCACCAGCAAATGGATCTCCTGGCATCATTTTCGCTAAAAAGAACACCACCACAGAAATAAGGAGTAACAATGGAATCATGCTAAGAAATCTTCTAAGTGTGTATTGAAGCATGTGACGTCTCCTTATCTAGAAATTTACTAACTAGGCCCAATTCATGAAGGTGGCCTAGTTAGTAGGCTTAATAGTTTACAATTTATTCCTCAACATACCATTTATAGACATCTGTTTGGAAACCAACAGCGTTAATATGAACACCTTGTAGTCGATTATTAATGCCATATAAATCTAAGCCTTCCCATAATGGTAGGGCTGGTAATTCTTCATTGAAGTATTTTTGCCATTCCACATAAATTTGCTTACGCTTATCTTTGTCAAATGCTTCTTCACTTAAGCCTTGATCTAATAATTTTTGGTTTTTAGCATCTATATAGCGACCGAAGTTCCATTCTGCATCGTTCCCCCATAATCCAGACGGGTCAGGATCTGCACCTGTACTCCAAGAGCCGAAGAATGCTTCTAATGCAGCATCATCATTATCTTTCATATCATTATATAAGTTAAACTCGATTAAAGTACCAGTTGCTTGCTCTGTTTTCACTCCGATATCATTCCAAGCTTGGATAATCGCTTGAGAGCGACCTTCAAAGGCAGCAGGACCAGCATAGTGACCAAATGAAATTTTAAATGGCTTCCCTTTAGGATCTTCTACAAAGCCATCACCATTAATATCTACATAACCTGCAGACTTAAGAAGCTCTTTGGCCTTTTCTTGATTGTATGCATATTGATTTAAGTCAGATTCCTCTGCAGCAGTCCAGAAGGCACGTGGAACCACAGTATTCGCAACTTTAGCTTTTCCTTCTAAGAAAGCATCGATCATTGCTGGACGGTTAATTGCGTATAATAGTGCTTGGCGCAATTCTTTTGATTTAAACTTATCAAAATCTGCTACATTTTTAAGAGTAGCTTTATCACGATGACCAAAACGAAGACCGATATACGAGTAAACTACACCATTCGTTTCTTCAATGCGTACATTTTTCAATGCTGACAATTCTTTCACAGCTTGTGGTCTAATATCCATAATGTCAATTTCTCCGTTTTGGAACGCTCCAGCTGCCAATGATGGGTCAATTACTTTTACAATCACCCCATCAAGCTGCGGCTTGCCCTTCCAGTAATCATCAAAACGCTCTAATTCAGAATATTCACCGTCTACAACCTTTTTCACTTTAAACGGTCCTACGCCAACAGGATTTTCACGAACTTGTTTCGACTCACTTAAATCTTTAACAGCAATACCTTCATAATGTTTCTTTGGCATTGGATAAGACCAAAGATTTTCTAAATTATTTACTTTCACTTTGTCAAAAGTAATTTTCACAGTATATGGATCAACGACTTCGATCCCTTCGATTTTGTCAGCTTTCCCTGCTTTTTTTGCTTTTGCCCCTTTAATATTTTCAACATAATTGAATCGAGGGCCATCGTAATCCTTATTAGCTATTGTCTCTAATGCAAATACCCAGTCATCAACTGTTAACTCTTCACCATTGTGCCATTTTACACCTTTCTTAAAGGAAAACGTATAAGTTAATTTATCCTCACTAATTTCCCAAGTTGCTAAATTAGGAACATATTCTAAGTCATCATTTACATCATAAATACCATCCATTGTGAAATTTTGAATATAACTATCTACAATACTTCCATTAAATGCTCGATCAAATACACCTTCAGGCGCTTGGTCAGTACCGAAAGTTACTACATTATTTTTTGCTGTTTCACTAGTCTTTGTGGAATCACCTTTATCTTTTTCCTTATCTTTGTCAGTTGTCGAGTTGTCGTTATTACACGCTGCTAAAAACAAAGCTGTTACTAGCATTAGCATGAAAGCCCATAATGCTGATTTTTTCATTGTTTATCCCCCCGTGATTTTTATTTTGAAAATAATTAACACACGATTTTCTTATAATTTTTTAATATAAATGGCATGCAACTCTATGCCCCCGCTTCACCTCCTTTAAGGTTGGTTTAGATAATGAACACTCTGCCATTGCTTTTGGACAACGTGGATGGAATGGGCACCCCTTAGGAGGATTAGCCGGACTAGGGATATCCCCCTCTAATACGATACGGCTACTCTTTTTCCTTGGATCAGGTACCGGGATGGCAGATATTAACGCTTGTGTATACGGATGCAGTGGTTCATCATAAATATGTTCTTTATCTGCAATTTCCACAATGTTTCCTAAATACATAACACCGATTCGATCACTCATATGTTTTACAACACTTAAATCATGAGCAATAAATAAAAATGTTAAGTCAAACTCATCCTGTAACTCTTTTAGCAAATTAAGCACCTGAGATTGCACAGAGACATCTAATGCTGAAACTGGTTCATCCGCTATAATTAGTTTTGGTTTAAGTGCAAGTGCTCTAGCAATACCAATCCGTTGACGCTGTCCTCCCGAAAATTCATGTGCATATTTGTAATATGCATCTTCGGGTAAGCCAACTTTTTGTAAAAGCTCCATCACTTCACTTTTTAATGATTTAAGTGGTTTTTTATGATAATTCATAATTGGTTCAGCTATGATACTACCTACCATTTGCATAGGATTTAATGATGCATAAGGATCTTGAAACACCATTTGGATATCTTTCCTTATTTCTCTTAATGATTTCCCTTGCAATTTTGTAATATCATGACCATTAAAAATAACTTTTCCTTCGGTTGCGTCTAACAATCTTAAAATCGTACGACCTGTTGTGGACTTTCCACAGCCAGATTCGCCTACTAACCCTAATGTTTCACCATTTTTTATGGAAAAAGAAATATTATCTACCGCTTTAACATGTCCAATCGTATGTTTGAATAATCCACCTTTAATCGGGTAATAGGTTTTTAAATTAATTAGCTCCAATAAGTTTTCTTTATTATTTGTAGCTTGATTCATATTGTGTGCTCACACCCTTTCTAGAATTACGGCCTTCAAAAAGTAAACAAGAGACTTCATGATTATCATCTACGAAAGTAAGTTGTGGCGTAACATTACTACATTCAGCCATCGCCGATGGACATCTATCAACAAAACGACAGCCTACTTGAGGCATGTTTTTTAAAGACGGTACAATGCCTTTAATAGTAGCTAACTCATTTACTTCTGTATCTATTCTCGGAATCGATGCCATTAAGAGTTTCGTATATGGGTGTTTGGGTTTGTAAAACAAGTTATCAACAGTTGTTCGTTCTACGATCTTTCCAGCATACATAATAATTACTTCATCACATATTTCCGCAACTACACCTAAATCGTGAGTGATCAGTACGATAGACATGTTATTTTTACCCTGAATACTTTTCAATAATTCTAGTATTTGGGCCTGCACTGTTACATCCAGTGCAGTAGTTGGTTCATCCGCTATTAAAAGCCTAGGCTGACAAGCAATAGCGATAGCAATCATTACTCTTTGCCTCATACCACCTGACAATTGATGAGGGTATTCATTCACAATTTTTTCAGCTCTTGGAATGCCAACCTGTTTTAATAAATCAATCGCCTTACTTCTAGCCTCAGCCTTAGACAGTTTACTATGATTAAGCATAATCTCTTCAATTTGTGAGCCTATCGTAAAAACAGGATTTAAAGATGTCATAGGCTCCTGGAAAATCATACTAATATCATTTCCTCTAATTTTATTCATCTCGTCGTTCGAATAATTCTCTATGTTTTTCCCGTGGAATCTTATTTCACCTCCAGTAATTTTACCAACTCCTTTTGGAAGTAATTGCATAATAGAAAGAGACATTACACTTTTTCCACAGCCTGATTCACCAACTACTCCAACGATCTGACCAGATTTAACTGAAAATGAAACATCATCAACAGCATGATATAGCTCCCCGTCTATATCAAAACCAGCTTTAAGGTTTTTCACTTCTAACATTAAGCTCATTTTTACATCACACCTTTTAAGAGTTTTTACTTAACTACTGTTGCAATGTAGTAAGTTAGATACCGCGTGTTAAGCACTATCTTTTTTACATAAATTCCTTTTAAAAATTCATCGACTTTGTACTTAGATCTGTATGAGTGCGACACGATGCCGATCCTTTCGGTAATACCACAGCGAATTCTAAAGCTGACGCTACAGAAAACATTTGCTAAAAGGAGTTGAATTAATAGCCCGAAAAAATTAGATAAACTTATTTCAAAATCATTTCAATTTAAAAATCATCAAAATAAAAGAATATTAATCTCTTCCTTATAAAGAATTTTAAGGTAAGTCTCAAATGAAATAATATTCTGATAATTAAGTGTATTATCATTTTAGCTAGAAATAACATGGTTAATCAAGTGAATTTTTACATTTCTTATATTCTTATATACAAATTAATCCATACAACTATTCCAATTTCGCTCAATAAATTTGTATTTTTCTTCAATAAGTATTTTGTTGACTTCCCACTTTATTGGTTTAAAGTATTACTTTTTTATTATTACAATATAGCAAATAGTCATTTATCTCCTATACTTTCCCTCATAAATTCTACATTTATTCGGATTCGGTTTTTAGAGAATTTTAGCTGGTCACCATAACGTGAGGTTGATTTCCATTCTGACTGGGCACTTTCCTGAGGATGTCCGATTGCGCTGCAGAGTCTCCACTATGACGCAGAACTCTTCCTATGTTTTACCATTTTTATATCTTTTCGGATCATCACCAAAACGTGTGGTTGATTTCCGTTCCGACTGGGCGCTTTGTTGCTGTCGCTTCGCTTTCGCACAGAAAAAACATTGTAGCTGCCGCTTCGCTTTCGCTACAGAAAACATTTGCCGCTGACGCTTCGCTTTCGCGCAGAGCAGAGCTTCCTAGGGGCGTCCGATGAGCCGCTTTTGTTGTTGCTGTCGCTTCGCTTTCGCACAGTCAAAACATTTGCTGCCGCTACGTTAACACTACGCTTTCGCACAGAAAACATCCGCTGCGCTACAGGGTCTCGGGCCAACACGATGTTGGTCACGAAGGCGTTATCACAGGATGTGATGCTTTTAGCCTTCGTTCCTCTATTGCTGATCCCCGAGGAGTCGCCCAGTCTCCACTCCAATCAACTATTTACTTAGTAGACGTTTTAACAAAAGTCATCCACACCTTTTGGTGATGAACTATCTTTTCCCTAATAATTATTAATAAATAATTTTTTCCATTAACACATCAACCCCTTAAAGCAAGAATTATTATAGAAGACAAATAATTTAATTTAACTATTTGTTACGGACATCTAATTAATTTTTTGTAAAAAATAAATTAATTTCTCGACATAAAATTAGATAATAATTATGGATTGTGTTTTAATTTGATGAATAAAAAGCTACAAGGGGATTTTGATTTGACTAAATAGCTCCTTATTGTCGCATTATGTAAATTAACTTAAGCAATAATGTGATATTGCAACGAATGCTTTTTCTTGCTCATTTTAGTTAATGTACGGTCCTACACTTTGAAACAGACCTATTTCTTTTTAATCGTGTGGACACACGTTTTGTGTAGCTGACGCTGTGCCTTCGCTACAGAAAACATTTGTAACTGAAGTTGCGCTTTCGCTATAGAAAATAATTATTGAAAGAAGTTAAAATAACGCAAAAAAACTGCAGGAAATTCTTCTTAAAGAATTTGCCTACAGTTTATACTCTCACATTTAACTATGTGCTATTAGTTTTTTAATGGAGCTTCAGCAGTTAACTCGATTTCATGGTATTGAGTTTCATTTGCATAGTCAACATTATAGTTTTTAACACGTTTATTAACTGGAATTAGCTCAGTTACTGCTACAGTTGGAATTGTTGTAGCCTGTTCAAACATATACTCTTCAAACTTTCGGAATGCTTCTTTGCGATGATTTATATCTAAAGATTCTTTAGAATCGATATCATCTAAAATTGCCGTTAATTCAGGTGATACAAAACGTGAGTAGTTGAATAATGCACCCTCACCATATAATCCTTTTGGAGATGGATTTGTTCCTGTACTCCAAGCGCCAAAGAACATTTCAATCTCTGGATCATCTTTTTTAAGCTTATCACTAAATGAGTTAAACTCCATTAGACGACCAGAAGCTAATTCAACATTAATACCGACTTCTTTCCAGTTTTGACGGTAGTATTCAATCGTAGATTCAAGAACCTCGGTACCACCTTGGGCACCTAATTTAATTGTAAATGGCTTACCATCTTTATCTTCACGAATACCGTCGCCATCTACATCTTTATAGCCTGCTTCATCTAATAATTGTTGCGCCTTTTTCTTATCATACGTGAAGCCTGGCATATCCTTTGTATGGAATGAAGCGAATGCTGGAGGAATTAACGTTGTCGCACGTGTATTAATACCATTGCCTAATTTTTCGTTTACCTCTTCTACATCAATTGCATAAGCTAATGCTTGACGTAATTTTGGGTCACCTAATTTTGCATTTTTATCTGTTACGTTAATTCCTTTTGCTTTATCGAATTTACCTAGTTTAAAGCTTAAATAGTTATAAGCTAATCGTGGACGCGATAAAATTGCTAAGTTTTTAGAATTTTCGATTTGTGTAATCTTTGAACCTGGGAAACCATCTACCGCTATGTCATAAGTTCCTGAATTTAATGCCTTCGGTAATGTTTCTGGGGAAACTACTTTAATTACAACCCCATCAAGTTTAGGTTCGCCCTTCCAATAAAATTTATTTTTAACAAATTTTACAGACTCACCATTTACAATTTTATCGAATTTGAAAGGCCCTAAAGTTACTGGATTTACACGCACTGCATCAGAGCTTATCATTTCTTTTACCGGAATATCTTTTAATTGATGTTTTGGTACAGCTGCACTCCACAATCCATCACCACCGCTGTAAATTGCTGGTGAAATTGATTTAAATGAAATTTCTAATGTATGATCATCTACTCGTTTTAAACCTGAAATTGTATCTGCTTTCTTATCATGGTACTCTTCAGCGCCAATAATATTTTGGAAATCATCGTCATAACGAACGCCTTCATAATCAGGGTGACCGATAATTTCATAAGGGAAAATAACATCGTCGATTGTAAATGGCTCTCCATCAGACCATTTTACATTTTCACGTATTTTTACAGTTGCTTTATTTGCATCTGCGTCAACCTTTAGACTTGCAAGACCTGTATCTGTTAGTAAAAAGTCACCGTCATTATCAAAAAGAATGTTACTTGCAAATTTCATAATCGCTGAGTCATTCGTATCTGAGGAGAATTCTTGTAAAAAGATACCTTTGAACGGTGATGGAGATGGTAAAGCTACTTGTAAAACACCACCTTTAATTGGTTCTCCTTCATTCTTTACTTCCATTGGGAAACTACGAGTTGCTGTTTTCTTCTTGTCATCTTTTGAAGATTCTTTGCCCCCTCCACTACATGCCGCTAGTGCTAAAACTAGTGTTAATAGTAAAGTTAGCAGAAAAACACTTTTTTTCTTCATTTACCCTTCCTCCTTAGCCTAATCGTTGTCTTGAGTCAGCCGCACGTCGTAACGCTTGACCAACATAATTTATACCAAGCATCATCACTAAAATAAATAATGCTGCAGGTAACCAAATCCACCATTTATCTACTAAAATCTCAGGATCTCTTGCATAGCTTACTAGAGTACCTAAACTTGGTGTTGAAGGTGGTAAGCCATACCCTAAAAATGAAAGACCCGTTTCAGCACCCATATTACCCGCTAAACTTAATGTTAAGTTAACGATAATAATAGAGCTTAAGTTTGGTAAAACCTCTCTAAACATAATTTTAAAATCACTTGTACCCATCGTTTTTGAAGCACTTACATAATCTCGACGGGCTTCTGTTAATGTTTTACTACGTATTAACCTTGCCTTCCCAATCCAAGCAAACATACTTAATAAGATAACGATGTGGATCGGTGAATATTTCTCTAGCGTTGAAACTATGGCAATCGTAATCATAAAACTAGGTAAAATCATAATGAAATCCATAATTCGCATAATAACAAGATCAACTTTACCCGCATAATAGCCAGTAATTAAACCGATAACAATACCGATAACTGCTGCAATAAGCGTAATACATATAGCAATAATTAAAGAGTTTTTAGCTCCGATAATTAATTGTCCAAAAATATCACGCCCTGCGTCATCTGCACCTAAAATATATCCATCAACACCCGGCTCCGCAAAGCGACCTAGTAATTTAACTTTCATTATTTCTTCTACATCAATAATAAAACTAGCAATAAATACCGCTACTACTAATAATGTTATAAATATTAATGAAAACATCGCTATTTTATCTTTTTTAAACTCACGCCATACGACTTGGAAACCTACTGCTGGGCGATGTTGTTCTTCTAATTTTTTCTCTTCTGTTTTATCCATGTAAAGTCACCTCTATTCTTTGCAAGTTAGTCGATACGTATTCGTGGGTCTACGATGCTTAAAATAATATCTGATAACATACTTCCAAGTAACCCCAAGAAACCATACAACACGATAAGTGCTGTAATTACACTATAGTCACGACTCGCAATTGAAGACATGAATAGTTCTCCCATACCTGGATAACTAAAGATTGTTTCAATAAAGATAGTTCCGCCTAGTAAACCTGTAATAGTGAACCCAAGACCTGCCGCAATCGGAATTAATGAATTACGGAAAATGTGTCGTGTATATACTTTATTCATTGGTAAACCTTTACTACGCGCTGTTTTAACATAGTCTTGGTTTTTAGAATCAATAATTTCTGAACGTAAATATTGAATGATCGTATACGTCCCCAAAACCGCCATCGTAATAGCAGGTGTAATAATATGGTACATTTTATCCCAATAGTAGGATAAAGTACCTTTTTCAGTTAATACATTTACTGAACCTGATGTTGGAACCCAGCCTAATTTATAGCCGAATACATAAATTAAAATTAAACCAAACACGAACGGCGGTATTGCCATACTTAAAAAGTTATAAAACACGATTCCACGGTCTAATCGAGAATCTTGATAACGACCTGCTAGAAGCCCTAATGGAATAGCAATTAAATACGTTAGGATCATTGCAACTAATGATAAGTAGAACGTATTGAGAGCTCGTTCACCAATAAGTGATGTTACACTGCGTTGATATGTGTAGCTTTTACCTAAGTCGCCATGCACTGCATTTGATACCCATCTGGCATATTGTTGATACCATGGGTCGTTTAAGCCTGCTGCTTCGCGTAACTCTTCAATACGGTTAGGATCTGTCTCTGGTCCCATTAAACCTGTAAATGGATCGCCTGGCATTAGCTTAGCAATGATAAACACTAACATACTTAAAATAATAATTTGTGGAACCATGATGATGACTCTTCGAAGAACCGTTTTCCACATAATCACATTCCCCCTTCAATCGACGCCAATGCAACAGCATGTGTATCTGAAATTGATTGTAAAGGATAAACTTTTCCGTCTTTATCAAAAAATTTATGCTGATTTTCTTTATAATACTGACTTACTTTTAAACGCTCTTGCTTACGTTCTGCACGAGTTTCAGGCTCAATATCTGGAATGGCAGATAATAAACGGTGTGTATAAATATGACGCGGATCATCATAAATATCTTCTCTATGTCCTTTTTCCACGAAGCGTCCTCGGTACATAATATTGATTTCATCACACATATGCTTTACAACACCTAAGTCATGTGAAATGAATAAGTATGTTACGCCAAATTCCTCTTGTATATCTTTCATAAAGTTTAAAACCTGTGCTTGTACGGATAAATCAAGTGCTGAAACAGGTTCATCTGCAATAATTAATTTGGGACGACATGCCATAGCACGTGCAATACCCAATCGTTGCTTTTGACCACCAGAAAATTCATGAGGATATTTATATTGGGCATCCTCTTGCATCCCAACAATCGCCAAAAGCTCATTAACTCGTTTTCGTTCTTCCTGCTCACTTAAACGTAGGAAATTTCGAATAGGCTCTGCAATAACATCACGAATGCGTTTTCTTGGATTCATGCTGGAATGAGAATCTTGGAAAATCATTTGTACGTCACGATTAAATCCTGATTTACCGCTACGACGCATTTTCGTTACATCTTGTCCTTCATAGATTATTTGGCCCGATGTTACTTTCTCTAAACCAATAATTGCCTTACCTGTTGTCGATTTACCACATCCTGATTCTCCAACAAGACCATAAGTTTTTCCTTTTTCAAACTCCATACTTATGCCATCTACCGCATAAACATGATCTACAATGGTATTGAAGAAACCACCACGGATAGGATAATGCACGCATAAATCTTTAATTTGCATAAAGCTCATATTATTTTCCCCCATCCTTCTTAAAGTGAAAGTCTTTCCAACACGTACAGCGAACAAAATGTTCTGGTCCTACCTCATGTAATATTGGATTTTCCTCATGGGCGCTTTCGTCAATCCATGGAATACGTGGTGCAAAGCGACAACCTCCACGTGGCAAATTAAATAATGAAGGAACCATACCATGAATAACCTCTAACTTTTCATTTACCTGATGGGATTGAGGGATAGAGTTCAATAACGAACGTGTATATGGATGTTTAGGATTTTTAAATAATTCAATAACTGGCGCTTCTTCGACAATTTGTCCAGCATACATGACTGCAACACGATCTGCTACTTCAGCTACTACACCTAAGTCATGGGTAATTAACAAAATGCCTGACTCAGTTTCTATTTGTAATTCTTTTAATAAATCTAGTATTTGCGCTTGAATCGTTACATCTAATGCCGTTGTTGGTTCATCAGCTATAATAAGAGGTGGCTTACATGCAATCGCTGTCGCTATCATTACGCGTTGTCGCATACCACCTGATAATTCATGCGGATATTGCTTATAAATACGTTCCGGGTTATGTATACCTACTTGCTGTAATAACTCCATTGCACGCTCACGGCGTTGTGCTTCATTTAAATCAGTATGGTATATAAGCGGTTCTTCAATTTGGAAACCGATTCTCTTTAACGGATTCAGTGCAGCCAGTGGATCTTGGAAAATAAAACCGAAATCACTACCGCGTAACTGGGTATATTGCTGCTCGGTTATATCTACCAAGTTTTTACCTTTATATAATATTTCACCTTCTATTTTTGTGTTGATAGGATTATGTAACCCAACAATTGATGTAGCTAAAGTACTTTTACCACAACCTGACTCACCTACAATTGCAAGCACCTCATTTTTTCGAATGCGCAAATCAACACCATCTACTGCAGCGAAATATTCATCTGCTCGCCGAAAGCTTGTACGTAAATTATTAATCTCAATAATCATTTCATGATTATTTGTCACACGATTACCTCCCTATCAAATCAAAAGAAAAAACCAACTTACTAAGGCCATATTCAATTTAAATGAATTTGTTTTTGTTTATACGGTTTACTTAATATTTTTTTCACCGTGCATTTCAATTTTCAGAAAAATTAAAACATTTTCATCCTTGAATATAATTAACATCTTAATTTCAAATAAATTGTTGTCATTAATAATCACTCTCATTCCCGAACTATTATTCCAACAAAAGAATTATCTGACAATTAATTGTATCATCATTTTATCTAGAATTAATATACTAAATCAAGTACATTTTTAAATTATTGTAAAAATAAATACAATTTCGACTTTACATCATCATCAAAATCATTAGAAATCGAGTTTACAAATTTTCATTATTTATTATTTCATATTTCAACATTCTATTATTTCAATAAAATAATTAATGTAAAATAATGGTTAAATATTAATAAAAAAACTTATTTTATTCATTAAAATACATAATTGCAATAAATATTTATTATTTATAAAATAAAAAATATCACGAACTACATATATTTTATTATATTTAGATAACATTAAACTTCTATTTTTCTTCGATAAAAATATACATACCTCTTACAAATAATTTATAAATTTTTTACTATTAGTTTTTTGAATAAATTATTCCATTATTGTGAATATTCCAAATATTTCATGGCTTTAAGTGGTAAATATTACGCTAAATGAATTGTTAATTATTATTTTCCGTTAAGTTGATTTATCATTTAGGAGAATTATTATCGGGAATATCCAATTTATCCCGGCTTATCTGCAGCGAAAGCAAAGCGACAGCTACAAATATTTTCTGTGCGAAAGCAAAGCGACAGCATCAAATATTTTCTGTGCAAAAGCAAAGCGACAGCATCAAATGTTTTCTGTGCGAAAGCAAAGCGACAGCAACAAATGTTCGCGACAGGTACTGGTATCTCCCCTCCCTATAGGTGGTCTAATAATGTAGGTTTAAGTTACTTTTCAGCGAGTGTACATATCCGCTTATAATAGAAGAACCTCAGTCTCCCATTACCGTTGTGATCGCGACATCGTGTTGGCCCTCATGCAGGCCTAAGTACAAAGTTAATTCCGAACTTGTTTATCTGTTTTGATTCACAGTAAAGGATATATAGATTGTCCCATTACTTACAATATCCAGCTAACATAGAAGTGTCTATATTGTAAATAACAAGAAAACAATTTATCATAAAACTATTAAAGTACTACTTCCTGTTATAAAAATTGAAAAAAGAATAGGTGAAAATGTATACATATGAAGAATCGCGTAGTCCAATTACTATTTGTATTTGCAATTGCGGCAATTTTGCTCATCGTCTTAAATAAGTCCATCATTTCCTTATATACCTTAATCGGCATACTATTGCCTATCACAATTATTGGGATTTCCTTCGTTATTTTTATTGAAAACCGTTCCCCGCAAAGTACATTAGCTTGGTTTTTAATATTAGCCATTCTTCCTGTTATCGGTGTACTACTGTACTTACTGTTCGGAAGAAGTCGTTGGAGAAGAAAGAAACATTTACAACGTTCAGAAGAGAAAAGAATGATATTCCGTGAGATTTTAGAAGGGAGAAGTTTTAACTTAGACAACTCTTCTTCTCTAAATGAAAGATCCACCTATTTGACTCAAATTATCCAAAAATTTGGCGGTGGTCCTGTTGCGAATGAGACAACAACAAAGCTCCTAACAAACGGGAATGAAACATTTTCCGAAATCCTACAAGCCATTGAAAATGCTACACATCATATTCATATTCAATACTATATTTATCGATCAGATGAAATCGGTACAGCCATACGAGATGCCTTAATTAGGAAGGCAAAATCTGGCGTGATCGTACGCTTTCTTTACGATGGACTCGGCAGTAATAAATTACGTAGGAGTTTTTTACAACCAATGAAGGATGCAGGGATTGAAGTAGTTGAATTTGATTCTATTCTTTCACCTTGGCTATTAGAAACCGTCAATTATCGTAACCATCGTAAAATTGTTATTGTAGATGGGACGATTGGTTTTACAGGTGGGCTCAATGTCGGAGATGAATATCTTGGACGTTCAAAGAAGTTTCCTATATGGCGTGATAGTCATTTAAAAATAGCAGGAAAAGCAATATCTAAACTGCAGGCCATTTTTCTAGAAGATTTTCTCTATGCCACTAGTAGTTTAAACATGGAATCTTGGAATCAATTTATGGATAGCACATACTTTCCTAGTCAAGGAATTCATCAAGCAGAAGGTGCCGTACAAATCGTCGCAAGTGGACCTAGCTCAGATGATACAAATATTCGAAATGCTTTATTGAAAATTATGGGCTCTGCCAAAAAGTCAATTTGGATTGCCACTCCATATTTCATTCCTGATCAGGAAACATTAACATTATTACGTTTGAGTGCACTTTCTGGAGTAGATGTCCGCATTCTATACCCAGGAAAAGGCGATAGTATCATTAGTGATCAAGCATCCCAATCATACTTTACACCGCTGCTAAAAGCGGGTGTCTCCATTTACCGCGTTAAAGAAGCTTTTATGCACGCTAAGATTGTACTTGTTGATGATGAAGTTGCATCAATTGGTACAGCAAATATGGATATTCGTAGTTTTGAGCTTAACTATGAAATCATTGCGATCCTATATGAATCTACAACGGTGCTAGATATAAAAAATGATTTTGAACAAGATTTTAAAGAATCTGCAGAAATTACATGGGCGTCATTTCAAAAGCGTAGTATTCAAAAACGCATGCTTGAATCACTTATGCGACTCATTTCTCCCCTACTGTAAGTTCGGGTCCTATTCATGATGCTATCGGCGGTTCTTGAAATTGTTATCAGCGATTTTCTCGATGTTATCAGCGATTCTTGGCATTTTATCAGCGGTTTTCTCGATGTTATCAGCGATTCTTGGCATTTTATCAGCGATCCGGAAACAACCCCCTCGTTTTGCCGAAGAGCCCTGCTTTATTTAGTTTGACATAATAGAACAACATGAAAGGGTGGTATGAAAAAATTCATACCACCCTTTTTTATATCAATTATCCCTCGGCATCATTGCGTCGGGAATCGGCTTTGTGTATAGGCCTGCACGAGGGCCGATATGAGGTCGATCATTTCGGTAATGCCACAAGCCGTGGCCTTTGACCGATGCAGGTCACTTAGCCGTTATCGCATGGATAAGAATGCCTTTCCGACTCCGTGACACCCGTTAAAGCTCTCCTGCTTTTAATTTTCCATGCCAGTCTTTTAAGAATGGAATATCTTCCTCTTTAATAGCGCCTGATTCATTAGCGGCTTCAATTAAATAATCAAAATTTGTTAGAGATACATATTTTATGCCTGCCTCTTCAAATGCTTGTTCAGCACGTGGAAGGTTGTATGTGTAGACGCAAACAACGCCTAGTACTTCACAGCCTGCTGCACGTAAGGCTTCCACAGCTGTAATGGATGAGCCGCCTGTAGAAACGATGTCCTCTACTACTACGACTTTTTGACCTGCTGCGTATTTTCCTTCGATTTGGTTACCACGGCCATGCTCTTTTGCTTTAGAGCGTACATAAACCATTGGTAATTCTAAAATATCACTTACCCAAGCTGCATGTGGAATGCCCGCTGTTGCTGTACCTGCTACGATTTCAGTTGTACCAAAGTTTTCTTTAATAATAGATGCTAGACCGTTTGCTAATTGCTTACGAATGACAGGGTCAGAAATTGTCAGACGTGTATCACAGTAGATTGGAGATTTAATGCCTGATGCCCATGTAAATAGTTCTGTTGGATTTAATTCTACTGCACCTACTTTTAACATAGCGTGTGCGATTTCATTTTGTAATGTCATAGTTATGCCTCCCATAATTCACTTACGATTTTATATGCTGCTACTGGATCTTGTGCACCTGTAACGGCACGTCCAACAACGATTAATGAAGAACCGTCACGCTTTGCGCCGTCTGGAGTTGCAATGCGCTTTTGATCGTGTGCGTCGCCACCTGCTAATCGGATACCAGGTGTCACACGTAGGAAATCTTCACCGCACACTTCAGCAATAGCTTTTGCTTCATGTACGGAGCAGACAACACCATTTAAACCAGCTTGTTTTGTTAAGCTTGCATAATGTAATACAGACTCCTGTAAAGATAAAGCAATTTTTTGCTCTGACTGCATTTGCTCTTCTGTTGTAGACGTCAGCTGTGTTACAGCAATTAATGCCGCACGTTCACGCCCTGAAGGGGTACCCGCTTCAAGCCCCTCAAGTGCTGCCTCCATCATTGGACGTCCGCCAGCCGCATGAACGTTGACTAAATCTACCCCTAATTTTGCTAAACCTTTCATAGCAGAGCCCACTGTATTAGGAATATCGTGTAGCTTTAAATCTAGAAAAATATCATGACCTAGATCTTTTACTTTTCGGACAATATCTGGCCCTTCCTGCATATATAATTCCATACCAATTTTCACAAAAAGAGGCTCGTTAAAGTGCTTTAGAAAGTTAAATACTTCTGCTTCCCCAGGAAAATCAAGTGCAAGTATTGGTTTTGTATTCATTAACGATGGCTCCTTCCGATAATTTCTGAAATATGCTCCACTCCTAATTGATCGAGCTTTGCTGGTAGTTCATCAATAATAGTTGGACAAACGAAGTGATCGACAAAGTTCGCTGTTCCAACAGCAACTGCAGATGCGCCAGCCGACATAAAGTCAATAACATCCTGTGCTTCTGTCACGCCACCCATCCCAATTATCGGAATATTGACAGCCTTATACACTTCATAGACCATACGAATCGCAACTGGCTTTACGGCAGGACCAGATAAGCCACCTGTACCATTGGCAATCACGGGCTTTCCTGTACGCTCGTCTAAACGCATACCAATTAGTGTATTAATCATTGTAATGCCATCTGCACCACCCGCTTCAACAGCTTGTGCAATTTCTACGATATTCGTGACGTTAGGAGATAATTTCACGTATACTGGCATTTCAGAAACTGCTTTGACAGCTTTCACTAGCTCACGTGCAGTTGCAGGGTCTGTTCCAAATTGAATACCACCACATTTAACGTTCGGACAAGAAATATTAAGCTCTAATGCTTTCACATTTGGTGCTGTAGAAATGCGTTGCGCTACTTCTACGTAATCCGCTGTCTCTGTACCAGCAACATTTGCAATGATTGGTACATCATACGCTTCTAAAAACTTTAATTCTTCATTCATTACTTTTTCGATTCCAGGATTTTGTAAACCAATGGCATTTAACATCCCTGCTGCTGTTTCTGCGACGCGTGGAGTTGGATTGCCTGGACGTGTTTCCACAGTCGTTGCTTTAATCATAATAGCGCCAAGCTTGGATAAATCATAAAGCTGTGCATATTCACGTCCAAAGCCAAAGCAACCGGATGCTGGCATTATTGGATTTTTTAAATCTAAGCCTGGTAATTGAATGTTTAAACGACTCATAATGCCACCGTACCTTTCGGGAAAACTGGACCGTCAGAGCATACTTTGACATAGTCTTTTGCTACTTGATCTGTTGTTTTACATACGCATGCAAAGCAAGCACCAATCCCACAGCCCATACGCTCTTCAAATGATAAATAACCTTCTTTTTCTGGATAAAAGCCTTCAAGTGCTTTTAGCATTGGTAGCGGACCGCAAGAATAAAAGACATCGAATTCAGGTGCTCGTGACTCTAAAACATTTGTCACAAAGCCCTTTGTTCCTTTAGAACCGTCAACCGTTACATAATGCGTTTCGCCAAGGGCACTAAATTGTTCCTCATAGAAGCATACATCTGCCGATTGGAAGCCTAACACATGAATTGTTTTAACACCACGTGCATTCAATTGCTTGGAAAGCTCATGTAATGGAGGTACGCCAATTCCCCCACCAACTAGGAGAGCTGTGCCTCCCTCTTTTACTTTCTCTACAGGGAATCCATTACCGATTGGACCAAGGACATTGACAAGTTGCCCTTCACGATTTGTCGCTAGCACTTTTGTTCCGCGACCTTCCGCGCGATATATCATTGTAAATTCGTTGTTGTCTTTATCTATATTTGCAATACTAATTGGTCGACGTAAAAGCGGCTCCATTGAATCTGACACCTTTACATGGACAAACTGGCCAGGTGTCATATCCTGAACCAGTTCTCCACGAAGTGTCAATTCGAAAATGCTTGTCGCAATTTGCTTTTGAGAGACGACCGTCATTTTCTCTTGACGAATCATATTAATGTACTACCTCCGCTTTTGGCATTTGTTCTGCTGTGAATGTCATTGATTCAATAACTCGAACCATCGCTTCCGCTGTGTCTAATGAAGTGAAGCAAGGTACGCCATTTTCTACAGACTCACGACGAATTCTGAAGCCATCACGTGCCGGCTGCTTACCTTTTGTTAAAGTGTTGACAACAAGCTGTGCCTCTCCGTTTTGAATTAAATCGATTAATGTTTCACCTTTTGCACCGATTTTGCCAACTATATCTGTGCGTACGCCCGCATCTTCAAACGCTTTAGCTGTACCTTCAGTTGCGACAATACGATAGCCTACTGTTGAGAAGCGTTTTGCAAGTGCAATTGCTTCTTCTTTATCTTTATCGGACACAGTGAACAATACTGTTCCTTCTGTACGAATCTCCATACCTGCTGCAACTAAGCCTTTGTATAGTGCTTTTTCTAATGTTGCATCTTTCCCCATTACTTCACCTGTTGATTTCATTTCAGGCCCGAGTGTAATGTCTACACGACGTAATTTAGCGAATGAGAATACTGGCACTTTAACGAAGACACCTTTTTGCTCTGGCGCTAAGCCTGTTGGGTAACCTTGTTCTACGATTGATTTACCAAGAATCGCTTTCGTTGCAATATTTGCCATTGGAATGTTTGTAATTTTACTTAAGAACGGTACTGTACGAGATGAACGCGGGTTAACCTCGATGACAAATACTTCGCCCTGTGAAATGACATATTGAATGTTCATTAAGCCTACGATGCCAAGACCTTTTGCAAGGCGAGTTGTATAATCCACTAACGTATCTTTTTGTGCTTGCGTTAATTTTTGTGGCGGGTATACAGAGATAGAGTCACCAGAGTGAACCCCTGCGCGCTCGATATGCTCCATAATACCTGGGATTAAGACATTTTCGCCGTCACAAATAGCATCTACTTCGATTTCTTGACCTGTTAAGTAGCGGTCTACTAATACTGGATGATCTGGAGATGCTTCTACTGCATTCTCCATATAATGTTTTAATTCCTCTTGGTTGTAGACGATTTCCATCGCACGTCCACCTAATACGTATGATGGACGAACTAGTACAGGGAAGCCTAGTCGTTCACTAATCGCAAGAGCTTCCTCTGTAGATACAGCTGTTTCACCTTGTGGCTGCGGAATGTCCAAGTCACGTAATGCTTGCTCGAATTTATCTCGGTTTTCTGCACGGTCGATATCTTCAAGCGTTGTACCTAGGATTTTCACCCCGTTGGCAGCTAATTTATCAGCTAGATTAATAGCTGTTTGACCACCGAATTGTACAACTACTCCAATTGGTTGCTCAAGGTCGATAATATGCATAACGTCTTCGATTGTTAATGGCTCAAAGTATAATTTATCTGAAACCGAGAAGTCAGTAGATACTGTTTCTGGATTCGAGTTAATAATAATTGCTTCGTAGCCCGCTTCTTGAATTGCCCATACTGAATGTACTGTTGCGTAATCGAATTCAACCCCTTGACCAATGCGGATTGGACCGGAACCAAGTACAACAACTGACGGCTTATCTGATTTAATCGATTCGTTCTCATCTTCATATGTGCCATAGAAGTATGGTGTTTCAGATTCAAACTCAGCTGCACATGTATCAACCATTTTATAGACAGGAATAATGCCATTTTCTTTACGATATGCATATATTTCTTCTGGTGTTGTTGCCCAAAGCTCGGCAATTTTCTTATCTGCAAAGCCTAGACGTTTTGCTGTACGTAACACATTTTTATCGTTTTTATGGTCAGCAAGTGTTTGTTCCATATCTACGATGTTTTTGAATTTATTTAAGAAGAATAAGTCAATGGCAGACCATTCATGGATTTGCTCAATTGTTACACCGCGGCGCAGTGCTTCACCGATGAAGAATAAACGCTCGTCACCTGCTTTGCGAATACGTTTTTCAATCCAAGAATCGGTGTTCTCTTCTGCATGTTTCAGCTCTAAGTGAACTTGACCTGTTTCAAGTGAGCGCACTGCTTTGAGCATAGCTTCCTCAAATGTACGACCAAGTGCCATTACTTCACCAGTCGCTTTCATTTGTGTACCAAGATTACGCTTTGCTGATTCGAATTTATCGAACGGCCAACGTGGAATTTTCGCCACGATGTAGTCTAGAGCTGGCTCGAAGCAAGCATACGTAGAACCTGTTACAGGGTTTTTGATTTCATCTAATGTTAAACCAACTGCGATTTTTGCTGCTAGCTTGGCAATTGGATAGCCTGTTGCTTTTGATGCTAACGCTGATGAACGTGATACACGAGGGTTTACTTCGATCACATAGTAATTAAAGCTATATGGATCAAGTGCTAACTGGACGTTACAGCCACCTTCAATTTTTAGTGCTCGGATAATATCTAATGAAATATTACGTAGCATTTGGTTTTCTCGATCTGAAAGTGTTTGTGTAGGGGCCACTACGATAGAGTCACCTGTATGAATACCAACTGGGTCAACGTTTTCCATGTTACATACAACGATAGCGTTGTCGGCAGCGTCGCGCATTACTTCATATTCAATTTCTTTATAGCCAGCGATTGATTTTTCTAGTAAACATTGTGTTACTGGAGAATATTTTAGACCAGAAGTAACAATCTCCTCTAGATCTTGATCGTTGTAGCAAATACCGCCGCCTGTTCCACCAAGTGTGAAGGCAGGACGAACGATTACTGGGTAGCCAATTTTCGCTACAAAGTTTTTCGCCTCGTCTAAGTTATGAATAATATCTGATTCAGGAACCGGAGCACCTAGCTCATACATTAAATTACGGAATAAATCGCGGTCTTCTGCTTTATGGATCGCTTCTAATTTTGTTCCAAGAATTTCAATACCAAGCTCATCTAAAATCCCCGATTTATCTAATTCAATGGCCATATTTAAACCTGTTTGACCACCAAGTGTTGGTAGGATTGCATCTGGACGTTCTTTACGTAAAATACGTGAAACAAACTCTAGTGAAATTGGCTCAATATATACTTTGTCGGCAATTTCTGTATCTGTCATTATTGTTGCAGGGTTTGAGTTTATTAAGATAACGCGATAGCCTTCTTCTTTTAATGAAAGACAAGCTTGTGTTCCTGCGTAGTCAAATTCTGCTGCTTGTCCGATAACGATTGGACCTGATCCGATTACTAAAATAGTTTCAATATCTGTACGTTTAGGCATGTTGTTTCCCCTTCCCTGCTTCTACTTCCATCATTTCGATAAATTCATCAAATAGGTGATTTGAATCTTCTGGACCTGGTGATGCTTCTGGGTGATATTGCACCGTGAAGATTGGATATTTCTTGTGACGTACACCTTCACAAGTACCATCATTTAATGCGATATGCGTTATTTCTAAATCTGTATCTTTTAATGACTCGATGTCGATTGCATAACCATGGTTTTGAGATGTTAAATCTGTACGACCTGTGCGTAAATCTTTTACCGGATGGTTACCACCTCGGTGACCGAATGGTAATTTAAAGCTTTGTGCCCCGCATGCTAGCGAGAAGATTTGGTGACCTAAGCAAATACCGAACATTGGCACTTTTCCGATTAAATTACGTACAGTTTCAATGCCTTCTACTACGTCTTCAGGGTTACCTGGACCGTTTGACAGCATAATGCCATCTGGATGCCACGCTAAAATTTCTTCTGCTGGTGTATTGTAAGGGACTACAAGCACATCGCAATCACGTTTGTTTAACTCACGTAGAATACCGTGCTTCATACCGTAATCAATTAATACTACTCGTTTGCCACGACCTGGTGATGGGTAGGCTGCTTTCGGTGATACTTCACGAACATGATGTGTAATCGCTGGTGTTGCCTGTAATTTTGCTACGACTTCATCCACATTCACTTCTTCATCAGCCGCTGTTAAAATAGCCTTTACTGACCCTTTACTGCGAATAATGCGTGTTAATTTTCGTGTATCGATACCTTCAATCCCCGGAATATCCTTTGCAGTTAAATACTCATCTACCGTTAAATCACAACGGAAGTTTGAAGGTGTTTTTGCTAATTCACGAACTACAAATCCACGAATAGCTGGTGTGATTGATTCAAAGTCATCACGGTTAATACCGTAATTCCCGATTAAAGGGTAAGTTAACGTAACGATTTGTCCGTAGAATGAAGGATCTGAAATTGTTTCCTGATAACCTGTCATCCCTGTTGTGAATACAACCTCACCTTGCGAAGCTCGCTCACTACCGAATGCTGTACCTGTAAATACTGTGCCATCTTCTAAAATAAGTAAACGTTTTTTCATTACTCTACCTCCTGGTATACGATATTGCCTTCAAAAATAGTTAGGACCGGCCACCCTTTTGCAACCCAACCATTGAATGGTGTATTGCGTCCTTTTGATACAAAGCCCTCTGCATCAATTGTTTGCTCTTTATTTAAATCAATTAAAATCATATCAGCCGCAGCACCAACTTCTAAAGTGCCATATGGTAAATCAAAAATTTGAGCTGCCTTAACAGTCATCCAGTCAATCAACTGTTTTAACGACCATTTCCCCGTTTCTACAAACTGTGTGTAAAGCAGTGGGAACGCTGTTTCGAAGCCTACAATGCCAAATGGAGCACCAACCATCCCACAGCATTTTTCTTCTACTGTATGTGGAGCATGGTCTGTAGCGATACAATCGATTGTGCCGTCTAGCATAGCTGCGTGAAGCGAGTCTTTATCATCTGCCCCACGTAATGGAGGATTCATTTTCCAGTTCGCATCATCTGATGGGATATCCATTTCTTCAAGTAATAAATGATGTGGGCAAACTTCTGCAGTGACACGAATACCCGCTGCCTTCGCGTCACGTACTGCACGTACAGATTCCTTCGTAGATACGTGACATACGTGGTAGCGTGCTCCAGCTGCTTCTGCCAGTAGCACATCTCGTGCAATTTGAACGGATTCACAAATCGATGGAATTCCTGGTAAACCAAGCTCTTGATTACGCTTCCCTTCATGCATCACCCCGTCGTAAATTAATGAGTTATCTTCGCAGTGTGCGACAACTACCATATCGTGCTGTGCGGCATCCTTCATTTGCTCATACATTGTGGATGCAAGCTGAATACCAACACCATCGTCTGAAAATGCGACAGCCCCATGTGCTTTTAACTCTTCAATACTTGTACGAACCTCACCTGAGATATCTTTTGTTAAGGAGCCATATGGAAGTACTCGAATAACTGCACTTTCTTTAATAAGACCGTTAATCAGCTGCATATTTTCTACTGAATCTGGCACTGGTTTTGTATTTGGCATTGCACAAATTGTTGTGAAGCCGCCTTTTGCTGCCGATGCTGACCCTGTAGCAATTGTTTCTTTATGTTCAAAGCCCGGCTCACGTAAATGTGTGTGAACATCGACAAAGCCTGGTGCAACAACTAAACCATTTCCTTCGATTATTTCAGCGCCTACTACATTGACGTTTTGACCTATTGCCGTAATTTTGCCATCCGCCATAGCGATATTTACTGTTTGTAACTCGCCTTGTTCATTTAGCATTTGTACATTTTGAAGAACCTTTGTCATGTTACTCTCTCCCCTTTAATATTGTTTCAACAATAGCCATTCGTGTATAGACACCGTTACGAACCTGCTCGAAAATTCTAGAACGCTCGCATTCTACTAGCTCTGACGCAATTTCTACATCACGATTGACCGGTGCTGGATGCATAATAATGGCCTTTTCTTTCATTTGTTTCTCACGTTCAATTGTTAAACCGTACTCTTGATGATAGCTCTCTTTTGAGAAGCTTTTATTTACCTTATGACGTTCATGCTGTACACGAAGTAACATAATTACATCGCTTATTTCGATTAAATCATCCCAAGAATGATGTGCTTCAAAACTGCCTTGCCACTCTTCTGGACAAAGGAAATGAACATTTGCCCCTAAGCGCTGTAACGCTAATGCATTCGATTTCGCTACTCGGCTATGGCATATATCTCCAGCAATTGTCACATTCAACCCTTCAAAAGAACCAAACTCTTTTTTGATTGTATAAAGATCTAATAATGATTGAGACGGATGCTGACCAGTGCCGTCACCTCCATTAATGATCGATACATTGATATCTTCAAGTAGTTCATTGTAATACGCATCTTCCTTTGCGCGAATGACTACTGCATCCATGCCAATCATTTCTAGCGTCTTTACCGTATCGTACAATGTCTCCCCTTTAGAGACGCTCGAAAAGCTTCCATCAAACGGGATAACGATGCAACCAACTTTGCGCTCTGCCATTTCAAAGCTTGTTTTCGTACGTGTACTTGGTTCAAAAAATAAATTTGCGACGTTGTGTGGGCGAGATAATGATGATGCTTCACCATTCTCAAAAGCTTGCGCACGATCTAGAATGTGGTTAATTTCTTCAATTGTTAAATGTTCCATCGATAATAAGTTTTTCATCATGTACCTCCACTTGGTTGTGTTTCATGAACGTTATGTATAACTAACGTTTTATAAAATCAATTTCGCCTTGGCGTAATTGCGTCCGGATTTTGAATTGTGCTCAAGCCTGCACGATGTAGGTCAGTTAGCCGTTTTCGCAGGAAGCGAGGGCTTTAGGCGAACATCCTTTATTCATTCCTTTCAAAAATCTGCGACAGCCGCCGGAGGATCTTCATTCATCTCACCTTCAGGGGTGAGATAATAAAAGCCTCGTTGATGTCATCAACGAGGCATAAGGAGGCGTGACAAACTACAGCAGGATACACTCCTACTACTAGCTTATCTACAACTTCCCTTTTTTTGCCTCTCTGGACAATTCATTAAAAGGTACTTCTATGAATTTTTATTTTGATTGTACGGTACTGGTATTTCCGCTTCTTTTTTACCTGGTAGGATAGCATTTAAAACAACCCCGATAATCGCTGCTAATGCCATACCTTCGATACTTAGTGATTCCGAAATAACGAACTTCGCACCACCGATGCCAATGACTAAAATTACAGAGGCGATGACCAAGTTACGACTATTTCCAAAGTCGATATGATTATCCACTAACATTCGTAATCCACTTGCTGCAATGATACCGAAAAGCAAGATGGATACCCCACCAAGTACAGCTGTTGGAATCGTTGCAATCACTGCCATTGCTTTCCCGAAGAATGATAGTAAAATAGCTACGACTGCTGCACCTGCGATGACATACACACTGTAAACACGTGTGATAGCAAGAACACCGATATTTTCACCGTAAGTTGTTTTCGGTGGACCACCGATTAATGCACTTATAAATGTTCCAACTCCATCACCTAAAAGTGAACGGTGTAAGCCTGGCTCTTTAATATAATCTCGATTCACAACTTTCCCTAATACTAATTGGTGACCAATATGCTCTGAAATAGTTACGATAACAATTGGCACCATTGTTAGTAGTAGCTTCGTTGTAATTTCAAAGTTGTAGTGAACTCCTGGGATTAAAAAATCAGGCTTTGCAAAGAACTCTGCTTTGGCAATTGGTGAATAATCTACAATTCCGATCATCATTGAGTAAATATATCCCACGATTAAGCCAATTAAGATTGGCATTGTGCTTAAAATACCTCTAAAGAAAATCGTGAAAATGATAGCTGTAAATAATGTCACTAACGCTGCTGAGAAGTGTAAAAAGCTATATTTATCATCTACATTCATCGCCATATTTACCGCTGTCCCTGATAGTCCAAGACCAATTACCATAATGACAGGTCCTACTACAATCGGCGGTAAAATTTTCATAATCCATTTGTAGCCGCTTTTCCAGATGATTAGGGATACGATACCATATGTAATCCCGACGGCCATCGCACCAATCATCGCATGACCTGGATTTACACTTGAACCATCTTTATTTAAACCACCTGCGGCAAGTAAAATTGGGGCGATAAAAGCAAAGGATGAACCTAAATAGGCTGGCACTTGAAATTTCGTAATTAATAAGAAGAACAGTGTAGCAATTCCACTTGTTAAAAGGGCAATCGCAGGACTCAGACCAACCAACTGAGGAACTAAGATCGTTGACCCAAACATGGCAAACATGTGCTGGAAACTTAATGTCACTAGTTGGACTGGGGTCGGTTTATCTTTAATATCTAATACTGCATTTGACATAAGGTTTCCTCACTTTATAGTTAGTCTTCTTTAAAAATGATGACGCAATCTTCTCCGTCTACCTCTTGTAAATTTACGATAATACGCTCAGCGCCAGATGTTGGTACATTTTTGCCAACATAATCAGCTCTTATTGGTAGTTCTCTATGACCTCTATCGATCAGTACCGCAAGTTGAATTTGTGAAGGTCGCCCTAAATCCATTACTGCATCAAGTGCTGCTCGTACTGTACGTCCTGTGTAAAGTACATCATCGACTAAAATAATTTTTTGATTAACGACCACATCATCAATATCTACTTGTTCAACATGTGCCTGTTCATTATCATGCTTTGTCGTTAAATCATCTCGATAAAGGGTAATGTCTAACTCCCCTGTACGGATCGGTTTGCCTTCAATTTTTTCAATTCGTTCTGCAAGACGTCTTGCAAGAAAGGCACCTCGTGTTTTAATACCAACTAAAATACATTCATCGATTCCTTTATTACGTTCAATAATTTCGTGTGCAATGCGCGTTAACGCTCTTGCCATAGATGGGCCATCTAATAGCTCATTTTGTGCCATGTAGTTTCCTCCTCTCTTTTATTTATTGTTGGCCATGTGTCCATAAAAAAACCTCTCAAGGCGAATGGCCTGAGAGGGTTATATACGTGTTTAAATAGTATGTTGAAAAATTTGCAGCACAAATTTTTTACAACACATTCACATGTACCTTCTCAGCCTCTCTGGACTGTCTTTAAAGGTGAATATTTAGTTAAGTTGTTCATTCACTTTCGTTAGTATAGACCTTCTTTTACTATACGTCAATGCCTATTTCTTAAATCGTTTAATAATTGTTCATAATCAGCAGGAATTGGTGCTTCAAACTGCAAATATTCACCTGATGTAGGATGATCGAAGCCTAATACACCCGCGTGTAATACTTGTCCACCAAAGTCGATCGTCTTTTTCGGTCCATATTTTGGGTCACCAACAAGTGGGAAGCCAATATAATTCATATGCACACGAATCTGATGAGTTCGTCCCGTTTCTAAGCGACATTCTACAAGCGTGTATTCACCAAAGCGTTCGATAACTTGGAAGTGAGTTACCGCATGCTTCCCTTTATCGACAACTGCTTGTTTTTGACGATCTTTTTGATCGCGACCAATCGGTGCATCAATTGTGCCTTTATCATGTGCAATGTGCCCGTGAACTAGCGCAGTATATTTACGTGTCACTGTTTTATTGACTAGCTGATTCACTAACGATTCATGAGCTGCATCATTTTTAGCAACCATTAATAATCCTGATGTATCTTTATCGATACGGTGAACAATTCCTGGTCGCATAACACCATTAATGCCCGATAAATCCTTGCAATGATACATTAAGCCGTTTACAAGCGTACCTGTCATATGTCCAGGTGCCGGATGGACAACCATGCCTTTTGGTTTATTCACAACAAGGACATCTGCATCTTCATAAACAATATCAAGGTCTAAGTTTTCAGCAATCACATCTAATGGCTCAGCTTCGGGTACATCAATCTCTATAATATCCCCTACTTTTACCTTATACTTCGCCTTAACAGTCTCTCCATTTACTTTGACAATACCCTCAGTAATCCAATTCCCGATTTGTGTACGCGACCACTCTGATTGCACACCCGAAAGCGCCTTATCAATGCGCTCTCCCTGTTGTTGTTCTTCCATTGTATATGATACTTGCGTCATTCTTTCACCTGTTTCTTTCCTTTTTTATCTTCAACGATTAAGCCTATCATTAATATCACTACCGCCAATGTTAAAGCAGCATCTGCAATATTGAAAATTGGGAAATCATAATTAATTACTGGAACTAAGACACTTACAAAATCGACCACTTCACCTCTAAAAATACGGTCAATAAAATTACCTACAGCCCCACCTAATAAAAACATTAAGCCTACTTGAAAAATAGGTTTACCTTTAGCCTCTTTATGATAAAAGTACAGGATCGCACAAATAACGCCTATCGTGACAATGCTAAATAACCACATTTGTCCTTCTAACATTCCCCATGCCGCTCCTCTATTTCGATGAGACAATATCCCAAACCACGGATCCCATACTGAAATGCGTTCGCCAAACTCCATATTTTTCACAATTAGCCATTTTGTCCACTGATCTAAAATAACTACGAATGCGGCCAATCCATAATATTTATACACAGACACTCCTCCGTTCGCTCAACATCTAACCTATTCTACCATAACAGCCCATCCCAGAATAACTAATATAGCATGAAAATATGGATCAATACCATTGTGTGAAGGGATTTTCGTTCCTACTCGGCGCTTCCTGCGGATGTTTGGTGTGCTGTCTATCGCTTTGACTACTCTATCCATGATTTTGGTGGTTCTATCCACGACTTTGGCTACTCTATCCACGATTTTGGTGGTTCTATCCACGACTTTGGCTTCTCTATCCATCGTTTCGACTCTTCTTTCCCTCGCTCTGGACTCTCTATCCGTCTCTTCGACTCTTCATTCCGTCGCTCTGGTTTTCATCCGTCTCTTCAGCTGTTCTTTCCGTCGCTTTGGACTCTATATCCGTCTCTTCGGCTCTTCTTTCCGTCGCTCTGGACTCTCTATCCGTCTCTTCGGCTATTCTTTCCATCGCTCTGGTTTTCATCCGTCATTCTGGCCCTTCTTTCCGTCACTCTGGACCCTCTTTCCGTCGCTTCGGCTATTCTTTCCGTCGCTTTGGTTTTCATCCGTCACTTCAGCTGTTCTTTCCGTCGCTTTGGACTCTATATCCGTCTCTTCGGCTATTCTTTCCGTCGCTCTGATTTCATCCGTCGCTTCAGCTGTTCTTTCCGTCGCTCTGGACTCTCTATCCGTCTCTTCGGCTATTCTTTCCATCGCTCTGGTTTTCACCCGTCATTCCGGCCCTTCTTTCCGTCACTCTGGACCCTCTTTCCGTCTCTTCGGCTATTCTTTCCGTCGCTTTGGTTTTCATCCGTCGCTTCAGCTGTTCTTTCCGTCACTCTGGACCCTCTATCCGTCGCTTTGGCTACTCTATCCACGATCTTGGTGGTTCTATCCACGACTTTGGCTTCTCTATCCATCGTTTCGACTCTTCTTTCCGTCGCTTTGGCTACTCTATCCACGATTTTGGTGGTTTTATCCACGACTTTGACCATTCTATCCACGATTTTGGCTGCTCTATCGGTCGCTTCTTCTGTTCTTTCCGTCCCTTTGAATTTCATCCGTCACTCTCGGCCTTCAAAAAAACGCAAGCCCCCATTACCAAGGAGACTTGCGTTATTCATTACCTAGAAGTTTTTATTTTAGTTTGCATTACTATTGCTATTTTAAACGTAATACTTTTCTACAACTTCTGCACAACGCGCACACACTGTTGGTTGTGCTTCGTTTGAACCGACTGTTTCAGAAATAGACCAGCAACGCTCACATTTTTCACCTGTTGCTTTTTCTACAACAATCGATGCATGCTCTAGAGCTAATGCATCTGCAGGTGCAGCTTCAATTGACGCTACTTCAAAAGCAGAAACAATTGAAAGCTGTGCAAAATCAATGCTTGCATCATTTAATAATGCTGCCACATCTTCTTTCGCATAAACTGTCACTTTTGCTTCAAGTGATTTACCAATTGTTTTTGCATTACGAGCTTCCTCTAATGCTTTTAAAATATCGTCACGAACATCAATAATTTCCACCCATTTTGCACGTAGACTTTCGAAGTTTGTATGTTCATCTACCTCTGGGAAGTCTGTTAATTGTACAGATACCTCTTCTACAACACCTTGAGCATGTAAGTAAGACCACATCTCGTCACTTGTATGAGGAATAATAGGTGACATTACTTTTACTAATGTCATTAATGTATCATAAATAACTGTTTGCATCGCACGGCGATCTTTGTTGTCATGGCCTTCGATGTACACTACATCTTTTGCAATATCTAAATAGAATGAAGATAGTTCTACTGCAACAAAGTTATTCACTGCATGATAAACCGCTGCGAAATCATAGCGATCATATGCAACACGTACAGTTTTTAATACATCCTGTAGACGCATATAAACGTACTGATCCATTTCGCGCAGATCCTCATATGCTACTCGATCTTTCGTTGCATCGAAATCAGCTATATTTCCGTGTAAGAAACGGAATGTGTTACGGATTTTTCGATAAACCTCAGATACTTGCTTCAACATATCCATTGAGATACGAACGTCGGCTGTATAATCTACAGAAGCAACCCATAAACGAAGAATATCTGCTCCATATTGATCCATAACTTTTTTCGGGATAATTACATTCCCTAACGATTTACTCATCTTACGACCTTCACCATCTAGCACGAAACCATGAGTTAATAGTCCCTTATATGGTGCATAGCCATTAATAGCTACAGAAGTAATTAATGATGAGTTAAACCATCCACGGTGTTGGTCAGAGCCCTCTAAATAAAGATCAGCTGGATATTTCATACCACGTTCTACTAATACACCTTGGTGAGAAGAACCTGAGTCAAACCAAACGTCCATAATATCGTTTTCTTTTGTAAATTCACCGTTCGGGCTACCTGCATGCGTGAAGCCTTCTGGTAATAATTCTTTAGCTGTTTTTTGGAACCAAATATTTGACCCGTGCTCACGGAATAATGCAGAGATATGGGCAATTGTTTCTGGTGTAATAATAGGTTCGCCATTTTCAGCATAGAAAATTGGAATTGGCACACCCCAAGCACGTTGACGTGAAATTACCCAGTCTCCACGGTCACGAATCATATTATAAAGACGAGTTTCACCCCAAGCAGGTGTAAATGTTGTTGATTTTACAGCGTCTAGTAACTCATCACGGAATGCATCAACTGACGCAAACCATTGTGGTGTTGCACGATAAATAACTGGTTTTTTTGTACGCCAGTCATGTGGATAAGAGTGTGTAAAGAAGCTAAGCTTTTCTAATGCACCAACTTCTTTTAATTTTTCTGTAATTAATTTGTTGGCATCATTGTAGAATACACCTTCAAAACCAGGTGCTTCATCTGTGTAGCAGCCGCTATTATCAACAGGGCTAAGAATTGGTAGACCATATTGCTTACTAATATGATAGTCATCTTCCCCGTGTCCTGGTGCTGTATGAACACAGCCAGTACCCGCTTCAGCAGTTACGTGCTCTCCAACCATCACAAGAGATTCACGGTCGTAGAATGGATGCTGTGCAACAATTCGATCTAATGCTTCACCTTTAACTTCTTGAACAACTTCATACGATTCCCACTCAAGTTCGTTTGCAACTGTTGCTAATAATTCTTTTGCAATGATGAATTTTTTATCGGCAACTGCAACAACTACATAGATAAATTCAGGGTTTACAGAAATCCCTAAGTTTGCAGGAATTGTCCAAGGTGTTGTTGTCCAAATGATAATTTTAGCATCTGCTGGGACAACATCTTTAGCATCTTTAATCCCAAAGCTTACATAAATCGAAGGTGATTTAATATCTTTATATTCGATCTCTGCTTCTGCAAGTGCAGATTCAGATGATGGAGACCAGTAAACTGGTTTTAACCCTTTATAAATATAGCCTTTTTCAGCCATTTTTCCGAAAACTTCAATTTGACGAGCTTCAAATTCAGGCTTTAATGTAATATATGGATTTTCCCAATCACCACGAACACCTAAACGGCGGAATTGTGTACGTTGGTTGTCGATTTGCTCGTAAGCATACTCTTCACATAATTTACGGAATTCAGCAACAGACATTTCTTTGCGCTTTACACCTTTGTTCGTAAGTGCTTGCTCAATTGGTAAACCATGAGTATCCCAGCCTGGAATATAGTTTACATGGTAGCCAGTCATCGAGCGATGACGTGTAATCATATCTTTTAGCACTTTGTTTAATGCATGGCCGATATGGATATCACCATTTGCATATGGAGGTCCATCATGTAATACATACTCAGGATAACCTTTAGTACGCTCCATCTGTAATTTATTAATGTCCATTTCATCCCATTTTTCTTGCATCTTCGGTTCATTTGCCGGTAAATTTCCACGCATTGGGAAATCTGTTTTTGGCATTAATAAAGTATCTTTGTACTCAACCATTTTTCAATTCCTCCTTTATGTTTACAAACAAAGAACATATGCACTTAGACGTTCAATAAACGACAATTATTAGACTCATCACCATAACGCAGGGTTGATTTCACTTTCTAAGGGGTGTGCATAACTTATATTCACGGCAGTCGTTTTAGAAAAGTTATTAGCAAAATCAATAATTTTCAATAACGAAAGTATAGGGCCCAATGGAAGCCTTCCGCTATTTGAACATAAAAAAGCCCCTCAATCCCTCAAAGGGACGAGAAGCTTATACTCGCGGTACCACCCTAATTGTAGCACAAAATCGTACTACCACTCTTCAAGCACGTTAACGTCGTGCATCACGAAATAACTTACTGCATTCAGTTATTTTAGCTCAGAAGTGATGTTCATTGTTAATTGCTTGTTCGGGCTCGCACTATCCCCAAATCGCTTAACTACGCCTAACAAATACTGTCTTCGTCTCTGCCTATTTTGCATATGTGTTCTAAATAATTACTATTACATTAGTATATGAAAATCATACTATCACGTCAAGTTTCACTTATTGCTACCTACTTTAGGATTAAACTTGATCGGCTTCCTGTGCTTCTTCAACAGATGCTTGAATTTCAGTAAGGTCAATATCATATTGTAGCAAATGGTCCCAATCGTCAGCATTTAATAAATCCAGCTGTGCTTCTACAAGCATTTTAAAACGATTACGGAATACCTTTGATTGCTTTTTCAGCTCATCAATTTCAATTGTCACTTTGCGAGCCTTTGTTAAAGCCTCATTGATAATACGATCAGCATTTTTTTCTGCTTCCTTTACAATGAGTTTAGCCTCTTTTTGAGAATTTCTTCGTACTTCATCAGCTGCTTCTTGTGCAACAACAATTGATTTTTGTAACGTTTCCTCTAATGAGTTAAAATGTCTCGCTTGTTCTAAGGAAATTTCTAGTTGTCTGTCTACTTCCTTTTTTTCACGTAACAAAATTTCATAGTCTTTGATAATTTGATCTAAAAATTCATTTACTTCATCTTCAGCATAACCTCTGAAAGATTTAGTAAACTCCTTATTATGTATATCAATAGGTGATAATGGCATACGATCCTTCTCTCCTTTACATGTACATTCGTACTTTCTATTATACAATTGTTCCAACAACTTAGCAGTAAAAATTAATGGAATTCACTTGATTTTTAGCTTTTTTGGGTCAATCGACCGATTTGCAAACGAATTTTATCTTTTTTTGTACGACCTTCAGTCATCATAATTTTTATTCGACCGTTTCCACGTACAGATAAAATATCTCCTTCTTGTAATTCAAAAGCAACTGAATCTCGTTCAGTCCAATTGACACGTACCTTTTTACCTGTAATTAATGCTTGTGCCTTTTGGCGAGAAATTTTTAAAATCGTTGAAATAATCACATCTAAACGCATCGAAGAAACAGTATGAGATTCTTCTAGCCACTCATCCTCGTTTTGTAGCAAAGGCTCCGTCTCTTTAATCGATTCTACATGTACCTTTACCTTGCCAATGCCTGTTAAATGTAAGCGTACATATTCAGCTACCTCAATCGCTACTACAAATTGTACAAGATGGTCATTGACACGAATATCACCGAATTTGCCACGATCCAATCCTAAAGATAACAAAGCTCCAAGGACATCTGGATGTCGTAATTGGACAAATTTCACAGGATATTGAATCGTAAATACTGTAAGCTGAAAATCTTCCTCCATAGGCTCATAATAAGTAGGATAAATTAGCATGCGTTGTCTTTCTGCTTCATCAAAGAGCCCAGCACTAGCTGTTTTTAATGTATCATACTGCCCAATTATCGATGCTACAATAAAGCGCTGTCTGGGATCTAGAAAATCAGTAAGCTTTGGAGCATATCGATCCTCTACCTCATGCTGCCAGCCCACAACTTGTTCAATGAAAGGCTGTTCATCTTTCCTAAAATGCTGTATTAAATGCTCCATATAACTTCACCTCTATTATCACTCTTTTATTTGTATCATTTCATTGGTATTTTAAGGATTTATAAAAAAATCAAAATTTGTTCCGGCTTATTGTATTCCTAGGGCATACGCCTAAATATTGTTTAAATTTAGTATTTCTCATAAATAAAAAATCCCCACCGTTCGTGAGGATTTCTTTTATTAAAACATAAAGAATATTTTTTGAATAACAATAAAAAGCCCATTTTTAATAAAATTAAGTAAAAAAATCGCCACAATCGGTGAAATGTCAATCATCCCAATAGGAGGGATAAATTTCCTAAAAATACTCAAGTAAGGCTCACATACTATTTTAAGGAAACGGCCAATTGCTGAATCTTGTATAGCAGGTACCCATGACATTAAAACATATCCAACTAACATATAAGAATACACGTTAAATGCTAATGATATATAACTTAGAATTATCCATAAATCCATATAAACTACAATCCTCGCTATTAATTATCGTCTAAAATAAAATTTGAAATTTCGCCAGACACTTCTACATTATCAGGTGTGCATAGGAAAATGTCTTTACCGATTCTTTGGATATCACCGCTAAGTGCATAAACTGTGCCACTTAAAAAATCAATAATTCGTACACCTTGCTCTCGCTCAATACGTTGTAAATTGACGATCGTTGCACGCTTATTTTTCAAATGTTCAGCAATATCCTGTGCTTCGGCATAAACTCTAGGTTCAACTAAGACAACTTTTGCGCCTTTAGAATTCATTGCTGCCTGCAAACTTACTATGTTGTTTGTAGGTGTTGTACTTTGTGGAAAAATTTCCTGAACTTGCGCTTTACGCTCCTTCATCATTTTTTTAGGCTTCGCAGATTGAATCTGTTGCTGTTGTTGTACGGGTTGTTGCTGTTGAATAGGAGCTTGCGTGATTTCTTCTTCTAGTTCTTCCTCAAGATAAAAGAAATTTTTAATTTTATTTTTCATGCTCATCCTGTTCCCTTCTTTCATTTCCAACAAGAGCCGTTCCAACTCGAACAAATGTAGCCCCTTCTTCTACCGCAATTTCAAAGTCATTAGACATGCCCATTGATAACTCGGTACAAGGAGCGTGCGCGAATCCTTGCTCGGCTATTTGCTGTTGACATTGTTTTAATTGCTTAAAAACAGAGCGAATAATTGTATCCTCATCTGTGTTTGGTGCCATTGTCATTAAACCAACAATTTGAATTTTTGTAAAATCCTTTAATGATTCAATAAAAGGCAGGACTTCTTCAATCGATAAACCATGTTTGGCTTCCTCGCCAGATACATTAACTTGTACAAAACATTTGACAGGTTTGTCTGCTCTTTTTTCAATTTCCTGTGCTAAACTCAAACGATCTAATGAATGTAAAAAATCAATACTGTTAATGACTTGTCTGACCTTACGAGTTTGTAAAGACCCGATATAATGCCAATGTACATCAGCTTGAATCGTTTCAATTTTACGATTTAAGCCTTCAGGACGGTTCTCGCCTAAATGTATAAGCCCCGCATCAATTGCTTCTTGTGTTCTTTCTACAGAAACTTCTTTTGTCACTGCAATAACTTGGACTTTTTCTGTTTCACGATTTGCACGTTTTTTTGCTGTTTGTATAAGATCATTAATTTTCTTCAAATTTACTAAGATTTTTGTCACTGTTTTTCCCAACTTTACAACAATAGTTTCCTTTATTGTAACAAGCAATGCTTGAATTATCAATGAATAGCCTGGCCTATGTGAAAGTACTTTAACCCCGTCTATGCTTTAAAATTGCTTACTTTATCTAGATATTTTTCTCTTTAGGATAGTGCTTTTACTAAAATTACATCTTTCCCCACTACAAGTACATCTTTCATATACACTTTCCTAACAGATTCTTCTCCACGAAAAAATCCTAGATATTTACGGGGTTCTGCAATCATAAAAGCCGTTACATAGCCTGTTTCTTTGGATACCTCTGCATCTACCACAAATCCTAAAAAGCGTCCATTGCCTGCTTCAATAACTTCTTTTTGCTGTAACATCGAGAAACGCATTTTATCCCTCCCTAAATCAATTACTCTCAACATCGTTTTATCTCAACAAACTATGTTTTCTCTTTATATTTATGTGTTTATTGTTGTTTAAATGAAAATGAAATGATTAAGGAATCTCTCTTTGGCAAAAAGAAGAGGTGATTTCCGTTCCAGGCTACTCGCTTTCCTGTGGGCGAGCGTCAGCTACAAAGCGCCCAGTCAGAACGGAAATCACCCCCTCATTTTGCCGAGGAGCCCTACTTAATTTATACCATTGATATAAATTAAAATGCGCACCGAGCATTCGGGTGCGCATTGTTTTTTACTTATAATCTTTCTGCATTGTTTCAATTGCATTTTTTTCCAGACGTGAAATTTGCGCTTGAGAAATCCCCAATTCTTTTGCAATTTCAGTTTGTGTCTCACCGTAATAAAAACGCTTTGCAACAATCATTTGTTGACGATCATCTAACTTTTGCAAACTTTCCTTTACTGACACGTAGGCAACCCATTGATCTTCCGATACATCATCATCACGTAATTGGTCCATCATATAAACAGCGTCTCCACCGTCTGAATAAATAGGTTCCTGTAAGGAAACTGGATCTTGAATGGCATCTAGAGCAAATAAAACATCTTCCTTTTTCATGTCAATCATTTCAGCAATTTCTTCAATTGTTGGCTCTCGTAAATTATCGGTTATCCATTGTTCTTTTGCCTGCATTGCCTTATATGCAATATCTCTTAAAGAACGAGAAACGCGCAATGCATGATGATCACGCAGATGGCGACGAATTTCACCAATGATCATCGGAACAGCATATGTTGAAAAACGTACATTATGCTTCAAATCAAAATGATCAATAGCTTTCATGAGGCCAATACAGCCTACCTGAAATAAATCATCTGCCTGTTCACCCCTGTAGGCAAATCTACCGACTATACTGAGCACTAACCTTAAATTGCACATTACAAGCTCTTCCCTAATCTCACTTTCTCCAGCTTGTAAACGAATGAATAGTTCTTTCATTTCCTCGTGCTTTAAAATTGGCAAAGTCGATGTATCTAAGCCGCAAAGATCTACTTTAGTTCGCATATTCGATTCCTCCGGATGTTATTCTCTGACTAAACCGTTACATCAGTTTGTCCGAGAGAAACGAGAATATGCACAAAAGCCAAGACCAATTTTAGGTAGGTTAAATTTCCCTCTCTAAGAAATTGGCTGATTCAGATTTTCACGTAAATCTTGAATAATTTTCTTCTCTAATCGGGAAATATAGGATTGCGAAATACCTAAATGATCAGCAACTTCTTTTTGAGTCATTTCAATTTTTCCATTGAGGCCAAAACGACATTCCATAATATATCGTTCACGCGCACCTAGTAAATTAATGGCATGAAACATATGTTGACGCTCAATTTTCTTCTCTACATTGTCTAAAATAATATGCTCTTCAGTACCTAAAATATCAGACAATAACAACTCGTTTCCATCAGCATCGGAGTTTAATGGTTCATCTAGTGAAACTTCACCCTTCATGCGACTTGTTTTACGTAAATGCATCAAAATCTCATTTTCAATACAACGAGATGCATATGTGGCAAGCTTAATATTTTTATCTGTATTGAACGTTTCTATCGCCTTTATTAAACCGATTGAGCCAATACTTATTAAATCCTCAATCGGCGTTCCCGTATTATCAAAACGTCTAGCAATATAAACAACAAGACGTAAATTACGTTCAATTAGTGTATCTCTAGCTCGTAAATCACCATTCATAAAGGATGCAATGACTGTAACTTCTTCTTCTCGACTTAATGGCACTGGCAATGAATCATTTCCCCCTATATAGTACGTTTCACGACTCCGAAACTTACTCCAAAATTTTTTCAAGCTAGCAAGTAGCCTAAGAAGCAATAGTTCTCCCCCTCTATGAGTTATTTGAAAGCGCTGAAAAATGCAAAATTGCTGCTGTGCTATGTGGAAAATTTTTAGCCTTTTTTGTTAAAACGATATATTCATTTGTTTTCACTTGTGAGTCCTCCCCCTTTATATGCCACTCTTCAAAGCGAAAACCTAATACAACCGATTGCTGTTGTACTGTATTGACATGAATAAATCGAATATAACGCTGATAATCTTCTGAAAACATGGATACATTATACGGATCAGTTTCTTGCCATTCTAATAATGATTTGCAAAATGCTGCAGGTAAGTGTGGACGTAATGCTGCATAAGAGACAAAATGTACAGGTTTTCCTGATAGTGGCTCAATCGCTTGATTTCCCGTATCCACAAATGCAGAAAGCGGTATCTTTACATCAAAAATTTTTAACGTCGTATCAAACACAAACTGACCACTTAACCGCTCAAGCTTTACAAATCCCCATTGCTTATAAAAAGCTACAAGATTTCCAACAGCTAGTAGTAGGCAAATCATTATAAAATGGACAACAGAAAGATTCTTTAAATACGGTTGTAATGCAGTTAATAATCCACCAATAATAATTGTTGCTGTTAAAACGATTGGTCCTTGCTTTTGAAAGCTTCGAATCTTGAAGCGAAAAGCTAGTCCGATCAGTAAGATAAAGCTTAGTAGCATCGTTAACAGCATTTGTCCACCAATTACAGCTACAAAACTACTACAAATAGAACTCATTAATAATCTCGTGTTCTTTACAAAAACCCCTGTTACTTTTGCCGTAAACTTGAGTATCGCTAAATTAAAAAGTGTATTAATGAGCACCAGCCATTCTCCATACATAACAGCCGCCTCCTACATACAAAGTTAGCATGTTACTCCCACAAATATTGTCAAACAATCGCATCATTTCATTAAAATGTTTTGACAAAATACATCTTTTCCTTACACATTTGAACATAATTAATTTTTAAGTCACTGAAAATATCAATGGAATATGAATGAAATTATGCGTCATATTAAATATGAGTAAATGGCTTTTGGGCAAAACGTGAGGTTGATTTCCATTCCAACTGGGCGCTTTGCTGCTGACGCTTCGCTTCCGCACAGAGCAAGCTTCCTGGGGGCGTTCGATGAGCCGCTTCGCTTCGCTGCAGGGTCTCGGGCCGACACGATGTTGGTCACGGAGGCATTATCACAGGACGTGATGCTTTTAGCCTTCGTTCCTCTAAATCGCTGATCCCCGAGGAGTCGACCAGTTTCCACTCCAATCAACTACTTTACATAGAATGTATCTTCTGGCGTGGCACTCTCTAATTTAAAGTGATATGTATAATAAAACTTCAGCAATAAATGTTTTCTGTGCTAAAGTGAAGGCGTCAACAACAACAAATTTTTTAGTGTGAAAGTATAGTCTTAACGGAGTGACAGTGACAGCGACAGCACAATGAAGGAAGCGGCTCGATGCTCGTCACCAAGGAAAATGTGTAGCCTGGAACAAATAAAGAAGCAACATTCATAACATAATAGTTTTTCAACAACACAAAAAAGCTCGTATTTCACATAATGTAAATACGAGCTTTGCTTTTTAAAGTTTGGATGCTAATTTATCCGCGATTTTTACGGTTACGTAAAAATGCTGGTACTTCAAGCATGTCATCTTGTACATAATTTTGTTGATTTTGGCGTGGTTGTTCTTGCTGTACATGCACATCTTGACGTTGCTCACGAATCGGCGCTTGCTGTTGTTGTGCAGCTTGTCTATTTGTATTTAACGTTGGTCGTGTAGTATTACGCTGTTGCTGTAATGCTTCCTCTGAGAAACCAGTCGCAATAACTGTAACAATAATTTCATCCTTTAGATTTTCGTTAATAACAGAACCGAAAATCATATTTACTTCTTCGTCTGATGCTGATGCTACAATATCTGCAGCCTCTTGTACTTCAAATAGGCTTAGATTTGAGCCACCAGTAATATTCATGAGGACACCTTTAGCGCCATCAATTGATGATTCAAGTAAAGGACTTGAAATAGCTTTCTTAGCTGCTTCTGCAGCACGGTTTTCACCTGTAGCTATACCAATACCCATTAACGCTGAACCTTTGTTAGACATAATTGTTTTTACGTCTGCAAAGTCTAAGTTAATAAGACCTGGCGTTGCAATTAAATCCGAAATACCTTGTACACCTTGTCGTAAAACATTATCTGCTTCACGGAATGCCTCTAGCATTGGCGTAGATTTATCAACAATTTGTAACAGCTTGTCGTTCGGAATAACGATTAAAGTATCAACAGACTCCTTCATGCCACCAATACCGCCGATAGCTTGTGTTTGTCGTTTGCGACCTTCAAACGTAAATGGACGCGTTACAACACCGACTGTAAGAGCTCCTAAATCGCGAGCAATTTGAGCGATTACTGGCGCAGCACCAGTACCAGTTCCTCCGCCCATTCCAGCTGTAACGAATACCATATCTGCACCGCGTAGAACCTCTTCTAATTGTTCACGGCTCTCTTCAGCAGCTTTTTTCCCTACTTCAGGATTTGCCCCCGCACCTAATCCACGTGTAAGTTTTGTTCCAATCTGTAGCTTTATTTCTGCTTTCGATAAATTTAGCGCTTGTGCATCTGTGTTTACTGCGATAAAGTCAACACCTTGTACACCATGTTCTATCATTCGATTGACAGCGTTGTTACCGCCGCCACCAACACCAATGACTTTTATTACTGCAAGTTGATCAACACTTGTATCAAATTCTAACATTTCTTTTTCCTCCCACGGTAACTCGACTCTGTATCATTCATTACGCATTCAAGATCAATTATGCCTCGGTATAATTGCGTCCGGAATCGGCTTTGTGCTTAGGCCTGCAAGACCAGGTCCGTTAGCCGTTATCGCATAAATGCGATGATTTTAGGCTAACATTCACTAAGAACTCCTTTCCGATTCCGTGACATCCGCCGTAGGCATTACCTTCTTTCAGCAGGTGTTTGGACATCTGCTGAAAAGTAGCTTAAATCCGAATTTATCTCACCACCTATAGAGGTGGAGACTTCTGTACCTGTCGCTACGCTTTCGGTACAAAGGACATTTGCTGAAAGAAGTTAATCAAAAAATTTATCAAATAATTTTTTTGCTCTTCCGATTACGCTTCCTTTTGATTCTGAAGGTGCAGCATATTCTTGCTTCTTAGGTGTGGCTGCAGGGGATCCTACAACTGCATATTCGATAGGCTGCGTATTTGTACTTTTCCCATAAAAATCATCTTCTAAATAGGCGTAACGAATAAGTCCAACTGCCGTCGTAAATGAAGGCTCTCTAACGCCAATATAGTCAGGTGTATATATTCTAACACGTGTTTGCAGTATCTGGCGTGCCAGTTGAGCAATTCCCTCAAGCTTTGCAACGCCTCCTGTCAAAACAACACCGCCTGGTAAATCTCTTACACCTAGACGGGCTAACTCGTCGATGACTAACTCAAATAATTCTTCCAAACGAGCGCCAATTATTTCTGATATAAAGCGCTGACTGTACTGATCTGTTGAATCTGTCCCTACAACTGGTACTTCGAAGAGCTCATCGTCTGATGCGTCATCATAAAAGGCATGTCCAAATTGATGTTTAATTTGTTCTGCCTGTTCTGTTGGTGTTTTTAAGACGATTGAAATATCTTTCGTAATATGATCGCCACCAACTGGAATGACACCCGTATGAGTTAACAGGCCTTCTTCGAATACTGTGATAGTCGTTGAACCGCCTCCTAAATCAATGAAAGCGGTACCTTGGTTTTTTTCATCCTCTGTTAATGCAAAGTAACCTGCTGCTAATGGTTGTAAATAGATTTCTCGAATACTAAGACCTGCACGTTCTACACAACGTAAAACATTGTGTAAAAGTGTTTTGGAAGTTGTGATCATTGTGGCATCCATTTCTAAACGAATACCAATCATACCTCGCGGATCTTTGATTTCATCTAAATTATCCACAATAAATTGTCTTGGAATAATATTTACTAATTCACGTTCAGGAGGTATTGACATGACTTGTGCAGATTCTACCACTCTATCTAAATCATCATCTGTAATTTCTCTATTTTCACTATTTACAGCGACAACACCTTTAACTAGCTGTAACATCGTCTGGTTAGCAGGAACACCTAAAACGACTTCATTAATTTGATACCCTGTCATTCGTTCAGCTTGATCTATTGCTTTTCGAATCGATTGAACTGTTGCATCAATATCAACAATTGCACCTTTTCGAACTCCATTCGATTTTACATTTCCGACGCCAATTACATGTAATTGCCCGTCGCTCATTTCACCTATTAATACCTTGATAGAGGAGGATCCTATATCAAGGGAAATATATAAATCTTGCTGATTCAATTAGCTGCACCTCCTTGAAAAAATGCTCTTATTCTCATTCTATTGTAAATTCAGCATAATGTCTAAGCAAATCGAGCATTTTGCTCAATTTTTCTCTCATTCTATGGAATTTTTGTTCTTTTTATGACGTTTCTCATCTAAGCGAGTTAGTAGAATACGCCTAATTATTGCTATATTTTGGAACAAACGTACTCCAAAAGCGAAAATAGCAGCTAAATATAAGTCTATCCCTAAATACACACCTAAAAAGGCTAATCCTGCTGCCAAAGCTATATTAAAAAAGAATCCTGATACAAATACTTTATCGTCATATACTTGCTGTAATTGAGCACGAATACCGCCAAATAATGTATCTAAAGCTGCTAAAACAGCTATTGACAGATAATTTTCATATATAGAGGGTATTTGTATATTTGTTAACAAGCCAAGGGCAAGTCCAAATATCAAACCTAAAAATGGTAGCCACATATATTATTCTCCTTTTTCCACCTCTGCTAAATAATCATTTGTCAATGGCTGATCAAATGCTGGGATTGTTAAATGCTCAGATGGTTCCTCTATTATTAAATTAAAGTTATCCAAATAAAAGGAATCGATAAATGTAGAAGCTTGTAACGAGTTGTACATTTTTTGAGCTTCTTTAAAAGAGCTTGTCCCAACATAAATTTCAAAGGGTGGTGAGGACAGTGGTACACTGTTCACTGTAGTCTTTCCATTTATGTCTCGAATGGCTGTCGTCTGAACAACGCGATTTCCATCTATCGAGACACTCGCTGCATTGTTTTTAAACAGAGCATTTAGTAATTGGGTTAGTAAATCAGGTGTAATTTCTTTAATTTCATACCCCATTTCAACTAATTCGGGTGCTGGTTCAACTCGAAGTATAACTCCTGGACTTGTGACTTCCGTTAGCCCGGCCTGTAGTTTTAAACGATTCAGCGTTTCATTTAATGCTGACTGTAAATTTGCTTTCTCAGATTGCTCATAGCGACCCACTACTTCATTAAGTGAGCGAATTTCTGCTAATAACGCGGAATGCCTTTGCTTCTCTTCTGCTAATTCCTCTCTTATGGCCCAAATATCTCGTGTATCTCGCTCAGCTGGTTGCTTTATGGTATTGTATTGTACCGCTATCATCAAACCGATAATAAATAGCACGATCGTTATTCGGGTAAACATATTTTTTTTCAAAATAGCCCCTCCTAGACGTATCGTAACCCCTCACAGATTTACGCCTTAGATCTTGAACTTTGCATATCTATAAGCTACCTAGAGGCTATAACCAAATTTAATCTGTAAATATTGACTTGAAATCGTTTAACTTTCTACTTTTGCTTTTGGCATTGCAAGCTTTTGATCTTCTTCTAATGATACAACTATATTGTCATTTAATAATTGATCCACAACGCCACCAGTTAAGTTTAAGGCAGCTATTAATGTTGCTGAATCTCCTACAGCTTCGACGACGAATGGAGCTGGGTGTTGCTTGCCATCAATAGTGATGACTGGTCCATTACAGCGTATATAAGAATTCGCTAAAACACGTTGACCATTAATAGCAATTGCTTGCGCACCAGAAATTTTAAGTTCATTGAGCAATTTAAAAATATGACTTTCATGCACGATATAATCATTAGGATTAGCGGATTTTGGATTATAATCACCATCTTGAAGGGTAATACGTATCCCTTTTCCTTCTGAATTTAAATCACCTAACAACAAGCGTAAATCCTCTGCTTCTTCAACAAGCTTTGTATAATCCTTTTTGCTAGCGACAAACGATTTTTCATACTTGCGAATTTTTTCTTGCAAAGCATTCGCCTCTTCTGATAATTCTTTATTGCGCTCTTGTTGTGCAATTAACTCCTCACGATAAGAATCCTCTTGCTCGAAAAGCTCCTTATTAGTCGAACCTGTATCTCGATTTTCTTTTGCCTGGTTGTAGGAATAGCCAATGATAAACCCCATAGTTACACAAACGATAAGCAACTGAAATTGTTTTCTTGAAAAGAAATTTTCTTTGCTATTCTTTTTCTTGTTGTTCATCTTTTTTCACTTCCTGGTTGGCCGCATCTTGATCTAAATCAATATTTTGGTTGTACTCCGTATTGAAAGGACGATAATACGAGCCGACCTCTAAATCGATAACCCCCTTTTCCAAATTTGGAATTTGTGCCACAAGCGAAGGGTAATGATTTAGTTTTTCTGCTAAAGTTTGAATAACGGCACGAACTTCATAGCCATCGTTCATATAGAGCTTGATTGCATTAGGATTTGTTTCATTACTATTTGTATTGACTTGAGAAATTAATGCTAATACTTCTGGGTTTAATTGTGCTAATTGCTTGACGAGCTTCTTAATTGTCTTTTCACCAGTTATGCCGATAAATACAGGTGCATCAATCGGAATATCATCCCCAACTTGTTCAAAGCGCTTGCCATTTTCAAGCAATGGATAATAAGTACCGTCACCAGCTAAGTACGCAACCTTTTTCCATTCTTTAATATCTATGGTCACGCCTCGAAGCCAATTACGTTTAACATGTGCTTCTTTCACCCATTTATCCTTTAGCAATATTTTCTCTACGTCTTCTACTTTAAATCCCCACATCGACTTCCCAGTTGTAAGAGTACTTGTCTTCATATAATATTGTTCTTCTACTAATCGAGCACCGTTGACTGTTATGTTGTTGATTTTACTGTAAGGAGATTGAAAATAAAGGAGTACTGCTAACACAGTAAAGAAAAGTAATATTAGCACTATAAATTTCCGATTTGTACGCTTTTTTCGTCGCTTTTTTAGCGTAGGTATGCGATCTTCTATGTCAATTACTTTCTCCAAAAAAGTACTCCTCCTTTATATTTATTTCGCTAATTGATAAATAATACCTATTATTAGCCACATTGTTACTAAAGATGTTCCCCCATAACTGATAAAAGGCAATGTAACGCCTGTTACAGGAACTAAGCCAATCACTACTGCTATGTTTAGAAATGCTTGTACGGCAAGCATCGTTACAAGTCCGATGATTGCGAAATATGCTGTTCTTGTTTTAGCTTGCACTGCAAATTTATAGCCTGCATAAATCACCAGTACGAAAAGTGCTAAAATAACAAGTCCACCAAGTAATCCAACCTCTTCTAGAATGATTGCGTAAATAAAGTCATTTTGTGGTTCAGGTAAATATAAAAACTTTTGCCTACTTTGTCCAAAACCATGCCCGAAAATTCCAGCGGGACCTATAGCCATTAATGATTGTACAGCCTGAAACCCACTACCTAAAGGATCGACCCACGGATCAATAAATGCCTCTATCCGCTTTAGTCGGTATGGTGCTGTAACAATCAAGCCTACTAATCCAGCAATTCCAGCTATCAAGAACATTGCATAAAGCTTTAAAGGATACCCTGCCACAAAAAGCAATAAAAACACAGACACAACGAGAATAAAAACTGAACCAAAATCAGGCTGAAGCATAATAAGTACTACAGGCAATAATAAAATCAATCCATGCCGCCAATTAACGATCGACGTACCTGTTTTATGCTGCGCTAAAATATGGCTCATATATACAATGACTGTAATTTTCGTTAGCTCTGCTGGTTGAATTGTTAAAGGACCTACGCCAATCCAGCTTTGAGAACCATTTCGAACTAGTCCAATTCCTGGTATAAGTACAAGGACTAGTAAAATTAACGAAAATATATAGGCCATTTTCCAAAAGGACTGCTCTTTTAAAATATTTAATCGAATAGTGATTAAAAACACTACAATAGCTACCGCAAAGTATAGACTTTGCTTCATATAAAACGGCATTTTTCCACTATAATGAACGGCACTCCAATAGGTACCTGCAGAATAGACGAAAATAATGCCGATTATAGAAAGCATCAATGTTGTGACGAGCAATAAATAGCTTTCTTTCCCTCTCAGTATTGCCATCCTTCCAAGTCAAGTATATTCTAAAATAATTACAGGCTCATTACAGCTTCATTACAGCATCAATAAAAACATCGCCTCGTATTTCAAAGCTGTCATATTGATCCCAACTTGCACATGCTGGAGATAATAGAATAACATCGCCTTCTGCTGACAGCGGCGCCGCGTAATGTACTGCATCCTCAACATTTTGGGCAATGACAGTATGTTGTACACCACATGACTTTGCAAATTCTACAAAGCGTAGTCCTGTTTCTCCAAAGGCAACAACACCCTTTACATGGCTCATACATGGACGTAATTCTTCAAACGAATGTCCTCGATCTAAGCCACCTGCCAATAAAATAACAGGTGCTTGGAATGCATCTAAAGCACTTTTTGTTGCTAAGCAGTTTGTTGCTTTTGAGTCATTATAAATCTTGCGGCCGTTCCATTCGCGCACGAACTGAGTACGGTGACGAACTCCCCCAAACTTCGCTAAAACTTCTTCCATTTTAGCTTTGTCACAGCCGACTAAAATACAAGCTGCGACAGCCGCTAAAATATTTTCTAAGTTATGCTTACCAGGCAAAGCGATATTTGCTCGATCTAGATAAGGCTCACCTTGCCAGTAAATTGTTGTATCATCCGCACTAATTCCTTCATCCGTACGTCCCTTAGAACTAAAAGGTACCTTTTTAGCTTTTGATTGTGTTGCATAGCCAACAACGATCGGCTGATCAGCATTATAGATAAAATAATCGCTTTCATCTTGATTACGTGTAACACCAAACTTTGCCTCTGCATAATTGTCAAACGTCCCATGATAATCAAGATGAGCATCATAAAGATTTGTTAATATAGCAATTTTTGGCTTAAAAGTTTTAGTGCCCATTAATTGGAAAGATGATAACTCTGTAACGATTACATTATCCTTTTGTGCTTCTCTTGCAACACCACATGCAACTGTCCCTATATTCCCTGCAATTAACGGTTGTAAACCACCGTTATTCAACATGTCGAAAATTACTGTTGTCGTTGTTGTTTTACCGTTTGATCCTGTAATACCGATAAACGGCGCTTCACTAATTAAATAGGCAAGCTCAATTTCTGTCCATACGGGGATTCCACGGTTTAATGCATCTGCTACTATTTTGTTACTATAAGGAATCCCTGGATTTTTCACTAATAATTCAAAGCCTTCATCGAGTAAATCCTCAGGATGACGACCACAAATAACCGTGATTCCCTTTTGCAATAAACCTTGCGCATCTGGGCTTTCATCAAATGGTTTAGAATCATTGACCGTCACAAAGGCGCCAAGCTCATGTAAAATCTCAGCTGCAGCCACACCACTTTTAGCTAGACCTAAAACAAGGACTTTTTTATGTTGTAAATCTGAAAAGTTTCTCATAAGAACGCCTCCGATAAAACTGCAATCAATGCTACTGCTAAAGCAGTTGACCAAAAGACAAGTACTACCTTCCATTCTGACCAACCTGATAATTCAAAATGATGATGAATAGGACTCATTTTAAAAATACGTTTTTTACGAAGTTTGAAGCTACCTACCTGTAAAATAACGGATAATGTTTCAATAACGAATACCAATCCAATTAATAACAGTAGGAATTCTGCTTTTTCTAACACAGAGACCATGGCTAAAGCTCCACCTAATGCTAACGAACCCGTATCCCCCATAAATACCTTTGCAGGATTCGCATTAAAAAGTAAAAATCCTAATAACGCACCTGTTACCGCAAATGTAAATAAGGCGATGTCAGCTTGATCTTGGAACAGAGCAATAACACCAAATGCTGCAAAGGCAATAGATGCAGTACCTGCCACAAGTCCATCTAATCCGTCTGTTAAATTCACTGCATTCGAGAAGCCCACTAACCAGAAAATTAAAAAGGCTACATAGAAAATACCAAGATCGATCGTCCAATCTGTAAATGGTATAGCAAGTGTTGTATCAAACGATCCTACATGTAGTAAGAAATAGGCCAAAATTGCAATGACAATTTGACCAATAAGCTTTTGAAGTGATGTTAGTCCTAAATTACGTTTAAAAACAACCTTTAAGCTATCATCAAACAAGCCGATTAACCCAAACCCTATTAATACTAATAACAGTACGACGGTTTGTGTTGTAAATAAATCTAAAAAGCTACCTACACCAACAGTAGTGAGGATAATGGCAAGTAAGAAAATAATGCCACCCATTGTTGGTGTACCAGCTTTTTTCATATGGGATTGTGGTCCCTCTTCACGAATACTTTGACCGAACTTTAATCGGCGAAGAAGTGGAATACTAATTGGTGCCAGGATAACTGTTACTATAAAAGCAATAGCTAAAATGGTAAGTGTTGTTGCGAGTTTCATTGAAAAATCTCCTTTAAATCTTGTTTCACTTTCTTCTTGAAGAAAAAAGCACAAACTTTCATGTATTTATTACTACCCTTCATTATAATAGTGGTTCTTTCCCATTTTTTAAAGGTAAAGTTATATTAGTTCTCTAAATAAAGATGAATGGTGCCATCTTGTTTAATAACACTATCCACTTCAGGCAGTTGATTGCCAATTTTACTACCTTCTCCATGCCATTCAATACGGAATGGATAATGTTGCTTGGCAATATCGTCCTTCGTTTGACCAATAAAACTTGGTACCTTCACAGTAATTGGGTCACCCCAACGATAATCCTTTTCAAGCTGTTCCTTCGATTTTTCAATGCCAACAAAAGGTGCTACGTCTTCAATAATCTGTCCAACGATTGGAGCTGCGATCACACCGCCAAACTGTGTTCCCTTTTTCGGGTTATCTACTGCTACATAAACGACAATTTGTGGATTATCCGCAGGTGCGAAGCCAATAAATGATACGATATATTCACCATCTTTATAACGCCCATTTTCCACCTTTTGTGCTGTACCTGTTTTGCCACCAATCCGTAATCCATCTCGGTAAGCTTGACGTCCTGAGCCTTTTGCTACAACAGATTCTAATGCACCTCGTACCTTTGCAGACGTTTCCTCACGAATAACCTGTTTTTTAACTTCCGGTTTAGTCTGTTCTATAACTTCTCCAGTATTAGGATTCATAATTTTCTTCACTACATATGGCGTATAAAGCTTGCCCCCATTTACTGCTGCGGCTACTGCTTGCACTTGCTGAATGGGTGTTACGGCAACACCTTGGCCAAATGAAGTTGTGGCCTGCTCAACAGGTCCAAAAGCATCTTTGGAAAATAAAATCCCTGAAGCTTCGCCAGCGATGTTAGAACCTGTTTTTTTGCCAAAACCAAAATCTTTAACATATTGTAGTAGTTTTTCATTACCTATTCGTTGACCTAATTCAATAAAGCCAGGGTTACAAGAATTTTCTACAACTTCAAGGAAGGTTTCAGAGCCATGACCTTCACGCTTCCAACAGCGCAATCTTGCTCCTGCAACCATTGAATAGCCTGGATCATAAAAAGTATCCTTCTCTAAATCCACTACATTTTCTTCTAAAGCAGCACTAAGCGTTATAATTTTGAACGTTGACCCTGGCTCATAAGTCATCCAAACTGGTAAATTCCGATTGTAGATAGCAGGCTCTACCGTTTGATATGCTGCCGGATCGAAGGTTGGATATGAGGATAACGCTAAAATCTCGCCAGTATTTGGATTCATGGCAATCGCCATCGCTTGGTCAGCATCATAGCGCTCCATTGCCTGTGACAGTTCACGCTCGACGACCTGTTGTACATCTACGTCTACCGTTAGCTCGATCGTTGCACCATCTTCACCAGCCTTCCAAGCGCTCTTTACGTTCGGTAAATTATTCCCTTTCGCATCTGTAAAGATCCGTATTGCAGAAGAATTAGCCTTTAACAACTTATCATATTCATATTCAATTCCTGCTAAACCTTGAGCATCATAACCTGTGAAGCCTAAAAAACGAGATAGTAAGGTGCCGTATGGATAATCCCTTGTATAATCGACACCGCTATATAATCCCTCAATCTGCATACCTTGTAATTCCACTGCTTTTTCATACGAAATATTTTTTCCTTCAGGTGCCAGCTTTACTAAGTAGGCTTTTTTCTTCATTTTTTCCAACAGCTTTTGTTCATCTACTCCCAAAACTTGTGCAATTTTCGCTGCTGCTCCTTCAATATCCTTACTTTGCGAAGGCATGAAATACAAAGTTGGCGCAAGCTTATTTGTGACAATATTTTTCCCCTTACGGTCAGTAATATGCCCTCGCTCATTGGCAAAAGGAATTTCTCGGTCCCAATTCTCTTCGGCTTTCTTTGTCAGATCTTTTTGATCTAATACTTGTAAGAAGACAAGCCTAATAACAACCGCAACAGCTACAAACATAAACAATACGTATAAAATACGCAATCGCTTTTTCGAATGGATAGAAATCCACTTCATTCGACATCACACCTTGTTTTTTACAACGTATGAAATAAAGTGGGCTTCTATTCAGGGTTTATTCAGTTGTTTCACCCTCGGGTGGGGTCTCTACATCTTGCTTAAAGCTTTCAGCTGGCGTTTTCAGCTTCACGACAATCGGTGAACTATCTGAAATTACTGTCCCTGCCGAAACGCTCTGACTAGCTACAAAGCCCTCTCCGACTACTTCGATTTCTAAATTTGCCATCGTCTTAAAAGCAAGTACATTACGCAAAGACCAATTAGTGAAATCTGGCAAAGTTATATTACCCTCAGTCTTTAAAAATACAAAATTACCTTTTACTAGTTTTTGAGGACCTTTTGGATATTGGTCAATAATTTTACCGCCACTACCAACAATAACAGGCTTTAAACCATCGTTCGCAAGCTCTACTTGTACAGCCTCAGCACTTTGACCTGTGTAATCTTGTATTTTTGTCTCGTCAACATGCTTTACATCTTCTGGATTCACATTTAAATACTTTAAGCTATTTAACATAACTGGATTAAATATTTTTGAAACTGGTATAGAACCAAGTTCACCCTGCTTTAACTTTGGTCTTTTTACAGAGACATACATAACGAGCTGTGGGTTATCTACAGGAGCCATCCCTAAGAAAGAATACAGATACTCGTTTTTGAAATATTTACCCTTACCATCTGGCTTAGGAATTTGAGCAGTACCTGTTTTCCCAGCTACATCGTACTCTTCAAGTATATAATCCTTTGCCGTACCATCCTTAGCTGTTAGCGTAGATGCAAGGATTTCTTTTACTTGTTTTGCCGTGTCGGCTGAAACTGGTTTTCCCTTGACAATCGGCTCATGCTTTTTAATCGTTTTTCCGGTCGAAGGGTCCACGATACGATCTATCACATACGGTTGCATCATTTTCCCGTCATTCGCAATCGCTGTCAATGCTTGTATTAACTGAATTGGCGTCACCGTAGAACCTTGACCAAACGTTGTTGTCACTCGTTCTACTGGATATTTCGATAAAAGTGTACCTGATGCTTCATTTGGTAAATCAATGCCTGTTTTCTTACCAAACCCAAATCGGTCTAAATAATCAAAAAACACATCGTTACCAATAAGCTTTAATAAGTATGCCATTGCAGTATTAGATGAACGTTGGAAGCCTTCTAAATAAGTAATCGGACCCCAACCTCTACCATCGTTATGGTCTTTAATTTCTCGATCAAGAACTCTATATTTACCTGACATATATTTTGCATTTGGTTGCCATGTACCTGTATCAATAGCCGAGGCGAGCGTGAATGTTTTCATCGTCGAACCTGGTTCAATAGTCTCTTCAATAGCCTCGTTTAGCCATTTCATATTATTACCTTCACGTGTATCAGGGTTAAACGTAGGTCGCTGTGACATCGCTAGGATTTTACCAGTTTTCGGATCTGCCACAATAGCTGTCATCGCTTCAGGGTTATATTCCTTCTCAACCGCTGTCATCGCTTCCTCTAAAAAGCTTTGAATTGTTTTATCTAATGTTAAATAAATGTCATCACCATTTTTCGCAGGTGTCACCATTTTTTCACTACTCGGTAATAAATAATGGAAAGCATCTGTCTCATATTCAACCTTACCGTCTTTTCCAGTTAGCTCTTTGTTATAGGTAAGCTCAAGACCCATCTTTCCTTTTGTCGTAAACGTAGTATCCTTATTTTCCTCTCGGACAGTGAAACCAATTAAGTGAGAGGCAAAGATACCATTTGGATAATAACGTTTTAAATCGTTGATAAATACAATCCCTGGTAATTTCTCCGCTTTGATTTTACTCATAGTATCATGACTTATCCCACGGCCTGCACTTCCAAATTCAACTTGATAAGGCTTTTTGCCCTTATTATTTACCCTAGTAAGCTGTTTATAGATTTTCTCTTCGTCCATAGGAATATATTCTGCTAATATTTTTGCAGTTTTTTCAGCATCTACTACATGGCGAGGTTTTTTTTCATCCGTCGTGGCTTGTTCATTGACGACGGCGATTAGTCGATAACTAAGTGTATCTTCCGCGATGACTTGTCCATTTGTATCGTAAATTTTCCCACGGCTTGCTGATATTGCACTTTCTTTGCTATATTTCGCAGCTGCTCTTGCTGCAAGCTCTTGTCCTTCCACTTCACCTGTCACCTGTAACATAAACATTCTTGAGAACAATAGAAAAAAGAGCCCTCCATAAAAAATTAATAATAGAAAGGCTCCCCATTGGAATCGAAATCTCTTTTTTTTCATTCTCCCGGCACTACCTTTACATTTTTCTCATTTTGAGTTAAACCGAGTTCTTTAGCTTTTTTCCATATGTTATCGTATGTAGAAAGTTCACTCACACGAACTGTCAAGTCAACATTCTGTTTAGCAATCTCTTCTGCTTCAGTTTCGATTTTTTGAATGTCCATGCTTGTCGTTTGAATTGCTGCTTGCTTGTTCAAAACGAGTACCGATAATACAGCAACAATGCTAACTAAAACAATTAGCATTGTTTTTTCAAACTTCTGGTTCGTTTTTTTACGACGGATAATAGTGGGTTGTGGACTAGGGGGTGTTATCGGTTGTTGCACTTGTTGTTGCTGGTGCTGCCTTACACGAACTGCTGCCATTTACTCACGCCCTTTGTCGTTAATTTTCTCAACCACTCTAAGCTTTGCTGAACGAGCACGATTGTTTACTGCCAATTCTTCATCAGAAGGAAGAGTCGGCTTTCTCGTAATAAGCTTTAAAGTTGGCTTCATGTCATCTGGAATCACTGGCAAATTCGGTGGTAATTCCGGTAATGATGACGCTTCCTTAAAAATAGTCTTGCATAGGCGGTCCTCCAATGAATGGAACGTAATGACACTAATGCGTCCACCTACGTTTATCATATCAATCGCATCGACTAACGAATCCTCTGCCGCGCCTAGCTCATCGTTAACAGCAATTCGTATTGCTTGGAATATGCGCTTCGCTGGATGTCCACCTTTACGGCGAGCCGCTGCTGGAATACCCTCTTTAATAAGTTCTACAAGTTGGCCGGTTGTTTCAATCGGTGCCACCTTACGTGCTTCTTCGATTTTACGAGCAACTTGCTTGGAAAATTTCTCTTCTCCATAACGGAAAAATATACGTACTAAATCTTCATATGCCCATTCATTCACAACATGAAATGCTGTAAGTGTTGCTGTTTGATCCATGCGCATATCTAGAGGTGCATCATGGTGATAACTAAAGCCACGTTCTGGTGTATCTAGCTGTGGTGAAGATACGCCTAAATCATATAAAACACCATCAACTTGCTCAATACCAAGCGCTAATAGCTCTTCTTTTAAATAGCGGAAATTCGAATGAACAAATGTCACACGCTCAATATATGGCGCCAATCGAATTTTTGCATTGTTAATAGCTGTCATATCTTGATCGAAGCAAATTAAACGCCCTTTTTCAGATAATTGTTGTACTAAATATTCACTGTGTCCTGCTCCACCTAACGTACAGTCCACATATACACCATCAGGATCGATGTTCAACCCATCAACAGTTTCTTTTAATAACACGGTTGTATGATCGAACATACCACTCGCTCCCTTCGGGCCTTAACTAAATAAATTTTAAAAATCAAAGCCAATCATATTTTCTGCAATTTCATTAAAGGATTGTTCCGACTCACTAAAGTAAGCTTCCCAAGCATCTTTCGCCCATATTTCAATTCGATTCGAAACGCCTAACACGATACATTCTTTCACAAGATGTGCATGCTGCATAAGAGTTGAAGGAATATTTATGCGCCCCTGCTTGTCTATTTCTACCTCCGTTGCTCCAGAAAAGAAAAACCTTGCAAAAGCACGTGTATCCTTTTTGGTCATCGGTAAGTCCTTTAATTTTTCTTCGAGTTTTCGCCATTCATTCATAGGATAGCCAAATAAACAATTATCAAGTCCGCGCGTCACAACAAATGTTTCACCTAAGGCGTCACGAAATTTTGCGGGCACGATTAATCGTCCTTTCGCATCAACAGAGTGTTGATATTCTCCCATGAACATGCTATTCACCCCACTTTATTAAATAATGTACCACATCCCCCCACTTTCCACCACTTTTTTTAAAAAAAACTTGACATTTTAACACTTAATACGTGAATAGACCTTTAACAACATTTCGAACCCATGATAAATGACACAAAAAAAGAGCTACCCTTAGTAGGATAGCTCTCCATTTACTATTTATGTCGTCATCATTCATCAAGTTAATATTGTATTAAACTGTTAATTGGGTATAAAGTTACAAATATTAGGATTATAAATAAATTAAATAGTGGTGTTTGCCAATGCTATAATTTTGTTTCAGCATTTCAGTAATTAGCATAGGTCCAAACTCATTAAAATATTGATAAGGATTATAAGTTCTTTCCTGGAATCCTTCATTCGGATACAACTCATTTTGTAGCGTCATAAATTTTCGAATTGTCGTTTCATGCTTGTTAAGGACTGTTTGTTCAACCTTTTGCTGTAAATACTCAAATTGCTTTAGATGATTCTCTTTATTTTTCACAAGAATTTTATCTAGTAATAGTTGTTGCTCTTCTAAATAAAGTTGAAGGGCCTCATACTTTTCTAAAAGTTCTTGTTGCATCGCCTGAATTTGATGCTTCGCTTCAGCATCCTGTATTTCAGCAATAAACTGTTCTTTAAGCTGTACCGCTTTTCCACCCCAAACATCGGCAACATTTAAACGATATTCACGTAAAAGTTGTTCTACATGTCTTGTGACAATCGTGATATGAAGACGCGGAGCAAAAATCGGCATTTGTAAGCCTAATACCGTAAACGCATCTTTCAATGTCGCCCAGTACGCAAGCTCCCCTGGTCCACCAACAAACGCAAGCACAGGCAATGTCATTTCCTGCATTAGCGGACGAGTCACAACGTTATTACTTAATTGCTCAGGATGTTTTTCGGCAATTTCTAAAACTTCTTCACGCGATAGCTTGATATTTGCAGCTAGATTTACAAATTGCTGATTTTTTCGTTCTAAAAGATGGCGCTCCCCATTTTCTACATAAAATAAATTGGCCGCCTCATTTGATGCCAAAATAGGATTGCCATAGCCTGCACGTTCAAGCTCCGCTTCTTTTTCTGTCACCACTCTAGCAATTTCTTCATTTTTATGAATGATGCGGGTAAATTTATCACGCTCATATTGGCGGAATTTAAAGTCCGCTGCATCAATCATCAATAAACCTTCATCTTTAAACAATTGATTCATAAGTTGCGCAAAGAAGTCCGTAAATGTTTCACACTCATTAAGAGTTTCCACTAATTGTTTCACAAGCATTTCAGTGAATGCTGTTTCGCCCATATCCTTCGCAATCGTATTGATTAATTGTGTCATTGATTCTTTGTTTATACTTGTTTCAGAAGCCATCGTTTTGCGTCTTGAACGTTCACCGTAAACACGTTTTTTAATACCTTCACCACATACTGTATACGTGTGGTTAATTTCCTCTAAATCATGATCTTCACCAGCTATCCAAAAAATAGGAACAACCGGTCGCTGAAGTTTTGCACTTTGCTCTTTCGCTAATGCAATGACCGAAATCGCTTTATGCACTGAGTAAAGAGGGCCTGTTAAGATACCCGCTTGTTGCCCACCGACAACTGCAACAGCCCCTTGCTCTAGTTGCTGCAAATGTTCATTCGCTTTCTTCGATAATCCGAGCGGCTCCATAAATTGACGTATGATGGCTGTTAATTCTTTTTGATCATATGCATGCTGATCTAAATATTGCGCTCGTTTTTCAAAAGATTTATCGTTGTATGCGTATTCAAAAAACTCATGGATAGCAGTATTCGACGACCAATAATCTGCTAGCAAACGATTTTTTATGGGTACTTGGATTGACTCCAGTTTCATTTAACACAAACTCCTCTACTCACTAAATCATCTTCTTACTCTTCATAAGCAAACTTGTAATAAAATAAATCCCTTTTAATACTACTAAGCAATTTGAACGGTTTATCAAATCGACAAACTCCAACAAATATTCAAAAAACGGTATACGATTTTTGTTAGATACTCAAACGTTGTCGTACAAGGAATTTTATTTAATTTATTTGCAATATAGAGTTATTACAATCTTTAATGCTATTATTTTAACGCTTATGGCATCAACATCAAAAGAAAATGCTTAGACAGCTTGTAAATATTCAATAACAGATTGAATAACACCTACTATACAAAGAACAATATATGCTGTACTTAACACTAAAAATTGAAAGCGCCAAATTTTCCTAAGAAGCGATTTCACTTCAATTTCCTTTTTCGTCCGCCAATCAATATATGTAAAAATCATCGCCATCATTATCGCAAACGTTACTAATAGCGCACTAACATCGACATTCCACAGCACACCAATTGCTAGTGGTACTGAAAAAAACAAACACACTGTTGTCACGTCAGATGCGACTCCAAAAGCATGAGTGCCTCGAATTTTAACCTTTCGACTAATTAAATAGACAATCACAAAAAGGAGGATTGGACAAAAAATAATGACACTTATTACTATATGTAAAAAATCTTTCAACGTCTTTCACCGCTCTCCTCTATCGCAAGTACTTGGTAGTATAAAGTGCGTAAAGTAGGCAAATTATGACCTTTCGCTAGAGCTTTTTCTAAAATTACCCCTACAATCGTGTCAATTTCACTTTTTTTCCCACATAACCGATCCGCTAGCATAGATGATGTATTGCTCGCTGTTATTTCACATAACTCTATCACTTTGGAAAAAGGGATAGCTTGTTCTATGCCTTCAAAAGCATCCGTTAATTCTTGATAGATAGTTTGCATCAATAAAAACGCTTGCTTATTCGTTACTAACTCTCCATTCCTCACTTGCAATATAGCCGTTAATGGGTTAATCAAGCAGTTAAATACCGCTTTCTCAAATAACATTTGTTCAGCATTAGCAACCAACTCAAACGGATACAAGGAATTATTCAATTGTAGCAAATTGTTAAACGCATCACCGTTTCCTCGCTCTATCGCCATTTTACAAACACCCACACCCCTATGTTGTACGGTTGCCCGATCTATCATTTGAGCACCAAAAGATACAGAGCAAAAGGCAATATTTTTTTGCGGCAAACGAAGAGCTTCATCAAAATGCGCTAAACCATTTTGCATAAACAACAACGAAACTGTACTTGGTAACGCAGATAATTGTCCGTAAAGCTCTTGTAATTGACCATACTTAACAGCAATTACAATTAAATCTTGCTGTGATAACTCCATTAAGTTCGTAGTTGAAGCAACTTTTTGTTCAGTTTTCGTTCCATCAACATTCACTCGTGTTAAATACTTCGCATTAAGTTCATCTATCTGTTCCTGCCTTCTTGAAACCAACGTTACAGACATACCAGACTCAGCTAAAAAGCTTGCCGTTAACAGACCTACAGCACCTGCACCTATAATCGCTACATCCACAACTCATTACACCTCCCACATTTACAATGGACGATCTAACATAAGAGAACGCCCTCCTAAACAGTTCTACTGCAATTACATTATAGCCGCTACCGACCATCAATCAATTTTACCTCGATATAATGGATGCTGTCGCTTCGCTTTCGCACAGAAAACATATGTAACCGACTCTTTGCTTTCTCACAGATAAATGCCACAGGACGTGGCGTTCTTAGCTGAGTTCTTCTATTTTGTGACACATGCACCTGTCGTTCGTTTCCGGCACAAAAGACAACCACTGACAAGTTAAATGATCCTTATCGTCCCTTTCTACAGAAGGAGGTGCCTTAGAATGATTTCTAAGGCACCTCCTATGCAGGTTCTTTTATTATACAGGATTGACTAAGTGTTTACGATAATATAAAAAGTGAAACTTAATCAGTCGTTATTGCTCACTAATCATCAACCTTCACTTATTGAATCAGACCGTTAATGAGGGATAAATATTTTTTGAAACACAGCATTATGTTTTCACAAGTTTACATTTTTTCTAAGTACTTACTCTACAGCACGTTTAACTTTTGGCAGCATCCTTATTTAATCTTTCATTAAAGAATACCCTTGCTGCAACCATTTCACTAGTTTATCATGCTCATTTTGTAATTCACGGTGCCTTACTTCAAGACTTTGATAGGCTTCTGTTAATTCATCAAAACTTGTTAATGCCAGTTTCAAATGACTTCTCATCGATTGTTGCGGCTGATTTCGGACAGCTAGTAGTGACTGACTATATTGACTACGTAATGTTTTATTCCAACGGAAACCACAAGCTTGTTTTGTACGACCTAGTTCAGCAGCAGCCAATTCAAAAGCTTCTAGCTGTGTTTTGCCATTTTGCACATTATGCAACACAATTTCTGCTAATCTTTCATCGTCTTCCTTTGTCCATTGATCTTTTCTTTTTTTCAATTCCATAATCTATCACCCTCGCATTTTTTACTACTATATGCGTGAACGAGCAAAATAGAATCATCGAATTAAAAAAGACAGTGATTATGTTTTGTTATAATCACTGCCGTTATACATTATTTATTGTTTTTCTTTGTTAGGAAATTAGCAACTGCCTCGTGATGAGCTTCACTTTCCCACAATTTCGCACATGTACGAACTTCCTCCATAACGCGTTCATACATATTACGCTCACGCCATTTACGAAGCTCAATTTCTTTATAAGCCTTATGAACAGAAGGATGAATTTTACGCATATGTTCGATAAAATTATTCAATGCCGCTTCTTTTGAACCTTCAAAAACGCGCATTGCCCAACCAATCTCATATAGTAATTCTGCTGAATATGGCTTCGCATCGACTAGCATCTTCATCGCACGATCATGGCGTAATCCTCGTTCGAATAAGTATGTACCGCCTCCCCAGCCACTCGTAATTGCTAATGTCCCCTGTATAAAACCGCACTTCGCATGACTTGCCACTAGACGAAAATCGCAAGCTGTTGCAATTTCACAACCTCCACCAACCGCTGTTCCGTTAATCAACGCAATTGTTGGCACAGGCAACGTTGCAAGCTCGTATAGTATTTCGCCCATCTTACTTAACATCCCAAACGCTTCATCCTCCGTTTCGAGCGTATGGAATTCAGATAAGTCGCCTCCCGAGCAAAATGATTTATCCCCTACTCCCGTAACGACTAAAAAACGAACATCATCATGATTTCGAATATATGTAATGACTTCTTGTAGTCCATCCATAACCTCATCATTTACCGCATTCCGTTTTTCTTCTCGATTAATCGTAAACGTCATAATACCTTCTTTGTTATCAATTATGTAAGCCATACTATTTCCCCCTTTGTCCCGATGGATAAATTGTATCATACAATTATTATAGTACTATATATCTTTTCGTTATTGCCGGAAAATTCCGTCTCTTCAAACCAACAAAAAGGCTAGTAAAGAGCCATGGTCTCTCTACTAGCCTTTTAAGTGAGCAAACACTGTATTATTTGCTTACTACTTCTTTACCTTTGTATTGTCCGCAAGCTTTGCAAACACGGTGTGATAATTTAGCTTCACCACAGTTTGGGCAAGCTACCATACCAGGTACAGATAATTTGAAATGCGTACGACGCTTTCTTTTTGCAGTTTTAGAAGTTCTTCTAAATGGTACAGCCATTGATGGCACCTCCTTACAGATCGTCTATTCGTCTGTTTGATCAAAATACTTAGCTAAATTAGCAAGTCTTGGATCCACTTTTTGTTCGTCAGCTTTTTTGTGTAGTTCAACGTCTTCATCCGTCGCGTAAGACCAATTTTTTCCGCCATGCACTTGCCCTTCGGAATTTTCCTTGAACACTTGCATAGGTACTTCAAGAAGCACTAACTCCTCAATAACCGGCTTCATGTCGATTACTTCACCATTAATATAGTGAATATCTCCGTCATCTTCCCCTCGTTTTTCCTCGTCAATCCAGCTGAAAATTTCAACTGTCTGAACTTCGATAGGAAACTCAACATCTTCCCAAGTGCGTGCACATGGTAATGTTAACGTCGCTGTCACAGTTAGCTGACATGTCATTTGCGATGCACCGAAAGTACATAGCCCTTTTACATGAACGGGCGAAATTGCTCGAATATCCTGGTTTCGCTCCATCACCTCGTCCAGTTGGACATAGGCATCGATTGGCATCCCGTTTTGGCGGTATTTAGATAATTGATGAATTGACCATTTCATTCGTTTAATCACCTCGAGACAACACTGTTGATTATATAATGTGTAAAAATAGATGTCAAGATAATTTCTTGTCACCACAATAAAACCCACCTATAATTAAATATTATAAAAACTATATTTGCTCCAAACCGTTCTATATTCTAAGTAAGAACGAGAAGCAAATGACATTGGTAAAGGGGGCTTAAATTTGCAAGCAGTCGGAATAGTTGTTGAATACAATCCTTTTCACAACGGACACGCCTATCATTTGGAGCAGGCAAAAAAAGTAGCACAAGCGGATATTGCCATTGCAGTCATGAGTGGAGATTTTTTGCAGCGTGGTGAACCAGCCATGGTTGATAAATGGACACGTACAAAAATGGCTCTTGCAGGTGGTGTTGATATTGTCATTGAACTACCCTACGTTTATAGTACCGCACCTGCAACTGATTTCGCAAAAGGAGCAATTTCCTTACTATCTGCAATTGGTTGCGATTCTTTTGCCTTTGGAAGCGAAGACGGTTCCATTCAACCCTTTATGAATACGTTTCAGCTCATTAATAATCACCGCGCTGACTATAACACTCTTATTAAAGAAAGCCTTAAAACGGGTGCAAGCTATCCCAAAAGCCTACATTACGCCTATGAACAGCTTTCTCAAAAATTCCCTGCAGCATACATTGATTTGGGACAACCAAACAATATACTTGGTTTTCATTATATTGAGGCTGCCACAACTCTAGGTAGTAACATTAAACCTTTAACAATCCCTCGCATTGTTGCAGGCTACCACGACGCTTTGCAAGAAGGGGCATCCATAGCTAGTGCCACAGGAATACGTAAGGCTCTAGCAACAACCAACACGCTTCAAAGTGTGGAAGATTTTCTCCCTAAAGCATCGTTTGATTATTTAGCGGATTGGTACAAAAAACATGGTGAATTTGCAAGTTGGGAAGCTTTTTGGCCATTGTTACAGTTTACGCTTATTCGTCACACACCTCACGAACTTACGCGCTATGCAGAAGTAACAGAAGGCATTGAAAACGCTCTAATTAAAGCAGCGAAAACAAGTCATTCATTCAGTAGCTTTATGGAGAAAATTAAATCAAAACGCTATACTTGGACGCGACTTCAACGCATGCTCACACACATTTATACTGGGTTTACAAAGGAACAGTTGCAAAGCTTTGACGCCCCATCTAGCATACGTTTACTTGGTATGAGCACGAAGGGACAACGATATTTAGGCATGTATAAAAAAGATATACCTTTACCTTTAATCAGTCGTGTAGCTGCTATGGATGATGCTATGCTTACTGTAGATATACATGCAGCAGAGGTATACAATTTAAGTATAGAACAAGGAACAAAAGGACAAAGTCTTCCTAAAGATTATCAAACACCGCCGATTCGTTTTTAAGAAATGAAAAACCACAAGAAATTTCTTCTGGAGGTATGGCTTTGAAGTATTCTTTATTTTGTTATTATTTTTTGATCATTTTCTTGTTAATAGGATGCAATTCTTCATCTTCTTGGGCATTTCAATTCGTAAAGTACAATAATACACATTACATGATGACTGAAGAAGTTTTAGAAAATAACCAACTTGGTGAAAAATTAGGCGAAGTAAAATACGACCTCAACAAAGAGCAAGACAGTAAAGAATTGTCTTCAAATATTTATCCAGTTGGAACAAAAATTTATGCTATTAACAACATAGATACTTCAAAAGCGATTGCCGTAGTTAATGAAGAAGGAGAAATAATAAAACTTGTAGCAGAGAATTAAGTTAAATTTTTAAACATCAAGGTAAACAAAAAAGCCGGTTACTCAATTAATTTTGAGCACGGGCTTTTTATCATTTTTTTCCATAGCGTAAGTAAGCGATTAGAGGAACGCAGGCTAGGAGCTACTCCCTGTAATACACCTTCGTGCTGTCGCTGTTGCTAGACAAACCTCTTTAATTGCCCAAGCGTCTCATTAGACACTCCCAGGAAAGAACCCAGCAGCAACGGAAACTAACCATCGTTACAGTAAAAACCTATTTCGGCTGTAACTGTTTTAAATATGCGATTGCATCATCCACAGTTTTAACCGGAACTATTTTCATTTTTGTTCCAATTTCTTTCGCAGTCTTTACTGCTGTAGCATAATTAGATTCCAGTTCAGGATATTTAGCTTTCATTTCTGGCGTAATTTCATCATCTGGTGCAAAAAAGATTTCCATACCATCACGATCAGCGGCAATGACTTTATAGTCTATTCCACCAATTCTTCCAACAGAGCCATCTACCAGCATTTCACCTGTCCCCGCAATAGCATATCCTTTTGTTAAATCTTCTTCGAGAAGTTGGTCTAAAATTTCTAAGGTAAACATTAGCCCAGCAGACGGACCTCCAATATCCTCCGTTTTCATAGACACACTTGGATTTGTTTCAATAGATTTACTTTCAGTATAAGTAATACCTAATCCTGCCCTTTTCTCTTCTGATTTAGGGATTTCCTTTAATGTAATTGTTACCTCTTGTTCTTTTGTATTACGATTAAATTTAATTGTCACCTTATCTCCAAGTTGCTTTGGCTTTAAAAGATCTACAAGCATTTGTTGATTTTTAATTTTTTGTCCATCAACCTCAATAATTTCATCTCCAGCTTTTAATACATTATCCGAAGCACCGCCATCTAGGACATTTAATACAAAAACACCATTAAAAATAATTTTTGTTTGGAGACCAGCCCTCTGAAAAGCTACATACTTGGCATTAAATTGAGAATCAGACATTAATTTAAACTGTCGAACATTATATTCCTCTTCATCCTCCAATGGATTTCGAACTTGCTCAATATCCATTAGTTTTTGATATTTTTGAGTTTTCGCCCATAAATATGAAAAAGGCGTTGCTTGCTGCATAGCCACCGTCATTAAGCTCATTGATCCTTTATCATCGGTGTGACTATTTTCAACGTTAACGAATTTACTGACATCGTAAGCACTTCCCGGCTTCATGATATAAGCGTCTAGTCGGTATAACATTAAAAAACAAATGACGACTATTAACACTGCATAAATACTAATTTTTTTCTTCAAAGAAAAACACCTCCTAGGACGCTCGCAAAACCATACGTTCATGTTTTTGCCTTTTTTACATATATTGATTTTAGCATTTGCCTATGTGAATGACAAAAAGTTGAAACGAGATGATAACATGTATGCGATAATTCAAATAGCGATTTGCATAGTTCTTATTCTATTACTCTTGTTATTCCCACAAACTGCTCATAACGGTACTGATTTAGGTTTAAACCTTTTTATGGAGGCCCTTTTCCCGTATTTATTACCTTACTTAATTTTAACGCAATGGCTTCTTCGTTTAACAGCTCCTATGCGAACTAAAACAAAAAGAGCTTCTTTATACGTACAAGCCTATATTATTAGCGCACTCGGAGGGTATCCATCTGGAGCAACAACGATTGTTTACTTAAAAAACAGTGGGCAACTACATCCAAAAGAAGCAAATTTTTTATTAGCCGTATGTCACGCACCTAGTCCTCTTTTCGTACTAGGCTTTGTAAGCCTTGATTTATTACACAGTAATACGTTCGGATGGATGTTTTTATGTTTACTACATAGTTTTAATATTTGCTGTTTACTAACTGGTTATTTCTTATTTCGTAAAACGGATCCTCCTAGCATCTCCATACACAATACACCTTTGCATACAGCACCATTTTCTGAAAGTATTAAAGAAACAGCACCGACAATACTATTAGTTGGCACTACAATAATTTTTTTCACTACCATCCAGACGATCGTCCAGCAAGGCTTAGATTCACTGCTACCTAAACTTCCCTATACAGCCGAGCTTTCCATAGCAGCCATTCTTGAAGTTACAAATGGACTTAAAATGACCGTCTCAGCATTTCCAGATCTCCCATATTTACCATTACTAGTTGTTATGTTGTTAACTATGCAAAGTATAAGCATTCATTTACAAATTTTCGTCATTGCGAAATCAGCCAAGCTTTCTGTTCGACCATATATAAAATTCCGCCTACTTAGCATAATCATTGTACCCACTATTTATGCTCTTTTTTTCTTAAAATAAATAATCGTTTTTTAGAGTAAAGATAAGGTTTAGGAGTAAAGACTGGACGAGTAAGCACAGTAGAGGACATCAATCATTTATCCTACTCTAGTTTCGCAGAACGTATGATGATAATTCCTAAATCCATTTTTAAATTTTACGTCAAAAAAGCGCGGGAAATCAACGTTTCTAAAATTGATTTCCCGCGCTTTTTTAGGCTTTAGTTTTAGTCCCAGCCTCACTCTTTTAGTTTATTAACAATTATGCCTCGTTACTGTCGCTTGCGTGGCGATCTTAGACTGATTTCCTCTATTTCAGCGGATGTCTTGTACCGAAAGTTTAGCAACAGGTACAGCCGTTTGGACACAGGCTGAAAAAAGTTAGTACTTTTCCTTCAAAGCTTCTACAACACAAGCAGGAACAAGTTCGCTAACATCACTACCGTATTTCGCAACCTCTTTCACAATGCTTGAGCTTAAGAATGAATATTGATTTTTTGTCATAATGAAAAACGTTTCAATAGTTTCATCAAGAAAACGGTTCATCGAAGTAATTTGCATTTCGTATTCGAAATCCGAAACAGCACGTAAACCACGGACAATCGCTTTTGCTTTTTTTTCCTTAGCATAGTCTATTAATAACCCTGATGAACTTTCAATACGTACATTAGGCAATGTTTTAGTAACTTCTGCCATTAATGCCATGCGCTCTTCCACTGAAAATAACGGCTGCTTGGATGAATTATTTAAAACAGCAACATAAACTGTGTCAAATACATCTGCCGCCCGTTTAATAATATCTAAGTGACCAAATGTCACAGGATCAAAACTTCCAGGAACTACAGCAATCTTCTCTGACAACTTATTCTCCCTCTTCCTCTATGCAACGATCAATGTCCAAGGGGTGCTTAGACACCCTCCGAATGAAGATAAACGGATATAATCGTTCCGCCATATGTTTCTTGTCTTTTTAATACAAAGTCCCCAAATATTTGTGGTAATTCTACTTCTTTTGCATGCTCACATAAAATAATGCCATCATGTTGAATTTTATCATTATCAACAAGAATCTGCACTAAGTCATAATATTCTTTATGATGATATGGTGGATCTAAAAATACTAATTTAAACGTAATATCACGTTTTAATAACGCTTTCACAGCACGCTTCGCATCGATACGAAAAAGCTCAGAGCAATCCTCGTAACGACATTTTTTTATGTTATCCTGTAGTACTTGGAACGCCTTTGCATCTTTTTCAATAAATACGGCATGCTCAGCCCCTCTACTTAAAGATTCGATACCTAAGCCACCGCTCCCTGCAAATAAATCGAGCGCCGTACCTCCATCAAAGAATGGGCCAATAATATTAAATATGGATTCCTTTACTTTATCAGTTGTAGGTCTCGTCGTGTTCCCTGCAATTGCCTTTAAAGGCATCCCTTTACGTTCTCCTGCTACAACTCTCATAGGTAAATCACCGTACTTTCTTTTTCCATAAATCAATTTCACTTTGACTTAATTATAGTTGGTGTTGCTGTCGCTGCTTTCACACAGTCAAAACCCTGTTGTCGCCGCAGCAACAACAGGCTAATTGAAGATAAAAGCATTTTTGCAGCGAAAGACGAACCTCCGCTGCAAAAAATTTATTCTTGTTCTTGTGTTAATAACTTAATATTGATACGACCATCACTTTTTTGTAATTCTACTAAAAATAATCGTTGTAGCCAAGCTTCTTCTACATAATAATTATTGGCAATTTTAATAATCGGTGCTGAAATCGTCGAATATCTACGTTGATTAAAGACATAAAATCCTGGTTCTTTCGGGAATCGGAAGGTACGATTATCACTATTGATATAATACCCATTTTCACCTTCACCAGCAGTATAGCCTAAATAAGGTAACAATTTATCAGCATTATATAATACTTGCCCTTCATAAAGTATTACACGAACGTCTTTTTTCAAAACATCATTCACGTAAACACTTCGTTCATCCTCAAATAATAGTGGATATGTGCCATTTTCTTGGGCAGCATTTAACTTAAAATAAGATGTTTTTGCATCTAATACCTCGGATAAAAGCTCGTCCATTGATGCAGGGGAAATCGGCTCTTCCCCCAGTTTATTCAAAGCTTCCTGCCATGTCGACTCTTGATTAGGTGTCATATATTCTTTTAACGTCTTCACGATTTTCTTAGCTTTATCTGAGCCAATCGTATCTTTCACTAAATAGGATGCCACCACTTCCGGCAACCATGTTGGTGAATCTTCAAACTTATATTGCGACTTTATTTGCGACAGTATAACTTCCTGTTCAACAGCTTGTTCAGTTAGCTCTGGTAAAAATAAAAGTCGGTCATCATGTTCTTTCACTGGATTCTTTTCTTGAATAATAGCGATATGTTGATCATTCAAAAACTTAAAATTCTCCAATGCTTTTAAGAAATCTTTCGAAATAGCACCCGGGGCATAAATAGACAATACAGGCGTTTGCTCTTGTACTTTTAAATTACCCGTTTGCCAATAAATATCACGAACTGTACCATATCCACTAAACATTGTATAGTTAACAAGTGATAGTTTTTGCTGACCTACTAAAGGCAAGCCCGTTACCCACTGACCAACAGTTTTACTATCTGTTGAAATATGCACAACAGAGTAAGATGATTCACCATTCGTTAATGTGGCGAAAGCATTTTGGATGAGCATTTTATCTTGTAAGCCACCCTTAATTGGAATTATGTATGAAACAGATTGTGATTTAGTCTCCCCTTTATTAAAATACGAGACTTCTTTTGATAGGCGATCACAACTTTTTTCGTTATCGATAAAGCAACTAGGATTAATCGCATTTTCTGGCCACTCTATCTTCACTTTTTGGTTGGGTAAATTTTTAAAATGTTGACGAATATCCAAGCTATTTTCTCGATAGACAATTTCTATCTCTTGTGAATAACGGAATTCGCCATTGCCTGTTTCTAAGTCAGAAGAATAAGCATGGTACTGAAAAAATAACGTTCCGGTAATGATTAGTGCTAAAATAGAAAAAAAACTCATTGCAAATTTCATGTGCTTGACCTCCCGCAGCATGATACTATGTGTATTGGAAAGGATGTGCAATTTTTATGCCACAACAATTTATAGAATTAGGTGAAGGCTATGGTGATGTTTATGAGCTACTTGAAATAGTGAAAACCAATCAAGATCGCTTCCACCAAGCCTTTATACTAACATCCACTAAAGAAGAAAAAAAGGTTGCCTCTTTAGCAGTCGCTTTAAAACCAGTCGGTGAAAGTAAATTCATGCCGATTTATATTTGTCGAGAAGGCATCCCTTATAATGAAGAGCAGCCTTCGCAGCGACAAAAAATGTTTGAAGAAAGTATTAAACGACTAGATCGAAAAGCGGTTGTTGTAGAAATAAAGCACTCTTCTATATTTTCGGAATCAAAACTATTTTATCAATACTTGATCGGAATAATGAGACTTCATCACTATATTCCATCGTTAACATAGTATTATAGACCCGCTTTGTAGTCATATTCTTTCGCTTTATCTGGTTTTGCATTTTCATACTCAGTTTTAACAAATGGACGATAAGACTTTACAACGTCTTTCACGAATGGAAGGCGTTGTAGTTTTGATGTCATCGATTCAATTTCCTCTCGCTCGCAATAAATCACTACATATTTTTGCCTCCGAGAAATATAAAGAACATGACCATACTTTCGAAGAGACTTCGCATGTTTTAATTGATGGACGTAAACGATTAGTCCTTGGCGTTCGTTCATAGTATTCCCCTCATTTCTTACATAAAAGAATACCATAGACCGGAAAATGATAGCAACAGAGTTTAGCTGACAGAACGCTCAATTTTCCGTTATAATGGAAAAGCATACAACTTTGACTACACGTTTTACATTCACTTATGCAAGTTATAGAGTACTAGTTTACGTTAGATTGCTCATTGAAAAATCAATTATGCATCGGCATAATAGTAGCTGATGCTTTGCTCTGAAAAAGTCAAATTGCCAGTACTATTTATATTAATTTAATTGTTAAGGAGGACAAATATGGGTAAGAAAACAAAGATTGCTCTTGCAATCGCAGCGGCAAGTGCAGCTGCATGGGCAGGTAGTAAAGCTATTTCTAAACCTCAACAACGAGAGGGTAAACAAGCATTACAATTTGATCACCCAATTATTCTCGCACATCGTGGCGGTGCTCATTTAGCACCTGAGCATACAATGCCTGCTTTTGAAAAAGCCGCACAGTTAGGTGTTGACGGCTTTGAAATAGATATACGCTTAACCAAAGATGAGGAAATTATCGTTTTCCACGATGATACTGTCGATCGTACGACAGATGGCTATGGACTTGTTGCAGATATGACTTTTGCGGAAATAAATGCATTAAACCACGGTTATCAATTTAAAGATTTAGATGGGGAATATCCTTATCGAGATGAAAAAATAGACGTTGTATCATTACGTGAACTATTAGAAACTTATCCAAATATGTTAATAAATATTGATATTAAAGATGCACCAGATACGTATGAAGGCAGTTTAATGCCATCTAAACTATGGCGTTTAATTGAAGAGCTTGGTGCTGAGAATCGAGTAGTTGTCACAAGCTTTTACGGTGAACAAATTGATCGCTTTAATTTATATGCACAAAATAAAGTAGCGCTCGGTGCAGGTGAATCAGATATTCGTAAAGCATTCGCCTCTTTCTCAAGCCAATTTGGACACTTATATCATCCAAAGGTAGACGTATTCCAGATACCGCCTAAATCAGGAGTAATCACACTAGATTCTCCGAAGTTTATCCAGTTCCTGAATAATTTAAACATTCCTGTTCATTATTGGACAATCAATGACGCAGCAACAATGAATAAATTAATTCACAACGGTGCAAAAGGTATTATTACAGATCGACCTGATATTGCTGTAGAATTACTACAAAAACAAAAATAATAAAATGGAGAGTAGGCTCCATTTTATTATGATTAACACATTATTGGTAAGGGCCTTCTTTTAACAGCCCTTACCTTTTTTAATTCTCTACCTATTATAATTAGCGGGTACAAAGACAGCTGCCCTATATGATGAATTTTGGTGCAAAATCTCTTTTTTAGTATAAGCATTTGTCCCCAAAAAGCCGCGTCCTATTGTTGAAGATCACAAAAAATATAAAAAATAACGGCTGCATACATACGTTGTAATGAAGTAAACTATATTATTAAAAGCACAAATGATTTTGTTCTTTATTCGCTTAGTTACAGAATATAAGGTCGGAATTATTAAAAAAGAAGGAGAGATACGATGTTCGATCAAGTTGCGTATTTTATTTTTCAAGGATTGCTTATTCTAACGGTTTTAGTTGTTGTGGTTGGCATCCCTCTTGGGGATACACTGATTAGAAAAAAATAAAACTGTATCCAAAGATTATCTTAGGGTGACAACCTTCAAACGTATGTAAATAAATAGACCAAACATATTATATATATAAAATATGTTTGGTCTTTTTTTATGATTTTGTTCGTAACGATTGTTGTTCTACCTTGTCTTACTCAACTAACGGGGCAGGTTAGTTCAATAGTGTTGGTTAACTTGTGTTCAACTACAATAAGAAATTCATATTAAAACATCGGAATTGTGGTTAATTTAAGAACTATTGGAATATAAACCTATTTTGTGTAAACTTAAACATAAGAGGTGAATTCATAAAATGGAGGAATGTAAATAATGCAACCCATACTTTTATTTCGATCTGTCGGAGGATTCGCAAGTGTTATATCTGGTTTATTCTTAGGAATCGGACATTTGATTAACCTATTAGGGGAAGCAGATAATGGAACTGTTTTTGGGCAAAGCTTAGTTTTATTTGGTCACTTAGGTCTTAGCTTTGCTTTTATAGGATTATTTGAAGCGCAGGGTAAAAAAAATGGGCTGTTGGGTAATCTAGGAATGTTGTTGGGTCTGATTGGTACTACTTGTGTAACAGCAGTTGTATTTGTAGAAATAGCAGGTGTTTCTGGGGTGAATGTAAAGCCTATTTTTGATGAAGGCGTTTCAGGCATTATATATTCAGTTGGACCATTGTTTTTCGTTTTAGGTATGATTCTATTTGGAATTTCAGTGATGAAAGAAGGCATTCTTCCTCGTATGGGTGGATTGTGCTTAATAGTAGGAACACTCGTTTTTGCTTTGGCTACTTTGATACCAAATGCCGAAGGAATCATCACTGTCATTGGAGGAGCAATTACAGGTATAGGATTTGTATTGCTAGGAGGATATTTACTTTCGGCTAATGGTAAAAGAGAACTAAACAATCAAACAAAAATGAGCGCGATTGTTTAATAAGCGTCGCTGTTCTTGTTCAACTAACGGGGTGCTTTAGTGGAATAAGGAGATTTAAAATAATCAATCTTTTTTATAGAAAACAGTTATTATTAATAAGAGAAAGCTGTCATTTTGATCAATCTTTATTCAAAATGACAGCTTTTTGTATACAGTAAAATCAAAAGTTTTGAGTAATTTATAATCAAATTTTTTCTAAACCAAAAGTAACGATTAGAAACTTCTCTAAGCTCTTAATTTCCTGTTTCATTGAGATTTATGGTTTCCAGACTGAATGAATTCCAATTTTTTTATTTTTGTTAATAAATTTGAATCGTTTTGTTGTCCTAAACTCTCTAATTAGTGTGAAAGGAAGGGAGGTTTTAAATTGGATATAACATCAAAGTTAGTAAAACGTGCAAAAAAAGGTGATACAGAGGCATTTCAGATGCTTATTCACGAAGAAAAAGAAAAAATGTACCGAATGGCATATGTGTATATGCGAAATGAAAATGATGCGCTTGAGGTTTTTCAGGAAAGCCTGTATAAAGCTTTAAATTCAATCCAAACATTGAAAAATAACGATTATTTTTCTACTTGGCTGATGAGAATTTTAATTAATACAGCAATTGCAACATTAAAAAAGAAACAAAAGATTGTGCCAATTAATAATGAGATGTTTGATCAGATTGAAGATGTTAAGAACATTCAAAGCGAGGAACATCTTGATCTTCTTCAAGCTATGGACGAAATTGAGGAAAAATATAAAACTGTCTTGCTTCTGCGTTTTTATCATGATTTTACAGTTAAACAAATAGCAACATTTCTAGACTGTCCTGAAGGTACGGTGAAGACGAATATACGCCGTGGATTAGAAGGGTTAAGGCTAAAATTAAAGGGGGTTTATTTAGATGACAGACAAAACTCGATTGTTTAAGGAAGAAATTAATAATATTTATGTCCCGACTGAAAAATTAGATGCAATTATATTGAATACGTTTCAAGGGAATGTGCATAAAAGAAAAAGGTCTAAACGAAGTAAAATGTTATATAGCGTAAGTACTGCTGCCGTCGCATTCATTTTGTTAGTTAGTTCGGCAACTGTTTCACCTGCTATGGCTAATATAGTTTCAAAAATTCCAATTATAGGGACGGTCTTTAGTGAGTCTAGGGATCAAGGCTTAGAACAGGTACACAATAAAGGTTTAACAAATATATTAGGTGCTACGAAAAGTGTTGGACAAACTTCTATTACACTTGATGAAGTTTTCTATGATGAGACACGTTTAACAATAGGATTTTCAATGACATCAGAGAATCCAATTGGAGAATTCTATTTATCATCTGGGCCTCAACTCACAATAAACGGAAAAGCATTTTCACACGCAGGCACTTATAGTGAAACGGAAATATCACCTACCAAAAGAACTGGTATCATAAACATAGATTCAAATTCAATTGATGATTTGCCTGAAGCTTTTACACTTGGTGTAATTTTTACAGGTGAAGATGGAAAACAGTGGGATTTCTTAAATCCCGTAAGTAAGAAATCAAAAGTCCAATCTGTTGTTATTAACCATACCCAAGAAATAAAAGGCATAGAACTTACTGTCTCTGATTTAAAAGTAAGTCCAGCTGGAATGCAATTTATCTTTAGTGCAAAATCAGAAAAAATAAATTACTTATCTAATGGAAATATAGATTTTAAAGTAGTTGATGATAAAGGAAACGAACTGATGTCTCATTCAGGTGGCAGTGAAATTCAAATAATCAATGGCAAGGAACATTTGACTGGTGCTCGACTAATTGACCCAATTAGAGATAATGTAAAGACATTGACAGTTATCCCGTATATTAAATTCCACGATGGAGGAACTAGTGTGGAAGTTGATAATGAAGGCAATGAAACAAAAACAGAATTAAAACCTTATGAAGGAACTGATTTCGAGTTTGAAAGCTTTACAGTAACTATTCCTTAAATAGGGATTACTAAAAGTGAATAAGGCGATTCTCTAGTTATGGTAATCGTGTGTGATAGTGAATTGGTGGTTCCTTTTGATGCGGAAGATGAAGAAGATGATGAAAATCCCCAATTACGAATTGAATTTTTGAATCCGAAGTTTATTATTGAAGGATCTTACAACGCTGTTCCTGGATGTGCAGTATTTGAGAGTGGTTATATTTGTATCGGAGAAGAAATAGCTATTGGAGATGCATAAGCAATAAATATACACGAAGGAAATAATCCTCCTGTCTATTATTTAAATCATGAATATGGTGAAGAGACTGAGATGATAATTGAAAATAAACTAACTGTTGTAAAAAAATTATCCGACCTGTTCCTAGTTGCGAGAATAAAAAAGTAAAATGTTGAATAGCCCTTTAAGACTTAATGTTTGTGAAAAAATGTACTTAAACAAACGGGGTGCGTTAGTTTAGTAAGAGACAGCGATTGCTGTCTCTTTTTTATGATCTATGTAACAATGTTTTACTACAACAGCCTTTGTTATAAATTTTTTATATAATCTGCTAGTTCCGTACTTTCTGTTTTACGTAATTTTTTATTTTCATCTTCCAACTCTTCAATTCTTCCTTCCAATTTTTTGATTCTTCTTCTAAGAGAAGCAATCATTGCGTCTTGATTTGCTTCGTCTCGCTTAACTCTTGAATTACTATATGCTTTTTCTTGTTGTTCTCGTAAAAATTCGATACGTTCTCTGATGTCAGAATGATTATATAAGGTCGCTTTCGTTACGCCAGCTTCTTTTGCTACACTGTTGAAATTAATAGCCTTAGAATCCTTTGTAAGTCGTTTAATGGCGTTTTCAACCTTTTCTTTTGTCTTACGTTTACGCTCCTCGTGTAAGCGCCTTAGTTGCTCTTCTCGGTCGATACTAGCCATTCTTAACACCTTTCTTTCTCATACGCTCTAGTTTTCTATGCATACGTTCTAAGTTACCGAAAATGACGCTTCCACTTTTAATGGTATTATATATTTCTTGGTATCTCTCTAAGTTCTTTTCATTCGCTTCGATCATATCTTCTCGACCATATTCTTTTGCTGCTTCAATCATTTTGGCTGTTGATTCTATATGAAGCTCATATTTCTTTACATCGAAACTGGTCATACCCACAGATAGGTCAAAACAGGGCTTCCCATTGTTTGCTGTAAGACAAGGTGGTTCAGCTGCTAACGGGCAGTTTCCATTCACTCTGGCACGACAAGTCCCATAAGGATTGTCCAATGCATATAACTTTTCATCTCGCCATAACGCATCCATAACGTCTTCTGGAATTCCCTCGTTCTCTGTCACTTGATGAACTTTACCGTCAAGATCAAAGCTAAATACACCGCTTTTCACGACCTTCTCAAACTCTTTGCGTTTCGTATCATCCAATAACTTAGCGTAACGCATTGTCATTTCAGGAGATGCGTGAGCCAAAAGTTCTTGCACTGTTAAAATATCAGCTCCGCCATTTATCATCTTTATACCAAAGGTATGCCTGAAAGCGTGGTTTTTAAAACGGAAAATATTCCCCATCTCATCAATAATTTCCTTTTTATGTGCCAGTTCGTATAAATTTTTCTGAATCCATCGCTGACCGAATGGCTTTCCCTTACGGGAACCGGTGTATCGGACAAAAATGAATTTATCTGGATTATTGTCTTCGTTGCTAAGTTTTTTTGATTTATCGATTAATATAGCGAGCAGATTTGCCAATTCTTCATCAATGGGTATTTTATGATTTATCACATAGGTCTTCTCTATATCGGTTTTAACAGAGCTTTTACCATTTAAACGAAATAGACATTCCTGTGTCAGTCCCAATGTATCACTGACACGCAATCCTGTTTTATACATAACCCAAACGACTGGTTGAACATCTGGATGAAGTTCATTTATATGCTCGAACAGTTGCTCCAATACAAAGTCTGGAACGTGTTCAATGTCGTCTGTTGCTTTCTTAGGCATATTAGGGATATCCCCAGGATAAATTAGCTTTACTACAGGTTTTTTTGGTGCAATACTATACTCATATCGTTGTAAATCTTCAAGGCATACCTTAACATAACCAATGTTTTTGATTGTGAAACTCGTAGGATTTGCGTTCTTTTGTTTTAGATTGTTTTTAGTATAGTGATTAAGATATTCTAAATATTTCTCAAAATGCTCTCTTGTGAGTTCATTTAAACTATTCCAATCAGGTTCTAATTCACTAACAAAATTCAAAAACATTGATAAATGTATAATATAATTCCTAGCTGTACCCCACGAAAAATTCCGAGCACCTAGCAATCTATTTTTTATATACTTTTTGGAGTGTTTTCTGAATTCTTCGTTTTGTACCTTTTCAAAATTTATATAGTAATCATTCTTTGAAGGATTAGATTTAATGCCATATTTTTTGTTTAGAATCCTAACATCCCATCTATCTTTTTCTAATTCTTCACGGGTATCTGTTTGTTCTGATAAGTAATTGTAAATCGAACGCAAAAATCTTGCTGAAGCAGATTTATTTTCCGAATTACCATATAAAGCATCTTTGGTTATTTGAGTTGTTGCTATCCCCTTATTGGTTAACCACCATATCCACTGTTTCTCCTCTTTGTCGATGTCCAACGCCAAAAGGGAAGGGAGTCTAGGATGTCTTTCGTTTAGGTATTCATTCAATCGTTTTAGCTCAGTTCTATTACTATTAAATGCAGAAGAAAGTCTCCATCCATCATTAAAAAGCTTAAGATAAAATACAAATTTAAGTTCCAAGGATACCGACGGATTTTCAGAAGAGAATATTATCTTTCTTCCTGCGTTTTTATATTCTTTATATTGTTCTGCAAAATTAGGGATTTTACCAATGGTATCAACATTCCAAACATCATTGACCAGAAAGTAATCACCCTCGACCTTATATGTCTTGAGCTTTCCATCGCCTAACACTTCTTTTGCCTCGTAAGAGGAAAGGGTAGAGGTGATTAAGTCCCAATATTCATTCTGCGGTAAAGCATTGCTTGCTGTGTATTTATTCAATATTCTGACCCCTTAACTGTTGATTTAAAATTGAAATGCCTCATCAGAAACACCCGATAGAACAGGGTCTTCCTTTCCATTCTCTCTAATCTTTATCGAACCTAGATTGAATGTTGGAGCTGCCTTTTCCCAATCCTTGCGGATATCATCCTCGGAAGGATGGAGGTAGTATTTGATGGTTGTTTGGATTTGAGAATGCCCTAAACGCTCTTGCACCATTTTAATGTTTTTGGTCGCAAGGTAATAAAGAGTTCCGTGGGTATGTCTAAACATATGTGGAGTTATATGAAACCCCGTTTTTTTCTTAAGTTCTTGACACACATCACGAACATTATGGTATTCCATTGGTGAACCTAGGTTATCACCATGCAGTTTCACAAAAACAAAGTTATGATCCAAATCCAAATCATCAATCACTTCATACAAATAATCATCATATAGATCCATCAGTTCCTGCGATACATCGATTTTTCTTTCACCTGTTTTTAAATAGCCGCCGTTAGGTAATAAACCTCTCTCTGTCAAATAAATCTGATGTTTTCTATGTTTATTATCGAATTTTAAATCTTCTAAAAATAAGGAAAGAGCCTCCCCAATCCGCATACCCGTTTCGAATAGTAGACGTATTAAGAATCTATCTCTAATATTTGTAGTAGCATTGTAGACGATTTCAACTTGTTCTTTCGTGAAAATCTCTACTTTCTTACTTGGTTCTTTTTGTTTAAGAATATTTTTGGAGTAGGGTTGATTTCCACTAACGTGTTCTAAAAAACTTTTATATCCTTTACCACCAGCACCCGAGTATACTTTTTTCATTAATTTATCGCCAATATTTGAATCTATTAAATCGCTTCGATATAAATAATCATAGAAGTTCGTTACAACAGTAATATAATTGTTCACAGTTGACTTAGCTCGCTTTGCTGAGGTTTTCTTCTGAGGAGTCACTTTTACACTCTCATAAGGATTTGAAAGCCAACCCACAAAGTTCGATAGAACTTCAAAAGAGACCTGGTGATAATCAATCCCTAATTGCCCTAAATAAGTAAAATAGGCTTTTAAAGCCTGACAATATCCCTTTAAAGTATTAGGTGTTTTTCCACTGTTATAGAGATATTTCATATACTTTGCTACCACTTCAATTGGTTTTCTATCAGCATCTAACAAGACATAGATAATCCTATTGTCATCAATTGGTACTTTTAAAACTTCTATATCCATTCATCAATCATCTCCTATTGTTGTTAGAGAAGGTGCTTTACTCATCGTGATAATTGGTATGTTTATTTCTATAAGGTCCTCGAACATTCGTTTCTGTGGAGTCCTACCTCGGACCGATGCTATCCCCCCTAAATACAAACAGATGTCCATTAGACTTAATATTCAGAATATACTTTTTATACTTATTAATCAACCCTTATATTTTTAGAATAGTATGCAAGTAAAAAGAGGATAACAGCCTCTATAATAGACTAATTATCCTCTATCCCTTTATCCTTATATAACAAGTGGATGCAGTTTTTTAATTTAACATGCTTTGTTTCCATAATATATTTAGGGATTGATGAAAAATAGGGAGCCCTATTGAAATAAAACAAATTTCTTAACCATACTATAACGGTAACTGCTTACCACTCTTTAAGAAAACAGCCAAAATCTAATAAACAGCGGGGCTGAAGAAAACCCCACTGTTTAAAGTTTTGCTTTAGTGTAGATGATGTAATACCGTATCCGTTACATCACGTAATGTTGCTGTTCCGCCCAAATCGCCTGTTTTAATACCTTCTGCTAGTGTTGCTTCTATCGCATTTAGCACTTTTGTACCGATTTCATGATAGCCTAAGAAATCAAGCATCATTTTACCTGTCCAAATTTGTCCAAGTGGATTTGCTATACCTTGTCCTGCAATGTCTGGAGCAGAGCCATGGACTGGTTCAAACATGGATGGATATTGTCTTTCTATATTTAAATTTGCAGCTGGAGCAATTCCGATACTTCCCATAATCGCACCACCTAAGTCTGTTAAAATATCCCCAAATAAATTGGATGCAACAATGACATCAAAGTTTTCTGGCTTCATTACTAAAAAGGCAGCTAAAGCATCAATATGATTAGATACTTGTCCTATATTCTCGTAATCTTTACCTACTTGCGCAAATATTTCATCCCAAAAAGGCATACTGTATGTAATTCCATTAGATTTTGTGGCACTTGTAACATGCTGGCGTCGAGTTTTCGCCATTTCAAATGCATATCGCATGGCACGCTCTGTTCCCTTCCTTGTAAAAATAGCATTTTGGATAGCAACCTCATCCTGTCCACTATGTATTCTGCCACCACTCTCCGCATATTCTCCCTCTGAGTTTTCACGTACAACAACAAAATCAAAGCCATTTGGGTTACGTAAAGGTGAAGGTAAACCTTGAAGCAATTTTGCTGGACGTACATTAATAGCTTGCTTCATCTCACGGCGGATTTTAATAAGTAAGCCCCATAATGAAATATGGTCTGGTACTAAATCTGGCATGCCTACAGCACCTAAAAAGATTTGATCATAACCTTTCAAAATTTCAATACCATTATCAGGCATCATTTTACCTGTTTCTAAATAATAATCACAACCCCATGGGAATGTGGTCCATTCAAATTGAAAGCTACCATCTAATTGAGCGGCTTTATCAAGAACTTCTATCGCCGCTGGTACTACCTCCTTACCAATCCCATCTCCTGGTATAACGGCAATTCGATAAGTCTTCATCTGTTAATCCTCCTTTAATTTCTATAACACCTATGCACTTACTATACAATTTTCTGCAGTAATTACACCCTGGTGTTTATAACAGTAGTATAAAAAAAGACTGTATAGAAACTCACCCGAGTTTGCATACAGTCTAAGAAAAAGTATTACCTTGTTTATGCAGAGCAAGAGCAAGAACCGCCTGAGCCACATCCTCCACCACATGAAGAACCTGATGCAAAGAACGGATTACTTACAGGAACTTTTACCGCTTCTGAAACATTTTTCCCTATAAGTAAGCTTATTTCATCAAGTAAATCTTGAAAATCGTTCTCAGCAATTTTTAAAGCTGAAACCTTTTCATTTAAATCGAGTGCGCGCTTTTGCTGACGAATCGATTTCATAATTGTATGATAGTCCGGATGATATTTTCCGAAACGTTGTACATCTTCATACTGCTCTTTCATGCGATTAAATGCATAAATAGCTTCGACTATTTGGACATCGCTATACACAGCATCATATGCTTGCTGCAGCATTTTCGCAGGTTCAGAGGAAAGAATCATCTCACAAAGCGCATCGGCCTCATCCAAAATGATTGCCCAGTCAGAGGTCATCATCATTGTTAATTCCCCCAATCTCTTTTCCATCATAACAGATTTTATGGTAATTTTACATTATTGATAATTTTAAATGAAGGAGTTTTTAAATTGGCACCATCGTCTAAAAAGGAAATAGAACAATTACTTGCAGAGATTTTACAGCATAGTACAGCTGAAGATGAGGAAGTTTTACTACATTTATTGTCTGGCCTTCACGATAAACAACAAGGTATACATCGACGCTATATTAATGCTGCCTTACACATGGTTGGCAAATTTGAGCCTGAAATTAGCGAAGTTCGCATACCCATTACACCCGTTATCCATAATACCATTAAAGTACCACACGGCGGGATTATTGCAACAATTGCAGATGCAGCAATGGGAGGACTTGCTTCACGTTCAGTACCAGAAGGCTTTAATGTTGTCACAACAAATATGAATATCTCTTATATTGCAACAACAACCAACAAAGAACTTATTGCGCGTGGACGTTTCGTACATAAAGGGCGTCAGACACTTGTGATGGAATGTGATATTGAGGATGAGACAGGACGAAAACTTGCAATTGCGACTGGTTCTTTCTTTGTCATTCAACGCCGTCCTTAGACATAAGATTTAAAAAGTAATCTCGAATACATTGTTGATCGGAAAAAGGGAATTTTTGATTTTTTATTTGTTGGGTCTGTTCATGCCCTTTTCCGGCAACAAGTACAATATCGCCTTTTTCTGCCTTTGCTAATGCTTGATGAATAGCAACTTTCCGATCTAGATAGATTTCATAATATTGCTGCTCAGTAAAACCAGCAATAATACTTTCATTAATTAAAATTGGGTCTTCATCACGCGGATTATCAGTTGTTAAAAAAATGACATCCGCATACTTACTAGCTACTGCTCCCATCGCAAAACGTTTCGCCTTATCTCGATTCCCCCCACAGCTAAATACAAGGTAAAGGGTTTTCGAGCGATCAAAAGTTTGCAGAACAGCCTGTAATGCTTCTGCAGTATGTGCATAATCTACATACACATCAATTCCAAATGGATTGTCTATTTTCTCAAGTCTTCCTTCTGGTAGCCTTAACAACCACATATGCTCGGCTAGCTCTTCAATTGAGAAACCTAGGCGCCATAAAGTCATCAACGCGGCTACGGCATTTTGCACATGATATTTACCAACAAAAGGGATTTCTACAATATGCTCAGTCGATGATGTTTGTAAACAAAGAACCGTTCTTCCAAATGATTCACTGACAATTTGGATATGTAAATCATTATGATTATCAAAGCCAAATGAGCAAGATTTTTTCTTATCATAAATACCGACGGAACGGCAAAAATTATCATCTCCATTTAGCACTAGCTTTTTCGATAAATCTGCCAGCCTTTTTTTCGCACGCTTATATGCCTCGAGTCCTCCGTGATCTTCTAAATGATCCTCCGATAAATTTAAAAAAACACCACAATCGATATCACAATGATCAAGTCTATTTTGCTGTAATCCCATTGATGAAGCTTCTAAAACAACATGTGTAACGCCATTTCGTACACATTGCTTTAAAATCGGATGCAACTCTTTCGCCTGCAATGTAGTTAATTGCTCATACACGTTTTGTTGTTTCTGTTCATTGATGAAAAATCCTACAGTTCCAATAACTGCAACGTTTTTATGTAGGGCTCTTAATAATTGGCTCACGAAATGACTCACTGTTGTTTTACCATTTGTACCTGTAATTGCAATGACTGTTAATGCTTCTGCGGGAAAGGCTGAAAGCTTTGCACTCGCATACGATAAAAATAAGGATGTATTTGGAACCCAAACAAAAGGAATATTTTGATCGGTAATAGGCATTGAAATACTTTCCTCTGAAACTATTGCGGCAGCACCCCGGGCTAATGCTTCTTTTACAAAACGACTTCCCGATGTCTTCTTACCTTTACGTACAATAAAAATATCCCCAGGTTTTACTGCCTGAGCATAATCCTCAACTCCTGTAATAATGGTGCGAATAGATCCCCCAGTTACGCTACACGGCCAGTCTTTTAATAGCTCCGCTAATTGCAAGCTTCATTCCCCCTTTCGGTTCTCTATCATATGACGGCGTATGTAACGTTGTGACGAAAAATGTAGGCGATCATTGTGCTTATCTCACCTATAGAAGAGGGAGACTTCTGTAGGTGAGATTTTGCTTTCAATACTTAATACATTTGGAAAAGACTGAAGATAAACTTGATTTCGCCAAGTTTATCTTCAGTCTTAAATTTTTATTTATGGTGATGATTCATCAATATTTTCTACAGGTTCCTCAGAGTCTTTCTCACTATCCAGCCCCTGTGAAGATGATTCTAATAATATTTGCGTATAATAGTTTAAAAATACTCCAGATCCCACTGTCGTATATTTATCATTTAAAATGACATTTCGATGCTCTGATGAATTAAGCCAGCCATGCATTGCTTCAATCGCATCAAAATAATCAGTCGCAAGGTTTTCATTCGCCTCACTATATTCGATTCCCTCTGTTTCTAATCTCTTTTTTAAATCTCCATTTGTTGGTGATTCATGAGCGAGGAAATTGTGCACCTTCATATCTTCACTATGCATCTTTGCAACTTCTTCTATTGAATCATCAATATTTAATGGTGTTAAATCATGTTGAACTCTTGTTACATTTATTAAATCGTCAAGCTGCGCAGCATTTGCTTCATTAATTTCCTGCTGTAAAAAGGAAGATGGTGGTGTTGGTATTACGAGCTCACCTTGATAAGTCATTTCATACGGTTGATGAAGAACAAGGGTTTTACTATTAGTAAAACGTATTCCTTGTAGCTTACCCGTTTCTCTATCTATATAAAGTTGTGCAAAAAGCCCTTCAAATTTTACAAGCAATCGTGTCTGCATATCTTCTTCACTCATCGAGAAAACGAAAATATTTTCACCGACATTCGCCGTTACTTCATAATCAATAATTGTCATTCGGTATATCTCATCGCGCTTCTGACCAACCTTAAAAGGAGAAGCATCCAAATCTTCACCAGCAATGTAAACTTGTGTCACAATGTGATTGTCAACGCCTACCATGAAAAAAGTAGAAGGACTGGAGTTATAGATCCACCAATCATATCCAAAGGAGGATGGTTCCTTTCGTACTGGTTTACCATATTTCTCCAAAACTACTTTAGCTTCTTGACCGATTAATGTCGACATCCCGCTTTTTGGACGTGTCGTTGCTCCCATTTCAGGCTGCTTTAATTCGGTTTTGGGAATAACATTTGAATTGGCATTCGGGCCTTTTAGTGGTTCGTTTTCGCGCGGTGTATTAAAAAACATAAAGCCAATCAATGTAATTGCAGCACATACCATAAAAATGCGAAATAAAGCTTTCATACATGACTCCTTCTTATCACATTAGTCTATTTATTATATCAATTGTAATTGGGTTGACACAATGTTGTCATTGCAACAATGTCGAATATGCTCTATTATAAAAATGAGCGTATACTTTGTACGAGAACCTAAAGGAGGATTAAAGATGTATTTCGAAAATACTAACCTTGAAAATTTAACAGCTGATCAAGAACTTATTGTAAGCGTCATGAAAAAAAACGGTTTAGAATGTGATGGCGGCTGGGATTACGAACGTATGACATTTGATAAGCGTTTCGATACTCGCGAAGGTCGTTATTATCTACGTGTATTCTCATATGCTAAATCTGGTGATGTTGGTGCACACGATGCTATTCTAACATTAATGAAACCAGTACTTGGTAAGTACTACTATCCACACGGCGTTGAGTATGGTGATGATGAAGTTTATCCAGCTCATCTTGTAAAAAAATGTGAAGAAATCTTAAAAAAGGTTAAATTAGACCTAGAAGCTTTTGAAATTCATGCTTAATTTTAGATAGTTATGTCATTTTGCATTGATGTCGATTAAACAACGAAATTATTTTATTTTTTTATTAGGGTTTACAATAAATCGGCGATAACATGCAGTGCAATAGCTAAATCTGAAAAGACTGGTGGTCCAGTCTTTTTTATTTTGAGTAAAAATTTTATTTCTTCTCATACTAACTATATCTTTTACATGATGTAGGTGAGATAAATGTTACAATTTTTAAAACACCCCTTTTTTCGCCATCCGATCATTGTTATAGCTATCGGAATTGCAATTCTCTGGTTTATATCTCTGTCATTACCCATACTGCTTGCCTACGTAACTGCATTATTATTGGAACCTGTCATTATACGAATTAGTAAACGGTTCCGAAAAAAACGCAAAATAGTCGCATCTATTTTTTTCTTGTTCTTCTCAAGCGTGACATTACTTTTATGTATTCTCATTATATTTATAAGTTGGAAACAATTTTCGACATTTATCATTCATATTCCAGAGTACCTCAACCAGCTATCAGCACTATGGATTCAAACACAATCCAAGCTTTCCAATTATACTTATCACTTGCCCTTAGATCTTGTTATACAAATTCAACTTATGATAGCACGAGCGCTCTCTTCAATCGAGAAATATGCTCTTTCTTTAACAAATGTAAATGTTTGGTCATCTTCCCTTACGTATATAACTTCTCGTTTATTCGATATTTTCGTTTATTGGATTGTACTATATATGTTTCTTTTAGAATTACCGAATATTAACCGTAAAATGTTTGCACCTATTTCGTTTCACTATCATCAAAAAATACTATTTATTGGACAGCGCGTAAAACTTGCTTTATTTGGTTTTGTAAAAGCTCAATTTTTAATTGGTATTTGCATTTTTGCTATAGCTTTTGGAACCTTTTATTTTCTTAAAACACCATTCCCATTTATTTTAGCAATTTTATTAGTCATTTTAGATTTCGTGCCTTTTTTAGATTCATTTATTTTGCTTCTTCCTTGGGCAATATACAAAGCCTTTACAGGTGAATACGTTTATGCTGTTATGTTAGTCGTACTTACGATCGCCCAATTTTTAGTTCGACGAATGATTGAGCCTAGAGTTATTGGCAATAAAGTTGGACTCTCCTCATTAACAACCTTTATTGCCATGTTTATCGGTTTTAAAATGTTTGGATTTTCCGGTATTTTAATTGGTCCTTTACTCGTTGTTGTTATCGTTTCCCTATTTAATCAAACATCCATAAAAAATCTCCCACCTTCTCAAAAATAAGGAGGGAGATTTTATTAGGCCTCGGCAGAATCGCCTTTGTGCTACATCCGGAGGCTTCAAGCCAATAAATGTTGTTTTGCGCGAATGCGAAGCGTCAGCACCAATGTTTAGCAGTAGGTACATCCGCTAAAAAAGGTTAAAAGCCTAATATAGCTTTAATGACAGATGTTGTTTCACCTGGTTCAAACAAAATGTATAGTAAAAAGTATACTAAAACTCCGGTAATAGCTACGAAGAACCAAATAATACTTGTAATCGGTCCAATACGACGGTGAAGCTTGAGATTAATTTTCAAGCCAGAAATAATACTAACAATTCCAAATACTGCTCCAGTTGTTGCGAGAGTAATATGGAAAATTAAGAAGAAAGTATAATATGGCTTTAAATCTTCTCCACCACCAAACGCTGTGTTACCAATAAAGACTGTTCGTGAAGCGTAAATAATAAAGAAGATAAGTGCTGCAACTCCTGCTGCGAGCATTACTTTTTTATGTGCCTCTACTTTTCTTTTTATAATTAAGCCCCAACCAATAGCTACAAGTACAGCACTAATAACGATGAATGACGTACTTATAGTAGGCAAAATTTGCAATTCCATTTACAAAACCCCTTATACAAATTAAAGTTTCTTTTTACAACTGATGTTGTTGTTGTTGATTTTCCCATTTCTTTTGATGTTCTTTTAATGCATCAGCAGTAATTTTATCAGGATCCTTTTGTTCTGAACGATACCACTTAATAAATATTGATCCAAGTAATACACCAAAAATAAGCTCTTGTAAAATCTTCATTAAAACGCCGCCTAGTTGCTGATCGGCAACAGGTGTCATATTTGTAAAGAGCTCTGGTCCTGATAAAGATAAACTAGACAATGTAGAAACAGGTACACAAAGTTCCATTGCCTTTAGCCATGCATCACCATTTGTATATGTTTCATACATTGCGTTTGGCGCAAAAATAATTAACGCACACGCAGGTGTAATTAATACCGCGTTAGCAATAATATAGGCTAATTTATACAAGGGTTTCATTTGCGAACTATTAGGCATCTTTTGAATCAAAGGCCAGTACATTAATGTAGCAGAAACAAATAATACAAATGTATATGTACCATGTAAAGTTTCGTTTAATTTAATGTAGTCTAATACTGCAGGTAAATGATAGAAAGAAAATAACCCAATAAACACAAATACCGCAACGACAGGGAGTGTAAATACTTTAAATAAAGATTTAACAACCGGTGCTTCAATCGCAACTTTCCATATCCACCAAGGAATTCCCTTAATTAAAAAAATCGGAACAAGTAACAATAAAATAGCCATTTGCACCATATGCATCGTAAACATAATATGTGCCATTAAATCTATTGGAGATCCTTTAATAATATAAATCGTTACCATTGCCAGTACAAAATAAATAGCCTCTTCCTTTTTCAAAGGCTCACTTACTTTAAAATCTTTGCGCCACTTTGTTGTGACTAGAAAATAGATGACTGTTATGAAAACAAGAACCCCTATTAAGTATGGGCTCCATAAAGCTTGGAAACCAAATATACTAAGTGGCATACAGAACGCACTCCTTTACCTTCAGTACTCCTATTATAGAACGCTTACACTTATTCTGCAATGAACGAAAGGTGAACAAATTACTATCTATAGTTTACCTTTCTTACAGGATTATCATATTTATAGAAAAAATATTCGAAGTATATAAACCAAACATGAAATATATTATTTCTTGCTAGCTCATCATCATAGCGTGAGAGTGATTTCCGTTCCAGGCTACTCGCTTTCCTGTGGGCGGGCGACGAGCCGCTTCCTCCGCTAAAGGAACGAAGGCTAAGTGCGTCACATCCTGTGACAATGCCTTCGTGACCAACATCGTGTTGGCCTCAGGGTCTCGTATGTCTCGCTTTCCCACGGGAGTCGAGTAGCCTTCCACTCCAATCAGCAATAGCGTAAAATTTTTATAAATTTTAATGCATTTCAAAATTGGACACTATGACAACGCATCATAATTGAACAGAATAGACTTATAACAGTGACGTAATTGTACAATGTCGTCGCTGTCGCAAAGACGAAACTCTTTTGTTGCTGTCGCTTCGCTTTCGCACATAAAGAACATTGCTAAAGTTGCGTTTTATCACTTAAATTAAAGTGACATTCAGAGGATACATACTATGTGAATAAGTTGATTGGAGTGGAGACTGGGCGACTCCTCGGGGATTAGCGTCACAGATGAGACCCTGCAGCGAAGCGAAGCGGCTCATCGGACGCCCCCAGGAAAGCGCCCAGTCGGAACGGAAATCAACCCCTCGTTTTGCCCAAGTCATACTTTAAAAAGAAAAGCACGCCCCTACATTAAGTAGAGAACGTGCTTTTTTTGGTGATTACCACCAAACAATTGTTAAAAATGCTAAGAAGAATGTAAATGCGATTAGTATACCCATCCACATGAAGAAACCAATTACACCACCGAAGTGTGTTTTTTTGTCTTCTAAGTGCATGAAAGCGTAAAGTTGAAGAACAACTTGAACACCAGCAAGCAATAAAATAAGCGGTAATACTAAGTATTTAGAAAAATCAGCAGCAACTACTGCGAATGCGATGAACGTAAAGAAAATCATAATCGCAAAGTTGAGTACTTGTTTACGCATATGAACGGCATTATGATGACGATCATACTCGTATTGTGCCTGTGTCTTAGCAACTATAGGTGTATCGTGTGTAGACATATTATCCGATCACTCCCATCAAGTATACTACTGTAAAGATGAATACCCAAACTACGTCGATAAAGTGCCAGTATAAAGCAGCCACGAAAAATTTAGGTGCATTGTATAAGTTAAGACCGCGCTTAGCATTACGTAGCATTAACGTAGCAAACCACACAAGACCTAATGTTACGTGGAAACCATGTGTACCAACTAAAGAATAAAACGCAGTTGAGAATGCAGATTGGTCAAATGTAAAACCAAGACCTACATAATGATTGAATTCATAGATTTCAAGACCTAAGAATCCAAGACCTAAAAGTAATGTAATACCAAACCAAGTTTGCATAGCTTTAAAGTTAAAGTTACGCATATGGTAAATGGCATAAACAGACGTTAGTGAAGATGTTAATAATAACATCGTCATAGCGAAAGCTAAAGGTAATTCAAATAAACCTTGTGTTGTGAACTCCATGCCAGCAGGCCCTTTGTTCTTAAGCGCTAGGTAAGTAGCGAATAAACTCGCGAAAAGTACAACTTCACAGGCAAGGAAAATCCAGAAACCAACAACTTTATTTTTCCCTTCCATCGTCGCTTGTTCAGGATGATCTGGCCAAGTATGAGGAGTAAATTTAGTATTGAAATCCATTATTTATTTCCTCCTTTGCCGTAAAGATGTTCTTCAATTTCAAGAATTTCTTCTTTGTGTAAGTGGAAACCGTGATCGTCCTTAACAGAACGGAAAATCATAGCACCGAATGTAATTGCAAGACCTGCAATTAAAACATAAATTGACCATGGTTTATCTGCATCTTGATTATAAAGAGCACCGAATGCTGCGATAAACAAGCCCATAGAAATAACAAATGGGATGGCTGAGTTGTTTGGCATATGAATATCACCGACTGGCTCAGCAAATGTAATTTCTTTATTACCTTCTTGCTTTTCAATCCACCATGGATCTAAACCACGAACAAGTGGTGTTTGACGGAAGTTATAGAATGGGATTGGTTGTGGAATTGACCATTCTAATGTACGTCCATCGCCCCATGGATCGCGACCTGCTGGTTTGCCTTTGATTGACATTAAGCAGTTGATTACCATTAAGATAACCCCTACACCCATCATTAATGCACCGATTGTAGAGATATAGTTAAACTGATCCCAACCTTGACCTTCTCTGTAAGTGAATACGCGACGTGGCATACCCATTAAACCTAAGAAGTGTTGAACGAAGAACGTTAAATGGAATCCAATAAAGAATACCCAGAAAGTAATTTTACCAAGTGTTTCGTTTAACATACGGTTGAAGAAAATTGGCCAGTAGAAGTGCGCTGAACCAAATAACGCTGTTACGATACCACCAACGATTACGTAGTGGAAGTGAGCAACGATAAAGTAAGAATCGTGTAATTGGTAGTCAAGAGGTGCAGATGCTTGCATTACCCCTGTAACACCACCCGCAACGAATGACGGGATGAAACCAAGTGCATAAAGCATTGGTGTTGTAACTTTAATAGATCCTCCCCAAATAGTTAAGATCCAGTTAAATACTTTCATACCTGTTGGAACGGCAATTGCCATTGTTGCAACAGCAAAGATTGCGTTTGCTGTTGGTCCAAGACCAACTGTAAACATGTGGTGAGCCCAAACCATGAACCCTAAGAAACCGATTAAAATTGTTGCGAATACCATTGAAGAGTATCCAAATAAACGTTTACGAGAGAACGCTGGGATAATCTCAGAGAATAAACCAAACGCTGGTAATACTAAGATATAAACCTCTGGGTGTCCGAAGATCCAGAATAAGTGTTCCCAAATAATTGTGTTACCACCCATAGTATGGTCAAAGAAGTTACCACCGAACATACGGTCAAATAACATCATTAATAAACCAATTGTTAATGGAGGGAATGCGAATAAAATTAATGCACTTGATACTAGCGCTGTCCAAGTGAATAATGGCATACGCATGAATGTCATACCTGGAGCACGCATCGTAATAATCGTAACAATAAAGTTAAGACCTGATATTAATGTACCCGCCCCTGAAATTTGTAAACCAAGAACATAGAAGTCAATACCATGTCCAGGAGAATATAAAGATAATGATGCGTAAGACGTCCAGCCCGCATCAGGCGCGCCACCCATAAAGAATGACAGGTGAAGGAATACTGCACCTAGGAAGAATAACCAGAACCCTAACGAGTTAAGGAACGGGAATGCTACGTCACGTGCACCAATTTGTAATGGTACAAGCATGTTCATAAATGCAAATAGTAATGGAGTCGCAGCTAGGAATAACATTGTTGTTCCGTGCATTGTTAATAATTGATTGAAAAAACCAGCTGAGACGAAATCGTTATTTGGTTGCATTAATTGAATACGCATTAATAACGCTTCAAAACCAGCGATAGCGAAGAACAATGTACCGGCTAATAAATACATTACTGCTAACTTTTTATGGTCAACAGTTGTAATGTAGTCCCAGACAGTTGCTCCAAAGCCCTTTTTCTGTGTGTATGAGCTCACAACTTTTACCTCCCTCAAAGTTTGTTACATTAAAGTTAAAATCATTTCTCAACAGATAAGCCCATGATATAAGTTGCTAGAGCTTGAATTTCTTCGTCAGATAAATCGCCATAAATCGGCGCAGTACCTTCTGGGTTCATCATTAAGTTACCTGGCTTGAATTGCTCAGGATTCTTAATCCAAGCTTTTAAGTTTTCTTCATCATGATCTAAGAAACCAGCGACACGGTTACGGTCACCAAATGTAGTTAAGTTAGGACCTTTTGAACCTGGACCGCTTGTACCAGATACAGCATGACAACCCATACAGCTATTAGCAAATGTTGCCTCGCCTAGATCAGCTGAAGTTTTGTCTGGCATTTTTTTATCTGTTGCTTTCATTGAAGCTACCCATGCGTCGAATGCATCTGGGCTTAATGCTTTAACTTTGAAGTCCATTAGAGCGTGTGAAGGACCACATAACTCAGCACATTTACCATAGAATACGCCGTCTTTAAGGTCTTTTGATTCTTTATCGAATTCTAGATAGAACTTGTTTAAGTTATCAACGTTCGTATCCATTTTACCGCCTATAGCAGGAATCCAGAATGAGTGCTTAACATCGGCAGCTTTTAAGTTAAAGTAAACTTTTTGACCTGTTGGTACAACTAATTCTTGTGCAGTTACAATACCTTGGTTAGGGTATTCAAACTCCCACCAATATAAATTTGCAGTTACATTTACAGTAAGTGCTGTTTTGTCACCGTTTTCATCTACTTCGTCCATCGCAGCAACATCTGCAAATTTGTAAGTAGCCGTAACGACTGGTACAGCTAAGATTAATAATAAAATAATTGGAATAACTGTCCAAATTATTTCAAGAGTGTGACTTCCTTCTACTTGCTTAGGAATAACGTTTTCGCCAACTTTTGAACGGCGGAATTTTAAGAATGCAAGTAAATAGATAACGGATACTACTACTACAACTAACGTCATAATTCCAGTAGCTAGCATTAATAGATTGAATTGTTCTTTACCTACTTGACCAGATGGTTTCAGTGCAGAAATATAATCTTCACCACAACCAGAAAGGAAAACCATCATCACTGCTAGTAGTGAAAAAAGACGCCATTTTTTAAGCCCTTTCATCATAGCTTAATTAAACCCCTCTTTCTTTGTTGTATTTTTCATGTGACCTAGGAAATAAGTTCTGTCTATATGAATTCTTTAGGAAAAGAAAGAATTCCTAAATTTAGCTAAACAACGCAAAAATTATGATGGCTACAAATAGTATGGTCATATGATTCAAAGAATAGATAAACATTTTATTTGCCCATTTCATATCATCTTTTGTGGTAAAGCCTTTAAAAGCTAGAATCAACCAGCCTAAATTCAATGCAGTGGCAAGAATTAAGAAGCCAACACCAAGCTCTGGTAAAAGGAATGGTAATGGTAATAATAAAAGAATCCAGAAAAACATTGAGTACTTTGTACGTTTAAATCCTTTTACTACAGGTAGCATTGGTATATTAGCTGCACGATATTCCTCAGTACGTTTCATAGCAAGTGCATAAAAATGCGGTGGTTGCCATACAAACATGATAAGGAATAGGGCAAGTGCTCCAGGACCTAATGCAGGTTCAACCGCTGCAAACCCAATAACTGGTGGGATCGCCCCTGAAATACTTCCTACAACCGTGTTACTAACATGCTTCCTCTTTGACCACATTGAGTACAGAACGACATAAGCAAATATCCCTACTAGTCCCCACATGCCGGCCGCAAACGATGCCGCAAATAACAAAATTTCACCTACAATTAAAAATGAGAGGGCAATAGTCAATACAAAATTCGGCTTAAATCTACCCGTTACTGTCGGTCTACCCTTAGTTCTTTTCATGATTGGATCAATATCCTGATCAATAAAGTTATTCATTGCGCCTGATCCACCTATAATTAATGCCGCACCTAGCATGGTGAATAATATGACATCAAGCTCTTGCAAGAAGTGTCTACTAGTAAATTGAAATGCCAGCCACATCCCTGTAAACGTTGTGACAAGATTCGAGTTAACGATTCCAATTTTTATTAGTGCTAAGAAATCTTTTACAACAGATGTTGATGCTGGTCCACTATTTCTAGTAGCCGTCAGAGCACGACCGTTTGACATTGATACCTTCTCCTTTCATTTTTGTAAGCATATTCCGCTACCAATTACTATAGCGAAATTTGCGATTGATTTCTAGACATTAAGTGAAATTTAGATGAAGTTGTAAAAATTAGCTTTGTCTAGAAATATATTAAAAACAACATATCTATAGTAAAACATTTTCTAAAATGAATTGTGAAGGTTAGAGTACGAAATTATGAACAATTTGTGAAATGGAATCAACATCTAATACTCCCTACTCTTTACAAGTTGTATTTTAATTGTATTTTCGATATTATCTAGTAGCAGAAACATTACTTTCATGTAATGTCCATAGATAAAGTAGGTGACTCATTTTATGCAACAAAACAGGTATATGAAATGGTTTGCTGTTGCCGCTACAGTTGGAATGCTCCTTGTTTTACTAGGCGGGGCACTTGTTACTAAAACAGATAGTGGTTTAGGCTGTGGTCGAAACTGGCCTGATTGCAATGGTTCTCTTATTCCAAAAGAAATTACACCAGCAATCTTAATTGAATTTTCACATCGTCTTATAACTGGGGTCGTATCTATTTCTATTCTTGCGTTAACAGTTTGGACATGGCGTAAACTCGGCCATATTCGCGAAGTAAAATTATTAGGTTTCTTAGCAATGTTTTTCTTAATCGCACAAGCTCTTATCGGAGCAGCTCAAGTGTTGTGGGGACAAGGTGATTTCATATTAGCGCTCCACTTTGGGATTTCTCTTATTTCCTTTGCTGCTGTTCTCCTCCTTTCTATGATTGTATTTGAAGTCGATCGCAAATTTGATGCCGATAACGTTTTTATTGGAAAAAAACTACGTTGGCATACAATTGCTGTCACAATTTATTCTTATTTAGTCGTTTATACAGGGGCGCTTGTTCGTCATACAGATGCAAGCTTAATATGTCCTGACTGGCCATTTTGCTATAACGATACACCATTCGCAGCTTTTAATAATATGTACGAATGGGTGCAAATGGGGCATCGACTAGCCGTTCTTATCTTTTTCATTTGGATTGCATACATAACGTGGCACGCTGTAAAAGAATATAAACATCAACGTGTAATTTACTATGGCTGGATTATTGCCTTTACTATAGTAATTTTACAAGTAATTGCTGGTATGCTAGTAGTTCTAACAAAATTGAATTTAACAGTCGCATTACTTCATTCATTATTTATTTCAATGCTGTTTGGTCTACTTTGCTATATGGTAATGCTAGTTGCACGTAGCAATTATAATGAAAAAAACAAATAATAGTAGAAAAAGATTCGCCATATTTTTCAATGGCGAATCTTTTTATTATCAAACGCTTCTATCCAATAATATGTCAAAAAATCGACAAGTTTATTATTAAAAAATAGTAATATTTATTGGTAGATGGATGTCGATAAACATTAAAAGTTGGGTGATAAAACGTGAAAGTTAGTCGATAAAACGCGAAAGTTAGTCGATAAAATTCAAAAGTTGGGCGATAAGCGTTCAGATAACCTGTGATACCGCCTTTGTGACCAGCATCATTGCACGTCTCCAGGAAATCAACCCTACATTTTGATAATGTAGCACAATAAAAAAGGTTATTAGTATGCTATAAAAGCCATCTAATAACCTTCTTTTTTATCAATTATTCAATTTCAATTAACAAATCACCCGTTGAAATGGCGTCGCCCGCACTTGCGTATACTTCTTTCACGATGCCATCTTTTGGTGCTTGGACAGTCGTTTCCATTTTCATTGCTTCAGTAATTAATAAGTGATCCCCACGTTTTACATGACTTCCTTTCGATACGACTACCTTTAAGACCGTACCTGGCATCGTTGCGCCAATTTGGTTTGGATTACTTGGATCAGCCTTTAATGCCAAGCTACCATCTACTTCGACAGTCATATCTTGAATCACTAGTTCACGGGATTGACCGTTTAGCTCAAAGTAAATAACACGCGTACCATCGTGCTGTGGTTCACCAATGGAAACAAGTTTAATTATTAGTGTTTTTCCTTTTTCGATCTCGACTTCAATTTCTTCGCCTAGTTTTAACCCATAGAGGAATGTTGGCGTATCTAATACCGAAATATTGCCGAATGAGTTCACTGTTTTTGCATACTCTTCAAACACTTTTGGATACAAAGCAAACGCTAGCACATCCTGTTTCGTCACGGCACGATTTAATTTTTCCTCAAGCACCGCCTCTAGTTGCTCAAAATTCACAGGCTCCAATAGCTCACCAGGACGTACTGTAATTGCTTCACGATCCTTTAATACTACCTTTTGCAGTGCCTCTGGGAAGCCACCATGAGGTTGTCCTAAATAACCCTGGAAGAACTCAATCACGGAATCTGGGAAGTCGATAGTTTGCCCTCTTGTCAGTACAGACTTTTCATCTAAATCATTTTGTACCATAAATAACGCCATATCGCCGACTACTTTCGATGATGGGGTTACTTTGACAATATCGCCAAATAGAAGGTTTACACGGGAATACATGTGCTTCACTTCTTCCCATCTGTCACCTAGGCCAACTGCTTTGGCCTGTTGCTGCAAGTTACTGTATTGACCACCTGGCATCTCGTGGACATAAATTTCAGAATGCGGGCTAATCATGCCGCTTTCAAAATCCTTATAATATTTACGCACATCTTCCCAATAGTACGATAACTTTTCAAGCGCATCGATATCGGCACGAACGTTACGCTTATTACCCTTCATAGCATAGTACAAGGAGTTGGCGCTTGGCTGGGACGTTAAACCTGCCATCGAACCGAGCGCCGTATCAATGATATCCACTCCTGCCTCAATCGCCTTGGCATATAAATAAATACCATTGCCACTTGTATCATGCGTATGCAAATGGATTGGTAGGCTTGTCGTCTCTTTCAACTCGGAAATTAAACGATAGGCTGCCTCTGGTTTCAATAAGCCAGCCATATCTTTTATCGCTAAAATATGGGCACCTGCTGCCTCTAACTCCTTTGCCATCTCCTTGTAGTATTGAACTGAATATTTCGCTCTTGTTTGATCAAAAATATCTCCTGTGTAACAGATCGCAGCTTCAGCAATTTTACCTGATTGACGTGCAGCATCAATGGCTACTTCCATTCCTTTAATCCAGTTCAAGCTATCGAAAATACGGAAAACATCAATGCCTGATGCCGCTGATTCAGCGATAAATTCACGAATTAAATTGTCTGGATAGTTTGTGTAACCAACTGCATTCGCACCACGTAATAACATTTGGAATAGTACATTCGGTACTTGTTCGCGCAGCTTGGCAAGACGCTCCCATGGATCTTCTTTTAAGAAACGGTAAGCCACATCAAACGTCGCGCCTCCCCACATTTCCAGTGAGAAGAAGTCATGCATCATACGCGCTGTTGCATCTGCAATTCCGAACATATCTTGTGAACGTACACGTGTCGCAAGAAGTGATTGGTGCGCATCTCGGAAAGTTGTATCCGTTAATAGCACATCCTCTTGCTCTAGAATCCATTTCACTAGCCCGTCTGCTCCTTGGGCATCTAAAATTTGCTTTGTTCCCGCCGGAGGAACGATTAGTTTATCGACTTTTGGGATGCTCGGCTGTACAAAAATTGGTTTCGCCTTCTGCTCTACGCCAGGGAAGCCATTTAATGTCACATTCCCAATATAGCTTAAGAGCTTTGTCCCACGGTCTTTGCGCTCAGGGAAAATGAATAGCTCAGGTGTTGTATCGATAAAGCTTGTATCAAATTCTCCGGTTAAAAATTTCTCGTGCGTCACGACATTATTTAAGAATGGGATATTCGTTTTCACCCCACGAATACGGAACTCTTTTAAATTTCGATCCATTTTTGCTGCGGCTTCTTTAAACGTCATTCCTGTCGTTGAAATTTTCACTAGCAATGAATCATAGTACGGTGTTACTATAGCCCCTTGGAAGCCATTTCCGGCATCTAATCGAACGCCGAAGCCACCGCTTGAACGGTATACCATAAGCTTCCCCGTATCTGGCATAAAGTCATTAGCCGGGTCTTCCGTTGTGACACGCGCTTGAATCGCATAGCCAATCATTGGAACATCTGCCTGCTGTGGAATGTGGATTTCCTCACTATGCAGTCCGTAGCCTGCTGCTACTTTAATTTGGGCGTGTACAATATCAACACCAGTAATCATTTCAGTAATCGTATGCTCTACTTGAATACGAGGGTTAACTTCGATGAAGTAAAAATCCTCGCCTGCAACTAAAAACTCTACTGTCCCCGCATTTATGTATGAGACATTTTTCATTAATTGAACCGCCGCATCGCAAATTCGGCTTCTTAAATCTTCCGAAATTGAATTCGATGGTGCGATTTCAACAACCTTTTGATGACGACGTTGAATCGAGCAATCACGTTCATATAAATGAATGATATTACCTTGTTGGTCGCCTATAATTTGGACTTCAATATGCTTTGGCTTAATAATAGCCTTTTCTACATATACCTCATCAGAGCCAAATGCTGCCTTCGCCTCTGATTTTGCACGTTCATAGGAGGAAGCTAACTCCTCTTCTGTATGAACAAGACGCATTCCACGACCACCGCCGCCTAATGCTGCCTTAATCATAATTGGATAGTCGTATGCGCTAGCAAAAGCCTCTACCTCTGCTAAATTATTTACTGGACCATCTGTACCAGGAATAACAGGAATGCCTGCAGAAATTGCTTGTTCACGCGCCTTCACTTTATCTCCAAACATATCTAAATGCTGAGAAGTCGGTCCAATGAAGACAATCCCCTCTTCTTCACATCGACGTGCAAACTCTACGTTTTCCGATAAAAAACCATAACCCGGATGAATCGCATCAACATTAGCATCTTTGGCAATTGTAATAATGCCCTCTATATCTAGATAAGCATCAATTGGTTTCTTGCCAGCCCCCACTAAATAAGCCTCATCTGCTTTAAAACGATGAAATGCACCACTATCCTCCCGCGAATAAATGGCTACTGTTTGGATATTCAACTCCGTACATGCACGGAAAATACGAATTGCAATTTCTCCTCGATTGGCTACGAGAATTTTTTTCATTGACTCCATTGATATCCCCCTTTATGATTGTGTCTTTTTCCTTTCTACCTTTTCAAACATAGAAACATTGATTAATATTCCCATCGCTAAAGATAGAATAATTATAGATGTCCCGCCATAGCTAATAAAAGGTAACGTTACACCGGTTAACGGGATTAACCCAGTTACACCCCCAAGATTGATAAACGTTTGCCAGCCAATCCAGCTCGCAATACCTGCCGTAATCATACGTGCTAGTGGATCTTTCGTGCGTAATGCAATCGAAAACCCTTTATATACAATAAATCCTAAACCACATAATACGATCAGAACTCCCTTAATCCCGAGTTCCTCCATAATAATCGCCATAATAAAATCGGTTTGTGGTTCAGGCAAATACCCCAATTTTTGAATCGATTGACCGAGACCTCTTCCTCCTAAACCGCCTCCACCAATTGCATAATAACTATTGACAACTTGGTGACCACTACCATCTTCGTAATTAAATGGGTTTATATAGGATTTAATACGACCTAAACGGTTATCAGTTAACATGCTACCTTTAAACAGCAATAGTATACCAAAGATGGCTCCCCCAAACGCGCCCAATACCCCAAAAAACTTCCAAAACGTTTTAAAGGGAATGCCACTCGCTGCAACTACACAAACAGCAATGCCACAAAGAATAATGCTCGCTCCCAAATCGGTTTCAAATGCTACACCAGCAACAACAAGAATCCAGAGGAATATTGGATAAAATATTTCTGTTGGTTGTAGCTTTTCAAATGTATATTTTTGTCCTTTCCGATAAAAAGCAGCAGCAAAATATAAAATGATAAATAGCTTCGCATATTCAGAAGGCTGAAAGTTCCCTAGACCGGGAACTTGTATCCAACTTTTGGATCCTACTCCTATTTCATCATTACCAGCAACTTTTACCCAAGTAAATAGCACAACTAGTACAGCCGTAAGTAACAACATTACTTTTTTATTTGCATAATGCTTATAAGGGAAAAAAGCTGCTACTAAAAATCCAAGAAAAGCTACAGTTAAATTGATTATTTGCTTGTGATAAAAATAGTCTGGTGATTGCCCTTTTATTGCAATTGCTACCATCATACTTGAGCTATAAATCATTACTAATCCAAATAAACTTAACAATAGTACAGTAAAAAATAATGGGTAATCAAAGTTTTGTGCATAACGTTTTAAGTATTGTTTCATCGGAAAACCTCATTCTAGAAAAAAAACTCAAATCGCAAATTGCGTTTGAGTTTTTTCTTTTTATTTGTCTGTATACGCGTCATGTAGTACAGAAAGCTCTTTCTCGAGTGAATCGAGAATTTCTTTGCCTTTTTCGCGATCAATGAGTCCAAGCTTCACAGCAAAGTCAATTTCACGTGAAAGGCCGAACATTTGTGTATCTAATACTTCTTCATATAAAGGGCATTGTGGCATTGTTAAATGATCCATTTGTACTCGAATGAGGCGAGCAATTTTATCTGCATCAGCAACTAAAAGCTCCAAAGCCTTCTCCTGAAAAGAAGTTTGTGATTTAGTATCCATGAGGACGCCCCCATTATCTGATATTTCTTCGATTCTATCTTAATAAAGTTTATCTTTTAGTCGTTAAAAATGCAAGTGTCTACATTGGAAAATAGAGAAATCGAATTATATTTCTTTATTATCTCTAGTCATTAGCGTTATACTATTTCATGGATATACAAGATTTGAGGAGGATTTCTATAATGGAAACAATAATTCCTATCAAGGGCGCAGTTACATTCCAACTAACATTAGATCCCACTGTTTGGATTTTCGATGATCGTAAATTAGATTTAAAAACGTACTTCGATGCAAAAGAAGTTGAGGAAGATTCGGATATTAAATATATGCGTGAAGTAGGGGCTCACTGGTCGCGTGAGATTATGGAAGGAGCTACTTTCCCACCAACATTGAAATCAGAACGAAAATTTGACCGCAAAGGGATGGAAACAGGTACTTTTGGGATTGAATTAAGTCACTTCTTGAAAAATGCTGAGATTAAACCTGAAGCAACAACAATCGTCATTGAATGTGAAGATAGTAAAGAATATTCATTTACAATTGAAGAAGCTTACACATTAATTTTAAAATACAGCCAAGATGGCAAGCCATTAACAGAAGATGGCCCTGTTCATGTGCTATTTAGAGACGGTTCAAATGTAGACAACCCTATCAAAAATATAGTAGCAATTCGTGCTGAGTAGGAGGGAATGCAATGCGCGTAAAATGCGTTATTTGCGATACAATTAACAATTTAGATGATAATTTACCGTTAGCAAAAAAATTACGCAATCGACCAATTCATACGTACATGTGCGGTACTTGCCATGATCGTATTGAAGAAAATACCGTTGCACGCATTGAAACAGGAAATTTCCGTTTTTATCGTACTTCACCACAAATGGATAAAGAATTTTAACAGCAACAAAAGGAGGTGGCTCATTATATTTGAGACACCTCCTTTGTCGTCTAACCATTGTTTTTTACAATCGCCTTCTCAATCAACTCGACAACCTGATACATAATCGTCGCAAAAAAAGCGATGATGAGAAGTGACATTAGCACAAGATTAAAATTAAACACTTGGAAGCCATAAATAATTAAATAACCTAGCCCTTTTGAAGCAACTAAAAATTCACCTACAATAACACCTACCCAAGAAAGTCCTACATTTACTTTCAAAGTAGAAATAATCGTTGGAAATGAAGCAGGTAAAATGACTTCCCTAAATATTTGCCATCTAGTTGCCCCAAAAGTTTGTAATACTTTGCTATAGTTCGGATCTACCCCTTTAAAAGCTGTATAAACTACGATGGTTGTAATAATGATTGAAATCAACGCACCCATCGCTATAATTGAAAAATACCCCGGACCAAGAGCGACTATTAAAATTGGTCCTAAAGCAACTTTCGGCATGGCGTTTAAAATAACTAAATATGGATCTAGTACCTTCGATAGCATCGGTGACCACCACAATACAATTGCTATTAAAGTGCCTATTAATGTACCAGCAATAAAGCCAATGATTGTTTCCATTAACGTAACACCAACGTGCAGTGTTAACGAACCATCGCTCACTTTTTCTATTAATGTGTGCCATACCTGCGTTGGTGAACTAAAAATTAAACGGTCAATCCATCCAAATCTTGAAAGAAGCTCCCACCCACAAAAAAATACGAGTAAGATGATAAGCTGATATAATCGAACATAGCGCTTTTCTTTTTTTAACATTTGCAGATACTGTTTAAATAAAGCATTATCCAAGACTCTCCAGCTCCTTCCAAATAGTTTGGAATATATCTGAATATGCTGGATGCTGTCGAACATCAAAAGGTGAAAGCTCTTGTAACTCCGCAGGTATGTCAAAAACTTTATGCAATGTACCTGGATTTGCCGAGAATAGAAATACCCGTTCACTCATCGCAATGGCTTCACCAATATCATGCGTTACAAGAACTGCAGTTTTTTGATAGGCCTTTAACGTTTCAACAACCAAATCCTCCAGTTTTAATTTAGACTGATAATCAAGTGCCGAAAACGGTTCATCTAGCAATAAAATTTTAGGGTCCACCGCTAAAGTTCTTGCCAGCGCTACTCGTTGACGCATGCCACCTGATAACTCTCTCGGATAATTATTCCCTACATGCGGTAAACCAATTTCTCGCAAAAGCGCATTTGCAGTTACTTTATGCGTTTTAGTACTTCGCTCCATGATTTTCAAACCAATCGTGACATTTTCCTCAATAGTCTTCCATGGGAATAAATAATCTTGCTGAAGCATGTAACCAATGAGAGACTGATTGTGTGATGAAATTTCCTCACCATCAATGTAAACCTTACCCTCTGTAGACGAAAACAAGCCCGCAATAATTGATAATAACGTCGTTTTCCCACATCCGCTAGGTCCTATAAAAGAAACAAACTCACCTTCACGAATTTCCAAATTTATATCCTGTAAAACATCCTTAGCCTGCGTTTTCGAAAAATAACTATGGTGAATATTTTCTACTTTTAAAAATTCCATATTACTCAGCTGCCTTTTTAGCATAGGTTGTATTCACAAGCTTTTCATAATCTACCCGTTGAGGAAGTTCACCTGCTTCCTCCATGATCTTTTGCAAGTTATCCCATTCCCCCTTATCCAAAATAGGATCTGTAGCATAGGAACCTTGTGATTTATAACGCTCAACCACTGTTTCAATCAAGCCAACATCTACATTTTCAAAATATGGCTGAATAATTTTCGCTATTTCGGCCGGACTCGCTTTTTGTACAAAATCCTGTGCTCGTTTCAAAGCATTTGTAAAGCCTTGAACTGTCTTCGCATTGTCTTTTAAATAGCTACTTTTCGCCATAAACGATGTATAAGGTAATTGTCCCGATTCAGTACCAAATGAAGCGACAATATAACCTTTACCTTCTTTCTCAAACATACTAGCTTGTGGTTCAAATAGCTGTACATAGTCCCCTGTTCCAGAAGCAAAGGCAGTAGCAATATTTGCAAAATCAATGTTTTGAATAAGTTTTAAATCATTGGTAGGGGCAATACCATGTTTTTTCAAGACGAACTCACCAGCCATTTGCGGCATCCCACCTTTACGTTGACCTAAAAATGTAGAGCCTTTTAACTGATCCCATGAAAAGTTATCCATCTTATTACGTGCCACTAAAAATGTGCCATCTGTTTGAGTTAACTGCGCAAAATTTTGAATCGGGTCATTGGCGCCTTGGAGCGTAACATAAATAGAAGTTTCCGATCCAACTAAGGCGATATCAATGCCATCAGAAAGTAGCGCCGTCATCGTCTTATCGCCACCTGCAATTGTTTGTAGTTCAACGGAAAGCCCTTCATCCTTGAAGTACCCTTTTTCAAGTGCTACATACTGCGGCGCATAGAAAATCGAGCGCGTTACTTCCCCAACTTTGACCTTTTCAAGCTCCGTTTTATTATTACACGCCGTCAAAGAAAGGAGTAACAAAGCAATAACACTAAATAGCAAACCTTTTTTAAGCCACCGCATTTCATTTCCTCCTTGATTGATGAAAATAAGCCTATCGACATTAACTTATTCATATCAGGAAGGTTCGGTGCCTATATTTTAAAATTGTTCAATACCAAATGTATGGAGGACGTTCAATTCGTCACTTTGGCTATTCTTTCCGTCGCTTCGATTGTCCTATCCGTCGCTCCGCTATCCTTTCCGTCGCTTCGACTATTCTTTCCGTCGTTCCAGTTGTTCTTTCCGTCGCTCCAGCTTTTCTTTCCGTCGCTTCGGCCATTCTTTCCGTCGCTTCGACTATTCTTTCCGTCACTTCGATTCTTTCCGTCGTTCCAGTTATTCTATCCGTCGCTCCAGCTATTCTTTCCGTCGCTTTGGCTATTCTTTCCGTCACTTCGGCCATTCTTTCCGTCGCTTCGATTCTATCCGTCGCCCCAGCTATTCTTTCCTTCACTTCGATTGTTCTATCCGTCGCTCCAGCTATTCTTTCCATCACTTTCATTTCTAAGAGCTCAATGTAAAAATACTACTTTTTAAACGAAAAAAACAGCCTTAGCGATTCTACGCTAAGACTGTTTCAATTAAGGTAAAGTTATTTCACTGATTAGTAGCTTGTTGCTCTTCTCTTTTTTCACGCCATAAACGTGTTTTATAGACAATTAAAATCAACGCAGCCACTATGAGCCCTTCTACCATCGGAAGATATAATGCAAAAAATGTTAATATTATACATCCTAAAAACAGGAAAATATAAATAACGATATTTTGTGATAGTTTTAATTTCTTTGCAAAGCCTAGTTTATAAACAAGTGCAGAGAGCAAAAACACTAGAGCAAACAGAACATAGCCTGCAATATCATAGTTCGGTAAGTTTTCATATAAAAAACGTGTTATCCCTGCCATTTTTTTATAGGCTTCAGCTGTTTCCTCTGCGTTTGTTTGTGCAGCAACTTGAATAACATTTAGTTCACCTAATAAAGCGGACTTAATATCCAAGACTCATCTTCCTTTCGTGGAAGCAAAAAATTATTTATCAGCGTTTTTTAATTTTTTCGCTGCTTTCTCACGTTCGTTTTTGTCTAGAATTTGTTTACGAAGGCGAATAGATTCTGGTGTGATTTCTAGGTACTCATCATCAGTTAAAAATTCTAATGCTTCTTCTAGTGTTAATAAACGCGGCTTTTTAATTACGTTTGTCGCATCTTTTGTAGCAGAACGAACATTCGTTTTTTGCTTCATTTTTGTAATGTTTACAGTGATATCATTATCACGTGTATTTTCACCAACAATCATACCTTCATAAATTTCAGTACCTGGTTCTACAAATAGTGTACCACGGTCTTCTACTTGCATCATACCATAAGTTGTCGATTTACCTGTTTCCATTGATACAAGTACACCTTGGTGACGACCACCAATACGACCTGGAATATATGGTTGGTAGCAATCGAAAGTATGGTTGATGATACCGAAACCTTTAGTCATTGACATGAATTCAGTTGTATAACCGATTAAACCACGTGCAGGTACTAAGAATGTTAAACGAACTTGGCCATTGCCATTGTTAATCATATCTAACATTTCACCTTTACGAGTACCGATTGATTCGATAATTGATCCAACATTTTCTTCTGGTACATCAATTTGTACACGTTCAAATGGCTCACATTTCACGCCATCAATTTCACGAATGATTACTTGTGGTTTTGATACTTGTAGCTCAAAGCCCTCACGACGCATATTTTCAATAAGGATAGATAGGTGAAGCTCACCACGTCCAGAAACAGTCCAAGCATCCGGAGAATCTGTATCTTCAACGCGTAAAGAAACGTCTGTTTGAAGTTGTGAACGTAAGCGCTCCTCTACTTTACGTGCTGTTACAAATTTACCTTCACGACCTGCGAATGGTGAATTGTTTACTAAGAACGTCATTTGTAAAGTTGGTTCATCAATACGTAACGGTGTTAAAGCTTCTTGGTGTTCAACAGGACACACAGTTTCACCAACGTTGATGTCTTCCATACCTGAAACGGCAATTAAATCACCAGCTTTTGCTGATTGAATTTCTTCACGTTTTAAGCCAAAGAAGCCAAAGATTTTTGTAACACGGAATTGTTTTACTGTTCCATCTAATTTCATAAGTGCTACTTGTTGACCTACTTCGATTGTACCACGGAATACACGTCCGATACCGATACGACCTACGTAATCATTATAGTCAAGTAAAGCTACTTGGAATTGTAATGGGTCTGCTGAATTATCAACAGGTGCTGGAATAGATTCGATTACCTTCTCAAATAGACATTGCATGTTTTCTTCTTGTTTCGCTGGATCTGCATCAAGTGAAGCAGTACCATTTACCCCAGATGCATAAACAACAGGGAAGTCTAATTGATCGTCATCTGCACCTAGCTCGATGAATAATTCTAATACTTCATCTACTACTTCTAGTGGACGAGCTGAGTCCTTATCTACTTTATTAACAACCACAATTGGTGTTAATTTTTGTTCTAACGCTTTTTTTAGTACGAAGCGTGTTTGCGGCATACAACCTTCATACGCATCGACAACTAGTAAAACGCCATCTACCATTTTTAAAATACGTTCTACCTCACCGCCAAAGTCGGCGTGTCCAGGCGTATCAAGGATGTTGATACGAGTTCCGTTATAATTTACTGCAGTATTTTTCGCTAAAATTGTAATACCACGTTCACGTTCAATATCATTAGAGTCCATTGCACGTTCTTCAACATGTTCGTTTGAACGGAATGTACCCGATTGTTTTAGTAATTGGTCGACTAAAGTAGTTTTACCATGGTCAACGTGTGCGATAATTGCGATATTGCGAAGATCTTGACGTAAGTTTGTCATTATTCCACTCCATATTCTTTTTTCGAATGTTTAACTGTGATATTATAGCACAAGAAGGATAGAAATGTCCTTATTAGAATTTACATCATTCTAAAAAAATATATTTGCATTATAAATTTTTTATATAGGAGGCTCGGCTATGAATCGTGCAAAATTCGTAATGGCGGTTTACGCATTAGCGGCTGTTTTAGCAATGTGTTCTATCGGATATTCCGTGGCAGTTAGTAGTTGGTTAGGTATAATAGCAGGCATTATGGCTACTTGTGTCATCTTCATGACAGCCTTTAAAATGAAACGTAAACTACGTGAGCAAGGACTACTTTAATCGCACAAAGGAGCCTGTCTAAACAATAGACATGGCTCCTTTTATTATTCATAAGGCACAATATATTTTTCTAATAACTCTTTGTGTATAGAAGGATTGGCAATAATAAACGTATCCTGATGCAAGAAATCAAAGTCTTCCCCATGTAAATTAGTGGTAATAGCACCAACTTCCTTAGCGATAATCGTTCCTCCAGCAATATCCCACGGCGATAGTCGCATAGACACATAAGCATCTAATTTACCACTGACAACAAACGCTATTTCCATTGCAGCTGAACCATAAGACCTCGTTCCACGTACTTTTCTAACCATTTCAATTACTTTTTCATTGTGAATATGTCGATTTGGTGCTACCCAGTGAGCATTTATACCAATGACCGATTCTTCTATTTTAACTGACTGCAATTTACGTAATGGTGAGTCATTGTACCATGCCCCTTCACCTGCAATAGCATAAAATAAATCTTCACGCATGACATCAAATATGTAACCAAGCTTGCCTACCCCATTAATAAAAATACCGATAGAAATCATAAAATGACGATGTTGTTTCACAAAATTCATCGTGCCATCGATTGGATCAATAATCCATACAACACCTTCTAACGACTCTACCTTCTCTCCCATTCCCTCTTCCCCTAAAATTTTATGGGTCGGATCGAAACCTCGTATTTTTTCGATAAAGAATAATTCTGTTTCACGGTCAATATTTGTGACAAGGTCGTTTGCGCTTGATTTTGTCTCGATAACTAGATTGTACGAAAAGGCCTCTCGAATACGGCTACCCGCTTCATATATAATACTTTTCGCAAATTGATCAATTTGTTGTAAATCCATAAAAACCCACCCTTCGATTATAAGAAAAGGCCCTATGCTTTTAGCCTACATCACTAGTTCCTCTATTTCAGCGGATGTCTTTTGTACCGAAAGCGTAGCGACAGATACAGATGTTTGGACGCCCGCTGAAAGAAGTTAAAATTCTTTTTTGTTAATAATTCTTCCCTGAAAATATAACTTTGCATTATGATATATTGTCTATTTTACCCTTTATAGCAATAAAAATCACCTGCTGTCGGAATATTCAGCAAGTGATTTTTCAAATCGGTATATAATTTTCATTACGCATAGGCGTGCAAACTTTCAAGTTCCAGCTGAATTTCAACTAGACGCTTTTTACTTTTTTCAATTTCAAATTCATTTTTTTCATTCATTGCCGAGAATAGCGAGGCTAATTCATAATCTAATTCTAACTGCAAAATGTGTTCATATTGCTTTTCAATGTCGACTTTACGTATAATTTTTACGATTGGTTTCATAAAAATCACTTCCTTTTTTTATTTTTCACAAAAACTTATCACATTCGATAAAATGCTTGTTATAAGATTTTTTCCCATTTTCCTTATAAAATAAACCTTATAAATCGAAAGGAGTTCATAAAAATGCCGAAAATAAAGTGGACTAACAAAGACTTCAATGTTTTTCAAATAGACGGGCTAGAACAGAGAATGGATGCTTTAAATGAATGTGTACGACCAAAATTCCAATTGCTTGGAGAGGATTTTTCTTCCTTCTTTTCAAGTCAACTTGGAGAAGAATTTTATCCTCATGTTGCGAAGCATGCACGTAGAACAGTAAATCCCCCAAAGGATAGCTGGGTTGCATTCGCTCCGTACAAAAGAGGTTATAAATCATTACCTCACTTTCAGATTGGACTTTGGAGCACACATTTATTCATCGTCTTAGCTATTATTTATGAAGCACCACAAAAAAATGTGATGGCAGAACGTTTAATGGCCAACAAAGCAATGCTACAGCAGCTTCCTGATGATTTCATTGTCTCTGGAGATCACATGTCTCCAGCAGCTATCTCCTTGCAAGATGCAAAGGAAGACAAGCTAGACGAATTACTTATCCGTTTACGTGATGTTAAAAAAGGAGAATTTTTAGTAGGTCGTCATATTCCAAAAGATCAAGCTGTCAAGCTGTCAGCTAGCCAACTTCATCAATTAACGGAAGAAACCTTTAGCCTTTTACTCCCTATTTATAACATCATTGTTGGAAAATAAAGTTTGACGGATTGTGCTTTAAGCTCTGCACATAATAACTAAAACAGTTTTCAACGTTATTTATATATTGTGGAAAATTTTCGTTATTATTCCTAGCAAATGAAAATTTTTTTGAAGATTATTTGTGGATGAGGGTAAGAGGAAATCATTCCGGATTTTTTTGTTTATGTAGTATATGAAATAAGCCAATTTTTAACACAAACATAGTGTAAAATGGACGTGAGTATTTCTCGCGTCCACTTCCATGCTGATTCCACTCATCAACCGCTTCACGAAAGCTTTGAGGAATAAGCATCAAAAAAAAACGCGAGAAATCAACGTTGTTAAAATTGATTTCTCGCGCTTTTATTGTTATCGACGTTGCTTCGGGGCAATTTTAATAATTGTACCATCTGTTCCTTCTTTTGCTTGCTTCACAACAGGGTAACTGACATAGTCACTTGCTTCTTCAAACTCACGGAAAATTGATTTTTCCTCGGCCTGTGAAGGTACAATTTCTTTAAAACGACGATATTTTGCCATCATTACTTCACGCTTAATGCCTTTTTCATAAGCTTGTTCAATTCCTTCAAAAAATCGCACAACATCTACAATTTCTTCTGTTGACCAATCAGTTGAAAACGGATAAGAGTATTCCATTAAACATAACCACCTTTATATTACTGACCCGATACGAAAAACATCTACATTTCTAAAAAAATGTAGACATCTCTACTGTGACACAACTTATTTCTTCCGACTTTCGCCTTATTTTTGAGTCTCTTTTCGCATAAAGCTACTGCCATTTAGTATGACTCTCCAAAGGCTTAAATTCCGCAGTATCGTTGCGTACACATCTAAGGTTTTGTTCAGTTAAATTCCTTAGATTAAGTAATTTACTAAATTAGAGCTTGCGTTCAAATCTCTATCCAACTTTACCACAAGAGCAGCTATATAATCTGTCTATCCGTTTCAAATTGGTTTTGATTTGTCCAGCCTTCGCCAGATGTCTATTTTTCATCATACCTTTTACATTTAAATGTTCCATAGTTTTTACAATTTCATTAGAACATTGATATAAATGATTGGCTCGGATGACGTTAAGCCCATTTTACCCGAATACTTTCTGCTTCTGCAAGCATTCGGGTGATCAGCTCCTCGACTGTTGGAACATCATGAATCATTCCTGTAACTTGTCCAGCCCAGCCAATCCCTTCATCTTTTTCACCATCATAAATAAAACGTTTATTAGCTTTCCCGCTAATATAATCTTTCAATGCCTCATACGTAGGTGTAGTGCGCTCAATTTCTAAAATCTTTTGCGTAAATTCACTGCTCAACGCTCTTGCTGGTGCACCAATAGAGCGTTTGATAACAGTCGTATCTGCCTCCGTACTTGCAATTAAAGCTTCTTTATAAGCCTCAGAAGCATCAACACATTCTTTTGTCGCTATAAAACGCGTACCCATTTCAATTCCCTCTGCTCCTAGTGCATGAGCTGCCATCCAGCCACGGCCATCACCAATTCCGCCTGAGGCAATAACAGGTATTTTCACACTATCTACAACCTGTGGCACGAGTACCATTGTCCCAATATCATCGCGACCAAGGTGACCTCCACCCTCTTGCCCAACAACTATAACAGCATCTGCGCCTAGTTCTTCTGCCTTTTGAGCTTGTCTACGTGCAGCAACTAGTACTAATTTTTTAATATCCGTTCCTTTCAAAATATCAAAAATAGGTGTTGGATTTCCTCCAGTCATCGTAACAACTGGTACTTTTTCTTCCACTGCAACACGCACCATATCCTCATAACCAGTGCCATACATACCAATTGCAAAATTTACACCAAACGGCTTATCCGTTAATGTTCTCACTTTATGGATCTCTGCGCGCAATAAGTCAGGATCTCTTAAACTCATAGCTGTTATTTGCCCTAAGCCCCCAGCATTTGATACCGCCGCTGCTAAATCAGCATATGCTAAATAGGCTAATCCCCCTTGAATAATTGGGTATTTAATATTTAAAAGCTCCGTCACACGTGTATTCCAATTCATAGTATCTCCCCTTTCCTTCGATACTATTTTCTCGAAATTATCAAAATATCCTTTTTATTTTATTTTTTTCAGTAAAGTCTATTTTTTCTTGCAATTAGGTGCTATAATTCATTTGTTTTCTTACATATTATAAAGTGAGGTGGTACCTGCGTTGTCACAATTAGAGACTCCATTGTTCGACGTATTACTCAAACATCGAAATAGACACCCAATTCAGTTCCATATTCCAGGCCATAAGAAAGGGCAAGGTATGGACCCTGCGTTCCGAGAATTCGTCGGCGACAACGTTTTATCAATTGATTTAATTAATATTGCTCCACTAGACGATTTACATTCACCGAAGGGCGCCATTAAAGAAGCGCAAACACTTGCTGCCCAAGCCTTTGGTGCTGATCATACATTTTTTTCCGTTCAAGGTACTAGTGGCGCCATCATGGCGATGATTCTGACCGTTGTCGGTCCAGGTGATAAAATTCTAGTACCACGGAATGTTCATAAATCCATTATGTCGGCGATTGTTTTTGCTGGGGCAATCCCGATTTTTATTCATCCCGAAGTAGATAGTGAGTATGGTATTTCTCATGGAATATCGCCTGAAGCTGTTGAAAAAGCATTAAATGCTTATCCAGATACAAAGGCAGTTCTTGTTATTAATCCAACGTACTTCGGCTTCTCGGCAGACTTAAAACGTATTGTCGAAATAGTCCATAGTCGCAATATTCCGGTAGTTGTCGATGAAGCACATGGTGTACACATTAAATTTCATGATGATCTTCCATACTCCGCAATGGAGGCTGGAGCTGATATGGCTGCAACTAGCGTACATAAGCTTGGTGGTTCTATGACTCAAACGTCTATTTTAAATGTTCGTGAAGGACTTGTTTCTGCAAAACGTGTACAAGCTATCCTGTCGATGCTAACAACAACATCGACATCCTATCCATTACTCGCTTCCCTTGACACAGCAAGACGTCAGCTAGCGATCCATGGTTATGATTTAATTGGGGATGCACTTCGCTTGGCCAAAGATGCACGTAAACGTATTAACCAAATTCCACATGTAAAATGTGCTGGTAAAGAAAAATTAAATTCATCAGCAACTTACGATATGGATCCTTTAAAGCTATTAATAAGCGTTAAAGATTTAGGTATCTCTGGTCATCAAGCTGAAGAATGGCTTCGTCACAATGCAAATATTGAAGTAGAATTATCAGATCTATACAATATTTTATGTTTAGTGACATTAGGTGATACGAAAAAGGACATCAATCTTCTGATCAATGCCCTTAGCCGTATGTCAAAAGCATTCGATTCAGAAGCTGCAATTACTGAAACAATGGTCAATGTTCCAGACATCCCTGCACTTGCTATGTCACCACGTGATGCATTTTATGCAGATACTGAAGTTGTTCCACTTGCAGAAGCGGATAATTGTATTTGCGCAGAATTCGTTATGGTATATCCCCCAGGTATTCCGATTTTTATTCCCGGGGAAATAATTACTCAAGAAAATATTCGTTATATTCAAATGAATATTGAAGCTGGTTTACCAGTACAAGGACCCGAAGATACTACATTAAAAACAATTCGCGTCATTAAAGAACGCAAACCTATTATTTAATAGGAAAGCTACCTCAGAAAGGGGTAGCTTTTTGTCGATTATTAATGATAATAATACCAAGAAGAAACCATACCAAGTATCGGGAAAACAAGCCACCAATATCTCCATAAAAAATCACCGATAGTTTTGTGATCGGATTTATTTGTATTGGAAGCTGAAACTGAGGCTTTGGCTTCTAGTTTATGATATTTTTCTTCCCCTGTAATAAGCTGATCTAAAGAAATTTTATATAAATCACTTAACCTTCTTAAATTATCAATATCAGGATAGCCCTTTCCTAACTCCCATTTTGAAACGGATTGTCTTGAAATATTTAAAAAACTTGCGACATCATCTTGCGTATACTTATGTTGTTCTCTTAATTCCTTTAAACGGTTTTCTAAATTCATTGAACTTCACCTCCAACTTATCGGGTTTTGATCAAATAATAATGGATTATTACACTTTATTCTAGAAGTTGTTATTTGCTAATTCGCAACGCATAGTTGCTTTCATGAACTAAGCAAAAAATTCGATTCTAGAGCTTCCTTCACTTACAATTAATTTCAGCAGATGTCTTTTATCCCGAAAGCGTAGTGACAGGTACGGATGTTTGGACACCCGCTGAAAGAAGTTAAAGGAGTGATGAGATGAACGCATGGGATCAACGATTTAAAACGGTTGAATATGTTTATGGTGAGCAGCCAAATGCATTTATAGAAGACTATGTACACTATTTAAAAGATTATCAAAATGTGGCTGCATTTGCCGAAGGTGAAGGTCGAAATGCTGTATTTTTAGCTTTACAGGGGCATACAGTAACTGCTTTTGATTATGCGGAGAGCGGTCTTAAAAAAACAGTACAACTCGCAGAAAAACATAATGTGTCGGTTCATACAAAGCTTACTAACTTACTGCAAGATGAACTACCAGTAGAAAAGTTTGATGCTGCTATTATGGTGTTTGGACATTTCCAAGCCGAACAGCAACAAGAAGTGTTTAAGCAGATTGTAAACTCAGTAAAATCTGGCGGTCGTATTATGATGGAACTTTATTCAATTTATCAACTACCTTACGCGTCTGGTGGCCCAAGACAACTTGATTTTTTATATGACCCTTTAGATGTTCTAAAATGGTGTCAACCTTATAAGATTATCCATTTTTTCACAGGTGAACAAATGCGAAATGAAGGTATACTCCACACAGGACTTGCTCATACCATTCAATTTATAATCGAAAAAGATTAAAAAGACTATATACAGTTTATATCTGTATATAGCTTTTTTTCACAAAAATAAATACACAAATAGCGGACATAAAAATGCGCCTATTATTGCCGTTAAGGCCATAGATAGTGAGCCTACTGATAATTCTTGTTCTCCGTATTCTCTTAATTTAACAAGCCCAACGCCATGTGAAGCACTACCTACTGCAACACCTCTACTAACGGCTGAATCAATTTTGCCGTATTTAATGACTAAAGGTCCAATAATAGCGCCTACAAACCCTGCTAGCATTACGAGTACAGCTGTTAATGGTGGAATACCGCCAATGGTCTCACTCACCTGCATACCTACAGGTGTTGTTAATGATTTAGGTAAGGCTGTCAGTAGCCAGCTTTTATTAACACCAATCCATTTCAGCATAACAAATATTGTTGCTAAGCCTGTAATCATAGCGATAAAAATACCTGACAAAATAGCATACTTATATTTCATAATGATCTCACGTTGATTGTATAGAGGATAAGCTAGGGCTACAACTGCTGGACCTAGCATTTTTTGAAGCCATTGCCCTCCTTCCATATAAGTAGCATATGGAATATTAAAGACTAATAATATAACAGCACTGACGATCGTTGTCGTCACTAGTGGAATCATTAAAGGATGTGGGTACCGTTGATAAAGTTTTGTAAATAAAACGAATAAGACAACGGTGCCAACGACAACAATCATTTCAATCAACCGTTAGTCCCCCCTCTCCTTCTTCTACAACGGCTTCTGTTTCTTTTTTAGCCAGCTCTTTTTTCTCAACTATTTGACTAAGTAATCCTGTAACATAAATAGAAATTAGCGTACTTGCTATAACGGCTAGCATAATCAAGAGGCCGGTTGTTGAAAAAAGTTCAGGGTAGTCAATCACTCCTACTGTTGCAGGAATGAAAAACAAGGTTAATACGCCAATTAAGAAACCGGCTCCATCTTGAATGTATTCTACTTTAATTAGTTTGAAGTTGAGTGAAAGCGCTAGTAATAGTAATCCAATTACACTTCCTGGAAGAGGTACGTGTAGTAAAGCCACAATACCGACACCCATGTAATAAAAAATATTGAGTATCCCAATCTGAACAATAATACGAACAACTTTCTTTAACATCGAAGCAAATTTTTCGTTCAACATTTCGCCACATTTCACCCCCTATAACGTTTATTCTACATCTGCAGGAATTTTCTGTCTATTATAATTTTAGGAAAACAATAGAAAAAAAGGATGACTCCAAAACACTTTGAGCCATCCTTTTTCTATATAACTTAAATAGGTTGTCTAAAACTGTTCTACATTCATTCGTTAGACACCAGTAAATGGGGGTCATCACCCTAACGTGTGGTTGATTTCCACTCCGGCTGGGCGCTTTGTGCTGCCGCTTCGCTTTCGCACAGAGCTAAGCTTCCTGGGGGCGTCCGATGAGCCGCTTCACTCGCATAGCTCGCTCGAGGGTCTCGGGCCAACACGATGTTGGTCACGAAGGCGTTATCACAGGATGTGATGCTTTTAGCCTTCGTTCCTCTATTGTTAATCCCCAAGGAGTTGCCCATCCTCCGCTCCAATCAACTTATTGACAAAGTAGCGTTTTAACAAATGTCATCCACAACTTTTGGTGATGGGCTTTAAATATTCCTTTTCTCAAAAAAATTGCTAGTTTAGGCTTTTCTATAATGCATGTCCTGAACCACCATCAATGTTTACGGAAGTTCCTGTCACATAACTAGCTGCATCTGATACTAAAAACGTAATGACATTCGCCGCTTCTTGAGTATCCCCTATCCGACCAAGCGGAATCGTTTGACCTACATTATGGGAATAATTTTCCCACGATAATTCTGGCGCTTCTTCTTTCCACTTCTTCTCTATTTGATCACTACGAATAAGCCCAATACAAACAGAATTCACACGAATATTATCTTTACCTAAGTCTTTGCTCATAGCCTTTGTTAACGCAAGTCCTGCCGCACGACTTACAGTAGTAGGGAGAGAGTTGGCAGGCGGTGTTTTAGCCATTACCGCAGTCACATTAACTATTGCACCACCACCAGCCTTACGCAAATGCGGTGTAGCATATTTTGAACAATTGACAGCACCAAACACTTTTAAATCTATATCAGCTTGCCATAGCTCACTACTAACTGATTCAAATGGTTGAGCTGAAGCTGTCCCTGCATTATTAATAAGAATATCAAGGCGACCAAAATGTTCTACTGCTCGCTCAATTAAGTATTTACAATCTTTTTCCTTTGTAATATCAGTCGGTACAATTAATACGTCCTCGCCTGTTTCGTTTTTAATACAGCCAGCAGCCACTTGAAGCTGTTTTTCACCACGAGCACAAAGTACAACCTTTGCTCCCTCTTTCACAAGCTGCATCGCTGTATAATAACCAATCCCCTTACTTGAACCTGTAATAACTGCTACTTTCCCCTTTAAGCCTAGTTCCATTGTTATCACCCCAGTTTTTTGTTCAACATCTCTTTTACACAAACTCGATAGCATTTTCGAATATCTAGCAGCTAATTTCTGAGACTAACTAATACATGCGCTAAATCTATTCGCTATTTACTATAATCCAAGCCGAATTATATTTTTAGAATATTCATTCGATAGTATTACTTTATCAAAGTTACAAGTAATATACAAAAAAACGGCTACAAAGCAAATGCTTTATAGCCGTTTTTCTAAACTTTATTATTTTTTCGCTACAATATGGATTGGGTTGCCAAGTAATACTTCAGCAGCTTCCATTGTAATTTCACCTAATGTTGGGTGAGCATGGATTGTTAACGCGATATCTTCAGCAGTCATACCGCCTTCAATTGCTAAGCCCATTTCAGCGATCATATCTGATGCACCAGCACCTACGATTTGAGCACCGATTAATAAGCCATCTTCTTTACGCGCAACAAGCTTCACGAAACCTTCTGTTTGGTTTAATGCAAGTGCACGACCATTTGCTGCGAATGGGAATTTCGCTGCAGTGTATTCAATGCCTTCAGCTTTCGCTTCATCTTCATTATAACCAACTGTTGCCATTTCTGGATCTGTGAAGCATACAGCAGGAATAGCTAAATAATCAACGATTGATTTTTCACCAGCGATTGCTTCAGCAGCAACTTTACCTTCGTAAGATGCTTTATGAGCAAGCTGAGGACCAGCTACAATATCACCAATTGCATAGATGTTTGGAATATTTGTACGACATTGTTTGTCAACATTGATAAGACCACGTTCACCGAATTCAATACCGATTTCAGCAAGGCCCATTTCATCTGTATTTGGACGACGACCTACAGTTACTAATACATAGTCAGCTTCAACTTTTTTCTCTTCTCCGCCAACTTCATATGTTACTACTACGCCGTTTTCTGTTTCTTCAACGCCTTTTGCAGATGCGTTTACTTCAATTTCAACGCCTTTCTTTTTAAGGCCTTTTTTCACGATTTGTGTCATTTGTTTTTCGAAACCAGCTAAGATATCTTTTCCGCCTTCGATAATTGTTACTTGTGAGCCAAGATTAGCATAAGCTGAACCTAACTCTGTACCAATATAACCTCCACCGATAACGACTAATTTACCTGGTACTTCTTGTAAAGAAAGTGCGCCAGTAGAATTTAGTACGCGTTTAGAGAATTTGAATGTTGGAATTTCAACTGGACGAGAACCTGTTGCGATAATTACATTGTTAAATGTGTAAGTTTGAGCAGATTCACCATTGATGATACGCACTGAATGAGCGTCAACGAAATAAGCTTCACCTTGTACAATTTCAACTTTATTACCTTTAAGTAAGCCTTCAACACCGCCAGTTAATTTTTTAACAACGCTGTCTTTAAATGCTTGTGCTTTTGAGAAGTCTAATTTCACGTCAGAAGCGATGATACCCATGTCATCTGAATGTTTAGCATGCTCAAAACGGTGACCTACTGAAATTAATGCTTTTGATGGGATACAACCTACGTTTAAGCACACACCACCAAGTACATTTTTTTCAACGATTGTTACTTTTTGGCCAGTTTGAGCTGCACGGATTGCGGCTACATATCCTCCAGGACCTGAACCAATGACAAGAGTATCTGTTTCGATTGGAAAATCTCCTACTACCATTTTTGTTACGCCTCCATTAATAATAATTCTGGTTCACTTAACAAACGCTTTAAGTGATTTAAAGCATTTTGCGCAGTGGCTCCATCGATCATACGATGATCAAAGCTCAATGATAATGCTAACACAGGTGCGGCTACAATTTCACCATTTTTTATTACAGGTTTTTCTGATATTCGACCAATACCTAGAATTGCTACTTCAGGATGATTAATTACCGGAGTAAACCATTGTCCTCCTGCAGAGCCGATATTCGTAATCGACATCGAAGCGCCCTTCATTTCATGTGGTGCAAGTTTACCTTCACGTGCTTTAGTCGCTAAGTCATTAATCTCATTTGATACTGCAAAAACAGATTTACGATCTGCGTGCTTAATAACTGGTACTAACAAGCCTTTTTCTGTATCTGCTGCAATACCAATATTATAATAATGCTTCTGAATAATTTCTTGTGTTGCATCATCTAATGAGCGGTTAAATTCTGGGAATTCGCGTAAAGTTGAAATAAGCGCTTTAACTACGTATGGTAAGTACGTTAATTTGACACCTTTTTCAGCAGCGATATCTTTGAATTTTTTGCGATGTGCTACTAGAGCTGTTACATCGACTTCATCCATTAGTGTAACATGTGGAGCCGTTTGTTTCGAGTGAACCATCGCTTTTGCAATCGCTTTTCGAATGCCCGACATTTTCTCACGTGTTTCAGGGAATTCACCTTCAAGGACTACTGGTGCAGCTGGTGCAGTAGTTTCTTGCTGAACGGCTTCTTCATTAGCAACCGGAGCTGCTACTTCAACCTCTACAGCGCCTCCACCTTTTAGGAAATTGTCAATATCTTGTTTTAAAATACGACCATTTTTGCCTGTACCTTTAACTTCACGAATATTCACATCATGCTCTCGTGCAAATTTACGTACCGAAGGCATTGCGATGACACGCTTATTATCATCAGCTACAGTTACAGCTTCAGTCTTTTCAGTAGCTTTTTCTGGAGCCTGCTCATCTTTAACAGGTGCCTTCTCTACTTTCTGACCAGACTCAGCTGTTGCTTGAACTTGAGCCTCAGTTTTCGCTTCAGCATGGTCATCACCTTTTAGCTTTAAGTCTTCATAGCCAGGTGCATCAAAGCGGATTAAAACATCACCAACAACCGCTACTGTACCTTCTCCTACTAAAACTTCCTCTACTTTCCCTTCAACCGGAGAAGGGATTTCTACTACCGCTTTGTCATTTTGTACTTCACAAAGAATATCATCTTCTTTTACTGTATCTCCAGCTTTAACGAACCATTTCACGATTTCGCCTTCGTGAATCCCCTCGCCTATGTCTGGTAATCTGAATTCAAATGCCATGTGTACCCATCCTTTCTATATTACCGTCGTTTAGAAGCTACATATAATCAATTATGCCTCGGCATAATTGCGTCCGGAATCGGCTTTGTGCTTAGGCCTGCACGATGCAGGTCAGTTAGCCGTTATCGCATGGATGCGATGGTTTTAGGCTAACATCCCCTAAGAACTCCTTTCCGATTCTGTGACATCCGCCGGTGGCTTTAACTTCTTTCAGCGGGTGTTTGGACACCCGCTGAAAAGTGACTTTAAACCACATTCATCTCACCACCTATAGAAGTGGGAGATTTAGCTGAAAGAAGTTAGAATGTTAAAACTTTTTTCGCTGTTTCCATTACATCTTTATAGTTTGGTAACCAAACACCTTCAGCTTGTGGGAATGGGTACACAGTATCAGGTGCAGCCACACGAAGTACAGGTGCTTCTAAGCTTAAAATCGCACGTTCTGTAATTTCAGCCACAACATTTGCAGCAATACCTGCTTGTTTTTGAGCCTCTTGTACAACGATTGCACGACCTGTTTTTTCAACTGACGCGATAATTGTTTCAATATCAATTGGTTGAATTGTACGTAAATCAATCACTTCTACAGAGTGACCTTCTTTTTCTAGCTCTTCTGCAGCTTTTAAGCTTTCGTGAACCATCAAACCATAGGCAATAATCGTTAGATCTTTACCTTCACGTTTTACATCCGCTTTACCTAGTGGAATTTCGTATGCTTCCTCTGGTACCTCTTCACGGAATGAACGATATAATTTTAAATGCTCTAAGAAAATTACTGGGTTATCATTTCGAATAGATGAAATCAGTAAGCCTTTCGCATCGTACGGTGTAGATGGTACAACAACCGTTAACCCTGGTTGTGCTGTCATTAAACTTTCTAAGCTATCTGAGTGCATTTCTGGTGTATGTACACCACCACCAAATGGAGAACGGATTGTTACTGGCGCATTATAGACACCACCGCTACGATAGCTCATACGTGCTAATTGACCACTAATGGAATCCATTACTTCATAAACAAAGCCGAAGAACTGAATTTCAGGAACTGGACGGAAACCTTGAAGAGAAAGTCCGACTGCTAAGCCACCAATACCTGACTCGGCTAATGGCGTATCGAATACGCGATCAACACCGAATTCTTTTTGTAGGCCTTCAGTTGCGCGGAATACCCCACCGTTGACACCTACATCTTCCCCGAATACAAGAACGTTTTCATCATTCTTTAATTCTGTGCGAAGTGCATCTGTAATTGCTTGAATCATTGTCATTTGTGCCATAGGTTATTTCGACTCCTTCTCTTTGTAGATTTCATACTGTTCTTTTAAATTAGATGGCATTTCGCCTTTATACATGTTTTCCATTAACTCTGTTACTTTTTGTTTTGGAGCAGCATCGGCTTTTTTGATTGCCTCTTTAATTTCTTCTTTTGCACGCTCAATAACAGCCTCTTCTTTTTGCTCATCCCATAAACCTTTTGCCTCTAGATATTTACGGAAGCGTACAAGAGGGTCTTTTTGCGCCCATTCATTATCTGTATCCGATGTGCGGTAACGCGTTGGGTCATCCCCCGCCATTGTATGAGGACCATAGCGATAGCACATTGTTTCAATTAAAGTTGGACCTTCGCCATTAACTGCGCGCTCACGTGCATCACGTGTTGCAACGTAAACTGCTAACGCATCCATTCCGTCTACTAAAATACTCGGTAAGCCTGCTGCTATACCTTTTTGAGCAATTGTTTTCGCAGCTGTTTGTAATTCACGAGGTGTTGAAATTGCATATTGGTTATTTTGTACAATGAAGATTGCTGGTGATTTAAACGCACCTGCAAAGTTCATGCCTTCATAGAAATCCCCTTGCGATGAACCACCATCACCTGTATAAGTTACAGCCACAGCCTTTTTACCACGCTTTTGAATACCAAGCGCTACACCTGCAGCTTGAACATATTGTGCACCGATAATAATTTGAGGTGCTAATACGTTTACGCCTTCAGGAATTTGATTGCCCATAAAATGACCACGTGAGAATAAAAACGCTTTATCTAAAGGTAAACCATGCCATACGATTTGTGGTACATCACGGTAACCTGGTAAAATCCAATCTTCTTTTTCTAATGCAAAGTGTGAAGCAAGTTGTGAAGCTTCTTGCCCAGCAGTTGGTGCATAGAAGCCTAAACGACCTTGACGGTTAAGAGAAATGGAACGTTGGTCTAGAATACGTGTATAAACCATACGCGTCATTAACTCAACTAGCTCCTCATCAGATAACTTCGGGTCTGCCTCGTCATTTATAATTTCGCCTTCTTCATTCAAAATTTGAAACATTTCAAATTTATCTTCTATTTCAGTAAGCGTTTGTTTAGCATCAAAAATATTATTGTTTTTCTTGCCCATTTGTCACATCTCCCTTTCAGCTGTATTAAAATAAATCACCATTTCAACTAGTACAACTTATTCTTTGCACTCAGTATACTGAATAAAATACTGTCGGTCAATCATATAATATGCGTGTAAACAAAGATTTTTTCTAATATAACAATTAAATAAACCTGTTCCACACTGTACTACATATAAAGGAAAACTGTATTATAACAACTTATCAAAAGTACACAATTATACAATTCCCCTACATGATTACCAATAGTAGAATGCCCAGTTCTAGACATTCTAATAGCTTTAGAAAAATTTTTAAGTATATTCAAATAAGGTCTTTTTTCATGTGATTGTTTTAAGACGTGGTGTATACTTATAAGTAAGCACCACAAAGTTGAAAGGAAGATTCATATATGATTTTAATGGATGATATTATTCGCGAGGGTCATCCGACTTTACGCACAAAAGCCGAGGAGGTCAAATTCCCTTTAACTGATGAAGTAAGAAAGCTTGCAGAAGACATGCTTCAATATTTAATAAACAGCCAAGATCCTGAAATGGCAGATAAATATAATTTACGCGGCGGTATTGGATTAGCTGCCAATCAAGTAAATAGTCTACATCGAATGTTTGCTCTTCATTTGCCTGATGACAATGGCGAACAATTAAGTTTTGTAGCGATCAACCCAAAAATCGTTAGCCACTCTGTAGAAAACTCATACCTTGCAGCGGGTGAGGGCTGCCTTTCTGTAGACCGCAATGTTCCAGGCTATGTACCACGTCATGCTCGTGTTACAGTTAAATTTAAAACCATTGACGGCGAAGAGAAGAAAATGCGTCTTAAAGGCTTACCTGCTATAGCCTTCCAACACGAATTAGACCACCTGAACGGCATTATGTTTTACGATCGCATCAATGAAAAAAATCCATTTGCGGAAATTCCAAATTCTACACCATACGAGCGCGATTAGGAGCACAAAACGAAAGCAAACCCCTGCAGTTATTATAAACTGCGGGGTCTACTTTTTTTACAAGCTCGTTTCGATCTTCTCCCCATCACTTTCAACTTTATGATATTGCTATCCCTTGTTCTAAACGTTCATTTATTTTTTCCAGCAACACAGGCAGCTCTTCCATTGTTTGAATCGTATAATGTGCACCTGTTTCTTTAAATATTCGTGCTGTTTTTTCAATAGCTATTTGCTGATTTTCTTCAGATAAAGCCATAAACTCTTCTTCAGATAACCCCATCTCAGAGCTTCCAACAATAACACCCACAGCCCAGACACCCGCATTTAAAGCCTCTTTAATATCTGAGGTTGTATCACCAATCTTCACCACTTGTTTCGTCGCCTCAATACCTAATGCCTCCATATTTTTAAAAATCATATATGGGTACGGACGTCCTTTATCTCCTACTTGAGTAGGCGTCACTAAAAAATCAGGTTCATATCCTTTTGCTGCTGCATATTGAGTTACTACCTCCATCATAGAGTCTGTATATCCCGTCGTAGAGCCAACACGAATGCCCTCTTCCCTTAATCGATGCACCGTTTCTTTCACATGCTGAATCGGATCTGTGTAAGTAGCTAACGATTCCATTAGCTTTGATTCAAACTGCCTATATAAAGCTAGGACATCCTGTTCCGTAAAATCTCGGCCATATTTCCGGTTCCATACCTCACGAATTCTAGGCATTTCGAGCATTGTCCGAATATGATCGATTTTCAGCATTCCCATTGGTTTACGCGCTTCCTCTAGCGTTACCTTGATTCCTGCATCTTCAAAAACCGTCAAGAAAACATTCACAGGAGCAAAGCAACCAAAATCAACGGTTGTACCTGCCCAATCAAAAATAACACCTTTAACCTTCATTACTCATCACCGCCATATAATTTTCGATAACCTTACATAATGTAGTCATATCATCTTCATGAATATCCCCAATATTGCCAATTCGGAATGTATCCACGTCTGTTAATTTCCCTGGATAAATAACAAAACCTGATTTTTTCATCGCATCATAGAAATGCTCGAAGGAAAACCCTTCATAAGGGAATAAAAACGTTGTAATAATAGGTGATTGTAGCTCCTCTGAAATATAGGCATTAAACCCAAGTGCTTTTAAACGAGAGCGAAGTATTTGATTATTATTCGCATATCGTGCGTAGCGAGCACGTATTCCACCTTCTTCTGCGAGTTCCTCTAATGCCTGCGCAAATGCTGCCACTACATGTGTAGGTGATGTAAAACGCCATTTTCCATCTAGTTTCATTACTTCCCACTGCTTATATAAATCTAACGCAACGCTTCTCGCTTGCCCTTTGCACTTTTCTAACTCCTCTATTCTTGCAATAACAAACCCGAACCCCGGCACCCCCTGGATACATTTATTGGCACTGCTTATTAAATAATCAATCCCTAATGCAGATACATCCATCGGTACGCCGCCAAAGCTACTCATTGCATCAACAATAAACGTTTTGTTCAACTCTTTCACGACGCTTCCTATTTCAGCAAGAGGATTTAACATCCCAGTTGTCGTTTCACAATGTACAACTGCAACATGTGTGATTGTTGAATCATTTTCTAACAGCACTTTCACTTCGGATGGAGACGGTTGTTCATTATATGGAACACTATAAACTGTATGCTGTAGCTTCAGCACTTTAGCCATTTCAACTAGGCGTTCACCGTAGGCACCGTTTGTGATAATAAGAATTTTATCTCCCTCACCAACCGCAGTTGTTAATACAGATTCTACAACAAAGCTACCACTCCCCTGCATAAGAACAGTTGTATAATCTATTTCTTTCACTTGCGCTAACTGTAAAAGCTGCTTACGTATTGCTTGCGTGACATTTTTATAATCATCATCCCATGTGCAACGATCCTTTAACATCTCTTGTTTTACTGTTTTTGTTGTCGTTAATGGTCCTGGTGTTAATAATTTATAGTTGTTCATAAAATTAATAGCTCCTTATTGTTGTGCTTCTTTAAAGAACGCTTGATGTTTTTCTAATAAATCTACCGTTAATGTTGTGTCCCATTTCTTTAAATATTTAGGAACAAACTCGTCATTTACTTGTTCACCTTCATAAAGAGCAACAGGATATTGCTTCAACAAATCAGGACGGGCATCTGTTGCTATTACTTTTGCTATTTCACGAGCTAATACTTCATCCCCTTCTTTATCTACCACGGCCACTGATTCTGTTAATGTAAAATTACCTTCTATTGGATCGATGTAATCGATCGGCAACCCTTCTTTTTTAGCATCGATTGCCTGAATACGTAGACCAAACCCTACAGCCACTTCGCCCGTTTTCACTTTTTTAATAGGCCCAGAGCCTGAGCTTTCGATATGCGGGCCAGCATTTTTAAGTAAACCAGCTACTATTTTTTGGCCTTCCTTTTCTCCATACTCCTTAATAATCGCCTGTACTAATAACCAACCTGTTGATGAGTCTAGAATATTTGGAAATGACAATAAATCTTTATAAGAAGGGTCTGTTAAATCCTTTATCGATGTCGGGACTGGCAAATCTTTTTGTTGTAATAAATCCGTATTAATAAAAATCGAACCGATATTCCCCAAGATCGGTAATGCAAACGTAGTACCATCATCTAAAGGCTTTAACTCTGAAGATAAGTCCACAAACATTGACTGAGATTTTTGCGCACTTTCAATGAAATAGGAAGCCATCGTAACGACATCCGCCTCTATGTCTTTCCCCTCTGCCATCATTTTCCCACCAAGTTCAGATGTTCCGAATGATTGGATTAAATATTTCCCTTTATAACCTTCTTTATCTAAAGTTGTTTCCATTACTTGAATTGCTTCATCATCTGCATTTGAATAAATAATTACTTGTTCTTTCGATTCCGCATTCGCTCCTCCGCAAGCAGCTAAAACAATTGCTGAACTAACTGTACCTAACATCATTACTGTTGATTTTTTCATCTTTATGCTCCTTTAGTTTTTCTTTAGGTGTTGCTATATAGTCACAACCTAATTTCACAATGAGGTTTGTACATAAAATAAAAATCGATAGGACAAAAATATCTGTATACTTCGCGAAATGTTGAAGTTCTTTTATACGGGTCGATACAAGCATCGTTTTTGTACTGACAAGAAAAATTACTCCGCTAACAGTTACCATGGCATTTAAAAAATAGTAGCTAAACATTTGATAAATTGTAGGTCTGATATTCGGCAAAATAATGCGAATAACAGTTTTTAACCACGAATCTTTTAATAGCTCTGCCGTTACTTCCCATGTCGGGTCCATTTTTTGCAATGAATTTTTGGCCATTAAATACGGCGTTGTAAAGAAATGAACAATATTACACGCAATAATGATCAGAAAAGTCCCTTTAAAAGAACTTCCGTTAAAGAAAAATAAATAAGAAAGACCAAGTACCATGCCTGGCACAGTATTCGTAATCATCGAGGCAAAATCTAAGCTTTTCCTTCCTTTAATCGGTGTTCGTACATTTAATAGAGCGGACACAAATGCTACACCTACACCTAAAATAGCTGTCAAAGCAGCAACAATTAGCGAATTCATATAGACTGTCTTCAAGCCCGGTTCAGCTAGTACGTTTTTCACATGCTCTAGTGTAAAGCTGAAATCATATGGGTAGCCCTTCGTAAAAGGTACTATAAATATCGTTAAAAACATGATGAACACTCCACCTACACAAACAAACGAGAAAACAGTAAACATCAAGTCACGGAACCGATGGACAATGAGGTCACTTTTACAAACTTGCTTATACTGAAAATTAAACCGTTCTAAAATCGTTAACATAACAACTCCAAGTATGGCAGGTACTAACATTAAAATTGAAATTACTGCGCCTCTCTCAAAATGCACAATGGAGCCAAGCATCGCTTGATATAGCTCAATTGCAATAACTTTGTAGCCACCACCGACTGACGCAGGTATCCCAAAATCCGTAAAACTTAAAACAAATGATAGGATGAATGCCCCACCAATCGTCCCTAGCATCGGGCGAAATACTGTATGATAAAATCTTCGCAACGGACGATCATGCATCAACACAGAAACTAGCAGAAAACGTTTATCAATGTATTGCATGGAATTTTGCATTAATATAAAGGCAACAGGTAATGTATAGAGCACATAACCAATTAACAAACCGTTAAATCCATATATCGAAAACAAAGGCTGACCAAATATCTTCGTAATAATCCCTTGATTGCCAAATGTATAAATGAGTACAAAGCCATATGTAATGGTCGGCAATAGCATCGGTAATGTAATACCAACTTGCACAAGCTTTTTCATAGAGCGATGCATCGCTGTAAAATGAACAGCATACGCCAATAAGAAAGCCAAAATGGTCGTTATGAAAGCCGCTACTAAAGAGACCTGAAAACTATTGAAAAACGCATCGCGAATCTCTACATTTTGCAATGCTTCCATATAGTTTTGAATGTTGATGGCATTCCCCTTTTTTAAAGACCGCCAAAACATAAAAAGTAACGGAACAACTAAAAAGAAGATAAAAAAGAAAATAATTGGCACAAAAATCAATTTCATCATTTTATTTGATTTAAGCATAAGATTCTCCAAATAGCTGATAGATGTTATGACGTTTTATATGAAGCTGCCTTAATATAAAATCTTCCACAAATTTATTTTCTGGCGTATTTACTATTTCTTGTGGCGTTCCAAATTGCGAAACAGTTCCTTCATTAATAATTAGCACTTTATCCGAAAGTGTGAGCGCCTCCTCTGGATCATGGGTTACAATAATAGTTGTTAAATTAAATTGGCGAGCAATAGATTGAATTCTTTCTTTAATCGATTCTTTTATTACCCCATCAAGTGCACTTAACGGTTCATCTAACAATAAAATTTTAGGCTGCATGACAAGTGTTCTAGCTATAGAGACACGTTGTTTTTGTCCACCCGATAACTCATGAATCTTTTTATGTAAATGTGGAGTCAGTTCTAAAAAGTCTATATATTCCTGAACCTCCATTTTTGACATTCCTTTTTGTTTATTCTTCAAACCATATACGATATTGTCATATGCATTTAAATGCGGAAACAATGCAAAGTCTTGAAAAACAATATTAAACCCTCGTTCTTGCATTGATTGTTTCGATATATCTTGTCCATTGAAAAAAAGCTGTCCATTCGTTTGTTTTGTAAGACCTAAAATAATATTGAGTAAAGTTGTTTTTCCACAGCCACTCGGTCCTAGTAAAGAAACTATTTCACCAGATTGAATGTTTAAATTTATATTCTCTATAACTTTTTTATTTTTATAGTTTTTCGAGATATTTTTCAGTTCTAACAAATCCTTCACCTCTCTTTAGTTCTTAGGTTTAGTTTAGGGACTATTTGTAAAGGAAATTACGGATTTGTGTAAATGTTGGGTAAATTCTGACCAAGTGTTGACAAAGTTATAAGTGTTTTGAGTAAATAATAAGGAGAGGTGATAAAATGTATACAATAGAAAGGCAACAGCTTATTTTGCAATTTGTACGGAAGCATAAGGTAGTAAAATTAGTAACACTAACAAATGAGTTCAACGTATCCATGGAAACAATCCGTCGTGATATTCAACAACTTGTTCAAGAAAAGAAAATCGAGAAGTTTTATGGCGGTGTAAAATATATGGAGCCTGTTGAGGGATTGATCGATCACAGACTTCATGAACAGCTACCAGAAAAAATCGCTATTGCAAAAGCATGTGCTTCTTTAGTACAAGATGGGGAATGCATTTTTATAGATAGCGGAACAACCACATACCAAATGACACCATTTTTATTAGAGAAAGAAAAATTAACTGTCATTACAAACTCACTTCCAGTAGCCTTTGATTTAATTGGCTCCAATATCGAAGTGATTATCATCGGTGGTAAAATTCGACATTCCGAAAAATCTGTAACGTCTAATGATTTCCTCTTCCGCTTCGATCACCTTAATATTAATAAAGCGTTTATTTGTGCTAGTGGCGTATCGATTGAAAAAGGAATTTCCGATTTCAATTTAGAAGAAGCTATTACCCGGAAACAAATTATAAACATTTCTCAAACTGTCTATGTAGCAGCGGACTCTTCAAAATTTAACAAAGATGTCGCCATTCAAGTTTGTCCAGTAAATGAGGTGGCTACGATTATCACTGATAACGCTCTACCAGAAGACACGATCAATCACTTCACGGATAAAGGTGTACAACTAAAAATAGTAAAAACAACTGAATAAATTACTAAATACAAAAGCAACTAGTTGTAAGAATTGATTAACAACTAGTTGCTTCTTTAGTTTCTTTTTTCAACGAATTAGCCTCGGCACTCTTTTGCGCGTAAGCGGAGCGGCAGCGGCAGATGTCTTTTGCGCGAAAGCAGAGCGGTAACAATAACAGGATGCAGATCAATTAACCTAAAATCCTTTATTAGCGCGCCTGAGACCTTATTTATTTCAGCGAATATTTTGGACTCCGCTGAAATAAATTAAATAATATTTAATTGGCGCATAATTTTAGCGAGACCATCCTCGTCCACATGCTCTGCAACATGAGTAGCAACAGCCTTTACTCTCTCATGTCCATTCCCCATCGCCACGCCAGTTCCAACAGCTTGCAACATTTCAATATCGTTGAGTCCATCCCCAAATGCAATCGCATCATTTAACGTCAGCCCTACCTTCTCAAGGACCTTTTCAATACCAGCAGCCTTCGAGCCTCCGTTCGGTAAAATATCACAAGAATAGTGATGCCAGCGTACAAATTGCACGTTTGGAAATGCCTTACGATATAAATGTTCATCTTTTTCTTCCATAAAAATAAGTGTTTGATAAACATCGTTCTGCATATAATAAGTTGAGTCTATAGTTGGATACTCATATTTCAGTGTATTTAGACTTTCTACTACCATATCGTTATTTCCTACGGATGCAACCATACGCTTGTCGTCTAAAAATACTACAGGTTCATTTCGCGCTTCACCAAAGGCAATGATTTTGGCTAGTTCATCTTTTCCAACACCATTTGCATAGATAACCTCACCACGATAAACAACATATTGTCCGTTAAATGTCACATACGTATTAATATCTAGCTCTTCTAGTAAGGATTGAATCATGAAAGGTGCACGTCCAGTTGCAATCGCTATCTCATATCCATTACGCCGAGCTTCCAAAAGTGCCTCTTTCGCAGAAGCCGGTAATATTTTCTCACTATTATAAAGTGTACCATCTACATCAAAAAATAATATTTTCTTCATCTTATAGTCCCCTTCATTATGTATTATTCTGCAAGGTTGTTGACTTTACAGAGGCAATATTTTTTATTATAATGATCCTAAGGAGTGATGTGCCATGTTGAAGAAATTCAAACGTAAATTGTTGAAGCAACTTCGCGGCATACTCGGAAAAAAATCAATTGCCTAACATTTGCCCTTCATTATTTGAAGGGCTTTTCTTTATTTTAGAGTAACTGCGTGATAATATAAAGGAAATGCATTTATTTGGCTATGTGCAACCACTGTCTCATTGCATAATTCAATTACACCTTGTTGTAATTACGTCTGGATTGTAACACTGAGAATACAAGAACTTCAAACACCTAATTTCTTCCTTTACTTACTAGAAATTTGCTGTTTTTTCTTGTAGTACGTGTGTGGTATTAGTCAAAGGTGCAATAAAATTGTACGCAATTAAAGGAGAGCAAACTATGATTTACAAAGTTTATTATCAAGAAAAAGCAAATGAAATTCCAGTTCGCGAAAACACTAAAAGTCTATACCTAGAAGCTGCTTCAGAACGCGAAGTACGTGAAAAGCTAAAAGACCGAAACTATAACATCGAGTTCGTTCAATTGCTTGAAGGTAACTATTTAGCCTACGAACAAGCAAGCCCGAACTTTATCTTGGAGGAAATTTAACAAACATGAAGTTTGTTAAAAATGACCAAGCAGCTGTTTTCGCGCTCGGCGGACTGGGCGAAATCGGCAAAAACACTTACGGCGTTCAATTTCAAGATGAAATCATTTTAATTGATGCCGGCATTAAATTCCCAGAAGACGACTTACTCGGTATTGATTACGTTATTCCGGATTATACGTATTTAGTACGCAACGTTGACAAAATTAAAGGATTATTTATTACACATGGACACGAAGACCATATCGGTGGTATTCCCTACTTATTACGTCAAGTAAATGTTCCTGTCTATGGCGGTAAGCTTGCACTTGGTTTGTTACGCAATAAGTTAGACGAGCATGGCTTACTACGTACAACAAAGCTTATCGAAATTAAAGAAGAAGATGTTATTAAGTTCAGAAAAACATCTGTTAGCTTCTTTAGAACAACACATAGTATTCCAGATGCTTACGGAATCGTTGTAAAAACACCACCTGGTAACATCGTGCATACAGGTGACTTTAAATTTGACTTTACACCTGTAGGAGAGCCAGCCAACTTAACAAAAATGGCTGAAATCGGCCGTGATGGCGTACTATGCTTACTTTCAGATAGTACGAATGCAGAAAAGCCGAACTTCACAATGTCAGAGCGTACAGTTGGTAAAAGTATCGATGAAATTTTCCGCAAGGTAGATAGTCGTATTATTTTCGCAACTTTCGCATCTAACATTCACCGTTTACAGCAAGCAACAGATGCTGCAGTAAAATACGGACGAAAAATTGCTGTCTTCGGACGTTCCATGGATAATGCCATTACAATTGGTCGTGAACTAGGCTATATTAATGCACCAAAGGATACATTTATTGATGCCCAAAGCATTAATCGTCTTCCTGCCAATGAAGTCATGATATTATGTACAGGCTCTCAAGGAGAACCAATGGCTGCTCTTTCTCGTATTGCCAATGGTACACATCGTCAAATCCAAATCCAGCCTGGTGACACAGTTGTCTTCTCTTCTTCACCAGTACCAGGAAATACAGTAAGTGTAAATAAGATCATCAACTTACTTTTCCGTGCAGGGGCAGAAGTTATACATGGTGCACTAAATAATATCCACACTTCTGGTCACGGTTCTCAGGAAGAACAAAAATTAATGTTGCGCTTAATGAAGCCTAAATTCTTTATGCCAATTCACGGTGAATTCCGTATGTTGAAAATGCATACTCATCTAGCAGAAGATTGTGATGTTCCGCTTGAAAATACATTCGTCATGGAGAATGGTGACGTGCTAGCATTAAGTGCTAACGAAGCACATGTAGCAGGTCGTATTCCTTCAGGAGACGTTTATATTGATGGCAATGGTATCGGAGATATCGGTAATATCGTATTACGCGATCGTCGCATTCTTTCTGAAGAAGGTTTAGTGATCGTTGTTGTAAGTGTGGATATGGAAAACCAAAAAATCGTTTCCGGTCCAGACATTATTTCACGAGGCTTTGTTTACATGCGTGAGTCAGGTACGATGATTAATGAAGCACAAAAAATGCTAAACCGTCACCTAAACGAGACCATTCAAGGCAAAACTCCTCAATGGACTGAGCTAAAGAATGAAATTACCGACGTTTTAGGACCATATTTGTTTGAAAAAACAAAACGTCGCCCTATGATTTTACCGATCATTATGGAAGTTTAATTATCATAAAAAAACTACGCAAAATTGCGTAGTTTTTTTATTTTCATTTTTTTGGAACCTCTTTGCTCTTTTTTTCGTATAGAGTATAACGACTCTAAAACCATTTCAACAATAATGAATTAGAGTAACACAAGAATGGCTATTCTATCCTTATGTCAACACTATCAGAAACCATACCCACACTTCTAGTCACCTAGACAATTACTTAATTACCGCTAACACTTCGAGTTTTCGTACAATATTCTTTAACCTTAACTAAACTTTATCTATCGTTACAGACACTGTATTACATGTAGATAAGTGTGCAATCCTATCCTTATGTCTACATATTAAAGTATTTAGCTATTACATAAGCAACCCAACGATAATCTGGCTGCAAGCGTATGTTTTCAATTAAACCTTTTATAATCGGTTTACTATAGGTTGGATTTTCGACTTGTTCTTTTAATAATTCTAGAGACTCGCGTTCTATAGTGTCTATTAAGCCATCTAGATGTTGTTCGATTAATTCTAGTAAAGATTCCTTTGAAAAATCTTCATTACAAGGTTTTGCTGTTAATTGAACGAGTTCCTCGGTCATAAATGGAATCGTTGTATACTTTGCAAGAATTTCTGTCTTTTCAGCTAGAGATTTAGACAATTGATCTAAATCGAGTGGTATATCCGAAAAAATAAAAAGTTCTGAATAACTTTTCATGAATCCTTTAATGCAATACATAACATCATATTTAGTATCGTCAAGTTTGTCCTGATATAGCTGCTCAAGCATATAAATAATCGACTTAGACATCTCGATATCATAGGCAATTATTTTCTGAAACAATTCTTTTTTTGTTAGAAGTACTTTCTCATTCAAAAACACACGAGCAGATGCAGCATGTTTTTTGAAAGCTTGAAAAATACTTTTGTAAAATTCAACCAAAATGATATCTTTACTAAGTGAACTTCTGACTACTTGGTCAACGTCAGTCACAAATTGTTGTAGATAATTCTCTACCATTGAAATTAGAAGCTCGTCTTTTGTTTTGAAAGATAAATAAAATGCGCCTTTTGAAATTCCACATCGTTCTGTAATTTGCTGTACAGATGTAGCTTCAAAGCCTTGTTCTGAGAATAGCTCCAACGCTTTCTCCATAATAAGTTGCTTTTTTAACATACTTTTAATTCTCTCCTAATGTGTTTCATTGACAAATGACCGATTAGTCATTAGTATAAATAACGAAATCTAGTTAGTCAATAAAGGGTAGGTGTGAAGGTGAAAGGTTTAGTTAATTTCGTATTGAAAAACAAATTGGCAGTGTGGTTATTAACAATTATCATCACTGTCTCTGGTATTTATTCAGGTACAAAAATGAAAATGGAATCCATACCTGACATTTCTATACCATATTTAATTGTAATGGGTGTTTACCCTGGTGCAACACCTGAACAGGTAATGAATGAGCTTTCCATACCATTTGAAAAATCAATTGAAAGCTTAGAAGATGTAAAAGCAGTTTACTCATCATCCTCTTCAAACGTAGCACAAGTTCAAGTGGAATATGACTATGGAATTGATATGGATGAGAAAAAACGCCAATTAGAGTCCGCGTTAGAAGGTATAAAATTACCTGACGGTGCTCAAAAACCGACAGTTATGGCAATTAGCATGAATATGATGCCTGTTGTCGCTTTATCGGTTAGTAGCTCTAAGGAAGATATTGTCGGATTAACGTCAACAGTAGAAAACATTCTACTTCCTAAAATTGAAAAAATTGATGGCGTTGCTTCAGCAACTATCAACGGTCAGCACATTAATGAAGTATCATTTAAATATGATAACGCAAAAATGGCTGCTCTTGGCTTAACAGAGGATTCAGTCAAGCAAATGATTCAAGCAAGTGATATGTCGCTTTCACTTGGTTTATATCAATTTACTGTAGGTGAACAGGCCGTTTCAGTAGACGGTAAAGTTAAATCTATCGATGAGTTAAAAGACTTATTGATTCCAGTTACACCTTCAGCTACAAATCCTTCTCCATTCGTTCGCTTAGGCGATATTGCAACGATTGAAGTCGAAGGTAAAGTACAATCCGTATCACGTACAAACGGCAAAGATGCGATTGCGATTCAAATCGTTAAAGCTCAAGATGCAAATACGGTAAAAGTCGTAAATGCAGTGAAAGATTTAATGCAAGACGAAGAAAAATCATTAGACGGCTTAAAAGTGGATATCTCACTTGACCAAGGTAAACCGATTGAAGATTCAGTGTTCACAATGATTGAAAAAGCAGTATTCGGTGGTGCCATTGCCGTATTAATTATTTTACTATTTTTACGTGATTTCAAATCAACAATTATTTCGATTATTTCTATCCCAGTTTCAGTATTCATGGCATTACTATTATTAAACTGGATGGATATCACCTTAAACATTATGACTCTCGGCGCGATAACCGTGGCGATTGGTCGTGTAATTGATGACTCCATTGTAGTTGTTGAAAATATTTATCGACGTATCCATTTAAAAGATGAAAAACTAACAGGTCGCGCTCTTATTCGTGAAGCGACAATTGAAATGTTCAAACCAATCCTTTCTTCTACATTAGTAACCGTAGCAGTATTCGCCCCACTAATGTTTGTAGGCGGTATGGTTGGTGAATTATTCATGCCGTTTGCGTTAACAATGTCGTTTGCGCTAGGTGCTTCATTAATAGTGGCGATTACAATTGTTCCAGCTTTATCTCACTTCCTATTCCGTAAAAAAATATACGGTGAGAAAAAAGAAAGTCAACATAAAGAAGTTGGTAAACTAGCTCTTTGGTATAAAGGTGTACTAGCAAAATCATTAAATCACAAAATCATTACATCGATTATAGCGATTGTATTGCTTGTTGGTTCTCTTGCTTTAACACCACTTATTGGCTTCAGTTTCATGGGCTCACAAGAAGATAAGGTTATGTACTTAACGTACACTCCTGGTACAGGCGAGCTAATGAAAGATACAGAAGCAAATGTGGCAAAAGTAGAAAAAGAATTAATGAAACGTAAAGACGTTAATATTTTACAAGTTTCGATCAATGACCCTAAACATGTTGATCCTTCTGCAATGATGATGGGTGGCGGTGCCGGTGGTGCCTTAATGTACCTCATCTTCGATCCAGATATGAAGGACTTCCCAGAGGCACGTAAAGAAGTTGAAGATTATGTAACTAACATTGGTCAATCAGGAGAATGGAAATCTCAAAACTTCTCATCAATGTCATCATCTTCAAATGAAGTAAGTTACACATTATATAGTGAAGATTTAGATAAGCTCCGTAAAGCAGTGAAACAAGTAGAAGGCGCACTAAAAGAAGTTGATGGTTTAGAAGAGATTAAGTCTGATACTGAAGATCCATTTGTTGAGAATACTTTAAAAGTAGAGCAAAAAAATGTTCTACAATACGGTTTAACTACTGCTCAAATTGTAATGGCTTTAAATCAAAATACATCACCAGAAGTTCTAACAAAAGTTCAGTATGATGGTGAAGATATTGATGTTATTGTACAGCATGAAGAAAAAGCTGCCGCTAAATCTCTTGATGATGTATTAGCTACTAAAATTCAAACAGCTTTAGGCACAACAATGACAATCGGTGAGTTAGTAAAAGTAGAAGAAGGCACTACATTAAACTCATTATCTCGCTCAAAAGGTGAATACTTCGCAAAAGTTTCTGGTACGATTGTCGGTGACGATATTTCAAAAGCTACTTCAGCTGCTGATAAAAAAATCGATAAATTAGATTTACCTAAAGGTGTAACGACTGGCGTTGGAGGCGTTGCTGCAGACATGCAAGAAACGTTCACACAGCTTGGAATTGCTATGTTAGCTGCGATCGCGATTGTTTACTTCATCCTAGTAGTAACATTCGGTGAAGGTTTAGCACCATTCGCTATTCTGTTCTCCCTGCCATTCGCAGTAATTGGAGCATTCGTCGGATTATTCGTCACAGGTCAAACAATTTCTGTTTCTGTTATGATGGGACTATTAATGCTAATCGGTATCGTAGTAACAAACGCCATCGTATTAGTAGACCGCATTATTCATATGGAACGTGACGGACTTGCAATGCGCGAGGCCATTTTAGAGGCTGGTGCAACTCGTTTACGTCCAATCCTAATGACTGCCATAGCAACAATCGGTGCGATGATTCCAATGGCACTTGGTAATGGTGGCAGTGGTCTAATTTCAAAAGACCTAGCAATTACAGTAATCGGTGGTCTACTATCTTCAACTTTATTAACATTAGTAGTTGTACCAATCGTTTATGAAATGCTATCTAAAATGTTAAAGAAAAACCGAAAAGACGTTAAAGATAATTAATAAACACATAGAAAAAGGGCTCTCCATTGAAGGGGGGCACTGAAAAAGTCTATATCTTCTCACATCGCGAGGTATTTAACGAGTAAATCGTTGAATACCTCGCTTTTTTCATTTGGCACTGTGACTCTACTGTTGTTTTCCGAAGCATTCCGCTCGCTTTCCGCGGGCGAGCGCCGAGCCTCCTCCTACGCTTCGCTTCGTGCGGGGTCTCGTCTGTCTCGCTTTCCCGCAGGAGTCGAGCGATGCTTCTCCAAACAACGCAATGTATCACACTATTATTTTAGTCACGCTTTCCTTTATAATAAAAGAACGAATGTGCAGGTGATGCTTTTCGCACAGACAATACATGTTGCTGTCGCTTCGCTTTCGCACAGAAAAAAACATGTTGCTGTCGCTTCGCTTTCGCACAGAAAAAATCATGTTGCTGTCGCTTCGCTTTCGCACAGGCAAAAACATGTTGCTGTCGCTTCGCTTTCGCACAGACAACATCCACAACGCTCCAGAATTTCGGGCGAAACAGATGTTTTTGGCGCGAAAGCGTAGTGCAACGAAGCGACAGCAATAGCACAATGTTGGTCACGAAGGCTTTATCATAGGGTGTGATGGTTTTAGCCTTAATTCCTCTATCACTCATCCCCAAGGCGTCGCCAAACCTCCCCTCCAATCGAATGTAAATCCCTAATAGTGCAGTGCTTTAATTTTTCCATTTTCCCCTTTAACCTTAAAATTTCCTCTAATGAATAGCTTCACAATAATTTATAAATCTGGTTATAATTAGATAAACTTTAATGATTACACAAATGAAGGGGGAGTTTTGTGAGCAATAACATTTTTAAACAAGCACCACCTGTTTTAAAAACAGCACGATTAACGTTAAGGCCGATTTCATTAAATGATTCAGAGGCAATATTCAACTACACTTCAAGTGAAAAAGTAGCGCGCTATGTTACATGGGAACCCCATAAGAATTTAGACGAAACAAAAGAGTTTATTGAATTAGTTTTAAATGGCTATAAACAAGATAATCATCTATTATGGGGCATCGAATTTGAGCAAAATTTAATTGGCACTATCGATTTTGTTGCTATAACTGACAAGCATAAATGTGCTGAGATAGGCTATGTTCTATCTGAAGATAATTGGAATAAAGGGATAACGACTGAAGCAGTAAAAAAACTAATCGAATTTGGCTTTACCGAATTAGGATTAGTGCGAATTCAAGCGCGATGTTTTGAAGAGAATATAGGATCTCAAAAAGTAATGGAGAAATCAGGGATGCTTTTTGAGGGGATTTTACGAAAAAGTATGTTTGTTAAGGGGAATCATCAAAATGTTAAAATGTATGCTATTACAGATAATGACCATATTAAATCATAATTGGTCTAAGCCCTGCAAAAATCAGCAGGGCTTATTTAATTTACAACCATTTCTCAATACAATAGACTTTTTTAGCCGTTGCATCTAATCTTACTTGTTTTCCTATAGCAATTGGATGCATCGGGTGTGTATGACATATATCGAATTCTGCTAAAATCGGGATATCCATGCCGTCTAACTGTTCAAGCAGTATTTCATATGGTTTACGTCCAGTCTCTAAATCATCATAGCGTTCATGCTTGCCTAAAATAATACCACTTATTTTTTCAAATACTCCGTGTAATTTCAGCATCGCAAAATTTTTCTCAACGATAGCTGTATTTTTAGCGCAATCTTCTATTAATAAGATATCTCCATCAAGAATTTTCGGGAAATAAGAAGTACCAATAAATCCATACATAGCATTTACATTGCCACCAATTAATCTACCTTCAGCAACTCCATCTTGAACCGTCAACCATTCATTCTTATATAACTTTTTTTCTACCGTTTTTTCTAACCAATTGACAGGTTCATCTGACCAATATGGAGGCATTGGAATTTCGTAAGGCAAAGATTGTGACTTAAAGAAGTAGTTCTCGAAGAATTGATATGTATCATTGACTAATGGTTCAAATTCACCAAAGGAAGGAACTAATGCTGGACCGTAATAAGTTGTAATTCCTGTTTTTGCGTAAAGTGCCAGTAAAATTGCCGTTGCATCAGAGTAACCAACGACGATTTTTGGATTGCTTTGAAACGCATCATAATCAATATATGGCAGCATACTATTTGAATTTGTACCACCGATTGTCGACATGATGATGGGGACGTTTGGATTTCTTATTAATTTATTTAACTCTTCAGCACGCTCTCTTGGAGTGCCAGAGCGATACATATCAGATTTACCAGTTAGACTTCCTTCAATTAAGTTTATATTTCTTTGTTCAAGAAAAGCTTTTGCACGCTTATATCGAGAAAGGGCACTGACAGATGCTGGCGATGATGGTGAAAAAATACCGATATTAATACTTCTAGCGTTTCTTCTAGAATTCATATACACACACCCTTTGTATTACAATAATTTTGACATAAAATATTCATCAATGTACTCACCATCAACATATAAGGAATGTCTCTTAGTTCCTTCAATTTCAAATCCCATTTTTTTATATAAAGCAACACCTACAGTATTGTTCGCCATTACTGTTAGTTCCAAGCGATGCATACCCTTTCTTTTTGCCCACTCGTCAAGGTGACTAAATAATGCCGTACCTATTTTCCGGCCTCTATAATCACTATGGATACCTATAACAATATAGGCTCGATGTGAAACTCTAGATGGCATATTATTACCTTGAACAATTAAATAACCAACTACTTTCTTTTCTATTTCAGCTATCAACAAAGCAGAATGGCTGTTATTGTTACTATTCTCAATAAATTTAGTAAATTGTTCAGTCTCTAACTTTCTTTCACCTGGCCCGAATAACATTAAATTAGACTCTTCCGCATTTTTTATGACAGCTATGATCTGTTCAGCATCTTCACGTTTTGCCTCTCTTACTAACATTTTTATCGAACTCCTTTCTTATCAGGTATGGCTTGGCATTCTATTTCAGCGGATGTGTGGGGCACCCGCTGAAATAAGGTAAAAATTAGTGACATGTTATATTGAATTTCTATTATTACAAAGCGCTAATGGAAAATCAAATACAAAATTACAATTTTTCCATAAACTTTATTTCATCATGAATCAATCAGCGATTTCGGTTCACTTATCAGCGGTGTTCTGACCCTTTTATCAGCGATGTTTGATGCTTTATCAGCGATTCTGGCTCTTTTATCAGCGATGTTCGATACTTTATCAGCGATTCTGACTCTTTTATCAGCGATGTTCGATACTTTATCAGCGATTCTGGCTCTTTCAAGTTTTAGCGGCGTTCTTCCTTTGGTTAGCGGCGCAACTCACACTTTTAGCAGCGAATTCCAACATAAGCTGGACAATTTGACTAAACTAACGTCAGAGTTGAAGAACAGTTGTATAGAATTTTACACAATATTAAGGACTTGACTCTTTATTATCAGGAATTCTGACTCTCTTATCAGCGATGTTCGATACTTTATCAGCGATTCTGGCTCTTTTATCAGCGATGTCCTGCGTTCCGGTCCTTATCATTTTTTTGAGTATAAAAATTTATAAAAAAAGATGCATCGCAAAGTAATTTTGCAATGCATCTAATTGGCTTCCGTCGAATGCGTTTCATTATGCTGGCAGCACAACCAGCACAACTTCGTAAATTCACACCCTTCTTTTTAGTACAAACTTAGCTACTTATTTTCTCTTTTTACCAATTAATAACGTGACCTGTGCCATGGTAAATGGCAGGGAGGATTTCTTTCGATATGCTATATATTTTGGCTCCCAAAAATCTGCATATTTTAATTTAAAGTTTCTTAATCCTTTAAAATGATAGAAGTACTGCCCATGTAAAAATATTTGTGCTGCTATTTTTTCACTTAAAAAAGAATACCTAGACTGTTTGACATTTGACAATGGCGACATCCCCATGTTAAAAACACGGTAGCCTTCTGTTTTTGCCCATTCAAAGAGCGATAGGAATATGAAATCCATCGTTCCAGATGGCGCTCCCGGCTTAAAACGCATGAGATCTACTGAGAGTCTTTCGCCATTATCGTACATTGGCATGAGACTAGCAAAGCCAATAACTCCTTCTGTACCACGTAAAACGGCAATGTTTGAAGTGTTTAAATAGTGTTCATTAAAAAAGCCAAGAGAAAAGCCTTTTTCTGACCTTCCTTGCAACCATTTCGTTGATACTTCTTGCAATTCATTCATTAATTCCTGTGAGTAAGGAGGGTTTACTATTTCAACTGTAAAATTTTCTCGTTCAAATTTATTTTTTACTGCTCGGCGTCCCTTCATTCCCTTACCAGCAAGTGTAAACTTATCCAAGTCTACAAAGGCTTCTTCGCCAAGCTTAAAAAAACTATACCCATGCTCATGTAAAGAAGGGAAAATTTTATTGTTAATTTCATAAAAAACCGGTGTATAACCATGCTTATCTGCCAATTCTAAAAACTCCTGAATAGCGGATAAAAAATCAGATTCATCTCCCACTGGATCTCCCAGTACAACAATCTTATCGGCATATATTTGATAAGAAAATAAAACTGTACCTTGTTTATTCCAATGTATAAATTTGTCATGTAAAAAAATTAAATGTGAATATTCCGTCCCTTTATAGGTCATCAAATGGTCTTTAATTTTCTCTTCTTGCTCACTTGATAAAAGCTTTTCCATTTTCTTAGGTGCACGGATAAAATAGCCTATATAAAAAATGACAATTGCTATTAAGATGCCTATTACTGCACTATAAAATAAGTCTCGGTAATCTGTAATGATATATTCCTGCAAAGCGACTGGGATATGGATTTTGGAAGTAGGTAAGTTTACATAACCAATCACTACATACATCGCTGTAATGATTGTCACTGCCGCAAGATCAATCAAAACGATTCCCCATGTCAAAACGTTACTTTCACGGTAAAATTGTTTTTTTGAGGTAATTAACAGCCCTGTAACAATGAGTAAAAAAATTGCTTCTTCATAATCCAAGCCTTTAAAAATTGAAAATAGTACAGAACTACTTAGCACAATGAGGCAAAGTTGATAGGCCCTTTTCACTTTATATTTAATCCCTCTACATAAACCTAAGAGAATAAAGCCAGCTGCAACAGTCATTTGATGAGAGACATGCATAATCGGCGAAGATAAAAATTCCTGAGCTATTTTTAGTCGACTTAAAATACCTGGCACCGAAGCTGATAGCAATAATACAATGCCAGAGAGAAATACCAATATCGTTAATAGCATATGACTCAGCTTCTGAAGAACGACATTTGGCAAGTCATCCCATGATTGATTCCAACGTTCCCAATATTCTTTTACAAATAAAAGAGAAGAAACTAAAAATGGAAGCACAAAGTAACCAACTCGGTACAAAATTAATAGAAAAAGCACTTTTTCATCAGCGATTCCTAAACTTTGAGTCCCCCATAAAAAAACAAGGTCAAAAGAGCCCACCCCGCCAGGAATCATACTGACAATACCCGCACAGGAAGCAATTAAAAATATCGGAAGTAAATCGGATAAATTTATTGGAATCTTTAAAATAAAAGTTAATATCCAAATAACTAAAAAGACTGCAACCCATTCAGTTACGGAAGTGCCCATCAATTGAAGAGAGATCTTTGGCTTTATAGAACCTGCTTTTTTATTGCGGATGAGAAGCATAGCAATAAAAATCGGTACATATAGGCTGACAAGAATAACTGCTATTTTTAACCATCGTACTTCTTTTAGCAATGGGAAGTCCCAATAGAATATATACATAATCCAAGCTAACAGCGAAATCCCTGTTAAATAAAAGAGGGTTACGGAGGCAATGCTTTTTAATAAGTCTTCCTTATCCTCTTTATATTTCGAATAGAAATAATTACGTAAAAAAACACCAACTAAACCACCAAAGCCAATAAGATTAGAGAAGGTATTTACAACAAAAGAATGATTCAGTAGAAGACGGTTGTTTATTTTGATTCCTAATATTTTTACTAAAATAACATCATAAAAAATCATCGGTGTAATGGCACAGAAGGTAATTAAAAGAATAAATAAGAGCTCCCATATGTGCAGTTCATTCACTTCTTTCCGAAGTAACTGAACATCTATCCCACTGATTGTTTGTAGAATTTCATAAATGGCTATTGCTAAAAGCGCTATTGGAAATAGAATTTTCAAAAATTTAAATAGCGACTCTTTTCGAACGTTGAACATGTGTGTTAAACCTACTCCCCATTAGCTTTCTAAAATCAATTATTTCTTTATTTTCCATAAAAAATCCTCCGAAAAATAATATACCATTATTGTAACGGATTCTCTGCTATATGTATCATATCTAATCAGGTTTACCTCTCGGGATAAAGCATATTTTATTCACTCTATTAAGTTTTTCATCAACCCTTCATATTCCCAAAATCTAAAAGCAAATGATACTTCCCTATCCCTTTAGTTTCCCCTATAAAAAATGTATTAAACAACTTTATAAGTCACTCATTCGGATTAAATATAATATCGATGGATAGGACGGCCCACATTTCCATATTGTATATCCACCTTTAATAGATTTTGTTTTTCTAAAAAATCCAAGTAACGTCGAGCTGTTACACGAGCCGTTCCAATATACATGGACACTTCTTCTGCTGATACGGCTTCGTTACTTTCTTGAATATAGGCAAGTACCTTGTCTAATGTCGCTCGGTTAAAACCCTTTGGTAGCTCGTCAATTATGATTGTCTCAGTGATCGGAGGAACAACTATTTGTTCAGGGTTACGTTTCTGCATTAGATGATCCACATCATGCTGTGTTAGATCTTGCATACCACTTATTTTCTTTCTATAAGCTTGATAATTCTTTAAAGTTTGTTCAATTCGTTCAAACGTAAAAGGTTTCATAATATAATCATAGACGCCAAGGTGTAATATTCTCTGTACAGTTGACATATCATTCGCAGCAGTTACGGCAATAACATCAACTGGAATATGTTCTTCGCGAATTTTTCCTAATGTAATAATGCCATCCTGCTCTGGCATAAAAATATCCATAAAGACAAGTTCTGGATTTAGCTGCTTAATCTTCTCTATCCCTTCTATCCCATTGCCAGCATAGCCTATTAGTGAAAATCCTTTAATTTGCTCAATAAATTGCCTGTTCACTTCTCGGACCATTGGGTCATCTTCAATTAATAACACATTTATTACATCCATCTACTCTTCTCCTAACTCAAATAAGATTAAGAAACTTGTCCCTTTCATGAGTTCACTCACTACCTCAATATCGCCATTACCTTTTCTTACTATTTCACGTATTAAATGCAAGCCGATACCGCGATTCTCACTTGCCTTTGTAGAAAATCCACTTTCAAACATACGAGCTTGCACCTCTTCAGACATCCCAATTCCATTATCAGAAACAGCAATTGCTAGCACACCGTCATGCTCATCTACAGAAATAGCTACATATTTATCATGCTTTGAAAGAACATTTAGTGCTTCAAAGGAATTTTCAATTAAATTTCCTAACAAAACGACAAAATCGTGATGATCTAATAATGGTGGAAAGCGTTTAAAATGACTTTTTCGATCAATTTCTACTTGTATGCCTAATTCCTTACCATAACTAACTTTACTTAGCAATAATCCTGAAATATTTTCATTATGAAAGCGTTCATTCAAAAACTTCGTTAAAGAGGCTTCATTTTCGGTAGTAGCTGTCACGTATTCAAGTGCCTGCTTTGTATGTCCCAATTGCAGAAGTCCTGCAATAGTATGAAGCTTATTTTTATGCTCATGTGTTTGTACACGCAGTGCTTGAACAAATGCTTTTACACCTGTTACTTCTTCCGCAAGCTTTTTAACTGCTGTTAAATCTTTAAACATAGCAACTGCTCCAACTAGCTCACCATTCACAATAATCGGGACACGATTACTCAAAATACTATGATGATTAATGTAGAGCTCTTGATTGTATACTGGTGTTGCTGTTTCAACAATTTCAGGCAATCGTGTGTCAGGCAAAACATCATAAATCTTTTCTCCGATACAATCCTCTATCTTTCTAGTAACTCCTAATATATCAGCTGCTTTTTCATTAAAAATTGTAATATTCATTCCTTTATCGACCGCTATAATGCCTTCATGCATAGCATTGAACGTTTCTGTTCGTTCCACATACATCTTGGCAATCTCATGGGGCTCAAGCCCAAACATTTGCTTTTTAATATGTCGGCCAAGTGTATAGGCCCCCCAAATACTAAAAACAAGAGATATAACGATAGTAATAAAAATTTCATGCTCATAATTTTGCAACATTTCTATAAAAGTTGGCAGTGAATATCCTACAACGACAATGCCTACTTGTACTTTTTTGTCGTCAATAATAGGGACAAAAGCTCGAATCATTACACCCGCTTCCCCTTGCGCCTTCGTTACATAATAATGCTCACTAAAGGAAGCATTTAAATCCTGTGATTCACTACGCTTCCCTATTTCTTTATTAACTGGGTGAGATAGTTTAATACGATTCATATTCATGACTACGATATATTCTGCTTTATTAACAACACGAATTCCATCTACAATTTTGTTGACATTTTTCGCCGCTTCTTTAATATTGTCATTTTTCAAATGCATACTAATTTCTGGCACATTTGATACAGTCCGCGCAACGAGCATAGCACGCTGACCAAACTCCTTTTCTTGCTCAGTTAAGAGGTTTCCAAGTACAAAAATGCCACCAAGTAAAAAGGAGAATGCAATGATTAAAAATGTCACTAGCAGGATTTTACCGTTTACAGGCATTTTTATCATTTAATATTCCTTCCTTTCCGAATGCTAAGTCACTGCTATCAATGATATGCCTTTAAGATTATCTTCAAAAAAATCTTTTGACAACAGTTTTAGTTGACATAAGGAGGAGAAAGTCATGAACTTAATGAACAATATTACGAAAAATTGCCACAAAACGGAATTTTCTATCATTAATTATTTTTGTATTATAACAATAGTAAATTTCTCGTAGAGTATCATAACAGTTTAAGTTATTGAAAACACTACGTTTTATTTAAAATATGGATGAATGTACTTAATGAACGATATGTTTCTTATTTTCTAAATCTCTTTTTTCTTACAAAATTCGCTATGATAATTCTAATGAAAGCGATATCAAAGAGAAAATATAGAAAAGAGGTAGCATAAAATGAAATTACTGAAAAATCTAACCATTCAAGTTATAGCTGCAATTATTCTAGGGGTGATTGTTGGCGCTATCTTCCCTGAGTTTGGTGCAAGCCTTAAAATCCTGGCTGATTTATTCATTAAGCTAATTAAAATGTTAATCGCTCCTATTATCTTCTTAACAGTTGTAATCGGAATCGGTAGTATGGGAGATATGAAAAAAGTTGGAAAAATCGGTGGAAAAGCGTTACTGTATTTCGAAATTGTCTCTACCATTGCCTTAGCAATCGGTATTGTTGTTGCATTAATCGTTAGCCCTGGTACAGGTTTAGATACTTCAGGTGCTTCCGAAGCCGATATCTCAAAATATACAACTGCTGCAGCAGAGTCTGAGCAAGGCTTAGGTGCTTTCATCTCTAGCATCATTCCTGAAAACGTTGTAGGTGCACTTGCAGCAGGGCAATTACTTCCTGTGTTATTCTCTGCCATCTTGTTCGGCGTAGCTGCTGCTTCTATTGGCGCACCTGCAAAACCTGTCATCACATTCTTTGAACAAGTGGCAGAAATTTTCTTCAAAATCGTAAATATGGTGATGAAAATATCTCCAATAGGTGCTTTTGGTGCAATGGCCTATACAATTGGTAATTTTGGGTTGAAATCGTTAGGCAACTTAGGTCTATTAATGGCTGCAGTATACATTACAATGTTCATATTCGTAGTCCTTATTTTAGGGATGATCGCAAAATTTTTCGGCTTCAACATTTTTAAATTTATCGCTTATATAAAAGAGGAGATTTTCTTAGTAATTGGTACTTCATCATCTGAATCTGCCTTGCCATCTATGATGCGTAAATTAGAAAACTTTGGTTGCTCTAAGCAAGTTGTTGGATTAGTAGTACCAACCGGTTATTCCTTCAATCTTGATGGGACGTCCATCTACCTATCAATGGCTGCCTTATTTATTGCACAAGCATACGGAATGGAATTGACATGGATTCAAATCATTACACTCCTTGGGATTTTAATGATTACATCTAAAGGAGCCGCTGGTGTAACAGGTTCTGGTTTTATCACATTAGCAGCAACACTTGCTGCTTTCCCAATGATTCCAGTCGAAGGGATTGCGTTATTAATCGGTGTTGACCGCTTCATGTCTGAGGCACGTGCCGTAACAAATTTAATTGGTAACGGTGTAGCTTGTATAGTCGTATCGAAATCGGAAAAGGAATTTGATGTAGAAATGCAAGAACGTGCGCTTCAAGGAAAAAATACTATTGTGTCGTAAGAACAAATGCGCTAAGCCCGAAAAGGAAACGCTCCACTACTTCGCCCGAGGGATCAAAGCGACCTCACTTTAGCCTAGACGCCTAATATGTTCTAGTTGATCCACAGACAAAAATCGAATTAACTACAAGGAAAGGTAGTGATCGCAGCTAGTTGCTGTTTTCACTACCCTTATTTATTTAACATATTGTTCAAGCAAACGTTGCGTATTTGTTGATTGTTCAAGTGCTTTTTTCTCTTTTGCCCAATAAATCAAATATTGCTGATCCCCAACATTAAAAACCATCTGCTGTAATTCTTCGCTGAGCTCAGAGCTAATCGCAACTTTTAAAATATCTACCTCATATAAAGGCTCTCCTTGCATTTCGTAAACAATATGATAGAGTGGTTTTTCTTCAAATATAGCTCGTTCTTTTTTGCTTAGTTTCTTAACATGGCTAAGCGGATAGTTTTCAATATAGGCTTTTGCATCTTGACCTGTTGCACTAAATAAAGATTGCTCCCCTTTAAAAAGCTCGATCGCATCTATTTCTGCTGTGTGATCTAAAATACGAGAAATAGCCTCTTGCTCATTTTTGTCGCGAGATTGCCATGTAAAAGCGCCAATAAGAATAATTGCCGCAAATATAACTAGTTTCCATCTTCGTTTATTCATTTTTCATTACCCATTCAATGCCTTTTTGACAAAGCGGTTAATATCTACATCAGCCCCAATGACAAGCATAATATCTCCTAACAAAATTTTATCACTCGCCTGCGGAGATACGATGATATCTGCACCACGCTTAAGACCTACAATATTAATCCCGTACTTTGCACGAATATCTAGATCCATAATAGAGTAACCTGCAATCGCATCATTGGCTTTAAGCTCCATAATCGAATGTTCATCCGAAAGCTCTAAGTAATCGAGCACTGTATTAGACAACATATTATTGGCAATACGTATCCCCATATCTCGCTCAGGATGCACGACAAAATCTGCGCCTATTTTACGCAGTACTTTTTCATGGTAATCATTCTGAGCTTTTACAGTAATCTGCTGAACACCAATTTCTTTTAAAATAATCGTCGTCAAAATACTAGCCTGAATATCTTCACCAATCGCTACGATAACATGCTCAAAATTACGAATACCTAATGAATTTAATACCGATTCATCCGTCGAATCTGCGATAACGGCCTGTGTGGCAATCGAAGCAAACTCGTCCACCCGCTCTGAGGAATGATCTATCGCCATAACTTGTGCGCCTTGGCTCATTAATTCACGAACAATGCTTCCTCCAAAACGTCCAAGTCCAATGACAGCAAACTCTTTTTTCATCATTAAAAATCCCTCCGAAAACTACTATACCCTTATTGTAACGTATTCTTGGCTATATGTATCGTCAAAACAAGAGACTATTCGTCAATAAAAGCAGAATCCCCTGCTCCTATTCAAGAACACTCGGTTCTCTTTTATATTCGAGGTACTTCTTAGGACGTACGTTTTGATAACTTTTGCGTTCGGTACGGCTGCTCAGCTTGCCATAAGATGTGATTTCTAGTCACGCCTTGATTTGATCATATTACTCCCATTTACACCTCGATCGATTCCCCTCCCGTATTTTTTCAATAAAAAAGACGAGGAATACAATATCCCCGCCTCGTAATCTGCTCTTTTATGCGTTGCGCATTTCATCTAAAACACGATTCACACGTTTTTCTAGCATTTTCATACCGCTACCTCCAGCTTGCATATGACGAAGCTGACCTTCTTTATCGAACACAAAATACGCTGGTACGTATTGGTTTTCAAATGCATCCGTTAGCTTTAATTCGCTATCCACAAAGATTGGTTGAACAATGTCATGCTCTGCTGCTACTGATTTGATGGTTTCTAAATTTGTATCTTCCTCAGAGCGTGGCATATGCACTGCAATAACGTTTAACTCATCTTTGTATTGATCACGGAAATTATTTACATCCGGCATTGCCTCTTTACATAAATGGCAACTAACTGACCAAAAGTGGATTAATGTTGGTTTTTCGCCTACTAACTCCGCTTTTGTTACTTCACCATTTAACCAAGTTGTTGCGCCTACAAGTTCAGGCATTTGTTCACGAAGTTTCATAAAACATTCTCCTTTTTCCTTTTTCTAGGATCATTATCAAAACGTGTGGTTGATTTCCGTTCCGTCTGAGCGCTTTGCCGCTGCCGCTTCGTTAACACTCCGCTTTCGCACAGAGCAGAGCTTCCTGGGGGCGTCCGATGAGCCGCTTCGCTTCGCTGCAGGGTCTCGGGCCAACACGAGGTTGGTCACGAAGGCGTTATCACAGGATGTGATGGTTTTAGCCTTCGTTCCTCTATTGCTAATCCCCAAGGAGTCGCCCAGCCTCCACTCCAATTAACTTATTTACATAGTAGACGTTTTAACAAAAGTCATCCTCAATTTTTGGTGATGAACCTTTTTCTATATCAAGTTTAAAAAAATCCCCACAAACTTGCTGTGGGGACTGTTTTATTTGTTAAATCATCAATTTCGCAAGCCTTGAATTATAGAGTTGCTTGACCTGGGCGCCAGTTTGCTGGGCAAAGACCACCAGTTTGTAAAGCTTGAAGTACACGTAAAGTTTCGTCTACATCACGGCCGATGTTGTTATCGAATACTGTTTGGTATTTTAATTCACCTTCTGGGTTGATGATGAATAAGCCACGTAGTGCGATACCTTCTTCTTCAATTAATACACCATATTCTTGTGAAATTTGGTGATTTGTATCTGCTGCTAATGGGTATTTTAACTCACCAAGACCATTTTTAGTGCGGTCAGTGTTAATCCAAGCTAAGTGAGTGTGGATTGTATCAGTAGAAACACCGATTACTTCTGCATCTAAGTCTTCGAACTCATCGTAACGATCGCTCATTGCAGTGATTTCTGTTGGACATACGAAAGTGAAGTCCATTGGATAGAAGAAAAGAACTGTCCATTTGTCTTGTGCTTTAATGTCTTCTAATGATACTTTACCAAATGATTTGTCTGGAAGTACTGCTTCCATTGTAAAGTCAGGTGCTTGTTTACCTACCATGCGTTCTGCCATTATAAATCCCTCCGATTAAATATGTAGTGGATATATTCCATTCGCACCAGCGAACTCGTCTTCTACGATAACAGAGTAATCGCAGTTTTTCAAACAAGTAAACTTCACAAAAGTGCACATATTAAATTATCTGACAAATTTCCGTCAAATCCCCAAATGGAATAGCTGCTACAGCCTATTTATTAGCTATTTTTAACAATTTTATTCTAGTTTAAACAAAATTTTTCTACGCTACATTTATGTATAATTTCTAAAAATTTCATCTACTTTTTTTTACTAAAAAACGATTGCAAATTCTTTTTTATTATGTATAATTGTAATGGTTTTAGTAAACTAAAAGTTTCGTTAAAGTAAACTTCGTATTTCAAAAGTTTATGATTGCTAAACTTCTTCTAGGAGGGAAAAGATGCAAATTGGAGCAAAAATCAAAGCGCTTCGTTTAAAAAAAGGTCTTACCCAAGAGGAACTTGGAGAACGCACAGATTTAAGTAAAGGGTATATCTCTCAATTAGAACGTGATCTAAATTCACCTTCCATTGAAACTCTTTTTTCATTATTAGAAGTTTTAGGGTCAACACCTAAAGAATTTTTCGATGATGAAGCACCTGAACAAAAGGTTGTATATACAGAAGAAGATCAATCCACTTATACAGACGAAGAAAAAAAATATGAAATTCAGTGGCTCATTCCTACTTCAAATGAAAAAGAAATGGAGCCTATTTTCTTGACACTTGCTGCTGACGGGGAATTCAAACAGTTTGAGCCTTCACTCTCAGAAACATTTATTTTTGTTGTTGAAGGGCGTATTCGTCTCGTTTTAGGAGATGAACAATACATAGCGAGTAAAGGCAATGCTCTCTATTTTGACGCGACAGATCATCACCAAATTTTTAATGCACATGCTGATGAAACAAAAATTTTACTTGTCGCAACGGATTCATATTTATAGCTTAAGGAGGCGCATCTATGACAACGAATTCGATTATCCGCTTTGAAAATGTTTCAAAGTCCTATAATGACGGCACTGTCGTCTTAAAAAACATTAACTTGGAGCTAGAAAAGGGTAAATTCTATACACTGCTAGGTCCTTCTGGTTGTGGTAAAACAACTATTTTACGTATGATTGCTGGATTCACAGAACCGACTACAGGAGATATCTATTTTCATGATAAAAAAATCAACTCCGTGCCAGCAAATGAACGCCAAGTAAATACTGTTTTTCAGGATTATGCGTTGTTCCCTCATTTAAACGTCTTTGAAAACGTCGCATTTGGACTTCGCATTAAAAAGCTTCCTGAAAGTGACATTAAAAAACGTGTTGCTGAAGCATTAAAATTCGTTAACTTAGCAGGTTATAGCAATCGTGAAATTTCTGAGATGTCAGGTGGTCAACGTCAACGTGTTGCTATTGCTCGTGCGATTGTAAATGATCCTGAAGTAATCCTATTAGATGAGCCTCTTTCTGCTTTAGATTTAAAACTGCGTACAGAAATGCAGTATGAGCTACGAGAGTTACAACAACGCCTTGGAAAAACATTTGTCTTTGTCACACACGATCAAGAAGAGGCACTTGCCATGAGTGATGAAATATTTGTTTTAAGTGAAGGTGAAATTCAACAATCTGGTACACCAGTAGATATTTATGATGAGCCAATTAACCGCTTCGTAGCTGATTTTATTGGTGAATCAAATATTGTGCCTGGCGTGATGATTGAAGATTTCAAAGTTGAATTTGCTAGTAAAGTTTTTGAATGTGTTGACCAAGGAATGAGACCAAACGAAAAAATTGATATTGTCATTCGACCAGAGGATTTAGAAATGACAACAATCGAGAAAGGCAAACTTGTCGTAAAAGTTGATACTCAATTGTTCCGCGGGGTGCATTATGAATTATCCACTTACGACAAAGATGGCAATGAATGGCTCGTGCATTCATTGAAAAAAGCTGAAGTAGGGACAGAAATTGGCTTAGACTTCGATCCAGAAGCAATTCATGTAATGCGCTTAAATGAAACAGAAGAAGAATTCGATAAACGTTTAGAGGCGTATGGAGACGACGAAGATGCAAACTAAGACTTCGAAAACAGCTTTATTTCCTTATGTTTTATGGATTGCATTTTTCGTTATCACACCGATTGCCCTTGTTGGTTACTATTCCCTACTAGACATACATGGCAATTTCACGCTCGATAACTATAAAGCATTCTTTACTTCTGTCTATTTAAAAATGACATTAAGTTCATTCTGGTATGCGTTTTTAATTACGTTCTTTACGTTACTTGTTTCGTATCCAACAGCTTATTTTTTAACAAAAACGAAATATAAACAGCTTTGGCTTTTACTAATTATTATTCCTTCTTGGATTAATCTTTTATTAAAAACATATGCCTTTATCGGGATTTTCGGCTTGTACGGCCCAATAAATGCATTTATCGAAGTACTTGGTTTTGATCCAAAGCAAATGCTATTCACTGACCTTAGCTTTGTGTTCGTATCCGTTTATATTTTTATTCCATTTATGATTTTACCGATTTTCAACTCATTGGATCGTTTAAATCCGGCTCTTATTTATGCAGCACGTGATTTAGGAGCATCTGCCTTTACAACATTCCGACGCGTTATATTGCCTTTAACAATGGACGGTGTTAAATCAGGCATTCAAGTTGTATTTATTCCTGCATTATCGCTTTTCATGATTACTCGTTTAATTGCAGGAAACCGTGTTATTACACTTGGTACAGCTATTGAACAACAATTCCTAGTAACCCAAAACTGGGGAATGGGATCAACAATTGCTGTGTTCTTAATTTTATTTATGGTTATCATTATGTTAATTACAGGACAGAAGAAGGATAAAGGAGGTCGCGTACGATGAAAAAACTATCTGCTACAGCAAGAGTGTATTTAGCGATTGTTTTTATCGTTTTGTATGCACCTATCTTCTATTTAGTCTTCTATTCGTTCAATAGTGGCGGATCGATGAATCATTTTGAGTCCTTTACGTTAGAACATTATAAAGCTGTCTTTGAGGATTCACGTTTACTCGTCATTCTCATTAATACAGTGATCGTGGCATTACTCTCTGCATTGATTTCTACAATCATTGGGACACTAGGAGCAATTGGCATTGTCACTGTTAAAGATTCAAAAATGCGCAACACACTACTTTCTTTAAATAATGTGTTAATTGTGAGCCCGGATGTCATTATTGGTGCAAGCTTTTTAATTTTATTCACAATGGTTGGTATTAAACTAGGGTTTACTTCCGTGTTAATAGCACATGTAGCGTTCAGCGTCCCAATTGTTGTACTGATGGTTTTACCGAAACTATTAGAAATGAATAAATCATTAATCGATGCTGCATTAGATTTAGGTGCAACGAAAAAAGATGTTATGATGCGTGTTATTTTACCGTATATTCAACCTGGTATTTTTGCAGGGTTCTTCCTTGCCTTAACCTATTCTCTAGATGATTTTGCGGTAACGTTTTTCGTGACAGGTAACGGCTTTAGTACTTTATCTGTTGAAATTTATTCGATGGCACGTGCAGGTATTTCCTTAACAGTTAACGCTATTTCTGGTTTAGTATTCTTTGTAACGGTTATCGTCGTTGTTGGCTATTACTTCATTACAAGCCGCGCTAGTAAAAGAACGGGGGGAACTCAATGAAGCAATTAATTCAAGCAACAATCGCAATCCTTGTCGTTTCTGCCCTATTATTCTATGCCGCTGACGCCCTAAGTGCCGGAGGTGGAAAAAGTGGTAAAGATACATTAACCATCTTTAACTGGGGAGAATATATAGATCCAGATTTGCTGAAACAATTTGAAAAAGAAACAGGCATTCACGTCATCTATGAAACGTTCGATTCCAATGAAGCAATGATGACAAAAATTCAACAAGGTGGTACAGCTTACGATATCGCCGTACCTTCTGAATATATGATTGAAAAAATGAAGGAAGAAAACTTACTTATTCCTTTAGATAAAACGAAAATCCCTAATTTAAAAAATATTGATCCTTATTTTTTAGATTTACCATTTGATAAGAACAATAAATACTCTGTTCCATATTTCTGGGGAACAGTCGGCATTGTCTATAATCCAAAGCTCGTTGGAAATTTAGACTTCTCATCTTGGAAGGACTTATGGGATCCTTCATTAAAGCGTAAAGTCTTTTTAGTGGACGGTGCACGTGAGGTGGTTGGTATGGGCTTAAACAGTCTTGGCTACTCTCTTAACTCTTTAGATAACCAGGAGCTACGTAAAGCTACCGATAAACTAATCACATTGGCGCCAAATGTTAAAGCCATTATCGGGGATGAAATTACACCGCTGATGGTTAATAATGAAGCTGCTGTGGCACTCACTTGGTCTGGTCAAGCAGCAGACATGTTATCAGAAAATGAAGATTTAGACTTTGCTGTACCAAAAGAAGGCTCAAACTTATGGTTTGACAATATGGTTATCCCAAAAACATCAAAAAATATTGATGGCGCACATGCTTTCATTAATTTTATGTTGAAAGCTAAATCGGGTGCTAAAAACGCTGATTATGTAGGCTATTCTACTCCTAATATTGCAGCGATGAAGTTAATGGATAAAGAAGTAGTATCTGATAAGCGCTTCTATCCTTCTGAGGAACAACGTAAAACATTAGAAGTTTATAAAAACTTAGGTCCTGATTACTTAGGCAAATACAATGAGCTGTTCTTGGAATTTAAAATGAGTATTCGATAAACTATTTTAATCCATTCAAAGCTGTTCTCACGTGAGAGCAGCTTTTTTTCGTTTATCTGGAAATAAGCCTCTGCAGAAAAACTAGCCGGCCGTTTTTGAGAATCCGCATATCTTTACTAGTAAATCTCAGACTTATAGTCAATAGCAAACGTATAAGCCTTGTGGTAGACTGTAGTATATTTGATGAAAGAAAGGGGTATTCGATGACCCAGCAGAAGTCTAATAAGGCGGCTTTGTATATTTTAATGTTTAATATGTTTATCGCAATGGGGAGTATCGGAATTATTATTCCTGTCATGCCTGAGTATTTAAAATTATTTGGTGCCGCAGGACAAGTACTTGGCATGTTGATCGCAACGTTCGCCTTCGCACAATTCGTATTTTCTCCAATTGCTGGGAATCTTTCCGATCAATACGGTCGTAAAAATCTCATTATTTTCGGTCTTATCGTAACAGGACTTGCCCAAATTAGTTTCGGGCTTTCTACAGATGTGTGGATGCTCTTCCTGGCACGCTTTTTTGGTGGCCTTGGTTCCGCATTTGTGGCACCTCCTATAATGGCTTTTGTGGCAGACGTCACAACGTATGAGGAACGAGGAAAAGGTATGGGAATGATAGGGGCAGCAATGTCCTTTGGTTTTATGATCGGACCAGGTATCGGTGGATTCCTATCAAAGGTTAGTTTGCATTTTCCATTTTATACTGCTGGATTTGCAGCAATCTTAGCAGCTATTTTATCGTTCTTTTTATTGCCTGCTACAAAACCGAACACAGCGAAAAAAGCGCAGAAGCAGGATAATCTTGCAAAGCAAATGGCCCGTTCAGTCCGAATGCCTTATTTTGTCATGCTAATTATTATGCTTGTATTCTCTTTCGGGATTGCTAATTTCCAAACAACATTATCATTATTTGTGACAGATAAGTTTAATTACACACCTACTGATATCGCCATTATATTAGTTATGGGGGGCGCTTTTGGTGTTGTTGTACAAATATTTGTTATTACACCGCTGTTTAATCGCTTCGGCGAAATGAAAGTAGTGCTAGTCAATTTATTTATTGCATCCGTTTCGATTTTCTTAATATTATTCGCATCTGGATTTGCACTTATTTTAATTGTAGCGACTATCTTCTCTACAGCTACGACATTGATTCGTCCAGCTGTCAACACACTGATTTCAAAGCTTGCTGAAAATGAACAAGGCTTTGCAGCTGGTCTGAACAATGCGTATATGAGTCTTGGTAATATGATTGGTCCAGCTCTAGCAGGTATATTATTCGATTGGAATATGAACAGTCCTTATATATTCGGGTCTATTATTTTAATGGCTTGCTTCTTCCTTGCCCTTATTTGGACAATGAAAAAAGCGCCACACCTTATGCATCCTGATACAAAATAGTCTGAAAAGTTATTGACTATTTTTAATGGTATGCTACATTATTAGGAGAAAAAATAAAGTGAATTCTTACCACTAGGGGAGTCTTTAAAAGGCTGAGACGTATATGGCATATACGGACCCTTTGAACCTGATCTAGTTCACACTAGCGGAGGGAAGTGTCGACACTTGCTTTTTTATTTGTAGATGCAAGGCCGCTTCCCGTTGTTTATAGGAAGCGGCCTTTTATTCGCTTTAGCGGCGGTACTTTCCGCGGCGATTTTCTCTGCTTTTGCGGCAGTACTTTCTTGTTTCGCGGCGATTCTCTCTGTTTTTGAGTCAAGACCTTAATATTGTATTGTTCTTCAACTCTGACTTTTTTAGTCAAATTGTCCAGCTTAGGTTGGAATTTGCTGCTAAAAGTGTGAGTTGCGCCGCTAAAACACGAAATTCCGCCGCTAACCAAGCAAGTTGCGCCACTAAAACTTGAAAGAGTCAGAATCGCTGATAAAAGAGCCAGAATCGCTGATAAAGCATCAAACATCGCTGATAAGAGAGTCAAGTCCTTAATATTGTGTAAAATTCTATACAATGTTCTTCAACTCTGGCTTTAGTTTTGTCAAATTGTCCAGCTTATGTTGGAATTCGCCGCTAAAAGTGTGAATTGCGCCGCCAACCAAAGAAAGAACGCTGCTAAAACACGAAATTTCGCTGCTAACCAAGCAAGAAACGCCGCTAAAACACGAAATTCCGCTACTTCAGCTCTTTTTGCGGTGGTATTAACATTTAACATTTCAAAGGAGTGGAAATTATGTCAATTCGAAAATTAACAATCATGGCCATACTAGTAGCAATTGCCGTAGCTGGTTCTACCTTCGTTTCAATACCAACAGGAATTGCTCGTGCCTACCCTGTCCAGCATGCCATTAATGTTATCTGTGCTATCTTTCTTGGACCAGTGCCTACTGTTATGGTCGCCTTTGTCACAGCTATTATTCGTATTTTAACAGGCACAGGCTCATTACTAGCTATACCTGGCAGTGTTATTGGCGCTCTATGTGCAGTTCTTGCCTATAAATACAGCGGCAAGCAATGGCTTGCAGGTGTCGGTGAAATATTTGGGACAGGTATCATTGCCTCACTTTTAGCAGTACCTTACGCACATTTATTAATGGGGACATCCGTTGCTGCTTTATTTTTCATGCCAGCCTTTTTAACCTCAAGTACTATTGGTGCTGTCTTAGGTATTGTCGTTGCTAGGTATTTGCGTAAGACAGTATTTGTAACTAACCTAAACACTCTGCTTAAATAATAGTTAAAAACGTTACTTTCTTCATGGCAATGAAGAAAGTAACGTTTTTTGGTCAACCAAATTCACCCATACTTCAATGGTAATCCCATTTCATGAGCAATTAATAAAAAGTCCTTTTTGCTTATTTCAAAATGACCAAATCTAAATTTATAGCCATATTTCGATTTGTCTTCTACAAATTCTAAGTAATCTAAAATCCTTTTTATTGGCACAGCTTTTGCATCTTTATAAAAGTCTATATCTCTTCTAAAAGGAATAAAATTTTCTGACATTTGGAACTCGTATATTCGCTCGTCCTTTATTCTTCCTATTGCGGTAAACGCTCTCACAGGCTCATTACTATCTAGACTTTGTTTAGGAGAATAATAAATAATCCAATCTCCTTTTGCCATTCGTTTCAAAGGTCTTTCTTTACCATGACATAACTGACCGAATCCTCCCTCAATCCCTTTTTGCACATGATTAAGAGATACCACGCCAATCCAATATTTCGTGTCCCTTTCAGGCATAGGAAGAGGATTTTTATTAGCATATAATGACATCGCTTCTTCTATCCCCCTTTATTTTGGAATCATTGCTAACGATTTTATTTTTTCGTTTTCTAGAATTAACCTTTCCTCTAAAATCACTGGCTTTGGCAAACCATCCCAAGTAGTTGAAACTGTAGCAATACACTCTGTATCATCACCTTCAATATTGTGGATAGTTAATTTAAAGCCTTTCGGCATAGGCGACGTGTAAAAGTTTTGTATTTCTTTTTTTCCTTTAAAAATTTCACCTTTAAAATTTTTTAATTCACCATGATCCACATACATGTCAGATAAATCCTGACCCTCTATTTGCGCTCTTTTCAAATACTCCTTCATAACCTCTACCGCTTTTATATGTCATCCCCCTTTCTTTTTATAGATATGGTTAGGCCTGCGTGATGCAGGTCAGTTAGCCTTTATCGCATGGATGCGATGATTTTAGGCTAACATCCTTTAAGAACTCTTTTCCGAATCCGTGACATCCGCCGGAAGTTTAACTTCTTTTAGCAGATTGCTGAAAAGAGTTAAATCCTATCCACGATTTTCATATACTTTTTTCAATATGCTTTTCAACAGTTCTTTTTCTTCTAACGAAAGTACGTTTAACACTTCATTCTCTGAAATCGAAAGGGTCTTCGATAACTCTTCTGCCAAATCCCTCCCCTGTTCCGTAAGACATATTAAATTCTCTCTTCTATTTTCTGGATTTTTCTCCCTATAAACATAATTTCTTTCTTCTAAACCATCGATAAAAAAGCGGACACTATTTTTATCTAACTTTAAAATCTGCCCTATTTGAATTTGACTAAGTTTTTTTTCTTTTACAGCAATCATGATCCCGACTTCTCTAGATTTCATTTGATATTTTTCACTAATATACTTCTCGAGATTTTCCTCTAAAGCCTCACCTAATTTAAAACTTAGGAAACCAAAGGAATTCATTATATTGGTCATTTCAGATCCTCCACATTATTAGTACCAAAAAATGATAGTAATATTTTATTACTATTATCCATTATTACATTTGTGTATATTATTTACAAGGAAAATTTTACTTATCATAAAAAAGATCTGTTTGCTTTCAATTGACTCATCGTCATAATGGTTAATTTCCGTTCCTACTAGCGCTTTGTACCGTCGCTTCACTTTCGCACAGAGCAAAGCTTCCTGACGACGTCCGTTGAGCCACTTCGCTTCGCAGGTAGGGCCACATCTGTGACGCTGTGATCTGGCCCCAAGTAGTCGCCCAGTCTTCACTTCAATCAACTAATTATTCATGGTATATGCTTTAAAAACTGTAACGCCGAGCTTTTGATAATAACCCAAAAATAGAATGATAAAAAAACGATGGCTCATTGCTATAAAGCGATGAACCATCGTTATAAATGACTAAGATCGTTTTTTCATGCCCTTTAATAGCTGGGCAACATTTGTGTCATCTTCCTGTATCTGTGTTCTCTCTACAGGCTGCTCTTTTTTCTTCGGCTTAGTTAAGAAGCGCCAACCGAAGCGGCGGATGGTAATATCAATAAAGAATAGCAACATCCCTGCTAATAAAAGCCATGTCGCAATATTTTGACGTTCCGCACCTTTTTTAGTAAATTCACGGAATACTTCGCTCGGTTCTTTTAAAACAGAGCCACCTGTTTGCTTTGTTAGTGCTTCGATTAACTTATCATTCACTGGGCGTAATTCATACTCTGCACTATAAGGTACACTTAAGCCTGCCTGGTAAATGGTCTGTTCTTCATCGGCAATGCGGAAGAAGATGAGTCCTGGTTCTGCTTGTACGACTGCTCGAACTTGTGAGGCCGAAATAGTTTCAAGTTGTGCATCAAGTTCTTCACCCGCTTCATTGACAGCAACAATATCTAAAAACGCCGCTTCATTTGTTGGATCAGTGATAACAAATGAGCCGTCTGCTTCTAGACGTACATCATAGGCAACATCATTATAGCTTGGTAGCATTTTTGAAATAAGCGTTTGCCAAAAAGTGCCCCAATTTTGCCATCTTGCCCAGTCCCCTGTCCATTTTCCTGTCGAATCAGCAGTAAAGGCAAATGTTTTGCCAAGGCCATATTGCCACTCTGCTAGTACTGGATCCTCTTTCTCACTTTCTGCAATAACAGTAGCTCCCTGCTTTGCTGTTGTACCAATATAAGCATTCATTTTAGGTACACCATTTGCAAATAACGTATTCCAGCCAGCCGCATTAAATATAGTTGGATAGAATGGGTTATCCTCAATATATGTGCGTGAAATCATGGCAGTTTCACGAGATAAAATGGAGGGGATCGTCTGCTCATCAATAACATCGTAGAAACGCCCACTGCCCATCTCACTGAGTGCTTCAAGTAAATTGGCATCAGCATCCTGACCAATTGCAACCGTTGATAGAGTTATGCCATTGTCTTTTCCTTGTGCAATTAAGTCCTCGTAGTTACCTGGCTGAGACTGACCATCAGTTAATAGAATAATATGCTTACGCTGTAGCTTTAAATCAGCTAGATTTTCATAAGCTTTTGCAAGTGATCCATATATTTCGGTACCTCCCCCTGGCGTTACAGATAAAATCGTATCCACCGCTTCTTCCTTATTGCCAAGTGGTCCTGTTTCAATAATTTCCCAAGGTCGATCATCGAAGGCTATAAACCCGAGCGTATCCTCATCTCGTAGCATTTCAACTGAACGAGCGGCCGCTTCTTTTGCAAGCTCTAGCTTTGCTCCAGACATACTTCCCGAGCGGTCAAGGACGATAACTAGCCCTAATGATGGCAATTGCTCCTTACCTTTAATCTCCATTTCAACAGGTAGTAAAGTTTCGATTGGTGTTTTAAAATAACCGCCTAAACCAAAGCTATTTTCGCCACCGACCATTGTAAAACCGACACCGAAATTTTTCACGGCTTGCTCAATGACATTCATTTTTGCCTCGCCTACTAAATGCCCTGGCACATTATCAAAAATGATGGCATTGTATTGTAAATAACTAGAAAGTTCATTTGGTAGACTGTTAGCATTTACAACATCGTAGGCAATTGATTGTTTACCCAGTGCCGCTGCAATTGGCGATGCCGTATCATAGCCATTAACAATTAGTAAATGTGGCTCACTTTGCACCATCGTGACGCTTGTTAATTTATTATTTTCAAAAATTGCATCCTGCTCTACCTGCACGAGTGCCTCATATTTCACAAGCCCTTCAGCTGTTGCTGAATGTTTAAACGTAAAGACATTTGAACCTTCAGTAAGTTCAACTGCTTCACGGTGAATAAGCTTATCGTTTTCGTATAGTAATAGCTCACCTTGTTCTGCTACCGTTGCATTTATTTCAGCGACTAACTGCTGCTGCTCACCTACATAAGCAACTTGTGGTGTAACAAAGCTTTTCATGGATACATCCTTCGCAACAGGTTGGTTAAACGGCATTACATCAATGCTAATATTTGACCCTTTAACCTTCGATGCAAATTCTAAGGCATCCCCTTTTGTTTCATTGCCATCCGTTAAGAGCACAAGTCGTGTCGCTTTTTTCGGATCTACAATACCTGAAGCAAGCTGTAGACTCTGTTCAATATTTGTTTGATCTGTTGCTTTTATAGCTGTAAACTTCGGCACTTCCTTCAAAAGCTTCGATAAAATGGCTTCCGTTTGTAACGTTGATGAAAAAGAATAAATCCCTGCAAGCTGTTCATCTTTTTTCGACTGTAAACTTTCCGCTATAAAATTGGACATTTCATCATCTGTACCATTCATTGAAGCAGAACGGTCAGCTAAAAATAATACTTGTTCTTCCTTTACGGGCAATAAAATATAGGGCCCTGCAAGTGCAAAAACCAAACAGCATATAGCCACAATACGAATACCTAGTACGACGATATGGCTTTTTTTTAGTCGCTGACGTTCACGCCAATAGGTCCATCCAAAATACATAAGCAATGGAAGTAAAAGCAACAATGCTAATGGCATATCAATTCGTAAATCCACGACGTCGTTGCACCTCCCACTCTAAAACAAATAATACTAAGATGATAAGGATAAGCCAAGGTACGAACGATGTTTTCGATATTTCTTCCTTACCATTGTCCGGAAGCTCTCCAAGTGTATAGCTTGTTCCCTTTTCAATCACACGTTCTTGTGCTTGAAGCTGTACGATGAAGCGCTTTTCTTCATCCTTTGAGCGAGCTGTATAAATTCCTGGCTTCATTGGTGCTGTTAATAGACCATTCGTAATGGACGATAAAAACTCATCTTCCTGCGAATATACACTCCAATCACCTTGTGTTAAAGCAACTGCACGTTGCTCATTTGGTGTGAAAATACCAAGTGAACCAATCGATGCTGAAAGCTCCTGTTCAGCACTCCATAAAAATAATGGGAATGAAGGATGCAACGGCCAATCTGTATCTGCAATATCAGCTAATACAACAATATCTCCTTGAGGTGAACGCTGAATAAATGGCTGGTCTCCAACTGATGCAATCGTTTTATAGTTGTCGAATCCAGGATATACAGTACTGACGTAAATATCTTTTAGCTCACTAAATGCAAACAGTGCATCACTTGTTGTACTGATTTCCCCAGTAGCTTCAACCTTCTCAACATCATCCCGTCCAAATAATACAATTGGCTTGTCCATCTTTTCGAGTAGCGCCGTCTGATTTGTCACAACAGTGGCATCCAAATTGTCAGCCACTTGTGAAGATGGAACAATTTTCACGCTACTATTAATCGTTTGCAAACCTTTTTGAATGAGCTGATGCATATTTTGATCGACAACTACTTTTGAAGTTGCTGTTTGTAGCAATACAGGCTGTGAATTATCAACAGCATAATCGTCCTTAGCATCTATCTTGGCAGTCATAGTATCTTCTAATGGAAGGTCTTTGAATGTTTTTGTTATAGCTTCATTTGGAGGTAATACAACACTCTCCGCTACTATTTCCTTACCTTTAATATTTTCTATCGAAAGTGTTACGTTTTGCTCTTGGTGCGTATCATTTTGTAACTGTACAAGTGCCATAGCAGATTGTCCATCTGTAGTAGCAGCAAAACGTGTCATTGCGATATTTGTTAAATCTTTTGCGGATCCTTTTACGATCCATTTCACCGTATCTTTTTCCATCGGTAATTGCTTTTTATCGAGCGCATCTGTAAAGACATAAATAGATGTTGGTGTGTTACCGACAAAAGCCTGTGCCACATCTAAAGCTTTATTCATTTGTGCTGCCTCATATGTTACTTGTAACTCTTGAATAGCTTTTTCAATATCTTTACTCTTTGTTTCCTGCTGTAATATAGCTTTTGGCGTATTGCCTGTTGTAATGATTGTCACAGGTCTTCCGTCAAGTTCATTAACTAATGACAGCATTTCTTTTTTATGTGTATCAAATGTTGACTGCTCTTTCCCAGCTAACATCGTTGCAGACGTGTCTACTATGAAAATCGTCTGCGCACCAACAATTGTTGACTTTTTAACATATGGATTCATTAATGCTAGTACGAGTAAAAGAAGCGCAAGTAGTTGCAAATAAAGCAGTGCGTTTTTTTGTAAGTGTTTTAAGTATGGTGACACACGGGTTTCTTGCATAATTTCCGACCAGAAAAGTGTGGAGGATACGGTTTGATCGGTATATTTTTTTCGAAAGAAATAATATAGAAGGACAATGACCGGGATGATGGCCGTCCAGCTAAAAAGTATTTGACTAAAGCCCAATACGGCTCACCTCACCTAATCCAATGTGCTTTTAATAATTGTTGGAAGATGGCATGCTGCAATCCATCCTCTACTTTAAGCTGTAATTGTCGAACACCGAAGCGCCGACAAATTGCTTCAAATTCCTCTTCATGTAATAAACGTCTTGCCCTATATGTGTCCAGAACTTTAGAAGACATCGTAACATTTACATCTCTACCCGTTTCACGATCAAGTAAGCGTACGTCGCCCGTATACTCCGGTGCTATTTCTTCTTGCGTAACTATTTGCAAAATACGGACATCCCCTGCAAAGCGCGGTAGCCTTTTTAAAAGTTGCTCCCATTCATCGATTGGCTCAAGTCCGTCTGTCACAATAAATAGTACGGTACTATCTTTAGGCAATGCTTTGAAAGCTCCCTGTGCGAAGCTATTTGTATAGGTTGCTTGCTCAATCTCTGTCATCACCTGTAAAAAGGCGCGACGATACATGGTACCTTTACGACGAAACGGTGGCCTCACTTCATCCTGCAGAAAAGAAAAAGATAAGCGATCATCGCGACCGAGCACCATTAGACCAAGTGAGGCAACAATTTGCCGGGCAAAAGTCCATTTTGCTTGATCGCCCATAGATTTAGTTGTATCTAGCAAAATGTGTACGCGCATTTCTTGTTCATCTAAAAACCGTTTAATGAAGTATTTATCAGTTCTCGCAAAGACGTTCCAATCCACCTGGCGTACATCATCACCTAAATGGTATTCACGAAAATCTGAAAAATCGAGCGATGCCCCAAAGCGTTGCGAACGGTGCGAGCCCTTGTGCTGCCCACGTAATTTGGAGGCCGTTGCCACTTGGAAGCGACTGATTTTCGCTAACCAATCTTCGGGCAATAATAATTTTTGTGTCACCTGCTAACACCTTGCTGTACTTTTTCTAAAATGACATCAATCACATCGTCTGCTGTTTTACCTGAAGCCTCCCCTTCATAATTCAATAGCATTCGATGGCGTAGCACTGGTTTAGCTACAGATTTAATATCCGCCAAAGACACGTGGAAACGCCCATTCATAAGCGCTCTTGCCTTTGCTAATTTAATTAAACTTTGTAAACCTCGAGGACCGCTACCATACATGGCATATTGCTTGACCTCATCAATGGCATCCACTCTCTCAGGATGTGTAGCCACAACAAGATCCGTCGCAAATTCGAGCATTTCATCAGCAACGAGTACTTCCTTAACCATTTGCTGCGCTTCAACCAGTGCTTCTGTATCCATGATCTTTTGTAAACCAATTTCCTTAGCGCCTGTTGTACGCTTCATAATTTCCATTAGCTCACTTTTCTCAGGATACGACACAAGAATTTTACATAGGAAACGGTCCATTTGTGCTTCTGGTAACGGGTAGGTTCCCTCCATCTCAATCGGGTTTTGTGTTGCTAAAACGAAGAATGGTCTTGCCATCTTCTTTGTATCTCCTAAAATTGTTACAGTTTTTTCCCCCATTGCTTCAAGCAGTGCACTTTGTGTTTTTGGTGTTGCTCGGTTAATCTCATCCGCTAATACCATTTGGCTAAAAATCGGACCAGGCTGGAACGTAAACTGCTGCTTGCCATCGACTGTGCGCTCAATCATGCTTGTCCCTGTAATATCCGCTGGCATTAAATCTGGTGTAAATTGAATTCGTGAAAATGATAAATCTAGTACTTCAGAAATTGTACGAATTAACATCGTTTTCCCTAAACCCGGTAAACCCTCTAATAGTGCATGTCCGTCAGCAAGGACTGCGTATAATGTATAATCAATGGCTTCATCTTGGCCGACGATAAAGCGATGAATTTCTTCCTTCACTTGTTGTAATTTCGTACTCATTTCAACATATTGTTGCTCTGTAAATGCCATACCTTTTCCTCCTACTTAGACTCAATTGACGTGAAATAAGATTGCACGACATTTTGTAAATCCTTCGGTAATTGTAAACGCTCTGAGCTTTCTAAATAGCTATCTTTATAGGAACCTATAACTTCCTCATACGGACGGATAGACCCTTTAGTAATCGGGCCATTTCCTTGTTGTTCTGAAACATGTGATCCCTCTCCTAATGCTCCACCATCAACTGAAGTCTGACTAGAGCCACCAATTCTTGGTGTCGTTAATAAATCGCGGCCGCCCTGTCCTGTGCCTGCACCTTGACCTGAACTATTGCCCCGACCTTGTCCTTGACCTTGTCCTTGCCCTTGTCCTTGCCCGTTCCCTTGTCCCTGACCCTGACCTTGTCCCTGACCTTGTTGATTGCTTTGATTCGATCCTTGCTTCTGACCTTTACTATTAGCCTGTTGGGATCCATTTTGAGAATTAGTTTGGCCTTGTTGTCCTGTTTTACCTTGCTGATTGTTTGGCTGTGAATTCCCTGATGAATTTTGATTTGGATTATTATTGTTGTGCTGATTGTTGTTGGCATTATTGGCACTCGCAATAGCATTTTGTAGCGTATTGCCTGCAGGTTTCCCAAGCTTGCTCATTGCTGTCTGAGTAGCATTTGCATTTTGCGTTAGCTCCTGCTGCATTTGGGCGAGCTCCTTCAATTGCTCCACTTCTTCCTTCGATAAACCTTTGTCGTCAGAAGCGCCCTCCTTACTAGCTGTTTGCTTATCCTTTAATTGTTGCTCCTTTAAAGCAAGCTCCTTTTGCTTTTTCACGACTTCCCGTAATGCCTCTTCTGCTGTTTCTGTCTTTTTTAACGTATTTTGCAATTCTTTTAATTGCTCTTTCACTTCTTTTGTTTCTGCTTTTTTCTCTAATTTAGCAACTTCCTTCTTTACGTCTTCAATGACAGCTTTTTCTTTTTCCACCTCAATTGCTTCAATTTGTGACGCTGCTGGGAACATATAAAGAATGGCCAGTACGACAGCGGTTCCAAATAAACCAATCAATGCTTTGGGACGAATCAAATTTTTCTTTCGAGCTTTAAAATCAGCAAACGCTTGTTCAACGTTCTCGATTGCTTTCGTTAGTAGAGATTGAACGAGTGGGTCCTTATCGTCCTCGAACGATAAGGCTGTCACAAGCTCATTGTGAGAAAAATAATCATCCAGTGTATGCAATGCTTCCTTTTCTTTTATACGCTTCCACCACATAAACAGCACTGTTGCTAGTATGACAACGATAAAGATAGCAAGAGCTGTTTGGCGATAATACGGCCAAACAAAGAGCCGTGAAACAAGGAATAGGGCAGCACTCGAAAGCAATGCCAAAAACAAGCCGTACTGTGCAATTGGAATGCTTCTTTCTACTGTTAAACTCGTCTTTGCACGTTGAATATATTTTCGTAATTGCTTACGACGCTCCATAAGGTTTCCTCCTTATCGATTACTTTTCATATTGGCACGTAATTTTCTAATCGCAATTGTTAAACAAACAACAATGATCAACGAATAAGCTATTAAATAACTAATCCATACAGGTAATTTCACGCCCGAAACTTGCACTAAAGCATCGCCCATTGATGATGAAGTAAGTGTAAGCATTAATGCACCTGGGTTAATAGCAGCCCAGAAGTAAGTCATATAGGAAGCACCAGTACTTGTGGTATTCCCCATTTGGTGGAAGGCCATCGACAAGAAGAAGAAAAACGCTGTAATACCACCTAAAAAAATGATCGAACCGTACGTAGAAATCATCGCAACAATTGTCCGCTTTGTAATGGTTGAAAACATAACACCAATACTACCAATGGCTACAACTGTTAATAAATAAAATAAAAATATCGAAATTAATTGAGACGGTGATACGCCTCCAAATAAAAATACTAAACTATACAATGGTAACCCTGCGATAAGCATTAATACTAAAAATGCTACCGAGGATAGTAATTTTCCAATGATGATTTGAGTAGAGCTTTGTGTCGTTGTTAGTAAAATATTTAAAGTTTGCTTTTCCCTTTCGCTACTAATTGCACCAGCAGTTAAGCTCGGTGTAATGAAAAGAACAAGAGCCATCTGTAAAATTGTTAACACTGCGAACATCATAAAGCTTGTGTCTGGTCTGAAGAATCCCTTGCCTGTGAATCCAGTCGTTATAAGCAAAAATCCTACGATAAAAATACAAATAACCGCTAAATAAAACATTAAACCTGAAAAGCTTTTAAAAGAACGGAAGCGTAACTTCAATTCTTTTACGAATACCGGATTATAAAATCGCTCCATCATTGATTGTCCGCTCCCTTCGTAATCGCCATAAAGACATCCTCTAAATCTTTTTCCTCTTCGCTTAATGCATAAATAGGTAAATTCGCAAGTATTGCCTTTTTCAATAGTGCTACCTGATCGTCATCTGTTCCTCGGTAATTAAAGGCTATCTCTAAGCGATTATCCATTACATCTATAGAGGAGATCAGTGGATCCTCCTCCAAAAACGCACGTACCTCGTTTAAACGATCCGTTACTTTTACGACGATACGCTTCTCCCCCTGTAGCTGTGCTTGAATGGAAGCTACATTGCCATGAGCGATAAGCTTACCATTATCAATTACACCGATTTCATCACACATTTCTGCAAGCTCAGGCAAAATATGTGAGGAGATTAAAATCGTTTTTCCCATAGCTTTTAAATTCCGTAAAATATCTCGCATTTCTACTCGAGCACGTGGATCCAAGCCTGAAGCAGGTTCATCTAAAATTAATACTTTAGGATCATGGATAAGGGCACGCGCTAAACAAAGACGCTGCTTCATCCCACGTGACAGTAAATCAACATATTCATGACGTTTATTTGTTAAATTCACGAGCTCTAGTAGCTGTGGAATAAGTACTTTTCGTTCAGCTGCCCCAATGCCGTAACTGGCACCGTAAAAATCTAAGTATTCGTCTACTTTTAGTTGATCATAGACGCCAAAGAAATCCGGCATATAACCAATTTGTTTTCGAACTTCCTTTGGTTCCTTAATAACGCTTTTACCATTAATAATGGCATCACCTGAAGTTGGAGATAGCAACGTTGCTAAAATCGAGAATGTAGTCGATTTACCTGCCCCATTAGCACCTACAAAACCAAAGACAATCCCTTCCTCCAAAGATAGATTCAAATGATCTAGTGCTGTAAAGGAGCCGTACCTTTTCGTTAAATCACGAATTTCAATCATTATTTCGCCACTCCCTTCAGCTCTACATCTGGTAATTTTGTTTCCTCACCTGTTTGATCTGATCCGAATTTAATTTCAATCAGCAATTCATCATTTTCATTGAAGTATTTTTTTATGTTACCTGTAAACACCTGCTTCTCATCTACTAATGGCTCATAATTTTTCGTTTCGTTATTCCAAATTGATAGCTGCATGCGATCCATATCCTTATTTGAAACTGTCAGTTCGTTTAATGTTTGAACTGAATTCATAAACTTATCTGGCATCGCGATGGATACTTCATGGGAACCATCAGATAAGTGCCAAGTATTTAACTGTTCATCTACTTTTTCAGCATACGAATTAGGAGATAGTTGGTTTACTGAATACGTAAAGTTGTTACGTTTCATCGTAAATGGACCTGATAACTCAACTTTTCCTTGAAATGGCTGAACAAAATAGGAAATTGGAGACATATTGGCACTTGTTTCTAGCTCAACCCCAGCAATTGCTTGGTCTGCCCATGCTGTAATGACAGGTTTTTTATCATCTTCTACAAGCGGTAATGCCATAGATTTCATACCCTCGATACGTGAAGGATTCACGTCTTCCTTCTTCGTTGGATAATTATTGAAATTGTAATTAGTAAAATTAGATGGTTTTTGTAGAACCGTTGCTTTTAGCTCTGTGTCGACTTTAAGTGTACCGTTCGCTTCAATGTCGCCAAGTTTAATTTCTTTAATGCCGGAAATTAACGTAACATCCTTCAGGGCAAACGGGAAATTGTTCTTAATTGTCCCAGTAAGCTTTTCATTATTTAACGTAATATCGATATCCATCTTCCCAAGATTATGTGCCGTTGACTTCCCTGCAAACGATTGCACAGACCAATAGCTTAAATCACGTAGTGTTAACGTTGAACCATTGGCATTTTCCTTAATATAGGATAGTTCATGTAAATCCTCTCTTACCCCTGCGAAATTAATAGAATTTCGTAGCGCGACTGCACTTGTATTCTTATCTGCATTCACAACAAAATCACCACTACGATTTGTTAAAATGGACTCTACATAATAACCATTTACACTACTATCTTCATTAATTTTATAAAATGCAGACTGTTGAATTTGCGGTTGCCCAATTCGATCTTTTGCACCAAAAATAAATAGACTAATAGAAAACACAATTGATATCGCAGGAATGATCCACCATGCATGCTCACGTTTGTCTATTTTCTTTAAAATGAAATATAAAATAGGGCCAATTATTAAAATATATAAAATAATAACCATTAGCATATAGCTAACAGATACTTCAAACGATGGGAATAATTCATTGATGTTACGCAGATCATATGAAATTTCATCTAGTGGTGACTGTCCATTTGCTATCGAAGCTTGTTGTGATATCTTTTGAATATTTATCAATTTTCCCACTAATGCTGGGTAGCCATCCATAGATGCAAGTGGTTGATCCCCTAAAGAAAAAGTTGTTTGAATAATTTCTCCACTGCCGACTTTTTTCTTAGACGCTAAAATGTTATTGTTATCTGTTAATACAGGAATACTTCCTTTGTTTTCAGTTGCGCCATATATAGAAATAGGCTGTGTAAAAGTTCCTCCACCTGATAATTTTGATAGGCTATTTGCAGAAACAGATGTCATTTGCTCGGATAATGCCAGTGGTAAATAATCTTTGAAAATACCTGCTGTTGCCGTTAGCTGATCAGCAGCTCCTACTATTAATGTTCCACCATTCTGTACCCAATTTAATAAAGACTCTTGTTGCTTTTGCGATAAATCAGCAATAGCAATTTCATCGATAACCACAACATTCGCCATCACAAATCCTTGTGGATCCTCTGGCAGTGTATAGTTCTTGATTTGCTTTAAATTGAAAACTTCCACATTATTTTGAGAAGCTAATTGGGATAACTTCAAAAATGCTGATAAACGATCGCTTTTATCCGTTAATGTATAAATAAAAACTGATGAAGGATCTAAAAAGTTACCTTGTAGCTGTTTTGTTCCTTTATATGCAACCTTTTTTCCTTTTTCAATGCCTCCTTCATAAAATGCAAACACATCTGCATCCCAGGAATCGATACCTTCTAGATATATTTCAAATGTTTTTTCTTCTCCCGCAGCTATATCTATTGGAAATACTTTAGCAGACGCAACTTGATAGGAATTGGCAGTATTGATAACCATGTCTCCAGAAAAATCTGTACCATTATTTGTTACTGTTATTTGAAGTGGCACAACTGATTGGTGTTTTGCTTTACCTGCAATCCCTACCTTAGCCTCCACGTCCAATGTAGCCGCTGCACTGGCCTGCTCCACAGGTAGAATAAAGCTAATAATAAGCATGAATAACAGTATAAATGCTGTAATATTCGTTTTTTTCAAAAACTCAACCCCTTTTATGTAAATTGTTGGCTACATAATTATACGATTTAAATTGCATTTTGTTCCATTTCTTATGACATCTTCATGAATATTCATAAACTCTTAAGAATTAACTAATTGCAAAATTTACGCATGTAAGTAAAGTGAAGTCTAAGAAAAAGGTTTCACACACAGATTTGTGTATGAATCCTTTTTCCCTTTGGAAGGTGGATGCGCTAAAATTTAAAAGTTGGGTGATACGATAGTAAATTGGTGTGAGCCGCGTGAGTGAAGTGGCCCATCTTATCGACATTGTAAAAAAAAGCAGCCCCAAGTGAATCGCTTGAGACTGCCTTGATATATTATTTTTTTTTCGTATAATCAAACAAACATCGCGCATGGTCTTGCACTACTTCTACAAAAGCCTCTACTTGCCGTAATTCAAATGAAGATTCATAGCCAATTAGCCAAGTATCACGCGTTATACCAAATTCTTTTTCGTTATTCGTTAACGCTATTTTATTAATACCATCATGATCATTTAAAGTAATGGAAGGTAAAATAGCATAACCAATGCCGTTCAATGCCATTTGCTTACAAATTTCAATCTGATCAACTAAAATTTGTTTTCGTGGATTTGAAGCGAAATGCTGTTGCCACCATTGTTGTATTTCCTGATAGTAATTGGAATCACTTTTATATTGAATAAAAGGTCGGTCTGTCGTCAAGACATCTTCTATAGTTTTTAGCTCTTGATCTACTAAATAAAGGGTGTCACGAAATAGGTGGATTTTTTCCCCCTTCCAATCAACCTGCCCACGCACAATTCCTATATGAGCCTCACCTTCATAAAGCGCTTTTACTATTTCAGAGCTCCAGCCAGTCATAAGAGAGATTTTTGCATCAGGATATTTCGATACAAAATCCTTTAATATTATCGGAAGCCAGTTTTGGCCGACAATCGATGCACAGGCGATTTTCAATGTCCCGTTTACTTTCGTCGTTAGTGATTGGATTGTTTCAAATATCTCTTCTTTTTTGCTGAGCATTTCAGTTGCATAGGCAATAATAAGCTCTCCAGCAGGTGTCGCCGTAAGTCCCTTTTGCGAACGAATAAATAACTGCGCACCCCAGTCCTTTTCAATAGTCTGCAACCGTTGTGAAAGTGCTGGTTGAGATAAAAATAACCGTTCTGCTGCTTTACGCATATTACGTTCCTCTGCTAGTACTTTTAAAATTTCAGCCTCCGTTGCCATCAATCAGTAAACCTCCGATACAAGCAAAGAGGGCCTCATGATTTTCATCTGAGTCCCCTCTTAAACTACTACTCTTTTTGATAAATATATTTTTTCAATTGCTTTAATATAACACGTCTCGTTAAAATTCCCGCAAATGTTCCTTCTTCGTCCACAACACATAAAAAGGCGTGATTAATAACTAAGTCGAGCGCTCGCTGAAAAGTATCCGTCAACTTTAATACAGCGATATCCTTCTCCATTATTGTATCCACTTTAATATCGGGTAGCTTTTCATATTCAATATGTTCTAGTCCAAGAATGGATTCAGTAATCATTTTCATACTTAGTAAACCTTGAAGTCGATATTTCAAATCTAAAACAGGTATCGATGAATACCCTGTACGTGTAAGTACTAAGAGTGCATGTTCCGCACTATTTCCACTTTGTACATGCGCAACCTTTTCAGATGAAATAATAAAATCACTAATTGGCATTGCTAATAAGTCTTTGCTGTTAGTTGAAATCATGAACTTCTTCTCCTTTTCTGTCCTCGCTTTGCAGAACAGGATGCTTCCCTTTTATCATATCATAACTATTCCTTTTATGACCACGACAAGGTCGAGAAGAGTTTTGATAAAGCAACGAATTATTTTAGCATTTTGAACAAAACTAAGTATCGAAAGTGCATATATACGAGGGTATTTGAGGACGATGGAGATATATCTTCATTCAGCCTCATTTATGATATAAACTGAATGAAGATATTATTTACTTAATATCCAGCCTTACTCCAGTAATAAAAAATCATTATTCCTAAAAAGAGTAAAAAAATGATGTATACCCAAACAACGGGGTTGAGCATAGTCGCATACTCTTCAACGGTTTCAGAAATCGGTGTATCGTTTTCTGATTTCCGTTTAGACGTCATTTTAGCAATTTTCAGCGTCGATACAAGTGAAATGGCAGAAATAATCGTAATGGCAATAAGAGCCGGTATTAACCACATACCCATTCGGCAAAACTCCTTTCTTTACCCTTAGTATGCGTCAACCCGGCTCTCCATTATGCAAAGTTTTTGTTATCAATTAGCCTCGACAAAATAACAGCTGTCACTTCGCTTCCGCTACAGAAAAAAATGCTAAAGAAGTTAGAATGGATACTGATTAAGCCATTGCCCGCCATCAAGTGTCACACATTCACCGTTCATATAGCTTGCTTTTTTAGACATTATAAATGTAGCTAAATCTGCAATTTCTTCAGGAGTACCTATCCGGCCTAATGGAACAGAGTCTAACGTACGAGCAGCTGCAGCCTCTGATTCCCATAGCCTTTCCGCACCACCTGTACGCTCAATTGGACCAGGAGCAATTGCATTTACTCGAATGCCATATTGTTTCCCCCATTCAACAGCTAATGTTCGAGTTAATGACAATACACCTGCTTTAGCTGCTGCTGAATGAATAACACCAGCACCTGCGTTCCATGCGTATGTTGCAACCATATTAAGAATAGATCCCTTCATATTATTTTGAATCCAGTACTTACCGACTGCCGAAGAACAAAAGAATGTCCCATTTAAAACAATATCAATAACAGTCTTCCAACCATTTGGTGATAAATCCTCTGCATGCACTATAAAATTACCAGCTGCATTATTCACAAGCCCATCAACTTGTCCAAACTTTTCAACAGCAAATGCTAGCATTGCCTCTGCATGCTCAGGTACTCGAACATCCATTTGGAACGTTTCAATCGTTTTTCCGGCCTCTAATATAAAGGCTTTCGCCTCTGCTAATCGCTCCTCGTTACGACCTGTAATGACAACATTTGCCCCTTCAGCAACAAATTTCTTTGCCATATAAAGCCCCATACCATTTGATCCACCCGTTATAATAATTGTTTGCCCCTGCAACATACGATTTCCCCCTTAAAAAATGAATGGTGATTCACATAAATATTACTATATTTTCTCGTATATGTCATATTATTTCTGTAAAACAATTGGGGCAGTCCTGTTAGCAGAGATTCTTAAGTTGTGAGCGTATTTTACTGACGCGCTGTTTTCGCTTCTTGATTACTCGCTCTAGTGGCTTCCTTTGCAATAGTAACTTTCCAAAAAACGATAGTGGTGCTATCTCTGACACCATTTTTTTGATATTCTTTAACGTTGACCAAATGCTCTCTTGATCCTCAGTGTTGAAGAAAGAATTATAACTGTTAATAGGGTTTGAATATAGTTCATGGGGGACATTCTAGTAAGCCATCTGTGGTTAGAAAAAGGTGATTTTCTAGCCTCCATTCCCCATCACTCTGTTCAAATCTTTTAACATAATCAATAAAAAAAGAGTTACAAATTAAATATGATTTGTAACCCTATTTTAGACAGTTCTGTTCGAAATTCTAAAACTCATAATGAAAGGCTATTTTATAAAGCTCCATTAGCTCTTCCTGTGTCGGAATCTTAGGGTTATTTCCAGGGCTACCGCTAGCAATTGCATCAGCTGTCATTTTTGGAATAGCAGCGTAAAAGGCTTGTTCTTCAATTCCCCACTGTTTTAAATTCCCTATATCCATCTTCTTGCACATTCCCTTTATCGAAACAATGGCTAAATCGGCAAGCTCCTCTTGTGATAAATGCTTATTATCTCTATTAAAAAATTTACCTAAATCCGCTAGTCGATCGACACAAGCATCCTTTGAAAATTCTAATACTGCTGGTAAAAGCATGGCATTTGAAATACCGTGGGGCACATGGAATAACGCTCCAATTGGACGAGACATGCCATGTACTAAAGCAACAGAGGCATTTGAAAACGAAAGACCTGCTTGCATTGAGCCTAGCGACATCGCTTCCCTCGCTTCAATATCGTTACCTTGCTCATAAACTTTTAAAATATTATTAACGATTAACTCCATGGCCGATAGTGCCAGTACATTCGAATAAGGATGTGCTAAACGAGATAAATAACTTTCAATAGCATGACTTAATGCATCGATACCAGTCGCTGCTGTGATAGCGGGTGGAGAGGTAACCGTTAAAATCGGATCTACAATGGCGATGGTTGGCATAAATGCAGGTTGCTTTATCATCATCTTCACGTCATTTTTCGTATTCGTAATAACTGTTGCATCCGTGGCTTCCGAACCAGTACCAGCCGTTGTTGGTATCGCAATATGTGGGATTGGTGCTTGCTCAGCTATTTTTGCCATTTTCATATAATCACCAATGTAGCCACCATTCATTGCAACTACTGCGATTGCTTTTCCTGTATCGATACAGCTCCCACCACCGACGGAAATAATAATATCGCAGCCCTCGGATTGTAATTTATGAAGCCCCTCCGCTACATACGTATCTACTGGTTCCGTTGTTACGCCTAAATATGAAATCGCTTCTAAACCACTAGCTCTTAACAAAGCACTACATTGATGAACAAAGCCTAAACTATCCATTATTGGATCACTAATGATAAGAGCCTTAGTCCCCAATTTTTTTGCATAATCGCCTACTTCTTCAAAAGAATCGCGTCCATAAACGATCGTTCCTGGCGAATGAACCGTATAGATTGTTTTTGTTTGAATCATATCTAATCCCCCTAAGCTATTGTGCTGTATAACCGCCATCCAAAAGTATTGCTTGACCTGTTATACCCTTCGCGATATCACTTGCCAAATAAAGTGCTAGCCCCGTAACTTCCGATACATCTAGTAAACGTTTTTGAGGAACGAGTGAATAAAGCACCTGCTCAAGCACCTCTTCTACTTGAATTCCCCTTGTTTTTGCCAAATCCGTAAACTGATTACGTACTAATTCTGTTTCGACATACCCTGGACAAATCGCATTCACGGTTATCCCTTCAGTTGCAACCTCTAGTGCCGCCACTTTCGTTAAACCAACTAGCCCATGTTTGGCAGCATTGTAGCCTGCTTTGCCTGCAAACCCAATAACGCCATTAATGGATGCCATATTAATAATGCGTCCAAACTTATTTTTCTTCATATGTGGTAAGACATATTTCATTGCTATAAAAGGTGCAACAAGCATCACTTTTTGCATGGATTCGAAGATTTCTGTCGCGAAGTCCTCTATAAGAGCAACATGCTGAAACCCAGCGTTGTTAATTAAAATATCGATTGTCTTAAACTTTTTAACAGTAAAGTCAATCGCATCACATATTGCCTGTTCATTCGTAACATCACATGTGTATGCTGTTAATTGCGGATAGTGATTAATTGCCTCCGCTAAAAGCTGTTCATGAATATCTGTTATCACGACATTCGCTCCCTGCTCAGCAAACGCTAGTGCCATGGATAACCCGATACCACGGGCTGCTCCTGTAATAAAAACTGTTTTTCCCTTCACGCTTAGCCCCCCCTACATTCCTAGTGAGAATAATATAATAGCCAGAATTGTACCTATTATAGGTATAATGACGGTTAAGGCACCAAAAGGCATATAAGCATCTTTATGCTTTTCATTACATACAGAATTGATAGTTGTGACTACATAACCACCATGAGGTAATGAATCGAGAGATCCCGATGCAATAGCAATTGTACGATGTAATGCCTCCGTATCTACTCCCATATCAGTATAGTGCGGAGCAAGTAAAGGCATGGCAATTGTTTGTCCGCCCGAAGCCGAACCTGTTAATCCTGCTATTACAGCAATGGCTAATGCACCACCAATTAATGGACTTCCAGGAATATTTGTCATGACGTCAACTGTTGCCAAAAATGAAGGAGTAGCTTTTACTACACCACCAAAACCAACCACTGCTGCTGTATTAGCAATCGCTACAACGGCACCCATAGCACCAGCTGCTAGTGTTGCTCCGACAGGTTTTGAATATTTATAGCTCACTAAATAAGCCGTTATACATCCACCCGTTAATGCTACAATTAAAGCTGAAGTTCCAAGAGAATCATGGAACACAAAGGAAATACCTAAAACTACTAATAGAGGTACAAGACTTAGAATTGGACTCGGAAGCTTACGAGATTCATCAACTACTGGATCATTAGATCGTTCAATAAATACTTCTCCGCTTTTTACTGCACGTTTAATCATCCAATTTAGCCACACTGATCCACCAATTGCCATAAAAATTGCAACAACTATACTTACTTCCCATCCAGCATATGGCGTTGTATGAAGGTATCGAATAGGAATCCAGTTTTGAATTTCTGGTGAACCTGCTGAGGTCATCGTAAACGTTACAGAGCCTAACCCTAATGAAGCAGGAATAAAGCGCCGTGGAAAATTAGCTTCCTTGAATAAACTAATAGCCATTGGATATACGGAAAAGGCTACGATAAACACCGAGACACCACCATACGTTAGTACAGCTGCGGCAAGTACTACTGCATAGGCTGCATATTTCACTCCAATTTTTTCTACAATCCATTTAGAAACACTATCCGCTGCTCCCGTATCTTCCATTACCTTTCCGAAAATGGCTCCTGCCATAAACATTAAATACCATGAGCCGACGAATCCAGTGAACCCATCCATATAACTTGTTAAGAAGTTAGCTTGATTCTCATCTGCTGTTTGTGGAAAAAATGCTAAACCATTCGTTATGGCCGCTAGCAATGCAGTCAATGGTGCTGAAATCAGTAAATTTACGCCTCTCATCGTTAAATACACAAGTAACGCTAAACTACCAAAAAGCCCAATGTATTCTAACATCCCCAACCCCATCCCCCTCTTATTCTTTTAGAAAAAAAGAGCTGCACGTGAATACAGCTCTTTTCTTGTATTAGTCGTTATTACTTGGGAATGCAAACGTCGATGCTGTCGAAGCATGCCCTGTCATCCAACGCTCTGATATTGTTTTTGTTTTTGTGAAGAAGCGTGCTTGATCTGGACCAAACATATGCCCCTCTCCAAAACGGGAGCCTTTAAATCCAGCAAAGTTATGGTAGCCTACCGGGATTGGAATTGGTACATTCACACCCACCATTCCAACATCGATTTCTGTTGTAAATTTACGAGCTGCTAAACCGTCATTCGTAAAAATGGTTACCCCATTTCCAAGCTCATGCTTATTAATAAGTTGGATTGCTTCGTCCAGCGAATCAACACGTACAACATTTCGCGCTGGACCAAATATTTCTTGTTCATAAATTTCCATACCTGGTTTTACGTTATCTAACAATGTTGGCCCTACAAAGAATCCTTTTGAATCTTTGACAATATCAAGTTCACGACCATCACAGACAACTGTTGCCCCTTCAGACTCTCCTCGATTGATCGCAGCAATAATCGCTTCCTTTGATTGCTGTGAAATGACAGGGCCAAAGTCTGTTTCAGGATTTGTATAGGAGCCTACCTTCAAATTAGCGATTTTCTCCTTTAATATTGCAACAAGACGATCTGCAGTTTCCTTTCCAACAGGCATAATCGTAGAAATAGCCATACAACGTTGAGAGGCTGCTCCATAAGCTGCTCCAATAAACGCATTTGCTACCTGATCCAGATCTGCATCAGGCATAACAACCATATTGTTTTTTCCTCCACCAAGTGCTGTGACACGTTTACCGTATTTCGAGCCCGTTTCATAAATATATTTGGCAACTGGTGTCGACCCTACAAATGAAATTGCTTCCACACTCGGGTTTTCTAATAGTTCATTTACTGCATCTTTATCTCCATTTACTACCGTCCAAATACCATCTGGTAACCCAGCCTTTTTCCAAAGCTCGCTAACAAATAAAGCAGTCATAGGAACACGTTCGGAAGCTTTTAAAATAACTGCATTCCCGACAGCAATTGCCATACTTGTTTGCGCTAAAGGCACCATGATCGGGAAGTTAAATGGCGAAATAGCCGCAACAACACCTAATGGATATTTTGCAGAGTAGGCATTAATGTCACCACCAACATTAACGGAGTACTCTCCCTTCATGAAATGAGGTGCATTGATAGCTAAGTCAACAGACTCTATTCCGCGTGTAATTTCACCTTTCGCATCCTCGATTGTTTTACCGCTTTCTGTACAAATAATTTGTAAAAGCTCCTCCATATTGTCAGTTATAAGATTACGGAACTTTAATACAATGTCGGCACGTTTAGCTACTGACGTATCTCTCCATTGTGGAAATGCTGCCTGTGCCTTATCGATTGCCTCTCGAGTTTCTTCTACCGTAGCAAGTGGCACCTTGGCAATGACCTCACCCGTCGTTGGATTAAATACTGAACCGAAGCGTCCGCTTTTCCCTTCTACTAGTTCTCCACCAATAAAGTGCGTTAAAGTTTTAACCTCTTGTGCTGTCGTCATATTTCTAGTCCCCCTTTAAATTTGTTCAATTTTACATTGTTCTTTTAAACTTAAATAAGTTGCAGACATATCATGTTCTCCATAGCCCTGCTGAGAAATATCGCGATAAAGATTCACTAATTTTTCTCCAATTCGAAGTGGTACCCCTGCTTCTTCTGCCATATCTTGCGCTAGCTTCAAATCTTTTAATAATAGATTTGTAGAAAAGCCTGGCTGATAGTTGTCATTTTTCATGTATTCTAAATAATTACGTTCATAAATACGGCTTTGACCATAACTATTACTTAATACTTCATACAGCGTATCTGCATGAATACCCATCTTTTCACCAAGCACGATTGTTTCAGCGACTGCTTCTGTATAGAATCCAATCATTAAATTATTGAGTAATTTAATACGTGTACCTACACTTGGGGATGTACCTAAATGGAAAATGTTTTTTCCTACTATTCGGAATATTTCAGAGCCAGCTTGATAATTTTCTTCTTCACCACCAACCATTATCGTAAGTGTTGCATGAATAGCCCCTATAACACCTCCACTAACAGGTGCCCCAAGATAACGTAATCCTAATGATTGTGCTTCCTTATGTAAGGAATCATTCAATTCGGGATTTACCGTACTAAAGTCTATTAATAAACTTCCTTTCTTAGCATGGTGCATTATACCCTGTTCAGCTTTATATACTTGTTCCACTACTTGTGGTGTCGGCAAGCTCGTCATAATAATATCACTTTGCTCAGCAACCTCCTTTGCTGTTGGAAGTCCAACTCCACCTTCTTTTTTAAATTGCTCCACTGCTTGTGAATTCGTATCAAAGCCATATACCTTATAGCCAGCCTTTAATAAATTGACTGACATCGGTAACCCCATATTGCCTAAGCCGATAAAACCTAATTTCTCCGTCATTGTTGACCTCCCCCTAACTTGAAAATTCAATGAACACTAGCCAAACTCTCCACTTTTATCGTAACATTAATAACGAGATTTATTGATTGACCACAGTCATTGACCACGGTCAATTAAATCATAATCAAAATAAATCCATCTCGTCAATTAAAAAATTTATATTTTCAGAATATTTTTCATTGAAAATATGTTAAGGAGTCGCCAGTCTTTAACAACTGTCATCCACAACATTTGGTGATGAGCCTTAAAAATGGAGGTAAAATCGAAAGATGAATTCATTAACTAGTCGACAATTAAAGGCATTAGAAACACGTGAAAAATTACTCAAAGTCTCATTAGATTTATTTAATAAACATGGATTCGAGCATGTATCTGTTGAGCAAATTACTAAAGCATGTAATGTATCAAAAGGAACATTTTACACACATTTTCCATCCAAGTACGATGTTATTTTAGAAAAGTTTAAAGAGCTAGATAGTTTTTATGGCTCTGTGAAAAAAAATATTGATCGTACATTGCCGCCAAGTGAAAAAATTTTATTGCTGTATAAAGAACAAATGAAGTATTTAACAAATGTTGTTGGCAAAGATTTATTACGAACAGTGTATACTGCTGCGATGACGAATCAAGTGGAACAAGATCATTATTTAATAAATCCACAAAGAATGATTTTTCAAATTATGAACACGTATATCGAAGAAGGTATTCAACTTGGCGAGTTTCGGCAAGATTTAGAAGTTAGTCAAATTCAAGCAATTATTCAGCGTTGTATGCGTGCCAATGTTTATGATTGGTTAATCCATAATGAAGACTTCGATTTATCAGCAGAAATGGTGCAATTTACAGCTATTGTGTTAGATGGATTGAAAGTAGAAAATAAATAGCTAATAGTGTTTGCTAATGCGGATGCTTATTGCACTCGGGTGAAGTCATTTTCTAATCCGACTGAATCTCTGTTCGTTCAAGTTGCCAAAAAAACTGCTCGGGTAAAGCCACTATTCGATCGGATAGCTAGGAGATTTGATCACCGAGTTGAACGTAGTAGAGTGATCAGGTCAAACGCTAAAAAAGTAGCACTTCATCCAATTCACGATGAAGTGCTACTTGACTTGTTGACATTAGCTGACAAAATATTTATTAACAATCGTTTCTACAGGTAATGGCTTGTTATATAAAAAGCCTTGTCCTTTTTGGCAACAATGACGTTTTAGGAAATCAACCTGTGATGGCTCCTCGATCCCTTCAGCAATGACCTCTAATCCCAAGTTATGAGACATTGAAATAATGGCCTTAATAATTGCCTCATTTTTATCATCTTTCGTAATATCAGCTATAAATGATTGATCAATTTTTATGATATCTATCGGATAACGCTTTAAATAGCTTAAAGATGAATAGCCTGTCCCAAAATCATCAACCGAAACATAAACACCTAATTGCTTCAATTCGGTTAAAATTGAAAATGTTTCATGAACATTTGTCATGGAGCTTTCGGTAATTTCCACCTCTAATAACTCAGGTGGCACATTATACTTTTTCAAGGCCGTTTTAATTTTCCGAGCAAAGTTCTCTTTCCTAAATTGCTTTGGTGAAATATTGATGGCAATTCGCACTGGTCGATAGCCCTTCATCTGCCACTCTTTTTGATAGCGACATACCTCGTCAATAATCCAATCACCGATTTCAATTATTAAGCCGGATGCCTCCGCAATAGGGATAAACTGTGCAGGAGACACAAAGCCAAACTTTCGATTATTCCATCGTAATAATGCCTCAAAACTATTGATGCTGTTATTCATTAAATCCATTTGTGGCTGTAAATGGATACTTAGCTCATTAAATTCGATAGCACGGCGTAAATGGGCCTCCATTAGCGCTTCATTTGGAAAAATAGTTGTCATATCTTCACGATAGTAACGGTAATGTGAACGCCCATGCTCTTTTACAGAAAACAATGCTTTATCCGCTTTACGTACAAGTGTTTCTAAATCCTTGCCATCTGCTGGACTGAGTGAAATACCAATTGACACGCTAATAAAGTATTCCTGCCCATCAATCATAAATGGTTGCTTTAATGTGTCTAAAATAGCATTAGCCGTAAGTTCAATTTTGTTGACGGTTGCATCTTTTAGCACAAAAATAAATTCATCGCTATTATAACGATAAAGCGAGCATTTGGAGTAACAGAGCTCACGAAGTCTATGGCTAAACATTCGCATAAGTTCATCACCCTTACTTTCACCAAGGGATTCATTAAACTTTTTAAAGCGATCAATATCCACTAAAATAATAGCCGCTTGCTTATTATGCTTTTTACCATTTAAATGCTGAAGCCAATGTTCCTTAAAAGCTTTGCGATTCCAAATACCCGTTAATTCATCCATTAATGCTAGGTAATAAAAGGCCTCATGATCATTCATAAATGAAGTGGCCTCTTTCACAAATAAGTGTACACCTAAAATTTCACCATTAAAGTACGTTGGATGCGTTCTTAAATAAAATGGTTCTTTACTTAGCAATTGACCTTTAAACATACATTGGGGCATACCAAATGCTGAGCCCTCAATAGTTTTTGCAAATAATAATTTAAATTCGTTGATATACTTACTCTCTAATAATGAAAAAATATTTTGCCCTATCAAGCTTTGATGTTCTTTTGACAATAGAGAAGTGGCAACAACGTTTTGGTGAATAATGTGACCTTGTAAATCAGTTGTTAATACCGGACTTACATGCTGTTCCACAAATTGCAAATACGGTTCTACCTCATTCTGTTTCTCCCGTAAAATAACGGCTATCACTGATTTTTCTAAGGGCTGTACACGAACAACAAATGTTTTTACCATGTGCTCTGTACGTTCCTTTAGACTTTGGTCTTTATTAAATTCTTGTTGTAATATTTTTGATAATTGTAGCCAACATTGCTCCGTAAAAAATTGTTCTGCGTTGGTGGCTTTCACATCTTGTAGCTTAATAAATGACGGTAGCTTTTCGTTAAAATTTACGACTTCAAACGCTTTTGTATCAACTTTTTTCAAACATACGATTGCATCAAATGGGTTGAGCTGTATGAATTGATGATAGTCTGCAAATTGCGCTACACTCTCTTTATATTTTTTCATTATATCCCTCACTAAGTAGCGTGTTTGCTTTATTCTTCGTCTAGCGTAGGTTTTAGTGCATCCTTTAGGAAAATTTCCTGACTATTAATTGGATCTTCACCACGGTCAAACTCTTTATAATGATATTTCCCATTGGAGTCTTGAATCCGAGCTTTTGCTGTATCCTCAAGTTGTGTATTCATGATGTTAATAATACGAGCTTTTGCTTCGCTTGCATATACAGGGAATAAAATTTCCACGCGTTTAATCATATTACGCGTCATCATATCCGCAGAAGATAAGTATACTTTATTTTCCCCATTATGATGGAACCAATAAATACGAGAATGCTCAAGGAAACGACCAACAATACTCGTTACTGTTATGTTTTCACTAATTCCAGGGATGCCTGGTCGAATGCAACAAATCCCACGAATGATAAGCTCTACTTTCACACCAGCAATAGACGCCTCATACAGCTTCATCATTAAGTCTTTGTCCGTTAGTGAATTCATTTTAGCTCGAATAAAACCATTCCCATGCTTTTTATGACAAGCAATTTCTTCATCCATTAATCGGATAAATTCATCTCGAATATCAAATGGCGCCACGACTAAATGATTAAAAGTTGGCTTTTCTGTGTAACCGCTTAAATAATTAAAAAAGTTAGTAGCATCAATGCCAAATTCCTTATCTGTTGTTATTATACCCATATCTGTATAAATTTTTGCAGTTGCATCATTATAATTTCCTGTCCCAAGATGTACAAAACGTTCAATTTTTCCGTTTCGACGACTTACAACAAGCGTTATTTTCGAGTGTGTTTTTAAGTTATTCATACCGTAAATGACCAGGCAGCCAGCTTGCTCAAGTTGCTTTGCCCAATGCACATTATTTTCTTCATCAAAACGTGCCTTCAATTCAACTAACACTGTTACCTGTTTACCATTTTCCGCAGCGAACTTTAATGCTTGTATAATAGGTGAGTTCCCACTAACACGATACAATGTTTGTTTAATCGCTAAAACGTTCGGATTAACGGCCGCTTCTGAGATAAAATCTACAATTGGTGCAAATGACTCATATGGGTGATGGAAAAATATATCTTGTTGCAGAGCTTTTTCAAAAATATTTTCATCCGATTGCAAATCTAATGGTGGCTGTGGAATAAAGCTTTCATATTCTAAATGTTCCCGACCAACCGATATGCCTTTTACAAACGAGAACATAAATGTTAAATCTAGTGGTCCATTGATATGAAAAACATCTGTTTCTTCAATTTCAAATTCTTCTAGTAAGTATGTAAGAACTTCCTCGCTCATCTCGCCCTCACGAACTTCTAGACGGCTCCCTACACCCCATTTACGTTTTTTCAACTCTTTTTCAATTTCTACAAGTAAATCTCTTGCTCCTTCCTCATGAATCGTTAAATCAGCATTACGTGTCAAACGGAAAGCCTGTGCAGATTTGACACTGTAACCATAAAAGAGCTTCTCGATATGCGCTACAATCACGTCTTCTAATAAGACAATAACTGTCTCTCCATCTGCTGATGGTACTTTAATATAACGATCTAAGACGGATGGAACTTGTACGATCGCTATCTTTTCACGATTTTCTGAGTCGGCTTCATTTTGCTCTAATAAAACAAGTAAGTTTAAAGTTTTACCAAGTAAAGTCGGGAAGGGACGATAAGCATCTACAGCTACGGGTGTTAATACAGGGAAGATTGTTTCTGCAAACATTTCATTGACGAATGCTTTCTGTGTGCTATTTAAGTCTTTCATGTCTGCAATATGTACATTATGTTGTGGTAATAAATCATATATTAAATGTCTATATACTTCAGTTTGTCGGCGCACTAATGCCTGAGTTCGTTCTGCAATTTTTGCTAATTGTTCTTTTGGTGTTAAGCCTGACTTATTTTCAGGCTTATGGAAACCTGCACGTACCTGATCCTGTAGACCCGCAACACGCACCATAAAAAATTCATCTAGATTCGAGCTAAATATCGCCAAAAATTTCAACCGTTCTAACAGAGGATTGTTGCTATCCTCTGCTTCCTCTAAAACTCGTTCGTTGAAGGCTAACCAGCTTAATTCACGATTATTATAGTATTGCGGCTTAGCGATTTCCTCTAGTAAACGACCTTGTGCTTCTGTTAAATTTCCTTCACCTAACTCATTATTCGTAACTTCAGTTGTCATAATTGTTCAACCCTTCTTCAATAAAGTTTATTTTTATAGGTATTTTTAGTGCGCGTTCTAGATGTTTTTTATGTCGATTTGCTTGATATTTTTCAGCAGCCGCATTATGTTTCACATAGATGTTAAGCTGAACATAATCCTCTTTTGTTTGCATCTTAATGGAACGTACTATCTTTCTTTTAGATACATTTAACGCATAGACAAATTTTAAAAGTGCGCCAAAGTCTCGTATTTTACGATACTCCTCACGACTCATCCATTCTGTAAAAGGAGCTGCGAATAGCTGAAAATAATCTTTATTTTTATACGAGGCTAAAAGTGCTAATTTCACACGCTCTTTATGATTTAGCCCATCGATTGATTGGTTCGCAATTAAATAAAAGGTATGCTGACTCGCCGAACTTAACTCAATATACTCCCCTATATTAAAAACCTTCGCCGCTTTCGCCAATAATTGCAAATCCTTTGGATTATGTTGTAAATAACCGAAGCGACAACATTCACGGTACAATTGATCCGTTAATCGCGTCAAATAGTCCACTTCTGCTTCAGTTCGACCATACTGACGAGCCAATCTTTTAGCGTTTCCCTCAAACACATTGTATTTATCAAACGCCCTTTTATCTGTTTGCAAAATACGCTGTATAATGAGTCCTTCTCGCAAACCTTTCTTTGTTATTTGGAACAGCTTACTGCTGACGACCTCCATTAACACATTGAAAACCTCTAGTGCAGGAGCGATGATGTCCGCACGATCTGCCGAAAGCCCATCTAACTGCTTCAATTCACTAAAACTTAAACTACCTAAAAACATACTGAGCTCAACTAAATTTTCCTTAGTCATTTCGTAGCCATGTACACTTGCTATTGGATATCCATGTTTTTGCTGATGAATTTGAGCAACATTTCGAGCGCTTCCACCAATGGCGATAATCGGTAAACCGATATCCTGAATCCACGGAAGTGATTTGAACTGTTCTTTCACAAATGCAATGAGTTCCTTTTTTTCACTACCATTCATAATCTCGCCCTTTACAAAACGTTGCTTTAAAGAAACTGTACCAAAAGGAAAACTATAAGATTTTTGTAGTTCTTTATTTTCAAAAAGTGTTATTTCTGTACTACCACCACCAATATCAATCGTTACAGCAGACTTCGTGCCTATTGAATGCGCTACAGCAACAAAGCCATAATAGGCCTCTTCTTCTTCAGATAATAGCTCTATTTGAATGCCTGTTCGTTCTTTCATGACGGTAATAATTTTTGCTCTATTTGTTGCCTGACGGATTGCAGCTGTTGCAGCAGCTTTAACATCAGTCACCTCAAAATCATCGAGCATTGCTTTATAAGTCAATAATGTTTCTGTTAATACTTGTATACCTTCTTCAGACATTTCACCAGAGGGCTGTAAATATGTACGTAACCGTGCAACTGTTTTAATATTTCCAATCTCACGAAGTCCCTCTTCTTTATCGTATTGATACAATACTAATCGGATAGTGTTAGAGCCAATATCGATGATAGCCGTTTTTAAATCATTCAAATAATCACTTCCTTAACGCGTACATTCATTTTTAGCCTCTTCGGTCTGTAGATACAAAGCTGTGGGCTATTAGCTTGCCAGTGTCAGGATACTCACGTCAAAGTTTTATAGACAAGTTGGCCGCCCTTATTATTTTGTTCCTAGCATCATTTATCTATACAAAAAAGCCGGAGCCTAAAAGGCATCCGACTTCTTAAAATTATGAATATACTTTCAGGATACCCATTATTATTATTGTGAAGTACCTTAATCTTTATTGTTAAACCCTGATAAAAACTTATTTTTATAAGATAAGTTGATCTATACGTAAAATAAGCTCCGCAATTTCAGGCTTACTAATTTGATCCTCTGCACCTACTTGGTCACCTTTATGACGAAGATCATCCGTAATTAAGCTTGAGAAAATAATAACTGGAAGCTTTTGGAGGTCTGGATGCTCTTTTATTTTACGTGTTAAATGATGCCCATCCATTTGTGGCATTTCAATGTCTGTCACAACTAATTGAATATGCTCGGCTACTTCGTTACCACCTTTGACGATAGTTTCGAGATATTCATAAGCATCACGTCCATTTTCAAAGAATTCAACATTCGCATAACCTGCCTCATTCATAGTATCGAATAAGAGCTTACGTAGTAACGGTGAATCTTCAGCAATTAAAATTCGTTTTTCAGAACGCTCACGTTTACCGAGCTTTTTAACGGATTCTACACTAATACCAGAATCCGGATTTATATCCACCATAATTCTTTCGAAATCTAGTAATAAAATCATCTGTTCATTTTGCTTAATAACACCAATTACTTGTGATGTTCCTCCTTGATACATATCAGAAGGTTTCTCGATTTGATCCCATGAAATACGGTGGATCTGCGTTACATTATCTACATGGAATACTACGCGCTGTTTATTAAACTCAGCTACAATATATTTTTGCTGAGGACTACGCTCTGCCTTTTGAATCCCTAATACTCGGAGCATATCAACTACTGGTAAAACCTCACCTCGTAATTGAATTATCCCTTCTACATGCGGGTGCGCGTGTGGAATAAATGTTACTGGAATCGGTTGAATGATTTCCTTTACTTTAATAACGTTAATACCAAATTTATTGTTCGCTACTTCAAATTCAACAATTTCTAGCTCATTTGTGCCACTTTCTAACAATATACCTTTATGTTCCAAAGCAACCCCGCTCCTTTCTCCTCAACTACAATTTAATTTAAAATATAATTCAATTGTATCATAGGCAATACATTTCTCCTACTTGCTTTTTCCAATTTTATTTTGAACATGGGTTGCTTTCATAACATTGGGTTGATTTCCACTCCAACAGGGCGCTTAACTAGGCGTGCATACGTTTTTTCAAATGCCATCCCCAACTTTTGAGCCATTAACTTTCAGATGTACCAATAGGCCAATTATCGTCATCACAATTAATGTCGATAATGCAACACGACTTGCTAGCGTTCCGTAATCTTTCATCCATAATGTGACCGTTCCATAAACTGCCGGCCCAATAATGGACGATACTTTACCCGAAAATGCGAATAAGCCAAAAAACTGACCCCGTTTGCCTTCTGGAGACAATTCAATAATATATGTTCTAGATGTTACCCACATGGATCCTAGCGATACGCCAAACATACTACCTGCAAGCCAGAACATCCATTGCTCTGTCGCAAAGACAGCAAATGTTAAAGCGACAATCATTAATAGCGCCACCACGGTAATTGCACGTTTGGCTCCTATTGCTTTTGTTATATAACCAAATGTAAAAGAGCCTATAATAGTTGAAACCGTAGACACTAAGTAAAGCACGATAAATTGACCCGAAGTAAAGCCAACAATCGTTGTTGCATATACAGCCATCATTGCAATGGTTGTTGCAATGGCATCATTTAAAAAGAAATAAGCAATCATAAAGGTGAAAATAGTTTTATATTGCTTCATATCTTTAAAGGTTTGAACAATTTCCTTATAGCCATCTAGAAATTTAATAGGCTTGCGCTGAGACCTTGAAATTGGTGTATCCTTATTAATAAAAAATAATGGCAAAGAAAATAACAAATATAAAATTGCAGTTGGAATAAATGCTCGATGGAATCCACTATTTCCTACATACAAATAAACAAGTAATCCAAAAATTGTACCAAGATATCCAATCGCTACCCCATAGCCAGAAATAAGGGGCATTTCTTCTTTTGTCCCTAAATCACTCATCATTGAATCATAGAACACTAGACTTGAATTAAAGAAAAATTTTGCGATGATAAAGCTAACTACAACTAAAAATAAACTAAGTGGCACACCTGAATAATTTGTTGACGTTTGTAGATTCGCAAAAACACCCATCATAAAGGTGGCAAAGATTGAGATAGATGCAAACCACACGATAAATCTCTTTTTATAGCCCGTATTATCTATCCATACACCAAAAAGTGGTGAAAAAACGACGAGGAAAAAGCTAGCAATGGCATTCGCATAAGAAATAAATGTGCTTGCCACCTGCTGCATTACCTCATTGGTCCCTAAAATTTCATCCATATAAAAAGGGAAAAATATAGTATTAATATTTGAAGAAAATATTGTATTCGCAAAATCATAAAATGCCCACGATAAAATTGGCAGTGATAAATAAAGAGCTAACTGGCTCCGATGCTGTGCGTTTACTACTGAATTTCGCTTCATAAAACCCTCCTCCCCATTCTCTATAATATTAAATAAATTCCCGCATGTAATAAAAAATACCTTTTGTTTAAAGAAAATTTACACTATTTACAATATGCAATTATTTTTAATTACCTAACACTCTAAAGTAAACGAATTTTAGCCTTCGCTGCGGAATACAAAAGATTACATCTTCAAAATAAAAAAATATCCAAGCCCCCTCGCTTGGATATCCTTTTTACTATTTTTCTAAATCTACCCACGTAGACGACCATTTTTCAATTGCTTTTAGGACGGGCGCAAGTGCATATCCTTTTTCTGTTAGCTCGTATTCAATCACCACTGGTGTCGATGGAATAACAGTGCGTTTCACAATGTTCTCTATCTCTAATTCTTTTAATCTTTCCGTTAACACGCGGCTGCTAATACCCATTTGTTTTTTAATTGTTGAATACCGTTGAGAACCTTCTAATAACTGATAAATAAGCAGGGTATTCCAGCTATGATTTAATATTTTTAGCGCCCTTTCAAATCGTGGGCAAATTTTTTTTTGATCCAATTTTACCTGCCTCCTAAGTACTTTGTTCATATATAAGAGTATATCATTTTTCCGAAAATCAGTTTTAAAAATAAAATTAAGTTACTTGACAAAAGTTGTTTTTAAAAATAAACTAAGTTACGAAATGTAAGTAAAAAACAAAAGGAGTTTATTAAACTATGCAAAATATCGGTTCAACTATTTTACGTGTGGTGCTTGGCTTTATTTTTGCCGCTCACGGATATCAAAAATTTCAAGGTGGTATCGGCTTTACAGCTGATTATTTTGATGCCATTGGTATTCCAGGCTTTATGGCTTATATTGTTGCCATTATAGAACTAGTCGGTGGCGTTGCAATTATTCTAGGTTTAGGTACAAGACTTTTTGGCGCTTTATTGACAGTGACTATGATTGTTGCCATTTTTACGGCGAAGCTTAGTATTGGCTTCATCGGTGAAAACGGCTTAGCTGGATATGAATTTGATTTAGCCTTAGCTGCAATTGCTTTATACTTCGCACTTGCAGGAGCATCTAGTTTTTCTTTAGACGCAAAACTTTTTCATAAAGAGTAATGTTTCGTAGTTTACTATTTTCTGTGTGTTAGTGAGCTGCCTCTTTATCAAATGCAAAACCCGAAGATCCATCCTTTCATAAGATGATACTTCGGGTTTTCTAAAATTTAAAATTCTTCGTTCTTTATAGTCATTGATACGCCTTTAAAAGAGCCTGTGTACCGCTTTCACCATAGCCTGCTTCCACTAGCTTGTCATACATATCATAAGCAAGTGCTAGACCTGGTAATGTAATCCCCATTTTTTTAGATTCGTCTAAAGCAATTTTCATATCCTTTACAAAATGCTTTATATAAAAACCTGGTGCGTAATCTTCTTTGATCATACGGGGTGCTAAATTACTTAATGACCAAGAGCCTGCTGCACCAGACGAAATGGATTGCAATACTGTTGATAAATCAAGCCCAGCCTTTAAACCGTAAGCAAGTGACTCACACACACCTATCATTCCTGAAGCAATAACTATTTGATTACACATTTTAGCATGCTGTCCTGCACCAGCTTCACCTTGATAAACAATATTATCACCAAAATGTTTCATGACTGATAAAACTTTATTAAATGTAGCTTGGCTACCTCCAACCATAATTGATAATGTCCCATTTTGAGCTCCAATATCTCCTCCAGAAACAGGTGCATCTAGCGCTTCCACTCCAAGCTTCTGGGCATGCTCAAAAATTTTCTTTGCCAATGTTGGCTCGGAAGTGGTCATATCAATAACAATATTGCCGGATTCAGCTGTTTGAAATAAACCGTTTTCTCCAAAATAAACTTCCTCTACATCTGCAGGGTATCCAACCATTGTAAAGGCAATTTCCTTATTTTTAAATGCTTCTGCTGGAGTACTTGCCCATTTTGCACCTAGTGCTAAAAGCGGCTCCGTTTTCTCCTTTGTGCGTGTGTAAACTGTCACCTCATGACCATCTTTTAATAAATGCTTTACAATACTAGCACCCATAACACCAGTGCCGATAAATGCAATACTCTTTTTTCCCATATGTACATACTCCTTTGTTATCCAGGCTATTGATTCTACGTAACCAATCATTAGCACTTATTTCATCTTTTTAGTGTAGTCTAATAAGTGCGATAATTCAAACTCCTTTTACTATCTTGTACTAAATGCCTTTTGCTGGACAACCGCCGAAAGAAGTTAAATCAATTTCGCATAAAATAACATAAAAAAAGAGAGCAAGTGATGGGGTATCACTGCTCTAAAGGGGGAAATGAGAATGTTGCTGTGTTCAAAATAAGTATTCTCCAAAAAAATACTTTTTAAACATATTATTTAAAAAGTTTTATATTCTAAATACGGGAACATTCTTTCAATTTTCTTGATCTTCTTCTTCTTCTTCAAATGCTGTCTGTCTATAATAAGTATTCATTAACTGATCTAATCTGCGACTCAGTTGAATGGTTTTTGCATTTTGTAATCCGTTCTCTACACCTGAGCGAATCATCATCTCACGAGTTTGCTCCATTTGTTTCAAGAGTAGATTGACCATTCATACAACCCTCCACACACAAATAATCATACCATTATTATACATTTATATTTCATTTCTTACAGCATTAACTTACGACAATGTTCGACAATTTAGCTTCTTGCAACTTCTTGATAAGTATAGATTACGCGTCCATTTTGTTTGGCTTCACCTCTAAAATGTTTAAATAAAGGATGTTTTACAAGTACTTCTCGAAACTCATAAAATTGTTCCTTTTCTATTTCTATACTTTTTAATTCCCCATTTTGTAATTGTTTAAGCATATTTTCGTATTTTTCCATTTTTTCTTTTCCTCACTTCTCAATATTTTGTGTAATAAATTATGAATTATTCAAAAAAAGCTTTACGTTTTCCATTTTTTCATGCAAACTGTATATTATTAGTCGATGAAGGAGCTGACTGTCTGTGAAAATAGCTGAAGTTGGAAATATTATCGAGTTTAAAGATGGCTTACAAGGTATAGTAGAAAAAGTAAATGAAAATTCGGTGATCGTTGATTTAACATACATGGCGAATTTCGATTCTCTTGAAATTGAAGAAAAAACGGTCGTCAACCATAAACGTTACAAAATTTTATATACAAACGAGGCTTAATAGTCTGAATAGTCCCTATTTGTCTTTATAGATGATAAGGGGCTTTTTTTTTGATAATATTAAAAGCATGGAGGTCGAATAATGCTTACAAATTCGAAACAAACAATAATATTGCTCCTTTCTTTATTATTCGTTTATGGCATGCTTGCATATACCTTTGCTAACCAAGCTGTATTTTGGTACCTATATGCATTTACTTTACTTGTATGTATCGCCATTGCCATTTTGGCAGGTAAAATTGAAGATCAGTTACCTACCTGGAAATTTTTACTTTTCGGTATTGGGTACGGTACAATAACATACGGTATTATACGCTTTGGCTATTGGCTTGCACCATACATTAATGATTCATTAGTACAGTCAGTACAAAAATTTTTAACAAACTATGGACCACAAAATATTTGGCACTATATTTTACTCGTATTCATTGTTGCAATTGGTGAAGAGATCTTTTGGCGTGGCTATGTTCAACAACAGCTGAAACGTTTTATGCGTCCTACTTTTGCTGTTATTGTAACTGCGATATTATGTGCAATCTCTATTGCATTAAGCGGCTTTATGCTTGGTATGATCGCTGCACTTGTAACAGGCCTTATTTGGGGCTTTTTATATGAATGGCGTAAAAGTATGCCACTTGTTATTGTAACCCATGTAGTTTTTGTACTACTATTATTTTTAGTGTTACCTTTAACATGATAACATTAGAATTTGGAAACATTTTATCTTTACTAGCGTTTAATTAAGAAAGGGAGGGCTTTTCATGCAAAAAAAATTATTTTCTGTACCGGCATTATTACTAACAGCTGTTTTAGTTGTAGGATGTAATACTTCTGAAACAAAGGATTCTGATGCTCAAAAAAATGAGCCATCAAATACACCGACTGAACAGCAACAACCATCATCTAAGGATACAACTGTAGATGAATCGCAAGAAACGCCTACATCAAATGAAACAAATAAGGACAATAAAGACAATACAACTAAAAAAGAACAAGAAGTTAAATATGTACAAAAAGGTGTAGACAAGACTGAAAAAGCAACGGAATCTAATAGTGCTGATCAAGACTATAAAATGCACCAACTACCTGGATTTACACTTACCCAGGAAGAACCAGGTAAAGACATGTTAGTTTTTAAAGACAATCCTAATGTATTTATGCGTATCGAATCTATTGATGCGTCACAAACAAAATATGAAGATGCAAAAACATCTATGCAAGATTATATGAATGCTGTTGGTGAACCATCATCTTTATCTTCTGAGGATTTAGCTGCATTTAAAGATGTTAAAAACATTGAGGGTTATGTTGTACGTTTTGAAGAAGATAAAGAAAAAGTAATCGGCGTTGTTTTTGAAAAAGATGGTTTAATTACAAAACTAATAATTCACGATAACGACGAATTAGATTTAACAGATGCTATGCTTAAAATGGCAGCAACTATTGCTAAAAAATAATAATTCAAAAAAGACTATAGACAAACTTGTTTGCTCTATAGTCTTTTTTATGTTGGTTGTGTTATTTTTTCAAAAACTTGTTGTCGACTAATGCTGCTATGTTTCGTTTAGAAATTATAGCAAGAAGCTCAACAGGTTCCAACTAACAGAGCCTTAATTTTATTGTGAGGCTGATTTTCGTTCCTACAGGCGTTAGGAACGATCACGTGGGCTTTAAAGCACTCAGAATACTTAGTCCTTCGCCTGTGCTCGCTCCCGCCTTATCTATGACGCAAATGAATTAAGAGGGATTTGTTGGCGTACAATTTAACTTCTTCCAAAACAACAAAAAAAGTTGCCTCAAACTCATTGAGACAACTCTTTTTAATAAGATAAGTCTTTAATAGACAGGCCTAATTTTTTTAATAAGGTGATGGCTTGGTCTTTTTCTTCAACAGATAATGCACTCATCAATTCATGTAAATGCTGTTCATGTTTTGGAAATAGTTCTCCCATAAATGCTTCACCTTTGTCCGTTATTTCTGCATAGGTAACACGGCGATCTGATGGACATGAGACACGCAATAAATACCCTCTTTTTTCAAGTTTGTCAATGACATACGTAATAGACCCACTAGCTAGCAAAATTTTATTGCCAATTTGCTGTAATGGCTGTCTTCCTTTATGATAAAGAAGCTCTAATACAGCAAATTCAGTAGGATTTAAACCATTGTCTTGAAAAAATTGATGGGTCATCTCATTAATCGCTTTATGTGCACGTGATAATACTATATATAATTTTAAAGATTGCTTTATATCTTCTGACGTCATATCCTTTTCCTCTCAATTCGCGTTTTATACATGCCATTATAGCGACATTAGAAAAGCATTGTCAAAAGCAATATTTGATTTTACGTTTTTCACAGTAGTTTAATTTACCACTCAGACGCTTTTTATGTTACTAAATAAGCAGAATCTTTCGTGGAAACATCCATTGTATCCATCTGATTAAATGTGTATATCGGGAATTGTAGGTGGAAGCATGTACCCTTCTGTAATTCACTATTCACACCTATTACACCTTCATGCTCTTCAATCACCTTTTTCACGAATGCAAGACCTAGTCCTGTCCCTGTTGATTTTGTCGTGTAAAAAGGTTGGAATAAGTTTTGAAGGGTAGCATTGTCCATACCGACACCTTCGTCTTTAATCAGTAACTCTACATTCGCACAGTCAATAACATTCATTTCTACTGTAATCGTTCCACCATTATTCATGGATTCCATCGCATTTTTAATAAGATTCATGAATACTTGCTTTAAACGATTCTCATTGCCACCAATGTATACTTGTGTAGAAGGAGAAATGTATTGAATCATAACATTTTTCATAAGCGCATCTGGAAGCATAAACTCAATCACTTGCTTTACAATGTGGTTTAGCTCTAATAATTCCACTTTCATACATGTTGGCTTGGACAATACTAAAAGCTCGGATAAAATTTGTTCCATCCGTTGCAGCTCACTATCGATGACAGATAAATACATGCTTGACTCTTCATCTGCATTTAGTTTTAGCAATTCGGTAAAGCCCTTCAAAGAAGTTAATGGATTACGAATTTCATGGGCGATACTTGCAGCCATTTGACCGACAACATTTAAAGCTTGTTGATGTTCAACTTTATGTTGAAGTTGTTTCTTTTCTGTTTCATCATTAATGACTGTGACAATAATATTGTTATATTCATCAAAGATACTCGAAATTTCATAATAGCAAGGGCTAGTAACTATAGTTTCATCAACTACATGAATACTTGCATGCTTTTCGCCCATCAGTTTAGAAAGGTATGTTGTAATTTGACCCTTCTTCAATGTAAATGCATCGAATATGTGCTGATGTGCCTTATGAAGTAGCAGCGATTTTTCGGTTCTTAAAAACATTTCAGCATACTTATTTAGCCCAAGAATTATCCCGCTAGCGTCACTTATAATAACAGCATACGGTAAGTGATCATAAGCATTGAGAGATTGTGATCTCTCCTGCTCTTGACTAACATATAATTCATGAGCTATGTCATTATTTAACGTTGAAATTTGCGCAACAATTTCCTCTGTGTTTGGATCATAAAAACATTTGAAGGACATCATTTCATACTCATTACCATTTGTTTGAATATTGAAGATTTCTTCTGATCTTAAATCATTTTCTAATTGTTTAACGAATTTCGCCCATTTTAAATTAGATGGCTCGTCCATAGTTAAATAGCCAATATACGTTGAATTGAGATTAAAAAGTTTAATAGCCGTCTCATTCACGTTTAAAATTTTCCCTGCTTTATTAAGAATAAGTGTTGGTGACGAAGTACTTGTCATAAGATTTCCAAAACATTGATTAATATCATTTTGCTTCAACTTTCTCACCGAACCTTTCAAAAGAGTAAAAACCTCTTAATCGAATTTTGAGCCTTTACTATACTTTATGACTGCACGAATCTATTATTACAAAATTTAGTAAATTTAAGTATAAAAATTATTTCACGAACTGTTCACAAAATAAATAGGTAAAAAGGATTATATTGTATGACAGCTACTTGACTGTTACAATTAGAAATTGAAAGGAAGATTATTGCATGAATACTATTTTAACTACTTTAAACGCAAAGTATATTCACACAAATTTAGCATTGCGTTATTTAAAAGGTGCAGCTTTACCAGAATTTAATCCAATTATTGCAGAATATACAATTAAAGATCCTGCTTTTAATATTGTATCAGATTTATTCCAAAAAAAACCTGATATTGTAGGATTTAGTTGCTATATTTGGAATATTGAAGAAACTATTCACGTCATCAAAATGTTAAAAACTGTCTGTCCAAATGTTAAAATTTTGCTCGGTGGACCTGAGGTTTCTTATGATTCCCATCATTGGTTACGGAGAATTGAAGAGGTTGATTTCATTGTTATGGGTGAAGGGGAAACCTCCTTTAAACAGTTACTACGCTATTTGCATGGAGAAATTGCATTAGACGATGTTCCAGGGATTTGCTACTTAGAGGATGGTAAAGTACGAATTCACGCACAAGCACCCAAAATAGATTTACGTGAGTTACCAAGTCCATTTCGTTTTGAAGAGGACCTCCCTCATCTAAGCAAACGAATTCAATATATTGAAACAAGTCGAGGCTGTCCATTTAGCTGTCAATTTTGTTTATCTTCTATTGAAGTAGGTGTTCGTTATTTCAACCGAGAAAAAATAAAAGAAGATATTCGATTCTTGATGGACAATGGTGCACGTACTATTAAATTTGTCGATCGTACATTTAATATAAGCCGCAGCTATGCCATGGAAATGTTCCAATTTTTAATCGATGAACATAAGCCAGGAGTTGTATTCCAATTTGAAATTACGGCAGATATTATGCGTCCTGAAGTTATCCAGTTTTTAAATGATAACGCCCCTAAAGGTCTTTTCCGTTTTGAAATTGGTGTTCAATCAACGAATGATTTAACAAATACTCTTGTGAAGCGCCGTCAAAACTTTGAAAAGCTAACACGGACAGTGACGATGGTCAAAGAAGGTGGAAAGATTGATCAGCATTTAGATTTAATCGCTGGTTTACCGGAGGAGGATTATGCAAGCTTCCGTCAAACCTTTAATGATGTTTTCGCAATGCGACCAGAAGAATTACAGCTTGGATTCCTTAAACTGCTGCGCGGTACTGGCCTTCGTCTAGAGGCTGAAAAATTCGGCTATACGTATGTGGACCAATCTCCTTACGAGATTTTCTCCAACAATGTCTTAACGTTTGATGATATAGTACGCATTAAACATGCAGAGGATGTACTTGAGAAATATTGGAACGATCATCGTATGGATCATACAATTGAATATTTAGTAACTGAAGTGTTTGAAACACCCTTTGATTTCTTCCAAAACTTCGGTACTTATTGGGAAACAAAAGGTTGGTCTCGTATCGGTCATCAGCTTGAGGATTTATTCCGTCGTTTATTAATGTTTTTAGAAACTGTAGAGGGTGCTAATTTAACGATCATTCAAAGCTTAATGCAACTAGATTATTTAATGGCACAGCAGTTCCAGCCACGTAAATTATGGTGGAAGGAGCGCCCTACAGAGGAACAACAGAAGGCACTTTATACGGCCTTACGTGAAAATCCTGCAATTGCAGGTGAGGAATTCGCCAGCTTCAATCTATCTGAAAAAGAGTTGTTTAAACATACGCTTATTATTCCGCACTATGTAGATTACCAAAATTTCTCGAATGGCAAAATTGTACAAAAAAATGGCTATTTATTAACCTACTTCCGTCACGGTCAAGCACCATACTTTGCAACAATCCACTCTATATAATAAGAAACGCTAGTCCTTTAATAAAGTTTAGGACTAGCGTTTTTTTCATCTATTTAAGCGAGCATTTTCAAATTTTCCAGTAACCTAAAATGACCAATTCATTTGTGTCGTTGTAAGTAATTACCATAACCTTAAGACAATCAACAAATATTCTATGCGCAGTACAATTATCCTAAAAAAGTTTAGTACGAAATTCTCAACCCGCCAACACCCTGATATTGTAAAAATTACCTATTAATTAATCGTAACAACCAGGAAAAAACAATTTAAAATTTTTCGACAATTTTGTGGCAACGTCCGTTTTTTCGTCAATTAAACAATCTTTGACACCTTTTATGCATAGATTTCCTACTGACGTAATCTCTAAATGTCGCAATTTTTTAATCGGAAAGAATAAAAAGAGCGGAATTAGCTCTTTTTTATTCTCCTAGTAATTTACCCAATAATTACCCGTTCTTTAGGATAGTGATAATTAGATTTTTTTCCTCTACCTCCGCCACCTAATGTGTAAAGGAAGGAAATTAAACCGACACGACCAACAAACATTAAAATCATAATGATAATTTTGCCAACTACCGATAGGTCGGAAGTGATTCCTAAAGACATCCCACACGTTCCGAACGCTGATGTAATTTCAAAGATTATTTGAATGAGTGATGCGTGTGGCTCAGTAATGAGTAAAATAATTGTCGCAACTAATACCATAAAGAATGCCAATAAAATAACAACAAACGAGCGGAATACATCAATTAAATGTATTTCACGTCCGAATACTTGAATATCCTCTCTTCCTCGCGAAAAGGTAATTAGGAATAAAATGGCCATGGCAAAAGTTGTTGTACGTATTCCTCCACCAACTGAACTTGGCGAAGAACCAATAAACATTAAAAAGCTCATAAAAATATCTGTCGCTTCACTAAAGGTTGTGACATCATACGTCGTAAGTCCAGCTGATCGTGTTGAAACAGAATGAAACATTGCAGAAAACAGAGCCTCATGCCAAGACATTCCCTTAAAGGAATGGAATGATTCAAGCAATAAAATAACGACAGCCCCTACTACAAATAAAATTGCATATGTGGAGGTAGTTATTTTTGTAAATAAACTAAAGCGGAAATTTGCATGGCGATTTAATAAAAAAGTTTTCACTTCAATCAATACTGGGAAGCCTATCGCACCAAGCACAATTAACACCATAGTTATCAATTGAACAAAGTAATCGTTATGAAACGGAAGTAAGCTCATACCCGTAATATCAAAGCCACCATTTGTAGTAGCTGAAATGGAGGCAAAAACACCATGAATCAAGGCTTCTTCAAAAGTGTCAAAGTAGTTAGTAAAGTGCAAAGTTAAAATGAACGCACCCATCACTTCAATGCCAATTAAGATTTTCAATATTTCCCGAATTAATTGAACAACACCTGACAAATTGTATTGATTATGATCGATCATAATCAATTGACGCTCACGCATTCCGATTTTTTTCCCAACAAGTAACCACACAAAGGTACCAAGTGACATAATACCAATTGCACCAAGCTGTAAAATAACAAGAACCATCACGAGCCCGAATGTGGTATAGCTTTCAGATATATTGAATGTTGTTAAACCTGTTACACTAACTGCACTTACTGCAGTAAATAAGCTGTCTAATAATGAAACTTTAACACCTTCTTGATGAACGCCTGGTAGCAGTAGTAACAGGAAGGAAATAGCTATAGCTATAAAATAATAAGAGACAAGTACCTGAAAAGGTGTAACAAGCCTATTCTTTGATCTTTTCCAGGGCACTTTGACAACCCCTTCCTTATATGATGCCAAACTCGATAGATATTAGTATAGAAAAAATACATCAAAAAAGAAAGAGGAATAGATACGACTATTCCTCTTAAAGATCATTAAACTTGTTTTTTATGACGAACTCCTACTAAATAACCTACTAATGCGATGGCCACTAATACAATCCAGAAAGTTAACTCCCACACTGTAGAATGCGGGAACTCTGCAGGTAATATGCCCACCTTCTCATGTGACAAAGTCAACACAACAAGCTTCACGCCTACCCAACCTACAATTAAAAACGCAGCGGTCTCAAGTGAGGGGAAGTCATTTAATATTTTCACAAACCATTGTGCCGCAAATCGCATCATTATAACTCCGATAAACCCTCCAAGTAACATGACCATAAATTGTCCACCATTGATGCCACCTATATCAAAGTTCCCTACATGCGGTAAAGTTACAGCAATGGCAACTGCAGCAAGCATAGAATCAATAGCAAATGCAATATCCGCTGCCTCAACCTTAAGCACTGTCATCCAAAAACCAGCGCCCTTTTTCCCTACTTCATCGTTAGATTCTTCGTTTGAATCCCCTTTATGACGCAAATCATATATATTTTTGGCAGACATGAATAGTAAATAAGCTGCTCCCAACGCTTGAATTTGCCAATAATTCACTAATACTGTAATGACAAAAAGTGCTGAAAATCGAAAAATTAATGCGCCAAATAATCCATAAAATAATGCCTTTTTTTGTTGTTCTCGTGGTAAGTGCTTCACCATCACAGCCATTACAACTGCATTATCTGCTGCTAATAACCCTTCTAATACTACAAGTACAATAAGTACCCAGCCGTATTGTAATAAAATTGATTCCATTCATGTGCCTCCTCTAAAGCTCTGTATACCCAAATTATCATTACTATACGAATACAAAAGAAAAGACCTCTGCCCCTATAAAAGGCAAAGGTCTCGCTAAGCAAATAAATACTAGTCGTTGAATACTGCTAGTATAGAATTATTCGCTTATCACACCCGATGGTAAAAACCACGTCATGACGAATGTGAATCCAGATACTTCGCTCGTACCTGTTAGCTACTCCCCTTTGACAAAACGTCGAAGGTTTTTTTCTTCTGAAAACTTATTATAGCACTATCATATATGAGTGGCAAAATTATCTACCCCATTTTTAATCTACAATAACTCTATGTCTATCGCAGGATCAATAATACCTCGGCATAATTGCATCCGAAAAAGGCTTTGTGCTTAGCGCTGTAGATGTTTTTTGTGCGAAAGCGTAGTGCTAACGTAGCGTCAGCAACAGATGTTTTTTGTGCGAAAGCGTAGCGTCAGCAACACTGATGCAGGTCAATTAGCGGTTATCGCATGGATGCGATGATTTTGTGACATCCGCCGGAGGCTTTAACTTCTTTCAGCGGGTGTTTGAACACCTGCTGAAGTGAATGTAACCATCGATTTCTATCACCGTCCACTAATTGACGCTTCACTTTATTTGAATTCGATAGCGTTTATCGTCTTTATGCGCTATATAAAAATCAATCATTCTAGGCATTGTCAGTATAAAATCGGGACATGCAATACTACCCTTTTTCAAAATGGTAACTGCTTCAGATGTATCGAACTTAGCATTCCAAGCTAAGTAGTCTAGAGTTTCTTGCTCAACGCCTAGATATTTTCGAATAAGTGGTATTTGTAAAGATGTTCTTGCTAGTATTAACGGTAATCGCCCTTTAGGATAATGATTCGTTAATAGTTTTACCATCGTACGATACACTTCCTGCACAGGATGAGGATTCGGGTCCGTTAGATGCAAAGTTTTCCCTTCAGCACATTTTTCATCAACGAGATAAGTCGAAGCATTTATAATGTAATCCACTGGTACCACATTTATTGTTGAAGTTGATCGCCCAATATACGGGATAAAAGGAAGGTACTTTAACTTATCTACCATATTTAAAAAGAAATAAGGCCCATCGAATTTAATCGTTTCTCCTGTTTCAGAATGTCCACGTACTATGCCAGGTCGAATAATTGTCAGTGGTATTTCTGATTTCAAATCTTCTACTCGATGCTCAGCTTCATATTTTGTTTCTTCATAATAATTCTTAAATGCGGGCGGGCGAATTAGTTCATTTTCACGCAAAACACCTTCACGTGTTCCAGCTACATACGCTGTACTAAAATACATATAGCGTCTTAAGTTCGGCAGTGTTCGAACAAAATCATTGACCATTGTCGTACCATGCACATTTACCTTCCATGCTAGATCGCGTGGTACCGCTAAATCATAAATAGCAGCTAGATGCCAGAGCACCTCAATTTGAGGGACAATGTCCTGTACGGCTTGATTTTCAAGACCGAGATTCGGTAAGGTAATATCTCCCTCTACAATGCGAATAGAACAGTTTGGAAACTCCGCTACTATTTTTTCTCTTTCTAAATTTGCTTTAACAAATTCACCAGCTAAAACAATAGCGATGACTTCCTGTGATTGTTTTTTTCGAAATAACGCACGTATTAATTGACTTGAAATAAAGCCTGGAAAACCTGTGAAAAAATGAACCCCCATTTTCATCCCCCCTGAGCTTACCGCATCTTCCTCGTTTCTTTATCCATTAAGCTATAAATTATCGGTACAATATATAATGTCAACAAAGTTGATGTCACAAGTCCTCCGATTACTACAATCCCCATTGGCTGATTCATCTCTGTTCCTTCACCAATACCAAGAGCAAGTGGTAGCAATCCTAAGATTGTTGTTAGTGCAGTCATTAAAATTGGTCGAAGTCGATCTTGTGTGGCCAGTAAAATCGCATCATACGTCTCCATTCCCCTAGCTTTTTGTTGATTAATGTAATCGACAAGTACAATCCCGTTATTCACGACAATTCCAACTAGTACTAAGATGCCTATAACAGATGTCACACCAACTAACGTGTTCGTAGCAAACATTGCAATGGCAACGCCAATAATCATTAATGGTACTGTGAACATAATAACGAATGGATATTTGAATGATTCAAATTGAGCAGCCATTACGATATATACAAGGACTATTGCTAATGCCACGGCTAAAAGCATATCATTAATCGCACTATCGTAAAGCTCACGATCTCCACTAAAGACAACTTGAGTTTCAGTTGGTAATTTCGCTTTTTCTAATACTTTGTCCACTTTGGCTGAGATGCCTCCGAGCGACTCCTTCGTTTCATACTCAACAAAAAATGCAACCGCTGCCGCCTGATCAGAACGTCTTATCGATACTGGTCCTTCTTGGACAGAAACTGTAGCAATGTCGCCTAGCTTTACAAATAAACCTGCAGGTGAACGAAGCTGCATCGATTTTAGTGACTCGATACTATCATTAAACACTTGTCCAAAGCCTGTATAAACAGGCAATACAGCACCATCCTCTGCCATTATTTGCGTTGTTAGCTGACCCTTCGTCATTTGATTGACCGTTTGAGCAATTTGTGCGGGGACAAATCCGTAGTCCTTCGCCTTTTCTCGGTCTACTTCGACTTGAATTTCTTTTACAGTAATATCTAAATCCGTAGATACTTTTGTGATGGCTTTTACCTTTAATAGCTCCTGCTGTAATTTATCAACAGAGCTTTGAAGTCTTTGCTCATCAGAGTCTGTTAACCTAAACGTTAATGTATTTGGTGACGATCCTGTTGTCGTTGAGACATTAAAGTTAATTTCAACTTGCTCACCTAGCTCTTTATGCAAATCTCGCTCAACCTCTTCTACAAATTGAAAAATTGAACGATTCCTATCTGCTAGAGGAACAAGCTTTACATATAATTCTGCTTGGTTTGCACTTGTTTGTCCCCGTGCCTGTGCCTGTTGCGTACCACCGATTAGGCTAACATATACGTCAACATCTTTTTCCCGTTTTAGGCGTTCTTCAATTTTCGCTACAACTTTTTCTGTTTCTGATACTGCTACCCCTTTTTCTAGATTTACACTAATGGAGGCAAACCCTTCATCCGTTGGCGGTAAAAACTCAGTACCAATTTTCATAAGCCCAAACAACGCAAGTCCAAAACAGACAACTGCTGATATTAGTACAAGCATACGGTGACGCAATACCCAAATAATTGATGTTTTGTAGCGCTTGTAAAAAAATGACTCATTACGTTTTTCGTAAATATTCGTAGATTTCATTTTTAAAAGACGACTTGCAAGCATTGGAACAACTGTTAACGCAACAACTAAAGAAGCAATTAAGCTAAAGGAAATAGTTAATGCAAATTCTGTGAAAATTTGTCCTATTAAACCTTCAATAAACATTACAGGAATAAATACTGCAATCGTTGTGAGAGTGGAAGCAGTAATCGCAAGTGCCACTTCCTTTGTCCCTTCCTTCGCTGCTGTTTTCGGATCCTTGCCAAGTCCTAAATGTCGTTCAATGTTTTCAATAACAACGATAGCATTGTCAACCAACATACCGATGCCAAGTGCTAACGCCCCTAACGTCATAATATTGAGCGAAAAATTTGCAAAAAACATTAAAACAAATGTAACAATCACTGAATATGGTATCGAAATGCCAATGATAATAGGGCTTTTCATACTACGCAAAAAGACAAATAATACGAACATTGCAAATAATCCACCTAGAAGTAAAGAAGATCCGATATTACTAATGGCTAAATCCACGTAGTTCCCTTGGTCCACTAGTACGTCTGCAACGATTCCTTGATATTGCTTCTTTGTTAATAATTCATTTAAAGCTTCTTTAAAAGCTTTTGAAACCTCTGCTGTATTAGCACCTGATTCCTGTAATACGGACATTAATACCGCAGAATGCTCATTTGCACGTGTTGTAGTTATGGATTTTTGTTCCACACGATCAACAGTTGCTACTTCTCCTACTGTTAATGCTTTACCATCTAGTGGATTTACTGAAATGATTAAATCCGCAATGCCTTCAGGCGAATTTATTGTGCTTAAAATACGTGTCGTTAACATTTTCCCGTCAGCCGTTAACACTGGCTCACCAGGAAGAGAAACATTGTTCGATTGAATAATTTGAATAATATCTGCTTGCGTTAATCCTTTTTCAACTAGCTTCGATTCATCTAAAGTTATTTGAACTTCTTCCACCAGCTTACCAGAAATATTGACACTTGCGACACCTGCTGTTCGACGGAGTTCTTTTTCTAAGGCTTCCGCCAATAAACGTACATCTATATTGTCATTTTCCGCACGTAGTGAAAGTTGTATTATAGGAAATTGTGATGGATCAAACTTTAAAAAGTTAGGTTTCTCTGCATCATTCGGTAAAGGGGTCATATCGATGCGTTGTAAAATATCGAGCTGAGCATCATCAATATTAGTTGACCAATCAAACTCGAGTATAATTAAATTGGACCCTTCTTGCGAGGTAGACTGTAGTTTTTTTATCCCTGGTAAGGTGGCGAGTGTTGTTTCTAAGGGCTTCGTTATTTTCTCATTAACCTCTGTTGGACTTGCACCAGGATAATTGGTAACAACAATGCCTATAGGTGGACGTAATTCTGGAATAAGCGTAATAGGTATTTTCAATAATGAAACGCCACCTAATATAATGACTAACAACATCGTAACTATTGTAAAAACAGGCCTTTTAATAGAAAAATTACTTATGTTCATTATTACAAGCTCCTTTTAATCTCTTCCTTTCTATAATACCCGAACAGGAGAATATTTTATAAATTTGGTAACCTCTCCATGTATTATAGGTTTAATATATAGCACAACGCGAAATTAGGAGATGTAATTTGTTATAACGTATACCCTATTTAAGTTGATTGAAGACTCCAAAAGCGTAACGGCACCTACCAAGCGTTCAGTCGGAATGGAAATCAACCACACGTTATGATACAGAACTTTATATTTCCTAATACTGTATATATTCTACATAAAGCTCTCATTTTCCTTGTAAAAAAACACGAATCGCAACTCTATAAAATTAAAGACAAGTGAATGTATTATAAATCCGTAAAAACGTTCGTGCATAATAGTTAAAGGATTCGTTTCGATGTATGGAACACCATACATACTATTGGAAAAAACATCAGGATCCAGGAGGTATATAATGAAAGATACGCTTGAACTATTTCGTTACCATGTTTGGGCTAATAAAAGAGTTTTTGAACATTTAAGGAAACTTCCTGATGATCTGTACCGTAAACCACTAAATAGTGTATTTCCTACGATTGGCGACGCATTAGCTAAAGGTCGTTTTCGATTTGTTACCGACAGATTTTCTCCTGTATTGTCTTCCCATTTCTAATCATCAAATGTAAATGTTGAATGAAGTAATGCCCGTCTATGATATCCGTACATTTAACCCTTAGCTTACCTGTCTTAAACAAACCTGCTTCGTTAGTTCAATAAAAAAAAGAGCTGCTATGCAACTCAATAATCTTCAAGTAAAGCACCTGTTAGTTTAAGTACATTTGTTCACAAACATTAAGTCTTAAAGGGCTATTCAACATTTTACTTTTTTTATTCTCGCAACTTGGAAAAGGTCGGATAATTTTTTTACAACAGTTAGTTTATTTTCAATTATCGTCTCAGTCTCTTCAGCATATTCATGATCTAATAAATAGACAGGAGGATTATTTCCTTCGTGTATATTTATTGCGTAAGCATTACCAATAGCTATTTCTACTCCGATACAAATATAACCACTCTCAAATACTGCACATCCAGGAACAGCATCTAAACATTCATCAATAATACACTTTGGATTCAAGAATTCGATTCGTAATTGGGGATTTTCTTCATCTTCTTCATCTTCCGCATCAAAAGGAACCACCAATTCACTATTACACACTTCTACCGTAGTCATTAAATCGATCAACCATTCTGGAAGTTTAGAATCTAGTTTTTCTTTTAGGTCATTTATTTCCCTAACCGTCGCTATCCTAGTGGATGTTCCAGACCTTTGAATCATATTTTTAGCATTTGTAATTACTTCATTAACCAACGTGACTCCTCCATACAATTAGAAATATTTACTTCATCTTTAATAACGTCCCGTTTTTAATTTCTTCCCATGGAACTTGACCTATGCAATCTTAACAATGTATCGCCTTATTTTATATATGTAATTTTTTCCACATTAAACTATCCTGCCCCGTTAGTTAGTTCTATAAAGAAAGAAAGAGCTGCCTATGCAACTCAAAGATCTCCAAGTAAAGCACCCCGTTAACGCAATAAGAAAGATACATCAATAGTCCATTCTTATTCGTCCCAAAATTCATTATCTATTGCATTTTCTATCTCATCTAAGAAAAACTCATAAAAATTAGGCTTAGAAAGATAGATGGCAGATTCAAATGGACTCCAGTTCATAATCGGACATTCTCCATCTTTTAGCTTACTTGTATCCAAACAATAACCATATTCATCACACCAATAGATCATAACAAACCCAATCGGCATTGAAGAAAAACGTTGTTTATAAGAGAGCATCATTTCACAGTCACTAAATTCAAAACCATTTCCTCCACCACCATATTCAGCTAAAAACCATTTATAACTTTCTGGAAATGTAACCCCTAATAATTTTTCCGTTTTCTCTATTTCATCATAATTTATGCTTCCAAAAAAGTTCTTCCTCTGGTCATATTGATTAATAAGTTTATTTATTTTTAATTTATACAATTTTATTCAACCTTTCACGATTCCTTAATATTAATACATTCTAGATGATCTTTAATTTATTTGTATTTCCTTCTTCAACTAACCTGAACCGTTAGTAAAAAAGCGTCCTCACTTGTTGGAGAAACGCCACCGTTCCAATTTCATTCCATAGAATACTTTACCTATCAAATCTTAACATTGTATTGCCTTAGTTTTTACATGTAATTTTTTCCTCTTTCAACTAAACTGCTTCGTTAGTTCAATAAGAAAAAAAGAGCTGCCAATGCAACTCAATGATCTTCAAGAAAAGCCCTCGTTTGACAAAAACTTTTAACAAAAGTACATAAAACAACGCATAAACAATGTTCATAAGAAAAGCCACTAATGTTGATTTAAAAACATTAGTGGCCTTTAAGTTCGTCTCCAAACTTTGATTTGGGAACGTTATTTAAAATTTGTTTGCATACTATATAATCTTAAGCGAGCTAAGGTGCTTTTAAATTTAATAAAAATAGAAATGTAGGTTATTTTGATATTATATCTACCTTTTCTATTCTACGGTGAGGGGGATTCGAATCTAATTGTTGCCCATTCCAATATACAATTACGTGGGCTCCTACTTCTAAATCTTCGTGCTTACCAGCTTCGAAACCATAATATGCTCCTTCTTTTTCTTGAGCTATTTTTATTAACTCAACATCCTTCTTATTGGAAATATCTCCTTCACTGATATTTGGTACGACCAATATTTGGCTCCACCCATCTTGATTCTCTATCTCTTTTATACCCACAATAATGCCTTCTTGATGTTCCAAATTTGTTTCTTCTTGTCCACAACCAACTATTAGGAAACTCAATGCAATTGCTAAACCAAGCAGTTTTTTCATAAATCTCCCCTCCTATTGAAATTGCCTTTTTTAAAATAGTTTAAGTTACAACTTATAATAAATAAAGCTCCCAAAGCGTCGTTTGGTCACATTTCTTAACTTAGCGTTGTAATCCCCATAATTTTAAAGGTACTCCTTGTTGCACTAAACTGCTCCGTTAGTTGAATAGCAATAATCTTTTCGAAAACAGCCTTTAGAAAATAACCTATATCTTTTATTACTTAGAGGTTTAAAAAATAGCCTTTAATTTACATTTAATAATTGATATAAGCTCCTTTTGAATTACCGCAACATTAGATTGATTACCGAACAAATTAGTTGTTGTAGTAAATAGAGTCATTTGTGGTAAAAAAGAGGATAGATAGAGCGAATTTATTTCAGCTCTTTCTATCCTTTTAATTTCTATACATATAATGTGTGACATTAAATAAGAATTCACTATTTAAAATAGTTTCAGCTTATAACTTGACTTTTAATAAAAACATGTCGATTCGTGTTTTTCATTATAAAAGGCTATACAGTTTAATGTCTTCGTTTTTATCAGCGAACCAACGCATAGCAAACTCATTTTCAAATAGGAAAACAAGATTATCAAAACGGTCTTTTACAAGCATTGAACGACCTGAAGACATCGATTCTTTAACATCCTCTTCGTTTTCAATCCATCTTGCAATTTTCGAACCAATTGGCTCCATCTTCACTTCAACATTATATTCGTTTTTCATACGATGCTCAAAAACTTCAAATTGTAATTGACCAACTGCTCCAAGAATAACTTCTTCCGTATGCAACGTTTTATAATATTGAATAGCGCCTTCTTGCACTAATTGTAAAATCCCTTTATGGAATTGCTTAGATTTCATAACATTTTTCGCAGTGACACGAACAAATAGCTCTGGCGTGAACTGTGGCAGTTTTTCAAATTGGAATGTCTTTTTACCACCTACAACTGTGTCACCAATCTGATAAGTGCCTGTGTCATATAAACCGATAATATCACCAGCAACTGCTTCATCAACTGTTTCGCGGTCGTCAGCAAGGAATTGTGTAGATTGTGTCACTTTGAATGATTTACCTGTACGAGATAAAGTCATGTTCATACCACGTTCAAATTTACCTGATACGATACGCACAAAGGCAATACGGTCACGGTGTGCAGGATTCATGTTTGCTTGAATTTTGAAAATGAAGCCCGAAAACTCCTCATGATCAACCGGATCAATAAATTGTTCATCCTCAGTAATTCGAGGCTGTGGTGTTGGCGCAAATTGTAGATATGTTTCAAGGAATGTTTGCACACCAAAATTTGTTAAAGCAGAACCAAAGAAAACAGGTGTCAATTCACCACGACGAATTTTTTCTTCAGAATACTCATTCCCCGCTTCATCAAGCAACATGATGTCATCCATTGCTTGTGAATAATAAGAAGTCACCTTCATAGGATGCTCAACTGCAAGTTCCCCATTATCATCAATTGGTAAAAAACGTTCTTCTTCCTCAGTACGGAATTGCTCGATACGTTTATTATAACGATCATAAATACCTAAAAACTCTTTACCCATACCGATTGGCCAGTTCATTGGGTAAGCATTAATGCCAAGTACCTCCTCAAGCTCTTCAATCAGCTCAAGTGGCTCTTTCCCTTGACGGTCTAGTTTATTGATAAAAGTAAAAATTGGAATACCTCGCATTTTACAAACTTTGAATAGCTTTAAAGTTTGTGCTTCAATACCTTTGGCAGCATCCACGACCATGACAGCACTATCCACTGCCATTAAAGTACGATACGTATCCTCCGAGAAATCTTGGTGACCCGGAGTATCTAAAATATTAACACGTGAGCCGTTATAATCGAATTGCATTACTGAAGAAGTTACAGAAATCCCACGTTGTTTTTCAATTTCCATCCAGTCAGATGTTGCAAACTTACCTGTTTTCTTTCCTTTTACTGTACCGGCATCACGAATCGCACCACCAAATAGTAAAAGCTTTTCTGTAATCGTCGTTTTCCCAGCATCAGGGTGACTAATAATGGCAAAAGTTCGACGCGATAATATATCTTTTTCTAAATTTGAATTCATCTCGTTATTCTCCTTTTTTCATACTTAATAATAATAAAAGAAGACTTGCCTTACTTACAACCTTTTTACATGATTTCCCCAAAAAAGAGGTTTTTATTTTGGCGAGGGACAATGTAAGATACTACCCTTTCTTTCATCTACTTACATTATGACATTCACCAAAAGTACCCAAAAAGAAAACCCTTTAGTACGAACTAAAAGGGTTCTCTAAGTATGGTGAACTTCCCGCATCTTTGCATGCTTTCCCGTTCACCCTATCAAGTACGCTCTAACATCCTCATTGGAAATCATATATTAAACAAATTTTAAGTGGCCAGCTTCTATTGCAATATCTGCATCACTATGCGGATATTTCGTGTTCTCAATAATTTGATAATCTTCATGGCCTTTACCAGCAAAAATAATCATATCTCCTGGTTCAGCAACCTCAATCGCATGACGCACCGCTTCAGCACGGTCTCCGATACATGCATAATTTTCATGAAGCATCCCTTTAGCAAGATCACCTGTAATACTATCATAGTCCTCATAGCGTGGGTCATCTGTCGTTAAAATAACGTAATCAGCGGCTGATGCTTTTTCTGCCATTGCTGGACGTTTTGATTTATCACGATTGCCACCCGTACCAACTAGGAAAATAAGCTTCCCTTTTTTATATGGTTCAGCTGAAGAAATTGCCTTTTCAATGGCATCAGGTGTATGTGCATAATCAACAAAAATCTGCACTGGTAAATCTGAACAAACTTTCTCCATGCGGCCCTTCACTGGTGGCAATTGCTCGATTTGCTCAATGATTGTTTCCATTGAATAACCACGGCCATAAAAAGCTACCATAGCGGCAAGCACATTGTAGATATTAAATTCCCCAAGCAAATGCATTTTTACATGGTATATTCCCTCTGGCATTTCAACATCAAAAGATGTCATGAAATCATGATACTCACAGTTAATAGCTCGGAAATCAGCTGTTTCATTTTTCAAACCATATGTCCATACAGGAAATGGTGTCATCGCTGCATAGCGCTCTGACCAAGCATCATCGGCATTTAACACTACAAATTTATTCTTTTCTAAGTCTTGTCCAAGTTGAGAGAACATTAAGCCCTTCGCATGGCCATATTCCTCCATCGTACCATGGAAATCAAGATGATCATGTGTAAGATTTGTAAAAATAGCTATATCATATTCTACCCCAGCTAGACGTCCAAGTGCTAAACCGTGTGAAGATACCTCCATCGTCATTAATCTGCAGCCTTCCATTTTTGCACGGAATATCATTTGTTGAGTCGATAATGCATCGCTCGTAGTATTTGCAGATTCATATAAAATACCATTTAAATTAAAGCCGATTGTTCCTGATAATGCCGATTTCTCACCCATACCATGCATTATATTTTGAATAATACCCGTTACTGATGTTTTTCCGTTTGTCCCAGTTACGCCAATCATTGTCATATCTTTCGACGGATAGTCAAAAAACTTTGCAGCTAACAAGCCAACTGCACGATCCGTATCTTTTACAATGACTTGTGCAATATTTTCTGCTAATGGTAATTTTCGTTCTGTTACAACAATTGTTGCGCCACCTTCAACAGCTTTCTGTGCATAGTCATGACCATCTACTGTATAACCTTTTATACAAACAAACATACTATTTGGTTGTACACTTCGTGAATCAATGACAATATCACTTACTTGGTCAGGTAGCACTCCAATTATTTTTTTCAAAGGTAATGCATTCAACAATTCCTCTGCATACATTTCATAGTCCTCCAATCAATCTCTACATTCATTTCATCATTTATTGTTTATTCGACAAAAAATGACAAGATGAATACCCCCACATTCTAATGAACTTATTTTACTACTTATTCACCGATAAATAAAATGCCTGTAAGAACGTTTTTAAAATGAAAACGCTATCATTTTAATATATTTTTAATATTTCACCTTAGTTTACCTAACATATCAAAAAACGGCATTTATCGACAACCGAAATGGGAAATATACGTTGGAGAGCTAATCAATTATGCCTCTACAAAATTTTTTGCTGTCGCTTCGCTTTCGCACAGAAAACATTTGTTGCTGTCGCTTCGCTTTCGCACAGAAAACATTTGTTGCTATCGCTTCGCTTTCGCACAGAAAACATTTGTGGCTGTCTTCGCTTTCGCACAAATAAATTGCCACAGGATGTAGGGTTCTAAAACTGAGTTCCTCTATTTCTCGGGCGTCCAAAAAAGTGAGGTGTCAGTGTCCGACACCTCCTTTTACTATTTCATGATAGTTCGCACAAGCTTAACCTTTTGTTTATATGGGGGAAAGAGAACGTTCGTCTCTAACTTCGATGATTTTTTTAAAATAGATTTTGGATGGGTAAAGTTTTCAAAACTTGCCTTCCCGTGATATGCTTTGACCCCTGATGGTCCGACACCGCCGAATGGCAAATGTAAATTTCCTACATGTGTAATCGTATCATTAATACACCCTCCACCAAATGGTAATTCCTCTAAAAAGTACTGGGTAGCTTTTTCATGCTCTGAGAAAAAATAAGCCGCTAAAGGCTTTGGTAGCTGACGAATCTGGTGAATAGCCAGCGGTAAATCATCATACATCATCACAGGTAAAATCGGACCAAATAGTTCATCCTGCATCGAAGGACTTGACCATTTCACATAACCAATAATTGTAGGCTCAATATACAAATCATCACGATCTGTTCTACCACCAAATGTAATTGCATCACGTTCTTCCACGATAATTTGCTGTAAGCGATCAAATTGTCTTAAATTCACAATACGACCGTAGTCAGGGCTTTTTAATGCATTTTTACCATAGAAGGAACGAATCGTTGCTTTCAATATTTTCATAAATTTGTCATAGACATCTTTATGGACAAGAACATAATCTGGTGCCACACAGGTTTGACCAGTATTTGTAAATTTTCCCCAAGCGATTCTTTTCGCCGCTACTTCTAAATTGGCTGTTTGATCTACAATTGCGGGACTTTTCCCACCAAGCTCTAGGGCAATTGGTGTTAAGCGTTCCGCCGCTGCCTTTGCAACAACTTTTCCGACTGCCACACTCCCTGTAAAAAATATATAGTCAAAGGATGCATGAATAAGTGCAGTCACTTCCTCTTTTTCTCCCTCTACAACCCGAACATAGGAAGGACTAAACGTTTCTTCAATTATTTTTTTTACGATTGCTGCTGTATGCACAGATGTTTCTGATGGTTTTACAATAGCCGTATTACCACCAACAATTGCTCCAATTAATGGCTCCATTACAAGCTGGAATGGATAATTGAATGGGCCAATGATTAATGTTACTCCATATGGCTCTCTTACAATAAAGCTTTTTCCCATCTGGTATTGTATCGGTGTTTTTACAGCTTCAGGTTTCATCCATTCTTCAACATGCTTGACCATATAAGAAATACTATCTAAAACAATGCCAATTTCTGTTGCATATGCTTCAAACTCACTCTTACGTAAATCTAAATATAGAGCATTCAAAATTTCTTTTTCATATTTTAAAATCGTTTTCTTCAGATTTATTAATTGCTCTTTTCGAAATTTTGTACTTTTCGTTGCTCGTGAAAAATAAAATTGACGCTGTTCTGTAATCATATTTTCTACATCGTGTATCGTAAAATTCATAATAAAAGCACCTCTTTTTTTAAAATGGCGTACATAGTTTTTTCATTTCGAAACAAACTATCTTTGTCTATACGATACAACATTGACAATCAAAATTCCTCTTTCTTGAATAGACGGAATGTGTAGACGGTTTTGTAATTTTGGGAAACTTACAACTACATATTGAAAAATTGAAATGGGGGCTAAGACAATGACAACAACAACAACAGGAACTTGGTGGGAGTCTATTTTTTCTGGACCATTAGCACACGGTATTTGTGAAGAAAAATTATTGCTATTGCAAGATGAGGCATTCTTATATCTCTCTACAGCACCGAGTGAGAAAAATGAAGAACCTGAAGTTAATTAAAAATAGCGCGTTATAGGAGGTTATTTCCTATAATGCGCTATTTTTTGAACTTCATGCTCAATCCCAAAAGTTGGGGATGACATTTGTTAAACCTCATGGATGACCCCAAGAAAGTGCCTCATGTTATATTATTGAGCTACTTCATACTTAAATGGATACAATTTGCTGAAATTGTGTTAATTGTACATCAAGACGGTTAATCGCTTCTTCCTCGATAGCAAAGCTCCCATCTTCTAATCGAATAATTTGTTTATCAACAATATAAACAGAATGTGCGATCGTTGTAGCTCCTAATACAGCTAAAACTGGTTTTAATGCATATTCTAAAGCGAGTAAATGTCCAATAGAGCCACCTACAGCAATTGGTAAAATAATCTTTCCAAGCAATGCTTTTTGCGGTAGCAAATCTAAATAGGTTTTTAATATTCCTGTATATGAAGCTTTATAAATTGGCGTCAAAAGTATAATAATATCTGCCTCTTCAACTTGTTTATTTTCTGAAACGATGGCTTCACTTGCAAAATTAGCTTTAATTAAGTCCTCAGCAGGCAATTCATGTACATAATTTGTGTGTACCGCTATTCCCTGTGCTTTCAAGTGATTTTCTACCTTTTCGTGAATCGCCGTCACGCGTGAATTTCTCGAATTAGTGCCATTAATAATAACTGCTTTTGTCATATTAGCCACTCCTTATTAACAAAGATAAATGTCCTTACACCAAATGCAATATCTTTAAATGACGTAATGTAGCGCCTAAGTAACCTGTTTCCTACAGTACGTAACCATTCTCCAAAAAAAACGAAAGCCAAATCCTAATTTCATATTCCATCCTCTCCAAGTTAGAAATTCACAACATAAAGATAAAAAAGGCTTCTATGTTTACGCTCGGAGAAAATCCGTTTCGTAAAATAGAAGCCTCTAGATGTCCAGTCAACTCATTTTTTAAAACCAAGTATTCTTATAATGTTAATTTAACATAATAACATACAAAGTCAATATGTTTTTTTATTTAATGGTATTTATAACAAAATTAAACATAACGATTAGCCTGTATCACGCTTATTATAATTTGTATAAGAAATAGAAGGCGGCTAAACAGTATTGTTATGGTTTCTGGTTCGCTTAATAAAAGGTAGCATTATTGGTGAATGGCTTTGTCAAAAATAGCTTTTGCAGCATCCCCTATATGCTCTGACACTGTAGGATGTGGAAAAATCATATTTGCAAGAGTATGGGCCGTACCACCAGCATTTTTAGTAGCTAAAATAGCATTTAACATTTCTGTTGCCCCATCAGCAACAACACAAGCTCCTAAAATGCGTCCTTCTTTTTCCGTCGCAATGAGCTTTATAAAGCCCACTGTATTGCCCTCCATTAATGCCTTAGAGTTTGTATGTAAAGGCATTTTCGTCACCTTATAAGGTTCGTTAACCTGTTCTTCCAGTAATCCAAAAGTTGCAATTTCAGGATGTGTATAAACACAGCGAGGAATCAAAGCTTGATCAATTCGTGCCGGTTTATTCCCCAGAATATGGTCGACAACATAAATTCCCTCTGCACTCGCTGAATGAGCTAGCTGGAAACCACCAACTAAGTCACCTATAGCATAAATATGTGGCTGACTTGTTTCAAGATGCTCATTGACAGCAATCGATCGACCTTCGAAGGCTAAACCTAGCTGCTGGGCTATTTTTGTATTCGGGCGTCGACCCGTTGCAAACAAAAGATTTTCATATGTATAAATGCCTTTAGATGTATGAATTTCATTGCCATTAAAATGCTCAAATTGAAAATCTGTCACAAGCTCAATATTAAGCTTTTTCATCTTTTCACGAATTAGTGGTCGTGCATCTGGCTCTTCTGTCTGTAAAATATCTTCACTATGATTCAGCACCGTCACCTTTGTTCCTAGCGGTGCTAAACTAAATGCCATTTCTACTGCAATAACGCCTCCGCCTATAATTGTTAACTGCTTTGGTAGCTCTGTCATATCGAAAAAGGTATCCGTTGTATAGTAGGAAGAAGCCTCTATACCTTTAAAAGGTGGTACAAATGGTTTACTTCCCATTGCTAAAATGATATCCGTTGCAGTAAAGACCTCATCACCAACTGTTACCATTAAATCATTAGATACTGCCGCTTCTCCTCGATAAAAGGTAATTTGATTGCTCAAAATATAGCTCTCAATATTCGTTAAAAGCTCGTCAATAATAGCATCCTTACGTTTCATCAATTTTGGAAAATTCACATTTACTGTAGAAGTTTCAATACCCCAATCATTACCACGTTTTATTTCTTGAATGAGCTTACTATGCTCCAACAATATTTTCGAAGGAATACAGCCGACATTATAGCAGGCTCCTCCTACTTTATCGCGCTCTACTAAAGCGACCTTCTTGCCACTTTTTGCTGCATGAATGGCTGCTATATAGCCCCCAGGTCCTGCACCAATAATTGCAATATCAAATTTTTCCACAAAATTCACCTCATTAACCACCATAGCATTTACAAAATTCGAATGCAACGCCATGTAATTTATAGTAAATAAAGAAACATTTTGTCTACCTACTTTCTTTAAAACTCTCGATCTCATGACCAAGCTATATGGAGAAGGAGCCAATAAAGGTAACATTTAAAGTACCCATTACTAAAAAATCTCTCACTATTCTTTAAGAACAATGAGAGACTTTAATTATCAGCATTTTTACCATGATAGATGAAATATTTCATAGAAAATCTAATGCCATTGACGCGAGAAAGTATTGCTTCTTTTCCTACAGGTATTTGCTCCGCTTCACAAATATTTTCCTTTTCGCGGAAACAACGTAAAGTTAATAAATATTCCGTTCCCAAAAGCGTTGTTGAGCTATTGCTTTGACAAATTTTTTAGCGAAATCTTTGTCGCCAGTTGCTAACACAATTCCTGGCCCTACATTGGCATTAGACATATTAAAAAATGTCGTTCCTGATGTAGCTATACCAATCGGTTTGTAATGTCTATACGCTTCATTAATATAATTTACAATATGAGAATTAAACTTTGCTTGATTTTTTGCTCTTACGCCTACAACATATAACGAATCAAATAGGACCGCATCCGTAGTAATAAATGTATCACTTGCTGTTAATTGCACACCATCACTACTAGTAACAACCCCTAATCTGTCAGAAATAATACTGTATCGAACGCCCTGTCTAGTTAAATATTTTAGTATTTCGCCAACTTCATTTGCATCAAATCCATCACCTATTAGCACGCCTACCTTAAGTGTTTGGGGCATTTTTATAGTATTAGCTTGACTAAGTGCAGGTGATGCTAACGTGACATTTATTTGCTCGCCTTTTGGACGATTAACACCAACATTATCGGCCACAGTCGTTGCCATTGCTTTATCAACACGGACAAACATGTCGACTACTTGTTGGCGGACGGACTTACTTTTCACCTTCCCGACCTCAAAACTAAAGGCATCAATGATATGCTGTTTTTCAGGGGGAGACATACTATTCCAAAACAGCCTTGCCTGTGAAAAATGATCATCAAACGATTTACTACGTGCTCGTGTGATGCGTCCTTCAACCTTTTCTTCATAATGGACAAAGCCACCTTCCTTTGCCGTTGAAGTTGATGGTGTATTATTGGCCAAGGAATTTTTATGGTAGCTCACTTTTCCTAAATTAATAGTTTGACGACTAAAGCCATTGCGCTGATTGTTATGAAATGGACAAATGGGTCTGTTAATCGGGATTTCTGCAAAGTTTGGCCCTCCTAGACGTATTAGCTGTGTATCTAAATAAGAAAATAGCCGCCCCTGTAAAAGTGGATCATTTGTAAAATCTATGCCTGGCACAACATTCCCAGGGTGGAAGGCGACTTGCTCTGTTTCAGCGAAAACATTATCCACATTACGATTCAATGTCATCTTTCCAATCTTTTTAACTGGCACCATTTCCTCAGGCCACAGCTTTGTTGCATCCAAAATGTCAAAATCAAATTTAAATTCGTCCTCTGGCTCAAGCATTTGTACACCTAACTCATATTCAGGATAATCACCTATCTCAATGGATTCCCATAAATCACGTCGTTGAAAATCCGGATCCTTACCAGCAATGATTTGCGCTTCATCCCAAATGAGTGAATGAACACCTAACACAGGTTTCCAATGAAATTTTACAAACCTTGATTTTCCCTTATCATTGACGAAACGAAAAGCATGAACACCGAAGCCCTCCATCATTCGAAAACTTCTAGGTATTGCACGATCAGACATATGCCACATAATCATATGCGCAATTTCTTGATTGTTCGCTACAAAATCCCAAAACGTATCGTGAGCTGAAGCTGCTTGTGGCATTTCATTGTGAGGTTCAGGCTTTACCGCGTGAATTAAATCAGGGAACTTAATGGCATCCTGGATAAAAAAGACCGGTATATTATTACCAACTAAATCATAATTGCCCTCATCCGTGTAAAATTTCGTCGCAAAACCACGAACATCACGTGCAGTATCCATCGAACCTAAGCTTCCTACTACCGTTGAAAATCTGACAAATACAGGTGTTTTCTTATTAGGGTCCTGTAAAAAGCTTGCTTTAGTGTATTCCCCCATCGATTCATACAGCTCAAACTCTCCATGTGCCGCAAAGCCTCTCGCATGCACAACACGCTCTGGAATACGTTCATGATCAAAATGCGTTATTTTCTCTCGAAAATGAAAATCCTCCATAATTGTTGGCCCACGAACTCCAGCCTTTAATGAATTTTCATCATTCGAAACTTTTAGTCCCTGATTCGTCGTCATCTTTTGCCCTTCATTATCGACACGAAACTGCTCTAACTGCTGATCCTTTGCATTCTCCTCCAAATTTTTGCGCTGATTCGACTTAGATTTATCCACGCAATCCCCTTTCATTCCAATACTAGATAATTCTCAATATACACTATATGTTTTTATGAAATAAACATGCTTCAAGACATAGCTATAGGAAAACTTTCTCAATTTTTTCTTAATTTACGACCAAATTCGAATGCTTCTAGATGACTCATTTTTTCACCAAAATCATAGAACAACTTTATTGTCACTCAACAATTCCTAATCGATCTTTTAATTGTGATGTTCTTTTCCTTTGCACTATAAAAATACCCCTTTAGATAACCATATCTAAAGGGGTATAAAGGTACGACTTTATTTCACATCTAGGGAGTTAACTCGGAATCTTCTCCCATTGGTTTAAGTGCAGTAAAAAGTCCAATTAAATTAGGTGGTATACTATATAATAAAAACTTCCAGTTATTCGTCATGATCGTGATAATCGTAAAAACAATAATAGACGTAACAATGACGATTATACCAAGCTTCACACGGGAGGGCTGCAACGTGACTGTACTGGACATACTGATGGACAAAACAATCCCAATTACTCCCCAGCTCCCTAGGTGTGTTAAAAGAAGGATACCTAAAACCATTGCGTTGCTTAATTCAATCCCAAACATAATTAAAGAAAAGAGAACATAAATTGCTCCTAATGTCACATACCATGAATAGGATTTTGCATTTTGCCAAATATGATAGTATAGCTCATCTAAACCTCTGTTTTCTCTAGCTTTTTTCCGTCCAAACCACCAGCCAAGGATTCCACAAATTATTCCTCCATACAATCCAATAATACCCCCGATAGAAACTTCCATAATTACATTCTCCCCTCTTCGAAAATAAACACTTCTTCAATCGTGCAATTGAAAGCTTTTGATATGTTATAGGCAAGCTCAATAGATGGATTGAATTTCCCTGATTCAATTGCAATGATCGATTGTCGTGAGACTCCAACTTGTTTCGACAATTCCTCCTGCGTAATCTTCTTCGATTTTCGTAATTCGCGAATTCTGTTTTTCATAAAGCCTCCTTTAAAAATGTAAAGTGAACTGTACATTTGTTGATAAGTAAAGTTTACTTTACATATCTTGAAGTGTCAAGTTTACTTTACAATTTAATTACTAGGAGATATATGGAATACATACAAAAGGAGGGACCATCACAAAACGTGTGGTTGATTTCCGTTCTGATGGATGCTTTGTTGCTGTCGCTTCGCTTTCGCACAGAAAACATTTGTTGCTGTCGCTTCGCTTTCGCACAGAAAACATTCGTTGCTGTCGCTTCGCTTTCGCACAGAAAACATTTGTTGCTGACGTTTTACCAAAAGTCATCCACAACTTTTATTGATGAACCAAAAGGGGTCAAGAACTCAAAATATGTAAGTACAAATATAAGTGCAGACCTAAAAACCTTGATCGGCAAGCAAAGTGATCCTAGTTAGATTTTTGTCTAACAACTGGATTCGCTTCAAATTTGCCTATCAAGGTTTTTTTTCACTATTCAGCTATATGTTTATTTAAATGCTTGAGCAGCTGCAACAGCTTTTTTCCAGCCTGCATAGATTTCTTCACGATGTGAGTCATCCATATTAGGTGTGAATTGACGATCTAAATTCCAATACTCACTAATTTCATCTGGTGATTTCCAGAAGCCAACTGCTAAACCTGCTAAATACGCAGCACCTAAAGCTGTTGTTTCGTTAATAACCGGACGATCGACAGGAACGTTTAATAAATCCGATTGGAATTGCATTAAGAAATTGTTTGCGACTGCACCACCATCTACACGTAATTTCGTTAGTGGGATATTGGCATCCGCTTCCATTGCACCAAGTACGTCTTTAGTTTGATACGCTAACGATTCTAATGTTGCACGTACAAAATGTTCTTTAGAAGTACCGCGCGTTAAACCGAAAACTGCACCCCGTACATCTGAGTCCCAATAAGGTGTACCTAGACCAACGAATGCAGGAACTACATAAACGCCGTCAGTCGACTTTACACGTGCAGCATATTGTTCAGATTCTGAAGCAGAACGGAACATTCGTAAGCCGTCACGTAACCATTGAATAGCAGAGCCAGCTACGAAAATACTTCCTTCTAAAGCGTAAGTAACCTTACCATTTAAGCCCCATGCAAGCGTAGTTAATAAGCCATTCTCTGATTTTACTGCCTTTTCACCAGTATTCATCAACATAAAGCAGCCCGTACCGTAAGTGTTTTTAACCATACCTTCTTCAAAACAGGCCTGACCGAATAGAGCCGCTTGTTGATCGCCCGCAGCCCCTGCAATTGGAACAGCAGAACCAAAGAACAGCGCTTCCTCCGTATATCCATACACCTCAGAAGAAGGACGAACCTCAGGAAGCATAGAAGCTGGAACACCTAAAATGTCTAAAATTTCTTCATCCCATTTTAAATCATAAATATTGTACATTAACGTACGAGAAGCATTTGAATAATCTGTAACATGGACTTTACCACCTGTTAACTTCCATATTAACCACGTATCAATTGTACCGAATAATAAATCGCCTGCTTCTGCTTTTTCACGAGCACCTTCAACATTGTCTAAAATCCATTTTACTTTTGTACCTGAGAAGTATGCATCGACTAATAAACCTGTTTTATCACGGAATAAATCATTGTAACCGTTTTCTTTCAATTCCTCACAAATAGCGTTCGTTTGGCGTGATTGCCAGACAATCGCATTATAAATTGGTTTCCCTGAATGTTTATCCCAAACAACAGTTGTTTCGCGTTGGTTTGTAATACCGATCCCAGCAATTTGATTTGATTCAATATTTTTTGCAGAGAGCACTGTAGCGATACAAGAAAGAATAGAAGACCAAATTTCTTCTGCATGATGTTCAACCCATCCGGATTGTGGGAAATACTGCGGGAATTCTTGTTGTGCAACGTGGAGAATGCTCCCTTTTTCATCAAACAAAATAGCACGTGAGCTTGTTGTACCTTGGTCCAAAGCTAAAATATATTTTTTTTCTGACATCGGACATACCTCCAATAATTTTTTAATTTCTTTCAGCAAATGTTTTCTGTAGCGAAAGCGAAGCGACAGCTACAAATGTTTTATTATGCCGAGGCATAATTAATTTACTCTTCACTTTTAACATTTTTCACTGTCATTTGAGCACTGATAAAAATAATAACTACAATAATAGCAAATACCCAAAATGTGATACTATTTTTCCCCTCAAAAATTTGTTGGAAGAATAGAGCACCAAAAGTACCACCGATAATTGGACCTACAACTGGAATCCATGCATATGACCATCCAGAGTCACGTTTACCTGGGATTGGTAAGAAAAAGTGAGCTATACGTGGGCCTAGGTCACGTGCAGGATTAATTGCATAACCAGTAGGACCGCCTAATGCCATCCCGATGACTACAATTAGCATACCAACTAGAAATGGATTTAAACCATCCGTAATTGAATTTGTTCCCAATGCTAGAATACCTAAAACAAGTATAAACGTACCAATCATTTCTGAGATTAGATTTGATAATGGATGTTTAATAGCAGGCATTGTAGAAAATACAGCCAGTTTCGCTTCCGGATCTTTCGTACCTTTCCAATGTGGTAGATACATAAAATAAACGAGTATCCCCCCTAAAAATGCACCAATCAATTGTGCAGCAATGTAAGAAGGTACGTCTTCCCACGGGAAATTACCAATTGTAGCAAGCGCGATCGTTAAAGCAGGATTTAAATGTGCCCCGCTAATACCACCAACAGCATATGCAGCCATAGCCACAGCTAGACCCCAAGCAAATGTAATTACTACCCATCCACCGCCAAAGCCTTTCGATTTGTGCAGTGATACACCTGCAACAACGCCACCACCGAATAAAATAAGAATCATCGTGCCGACAAGTTCAGCTGTAAATGTTGACATACAAGAAGCCCCCCTTTGTAATAGTGCACTTAGTAAAAAAATAAACCCACACTTAAACAAACTGCACGTTATAATGCAGATGATTAAATGTGGGTTCCTTTTCCTAACCACGCGCTTTTTAACTTATGTACATTGTAGAGAAAATAATATACATAGTCAACAATATTTTTGGAAATTTTCCCACAAGTTCTTATTTGATGTTGTAATAGCTACTGCTCCAGCTGATAACGCTTCCTCTATGCTTTCAACAGTGCGAACTAGTCCACCTGTAATAACAGGAATCTTCGTTCGCTGGTGTACCTCTGAAATCATTGAAGGAATGATGCCTGGTAATAATTCAATATAATCAGGCTTCGCTGATTCAATCATTGAAAAGCTTTTTTCTAGTGCAATCGTATCAATTAAAAAGACGCGCTGAATGGCAATAATCCCACGAGATTTTGCTTTTATTAACATATTAGATCGAGTGGAAATTATACCTGCTGGACGGATATCATTACATAAAAAATCTGCAGCAAAGTTATCCGTTTTTAAGCCATGAATTAAGTCTGCATGAATAATTAATTTTTTACCGTTACGATCTGCCTCTCGCTTTATTGACATGAGCAAACTAATATGCACTTCTAATAGCACAATGTATTCGAATCGACTATTTAATATTTCATCAAATTGCTTAACCGTACGCGCAGCGGGAATAATTTGTTGATTATTAAAATTCATTTGATTTCCCCTTTATATCAATTATGCCTCATAATTGCGTTTAGAATCGTTTTTTGCTTGTACAAAGCCGATTCTGCGACATCCGCCAGAGGCTAACTTTTTTAAGCGGGTGTTGGACAAGCACTTAAAGAAGTTAAAAAAGTCAGGTCGCCATAAAGACGACCTTCCTTTTTATTATAATGCAGTTGTAGCTCTTGTTATTTCTAAATTTAAATCTTTTTCATATTGTGTACGTTGTTCAGTAGACCAATGTAATTGTTTTGCCATTTCATCTAATACTGCATCTTTATATTGTATAACAAGTGCGATATTAAAGAACATATAGGCTGTGCGACGAATCATAAAGTCGTTTGGATGAACAACCATTTCATGATGGATACCATACATTAGTTGAGCATATAACCCTTGAGGTAAAACAGGATGCTGTTCTTTAGCATATTCAAAAACAGTGTCCACATTAGAACCGTAATGATGCGCTAAATGTTTTGCTTCCTCTTCTGATAATCCGATATCAACACCCATTTTTGTGCGTTTCGCCACGAAGGCATGTAAGTTTTGAGAGCCTCCGACATCTCCACCGGAAATATGAATCTGCTTTGTATAACATGGTTTTGATGCAATGCCAAATCGTTGTTCTAAATCTTGTGCAATCTTATTTAAAACTGTTTCAGCCATTTTACGATAACCTGTTAATTTACCGCCAGCGATTGTCACAAGACCTGACTGAGATTCCCATACTTCGTCCTTACGAGAAATTTCAGATGGATTTTTACCTTCTTCATGAATTAATGGGCGAACACCTGCCCAGCTTGATTCGATATCTGAATCAGTGACGTTAACTTTTGGAAACATATAATGAATTGCTTTCATAATATAATCACGGTCTTCTTGATGGATATTCATTTCACGGGCATCACCTTCGTAAAATGTATCTGTCGTTCCAACATACGTTTTCCCATTTCGAGGAATCGCAAACACCATACGACCATCAGGTGTATCAAAATAGACAGCTTGACGTAATGGGAATTTAGATTCATCAAAAACGATGTGCACACCTTTTGATAAAATTAAGTGCTTACCATTTTGTTGTCCTTCGATATTACGAACCTCATCTACCCATGGACCAGCAGCATTGACAACTTTTTTTGCGCGAATATTAAACGTGCTATGGGCAATCAAATCTTGTGCTACAATACCATCAATTTTCTTTTGGTCATTGTATAAAAAGTTTTCTGCCTTTGTATAGTTAATGAGTGTAGCACCTTTTTCAATGGCAGCTTTGGCAACTTCGACTGTCAGACGTGCATCATCTGTACGATATTCCACATATACACCACCACCGCGTAAGTCCTCACCTTTGACCAAAGGTTCTTTTTCCATTGTTTTTGCAGCATTTAACATATATCGACGCTCAGAACGTTTAACCCCTGCTAAAAAATCATAGACGCGTAAGCCAATATTCGTTGAGAATTTACCGAATGTGCCACCTTTATGGAATGGTAGTAGCATCCAAACAGGCGTTGTTACATGCGGTCCATTTTCATAAACGATCGCACGCTCTTTTCCTAAATCTGCAACCTCTTTTATTTCAAATTGTTTTAAATAACGAAGTCCACCATGCACTAATTTTGTTGAACGACTAGAAGTACCAGCGGCGAAGTCTTGCATTTCAACTAACGCTACAGATAGACCACGAGCAATTGCATCAAGTGCGATACCACAACCTGTAATTCCACCACCGATAACCAATAAATCGTATTCTTTACTTTGTAATTCTTCAATCGTTTGTTGACGTTGTATTGCTGAAGCTGTGCTCATAATGAAATTCCTCCTTATTTAAAGCGAAAAAAGAGACCATTAAAAGCACATGTACAAATGTACATATGTTTTTAATGGTCTCTCAATCGCTCAAACCTAGTATATTAACTTAATTTCATTGTAGTCTTTTTAGAAAGAAAAGGCAAGGTAGATCGTCTGGAAAAATTACGAATACAACATACACTTTTCAATCATTTATAGGTTTAAAATCGCGTCATATGTACAGTTCAATTGTCATGGCCTCTGATATTATTCCCAAATATAAAAAATTTATTTACATGTTTGAGTGGAACTAAAAAAGTTCCACTCCAATCAACTTAATATATGTCGTACTTTTAATAATTGTTATCCCACCTTTCGAGAAATAAAAAAAGCAGGCTCTCCATTGAAAACCTACTAATTGGCATATAATTTAGCTGTCGCTTTGCTTTCGCTACGGTCTGTGCTTGCACAAAGAACGACTTTTTTGCTGAAAGAAGTTAAAATATGTATTTTATCATTTCATGTATATTGCAATAAGGATTGTCACGGCTTTCCGTCTTACGAAGTGACATCATATCCGTGCAATTTTTAATAGCGACCTCATGACGAAGTGCGATCGGTGCAATGACTGACTCATCTGCTTTATGACGAAAATAACGTGTTACCCCAAGATGCTGCTCCATTTTGTCATTTAATACGGCACGAGGATACTTTTCAGATAGATCGACTTCTTCAAAATGCAACAATAGCCATAATTCAAATGCTTCATTTGAATAGGCAATATGAATACTATTCTCCTCACAAAAGTCATTAACTTCCTCTAATTGCTTTTCAGTTAGATCATCTTTATCAAAAACAATCCAAACCTCATCAAAATATTGGTAGCTTGAATCTCGATAGGCATGCTGGGCTAGCTTAATAGCCGAACGCTTGACGTTTTTTATTTTGACACTTACCATTTTTGAGCGCTTTAAAATACGCATTTGCTCAAAATAAATACGTTCGGTTTCACCTTCACAATAAATTAAAACTGTTTTACGCAGTGTTCGATTCCCTTGTTGACGCACTCTCACTGCTCAAATACCTCCACTTCCTATTAATTATACCCTGGCATAATTGCAGATAAATGCCACAGGACGATGGCGTTCTTAGACTGAGTTCCTCTATTTCGGCGGCTGTTTGGATAAGCCCTCCAAAGAAGTTAAATATTGATTTGATAAATATTCATTAATAACCGGTGTAGCCCCAAATTCTCCTTTTAAGTAACGCTTAGCATAAGAAATATCCCCACGTTTCTTCTGTAAATCTGCAAAATCAAATAAGGAGTATAACTCGGATTCATTTTTAAAGCTTTTATTTACAAACCATATTTGGTCGGAACGTAGTGGCTGATCTAATAAATCAATTTCATGACTTGTGACAACAAATTGATTCGTAACATTACGCTTGCTGTTCATAATGGCCATTAAAAATTCGCAGATGGACACATGAAATGCTGTGTCAAATTCATCTATAAAGATTGTCTTCCCTTTATTGTATGCATCGACCATGACACATGCTAAATGCAGCATACGGACCGTCCCCTTTGAATCCATCGTCCAATTGATCGTTTCTGTCCCGATTGGCGCGCCTACTTCATCGAACGATAAATAGTGCAAATCGATATCCACTTCTTGTATAACTTCTGTAGTGTCAAAATCATAGCCAATAGTATTTTTCTCTCTGCGCTCAACCCGTCTTGCCGTTACATCTTGAATAGAAAAGTCTGCAATCTTTAGTATCTTTATAACCTCTTTCTTAAAGGGCTCCTCTTCAAGTTTACGAATAAGTGGATGACTTGATAACCGATTTGTTTCATCTAAAAATAGTACTTTATGTAAAAACCAATCAAATATTTTCGTAGCATCTCGGTCATTAAAGACATTTAATACCGATAAGAAAGCTGTATTATCACGCGTATATTTTGTCAATTCTAGCGTAGTACCATTGACAGCTTCATACAAATATTCTGTACCATCCCATCGTCTATTAAAAAGCTCCATTTTTAGAGACTTTGTCGTTTTAGTTAGACCTTCATAAAGAACCTGTGATGCATTATACTGTACCTCATAATCGTACAATACCCCATCTAGTAATAACGAAATCATAAATTCTGTCGGTTGTTCTTGCTGACTTCCTAATTTAAACGGCTGGTAGGGCAAGCGAAGTTGTTTAACATTATTAAGATTTTCAAAGTTAAATAATAAAGATCGTAAAATTTTAATTGCCGTGAATAAGTTTGATTTACCACTTCCATTTGGTCCGAAAATAAAGGCACTTTTTACAAGGTGAAATGAGTCACATTTCATCGTATGTGTCTCCTTTAATTTTCGAATACGGCTTCCCGCCACCATTGAAAATAGGGTTTCATCCTTATAACTTAAACAATTTTTCACTCTAAAATCTACTAGCATTTGTAGGCCCCCGTTCCATCCCATAGCACTCCTTTAATTATACTATAGGCGTAAAAAATCACCTATTACTCCGCGAATACCAATAATACGATGTACTGATGAACGCTTACTTTCCGTCTCCTTAAAAATATAAAAAGACGATTTCCCTTTTAGGGTAAATCGTCAAAAAATACACTGATCATCACCTACATATTTTGAGCTCATCCCCAATGGAAGTCACCCATATAATAAAAACTGAAGTTGTACCGATAAATCTTCAGGTATAATGAATTCATTCACTAACGTGGGATTGATTTCCGCTTCGCTGGTCTCCATGGAGTCACCTAGTCCCCACTCAAATCACCTTATTTATAATTTAATTAAATTTCCACTATCTTTTCATTTTGTAAAGCTTGCAATGTACGCTCTATGCCTTCCGCAAAAGTAGTTTTTGGTCTCCACCCTATCGCCTTTGCCAACTTAGCGTTATTTAAAAATGAATGCTCAATATCTCCCTCTCTCGCAGGTGCATATTGAATTTCTAAAGGATGATTTAAATGCTGTAATAATAAAATAACTTGATGAATCGACCATGCCTCATTCGTTGATACATTATAAATGCCTTGTAATCTAGCCTGTACACCAGCATAAATAGCATCCGCAATGTCATCTACATATATGAAATCTCGTGTTTGTTCTCCATCCCCATAAATCGTAAAGGGTTTTCCTTCTATACTGCTTTTTAACATGCTAGGAATAACTGCCATTTCCCCCCGCATACATTGCCTTGGACCGAATACATTAGCAAATCTATAAATTAATGTTGGTAAACGATAATCTCTTTGCCATTTTTCACAGTATGTCTCACCAATACTTTTGTTTAATCCATACATCGAAATCGGCTCACTAACATCTGTTTCTTCTAATGGTGGATAGTGACTATCACCATAAACAGCTGCTGACGAGGCAAAAACGAAATGCTTTACTTTATATTTTGACGATAAAAAGAGCATCTGACTAAGCCCTACAATATTCGTTAAAACATCCTTCACTGGCTCTTGCACCGATTTTTGAACACTCGTTTGTGCTGCGCAATGAATGACCACATCAAATGATGTTTCTTTAAAAAGATGCTCACAAACCTCATCTTCCACATTCAAAAGATAAGATTTATGATCAAAGTCGATATTGCGTAAATGACCGGTACTTAAATTATCAATAATATAAACATTTGCATCCTCTTGAAAAAAACGCCTAGCCACTGCACTACCAATAAAACCATAACCACCTGTCACTAATACATTCATCCCATCGCCCCCAAAAACAATATGATGTTTTATATGCAGTAATTACTAAAATTATGCAAGCAACTTGTTTGTTATGTTATTTTCTGGCAATGTTTTATTATAAAAAAACGTGCCCGATATGAAATCGAGCACATTTTACAAAATTAAGCTGGGTTTACTTCCAGTTCAACTGTAATTTTGATGTCTTTCCCAACTAGAACACCGCCAGTTTCCAAGGCTGCATTCCAAGTTAAGCCAAAATCTTCACGATTGATGGATGTTGTAGATTCAAAGCCATAAACTTCTTGGCCCCATGGATTTGTACCTTTACCATTAAATTCAGTATCAAATGTTACTGATTTCGTTACGTCTTTAATTGTTAAATCACCTGTAACCGCATATTCATCATTTGATTTTTTTGCAATGTTTGTAGATTTAAATGTAATTGTCGGATATTTTTCAGTATCAAAGAAGTCTGCTGCTTTTAAGTGATTATCACGATCTTCACTACGTGTATTGATGCTAGCTGGATCAATTGTAAAGCTAATGCTTGCTGTTGTTAAATCTGCAAGATCTGCCGCTTCAATATCCGCTGAATAAGTATCGAATACACCTTTTACTTTTGATACCATCATGTGTTTTACTTGAAAGTTAATTGCTGAGTGTCCTAAATCAATGTTCCATTTTGCCATTATAAATTCCTCCAATTGGGTTGTTTTTATCTCGAATTCGAGATATATTATAAAATATGAAGTAACTACTTAAATTATGTTTACGATTAAACATTTGTAGTTACTTCTGTTGCATCCTAGTTAACAGTAGTTACGAAAAGTAATTGATTACTTTCTGTAACTTACTATATATTAATAATTTACTTACGTCAAGTTATTTTTAAAAATTTTTGACCAAGGCATTTTCAGAAACTACCTGAGCGATTTCTCCGTTTAGAAAATTACTCCAACTACTTTCTTTAAATAAAAAAGAAGCTTCCCAATGAAATGGGGAAATTCCTTATCTATCAGCGTTTCACTAATTTACCTTGGACGACAAAACGATAGTCGTCACTCATGACAGAATCCTTACAAGTGGATAGTGTAAGAATTTTGTCTTCCGGTCCAAGCTCTATATTCATTTCGATTGAAGAGCGTGCTTGAATGTCGTCTAAAAATTTTAAGTAAATATCATTGCTCTTAAACTCTGTTTCAATATAATAAAAATCAATGGTGGTTTCATATGCTGCAAAAATTTCAACGTTATAACCTTCATACAGTGTATCTAAATAAATGATAGGATGCTCGTTTGCATATTGCTGATTTAAGTAATTTTTAAGACTCCCAAACATCGTACTATTCTTCATGGCATGGCCGTATAAAATAGTATTTTGGTTTATATTTTGCACATTATTACGATAGTCCATAAATACACTGCCTGCACGACTTTCTCGATCTTTATAATTATGATTTAAATAAAAATCATTATTTTCAGCTTGTAAAATTGGATTATTGAGCTTTGTCCCGTCTGCAGAAATCCATCCAACAATATTATTATTTACAGTGAGTAAATCATTGAATTGTGGACGGATTGTAAATGGTGTTGATGAGATTTCATCTGGTTTATCTTCTAAAGAAGCCAATGTTGATTGGTAAATCGTTTGTACTTCTTCCAATGATTTTGAAGTCTCATAGTACGTGTATAAGTACTTGGCTAATGCAAAGCCTGAGTATAAGAATATCGCTAAATATATAAATGTTAAAAACTTAGATGCCCATATTTTCATCGTATCACCAGTTATATTGCAAGGGGTACCATGTAAAATCCAAACTGCTCATCCTCATTGAAAATGGCTTCGACCCCATAGACTTCTTTAATAACTTCCCTTGTAATAACGTTACGTGGTGCTCCTTCGGCTATTATTTGTCCAGCTTTCATCAGAATAATTTGATCGCTATAGCGTATCGCCTGATTGATATCGTGATGCACCATAACAATTGTTAAGCCATATTCCTCATTTAATGCCTTTACAAGCTCCAATAACTCAATTTGATAATAAATATCCAAATAGGTTGTCGGCTCATCCAAACATAAAATTTCAGATTGCTGTGCTAAAGCCATTGCAATCCACACTCGCTGACGTTCCCCACCTGATAAAGCCTCTAAATTGTTTTCTCGTTTTTCCAACAAATTCGTGCAAGCAAGTGCCCATTCAATAGCTTTGACATCTTCCTCATGATTTCTTTTTAGCATTGAATGATGTGGTAGACGTCCAAAGCTCACTAGCTTTTCTACTGTTAAATCCTTCGGTACATCATTTTGTTGATAGACAATTGCTAGTTTTTTTGCAAATTCTTTTGGCTTGTAGTGCACCAAATCCTTGCTTTCTAACGATACGTTCCCCGATTTCGGCATATTGTTGCGGGTCATAACATTTAATAATGTTGATTTTCCACAGCCATTTGGACCGATAATCGTTGTGATTTTGCCCTTTTGAATTATCGTCGATACACCGTCTAAATGATTTCGAGTATTATCATGCGATACAATAATATCTTGTATTTCCATGTCTCCTCACTCTTTTCGTAATAGGAATATTAAAAATGGTCCACCGATAATCGCCATAATGGTTGATGCTGGAATTTCAAGTGGTACAGCAATTGTGCGACCAATCGTATCTGCCACTAATATTAGTAAAGCGCCAGCTAATGCTGTAAAAGGTATGAGCACCTTATGATCGTGTCCAACAATACGACGAGAAATATGTGGTACTAACAGACCGACGAACGAGATAACTCCTGCTACAACAACAGAAACAGCTGATAATAGTACCGCAACAGCGGCTATTGCTAGACGAGCACGAGCTATAGGAAAGCCTAGACTTTTTGCTGTTTTGTCTTGTAATACGAGGAGATTACACCAACTATATAATGCAAAGGAGGCTATTAATCCGACAGTACCATAAGTAACAATTGTTGATACGTCCTTCCACGTACGCATCGTTAAGTTTGAGCCTACAACGCTGGAAGCTGAAGTATTCAATGAACCACCTAAACTAATGAAAGCCTCTGTTAACCCAGTGAACATTGCATTAATAGCGATTCCGACTAAAATAAGTTTCAATGGACTTAAGCCTGACTTCCATGACAACGCAAAGACGAGTGCGCAGGCAAATGCCCCGCCCATAAATGCTAATATAGGTGTCATAAAAAATAATGCTGGAAAGAAGGAAATAATAAAGAGCTGGACAAATGCCGCTCCTGAAGATATACCAATAACCCCGGCATCCGCTAATGGGTTACGCATAACTGATTGTAATAGTACCCCTGAAACGGAAAGTGCTGCACCAGCAAACAACGCAACAATGATTCGTGGAAATCGTAAATCTCGGATAGCCTCCATTTGACTATTTCCTTCATCAAATAATGCACCTATAAATTCAAAAAAGCCCATTTTAATGCTACCTGTCGTTGCGGCATAAACTGCTGAGACAAGTAATAATACAATTACAATTGAAAAGCTTACAATTTTTTTTGTCATACCGGACTTCCTTTTTCTTTTCAAATTCCATCATGTTACATGCACATTCACAACTTTTCCAATTATTCCTTCCTCGACATAGGCTTAATAGAAATATTAGAAAAGCAAGGCTTTGCTTGTTCTATTTACGATAAAAGATTTCCATTAGCTGTCCTAAAGCCTGTGGGACTTGTAAGGAAGCTGTCGTACCGAATAATTCTTCCTCCAAATCATAGACTTTGCCGTTTTTTACTGCGTTAAAATGCTTCCAAATATCATTCGTTTTAAATTCCTCGTCAAACATTTTTACAACTTCATCTGGCATACCGTGTGACAGTCGTAAAATAATATCAGGGTTACTATTATGCAAGTACTCGGTATTCGAAGATAAGTATTCAGCGTCCTGCCCTTCCATTACATTAATACCGCCTGCACGTTTCACAAGGTCTCCCGCATAGGAATTTTCAGTTGCAACTAAATAACTTCCTGGAATACCAAGTAAGATTAATACACGAGGCCCCTCTTTGTTCCTTGCAACTGTTTGTACAGCATCAATATTTTTTTGTAATCCATTCACTAGCTTCTCGGCTTGTTCTACGCGATTATAGCGTTCGCCAAGTGTTTTAATCTCGGAAAGCATGGCATCCACACTTTGAAAGTTTAAAAAATTAACCGGAATTTTTAACTGCTCGAATTTATCTTGTAAATCATACTCTAACGTTGAAACTGATAACACATCTGTTGGATTTAATGATTTAACAATCTCCATATCTGGCTCCATTGCGTTACCGATCGTAGGCAGTTTATGGAAACGTTTTGCTAATGTTTTTTCTGTTTCAGGCACTGCTATAGCGTCCAACTCAAGCTTATCTAGAATATCTGCAATAACAACCGTTCCTGCAATAATACGGTGTTCATTCGCATCAGTTGCTTCAGTTGATGGCTGTGCTTTTCCCGTTGGTGTCTCTGTCTTTTCTTGCTTACTTCCATCACTACAGCCGACGACTACCAAAAGTAATGACATCATCGCCATTATGAGCAACCAACATTTCCAATTCTTTTGCATAAAGTCATCTCCTACTTATTTCTGTTCATTCGCATCTTTTCTTGCATTTTTAAAACGACGAACGAGCGACCAGCCCGATAAAATACAAATTACTACTAGCAACACTATCTTCACAATATTCAGCTGAGCAAGCTGCTGATCGACTTTTGAATCCTTCGCAACTTTTTCAATAGTCTCCTCTTTAACATCAGCTTTCTCGGCATCGTCTTTATCTTCAATAGGTGCGTCAAGTGTACGATCAAATACTAACCGCTCTTCCTTAGGCACAGTTACAGTTGACTGGAATGATGGCAGTGGCCGTGATAACTGAGTCGGCTTTACAGGCTCCTGTTGTGTTTCCACTGGTGCCTTTTTGACTTTCTCTTTAACAATAACAGGTTGCTTTTCACTAGCTACTTGTGTAGAGGGTGCTATTACAGTGGGCTTGCTTAAAAACTGCGCTACCTGCTGTTGATCAAATTTTAGATTTACGAAATATTGATGATGATAAGACATCTCAGGTATATCAACTTTAACCCACATTCGTATTGGCTTTTCAAAATTATTAATTTCAAATTCAACAACTCTAGCATTGTTTACAAGTGAAATAAACTTCGGCTCTACCTGTTTTCCTTGTTGATCTACAGTTAAGCCTGTTATCCAATTAGATTTTAAAATTGTCATGTGAGCATAATATTTGCCGTTTTTTTCTTTTATTTCTGCAACAGGGTTTACATATGTATTCATAATGGATGGTTCGTTTTTTCCATCTACTAATAATACGTAATTCATTGACCATTCCTTATCATAGATATCTTGTGAAATAGAGTCGTCAATTTCGTTTTTTGGAATAACTTCCTCATCCTTTTGCACAATTGTTGAAAGGGTTGTTAACTGTAATTGAAGCTCCTTGGAAAAAGGGACATATTCCTCAGAGGATGAAAATGCTACCTCACCTTTAATGATAAGAGGCCGATGTAAATCCTTGACATCAAATTGAACTAAACTTTCAGTCTGAACGTTTGACGAAAGCTCATTTTCCTGCTGTTCGATATGTAAATCTCTTATACGCAATGGCTTCTTTATAGCCAAATTCAAGCTAAATTGACCGTTCTTTACATCAATCGTCGCCAATTCGCTAAAAATATTGTCTTTCCCTCCATCTAGAGATGAAAAACTTAGTTCAACTTGATAACTCCCATTTTCTAATACAGATTCTTCAGCTTTTGCCTGAAGCCATGGAGGGAAAAGCATCAGTAAAAAAGTACTCAAAACGAATACTTGAACTATTTTTCTATTGCTAATCACTTGTAAATTCCTCCAAATTCTTTAAGAGCACAGTAACTTCCTTCCTCAAATATGTGAGAAAGGAAGTGGCTGTAACCGTACTATTTATTCATGTATTGTAATGAGCCATTTAAAATTTTTGCCATTTGTGTGCGTTTTAATGGACTGCTTGCATTAATAACAGTTTTGCCATTCGCATTTACAGATCCAGTCATGATTTTACCTGCATATAGGAACGCAAAGGCTTTTTTTGCTTCTTCACTTGTAACAGTTGCACCATCAGCATAATAAGATAAGCTTGGATCACCGTAGTTCATTTCTTTTCCTGCAACATGTGCTACTGCACGGTAAATCATCACTGCTGCTTGTTGTCGAGTAAGTGTACCATTTGGATTAAAGTTCTCTGCCTTTACGACTATTCCAGCTTCAGCTAAGGCATTGATTGCTTGTACACGTTCTGTATCAAGTTTCGCTGTATCTTTAAAGCCAGCATTTGTTGTAGAAGATAAGTTTAAGGAACGTGCAATCATTAACGCAAATTGAGAGCGTGTAATATTGTCATATGGTTTAAAATTATCTTGCCCCTTAACAATTCCCTTACTGTATAATGCTAAGATTGCCTCTTTATTACCGTCATTACTAATATCTTTAAACGGATTCACTACTGGTTTCACTGCGCCTTCGACAGCAAAGCTAAATTGTACTTGATGGTTTGAATCATAGTTCACGCCTTTTTCTGGCTCATTCACAACAATATGTAGCTGAGCATTTACAAGTTTCTTTAAGTCTGCCACTTCAAATGAGTACTTACTAGTATTTGTTGTATCGTCTTGACTTACTAAAGTTGCTTCTTTTCCCTCCACTTTGAATCCTTTAACATATTGACCTTGAGGGAATGTCATAGTAACTACGCTTTTACCATCTACTACTGATACGCCTACTTTTGGTTGAATATATTGCTTCATAATAGATTCTTCAGAAGTACCGTTTTTGTAAACAGTGACAGCCACTTCATTTACTTTAACGTCTTCTTTAATCTCTTCAGATTTACCATTTTCTTCCGCAGTAGTTACTTTCTTATTTTCTACTGCTTTTAAATCAAAATCATACCACTTGTCCATATTAGCTGAAGCTACGACAACGTGAATTTTCGCTTGTAATACTTCACCAGCTACAGCTGGGAAACTGTATGTAATTGTGCCATCTGCATTTTTAACTTCAGTAGCATCTACTAACTTATCACCTTGCTTTGTTTGTAAACCTGCGATCATTGGAGCAGATTTTGCTGCTACCGTTAATTTTGCCTCAAATTTTCCATCCTTCTCAACGATTGTGCCTGTTGTAACAAGATGAGCGCTAATTGCAGGTTGGGGTTCTGTTGTACCAGGCTTAAAGATGTGGAAATCTACTACAGTATCAACATTTTCTGATTTAATTGCCCCTACTTTTACTTCAGCATTTGTAGTCGTTACTTCAGCTACCTGTGCAGATGCAAATGATGGTGCTGAAAGCGATGCTGCTAGCAATGAAGCTAGTACTATTTTTGTTGCGCGTGATTGTTGTTTTTTAGCCATTATTGACCCTCCGTTTTTGTTTGTACTTTTTTTCTATAAAGTAAAAATGCTGATCCAACTAATGCCACAATTAATAAATACGGTGTAACATCACTTGTTTGTGGATTCGGCACATGACTTTCAGAAGAATTTGTTGGTGCATTAGTAGTTTTCGAATCAGATGCTGTTGTAGTGCTTCCTCCAGATGCTGCATCAAATACTAATGAAACGCTGTATTCGTGGTGATAATTAATATCGTCAATATCAATTTTCATAGAAGTTACAACAGGTTTCGTTAAATCTTTAACTGTAAATTGTACAGTACGAGTATCTGCTGCTTTATCTTCGTTTACTACAGTTGCTCCACCAGGTGGTTGGAACTTTGTGATCCATGCACTATTTTTTAATGTAATTTGAACAGTAGCTGTCCCATTTTTCAATGTGACCTTTGCTGGTTTTAAAAAATAATCATTGGCAATGGATACAGAGTTGCTCTCAGGTTTATTGACCTGATATTTTATCGAATGTGTGCCGTCAGCTAGTTGAGCAGATGCTTGTGGTAACGCAAAGTTACAAACAAAGAAAGTTGCAAGCATGACGAACATCATTAATTTCTTCATGTGTTATACGCCTCCTCTGAAAAATAATTGAAAGTAATTTACTTGAAAACGAAAATCATTCTCATTTATACCCTCATTACCAAGAATAATCGTTTATGTCAGTGTATGTCAATAACGAAACCAAATTCGTCCTCAATATGTCAAATTACCTTCAAAAAAAGAAATATCACGTAAATAACATGTGATATTTCCTATATTTTTAATTAAAATGCCCTTTTCTATTTATTCATCCCAACTAGACATCTAGTATATTTAAGAAACTATTTCAATAATCGCTATAAGAATAAGTAGCCACCCTGAAATAGCGGTTGAATGTTTTCCAATAAAAGTCTTTGTCAGTAAGACTCCAAAATGAACACCAGCACCTACTGTGATGAACGAAAAGACACCGATAGAAATAACTGTCCAAATCGCAGAAATACCATTGGCCCCAAGTGCTATTCCTCCTGCTAAACAGTTGGCTGATAAGACAAAGCCGAGCGTCATTGCTTCTCGAATTGAAATTATATAATTTTTATCCTCATCAAATACTTCAGGATTTCCCAATATTCCTTGTTTAGAAAAGCGACTAGATAATAAAGTCCATATCCCAATCGCACAAAGTAAAAGACTCCCTATTAAATTTGCGAAATCCGGAGAGATAAAATTAATAACTACGCTTCCAGCTGTTACTGCAGCGTATGTGACGATCATTGAAATTAGAGCAATTACCGCATTGGATAATATGGGTATTTTCACTCGCTTAATACCATAGGCGAGACCAATTCCTAAATTATCTAAGTTGGCAGCTATCCCAATAAGAATGATGGCTATCCAATGCATTCTTTTCCTCCTCAATAACGTAAAATCCATTCTCACATAGGATATGAAGGAATAAAATTTTTGTTCATCGATGTTTTGAACGGAGTGCTTATTTACGGTTTCAACGGATGACTTTGCTACATGCTGTATTGCTTGTAAAGTTTTCGAAATACGTTTGGCTATTTCATTCGACTGATTAGATGACTCTATTACGACATTGGCATTTTCAATTGCTTTTTGTATTTCTAACATAGGAGATTCGATCAAGGATCCCGTACGTTGTAAAATGGATGACCGACGTTTGTTTAAACTTTCCCCAAATATATGGATTGTCGCTTCAGAAGGCTTAATGAGTCCGAGTAGCATTTTTAGCGTTGTTGTTTTTCCAGCACCTTTCGGGCCCAAAAACCCATAAATTTCTCCTTCCTGAACATAAAGATCTACTTTATTTACTGAATGAATAGATCCATACTTTTTGGTAAGATTTTGTGTTTGCACAATAGCCGATGTATTCATGGAAAAAATCATCTCCGTTCAAGTCTTTTAATTTCTGTTCAACTAAAACATTCATGAATTTACCTTTCTCAAATCTAAAGTGAGTCTTACGACAGCCTTAAATTAAAGATTCAACGGCTCTTAAACATGAACTTTTTTCTTGCCCTATCTCGAATCTCCATTTAAGATTTCCATTTTACAAAATAAGCCAATTTGACAAAAGTAACAACCTTCTGATAACTTTAAGTTGTTACTTGTTAATATTTAAATATATCTCATCCTATAATAAAGAGAGGGAGATTTTATGAGAGTCGGTAAATTTTTGAAGATAGGATTGGCTTTAACATTAATGTTCGTATTAAGTGCTTGTAGCTCAGATGGTGAAGGCACGAAAAATAAAGAAAAAAATGAAGTGAACTTAGCCTATGTTGAGTGGGATACTGAAATTGCCTCTACGAACGTAGTAGGACAAGTTCTAGAGGATTTAGGATATGATGTAACACTAACACCACTAGATAACGGAATTATGTGGGAAGCTCTTGCAAAAGGAGAGGTTGACGGTATGGTGTCAGCTTGGTTACCACAAACACATGCCCCACAAGTTGAGAAGTACAAAGATAAAATAGTAGATTTAGGAGAAAACCTTTCAGGTGCAAAAATTGGCTTAGTTGTTCCTAGTTATATGGATGTAAATTCTATCGAGGATTTAACAGATGAAGCTGGTAAAACGATTACTGGCATTGATCCAGGAGCAAATATGACAGCAACTACAGAAAATGCTTATAAAGAATATAGTAATCTTGAAGGCTGGAATGTAGTTACCTCATCTGGAGGCGCAATGACAGCAGCTCTTACTCAAGCCATTGCGAAAAAAGAAGAAATCATCGTTACAGGTTGGTCTCCACATTGGAAATTTAATGCATTTGATTTAAAATATTTAGACGATCCTAAAGGTATATACGGAGCCGAAGAATATATTGGGACATTTGCACGTAAAGGATTGAAAGAAGATAGTCCGGAAGTGTATAGTGTTCTTAAAAACTTCCACTGGACTCCGGAAGATATTGAAAGTGTTATGTTTGATATTATGAAAGGCGCTGATCCTAAAGAGGCCGCAAAAAAATGGATTAAAGACAATGAAGATAAAGTTTCAGAGTGGACAAAAGATGCAAAATAAGCAAACGATGAGTTTCCTATATTCGTCTAGCATTTCATATTAGGAATAGAATTAAAGACAACAAAATATCTTCTGCGCTTTAGTTAGACGTTCAGCCAAAAAACATAGTTTCTGCAACTAAAAAGTCGATTCCCAGTACAATATGGAATCGACTTTTTTATTTTATGCTGCGATTGTTAAACATTTGCATCAACTAATCTATGAAGCGTTTGGTTCAAATTATGTACTTTTCCATATAAAACGCTTCGCACCTAGTATAACGAGTGATACAATGATGCCCCCAATAATCATCATACAAATAGAGATTAAGAGGCCGATTCCAGGCACTGATTCGTGGTAGGTTATGATTGGTGGTACGCCATATTGATGTGGAGAGATAGCAAACCTCATAATTTCTAGATATGTGAGGTGAAAGCCAATCGAGGTCCAAAGGCTTCCGGTCCACAAACGGAGCAATTGCAAACAAATTCCAAAGCAAAAAATTAATATGATATAAAAGATGTTAATGGATACTCCTTGTGTAAATCCAACGAGCGCTTGAATCAGGGCAACCGCTACAGTGACAGATACAAATAGTAAGGTTTGTAATAATACTGATAGCCAAGCGGCAAATCTATGACGTAAAACATCATATAGCATACCCCGCAATCCAAATTCCTCTGGCAAAGCCTCATAAAAAATAGCAAATAAAATATTAATTAGTAGCGCACCAAACCACTGATTGGGTGTATGCCAGTCTTCAATGACTATCCACCCTTGAAGACTGGCTATAATGAATCCCAATGAAGCCAGTGCACTTGCCAAGAGAACCCCAGTAATAAAGTGATTTAGCCTTTTCCAAGAATATACCGGCACCTTAGGTTTAACTCCTATCATCCGATAAACATGCTTATATAAATACAAAATAATAGGCACTACTAGCCCGCTCATCACAAGACCTTGGATAAAATATTGAGAATATCTTGATGAGTCGAACAACTGTGCAGAAACTTCACCGGAAAGAGAAGCTAAGAACAAACTAGCAACTAATGTTGACCATCCAGCTAGCATAAGACGTTTCCATTTCATATATCATTTTCCTCCCATGTGCATTTTCATAAACCAATTTAAATATTGTACATATACTTTATATACAATATATACAAAGAGCGAATGTTTTGCAAGCCCAATTATTATAGAAATTGAAATTTGCTGCCTGCTTCCCTCAGATTCAGGTTACCACGGACACTCTTGCACTTAGTCGGCCACTACTTCTGTTTTAGTTGTTTGGACTTGCCCCATTTATTGCGTCCATTATGGGCGCACAAAAAAATCCATTTACGGATCAGTAAATGGATTTTTTCTAATGAAGCAAATTCATTAATGATATTACTTTTGAAGACTTATCTAGATAAAAAAGTAGTTAGTTTGATTACGATACCTCTCAAAGCGTTTCTTACAATAATCGGCATTAAAGCAGCTACGTTTTTCAGATTTTAAAAAAATTAAAATAACATTAGCTAAAACCTTTGAGCCTACTGCTCCCTTTTAAGTATCTTAAATCTTCAATTGATAACCAATCTATTTCTTTTAAATCTGTTAGATTTCGAGCCGCTCAAGTACATAAAAAAACGACTTACCTATCATAGGTGAGTCGTCTGAAATTTTCACGTTCCTGAAATATAAGGGGGGTTTCAGGTTCGTAATCATGAACTAGCAAACCTCTGGAGAAAAGTAGCTAAAGTTCATCCTCTCTACACTGTATTGTAGCCGAGGAATATTCTTTATACGATAATGATAATCATTATCAATTAAAATGTCAACAGTAATCCAATAGATATTTATTTTTATTCAGTTGCATTCTCCCACTTCAAGAAGTATTCGATGACTAAAATGGTGTCAATTGTTCTAAGTATGAAATTTTTATAAAAAAGATTCACCAATTAAAAGAACCATATTCAACTAAACCAACACTGGCCTACTCCCCGTTCGGCATAATCTCTCCTATAAATCCTATAAACTTGTCTAACTCTTCACAATTATGCTTAATTAGGAATTTTCCACACATAGCTTTCCTTTTACGCAATGGAATCCCGTATGTTTAAGTAAATAATTTCACATATAATTTTAGAAATGCTATCATCGCCTTAATAAAAAACGAATATCAAACAGTATTTCTTACTGTCTGATATTCGTTACTTAGCTTGTTATTGTTTGAAAACTATTTTAGTTTTAAAAAACTACAAATCCCTTCTGTATCACACCAAATCCAAAGCATATGGTATTCCCTGACTTTATATATTTTATTTGGTCTGAGTTAATAGCGGAAGTATCTCTTTAATAAAAGAACCGTTTTTAAACTCCTTAATACTTATACCAAACCCATCGTCAGACTCATAACCTCTTATATGGTATTTAATTTTTATTGGTGTGTTTTTTTGTAATACAATCGCTGAGAAATCCCACGGATATAACTTTAATGTTTTTCTAATATCAATAGTTGTAGCTGGACTATGTAATATTGATATTTTATTTTCCTGTTCTTTATATACGACGGCATTATCCAAGATTTTAAAACGATAGTTATTAATAAATAAAGCAGCCACATCTTCTTCTGAATATAGTTCTAAAAAAACAAGTTTATTTCCTTTATCTTTACAAAATTTATTGAGAATCTTAGCCTCATTTTCAAAGTTTTTGATATAGATGTATGATGAATCATATATTATGTCCAAATAAAACACTCACTTTTTTCTCTGTTTATTTAACAAAAATATTACCATAATCTTAAGTAACTATCCTGCTTCGTTCAATAAGATTCAACATTTTGTTTGCTGGCATTATCTATAATCAAAGGTAGTTCGACTAAATCATTAATTATAAAATCAGCTTCAACTGTACTCCATTGAAAATCTTTTTTCCAAATCCCTATCATCCCGACATTTTGAGCAGCTTTCACATCATTTACAGGATGGTCCCCAACAAATATGCTTTGATTGGGTGAAACATTAAGCTGTTCCAATGCTCTTTTAAATATTTGTGGGTCAGGTTTTTTTATTCCTTCCCATTCTGATATTAAAATAATGTCAAAATACTTCTCAATACCTAGCGCCTCTATATTGTCAATCTGAAACTGCCCTTTTCCATTTGTAATGATGCCTAACCTAAAGTTCCTTTTTTTTAATTCTTCTAACATATCTATCAGATTAGGAAAAGGAACGCAATTATTTTTAAACTCACAAATATAATCTTGAAGTAGTTCTTCCCACGTTATATCAGTAATCTCAAATTCATCGACTAATTGTTGGTACACCTTATCTTTCCATACATACCCACGATTGTCTAATTCGGTAAATCTCGTTACATATTTCTCTCTTGGAATATGACCTACTAATTTATTTAACCTGTCATATTGAGTATTTATGAACATTTCAACTGATTCATCCCTATTCAGCAATGTTCCATCTAAATCGAATATAGCTGCTTTAATCATTTCCACCCTCCCAATTTTAATGATTCTTTTTCGTTAATCTAATTTCCTTCTTCCATTAACCTGCCCCGTTGAATAAAAAAGATGGGCTCTCTGTGGAATCCCATCTTTAAGTAAAGCCCTGTTAGTTCAACAACTTCTTTAAATCAATTCTTGTGTAGGTTTTATTATAGGTCGTACCATTAGCATTATAAAATATGGCTTTTTTTATATATGGGTCAGAGATAGGTTCGTAACCGTATTTGCTAATTAACTTTATCATTTTGGGATTTTCTATTGGGTCAACACTAACAAATATCTCAGAATAACCTAAACTTTTTGCAATATTTTCTCTATACCTAATTAAATCTGAACCTATACCATTCCCCCGGTAATCCTCCTTTACATATAGGTCACTTAATTTAGGAAGCAATGCGCCTTTTAATTTAAGAACTCCAAAACCAACTATAAGTGAGTCTTGTTCAGCGATTGCTAAATATAATTCCCTTTTTGCACATTTCTTTAAATAATTGGAAAATAAATCTTTATTATTTCTAATATCACATAAACCCGATAAGTCGTTTTCATTCGCTAATCTAATTATGTAATTCATTGTTATTTCCACTTCCCTATTCTTCAATAAATCACTATTGTAAATATTCAATCCCTTATTCAACAATCCTGTTTCGTTGTAAAAAAGCGTTTCATTTTATAATAGAGACTCACCGTGTGTAGTATCTAAAAATTTATTATTTCACCCGAGTATTCTCTTAAATGTTCAATGGCTATTGACATTGCACCTTCCTCTGTTTGAGCCAAAGTCAATTCTTTTTTATTGGACTCCAATACTCATATCCGTACTCTTCTTTCCACATAAATACTTCTGTGCTATAGAGACCATCCTTACGATTAATAATTTGAACTTTATATTGATTACTTGGAGACAAAATTTCCTTTAGCAATTGTTTCATCATTTCTCCCATCTATACAATTAATAACTTTCCATCAGCAACTATTTATGTGTAGCTCTTTTTCTATAATTAGTGATTTGTTCCCTAATGAGTATGGTTCAATGAAAATGTCAAAATAACAATGTACATTTTTGCTCATATAATCATGTACACTTTCGCTGATTAACTACGTTTTTATACAAATTCGTGAATATTTACAACTTGACACGGAGCCTCTACTCGCATGATTTGTAGCCTAGAAACCAGCTATATCAATGGTAGCTTCCGATCGAGGCTATCATGCTCACCACTCCATAGTTGTAATATACAAAGGGAATCAAAAATGTACTTGGTTATACAAGCATTTTTGTACATATTTATTTCAGCGTTTATAATATTTCACACTTATATATAATCAAGCCACGAATGACCAGTTGGAAATTGTCTTTTCAAAGACGTTTTTAACCAATCCCTTTGTTCAGGCAGTAAATATGGCAGCATAGTTTGTAAATCTTTAAAATCTTTTTCTCTAATCTTTGAGCTACCACCTTTATAAAGGAGTTGAATCTCGGGTCTCAGGTAAGGTATCTCATCATCTGTTCTTAAAAATATTTCCTCTAATCTTCTTCGAATAGATTTTTCTCTCCTGTATATCCAGGATTGTTGCTCTGTCTCTACTAACATAATTTGAAAAGCCCATGGAGAACTACTGCTTTTAGTAGCCCAGATATCATTTGTCGTTTTTAAAAACTCGCCTTCTTGCCAAGGAACAAGTTGCCCATTCTCTGCTTTGTATAACACCCAATCACCTGACAAATAATTATAGGCAGTCAATTGTTCCTCCCGAAGAATTATTACATCTATATCATCATGTACCCTTGACTGTTTGCCTAAATGTAAATCTAAAGCCCATCCCCCTGCAATACCCCATTTAATTGGAATAATAGAAAAGAGCTTATAAATTTCTGTTATGGTGATCGATTCCCAATTATCTATATCTGTCCTCAAATAAATGTCCTCCTATAGCGTTGAAATAAAAGTTGATTAAAAATATACTGTAGACGTTGATTTTCGTTATCGATTATGCATTTTTCAGTTTATATGGACTGACCTCGACGTTATTGAAAAGCGATTGCACCAATTGCCCGTTAATCTAATAAGAAGTTTTATGTGTTACGTATTGTAACTTTCCCTTCTTTATTTTCTTCTTGGTTCCATTCAACTTGAATCTCAAATGTTCCATCTTTAAAAAATAAAGGAAATCTTCTACGTATCGATGTCTGCATAGGAAGTTTATAAGCGCTTTCTATATCTACCCAAACAGCTTTCCCCTCTGGAGCATCTTCCAAGAGTTCACCCTCGAAATCCTTTGTTATGTAATTAAATATCATATATCTATCTTTAGCGACTGGATTAACATATTCATAAAGCCCTTTATAAGTAAGGTTTCTAACTTCTAACCCAGTTTCTTCTTTTACTTCTCTAATAGCACTCTCTACAATACTTTCAGGAAACTCAACTTTACCACCCGGTGGGATAAATCCTTTAAAATTGTCGTGCTGTCTATCCAGAAGTAACACCTTCTCTTCACTTTGAATCATACAAACAGTCCATATTTTATAATTAATAGAATCGCTCATAATTCCCTCCATATTTTCACATAAACATCGTCATATATATCCTTCTTATTCGACTAAACTGGGTCATAGTTTTTAAAGACTCTACCCCTTATTGAAATAAAGCACTCTATTTGTTGAAGAAGCTGATTGTACTTATCATTCGTTATGAAAAGAATCCCATATCATTTCCATTCGTTTATATCGAAGTTTAAAATAGCCCCAAGTATCTTCTCCAAAATTCCAAGGAAAGCCCTCAAAAGTCTGTTCGAAAAATGATTTATTTTTTTCTTTTACATCTTCAGTAACAATAGTAAAGTCGTTAATTAACTTTAAAAGTGGAATTTCAACATACTGACAATCTTTTTCGTAGTCTCTAAATTGTTTTGGGACTTGTGAACAATCATAATATCCAGAATCTAATACCTTGAAGTCATAAAAAACTAATATTGCTTCATTCGTTTCCCATTCAGTGTCAAACGGGTTAAGAGGGTGTTCTTTTGTAATTAAAAGACCCTCAAAAGTTAAGTAAAGATTATTGTTTTCAACTTTGACTTCTTCTATATAAACGGACTGCCAGGCGATATTCCTAAAACAATTTGGTGATATATATTTTGACATATCTTCAGTCCTTTTTATCTTTTATAATACCATCTTGTTCAACTAACCTCGTTCAATAAAGAAAAAAAGAGCTGCGTATGCAACTCCATGATCTTCCAGAAAAGTATCCGTTCAAACAAGGTAGCTAATTTAGCTAACCACTCAATTAAATCAATTATATTTGAACTGGAGCAGCACTCCAATTAATCATATTTACACCTTTAATATTAATGTTTCCTAAACTTAAAATATGAGGAATATGCGCAAACATCCCAAAGTTTACTCCCTTTTTATGTTGTTCTGTGAAGTAGGCTAAAGCGTCTGATGGTAAAGCTGAACATTCTGGATATGAAATGATATCAATGACTTGAATTTCTTCATCAGGTATATCCGAAGCAGGACCTCTATAATTCTCTTTATTATAGAAATACACACCATTTTTATTTTTCATCAATCTTTCCGTTGGTATCTCATAAAACATCAAATCTTTTTTTATACTTAATCCAAGAGAATATAATGCTTCGTAAACATAGTAAGGGTGAAGTGGTAATAAAAAAATCACATCATTCCATAAACAATTTAATTTAGGGATTCTTTTCAAGAATAAGCTTGGTCTTTCTGGATGGTCAGAATACTTTTTTGAGTAAGTTTTATATAGTTCGGAATCTATCAATTTTATCTCGTTAAGGGAAATAAGAACCTCACCCGTCATTTTTTTAGGTATCATATGATAAACGTAATCCATCAAATTTCCTCCACATCAAAATTTAACTTTTTAAAAGATCGTTTTTTCAATCTCCTTTTATTCGCTTTCTATCGCTCATATTAGCTAGTTTTACTCACCCACATCTAACCTCACAATTTGGTGACGTACACATTTCTATGTATCGCAGTTATAGACCCGTATATTGAGAAGTTTGTCAGCAATCTTTCTACTGTTCCTTCATAGCTATTTCTATAATAGTTTTGATAAACGGTTCTTTCTTCTTTGTATATATTGATCTATCGTACTTATATTTTGAAGCAAGTTCTTTTTTTAATGAAGCATACTCTTTAGCTACATCGGGGTGTAACCTAAGATAATCTCGAAACAATAATTTTTCAATCCACTCTCTGCTGTTAATTTCACAGATATGCAGATGACAAGTACCCTGTCCCCATAATCCCTTCCTAAAAAATCTTCTATCTTTAAACTCAGGTTTATGAACATATTCATATTCAATTTCACTAAGAGGAATAACAAAGTTGGATACTTCATCTAAATCTTGCACGCCCAAAATAATATCAATTATTGGTTTCGCTTCCAATCCCTTTATAGAAGTACTTCCAATATGTTCAATTCCCAAAACTTTATCATCTATAACATCAACAATTGTTTTTTTCTCATATTCAAATTCTTTTTCCCAATTAAGATTATAATCACTAAGATTAACAATTGGCCCCCTCATTTCGTTCCCCCCTTTTACATATACCCCCAAATTTAATTCTATAAAGCTATCCGAAAACCTTCTTCAGTAAAACTAAACTAACTTTAATAAATATTAGTTAAAAATACACAATAGCAAACATCACCGTTTATAAACCAGTAACATTATCAATAGGTATGGACTTATACCATAATGGTTGATCCAAATTAAAATAGTCATGATCTGCTAAAATGAGATGGATTCTTTGCAATGCATCATCAAAAGATTGTTCATCATATCTTTTCGTCCACACAATTGTAGAGATGATATTCATCGCTGCATAAAGGGCATATATTCGCCAAAATGTATCGTCTAGAGATTCTGTAAAATAACCATTTATTTGTCCAATACAAAATGGGATACTATGTCTTCTGCTAAATAAAGAAAGATTATAAAAATCATGATAGGGGTCACCAAAATCATAGCCATTAAAATCATTTACGCCATTGAATGTGTTATTTAAAACGATGATATGGCCCAGATGAAAATCATCATGGAGTAAGGTTATAGTCGATCTTTTAGAATGTGGAAATTGTTTTCAATAAAGTTTAGTATTTTATGCTCTTTTGGCAGTTGATAGCTACCTTTTTTATATTTATTTAAGTAAAAGCTGAATTTCTTTCTTTGGGGCTTCTTCCCAAAGTATCGTTTGCGGCGCATGGGCCTGTAGTTGATGAATTTTTCTTAATTCTTTCCCGGCAGCAAGACCTATATTAAATTGCTCCACACCAGAAAGATTCGAAATGAATTCATCAGCAGGGTATCCTTCAATATAGCTTAATACCATGACAGAAAGATTAGCCTCAATCAATAAAGTACATTCTATAGCTTTATATGTTTGTACACCGTTTTTTTCTAATGCTTGAAGCAATGAAAATTCGATAGTTCGTTTTTTGTGATATTGTATGTCAGATAATCGTATAAAGTATTGATTTTGGCCAACGGTAACTATGTATTTTTTTTCTGGTGAGTATCCTTTCTCGATTTTTTTTATAGATGAATACCCTTTAAGGCTCGATATGTGGTCTATTACACTTTCAATTAACACAGTCAATCCACCTTTCTTGCAACGAATAAGAATGAACATGATACTATACGGTCGAGTAACTGTCAATATTATGTTATTTTAGCTTTATAATCCTTTTTTTAAAATTTACCCCTTGAAAAGCGTCAGCGTATATTAAGATCATCGTTATGACATACTTCCATTCATTATCGAGAGAGGCATTTGAAAAAGTTGCTGTCTGTAAAATACAGGCAGCAACTTTCAACTAGAGTAGCTGCTATGATCTGTGCAAGCTACAGCAAATAATTTAATTTTCTATTTTTTTTCGTAACTAATAAACAGCGAGTGGCCCATATGGACCTTCGATAATTTCTATTTTTGTTTCGAAAATATCTGTCAAAATTTTCGAATCCATAACCTCTTCTACTGTTCCAAAAGCGGCAATTTGTCCATCTTTCATAGCACATATTCTATCAGAATATTTGGCTGCAAAATTTATATCATGCATAACAGTCAAAATTGTTCTTCCGAATTCATTAGCCGCACGTCTCAAATGCTCCATCATTTGAACAGAACGAGCAACATCAAGGTTATTTAGAGGCTCGTCCAAAAGTACATATTCAGTCTCTTGGCACAAAACCATCGCTACATATGCCCTTTGTCTTTGACCACCAGAAAGCTCATCTAAATATCTATTCTCTAAATCAGTTAAATCTAAAAAATCGATATATTTAGAAATAATAACCTCATCCTCTATAGTTAATCTTCCCTTTGAATAAGGAAAACGTCCAAATCCAACTAGTTGTCTAATAGTAAGCCTCGTTACGAAATGATTTTCTTGCCGCAATATAGTCAAAATTTTTGCTAAATCTTTTGATTTGGATCCGGAAATATCCATATTTGCCACCTGAATTTGACCTTCCTCCATATCCAAAAGTCTTCCAATCATCAAAAGTGTCGTAGACTTTCCAGCGCCATTTGGTCCAATTAAAGAAGTAAAACCCGCTTTTGGTATTTCGATATCCAAAGGTCCTATTTTTACCTTATCAGTATAGAACTTTTTAACATTATCAATTTTTATCATAAAGCCCTCTTCCTTAAAACTACAGTTAAAAATATTATTCCACCAAATAATTCGATAATAACTGAAACTACACCTTGTGCATGGAATACATGATACATCAAAAAGTATGCACTCGTTAATATCAAAAATCCTATAGCAAGAGCCATTGGAAAAATATATCTATGATCATAAGTTGATGCCGCCTGATAGCTCAAAGTTGCTACTAAAAAGCCATAGAAAGTAAGTGGTCCAATCAAAGCTGTTGAAATGGACATCAAAATAGCAACTAATACAAGCGTATAAATTACACTGGATTGATATTTAACTCCAAATGAAGTAGCAACATCCTTTCCTAGTGACAATATATTTAGATTCTTAGCATAAGCAAGAAGTAATAATGCTACAATTATTACCATAGGAATTACAATCGGAAAATAGGCTGAATCCGCATTATTAACAGAGCCAAACAATCTTGCCTGTAAAATATCAAATTCAGAAGGCGCAAGTAATCTTCTCATGAACGTTGACACAGAATTTAGCCCAGTACCAATAATAATTCCAACTAAAAGCATAAGTTGTAAATTCCCGTATTTACCAGAAAGTAGCCATCCATAAAGAATCAAACTCATCAAGACCATCACAACAACTTGAAATAAAAATGATCCAATCCCACTAAAATTTATCAATGCACTAGCACCAAAGAAAAATATTGTACTAGTATGAATTGTTGAGTAAAGTGCTTCGAAACCTAAAAGCGAAGGAGTAATAATCCTATTATTCGTAATCGTTTGGAAAGCAACCGTCGACAAGCTCTGACAAACTGCAGCAATGATCATTGCCACAAGAGCTACTATCCTTCTCATAACAACCGGGATAAAAGAAGGTGAATCGACTGGAACTGGATTGTTATAAACTAAAAGTCCATATGAAGAAAGGACCCCCAAAGCAATCAATGTTATTAGCAAAATCCAATAACGTCTTTCTTCCTTCTTAGAACGAAAAGCTCTAGCTGATCTATTTTTATTATGAAGGCTAGAATCGATTTCCAATGTGTTCATCGGTGCCTCCTTGGTTTTCTTTGTCTCAATAAAATGGTAATAAACACGACTGACCCTACTGTTCCAAGTATTAACGAAACAGGTACTTCAAAAGGCATTATAATTGTTCGAGAAATTATGTCACAGGCAGTTACAGTCCCCATTCCTATTAAACATACCCAAGGTAAATTACTCCTAAGATCATCGCCTCTATACATTGAAACAATGTTTGGGACAATTAAGCCCAAGAAAGGTAAGTTTCCAATAACAGCTGCAACTATTCCAACTGCAAGAGAGATAAGGGCAGTCCCCACAAGAACAATCCTATTGTAATTAACGCCAAGGCTTGTTGCGACATCTTCTCCTAGTCCAGCTAAAGTCAATCTATTCGCATAAAGAAAAATAAACAAAGTAACGATAACAATTAGCCATAAATATTCATATCTTCCCACCTGAACAGACGCAAAAGAACCTACAAACCAAGTTTCTATACTTTGTGTCATTTGAAAAAAGAGTCCCAAAAAAGTGGACACTGCAGAAATGACTGCTCCAAGCATCAATCCAATAATCGGGACAATTAACGACGAACGAAGCTTAACTCTTCTTAAAAATAAAAAGAAAATCATAGTTCCTATAAAAGAAAAAATGATTGCACCCGTCATTCTTAAAACTAAAGTCGGGGCAGGGAATAATAAATAAACAAAAAGCAGCCCTAAACCTGACCATTCAATAGTCCCTGTAGTAGTAGGTTCAACAAAACGATTCTGCGTGATCAATTGCATTACGAGTCCTGCCATTGCCATTGCAGCTCCAGTAAGCATTAATGCAACTGTTCTCGGAACGCGAGTTATGAAAAACATCTCCATTCCATCCTCTTGTCCACGTATATCATAAACACCAGTGAACAGTGATATAATGCCTAAAATAATAACAACTATCATCGCTAATATAAAAGGTCTTGTCCATATTTTATTGTAGTTATAAAACTGGGGTTGAGAATTTATCTCAACCCTAGAAGTTACATTTTTCAGCACTTTTTATACTCCTTTACACTACTTAGCTAAAGTATTTGCAAGGTTTTCAAACAACTCTATATAAGTCTGAATTGATTCATTTGTGTAAGTATCTGCAGGTGCATAAATAATATGTTTTTTAGAAACAGCAGTTGTTTTTTGAAGAGCAGGTGCGTTAGCAATAACATCCTGAGCAGGAACTGCATCTTTTTCACCAGATATTGCAGCATCACGATCTAATACGAAAAGCCAATCCGGATTACTTTGTGCAATAGCTTCAACAGAAACTTCATCACCTTTATGATCGGAAGTAGAATCGGCAACTTCTAATGCTGGTGCCCAACCGAAAATTTCATACATTGGTCCCCAAACACGTCCAGAATGAGGAGCTGAAAAACCAATATCCCCACCACCAACGATAACACTCATCACTTTATCTTTTCCATTATATGCAGATTTAGCATTTTCGATAACTTTATCAAAATCAGCTACCACTTGTTTAGCTTCTTCATTTTTATCGAAAATTTGCCCTAAAGCAATTGTAGAATTTTTAAGTCCATTTACTAAGTTTTCCCCAGGTGTAGCAGCTTCCTCAGAAACATCTACATTAAGATCAATAACAACTGCATTTGGCACTAATTTTTTGATCTCTTCGTAATAGTCTGCAAATCTTTGACCGACGATTACTAGTTCAGGGTTTGCAGCCGCTATAATTTCAAGATTTGGTTCACGGTGATTTCCGATATTTTGAACTGATTCATCACTTACATATGGTGAATCCGCAGGCATTACATCCTTTGGAACAGCTGCTAGTTCAATTTTCCAATCAGCTAAAGTTTCAAAAGTTCTATTATCCAAAGCAACTACATTCTTTGGGTTTACAGGAACAGTAACAGTTCCGTGGGCATCAGTGATGTCAACTGTTGCAGGTTTAGCAACTTCTTTACTTCCATTATCTTCATTAGACTTTGACCCTTGATTAGATTTATTGCTTGAATCTGAACAAGCTACTAACATCAAAGTCAAAACTGCCATAATACCAACAAGTTTTAAAAACATTGATTTCTTCATACATATACTCCTTTTGATGTTATTTATTTTGAAAATGATGAAGTCTCTAGATTGAATTGGCTAGTAATTGCTAGCCATATCTCAATTGCTATTGATAATCATTTTCATTTAACCGTTCTGTGAAACAGTATAGTCTTTAATTCTGTGAAAATCTTGTGAAAAAAGGAAGATAATAAATAAAGTAATTTTTCACATTAATTATTGAAATACAAAAAGCAATGCGTGAATTATTCTTTTGATGCTTTCCGTCTCTTCAATATCCTCCAGTAACTGTTGAATTATCGATTTTATAGCACAAAAAAAAAACGAGTAAAACTAGATGAAACTGTTTTACTCGTTTTTTTCAATTATTTGTCATATTGATTGCTATGACAAACTGTCCTTTACCTATTATCTTCTTTTTACTATTCTTTGATCGAATAGCCCCGGCCATGGATTGTATGTATATATCGGTCTTTCTTCTCGCACTTTATCTTTTTTCTTAAATACCCAATATATAAATCCACTACATTTGGATTGACTGCTACGTCATATCCCCAAACCTGATTCAAAAGCATTTCACGACTTAAGATTGTATTTTTATTCTTGATTAAAAATACAAGTAAATCATACTCGCGTTTAGTAAGCGGGAGATTTTCGCCACCCTTTGTCACGATATTACGGGATGAATCAACGAGGAGATCTTTAAACCGAAAGAAATCAGTGTCGTTTAACTGGATACAGTCCCCTCTTCTTAAAATAACTTTTATCCTCGCTACTAACTCTTCTTTCACAAATGGTTTTCTTATATAATCATCTGCTCCTGCTTGTAATCCTGCTATGCAATCCTCGCTGGACACATTGCCGGTCACAATGATTATCGGTGTCGTTTTAACAATCCGTATTTGTCTGCAAATTTCCGGTCCAGGTACACTCAACGAATCCCAATCCAATATGATAATATCCCAATCTTGCTCATATACTATATTTAAACCTTTGTTTTCATTGTGAAGTGTTAAAATGAAATAGCCTTCTTGATTTAGGCCACTTACGATTTTCTTTGCTAAAGACCGTTCATTCTTAATGACTAACACCTGCTTCACTACTATTCACCTCTACTTCATTTCATAAAATAATTTATCAAAAAAAATATCGGATTTATAAATCTTACATTTCTAATAAAACTATTATAACAACACATCAAGATATATTTAGTAAAATTAACAATAAATAAACATAAAATACCAAACTCCGGAATTACAGTTATTTATCCAAAATATCGGTGAAACTGTTGTTTATTAGACTTTCAATATATTTGGATGGTGAATTTTACTTTAGTAGATTGTTTAAAAAGTTACTGGAATACCGGCAACGATATATGTATAAAGTAACTGAGAATCGATTTTGCTTCAAGGTTTAGACTTTAAGATAATCTAGTAGCAGTAGTTGATTTTATGAACACCAGGAGTTGGACAAGACTATTATGAGAAAAGGTTACGAGCGGACTTCTCCTAGCGAATGGTTCTCTACGAACAAAATGCGTCTGCAAGTTTATCGACCATATTTGAAATCGAATGTTACAATAATTTACTAAAAGTTAAGTTAACACAGTCTAATTTACGTTGAATAAAAACAGGAATGATATACCAGTTGTACAAAATGCTAAGGAGATATTATCAACAGTAAGGATTTTTATAATTCTCTGGGATACTCCTGCGGGCTAAAAAGAGAAAACTTATAATAGAAAATTACTTTTTAAAATTAAAAAACCCGCCGTTTTGATAATAGCCTCATCAAAATGGGTGGGTTCGATATTTTAATATAAATCACTTACTTCATACATCATTTCCTTTAAAAATTTTCCCGAATATCTCTTCTAAAAATATTTTGTATTCGAAATCAATCACTTCTAACTCATCGTAATTTCATTAAACCTTTTTTGATTCAAAATACAATTTTAAATTACTTTTTCTTAATTTATTAGCTTCTTTAATGAAGTCAACTTTCTTTTGATGTATTTTTTTTAGTGAGCTTATTGCGTCTTCTACGATTGTCGGAGCATCTTTTCCTAAGCTAGGGAAATGCTGATTTAAATATTCATATAAAGCCTTTTTTTCAATATTGGATGGAACGCTAGGTGCTAGGGGTATCTCGAATGGTGATTTGTTATCTGCCAATTGTTGAGGAGTATTATATATAAACTGAAAGGCATTTTGCAACATCCTTTTTTTCCTTTCATCAGTCACCTCATACACCCCTTGTGAGTCAAGAGTAATTCGGTCAAATTCAACCATTACTAGTTTGTCTGGTTTTCTATTTTTTGTTCTGTAGTACAGCATAACCTTTAAAACATCCTGCTCTGACAGCTCCTTTATTTCTTTAAATCTCCCATCTTTAGGATTAGGAATTTTATAAATTTTATTTTCTTTAGAAATATACAACCATTTTATTCCACCCATAATCATTCCTCCTAAAACAACAAGAACATTAGTTCCTTTCAGAATTGTAATTCTTATTTGACTTTTAACTATACAAAACTTTCAAGTAAAGATTGATTGAAAGTATGCCGCGAGCTCATTTTCATACATTTGAGTAAAAAAATAGTATTGAGCCTTCATAAAATCAATGTTTTTGGGAAAAAATCCACGAGTTCATACCCCATGGATTTTCTACTTAAGTGAAGTTGAATTAATTAAACACTACTAATAGATTTTTCATTTTCTCAAATCATCTTTTGTCTTTGTACAAGTTTCAATATCAGTTTGAATGCTCTATGGAGAAGTATAGCTATATGTTCTGTGAAAATCCTGTGACTTCCTTTCAATAAAGGAAAATAAAGGTATTATAAATCAAAAATATAACCACCAATCAATATGATTGGTGGCTCCTAATTTTTAACTATACATGATACAACCACTTTTTTGTGGCAAACGGGTATCTCTTTCTATCATTATTGCTATAATTATTTAAACTAATTTATTGCTTCGCAGGAATAAACCCAGCAGCTTCTGCTTCTTCTTTCGTACAGAACATCTCCTCTGCTACTGTATTCTCATAGTCACGTTGCCCTGGCATATGAAAAATTTTGTTACCTTTGGAGTTAATATTTCCTTTGATTTTACAACTTTCCTTGTTGTTATTAGTATTCGATTTATCCTCATTTATGTTAGACTGCTTTCCTTCTTTTTTTGCAGCATAATATACATCTTTATCGTATCCACGATTCGTTACATAGTCTTCAACTGACCAAATACCAATAGCATCCTTTTGCGCAGTTTTTTGAATAGATTTAAACCAATCTACATGCTTCGTATTTGGATTATAAATATATGCCACGCGAGCTAATCCATTTTTCAATAGTTGCTCTTGAACACTAATACCATCTTTAGTATAAATATATGCTAGTAATCTTTTATATTTATCACGATATGAAACGTCAAATTCTAAATAAACCTTATCTTGACCAGCTAGTAGCTGCTTTACAAATTCTTTAGCTTCTGGCCCATAAGGTTGCTCCCCTAACGTTTCATGATTCGTTTCAGGGGTATCCACAAGAAGAAAACGTACTTTTTCTGAGCTACCCTTATATTTTATTCTTATTGTGTCGCCATCAATTATTTCTTGTAGTTCGTATTCTTCAAATTTACGCACATCATGCTTTTCAGCAGTTTCCTTCGTTGAAGCTACAATTCCTTGTATATCTTCAGTTTTGATAATATTTGTGTTAGTTTCTTCCGTACATGCACTTAAAAGCAATGTAGAAAAGAACAAAGCTAAAAAGAATTTTTTCAAATCAGTATCCTACTTTCTTAAAGATAAAATATATTATTTATTTTCCTATACCCCCTTTTTTAAGAATTCAAGTTAGACAATACTTCCGTAATAAACCGACCTTATACCTCTGTCACCGATTTCCTTTTAATAACTGATCCTACCTATTCATAAAATCAAAAATCCCCAGTTAATTATAACTGAAGACCAGAAAATTCATTTGAAAATTAAATACAATACAACAGCCAAAATAATTGTTCCGCTAGTGATTAACGTCTTAATATCTTTGTCACTCATTTTTATACCTCTTTTCTAACTTTTATTAATCCTTTATTTAAATCTATTATAGTCCACTACTATCAAAATAAAATTTGCTGAAGAATTTTTCAATAGTGATTAGAGTATGCCCTACTCATAAAAAAATCTTCAGTTGCAATAACCGAAGATCATAATAACTATATAATTAAGCTATATTTACAATCACGCTTGGTTCTACATCAGTTAATATGTACACTTTCGTACAAATATAATTAAACAAGATATGGCTAAAATCCCTATTTAACTAAATTATAATGTGTACATGTGTTTTTTGTTCAACTTGTTCTATTCGGGATTGCATAACTTATCTTGGGCTGGTATCTACCAAAAGCAAGAATGTTTGTACCACTCGTAATTAACGTTTTTATATCCTGCATTTTCATGTAGTAGATCCCTCACAACTTTTCAACTTTAAGAAAGCTTCTAAAAGAATCCTTTACTCCTTAAAGTTTTCACGATGTTTCTATTGTAAAATAACAGGCTACTACATTCAAGTTATGTAGTTGCAATAGCAACCCAATGATTTGGAGATACTTCAACAAGCTGACTATTTTCTATCTCATAGTGTGTTTGTATGTCCTTATTTTCGGTATCCATATATTTTTGCTTTTCTATCGCTGGATCTGGAATGGGTATTGAGTGTAATAAAGCTTGTGTATATGGATGCAAAGGATTAGCATACAGCTCCTCACTTTCTGCAAGCTCTACAATTTTCCCACCATACATAACAGCTACACGATCGCTAATATGTTTAACCATAGACAAATCATGAGCAATAAATAAGTAAGTCAATCCAAGACGCTGCTGTAAATCCTTTAACAAGTCTACAATCTGCTTTTGAATAGAAACATCAAGTGCTGAAAGTGGCTCATCACAAACAATAAAATTTGGCTCCACTGCTAAAGCTCTTGCGATGCCAATACGTTGTCGTTGTCCACCTGAAAATTCATGTGGATAACGCATTGCATGTTCTTTGTTTAAGCCTACAAGTTCAAGTAATTCCTCGACACGCTGTTGACGTTCTTCATTCGTTTTAACTAGTTTATGAATATCTAGAGCTTCCCCAATAATATCTACTATTTTTTTTCTTGGATTTAACGAGGAATATGGATCTTGGAAAATAATTTGCATATGTCGACGCATTGCTTTAAGCTGTTTTTTCGTTAGTCTTGTAATTGGTACACCTTGATATAAGACTTCTCCATCAGTAGGCTGATGGAGCTGTAAAATAGTTCTGCCTGTCGTTGATTTTCCTGAGCCTGATTCGCCTACTAACCCTAATGTTTCTCCTGGGTATATATGGAACGATAAATCATTGACAGCCTTTACCCTTTTCCCATGACCTAACGCGAATTCCTTTGAAAGATGTGTCACTTCGATTAATGGTTTATTTTTATCTATTCCAAGCTGTACATTTGCAATTGCTTTAGGCTGCTTCTTCTCATGGAGCTTTGGTAAAGCATTCAATAGTTTTTTAGTATATGGATGTTGAGCATTTTCAAAGATCGCCTCTGTTGTACCTTGCTCAACAATCTCTCCCTCCTTCATAACAATAATACGATCGCACATACCAGCAACAACACCTAAATCATGTGTAATTAATATGATAGAGGTACCCATCTTTTTTTGCATATCTCGCATTAATTTTAAAATTTGCGCTTGAATAGTTACATCAAGGGCTGTAGTCGGTTCATCTGCGATTAGTAAAGACGGACGGCAAGCCAGTGCCATGGCAATCATAACACGTTGGCGCATGCCTCCAGAAAACTCATGCGGATATTGTTTATAGCGTTCTTCTGCATTTCGAATGCCTACAAGCTTTAATAATTCTATTGTTTGCTTATATGCCTCAGATTTGGACATCGACTGATGCTTTATTAAACTTTCAGCCACTTGTTCACCAATACGAATAGTTGGATTTGTCGATGTCATTGGATCTTGAAAAATCATACTAATATCTTGTCCACGAATTCCCTCCAGTTGTTTTTCGCCCAATGAAGTAATCTCTTGTCCTTTAAACAAAATATTTCCTGATTTTAGATAGGAAGGTGGTGATGGTAATAGCTGCATAATGGAACGAGCCGTTACACTTTTCCCACTACCTGACTCTCCTACAATTCCGAGTGTTTCACCTTTATTTACGTGAAAATTAACGCCTTTAACGGCTTCAAATTCTGTCTCTCCCGTCATAAAAGATACACGAAGATTGCTGATTTCTAGAAGCTTTTCACTCATTCAATCCATCCTTTTGTAATTTTTGTGATTGACTTAATTACGAGTATAATCCATACTTTACAATACTGATAGGAATTATACAATATAATAATATTTAATCTCTCATCCTGCAATTCATTTAGTAGAATCTTACTAAAAATGAGTTGGCAACTATGGTGTGCTGATATGTTTTACAATCTATTATTTTACTTACGTCTGGAGGAAATGCATGGATATTTCAAAAAGTCATTCTTCAACTAAGGAGTATGTATTCTTTTTTTCAGTTTATCAAAAGCTCATGCACCACAAGTTTTACAATGCGCTACTCTTTCTTTTAAGTATTTTAGTACACCCTTTTACATACTTATCCTATAGGAGAAGAAAACATTCACACCAATACCGTCAAGCTTTTGTGCGACGCAGTCAATATTACAAAGAAAAGGATTTCTTTACACAATGGCAAATTAAATTTGCTGAACAAGAATTAGCCAAAGCAAAATTCTTTCATGAATGTGTGTCAGAAAAACAATTACAGGAAACTGCTTCGAAATTAGCAGAAAAAAAAATTCAGCAGTTAATAGAGCAAGATTTATTGAAAGATGGTTTAACAAACCAATCCTATTTACAATTTTTTAGTCAGCAACTTAAAAATAAAAACTTTGTGATTCTTACTTTTATACCTGCTGTGTTATTTTATGTAGTCCTTATCTTGTTTGCGAATCCATTTCTGCAATTTGTCATTGAACGAATACTACAAAGTTTCATTGTTATTGTAGGTGTCGCGACACTGGTTTTTACAATTTTGTATTTGTCACCATTCGATCCAGCGAGAAACTTACTTGGTGTTACGGCAACGCCTGAGCAAATAACTAATTTTAATCATATTCATAGCTTGGATCTGCCATATTTATCTCAGTTATGGAATGCTTTATCTGGTCTATTCACATTTGATTTAGGTACTTCCTTTGCAGGGAAAGAAAATATTACACATAGTATTGTAAACAAATTTCCAGTCACACTTGAAATAGCTATCCTATCACTTTTAATGGCTATCGCTATTGCTATTCCGGTCGGCATTATATCAGCTGTTCGTCCGAATTCATATGTGGATTATACATTTATGTTTATTGCCTTGATTGGATTATCCATCCCAAGCTTTTGGCAAGGACTGCTATTTATTTTAACGTTTGCATTAAAGCTACAATGGTTCCCTGCTACTTATAATCCTCAAAACTGGCTATCTTTAATAATGCCAGTCATTGTTTTAGGCACATCCATTACGGCTTCTATTGCCCGTATGACAAGATCTAGTATGCTCGAGGTGATACATGAGGATTACATTATTACAGCGAGAGCTAAAGGCTTGAATGAATTTAAAGTGATTTCAAAGCATGCTATTCGCAATGCCATGATTCCTATTATTACAGTGATTGGACTTCTTTTTGGTGGGATGTTAGGTGGGGCATCTGTTACAGAAAAAGTTTTCAATATTAGTGGGATTGGTAGCTATATTGTTGACAAGCAGTTTATTCCGGACATTCCAGCTATCCTTGGTGGGGTCGTCTATATTGCTATTACAATTTCGATTGTTAATTTATTCATCGATATTTTGTATGCCTTTTTCGATCCACGCATTCGCTCGAAAATGAAGAAGTCTTAAAGGGGGATCACCTGTGAAAAACAGCTTACATGTCAAACTACTTTTGAAGATTACACAGGAATATGTCAATTCACATTTTACATTTGTCTTTTCCTTACTGTTTTCTTTATTATTTCTAGCTTATAGCTATAATTTTTCTAGTCAAAGCTGGCGACCAATCGTCCTGATCTTTTTCGTCATTTATGCAATTACCACAGCTTATGTTAGTTTCCTAACTTTACGAATTAAACAGGATTTAGCAAGCCATAGTAGCATACAAAAAAGCTCTCGATTACTTGGTTATCCACTGTTATTGACAATTATTTCAGGTAATATTTTTTCTACATCTTTTGCTTTTTTGCTTATATCAAAAAGTAAGACAGCTGAATATACTTTTGCAGCTTATGCATTGATCACTCAGCTTTTTATTATCAGTATTTCAGCACTGAACTTATTTAAACCGTACGTAACAGATACGTTTTTACTAGCAATGGGTCTTTTCTTACTCCTTGCACTCTTTTATAGCGTAATGTTATTTCTATGTACAAAATTTGTGACTTCCGAGGCTGCGCCAAAATGGATGCTGTTACCTGGTATTTTGCTACTTATTGCCTCTTTGACTGGCAATCTATTTGCAACATTGCTAGGGTATAGCCTTATTCAAAAAGCTCGAAAGGCGAATCCTTCTACAATTGAAAAATGGCAAAATATTTTTGAAAAGATTTCACGCAATACGATGGCCGTCTTCGGGTTATTTTTCATCGTATTTATGTTTTCTTTGTCCGTAACAAGCTCTTGGACATTTGACTATGACTTCGCTATTGAAAATAACTACGGAGCATTGTTACAAACACCTTCGTTAGAATATCCACTAGGCACCGATAATTACGGACGTGATTTATTTTCTCGTATTGTTTTCGGTGCACAAATATCGCTTATTGTCGGACTTTTCTCAACAATCATACCTGCAGTAATCGGCGGTACGCTTGGAGCACTTTCAGGCTATTACGGAAGAGCGACTGACAACATAATCATGCGAAGTCTTGATATTTTATATGCCATTCCTGGAATTTTACTAGCAATTGCCATTATCGCAGCATTTGGTGCCAATACCATTAACTTAATTATCGCACTAAGTGTTGGCGCAATTCCAACATATGCTCGTACTATGCGCGCTAATGTCATGCAGCTCTCTAATTTTGAATTCGTGGAATCAGCCAGAGCGTTAGGAGCATCTGATGCTGCAATCATTTTCAAGCATATTGTTCCTAACTCATTAGCACCGATGATTGTCAAAGCGACATTAACCATTGGTGGTGCTGTGATTTCAACAAGTAGTTTAAGTTTTTTAGGGCTCGGCATTGAGCCTCACATTCCTGAATGGGGCAATATTCTTAAGGTTGGTAGTACGTACCTGGAAACACATTCCTATGTCGCTATTTTCCCAGGTCTTTGTATTATGCTTCTCGTTCTTTCCTTTAACTTCTTAGGTGATGGATTACGAGATGCTTTAGATCCAAAATCAAATTAATAACGGAGGTTCTTACATGAAAAAATTACTTGTCTTCTTATTCATTACAGTATTAGCATTAGCAGGTTGCGTACAAACAAAAACTGACGTAGAAGGTAGTAAAGATTCAAAAGGCAAAGGTAAAAAAGAAATTGAAGTTTTAGGAATGGCTGCTTCTGAGGAAGATATGAATATTGTTCGTGACCAGCTAGTTAAAAATGGCTTTGATGTTAAACTAAATATTCAACCCGATTATGGTTCATTTTCAGCACAAAAAGAGGCTGGCAATTATGATTTAGCACTTTCGAGCTGGACAACAGTAACAGGAAACCCTGATTATGCTGTTCGTGGTTTATTTAAAACGGGCGGTGACTATAGTATTGTTTCTGATTCAAAATTAGATGCTCTCATCGACGAAGCAAGTACATTAACAGGTGATGAAGCTGCTGCAAAATATAAAGAATTAGAACAGCTTTTAGTATTCAATCAAGCTTATATTGCACCGTTATATATTTCAAATAAATATCAAGGCATTTACTCCGAATTAGTAAATCCAAAAACAGTACATCTACCAAAATCCCGTGCGCAAGTGTGGGAAAGCATTGAATTCAATGACGCATCTAAAAATGCAACTGAACCATTGATTTTACATCAAACAATTAGTTCGTTAACATCGCTTGATCCTATTAAAGGAAATGATGGTTCTATTAATACATTAAATACGAATATGTATGTACGACTTGTAAACTTAACCGATACAGACGACGTCGTTTCTGATGGATCATTATCTTACAATCATGCTATTGCTGAAGGTAATCAAGAATATTATTTCATTTTACGTGATGATATTAACTTCGCTGCTGTAAAAGACGGTGCCGCTGTTGATACAGGTGAATTAGTTTCAGCAGAAGATGTTGTATTCTCATTAAATCGTGCAAGAAATCCCAAATCAGTGCCAGACCATCGCACATATAGTCTTCACGAAAATATTGAAACAGTCGAAATCGTTTCTGACTTAGCAGAATTACAAAAGAAAAAAGTTGCGGGCTCTCATCAGTCTGTGCTAGATGCATTATCTCAACACCTCCCTGCTTCCGTAACGCAATTAGCAAAAGATAAAGGGACTGTTAATAATGGAGCTGGCGCTTACCAAGTTGTTAAAATTACAACACCAACACCATTCCCACAAGTGTTAAATTATTTAGCACACCAATCTGGTGGTATCGTTTCTAAAAAACAAGTAACAAGCATTAACACATATGATGTAGCAAGCTATGATCCAGATAAGGATATTGCCTATGGTGATCAAACTACAGTAACGGAAGGCACAGCAACATACAACAACCAACTTTATGCTAGTGGCCCTTACATTCTTGTGAAGAAAAATGATTATGAAGCACAATTTGTAAAAAATCCTGCTTACCGTGTAGGTAGTGAATATGAACCGAAGATTGCAAAAATTAATGTTCGTTTTATCGCTGATATCGATAGTGCTTTATCAGCATTGCGTAATGGTGAAATTCATATTCTCCAATCAGTACCAGAGACAAAGCTAGACATTGTCAAATCAGATAGTAAACTAACGTTACACACTGCTGATAGTAATGCCGTATCATATCTACAATTGAATACATCTGGTCGCGCTGTATCAGATTCAGTAGACCTACGTAAAGCAATTCTTTACTCTATTAATCAGGATGAATTTATTAACTACTATCAAGGCAATAAAAAACCTGCTGTATCAACTGTTTCACCACTTGTTAATACAGGGTTAAAGCTTGAAGCAGACAGTAAAAAGGTACAAGAATATTTAAAAGCCTATAACGATTAATTATCAAGTATACAAAACAATTCATAGCCATATTAAAGAAGCAGAGCCTCCTCATTTGGAGGGCACTGAAAAAGTCTATATCTTCTCACATCGCGAGGTATTTAACGAGTAAATCGTTGAATACCTCGCTTTTTTCATTTGGCACTGTGACTCTACTGTTGTTTTCCGAAGCATTCCGCTCGCTTTCCGCGGGCGAGCGATGCTTCTCCAAACAACGCAATGTATCACACTATTATTTTAGTCACGCTTTCCTTTATAATAAAAGAACTAATGTGCAGGTGGTGCCCCCGATGATTTCAAATCAAAAGTACGTACGGGTAAAAAAGGAACGAGTATGAGTCAAAGTCAGACATATTATTTTGACATTGAAAAATGCAAAGTATGTCCAATGAGAGATGGCTGTTATAAAGAAGGCGCAAAAAGTAAAACATATTCTGTCACAATTAAGTCGGATACACATGCCGAACAAGAGGCATTTCAAAATACTGAAGCATTTAAGCAATTAGCCGCAAATCGCTACAAAGTAGAAGCGAAGAATAGTGAATTAAAAAACGGACACGGGTACGATACGGCATCGACTGCGGGTCTATTTGGCATGGAAATTCAAGGTGCTACAACGATATTCGCTGTCAATTTAAAACGGATATTAAAGCTATTAAACGAAAATAAATAAGGAATAAGGAATAGAGACAGAAATAAGGCACTTCCTGTTCAAAATTGAACAAGAAGTGCCTTATTTTTATCTGAGAAAGGTTCGCTTTTATGAAAACGTAAGTTTTTCAGTGCCCTCCTCATTTGAGGGGGCTCTGTTATTTACTTTATTAAATCTCATGATGTGATTTTGGTTTTGGTCCTAGCTCTTCGGGCTCAATATCTGCAAATGTCTCGCCCTCTTCTTCCAAATCACGCATACGATGTGCAATACGGGATGCGGCTGAAGCTGCGATACTGCCCACTAAATCATCTAGAAACGTATTTACATGATGACCAGGTTCTGTATCCAACTTCTTAATGATACCTATTTTTTGCTTATCTAAGTGTCCGAAAGTCGTTACTGCTATGCTACCGTATGTAAAAACAGATCCAAGTGCGATTGTTTCATCCACACCAAATAAACCCTCATCGGATTCTATTATTTGCTGTAATGGTGCCGATAATAACTTTTTCTCTGCCAGTTCATCTAATTCAATCCCTACTAATAGAGCATGTTGAACTTCACGCTTACGTAATACACGCTCGACAGAATGAACACAGTGGTCTAACGTTAAACCTTTGTTATAGGATTTTTGCATTTCATAAACGATTTTTGCAATATCCTCTATCGATACACCACGACGAATAAGTGCAGCTTGAGCTGCCTTCGCTACTTCATCAGAGTGTATGCGAGTATTTTTATCATGCATAACTATCCCTCACTTCGATTTTTATTGCTAGAATAGTGCTAGCCCAACCTATTATACCTTTACTTTGAGTATATGGTACAATTTCGTTACAAACACGAGAAGGAGTGTCATCATTGGATAAGGGAACTGTACAGGATTTAAAGTTCTATAGTGAAGCATTACAGGAGGAATTACCGCTCTATATTTATGTTCCTGCAAATTATTCTCCACTATATAAATATAATATTTTAATTGCGTCAGACGGAAAAGATTATTTCCAACTTGGAGGTATTACAAAACTTGCCGATGAACTTATCGATGACTATGAAATCGAAAATCTAATCATTGCCTTCGTTCCTTATAAGGACATTAAGGATCGACGCCATAAATATATTCCAAGCGGAGAGCAACATGAAGCATATCTTCGTTTTTTAGCTCATGAGCTTGTGCCGTATTTAGATGCTGAATATGCAACATATCAAATGGGCATGAGTCGAGGGGTTATTGGTGACTCAATGGCTGCAACCGCTTCCTTAATGGCCGCATTAAAATACCCAAGTATTTTTGGTAAGGTTATTTTACAATCGCCGTATGTTGATGAAGATGTTTTGCAAGCTGTAGAGAATTTTAAAGATCCAGGAGCAATTTCCATTTATCATATTGTCGGTAAGGAAGAAGATAAAGTTGTCACGATGGATAAAACCATTAAAGATTTTTTAACACCAAATCGTCAGCTTCATAATCTTATGATAAACAAAGGATTTTCTACATTTTATGAAGAATTCGATGGCAATCATACATGGAAATATTGGAAACCTGATTTACGCCGCGCATTAATTGAAAATTTTAATTAATTAAGACGATTCAAATTACGAAATCGGAAATTTCTGTTATACTTAAATTAAAATTTGTTTATTTTCGGGAGGTAATGGCCTATGAAATATGGTATTGTGGCATTTCCATCAAAAAAAATACAAGATTTAGCGAATACTTATCGAAAACGTTACGATCCTCATTATGCGAAAATTACTCCGCATATAACATTAAAGGATAGCTTTGAGGCAACGGATGAAGATATTCAATCTGTCGTAAAACAATTAGATGGGCTGGCTGCCAAATATGCACCTTTAAACATTCATGCATTACGCATAAGTTCATTTTTCCCAACAACAAATGCGATTTATTTCCGTATTGAACCAACTGAACAATTAACAACATTACACGAAGCTCTAGAAGAAAAAGTACCTTTTGGTGAGTCAAAACACGTATTTGTCCCACATATTACTATTGCTCAAAAAATGACAGATTCCGAGCACGATGATATCTTTGGGCAATTACGTATGACAGGTGTTGACGAAAAAGATACAATTGATCGTATTCATCTTTTATATCAATTGGAAGATGGCTCGTGGACAACATATGAAACTTTCCGATTGACTGGGGCTGAGTAATCTGTATAACGTAAAGATTGTTGAAACAACTAAAGAACATGAGGATGCGTTTGCAGTCCGCAAGCAAGTTTTTGTTGAAGAGCAAGGTGTGCCGCTTCATCTTGAATGTGATGCTGAGGATGCATCTGCAACGCATTTCATTATGTATGAAGACAATGACCCTGTAGGTGCTGCACGTTTACGAAGTATCGAGGACGATGCCGCAAAAATTGAACGTGTTTGTATTTTACAAAATCAACGCGGTAAAAAACTAGGTGCTTTAATAATGAAGGAAATGGAGAAGCACGCCATGTTAATTAATAAGAAAAAATTAAAACTTCATGCACAAAGCTATGCTATTCCGTTTTATGAAAAGCTTGGCTATACGGTAACATCTCCTGAATTTATGGATGCTGGTATCCCACATCGTGCTATGGAAAAAATAATTTAACTTTTTGGTAAAAATTCCCCACGGCAGATGTTAAAAATAGCGGAAATCAGTCTATGAACGGATGGATCAAATAAGGTGTTACGAAAATGCTGAGGCATTCGTAACACCCTTTTTTATTGCATTACAAAGCTTTAAAGGTTGATTTATAAATGAAAATTCATTTAAATCAACCTTTTAAATATATTACTTTGCCTAATAGATTCATGTTATTTCATCATTTTTGTAATTTTATCTAAATCTAGTGAATTACCATCTTGAATAATTGATTGTACTAACTTATCTTCAAGCTCTTGCGTAATTTGTCTTTTGGACATTTTACTTACGCGTCGTACGATTTTTCTTACTTGTTTTTCATTTTTAAAATCAGCATGTTGAATTTCATTTGCTAGAGCAAAGATTTCATCCATTGATACTCCAGTTTTTTGTTCAATTGAATTAAAAAGTGAGCGATTCATGTTCCCCCTCCTATCAGTTAAAATTCACATTTATTCCTACTGTTGTTCTCATGCACGAACCATATGACAACTAGTGAAGGCTTTAAACTTTATTCAGAAAATCGAGCTCTCTGAAGAAAAGCTAAAGCCTCTATCTACTGTCACAATCAATTATGCCTCGGCATATTGGCTTTGGCTTAGGCCTGCACGATGCAGGTCAGTTAGCCGTTATCACATGGATGCGATGATTTTAGGCTAACATATTCCGAAACATCCGCCGGAGGCTTTGGTCCAACACGATGTTGGTCACTCAGTCGTTGCCACAGGACGTGGCGTTCTTAGACTGAGTTCCTCTATTTCAGCAAATGTTTGGACATCCGCTAAAAATAGCTAAACCCGCATTCATCTCACCACCGATAACGGTGGGAGACTTCTGCTAAAAGAAGTTAATCAAATTATATGCAAGCAGCACCTACAATGATCAGAAGAATGAATAGGACAACAATTAAAATAAATGTTGAACTATGTCCATGTCCGTAACCATAGTAACCGCCGTCATAGCAGCCGTCATGGTGACCGCCATAGTAACCTCCATAATCTCCTCCGTAACAACCATCAGCATGCCCTCCATACGGATGCGCACCCCAGCCTTGATATCCCATAAAAATACCCCTCCCTTCTACAACCTATCATATGTTAGCGTTGTAAAAATGGGTGGGGTATTCGTCTAATCAACATTTCCTTTAGGTTTAAATATTAATGCTCCGATAAAGCCAAAAACAACTGCAGAACTGATTCCTGAGCTTGTCACCTCAAACATTCCCGTTAACACACCTACAAGCCCATGTTTTTCCGCTTCAACAATTGCACCTTGCGTCAAGGAATTTCCAAAAGATGTAATAGGAACAGTTGCTCCGGCACCAGCAAAATTAATGAGTGGTTCATACAAACCCATTCCGGAAAGAATAGCACCAGCTACGACTAGAGTACTCAATGTATGTCCAGGTGTTAATTTACCAAAATCCATTAATAATTGACCTATGGTGCAAATAATGCCTCCTACAAAAAATGCAATCACAAATGTCATAAACATAGTTTTTTCGCCTCATTCCATTGTAATTTCAATCGCATGCGCCGTACAGGGGATTGTCTCGCCCTGTTGAAATGTAAGCGGAGACAATAATGCTCCTGTCGCCACAAGAAGGACTCGTTTATAGGTACCTGCTCGCATCTGTTGAATCACATAACTAAAAAAAACAGCTGCCGAACAACCCGCGCCACTTGCACCAGATTGGAATGTTTCATCCTGTCCATAAAACTCTGCACCTGCATCACGTAAAGGTTGTAACTCCTCACTCTTTATGCCACTTTCAAGAAACATACCTTTTAGAAGTTTTAAGCCAAGCTGACCTAAATCACCTGTTAAAATTAAATCATAGTGGTAAATTTTTTGATTACGCTGTTCTAAATGTGATTGAATCGTCTGAAAAGCAGCTGGTGCCATCGCTGCGCCCATGTGAAATGGATCATCCATACCGTAATCAACCGATTTTCCAACAGTTGCTGCTTCAATTGAAGGGTATTCTTCATGATGTTTACCAACTAGAGCATATCCTGCAGCCGTTACGGTCCATTGAGCTGTTTGGGGCTTTTGTGAGCCATAATCGATTGGATAGCGGAATTGTCGCTCAACCGCATTGTGTTGACTAGATGCACCGGCTAGCGCTAATTTGGAGGCGCCTACTTCTGTTAAAAGGCTCGCAACAATTAATGAAGATATAGAGGTGGCACACGCTGAGAATAATCCGATAAAAGGAATGTCTAAATCTCTGGCCGCAAAATTGGTTGGTGTCATTTGATTAATTAAATCGCCGCCCATAAAATAATCAATGTCTGCGCTTTTCACGCCTGCTTTTTTCATGGCGAATTCACAGGCTTCTTCAACCATTTTTCGATGCCCTTGTTCATTTGTTTTCATTTGCCAACGTTCATCATCGAAGGTCGCATCAAAATATTGACTAAATATACTACGTTTCTCTAGTGGACCAGCTACCACACCACCTGCTATTAAGGAAGGCTTCGATTGAAAGACAATTACCATGAAACCACTCCTATCGTCACAAGAATGAATTTAATAAGTGCTATAAAAAAGGCGGAGACAACACCAAATAATACAACTGATCCAGCTAATTTAAATATATTTCCACCGACACCAAGTACTAATCCTTCAGATCTATACTCAATGGCTGCAGAAACAACAGCATTACCAAACCCTGTTACAGGTACAGCGGATCCAGCTCCAGCAAATTGACCAATTTTTTTATATAAGCCAACCCCTGTTAATATCATGGCGAAAAATATTAATGTTGCAACTGTTGGATTTCCGACTGTCGCTTCGGTAAAATCAAAGAATATCATATAAAAAAGGGATACGGCCTGTCCGATTGTACAAATAAGTCCACCTACTAGAAACGCCTTTGCAACATTTTTAAAATAAGGCGGTTTTGGCGTGACATTTTGCTCTAATTGCTGATATTGTTCCTTTTCCATTATGTTTCCTCCTTTGCTAGATTTTTCAATTTCTTAATTTTATCTTTCAGCTTATTATCTTCAATTTGTTCCCTTTTTATTTTATTGGCTTCATAAAATATTTTATAATCAGCTGAGACAAAAACATCTTTGTTTGGATATTTTTCATCAAATTTCTTTTGCAACTTTTTCTCTAATTTAGTCTTTTTCCACTTATCCCACGGTTTAATTTGCACAGCCACAAGCATACTATTGTCATATTGAATAACCGTTGTTTTGTCTACAAATTTCTGTTCTTTTAAAATGGCTTCAACTTCCTTTTCATTTTCCGGTGAACCATAGACAATAAATTTTTCTTTTTCACCGCAACCACTTAAAAGCGATAAACTGACTAATAGAGGTAACATTATTCCTAACAGCTTCAAGCTTTTACCCTCCTTTTCTTTAAAGTTTCTCCAACCATAAAAAAACTATTCATTTAACTATATATACGAAAGCCCGAGTCCAATTTTCAGAAGCACATATTGTAGAAGTAGTAACAAGGAAAGGAGGTGACAATATGGGTTGTGGTAAGCCAACAAATCCTATTGGACCAATCCATTCAGCAGGCTGCGTTTGTGACGTAGTACGCGCTATTTTAGACATTCAGAATCAAGCGGTGAGAGATGAATGTCAACCATGTACAGCTAACTGTTTCTTAGAACCACTTGGAGGCATTGTAAGTCCTGCACGCTCTCATGCAGATACACGTGTATTCATGTTAATTACAAAAGACGGTACTCCTTTTAAAGCATTTTTCAGTTCACCAACAGCAGATCCATGTATATGTACATCAGTATTTTTCCGTGTAGAAGATATGTTCGATGAGTGCTGCGCTACTTTGCGTGTTTTAGAGCCTTTATGTTCATTTGACTCCAGCGAAAGTACAGTAGATCTATTAAGTCGAGATGGCTGCTGTGTCAACATGAAAAAAATATGTAAAGTAGATGATTGGAATTCAACTGAGAGCTGTATCACTGTAGATTTATCATGCTTCTGCGCTGTACAATGTATTGCTGATGTTGACTTAGGGATTTGTGAATAGTCTCTTCACCTTTGACACACTACACATAAAAAAAGTGTACAGCATCCTCTGCTGTACACTTTTTTCATAAGGTAGGTAGTTGTTTACCTCGCCATAATACTTGATCTATATCCTCAAAATAGATTATTTCTTGCGTCTTTAATTCGAAAGAAGTAAGCATCAATGAATCGGTCTGTACATCAGATGCACCACCACGTAATTCTCTACCATCCTTTAAACATATAAGTAACGGTTGATAGGCTTTTTGTCGAAAAGGCTTCTCTAAAAATTGAAGCTGCTTTAGTAAATACGGATCTATTTGTACTTTTTCAACTGCTTCTTCTTTTTTTTCAAAAGTTTGCCCATTGAAATAGCCGTCCTTTATATACACTGACGTACTTTCATCCAATTCAAGCTCATGTAGCATCTTAGAAATATTTAGAAAATATGATGGTGATTTTATAAACAAGCGTGGCTCTTGACCCACATTACTCACTTCCCTTTTTTTCATACAATATGCAAAAGGAAGAAGTTTGGTTCTCAACCTATTTGACTTAAGAATACTGTCGCTAAACCTAAGTAAATTAAAATACTTGTAATATCATTTAATGTTGTAATGAATGGACCTGATGCGACAGCCGGATCAATCTTCATGCGATGCATTAGTAGTGGAATAAAAGAGCCTGCAAGTGTAGCTACTAAAATAGAACCACAAAGCGCTGCTCCTACCAGCATTCCAAGAATCAACTCTTGTTTCCAAACATAGATGATGCCGATCACAATTAACCCACAAACAACTCCAGACATTAAACCTGTACCGGCTTCGCGTAGTAGTAATTTTAGCTTGCTATGTTCTTCGACATCGCCTGTTGCAATACCTCGAATAGCTACCGCTAGTGCCTGTGTTCCACTATTTCCTGAAGTACCTGAAATGAGAGGGATAAACACTGCGAGTAACGCAACCTGTTCTAACGTTGCCTCAAATTGTCCCATCAAATTTGCTGTCAGCATCCCTAAAAATAATAATATGACAAGCCATGGTAAACGCTTTTTAGCCGCTTGAAACGAAGTTGTATCAAATTTATCCATATCGGAAATACCCGCTAATTTAGAGTAGTCCTCCGATGCTTCCTCATCAATAACGTCGATAATATCATCGACTGTAATAATCCCTAGTAATTTACCCTTATCGTCAATAACTGGTGTCGCTAAGAAATTATAGTCCTTCATAATTTGAGCAACCTCTTCTTGGTCATCCCCTGCGTGCACCATCACAACACGTTCATTCATAATCGAACGTATGAGGGTATCTTCATCAGCAATAATTAAATCACGAAGCGTAATAACACCTGTTAATCGATGTGCTTCATCAACGACAAATATATAATAAATGGTTTCGGCATCTGGCGCCTCTTTCCGTAAAATCGCCATCGCTGAACGAACAGTAGAATTTTCTGGTATCGCTACATATTCAGTCGTCATGATAGAACCAGCTGTACCTTCGTCATAGCTTAATAACTCATTTATCTCTTCAGCTATTTCCTCATCCATCATGCCTAAATAGCTTTCACGTTGTTTCGTATCCAACTCATTTAAAACGTCTGCAGCATCATCTGCATACATGTGAGAAAGCATTTCTGCACCATATGACGGATCCATTTCAGCTAGATACGCTGTGTATTCATCATCATCTATTTCGATTGCCTCAAAAATATCAGCCATTTCCGTCGGAGACAAGTACGAATAGATGGTCTTCCTTATATCAGGTTCCACCTTCTCATAAAACGTTGCCTGATCATATGGATGAAGCTCTAAAAACTCATCGCGGAATGCGTCAATATCATGTGCTTCGAGCATTTCTCGCAATCGTGCCTCGTCGAACTGCACTTCATCCTTTTCATTTCTTTCCTCTATCATGCTTGTCCCCTCCTTCCGAGCATTAAATCATTGATACGGGCAATGCCGTAAATCTACCTTATATATAATAGAATGTATTGTGCCCTTTCTGCAAACCCTTTTTTTACTACATAGCAACCTACATCATTACCCTATCTAATTGGATAAATCTAAAGGTAAATGTTTCTATTTTTCACCCGTTACGATAACGTGTGGTTGATTTCCGTTCCGGCTGTGCGCTTTGTGCTGCCGCTTCGCTTTCGCATAGAAACTAGCGGTACCAAGCCAAATAACCTTCTACATTACTATATCCTACAAACACTTTAACATGCTGTTAAGAAAAGACTATTCTTTTACTGAGCTGTAAAAATGATAAAGAGATGCCCGTTTGTGCGAACATCTCCTTACTTATATAACATATTTAGTAATAGTTTTCACTCTTAGTGAACTAATGAAGTCTCATTCATAGGTAGGTTTTGTGTCGAGCTTCAAACTAAGGAGTCATTCAATAATCTCTGCATATCTACATTTATGTTACTTTTAAATTGTAAACGCTCATCTGTCAAAGGGTGAAGCATTTTTAAAGACACACAGTGTAGAGCTTGTCTATTTATATGATCGCGACTTCCACCATAAAGTTCATCTCCAACAAGTGGATGTCCTATATAGGCCATATGCACACGAATTTGATGTGTACGCCCTGTGTGCAACTTTAACTGTATATGTGTCATCGGTTCATCCTGTAAATAAAAGTGCCTTAAAATAGTCACATCTGTATGGGCAAATTGACCGTCCTCGCGTACCTCTCGTTCAATGATACTCGTCTCCTTGCGTCCAATAGGAGCGATAATGGATTGTACATCTTGTGCCACATGTCCATGTACAATGGCTTCATATTGCCTAGAAATTTCTCCACTGCGCTGTGCAAGTCCCGTTAAATGATGAATATGAGCATGTTTAGCAATACATAGCAAACCCGAAGTATCACGATCAAGTCTCGTTACGATATGAGCAGTTGATGCTAGACCCTGTTGTTGAAAATAACCACACACTAAATTAGCTATGCTATTTGTTGGATGCTCACGCGAAGGAATCGTGCTCTGCTGTGCTGGCTTATCAAGCACTAAAATTGCTTCATCTTCATAAATAATAGAAATTTCACCATGTTCAACAGCGAGCCCTTCACTTTTTTCTTCAGGAGGAAATTTTACTTCAACTCGGTCCCCCATGCGAAGAGGATGTCGAACATTGCGTTCAACATCATTCACGGTCAGTAAGCCTCCATCAAATTTAATTGCCGTTAAAGCTCGCTTGGAGATGCGCCATTCAGTCAAGGCTTCCCTTAGTAGCTGACCATCCTTTTCCGCTATAAAATGCAGTGTGAATCTTGTATCCATTTTACTCATTTGCCACGAATGACTCATGTACACGTTCCCAGAATGGGAATGGACGGAAACGAGCAAAACGAACTCTTTCAGTTGCTACATTAAAAGCAATCGACTTTACATCACCTTGCGTAACTTGTAAATGATCAACAGTCATATTAAAGTTTTGTTCATTTACTGGACGTAAAACACAGTGATGGTGTGCTGGTAAAATAAGTGGAGAACCAACTGTACGGAAGACACGGTTATTAATAGATGCTATCTCCGTAATTTGGAGTGCCGCTAAAGTTGGGTGAATAATTGCTCCACCGAGGGCTTTATTATAAGCAGTACTACCAGAAGGAGTTGACACACAAAGACCGTCTCCACGGAAACGTTCAAACTGATTACCATTTAACTCAACATCCATAACAAGCGTGACATCCGGTGATTTTATAGTTGCTTCATTTAACGCTAAATACGTATTGGATTCTGCATTATGATGTTCCACCTTTACCTCTAGTAGTGGATACTCCACAACATTAAAGTCCTTTTTGGCAATGGACAAAACAAGCTTTTCTAATTCAGATGGCTTCCAATCAGCATAAAATCCTAAATGTCCCGTATGGATCCCTACGAAGGCAACCTGATGTAGCATATGAGCATATCGATGAAAGGCATGGAGTAAAGTACCATCTCCTCCAATAGAGATGACAATCTCAGGAGCTTCTTCATCATAAGTTAACCCAAAGTCTTGCAAATACGTTTTAGCTAGCTCCATTAATTCGTTCGACTGAGCATCTCTACGTGATTGAATGGAAAACTTCATTTTGTGTCACGCTCCTTCTCCGATAATAAATTAGGATTCGATGCCTCTTTGTATTCACTAAAATAAGCCTGCGCTTCTTGTATCTCACTACGAATGGACGACATTTCCTCATCCAATCGGAAGGCGGCCTCTGCTGCACTTTGAAGGCGATTTTTAATTTCCTCGGGGAACATGCCTTTATATTTATAATTTAAAGAATGCTCAATAGATGCCCAGAAATTCATAGCGAGTGTTCTTATTTGAATTTCAGCTAATACCACTTTTTTCCCTTGTATCGTTTCAACAGGATATTCGACTATCATATGATATGATCGGTAGCCGCTTGGCTTATTATGTGTAATATAGTCACGCTCTTCCACTACACGCATATCTTTACGTTGACGTATTAGTTCCGTAACTGTAGAAATATCATCTACAAATTGACACATAATACGTAAGCCTGCGATATCCCCTAACTCATCACCTAGCTGTTTGGAAGGCTCAAATGCGAGTCCTTTTTCTAATGATTTATCGTATATACTTGCTAAAGGTTTTACACGTCCTGTTACAAATTCAATTGGTGAATTTGCATTAACAATGCCAAACTGTGAACGCATACCCTTTAATTTTACTTTTAACTCATCTACTGCTTGTTTATAAGGACTTAAAAATATTTCCCATTGTCCCATCGCAAAAACCTCCCGACAATCGGTATGAAACAAAACCAACACCGTCTGTTCGTTTTGTCTTGTTATTCAGCAAGAATTGTCTTGAAGTGGTGTTCCACCGCTTGAACAAATTCCGCCCCATAATTGTAATTTCCTTCAATATTATACACGAGCATTTCTAGTTCATCGTAAAAATTAGTAAGCTCAATAACTTCTGTACCTAGTTGTAGCTTCGGATTTTGCTTTTTTTGCAAAATATGTACAAGTTCATCCCAACTACTCGGTGGAAAACGCAAGTAATGATAATTCTCTCCTGCATCAAGTAAATAAATGAACGCAAAGTCATCAGAGTCTGCTATTAATTGTGCAGCAGGTTTTAACTGTAAATTTGCTTCAATGTCGTTTAAACTAAAATGAAGTTGTTCGTTTTCAAAATTCAATGTTTCTATTGTATAAATTTTACGCACATGCGGTTCCCCTTTTCGTCGTACTCTTCTTCTTATTTTAGCATAGAGGGTAATTAGTTGCAGTGTGTAAATGTTAAATCAATTAAATAACGAATGAAACTTTTTATCATAGCGTGTGGTTGATTTCCGTTCCGACTGGGCGCTTTCCTGGGGGCGTCCGATGAGCCGCTTCACTCGCGTTGCTCGCTCCAGGGTCTCGGGCCAACACGATGTTGGTCACGAAGGCGTTATCACAGGATGTGATGCTTTTAGCCTTCGTTCCTCTATCGTTGATCCCCAAGGAGTCGCCCAGTCTCCACTACAATCAACTTTTAACAAATGTCATCCTAAAACAATTGGTAATGAGCCAACTAAAAAACTGTAACGAAAAGGAAATAACCAATTTCATATCAAATCATTTTCCTAATCAACACACTAAAAAATTAAAATAAACAGGTGATCATAATGGCACAAGAACTTGAAATAGAATTTAAAAATCTCTTAACAAAGCAACAATACGAACATTTATTGCAAGCATTTAACATTCCCGAAGATGCTATTCATCGCCAAACAAATCATTATTTCGACACACCTTCCCAAGCTATTCGAAAACTACAAAGTGGGCTCCGTATTCGACAAATCGGCAAATATTTTGAATGTACTTTAAAAGAAAAAAATGCAGAGCATGCTCATTTAGAAACAACTGACGAACTAACCGCTGAGCAAGCTAAGAAAATGCTTGTTGGAGAAGGCTTTTATGCCCAAGAGGTAGCAAAAAGACTAGCTCACTTCAACATTCCTTTAAAAAATTTAGCAGTTTTTGGTTCACTTACAACCGATCGTGTCGAAATTCCTTATAGGGATGGTCTTCTAGTATTCGATCATTCTTTCTATTTGCAGTGCGACGATTATGAGGTAGAATATGAATCAAAAGATGCAATAAAAGGAAATGCAATCTTCGACGAATTTCTACAGCAATATGGTATTGAAAAACGGGCTACAGATAAAAAAATCGCACGTTTTATGAAAGCATTACAAATGAATAAAGAACAGTAGCTTAACTAGTACACAAGAAAGGGTGACAATTCCTTGGATATCCAATCACTCAGAACTTTATTTGAGATTCAAGCATTACAAACACTAGGATCTTCAGAAAATTCATCGTCAAACAATCTTACAGACAGCAATTCTATCTTTTCTAATATGATTAGCGAATTGCTAGGTGACTCAACTACTTCTAATAGTGCAAAATTATCTAGTTTGCTCGGGGGTGTATCAAGCGCTTCGTCATTGATGAACCAGTTTAGTAGTTTAAATGGGTTAGCTGAAAACATGCAAAATAGTGCGTATCAATCATTACTTTATAAGGGTTCTAATGACGTCTTTATACCTTCCGCTGTACAGGCGGCATTAGCAAATACACAATCTAGTACAAAGCTTGACTCCTATGTTGCGGACAATGTAATTGGTTCAACAGCGTATGCCAATTCACTAGCAGGTGCGAACAAATACGCTTCGATTATTCAAAAGGCAGCAACTACATATAATGTACCAGAGAAGCTCATCGCTGCAGTGATTAAGCAAGAGTCTAATTTTAATTCAAGCGTGGTTAGCCATGCTGGTGCACAAGGATTAATGCAATTAATGCCAAAAACAGCGCAATATTTAGGGGTTACAAACGCCTTTGATCCCGAGCAAAATATTATGGCAGGTGCAAAATATTTACGTCAATTGCTAGATAAATTTGATAATGAACCTACATTAGCGTTAGCTGCTTATAACGCAGGATCTTCACGCGTAACAAAGTATGGTGGCATTCCTCCTTTCAAAGAAACACAGAATTATGTCAAAAAAGTGATGAATTACTACACAGCTTAATCGTATAAACATTGTTAATACAGTCTTTTTCGGCAAATTTCACCCGCGTGGTGAAATTTGTGCTTTTTTAGCGAAAAACATTTCGGAAGAGCGCTTTGTTTGTGTTAACGAAAAGACGTTGATAGAATGAAGGTAGTCACAAGAAATTCACATTTGTAAAGATGACCAAGTATAAAAATATACTTTACGATATAAAGAATTAAAGGGGCATTTAATTATGAATCGAAAATACACTGTTCCTTATGAGGAGCTGGGGGCTGAAAAGCTTTCAGAGCTAATCCATGCATTCTATAAAAGAGTTGCTCAGCATCCTGATTTAATTCCAATCTTTCCAAAAGATTTAACAGAGACAGCACGCAAGCAAATTCAATTTCAAACACAGTATTTAGGTGGACCAAATCTTTTTACTGAGGAGCATGGACATCCAATGATGCGTGCACGCCATATGAATTTTCCGATTACACCTGATCGTGCCCAAGCTTGGCTTGAATGTATGTCCGAAGCGATGGATGAAGTGGGGTTGGAAGGGAAGTTCCGAGAAACATATTATCAACGTTTAGTATTAACAGCTCATCACATGATTAATACACCAAATGACGATGAGGGGGAATTGTTACGTGAATAATATTCAAATGCTGCAGAAGCCAACTCTTGAGATTTCTACTGCTAATAAGCCTATTGAATTGTATATTTTCGTAGATCCACTTTGTCCAGAAGCTTATAATATGCAAGCCATTCTCCGTAAGTTACATTTAGAGTACAATCATTACTTTACATGGCGCTTTGTGCTAAGCACAGAGCTTGCCTCTTTGAATTGTTTAAGTAAACGTGTAAAAGGTTGTTTATCGGGTATTGAACTCGACATTAATCACCCTGTTTTACCATCTATCGCTATTAAAGCGGCAGAGTTACAGGGCAAACGTGTCGGTGCACGCTATTTGTCGAAACTACAAGAATATGTATTACTAAACCAACAAGATGTCAATTCTTATGCTACGCTGTTAAAAATTGCGGAAGATGTTCAATTAGACATGAATGAATTTTCTGCAGACTTTGGTTCAAAGGAAGCAGCACGTGCCTTCCAATGCGATTTATATATTAAACGTGAAATGGAAGTTGATGAAGTGCCTAGCATTGTGTTTTTCAATGAATGTATTGAAGATGAGGGTCTAAAAGTTAGTGGTAGCTATTCCTATGAAGTTTATGAACATATTTTACAAGAAATGATGGATGAACAGCTTGTGCGTCAACCATTGCCAACAATGGAGGAGTTATTTACAAAATTCCATACACTTTCAACAAATGAAGTAGCTTTCATCTACTCATTAACAGAACAAACAGCTGAACGCGAATTAAAAAAGCGTATGCTACAACAAAAGATTGAACGAATTCAGACAAATCACGCTACACTTTGGCGTATTAAATAAAGCAATTATACTATAATACTAAGCTCCTACTAATAAAAGCAAGTGAAGAACAAAACTTCGCTTGCTTTTATTTGTCTTTTTTAGATTCAGCTCTATTTATTTATCGAACATTTTCTAAAAATAAAAGAAGCGCCACTATCCTCGACAGATAGTGACGCCTCTTTTTCACAAAGGGGATGGGAGAAATGTTCACGTTCAAACAAAGGGGTGTATGTTTGTTTTGTGATTTATTTCACATGAATCAATTTATCACGGAATAGTAAATATAGCAACAAGTCCGTTGATAGATTCACAAATTTGTCAAATAGAAAGCGATTACAAACAGTATTTTTTCAAGATACATCTTTTAAACCATTTAGAAATCAAAAAAAATCATTATTCCTTAATTTTTTATTATTCAATTAATCATAGAAAAAAGGCTGTAGTGAATTCCTACAGCCTTCGAAATTAATTATTCAACAATAATTTCTCTAACTCATTTAAACGTTCTTCAAATACTTTACATGCATCATCAATCGGTTTAGCAACGTTCATATCAACACCTGCTGCCTTCAATACCTCGATCGGAAAATCAGAGCAACCTGCTTTTAAGAAGTTATTAATATAACGTTCTACAGCTGGTGTACCCTCTTCTAAAATCTGTTTACTTAATGCTGTTGCAGCTGATTTACCTGTAGCATATTGATACACATAGTAATTATAGTAGAAGTGTGGAATACGAGCCCATTCTAAGCCGATTTCCTCATCTACAACAATATCCTCGCCGAAGTATTGTTTATTTAAATTATAGTAAACCTCTGTTAAACGCTCCGCTGTTAAAGATTCACCATTCTTATCCATTTGGTGGATTAGGTGTTCAAATTCAGCAAACATCGTTTGTCTGAAAACAGTACTTCTGAAGCCATCTAACCAATGATTTAATAAATAAATTTTCTGTTGTGGATCTTCAATTGTTTTCAGTAAATAATCATTTAACAGTTCTTCATTACATGTCGAAGCTACTTCAGCCACAAAAATAGAATAATCACCATAAACAAACGGCTGATTTTTACGTGAATAATAACTGTGTACACTATGACCAAATTCATGAGCTAGTGTGAACAGATTATTAACATTGTCCTGCCAGTTCATTAAAATATATGGATTCGTTCCATAAGCACCTGAAGAGTACGCACCACTGCGTTTCCCTTTGTTTTCTAAAACATCCACCCAACGGTTATCAAGTCCATCCTGAACAATGCCTTGATATTCCTCACCTAATGGCGCTAAAGCTTTTACTAAAATATCCTTCGCCTCGTCGTAAGGGACTTTCATATCAACTTCCTTAACGAGTGGGGCAAATAAATCCCACATATGCAGTTCGTCCACACCTAAAAGTTTCTTACGTAATGAGATATAGCGCTGCATAGCTGGTAAATGCTTATGGATTGTTTCTACTAATTGGTCATAAACACTTTCTGGAATGAAGTTGTTAGACAGTGCTGCGTGGCGTGCAGAATCATAATTACGGATACGTGCGTTTACATTATGCTTTTTAACATTGCCAGTTATTGTAGTCGAAAACGTATTTTTAAAGTTACCGTAAGTTTCATACATTGCTTTAAAGGCATTTTCTCGAACAGTGCGATCTTTACTTTCTAGAAACTTAATATAGTTACCGTGTGTTAGTTGCACTTCTTCTCCATCTTCATTTTTCACTTTAGGGAAGACTATATCTGCGTTGTTTAACATACTAAATGTATTTGAAGCAGTACCTGTAACCTCAGACATTTGTGCCAGTAATGCTTCCTGTTCTGCTGGTAAAACGTGTGGACGGGCCATCGTTATCTCTTTTAAAGATTGCTTATACAGTTGTAAGTCTTTGTTTTCTGCTAAGTAATGTTCTATTGTTTCTTCACTTAATGATAAAATCTCAGGTGTTAAAAACGATAGAGCAGCTGAGATACTAGTCGCTAATGTTTGAATACGACTATTCATATCCTGGTAGAAGCTATTTGTCGTATCTTGGTCATAACGCATATGAGCGTACGTATAAAGCTTCATCGTACGTTGGTAAATATCATCGTGATAAGTTAGAACCGCTAATAATGCATCTGCTCCATTTTTTAAAGTACCTACATAGCTAGATGCCTTTTTTGCCATTTCTCCAACTTCTTTATACTCTTCTTCCCAAAGTGCGTCAGTTGCAAATATATCCTCCAAGCGCCAAGTTAACTCTTCTGGAACTTCGTTTCTTACTAAAATTTGATTACTAGCCATGCGCCAGCCCCCTTAATATGTTAGCTTTTCCTATACTCTCATATTTTCTCAGTATATTGTGGCAATTGCAAATAAATGTGCGTACATTTGCTCACAAATATTAGAAAAACGATCTTCTTTATAACTTTCCGCCAGCACCATTCCATAATTTTTGATTGCTTGTACCGCTTGATTTGTTACCGCTACATTTTGTTCGGTTAAAAACGATCGAATAGTTCTCTCGTCTAATTGATGAGGTTCTAATTGTAATCGACGACAAAAATAAAGAAAAATCGTTTGCCACTCAATAGAAAACATCGGTATCGCTTCTGCACTTTTTACCGGAACACCTACGTAATCAGGCATTGCAGTTAAAGTAAAGCGTAACTCATAATTACTTCGTAAAAATGAATCTTGTACCCCATTTTTACTATGTAATAATCGTTGGTATACGAATTGCTTACAATGCTTTTTATAAAGCTGCCAATAAAGTTGAAATTCTTCTTTCGTAATTGGCTTAGGCTCATAAAAAGGGAAATGTTGCTTGTTAATCGTCAGTTCCTGTACTTTGCCTATAAAAGTATGCCCCTGAACATGAAGAAGATTCGTCCAATAAATAAATCTCGATGTGTTTGCATCATAGGTCACCAAATAAGCCAAGCCTTGTGCTGTAACATTTATTATCTTTTGCATAATTGGAGAAATAGAAATTTTTTGAATACCTTGTGTAGATTGTTTTTGAGGTGTTTGAAAAAGCCACAATGGCTGAATAAAATTTTTCTCATATCCAGATGTACGCAATTGCCACTTTTCATGTGAAATTGTACTACATTGAAATTCAATAGCAATATGCTGTCGCTCCTTTATTAGAAGCATATCTGGTCGCTGGGCAAGTTTCTGTAAATAAGGCTCCAGCTTTACTGTATGCCCGAGTTTTTTCAGCCATTCAAATAATTGTACTTTCCCTTGTAAATGAAGTTTTGATTCACCCTCTGCAAATAACCGCTCACAGCTACTATTAGCAATATGGGCGAAATGCGGGATATTATATTGACCAATCTTTAATTGGACGGGCTGTTGGCATTGGGGACAATAAAATTTCATCTGCCGCCTATATCGTTGTAATGCTTCCCTTGAATATTCGTATGGGAGGAAAATCTGCTGAAGCTCGTTATAGGCCATAAGCATAAAATCATCTCCTTTTCGATTAATTGTAAAGGAGTGTTTTAATAGCAACAAATAAAGAACGGCTTTTTCTTGAAATTTTAATTTTGAAATAAAAAGACTGTAAACAAACTTGATAATCACCAAGTTTGTTTACAGTCCAGTCACTCCAATTCAAGTACTCAATACTTTAAATAAAATATTTTCGTACTGTTTCAAAACAATTAAATTCCATAATTTTTTCGCCATATTCCTCTAAGCGATGGATTGTGAAATTTGATGGTATTAAAAATTCTTTAATAACGGCATTTCTATCGTGATGATTTAGTTCTTCATTTGCGTTCGTAAAGTCAACTACCAGATAGTACCAATTTTCATATTTAAATAATGAGGAATCCACTAATTCATCTGTCATGCGTTTCGCTACTGGGATTAACTCATCAATATCTTTAAATTTATAAACATAAATATCTGTATCCATAAATAACTCTGACTCATCTAAGTCACCAAACTGAGTTAGTTGACTGAGAAGATCCTCTCCAACGTCCTCGAATGGGGCAAACATCTCTTTGTGTTCGCCAAATTGTGAAGAACCATCTAAAGTTTCACCGTCTTTTAAAATATGTGCACGTGTGACAATGATTTCTAAGCCTACTTCAGACGCATTGATATGAATCCAAATAGGACCTTCTACATCAAAGTAATCCTCCGTGTTTACTTCATCAATCATATCCCAAAAAAGTTGTTCACCCTTTGCTCGATTGTACCAAATTTCTTCACGACTATAGCCGCGATCCTCTATATCATTGTACGTAATAAAGAGCTTGAGTGTATTTTCGTTTACACGTTCGATGTCCACTAGACCTCATCTCCCTTCACTGTCATTTGTCGAAAAACAGTTTTGTTTCATTAGTATGCTTTTATTCATTGTTTTTAACCTCATACTCCGTTTTTGTTTTTCAACCTTTGACCACACTACAGTAAAACCGTTGAGCAACCGAAATCAAAAATTTATTGTCCACAGTTGTCTCTAATTATATTGTATGCTGTTCTGTCATAAAATGAAAAGGATATACACCGTTTCAACAGAAGATATTTGAATTATTGAAATTGTAGTAAACTATTAAGTTAAAATCAAGTTTAACATACTTTACGGAAATATATGACTTTTCCCTACTATTTATTATACTTTATATAGATGGTTTTACATAAGTAAAACACAAAAAAATAGATGCCACAATATGCTTGATGCATATGTAACATCTAATACTTATTCTAAGCACAATATGGAGATATTAGTTCACCATACGCTGTGCTTCTTGTAATTGATACGCACGAACTTTACGAGGTAGAAAACGACGAATTTCATCCTCATTGTAGCCAACTTGTAAACGTTTCTCATCTAAAATGATTGGACGACGTAATAAACCTGGATACTCTTGAATTAACTCATATAAACGTTGTAAAGGTAAGCTTTCAACATCAACATTCAGTTTTTGGAAAATCTTTGATCGAGTTGAAATAATTTCATCCGTACCATCCTCTGTCATACGTAAAATTTCTTTAATTTCACTAATGCTTAATGGTTCGGAAAATATATTACGTTCTGTATACGGGATTTCATGCTCCTCTAACCATGCTTTCGCTTTTCGGCAAGACGTACAACTTGGTGATGTAAATAAAGTTACTATCATACTGACACATCCTTTCCTTTTAGTCATTATCTATAAACCAGTGTGTTAAATTAGAATTAATGTAATGTAATCTACATACCATTATACAGTACTCTGTGATGTTTGAATATAGTTCCAATAAAAAAAAGAATAACCCTCTCACACGAAATTTTCTGTCTTTTTATATAACTTTTCAAAGCAGCTACTTCTTGGTATATCTAATGAACTACTAATAATATTCCCATTCGCAGCACATTTTAAACACTTATATCCGATTGTTTTTGTTCTCATTTAAAAATTTTAAACGAGAATATTGTCAGTTCAGTGCGTACAATATAGACGTATATTTACTAATATTGGTTGCATTTTCAAATAAATAGTTCATCACCATAACGTTTGTTTAATTTCCGATCCAACTGGGGCTTTCCACGGACGCTGAATAGATAAAAAAACTAGCGAAAATAGCATATAATTTTTTTTCGGTAATGAACACCGCCAAAAGTCTGACTTTACGCACTTGCATTTCACTGAGCCTTTATAATATAATTTTTTGCAATCAATCAATTATGTCTTTGGTGAGTTTACCTTAAAAGACTGTTATTGAACTAAATAAAAAACGCTGACGAAGAGTAGTACATTTGCATTTTACACGTTTAGAGAGTCTGTGGTTGCTGCAAACAGATCGTGTAAGCATTTGGAATGGACTTCCGAGTTAGCTTTGTGAAAGGCTTAGTTTCCTTACTGAAGTTTATTAGCAAAGCTCGTCCCCTTCACGTTACGAAGTAGAGTGGCCTGTTTAGGCAAGCTGGGTGGTACCGCGGATTCAAACATCATTCGTCCCTTCATTAGAGAACTAATGAGGACGCATGATGTTTTTTTATTTCGGTTTATCACCAAGAATTGTGAATGACTTTTATTAAAACGTCTATTACGAAAAGTTGATTGTAGTGGAGACTGGGCGACTCCTTGGGGATTAGCGTCACAGATGAGACCCTGGAGCGAGCAGCGCGAGTGAAGCGGCTCATCGGACGCCCCCAGGAAGCTTTGCTCTGTGCGAAAGCGAAGCGTCAGCTACAAAGCGCCCAGTCGGAACGGAAATCAACCACACGTTTTTGGTGACGACTCTTCATTTTGTCGTTTATGTAAAAATAAGGGACTTAAATTCAAGGAGGAAATGACAATGACAACTATTTTTTCAGGCGTACAGCCAACAGGTATTGTAACTCTAGGGAATTATTTAGGTGCGTTTAAGCAATTCCCTGCATTACAAGATGAAGGTGATGCTGTTTATTGTATCGTCGATCAGCATGCAATAACAGTGGCACAAGATCCAAAGGAATTACGTCAAAATATTCGCAACCTAGCAGCTACGTATATCGCTACTGGCATCGACCCTAAAAAATCTACATTATTTATTCAATCAGAAGTGCCAGCACATGCACAGGCAGGCTGGATGCTACAATGTGTCGCATCGATTGGAGAGCTTGAACGTATGACACAGTTCAAGGATAAATCCCACGGTAAGGAAAGCGTATCTGCCGCTCTACTCACATATCCACCATTAATGGCAGCAGACATCCTTTTGTACAATACAAACATTGTCCCTGTCGGCGATGATCAAAAGCAGCATATAGAGCTTACTCGTGATCTAGCAGAGCGCTTTAACAAACGTTTTGGTGACGTTTTAACGATTCCTGAAATTCAATTACCAAAAGCAGGGGCTCGTATCAAATCACTACAAGAACCAACTAAAAAAATGAGTAAATCTGATCCAAATACAAAAGCGACAATTAAGCTTTTAGATTCAGCGAAAGATATTGAGAAAAAAATTAAGTCGGCTGTTACTGACTCTGATGGTTTTGTGGCATTTGATGTGGAAAATAAACCTGGTGTTTCTAATTTACTAACAATCGAATCTGCGATTTCAGGCGTATCTATTGACGATCTTGTAAAAAAATACGAAGGCGTTGGCTATGGTGGTTTCAAACAAGGTGTGGCAGCAACGGTTATTGATCACCTAACGCCAATTCAAGAGAAGTTCTATAATTTGGTAGAATCCTCAGAATTAGATATTATTTTAGATGCAGGTGCTGAAAAGGCAAATGCAATTGCAAGTGCTACATTAAAACGCATGGAAGAAGCTATGGGCCTTGGTCGTACACGTCGCTAACAAGAAGACTTTATCATAAAGATGATTGTAAGAGCTTGGCCAAAAAGAGAGTAACGTAAGAGTTACATCTTATCTTTTTCATTTATCGTTTTATCATAACCAAGATCAAGCACAACAGCGCATAACACAACGGCTGATCCAATGGCCATATAAAATGCTGATGTTTGTGCCATGAACTTAAAAACTACTAGCCAGGAATAGCCGAGCGTCCGATAATTCAAATACAAAATGAGATTCCCTACTGAGAGAATCAATAAGCCGTAGCTCATTAAAAATAAAAAGAGTCGGAACAAGATAAGGGCATCCTTTCTATTTCTTCTTAATTATCATCTATTCACAAAACTATAAAAAAAGACGTCAGCCATGTAAATTAGGCTGACGTTTTTTTATGTTGTTGAAAGACTAATCAAACAGAATAGACTTATAGCAGTGAAGCGACTGTACATCTGTTGTTACTGCCACTATTTTTCCGCATATAAAGACGTTTTGCTGCAGAGCGGTTGATTGGAGTGGAGACTGGGCGACTCCTTGGGGATCAGCGATAGAGGAACGAAGGCTAAAAGCATCACATCCTGTGATAACGCCTTCGTGACCAACATCGTGTTGGCCCGAGACCCTGGAGCGAGCACCGCGAGTGAAGCGGCTCATCGGACGCCCCCAGGAAAGCGCCCAGTCGGAACGGAAATCAACCCCTCGTTTTGCGGAAAAGCCTTAACTTTATTTAATATGATGACACCTTAATTAACTGCCTGTAAAAGCCCGAATGGTGAATTATAAAAATCAGTGGGAGATGAAACCCCACTGATTAAAGTTTTACTTTATTATTCCTCGATTTTTTTGAATAGTAGACTAGCGTTGTGTCCACCAAACCCAAGTGAGTTACTCATAGCATATTTAATCTCTGCTTTTCGAGCTTCATTCGGTACATAATCTAAATCACAATCTGGATCTGGCTCTGTTAAATTAATTGTCGGTGGTAAAATGCCTTCTTTAAGTGCGAGCGCTGTGAAAATAGCTTCAACACCACCAGCTGCACCTAATAAGTGACCTGTCATTGATTTTGTAGAACTCATTGCAAGATTATAGGCATGTTCACCAAAGACTGTTTTTACTGCCTGTGTTTCAAATAAATCGTTATATGGTGTACTTGTTCCATGTGCGTTAATATAGTCTACTTGTGAAGCTTCTACGCCGCCATCAGTTAAAGCTTGCATCATTGCACGAGAAGCACCTTCTCCTTCTGGAGCTGGAGCGGTAATATGATGTGCATCTCCTGTAGCACCATAGCCAAGAACTTCTGCGTAGATTTTTGCACCGCGTGCTTTTGCGTGCTCATACTCTTCCAAAATAACAATACCCGCACCTTCACCGATGATGAAACCATCGCGATTCTTATCGAATGGACGGCAAGCTGTTTCTGGATCTGTATTTAAAGATAATGCAGTATTTGCGCAGAAGCCTGCTACTGCCATCGTCACGATTGGCGACTCTGCACCACCAGAAATCATAACATCTGCATCGCCACGCTCAATTACTTTAAAAGCATCCCCAATGGAGTTTGTACCTGAAGCACAAGCAGTTACTGAACAAGAATTAATGCCCTTTGCCCCCAAATGTATCGACACTTGACCTGAAGCCATATCTGGAATCATCATTGGAATAAAGAATGGACTTACACGTCTTGCTCCGCGCTCTTGGAATGTTAAAAATTGCTGTTCGTATGTTTCCATACCACCGATTCCTGAGCCAATCCAGACACCTGCTCGTGGTGCTAGTTCTTCATCGATTGTTAATTGTGCATCTTCCATCGCCATGATAGACGCTGCTAAGGCATACTGTGTAAAACGATCCATTTTACGAGCTTCTTTACGTTCAATATACTTTTCAATATTGAAGTCTTTCACTTCAGCGGCAATTTTCGCTGCGAAAAGATCTTTATTTAAACGTGTTAACTCGCCAATGCCAGATTTTCCTGCTTTAATGTTAGTCCATGTTTCTTCGATGCTATTCCCTAGTGGTGTAACTGCGCCAATTCCTGTAATTACTACTCGTCGTTTACTCATTGTCTTACTCCCCTCAAGCATTTTTCGTTTTTTATTTTCCCCATCTAATTGTAACGGCACCCCATGTTAAGCCACCGCCAAATCCAACAAGTACTAATAAATCATCATCTTTAATTTTACCTGCCTCAAGCTCATCTACCAAGGAAATACCAATAGACGCTGCCGACGTATTCCCATATTTATGAATCGTTTTCGACATTTTTTCCGGTGGTAGTTCTAGACGCTCACGAGCAGATTCCATAATTCGAATATTCGCCTGATGCGGCACTAAAAAATCTACGTCTTCTTTTGTTAAACCTGCTTTTTCTAATACGTTTACTGCAGATTCACCCATTTGACGAACTGCAAACTTAAATACTTCACGGCCATTCATAGCGATTGTGTCCTGCTGTGTTAAGTACAAATTCTTTCCACCTGTACCGTCTGCACCAAGCTCAAATGATAAAATACCTCTACCTTCTGATACTGAACCAACGACTGCTGCACTTGCACCGTCACCGAATAACACAGCGGTATTTCGGTCTTCCCAATCAAGTACTTTCGATAGTTTTTCAACACCTACTACTAAGACATATTTATAAGCATTTGATTCTACAAATTGCTTTGCTGTGACTAAACTATATATAAATCCTGAACAAGCAGCCGCTTGGTCCATCGCAGCCGCATTAACTGCTCCAATTTGCTCCTGAACCATACATGCTACACTTGGAAAATTTTGATCTTGTGTTACTGTTGCTACAAGTATTAAGCCTATTTCCTCTGGTGTAATACCTGCTTTTGCAATAGCCTCTTTTGCAGCAGCTACTGCTAAATCTGAAGTTTCTTGGTCATCTGCAGCAAAACGGCGTTCTTCAATCCCTGTACGAGTTCGAATCCATTCATCTGAAGTGTCCATCATTTTTTCTAAATCAAAATTTGTAACGACCTTCTCCGGAACGTATTTGCCAATTCCTATAATACCAGCGTTCATTTAGCAACCCCTCTGCTTTCTTACTATCAATTATTAGTAACTGGTCATAATTATAACTCATAATGAAGTATTGGTGCAAGATGAATTAAATTTAACGTTCCTTATTACTAACGTGGGGTTGATTTACGTTCCGACTTGGGGCATCCGATAAATCCTAAGGAATCACCCATCCGCACCGGAAATCATGCAAGAAAAAGCATTACTTTTAGGAATAAGTGAAACTGCTGAAAAAATATAAAAATGGCGGTTAATGAAAAAAAAGCTGCAATAAATCTGCAGCTTTAGCCTTGTTAATAGATGAATTATCAACAACGTAAAAGTCGATAGCGTAAAAAGATGAAAGGTGGCTCTCGCATGAATCTGCGTATGTCCAATCTATGCTCTAATAGGTCGTTAAGGATCATCTTCTCTTTGGAACATTTTATGCTCTGAAGAAATTGCTTGGTGTGTTGCCGTACAGAAGGTTTCAAACGACGTGTTGTACATTTCTTTTTATTAGGTTTGCTACCGTAGTTGTATGAACGTAATGGCTGACGCTTTAATGGTCTGGTGTTGCGGTGGTGCTTTCGGTTCAATAAACAACGTTGAGTAATACGCATCCGCTATGGTAATGAAGTAAATCACAAAAAGTAATTGTTTCATTCAATGGTTCAAAATTTTATTTCTCCCTTTTTTCAGTTCTATCAATTCGAATTGTCTAGTTATAATACGAATGATATGTAAAAAAGTTTCAAATCAAAAATGACCAATGCACAGATGACCCAATTCGCTATGAGATACCTTAAAACTCAACATTAGTTTGAATAAAAGATAACCATACGCTCACCATAAAATAAAATGGCAGCGAGTATGAACCACGTTAATTTTTCCTAATACTTTTCTCTATAACTTCTTCACGCATTAAAACAATGATAATAATTATTACCTGCCATTAATGTAGAATCAAAGAAAAGATACACTTCGTGGTGAAATTGGAAATCGAAAGTAGGCATGAACCAATCGATTATTTTTCCACATTCAAACAACACGGACTCTCTCTAGCATCAGCATTTACAACGTCTTCGAATTTCGCCGATACCAATGAAATTGCATGAAAGTACAAATTAGAATTATCGTTGTGACAAATTCGCCATGTTTCACAGAAAAGGTTTTTTTTTTTTCGATTTATGTTATGATATGATAATGATATAAAAAAGTTCGGTTGAGGTGAAATTAATGCAATATATCGTAACATTCATATGGTCATTCCTACTAGTTTCAATGTTAAACTACGTAGTAAGTTCTGTACTTGGTGTTGATTTTGATTTCCAAACTGCTGTTGTCACATCAGTTGTATTTACAATTCTTGTTTTCATCATCGGAGCAGTTATTCCAAACGAGTCAACTCCAGAAGCTGCAGACAATCATTAATTCAACTAGAAAAAACCTGTTTCGCTCAATGCGGAACAGGTTTTTTTGTTATTTTTCAACTATGCACTGACCATCATGCATTCTAATGTGCAATGTTTCACCTGGTAATACTTCACCTCGAAGCAATTCTTTTGCAACCGCAGTTTCAATATAGCGTTGCACAAAGCGTTTTAGTGGTCTAGCGCCAAACTGAGCATCTGCTCCTTGTTCTACAACCCAGTCAATTACATGTTGTTCTACTTGTAAAGTAATGTCTTGCTCAGCCACTCGTTTGACAAGCTGTTCGACATATTTCCAAGCAATCGCAGTAAAGTGTTCATCTGATAATGCATGGAACATAATAATATCATCCATACGATTTAACAGCTCTGGTTTAAAGTGTTGACGCAGTGCAGCCATCACTAAATCCTCAACTGCAACATCGTCTTCCTTCGCTTCCATTAAATAGCTTGAGCCAATGTTAGAAGTTAAAATGATCACTGTGTTCGTAAAGTTGACCATACGACCTTGGCTATCCGTAATGCGTCCATCATCTAATATTTGCAGTAAAATATTTGCAACATCAGGGTGTGCTTTTTCAATTTCATCTAATAACACTACTGAATATGGATTTCGGCGAACAGCTTCTGTTAATTGACCACCCTCTTCATAGCCAATATAGCCTGGAGGTGCCCCTACAAGACGTGATACACTATGTTTTTCCATATATTCACTCATATCAATGCGAATAAAATGATCTTCAGAATCAAACAGCTGTGCCGCTAGTGCCTTCGCAAGCTCCGTTTTACCAACACCTGTTGGCCCTAAGAATAAAAAGCTACCAATTGGTCGATGCGGGTCTTTAATACCAGCTCTAGCACGCCACACCGCTTCTGTAACAAGCTGTACAGCATTATCTTGTCCGACTACACGCTCATGCAATGTATCTTTTAAGCGTAATAATTTTTCACGCTCACCTTCTACTAATTTCGTCACCGGTATCCCCGTCCAGCGTGAAACGATAGATGCGATTTCATCAGCTGTTACCTCTTCACGTAAAATACGTGATTCCGTACCATTCTCTAATTGTTTTTCCATCTCTTGAATTTCCTTTTCAAGTGTAGGAATTTTACCATGACGTAGTTCGGCAGCTTTATTTAAATCATATTTACTTTCTGCTTCATCTAAGTCACGACGGTATTTATCAAGTTTTTCACGTTTTTTCTGAATGCCGTGTAACGCTTCTTTTTCTGTTTCCCATTGTTTACGCATGCCCTCTGAGGATTCTTTCAGCTTTGTTAATTCCTCACTAAGTTGCTCTAGACGTTTTTTACTTGCCTCGTCCTTTTCTTTACGTAACGCTTGCTCCTCAATTTCGAGCTGCATAATACGGCGCGTTACTGCATCCAACTCCTGTGGCATGGAATCTATTTCTGTTCGAATCATCGCACATGCTTCATCGATTAAATCGATGGCCTTATCTGGCAGGAAACGCTCTGTAATATAACGATTTGAAAGCTCTGCTGCCGCTACAATCGCACGGTCATGAATACGTACTGCATGATGTAACTCAAAGCGCTCTTTCAAGCCTCGTAATATAGAAACGGTATCTTCAATAGATGGCTCACGTACAAGCACTTGTTGAAAACGACGCTCTAAAGCAGGATCCTTTTCAATATACATACGGTATTCATCTAATGTTGTAGCCCCGATACAATGTAGCTCACCTCGTGCAAGCATTGGCTTCAGCATATTCCCAGCGTCCATCGCACCATCTGTTTTACCTGCACCAACAATTGTATGAATTTCATCGATAAATAAAATAATGCGCCCCTCGGAGTCTTTTACCTCTTTTAAAACACCTTTTAAGCGCTCTTCAAATTGTCCACGGTAACTAGCACCTGCTATCAAAGCACTCATATCTAACTCATACAGTATGCAATCCTTTAACCCCTCAGGCACATCACCCTTTACGATACGTTGGGCTAACCCTTCTACAATTGCTGTTTTACCAACCCCCGGCTCACCTATTAAAACAGGGTTATTTTTCGTTTTGCGTGTTAATATACGAATGACATTCCGAATTTCTTCATCACGTCCGATTACCGGATCCATTTTACCGTTTTTTACTTCATCTATTAAATTACGTCCAAATTGTTCTAATGGTTTTTTGTCATCTGTTTGTTGAAATTGCATATTTAGCACTCCCTTTCAATAATGTTAAGCGGAATCTCGTTTGCCATTCTGTTTCACAAAAAAATGTTTGACCTTTTTTGACTAACTTTATTTTACAACACACGACAAACCTCCGCAAAGAATTAGCCCTAAAATTTCTTCCCTTATAACTGGAAAATTACGTTATAATAAAAGTATGTTTCTTAGATTTAGTATCGAAATTGTTCACCATCCTTTTGTAATAATTAGACATCTTTTACAAAAAGAAAGCGATGTGTTGGAAATATGGTTATAATGCAAGAAAAATTTCATGATCTTTTTCAAAAGCACGGTGTTTTTATTAAAGTAAATAAGGATAGTAAAATTTTTTTAGAGGGCGAACGTGCGCAAGAAATTTATTATATAAAAACAGGAGCTATCTCGATTAGCCAGGAAACAGAGAATGGGAAGGAATTAACCATTCGTATTTGTGGTCCAGATAGTATTATTGGAGAAGGCTCATTATTTTGTAAACTTACGTATAATTCTATGACTGCTAAAGTTTTAGAACCCTCTAGTTTATATGTACTAAGCCGTGAATCATTGGAACTTTTACTAGTAGAACAACCTAATTTAATGGTGGAATATATGAAGTGGTTGCAAACAGAAAATTTAAAACATCAAAGTCGTTTGCGCGATTTAGTTTTAAATGGTAAAAAGGGCGCTTTATTTTCAACACTCATCCGCCTTTCAAATACTTATGGTAAGCCTTTAGAAAATGACACTATTTATATTGACCTCCCATTAACAAATACAGAAATCGCTAATTTATGTGCGACGAGTCGCGAAATGATTAATCGCATGCTTAATGACTTAAAGAAGCGAAATATTATATCCTTCGAAAAAGGTTATATTACCATTCACGATTTACAATTTTTAAAGGATGAAATTGCCTGTGAGAATTGTCCGTTACAAATATGTCGTATTGATTAAATCGTTATACGCAAAATCCCCGCTTATGAGTTGTAAGCGGGGATTTTTTATAATAGTCAAGGAAATCGTTGTGTATATTATGAGGGAGATTTCCGTTCCAGGCTACTCGCTTTCCTGTGGGCGAGCGTCGAGTAGCCTGGAACGGAAATCAGCGATAGCGTAGATATTGTTGCCGCTGACACTTCGTTTTCGGCAGACGAAACCTTTTTGTTAAAGTTGTGTATTTGCTCTTTGGAAGGTGGATGTCGATAAAAATGAAAAGTTGGGTGATAAAACGTGAAAGTTTATCGATAAAATTTAAAAGTTGGGCGATAATTCCTAAAAGTGTTCCGATAAAACTAAAAAGTTGGGTGTTATTTTGTTAAAACGTACATCATGTGATTCAGTTGATTGGAGTGCAGACTGGGCGACTCCTCAGGGATCAGATCACAAAGCGAGTGAAGCGGCTCACCGGACGCCACCAGGAAGCTTTTCTCTGTGCGAAAGCGAAGCGTCAGCTACAAATGTTTTCTGTAGCGAAAGCGAAGCGTCAGCTACAAAGCGCCTAGCCGGAACGGAAATCAACCCCTCGTTTTGCCAAGGAGCCCTATTTTTATATGACACCTTAATTTGATTAGCACAATAGTTTTTTGATGCAAAAATCCCCGCTTACTGTTGCAAGCGGGGATTTTTTATCTGCTTTATAGTGGACTTAGCGTACACCTAATGCCATTTTTGCATAGCGTGACATTTTATCTTTTGACCAAGGTGGATTCCATACAATGTTGACATTTGTACTTTTTACCTCTGGAAGCTCACCTAAAGCTGTATTCACTTGATCAACAATAACAGGTCCTAGCGGGCAACCCATAGAAGTTAATGTCATTGTAACAGTTGCTACACCTTCTTCATCTAACTCTACATCATATACTAAACCTAAGTTGACGATATCAATACCAAGCTCAGGGTCAATTACATTTTCTAATGCACCTAACAGGCTGTCTTTCATATCTTGATCCATCTGTATTTCTCCTTCCGTCACAGTGTTAACTTAATCATAGCAGATGCATCTTATTATGCCAAATGCTGCGCAAGCCATTCAGTTGCTGCTAACATGCCATCTCGAGACACAGCATGGCCCGCTCTTTTATTTGCTAAGAATTTTAAGTCTTCTGGATTTTGTTCATAGTATTTGCGTAAAGATAAATAAAAATTATACGTTTCATTAAAAGGAACGGTTTTATCTAATTCCCCATGCCAAAATAACACAGGTCTTCCTGCGAATTTTTCTGGTGTTAGGCTGACATCATATTTAGCAAGAAGCTCATTCGTTTGTTGTACTTCTTCTTCGGACATTGGCAATTTTACACCGCTTTTAGCGAATTGCTGTAATTGATACTCCGCTAATTTAAGAAACCCTGGCGCACCCATACATACTGCTGCTGTATTAATCCAGTCATAACGCTTTAAACAGCCTGATGTTACAATTCCACCCATCGATGTACCAGCAACGCCAATTTTATCATTCAGTAATAATTTTTTATTCTTTAATTCATTATATAATTGTTCAACTTCATGAATAGAATTTAAAACGATATCCCAAAAATGTAAGCTCATTTTCATCTCAGATAGACCTTCACTACGGTCGCCATGTAATTTTGCATCTGGTAATAGGACACGCACCCCCCTGCCTACTAATTGGTATGCATAATGTAAGTTATGTTCTTTTGCACTCATAAAGCCATGTAAAAAAATCACTACCGGGGTTTCTTCATTCATACTTTCCGTATGTATATGTAATAAAGGAATATTTCCCCACAATTCTTTTTCAACAATCATCTTTGTCACTCCCAATTTTTGTCTCATCTTTATGTTAGCAAACTTTTCTCACTGTGACAAAATTTTGACGAATGGATGACAAAGAGATACTATTCAAATTATAGGAAAGGGGCAATAAGCTATGAAACCGCATTTAATCGTTTTGGACTTAGATGGTACGTTATTAACGGACCAACAACAAATTTCAACAAAAACTAAAAAAACATTATTGCAGGCAAAAGAACAAGGCCATCAAGTGATGATTGCTACAGGTCGTCCTTATCGTGCGAGTGATATTTACTATCACGAGCTTGGCCTTACAACGCCCATCGTGAATTTTAATGGTGCTTACGTCCACCACCCAAAAAATGCTGCTTGGCAAACTATGCATACTCCTATTGATTTAGGTGTAGTGCATGATGTCGTCGATTCCATTAAGAGCTATGAATACGAAAATATCATTGCTGAGATTAAGGACGATATTTATGTGCATACAGAAGATGAACGGATATTAAATATTTTTAATATGGGGAATCCAAAAATTACTCTTGGGGATCTCTATACTCATTTACTTGATGACCCAACAAGTTTACTAATTCAAGCGAATGATGTAAATTCCACGATTATTCGTGATCATTTACAGGCTGTTCATGCAGAGGTCATCGAACATCGTCGTTGGGGTGCACCGCTTCACATTATTGAAATTGTTCGCCGTGGCTTAAATAAAGCAGTAGGAATCGCTCATGTAGCAAAAGATTTAGGAATCCCACGCGAGCGTATTATTGCATTCGGTGATGAAGATAACGATTTAGAAATGATCGATTATGCAGGCATCGGTGTAGCAATGGGCAATGGCATTCCTGCATTAAAAAATATTGCCAATGAAATTACTACAACCAATAATGACGATGGCATCGCTAAAATACTCATCGATCGCTTGAAATTAACCTAGATAAGTAGTAATTTGAAAATAAATACCCTATTTTTTTCTGTTTAACTTTATTCAAGAGTACTCTTTATTCGCTGAGTACTTATTGAATAAAGTTAAACATTCCTATGTTGCAATTATACTGAAACTCGATATGATAATATATCTATATAATATTTCATTCGAAATAGTTTTGAGAAACATAGAGTGGAAAGTGAAAGCTCGACACTTGTTCACCTGTTATGTAGTATAGGTATTTGAAAACTTCTCATATAGAATATTAAATTAGGGGGACAAATGATGAAAATTTTTACTGATAGTGGATGCGATTTACCAAAGTCTTACTATGAAGAAAACAATGTTGAACTTCTTCCACTACGCGTGCAATTGAACAATAATGAATATGATGATGTCGTTTCAATTGATTCCAAAGAAATTTACGATGCTATTCGTCAAGGTGCTCACCCAAAAACATCCCAAGTATCACCAGAGATTTTTCTCAACCATTTCGAAAATCTAGCAAAGAATGAAGAAGAAGGGATTTATATTGCCTTTTCATCGGAATTATCAGGCACCTATAATACGGCGGTCATGATTCGCAATCAAGTGCAGGAGCAATATCCCTCCCTTAAATTAGCTATTATCGATTCTAAGTGTGCTTCACTTGGTTTTGGCCTAGTAGTCGAAGAAGCGGTTCGACTTCGAAATACAGGTGCTTCATTGGAAGAAATCGAAGCAAAAATCACAGCTCTTACCCCACAAATGGAACACTTATTTACGGTTGAGGATTTAGATTACCTTGCTAAAGGTGGGCGTGTATCAAAGGCAAGCGCATTTCTTGGAGGGCTCCTAAGCATTAAACCAATTTTAAATGTAGAGGACGGTAAGCTTGTGCCGATTGAAAAATCTCGCGGGCGCAAAAAAGCCATCGCTCGCATGTTAGATTTAATGCAAGAACGCGGCGATGATTTTTCCGATAAAATTGTAGGTATTAGTCATAGTGATGATGTGGACTTTGCCAACGAAGTAAAGGCTTCTATCCAAAAAAGATTTTCGCCAAAAGCCATTCAAGTAACAATGATTGGCTCAGCAATTGGCTCACACGTTGGACCAGGAACAATTGCGATCTTCTTTACAAATAAAAGCTATCAAGCTTAACAAAAACCCCCTCCGCACTAAAAAGTGTTGAGGGGGTCTATCATTTTATTTTATAGTAACTACCTGTAAATGAAGCACCCTTTATGATTGAGCATCTTGCTCATTACGACGTACTTTACCTCGTCTAATAATAACAACTACAAATGCTATGAATATAACCCATACTAATCCTAGTGCTACCATATAAGGTACATTTAATCCTTCATCATCTTTAACTTGATAAATCTCTACCATTTCACGATTTAAAATAACCGGATACACGTCTTTTTCATTAATACGTACTTTTTCTTGATGGATAATACCATTTAACATTTTACCTTCCCCAAGCTGAGCAGGTGTTAAATCAACGCGTTGTGTTTTACTAGTGTTGTTAACCATGATGACCCATTTTTCTTTATCGGATGTACGTGTAAATACAAGCAGGCCATTTTCATTTGTAATAACGTCAAAATCACCGTTGCGTAATGTCTCAGATTTATTACGTAACGATTGAACATTTTTAATATATTCGATTAATTCATCATCTGTTTTAAAGTTGAAAATTTGATGTGTATCTGGCTTTGTTTCCCCGTTCATCGCAATTTCTGTACCATATTGCACAACTGGAATTCCTGGCATCATAAATAAAGCACCCATCGCCATTTTCAAACGCGTTGGTGGGAACATATTTTCTGTTGCAGAATCAAATGTGAAACGACGCGTTTCTAGGGAATCGACCATAATTTGAGTTGGCTTTTCACCCGTAAAAGGTTCCATCAACTTAGAAGAATCCATATCAACATTTTTAAATATATTACGATAAATATCAGCCGTAGCTGGTGAAATACTTGCATCAAAGTTCGCATCACTTTCTTCATTCGAAATGACATAGAGCGATTTTTTCGAATCTTTTAATGCTTTAATCACTTCATTGATAAATCCTGTATCAACACCAGCAATATTTGTTAAACGCAGCCCACCAACATTATATGTAGAGACAAAATCTGTTGCTGATTTAATAAGTGCTTCTTGTACATCTTTGTTTGTTAAGTCCCACTGTACTTGTCCATTATTTGTCGAAGCAATCCAATCCTTTTTCGCTGGATCTTTTGCCCACTCATGACTCGGACTTACGTTGTTTAGTGGGAAATCAACCATGATCGATACATTTTTAGCTTTATAGGCCTCAATGACACTTTGGAATTCCTCAGATGTACCAAAATGACGCTCAATTGTAGAGTAGCTCGTCGGCATCGATCCATCATATTTCTCAGTGGCAAAAATCGGACCAATAGAAACGATTGTAAAGCCCATCTCTCCGATAAATTTTAGTTTTTCCTGTAAGCCTACAAAATCGCCTCCTGCAAACTTAGTAGGGTCTTGCGTATTTGTATCAAAATCGTTAGTGCCCGAACCATTAAAGAAACGGTCAACGAGTAAATCATAGATGCTTTCTTCTGCAATTGTTCTTGTCGATGCTTCATCAGCATACGCAATTGGTGTAGCACTCACTAATGAAGTTGCTAGTAAAAGCGATGCAGCTGTCGCACTTATCCACTTCTTGAATTTCACTTTTAATCCCTCTCTTTCAAACCAATCCATCGTCATTTTACCAAATAAAATAGGCACGTCGCTATCATTTAAAAATATTTTCCGAAAATGCAAAATTAATTACGACAAAAAGGTGTCAACTTCTCCTACGAATACAGTTTATCGACTTGGTAGCAGGACCCGAGCAATTTTTCGAGTTACCTGAGCACTTCTTCGGTTAACCTGATAGTTTTCTGATCTCCCCAAGCGCTACTACCTAAACAATTTCATCTTCCCTCCAAAATAAAAAGCCGTGAAGCGAATCCTTCACGACCTTTCCAAATAATTATGCTAAGAAATTTTGCCCTATTGGCAGTTTGAAGCCTAAATATAATGTAATGAATAAGAATACTGCAAATAAAATCCAAAACAGACCATTTGGTTTATTTTTCTTTTGACGAACTAATACCATTTCCATCATACCAATGACTAAAATACCACCTAAGAACTTAAGACCATATTGCATTGGATCATTAGCTTGGTATTTGAAAAATAGTGCCCCACCAGTAATGATAATTAAAATGTAGAATAAACGTAATGTCATATGTAAGCCTTTTGACTGCTTGCCCATTAATGCTGCAATTAAAAAGATTACGATTGCAACTACCCAAGTAGTAATATGCAAATGCGTTTGGCTAGTTAAGAAATTCATTATTTTCCCACCTCATATTCTTTTTTCTATCAAACTCTATCCTACCATGTGATGGAAAGGGTTTCAAACATTACAATAGTGTTCATGTAATATAAAACAATTACGCCGAGGCATAATTGTTGCTGTCGCTACAGCTAGAGTTAAAAATCCGCGGAGGTAAACTCACGCGGATTTGGAATATTATTCAAAATGATTTACTAAAGTACCGATGCCTTGGATAGACACTTTCACAGTATCCCCAGCTTTTAAAAATTGTGGCGGATTCATGCCTTTGCCAACACCTGCTGGAGTACCCGTTAAAATAACATCACCTGGCTCTAATGTTACATGCTGAGATAAAATCGATACTAATGATTCTACAGTGAACATCATATCTTTTGTTGAGCCGTTTTGACGCACTTCATCGTTCACTTTTGTTACCACTGTTAAATCTTGTGGATTCGGAATTTCATCTTTTGTTACAAGGTAAGGTCCAAGTGGACAAGTTCCCTCCAAGCTTTTTCCTAAGAAGAATTGCTTATGTTTTTCTTGTAAATCACGAGCTGTTATATCATTGGCAATCGTGTAGCCAAATACATAATCATAGGCTAAGTTTTTCGGAATATTTTTACCTCTTTTACCAATGACAACTGCTAATTCGCCTTCATAATCCATTTTCGATGAAAGATCAGCATGAATAGAAATTGTTTGATCATCAGCTGCAATAGCAGTCGGAGATTTTGTAAATACCATTAAGTCTATTGGAGCTGCCTCTGCCCCCATTTCTTTAGCATGTTCATCATAGTTTTTCCCAATACACATAATGTTTTTTGGTGTACGTGGAATCGGTGATAACCACTCAATTACTGTAAATTCACGTTTGAAACTTTCTGCACGGTCTGATTTTTCAGCGGCTTCTACTAATTTACGAATCTGTTCAACAAAATCAAAGCCTAGAGCAATGCCATCTACAATTGAACTTGAAAAAGAAGGGAGAACTTGAAGTTCATTTTGAATAGCGAGTACATCCCATACCGCTTCTTCTTTTTTTACTTTTGGTCCAAAACTTACATGTCCACCTAATTTAAACGATAAAATTTTCATGATTTTCAGAGCTCCTTCTTTTTTCTACATAATACAACAATATTATAGGAATTGCCTTACTTTTGCGACAACTATTTTTATTCCTATTAAATCGTGGGCTCATCACCATAACGTGGGTTGATTTCCGTTCCGGATGGGCGCTTTCCTGGGGGCGTCCGATGAGCCGCTTGGGGCAACAGGATGTTGGTCACGAAGGCGTTATCACAGGACGTGATGGTCTTAGCCTTCGTTCCTTTATGTGCTCGCTCCAGGGTCTCATCTGTGACGCTGATCCCCAAGGAGTCGCCCATCCTCCACTACAATCCACTTATATACATAACATACGTTTTAACAAATGCTATCCCAACTTTTAATAATGAGCCAAGTCACGATTAATTATTCTTATTATACAAGACGTATTCATTAACTATATGTTGCCGACACGCTGAATACAATTAACTTACTTTAGTTTTCGCTTTATATGTTAACTTGCGCCATAAAGCCTCTAAAGGGCCTTGTTGCCATTTCGCTAGGCAAATTTCTGCCACAATCATTTGGACAATAATAATACCGACTGCAATTAACACACCTGTTGCGACGCTCACTTTTCCATACCAGCCAAATCCAAATTGATAAAATAAACATGTTCCAATGATTGATTGAAGTATGTACATCGTTAATGACATGCGCCCTATTTTTGCAAAAGGACTAAGCAGCTTTGGTATAACTGGAAGTAAACAAAGTAAAACAATGAGCCCTGTATAGCCAACTGCTAAAATTGGACCACCTATATATACTTTCAAGTAGTCTAGCAAATAAGTACGCGTAAACATGACTGGTAAGCTCTTAATAACAATGCCAACTGCTAATCCAGCTATTGCTAATGCTAGCCAAAGCCATTTTAGCTCCTTTGCTCGTTCCACTAAATGCCATTTAGATGCCGCGGCACCCATTAACATAAATGGTAAAATTGTAAATAACGCTACAAACCACATGCCGATCCCCGCCTGAACAGATAAATCGGTTAAACGTTGCATAAATGCATCCATCCAACTGCCCGTTCCGTAAGAAGTTATCGCCTGCTCTACCGAAGTAATATCTAAATACTCATCAATTTTCATATTAAAATTAATATATCCTACAATGAATAACATAAAAACTTGCATAACGCCGTTAATCACAATACCTATTGACAATAACCAAATAGGGTGAAGACGTAGTAAAAGCAATAAAAAAATGCCGCAAAATGCATACATCATCAAAATGTCGCCCCACCAAATGAGCACAGCATGGAGCAAACCAAATACAAATAATACAGAAAGTCTTCGCAGTCCTATTGCATAAAAATTTTGTTCACGACTTTGCGCTTTCTGCCACTGCATAGCAAGTCCATAGCCAAATAACATGGCAAACAGCGGATAAAAGCTACTTTGTACATAAATATCTAAATTTTGCTGCCACACTATATCAGATGGTGTTGTAAACCATGATGCCAAATCAATATATGGCATCGGCAAATAAAAGGCAAACATATTAACGAGTAAAATGCCTAGTAAGCTAATACCTCGCAAAATATCTAATGTTGCGACGCGCTCCTGCAACATTGTCGGTTTTAACTCCACAAAATAGCCTCCTCTATGTATACGGCGAAAACAGGGCTCTCTAACATTCATTCCTTTATATGAAATTATATCAGATTGCCCTGTTACACCGTGTTCACTTATGCATGTAAAGCCCGTTCAATATCGAATAAATATAGCACCTTATCACTCACTTTGATATGAAGGATAGATTCAATTGCCTCACTATAAACTCTCAGCTGAACGCCATATCGGTCTAAAAGTTCCTTTGTTAGGGCTGGCCCCTCAGCAAAATGTGATTGAATGCGATCTGTTTTATAATCAAGCAAAATCCATTCACCATTCTCATCCTCAAATAAGCAATCAATAATCCCTTGAACAATTTGAGCGTCGCCATCTTCATCTACTCTACTAATCGTAAATGGCAGTTCTCTTCGGATTGTTTTTGCTTTTTTAAAGCGTTGTCCAATATCTGTTGCAAAGAAATTATATATTTTTTTCCATGGGACAATCTTCCCCTCCGCCTCGGTCAGAAGCTGTCTTGCCACTAAATTAGCGACAAAGTCCTTAACCTCCTGGACATCCGTAAAGCCGTTTTGAGGTACATGTTGCATGACTGTATGGACTGCTGTTCCTATTTCTGCACCTGTTAGCTGTTTGTCCTGTAAAAAGGTTGGACGGGGCGCAATAGTCGTCGTTTTTTGCTTAGAAGGTACTGAAAAGTAATATTCAGGCTCCTCCTGTCGCTGTAAATTTTCTAAACGCTTTATTTCACTTACAGATGTTTTTGAGCGTTTTTGTGTTGATGTCTGAAATGCATAATGTGCTTGAAAACGCTTCGTAATTTCCGACAGCAATGCTTCGTCCTCTGGCGTTTCTAGCAATGGCTGTACCTCATCCTCTAACGCCTGTATGTCATACGCAAAATGGCTTGTTTCAACAGCTCTTACCCACCAATGCGATACGTCTTCAGATGCCTTATAGGAAGAAGAAGCAATTTTTGCAAAGTCTGCATGTCTCGCAACTGCAGGCCCAAGCCAATCAAAGTAGCTATTAGCTCTCGCGCGTAAATACTCTTGTAATGGGGCATCCACAGGTAAACTTTGAGCATCCTGCCAGTTTTCGAGCGTCTTACGCCAATTTTTTACGGAGCCTACTAAAATTAGTCGCTCCTTCGCACGTGTCATCGCTACGTATAATACACGCATTTCCTCAGCCCGCATTTCAAGCTCCTTTTTCTCCTTTAGCGCTAAAAATGGTAGCGATGTATACGTAATACGATTTTCTGGATCAATTGCCTTCACGGCAAGGCCAAAATCTTGATCGAATAAATATGGATTGTGGAAATCCATTTTATTAAACGGTCTCCCCATTCCTGCAACAAAGACAACAGGGTATTCCAAACCTTTTGAAGAGTGGATCGTAACAAGACGCACAACATCATCCTTTTCTCCAATCGATTTAGCTGTTCCTAAATCATCTCCACGCGTACGCATACGATCAATAAAACGTAAAAAGCGAAATAGTCCTCGAAAGGCTGTTTTCTCATACATTAAAGCACGGTCATGTAAAATGCGTAAGTTTGCCTGACGTTGCTTACCATTTGGCATAGCACCAACCATCTCATAATAATGCGTGTCTAAATAAATTTTCCAAATTAAATCTGACAGTGAACCACGTCGTGCTAAATCTCGCCAGTTTTCAAATGCTAGCATAAATCGTTGTAGCTTGACAAAAGTATCTGAATGCACACCATGCCCATCACTTCGAATAAATTGCCTTAATGCATCATAAAATGGTGCTTTTTTATCTGCTAACCGTATTTTTGCTAGCTCATTTTCTGTTAAGCCAACAAATGGTGCACGTAGCACTGAAGCTAAAGGAATGTCCTGATATGGATTATCGACAACCTTTAGTACATTCAGCATAATCATGACTTCAAGCGCATCAAAATATCCTTTAGCGGACTCCGCATAGAGAGGGATTCCCGCAAGCTTAAATTCCTCCACTAAATCTGTTGACCATGTCATTGAACGCATTAAAATCACAATATCACTATATTTCAATGGACGTTCTGTCTTCGTTTTTGTATCGAATACGGTTGTCCCATCCTCCATCATCTGCCGAATACGCTCAATGATAAAACGTGCCTCATACTGTGATTTTTTTAATTCCTCTAGTTCAGAGGCATCGCTTGCAATGTCTTCCGCCTCTTCGTCCAATGCCTCTTCTTCAGGAGGATGCATGATAACTAGCTCTACCGGAACTTCTTTATCATCATACGGCGCTGCTGGCTTTAATGAAGCATTTTCATCATAAAGAATTTCCCCTACACGCTCACCCATAATTTGTGCAAATACATAGTTTGTAGCGTTCAACACTTCTTTTCGACTACGAAAATTAGCGTTTAAATCTATCCGCATTCCCGTTAAATCTGGGGCCTCTAGAAACTCACTATACTTTCGCATAAAAAGCTTCGGTTCTGCTAAACGGAAACGGTAAATACTTTGCTTCACGTCCCCAACCATGAATAGATTTCCATCTTGCTCACTACCTGTTTTCACAAGCTGCAATATTGTTTCTTGGAGCATATTTGTATCTTGATATTCATCAACAAGTACTTCTTTAAACCGTTGTTTCAAATCTAGTGCAACAGGTGAAGACTGTAATTTACCTTCAACTTCTACAGTTAAAATTTGCAATGCAAAATGCTCTAAATCCGAGAAATCAATAATTCCTCGTTCTAATTTTGCCATGCGGAACCGTTCACTAAAAATATTTGTTAATTCGACTAATGTTCCGATCGTCGGACCCATTAATCGTATTTCTTCAAGCAAGCGTGCAGGAGTACGAACAAAATAAGTCTCTTTCAGCTTATTGACAATTTTTTTAGCTGACTCACGTTTTTTCTTGGCAAGCTCTTGTAGCTCCACATCTACTAAAGCATCCTTTGATACACGCTTTAATGTTGACCATTTCACCGTACCAAAATAATCAAAGAGTTCCTGCCACGTTCCTTCACGACTAATACGAATACCTTCCTGAATCATCGCAAAATCCATTTCTGCGGTTTCAGCATATGGCGCTGGTCCCTCGGGCTGTAATGTTATGGCACGCATTTCAGAAATTAAAACGAATGCCTCCTCAAGACTATGCTTGACTGTTAACTTTACATATTTCGACAGCTCTAAATCATCAATGGTTACGTCCGCTGCTAAGTCATATGTCTCTGGTAGACTACGAAGCCATTTTAGAGGCTCTGCATGTACACGAGACGTATCATATAGCTTGCTTATTAATGTTTCAATAGCTTGATCATCACGATCCGACGTAAAGCTATCAACGAGGTGGTAGATTGCTTGGACCTGTGCCTCATCCTCAAAATCATAAGCATCTTCTAATACTTCTGCCAATATATCGTCCCTTAGCAACGCAACCTCCGCCTCATTCGCTATACGAAAGCCTGGATCAATATCTAACATATAGGCATACTGTTTAACGATTGCTAGACAGAAAGAATGCAGCGTTGAAATTTGTGCTTTATTGACAAGGCTTAGCTGGCGTCGTAAATGGTTGGAAGTTGGATTTTCTGCAATTGCCTTTTCAAGCGCCTCCGCCATACGGTGACGCATCTCAGCAGCAGATGCATTTGTAAATGTAACGACAAGTAACTCATCCACATTGATGGGATCTTCTATCGCAACTACCTTTTCAATCATGCGATTAATAAGAACTGCCGTTTTCCCAGAGCCTGCCGCAGCCGATACAAGTGTATCCTGACCGCTTGCATAGATGGCCTTCCATTGGTCGTCAGTCCACGTTACTTCCGCTGGCTTTTCGGGTATTTTTTGTACCAACTTACTTCATCTCCTTCCGAATTTTCTCAACGATATCATTCGGTTTTGCTTGCTGTAACTGACGATAGCTTTGCTTGCCATCAGATGGATCGAATTGACAAACAGCTGTAAATTGACAGTAATCACATGCTGTTTTTGTTTTTAGTTTATAAGGACTAATGGACGTATCTCCTGCTAAAATTCCATCACCAGCCTCTTGATGCTTGCGCCGGACAAAATGCTGTAGATTTTTCATATCATTAACAGGTACTATACGCGACTGAGATTCTGACGGTGTCCCATCTTTCTTCATATAGACAGGAATAATTTTTGAATGTCCACTTGATTCCTCTAATTGCTCATCCATCGATAAAATGGCCTCCGCATTTTCTGACAAAAGACCTTTCATTTTATATTGTTTTAAACGGTCTTCTTCAATTTCACTATCACTTAAATCCTTATCAAGCTTTAGCATTGGATTGTGGACATGTACATAAAGAACCCCAGCTGGCTCCGCCTCCCCTGGCAGCCAATAAGAAGCGTTTTCCATCGCCACATCTAAATACGTTAGTACCTGTAGAGACAAACCGTGGTAAACCTCATTCAAATCTAAATCACGAGCGGATGATTTATAATCGACGATTCGCAAATAAGAGCGGTCATCAATAGATGCACTATCGACCCTATCAATACGACCTCGCATAAACATTTTCTTACCACCTGTTAAATCTATTTCAAGTGGAGGAAGCTGTTCATTTTGCCCCGGTCCAAATGATGCCTCAATGGCAATTGGCTTAAAATGAGATACATTCGCATGCTGCGTAAGTGCCGTCATTGTTCGCTCGACAATACGAATAAGTTTGCGTTGAATGTAGCGATAACGTGCGCTTGACAGTAAGATTTGATGTGAAAATACCGGCACAATTTGCTCGACAGCTTGGCGTGCTAATTGTTTAATTTGCTGCTTTGTTAAACGTATCCAAGATAGTTGCAGACGGTGTGTCTCTTCAGTAATCCATTTCAATGCCTCATGGAATAAATCACCCATTGCAAATGTTTCTAGTCTGTACTCTGCCCGCTCTTCTAGATGAAGTCCATACGTAGTAAAATGAGAGAATGGGCAGCGGAAATATTTCTCAATACGAGACACGCTAGATGTTAGCTTTTGACCATATAATTCCTGAGTGATGTGGTTTTCTAATGGCTCTGCTTCATTTTTATGAGTGATTGGATGTAAAACTCGATCATAAATAAGTGCCCAATAAGGGTCCTGTTTATAAAATTTTTGTAAAGCAAGCCACTCTGGCGCTAGTTCTCGACTATGTTCGGCTTGGCGTTTTTGCACCATTAAATGTGCTAAAGCTGTACGTGGATGGCGTAAATACGGTAATGCACTTTCGTCCAATAGTTCAATTGGATCGATTACAACTCGCTCGACCTCGACACCACTCAAAAGGCCTGCCGTTTTATCATTGCCGATAATTTTCTTTATATAGAGTGAAGACAGCAGCGCCTTGCCCTCTTCATCTGCCGTTGGATAGGACATATATAATTTATCGGAAGGTGTTGTTAAAGCTCGATATAGCAAGAAATTTTCCTGCAGTAAACGATTTTTAGATGTTGGCGCCAGTTCATAGCCAATTTGACTAAACCATTCACGTTCGTTGTCTGACAGCAACCCCTCATAATCCATACGAGTTGGATAGACTCCATCATTCATTCCTAAAACAAAAGCGACTTTTATATTCGATAAACGAGCTAAATCAACTGTCGCTACCATAACTTCATCTAATGTAGGCGGGATACGCGAAAATTCTAATGTATCAAAGCCCTCATCTAAGATTTTCGCTGCTTCCTCTACGGACATCTCCTGCTCACCAAACATATACACAAACTGATCGAGCACTGCAATCCATTCTTTCCACGCTTGATCATGCTCACTTGCAGCTAATGCATCGCCTTGATCAAGTTCACGGTCTTTCATTGCTTGAAGCTTTTCATAAACATTTAAATGCTCAATCAACTCATATAAAGCTGTCGCTACATCTCTACCGGTTGTCGCCACTTCCAGCTTGTCCTGTAATGATTTAAGCGGCTGACGAATTTCGTCGCGAATAGCCTCGATTTCTGCCTGCATGGCACGTTCTTCATCCGTCTGCACTCGTGAATGGAATTCTAGTCCACGATACTTTTTGAAAAACCATCGAGCTTCTTCAAACCAGCGCTCCCCAAAGACGCCATGTGCTAAACAGTAGTTTTCTAAACGATCCGCTCGCTCACGCCAAACATTTAATTCAGCATGTAACGGGAAAAATAGATCTGTTTTCACACTCCGAAAAACTGGTTCATACTTCCAATTGGAAGTAATAACCTCTAAAGCAGATCGACTAAGTTCAATTAAAGGGTGATGCAACATCGTCTTTTTCGAATTCGTAAAAATAGGAATTTCATATTGTTGGAAAATTGTTGTGATGAGCGGGTCATAAACTTCTGCTTGTCTATAAAGAAGTACTATATCTTGATAACGATACCCGTTCTCTCTCGTCAACTTTGTTATTTCCCGGGCAATGGCATGTATCTCCGCACGTCGATTAGATGCTTCTAGCACCATAACATCACCTGAAGTTTCTTTCGTTTGAGGCACCATATCAGTAAAGTGAGCTTCCATATGCTGTAAATCACTAGACTGGAAACGATACGTATGATAGAAGTGCAATGGTGCTTCAACTTCAATGCCTTCTTCATATGCAATATCGTGTAAACGTTGGTTCGTAGAAGCGGCTTCATGGAATAAAGATTGCTCATCATAAACTTCATCGATATGGTCAAAGGGAAGAACTACCGTTACCTGTTTTGTCACCTTTAATAACTCTTTTACAAGCTCTAATTCTCTTACCGTAAATGCTGTAAAACCATCTATATAAATTGACGCCTGCTTCATCGTCTCGGAGTATTTTAGTTGCTCGGTTAAAATCGGATAATACCCCTCACTATCGACATATGTCGTGCCAAGTCGTTCCTCCAAAGCTTGCAAAACTACTTGTAAATCATTCGTCTTCGCTTGCAATGTATTTGGCGCATCAATGGCCTGCAAAGACGCGGTCACTTCAGCTAACACCGAACTATTTACACTATAACGACTAAACTCTCGTAATAGCGCTTCAATTTCCTCCGTAAAGCCTCGTTTCCCAGCTGCTTGTCGAAATAATGAAAACTCACTTTTTTGTTCCTCTAAAAGTTTACGAATAAGCATTCGATAGCCATAGCCATTTACTTCTTTTCGAGCAATACCGCCCGTTTCCTGTAATACTAACCATGCTAATCGTTTAAATGTCATGACCTGCGCACGGATTAAGCCTTTCAAGTCATGCTTATTCGTCAGCTCATACTCCGTTGAATAAGACATTTGGTCAGGTACAATCACAAAAATTGGATGACCTAACGGATCTGTTTTTAGTTGCTCGACAATCTCTTGATGAATAAACGTTGATTTACCCGTTCCTGAACGTCCTGATACAATACGCAATGTCATGTCCTTTTCTCCTCCTGTTCATTTAATAATCTATATCCATTATGCCTCGACATAATTGCGTCCGGAATCGGCTTTGTGCTTAGGCTTGTAGGATGCAGGTCAGTTAGCCGTTATCGCAAAGATGCGATGATTTTAGGCTAACTCCTACCCGATTCCCGTGACATCCGCCGGAGGCTTTAACTTCTTTTCTGTGGATGTTTGTACTTAAACCCGAATTCATTACAACACCTATAGAGATGGGAGATTACACGGGCTTTCTGGTCTACCTGAGCAGTTTTTGCATGGACCCGATTACGTTGATGGTTCCCCCGAGCTTTTTGCTTCTCTAACTTTGCATTTTACTATTTTATCTAAACGCTGCTCCACGTTTCTCGAACAACCTTTATGAATGAAGATAAAAACCCCTTCTCTCATTTTACATGATAAAAGGGGTAAGATGTGCATATTCAACTTTCAACGTTGATGATTTTTCGTCAATTTTCTTGCATGTTTTAAGTCTCTTTCTACCCGTGCATTTAAGCGTTTCTCCATAAACTTGCCAACCCACCAAAGCAAGATTATCGCAACAGCTGCAATAATCAGTCTAACAGGGCTCGTTAGGAGCGACTTTAAATCGTAACCAAGTACACTCATTCCTAAAATCATAACGAACTTCCCAGCCAATAACACCACAAAATAAAACTTTTTATGAATATGAGATAGCCCCGCCACAATGTTTACAATGATTGAGGGGGTAAAAGGAAAACAAAGTAACACGAACAGAGGACTAATACCATTCATATCTACCCATTTAATTAGCTTCTCTACTTTTTTACTGCCTGTTACAAATCGAAGCTTTGGATGCTTGCCAAAATGTCGGACAAGCAAAAATACCGCATATGAACCCGCTACTGATCCTATCCAAGATAATAAAAAACCTAACCATAAACCAAATGCGCTCGCATTTGCGACAACGAACACGACCAACGGTAAAAATGGAAAAAACGCCTCTATAAACGTTAAAAATAAACCAATGACCGGGCCAAGCGTTCGATATTGTGCCGCAATTTGCTCAATATTATCTACAGTAAACCATTCACTCAAAATTGACACCTCTATTTATATTGCAAAATTAAATGTAAAATCGTTAACTTTTCCGAAGTATTTTTATACTCATGTGGTTGATGTCCTGAGAATACTAGTGTATCCCCTTCTTCTAGTAATTCATGCATCTCCCCAGCAGAAATAATGGCCTGCCCTTGGATTACAGTCACAGTTTCCTCTACCCCTTCTGTGTGGGCTTCACTTCTACTGAAAGCACCAGGCTCCATTTCAATCCTATAAAGTTCCCAGCCACGATCTGGATTATAAGGAATAATGGAATACACACGATACCGCCCCTCATCTTCATCTACACGCGGCGCATCCTTACTACTATATTTCATGAAGTGAGCTGTTGGTGCTTGTAATAATGAAGAAAATGAAGTACGCATTCCCGCAGCAATTTTCCAAATCGTTGATACTGTAGGGTTTGCCTCCCCTTTTTCAATTTGGGCCAGTTGGGCTTTACTTACCCCTGTAGCTTTGGCAACATCATCTAAGCTTAATTGACGTTGTTGCCGGATCTTCTTTAATTGAAATGCCAAATTCCGACTCATTTGCTCCATTTTTATTCACCAATTTCCCTTGTTTATTTTATCAGACATATGTATACTTTAATAACCACATCAAACTATTAGACTATTCTATTTTTAGTATACATGGAAATTTTTAAGAAAGGACGATTTCTTTATGACAAGTACAACCGATTTTCAGAATGAAACAGCAAACATGCCAGACGATAGCTTTTTACAAGGTGTTAAAGATTGTGTTCCCACTTTACTCGGTTATATAAGCATAGGACTCGCTTTCGGTGTTGTAGGTTCCGCTTCTGGGTTATCTGTATTCGAAATTGCACTATTAACTATACTCATCTATGCAGGCTCCGCACAATTTATCTTTTGTGCACTTCTTTTAACAAATAGCCCTGCTTCTGCTATTATTGTAACCATTTTTGTTGTAAATCTACGCCATTTATTAATGAGTTTAACATTAGCTCCGCACTTTACACGCTATTCCATGCTAAGAAATGTTGGTTTCGGCACATTATTAACGGACGAAACATTTGGCGTTGCTGTTACAAAGCAAATGCAAAATGGGAAATTACATGGCAAATGGATGGATGGGCTGAACATAACTGCTTACTTATTTTGGATTCTTTCTTGTGTAACTGGCGCATATTTAGGACAGTGGGTAGCAACTCCTGAAAAATGGGGCTTAGATTTCGCATTGGTAGCTATGTTTGTGGCACTTCTTGTTCTCCAACTTAACAGTGTAGGTAAAAGTAAAATAATGCATTATCTTATGTTAATCGGCTATATGGTTGTCATTATGTATGGTCTTTCTTATATTGTGCCCTCCCATGTGGCTGTTCTTCTTTCAACAGTTATTGTAGCAACTATAGGGGTGGTGACAGATAGATGACGACAACTACTACTATGGTATGGCTCATCGTTGGCTGTGCACTTGTCACTTGGCTACCACGTATTATTCCTTTTATTTTCGTTCGAAATGTAAAACTACCTGAGGTTGTATTAAAATGGCTAAGCTTTATCCCAGTTTGTATTTTGAGTGCTCTTGTTATCGAAAACTTATTGGATACAGAAAGCGGAAAAATTGTGACATTAAATTGGCCCGTTTTGATCACCTTTGTACCAACGCTTATAATTGCAATTGTTACCAAAAGCTTATCTATTACAGTTTTAGCGGGGGTTATCATTATGGCAGCCGTAAGATTCTTCATGTAAAAAGGTCAGTCTTAAAAGTGAGAAAGCTATCACTTTGGACTGACCTTTTCTATTAATATTTGTTTTTTCTCATTTTACTTGCTAGCCAAAAGCCTACTGTTAACGAAAATGCATCGATTACGAAAATAATAGGCGGCGAAGTATATCCTGCATAGACAGATGCCGCAATAAGCGCAATTGCCAATATTAACGCAACATACCGATTATATGTAATTCTAGTAAACAATAATACGAGTAATGTTGGTAAAAATAACGCTAGCATCATTTTCCCGAAAACATCCATCATATATCCCTCTGCTCAGCTAGTAATAATCCAATACGATAATGATCATTGCTATATATAACATGCTGTGTTAAACGTATTTCATTGTTTCGATCTATTACTTCTAGACGACAATGTGCAGCATTTAATTGCAAAGCCTCGTATAAATCATTTTCAGTAAAAATGGCCTGACCGTTTACTTTACGAATACATTCTCCTGCCAGTAAGCCCATTTTTTCAGCAGGTGAATCAGGTAAGACAGCCGCAATAATAGCGCCCTTTGAATTTGGTGCAACCGCATAAATGTCCGTTTTATCTTGCAGCGCATAGTAGATCGTGATAATGATACGAATCACGGCACCAATTGCCAACGTAATAAAGCCAATAAACGGCTCCAACGCAGCAACAAGTCCACCTATTAAAATTAACTGCCCTAGTATAAGCACCGCTCGGCCAATTTTAGGCAATTGCACAGTCGGCAATTCTTTTCGAGTAAGCTTTGAAAAGCCTATAACGAGTGGAAATAGTACAAGTGCAAAAGTACTCTCCCCTAATGTAAATTGGGGCCAATATGGGAAATCTACAGGAATAATATCACCAGGTATTACAAAGAAAATAGGCAATATCCAAACATTTCTTGAACGATAGACAATTGCCTGCATACCTCGCTTCGTCTTTTCAACTCTCGGTGTCGTTACCTTCATTGCTGTTCGACGAATTAATATACCCTCAGCAATTACACTTAGACCTGCTAAAACCGTAATCGTTATAATGGAACCATCTAATAAATTTACACCTTCTAAAGAAATTTTCCACCAAGAAAATGTCCAATTGTAATGGTACATCAACCACATTGCTAATGTTGCAAGCCCCATTGTGTAGATTGGTGAAAGTGCATTAATGAAGAACAGTAATAGTGCCAACGCAGAAATAGCAATTAAAATCATTAAAAAAGCTTTAGGCACTGTTAAACCTAAACCAACACTTATGAGTGAAATGAGGAGGGCATTTAGCCACCCAAATTTCCATTGACCAATTAGCTCTGTCCAACCCCAAATAATACGTCTATTAAAAAATTTCCGCTCCTGCTTTACACGACTATAACCTAATAAAACCGCAAATAACATTGCGATATACATTAATGGGTTAATTAAAAAGCGGCCAATCGCTGTTACAATTTCTATTAAAATATCACTAACCATACGAACACCCGCCGTTTCTATCTTGAATACTATGATTTTATTGTATCAAACGACTACACTCTTGCGTAGTACAATCTAGCAGAAAGCCTTCTATTCTTATTTTTTTATCGTATTTAGCGGATATTCATTTAAAACGATGCAAGTATGTCGTTTTTTTATAAATTAATCCAAATATTCAAATATTACCTGTAACTTAAATTTGTAAAAAGTGTCTAATAATTAGGAGGTGTTATATTGAAAGTTCTTAAAAAGATGATGTTTATTGCTCTATTTGCTTTGTTGATATCTTCTTGCAGTAACTTCACTTTTCTTAAAGGGTGTCCTGATGGGATAATTGAATGGGTAGATGCGTTGATGATTAACGATATACAGTATGAGCATCATTTTCCAGAGCCAGCGAATGAAAATCTTCCTATAACAATTGAAAAAGGTAAAGAACTTGGTAAAGTGACATATAAAATGGCTGACAATGCTTGCAGTAATCACAAGATGCAAAATGGTGATGCGACATATTTAAAAGAAGGAACAATCATTTCTGAAATAAAAGGATATCCGTCATCCTTGATTATTGCTGCAAATAATGATGTTTATGTAGCCAACACAAATAAAAAGGCAAAAACAATAGGAGAACTTTACCCTATGGATCATTTGGTGAAGAATATCTATTTTGAAAGCACTGAAGATGGCAAGAGAATACACACATTCTCACAGTCCTCTAAAGATACGTTCCTAGCCGCATTTTATGAATTAAAATTAGCAGATGGACAATCATTAATTGATATAGGTAAGCAAGATGGTACACGTATATTTTTGGGGATTGAACTTAATAATGGTGTTTCATTTAGGCAGCTTTATTGGAGCGATTCTAATACATTCCAGAATGGAGCAATTGGAAACGATAAAATAAAGGCAGTTATTAACTTTGAATTATCAAATCTAAAAAAATAATACAAGTAATAAGAGCTAATTTTATAAATTTAATCCCTTTAGTATCAAGGGTTCTAAAACAATAAAAAACGGGCACCGCCCTAAATTCAGTATAATGGTAGCGTCTAAACTAAACCATACTGAATGAGGTGAATGCCCTATGACTAGTGTAAAACAAATGAGCCTATTTGATATCCAAGAATTAATGGAAATGGAAAGTTTCCGTCGTTTTGATACGATTTTTACCACTTTCGACGTGCGACCTATTTTTCAGCTATTTTCAAAAAAGACATTACGTGGTGCCCCACGTGAATTAAATTACGGTGCTATGATACAGTCACTCGTTGTTCGTATTGTCGAGCGGTTTCCAACGATTAAGGATTTAATCTAGTGAACATCCTTTATTTCAGATTCGATTGCGGTTTTCTTGTTTCAGACTTGGTTCCATCTGAAGCGTCCTATTCACGTTATGATCGACGTTATTAAGTCGATCACATGCAAGATACATTGATTCAAACGGCCTTTATAGAAGGTTTCATTTGTGATGAGCATCTCGCTATAGATGCCACACATTTCGAATCACACGATGCAGCGAAACCTTCGGAGAAACAAAAAATGTGGACGAAAATCAAAAGAAGAACGTGAGGATCGGCTTGCGAAACAAGCAGCAATCGAAGCCAATTAGTCGACTTATGAAAAAGAAATCAGGCATCAGCTCGATACACCACTAGAGACACTGTGGCAAGAGGTGCCCATCGAACCGAATTGGGGTATCAAAAAGAACAGTGACGGCAAAAATACATTTTGGTTTGGCTTTAAAGAGCATCTCGTAGTGACAACCAAGAGTCAATATATCGCCTCTCGCCTCATGACATCTGGCAATTTGTCGGATAGTAACGCAGCGATTCCTCTTTTAAAGAAAGTAGAAAACCTTTTTCCAGGGCATTTTACGACCACTATTTTGGATGCAGGGTATGATTTACCGTTAATTACACGAGTATCAAATGCGTGCAGTGATTTACTATAAATACGAGTGACGGAAAGAAATCTGAGCGATGGAAGGTAGAGGCCAAGTGACGGAATCAAATCCGAGCGAAGGAAGATAGAGGCAAAGCGACGGAAAGTAGAGCCAGAGCGACGGAAGGTAGAGGCCAAGTGACGGAAGGAAATCCGAGCGAAGGAAGATAGAGGCAAAGCGACGGAAGGAAGAGTCAAACCGACGGAAAGTAGAGCCAGAGCGACGGAATCATCCGCAACGAAGGCGAGTATCTTGGATTTGATGAGCATTTCAGTCCGACATGTGTACGTAAACACAGCTACTGTTACGAGTAGCTTCGATGAAAAGTACCGAACATTAAAATTCACAAGGCCAAAGGAATGTGCAACCTGTCCGTTACGTGACTCTGTCAGAAAGTTTTCAAAATCAAGTGTAACAATGATTTACGGAAATTTACGTATCCAGCACGTGGCACTGAACTATGGAAACAACTGTATAAAGAGCGCATGCTGTTGAAACAGGAAGAAAGGCGAAACTTCACTTCAATCTGGTGACGTTTATTTATAATGCCTGCAAGTTGGCAGTAGATCGTCTGAATGCTTTATTACAGACACAAACTCAAGCAACATAATTTTTAAAAACGTAAGTTTTCTTAATAGGAGCAGTCTAAGCGCTTGATTCATATAATAAAAAAAATTCCTACAATCATGAATTGTAGAAGTCACTATTTTTAATATTGTGCTATTAAATTGTTTCTACAGCTTGAGACGGAAAAGAAAGATTTTAATCAAACTTTGCTCAATGTGCTTTCTTTTCATTTATAAAACATGCTTTTTAAAATTACTTTTAACCAAATTTTATTTTAACCTTTAGGTCCTGCATCTTCGTCAGCTAGTGCTCGATATTTTGCTCCATCACCCATTACTTTTCCGAGAAGATTCCTTAATTCTTAACCTTCGGCTAGATAAATGGCAAAAACTATAACCATTTTTATAGATTTATTTGGGTTAACCAGCTGAAAAAATGCAAATAAAAAAGCCGAGAAATATATTCTCGACCTAAATTATTTTGCCTAGCGACGTCCTACTCTCACAGGGGGAAGCCCCCAACTACCATCGGCGCTAAAGAGCTTAACTTCCGTGTTCGGTATGGGAACGGGTGTGACCTCTTTGCCATCATCACTAGACTATTGTCGGCTTTCAATATACATCGTATTTCTTCGTCAGCTTCTGTCGTTCCGTCAGTCACGTACTTGAGTACGCTCCTTCCTTCTCTCCATCGCTTCCTCGAACTACTCGTATCTTGAAACCCTTGAAAGATTATTCTTTCAAAACTGGATAAACGGTGCATTGAATGCTTCAAACATTTTGGTTAAGTCCTCGATCGATTAGTATTCGTCAGCTCCATGTGTCACCACACTTCCACCTCGAACCTATCTACCTCATCGTCTTTGAGGGATCTTACTTACTTGCGTAATGGGAAATCTCATCTTGAGGGGGGCTTCATGCTTAGATGCTTTCAGCACTTATCCCGTCCACACATAGCTACCCAGCGATGCCTTTGGCAAGACAACTGGTACACCAGCGGTGTGTCCATCCCGGTCCTCTCGTACTAAGGACAGCTCCTCTCAAATTTCCTACGCCCACGACGGATAGGGACCGAACTGTCTCACGACGTTCTGAACCCAGCTCGCGTACCGCTTTAATGGGCGAACAGCCCAACCCTTGGGACCGACTACAGCCCCAGGATGCGATGAGCCGACATCGAGGTGCCAAACCTCCCCGTCGATGTGGACTCTTGGGGGAGATAAGCCTGTTATCCCCGGGGTAGCTTTTATCCGTTGAGCGATGGCCCTTCCATGCGGAACCACCGGATCACTAAGCCCGTCTTTCGACCCTGCTCGACTTGTAGGTCTCGCAGTCAAGCTCCCTTGTGCCTTTACACTCTACGAATGATTTCCAACCATTCTGAGGGAACCTTTGGGCGCCTCCGTTACCTTTTAGGAGGCGACCGCCCCAGTCAAACTGTCCGCCTGACACTGTCTCCTGCCCCGCTAAGGGGCATGGGTTAGAATTTCAATACAACCAGGGTAGTATCCCACCGACGCC
>NZ_CP096780.1:228996-608996 GCF_023242215.1 Lysinibacillus sp. Ag94 | reverse complement strand
TAAAAATGGGGATTCAAAAGCAAAAAAATTCTTTTATCGATCTACATTCTTATATTATTATTCTCCTTTAATATTGTGCAGTAAAAAGCTTGTCGCCATTTGGAACTGTAAATCATTTTGACGGTCCTCTTTATATTTTTTCAACGTTTCATTTAAGCTGTTAAAGAAGGTAGTGTCCATATTATAATTATCTTCTGCCTTTTTCAATTTCTTATCCTCTCGATAAAGTTTAACCGCCTCCTCCGTCGATTCATCCAAGTAACCGTCTAAACGAGCAATTTTAAAGCCTAGCTTTTTCAAAGCATTTTGCGTATAAGCAATTTCTTCACTCATATCGCCCTCTTTAAATTTTCCTGATAATGGATGCATTTGAAAAGCGAATAATTCATTTGGTTCAACTACTAAATTAGCCTCAATACCTTGCCCATGAATCCATTCGCGCTTTGGCGTCAGCCATTTATTTGTGGACAGTTTAAGCTCGCCACCATTTTTCAGCGACCAAGACTCCTGAACTGTTCCCTTTCCAAAACTCTTGACACCAACAAGGGAGGCACGTCCCCAGCTTTTTAAAGCGCCACTAAGTACTTCACTAGCAGATGCACTGCCCGCATTCTGTAAAACAACAATTGGTATCTTGTACATTGTCTGCAAATACTTTTCATCAAAGCTTTTTGATTCCGTTTTTAACGGTTCCATAGCACCTTCAGCATTTTGCATATAGGCAAACACTTTGCCTTTCTCCAATACTGTGCTCAGTAGGGCTGCGACGCTATGTAAATAACCACCTGGATTATCCCGCACATCAATCACTAACCCTTTTATATCTTTTCGGAGCAATTTACTCGTTTCGGCAACCCACTCATTTGCTGTTTTTTCACCGAAAAGTGAGATTTCCACATAACCAAGCGGAGTATTTTCGACGTTCACTACTTCGCTCGTTACTGTTTTATTAGAAATTGCAGCTCGTTCCATCGTCATTTTAATATGTTTATCTTCACTTGGACGATAGACGACAATAGTTACTTTCGTCCCCTTCTCCCCTTGAATTAAATGCATTAATTCACTCATCTTTTTGCCATCTACCCGAACGCCATCAACTTGTACAATTTCATCGAGAGAGCGCATTCCTGCCTTATCTGCCGGGGACGAACGGACTGGAGATACAACAATAAATTTTCCGTTATTTTCAGATAGCTCAATCCCTATGCCTACTCTTTCCTCGGCTAACATTTGTCGGTGCTGTTCCGCCTCTTCCTTCGAATAATAGGTGCTATAAGGGTCCTTTATAGCATCGGCCATACCACGAAGTGCCCCCTCCACCAAAACATCTTTTTTCGTACTGTATACAGATTTTTCCTCAATTAAATTCAACGCTTCATTAATCGAATCAACCTCTGTAACGACCGGCTCCTTTTTATCCCCTAAATTAAACCAGTCAAAATAAACTCCACTACCTAGCAATAGACTACTAGCAAGTACGCCGACACCAGCCATTATTTTGCGCAAACCTTCCCTCCTCCGTCTCTTCTACTGTATGAAGTTTATTTTTCAAACATACAAGATTAAACTTCAAAATAATTTGTTGAATACTATGATTTTTGTGTCAAGAGTATTCTATTGCATAACGTGAGTATTTGATTTCTAGCGCAGATATTCTATCGTCAATAGCGGGTATTTACTTCCCTAGCGCGGGTATCCATCACGAATCGTAGGCGCTTTATAAACAAATAAAAAATCTGCTTCGTTTCTTTTAAGAAAAGGAGCAGATTCTTTGATTTGATTAGTCTAATGCATCTACATATTTTTTTAACATTTCTACATTCATCGGCCCTTTTATAGCACGTTGAATATATCCATTCGAATCAATAAAATAGGTTGTAGGAATCGTCAATATTTGATAGGCAATGCCGATTGAGTTTTTCGGGTCTTGATCAAGTAAAATAGGAAATGTTAAATCAAAGCTATCTCTAAATGTCATCACAGAATCTATTTTTGCGTCAGCTGTAACATCTCGTTCTTCACTTGTTAAATTGACAGCTATAATTTCTACATTATCTTTTTTAGCATATTGTTCATAATAATTTTGCATATGTGGCATTTCTGCTTTACACGGTGGGCACCATGTTGCCCAAAAGTTTAACACAACTTTTTTTCCACGCAGCTCACTCAAAGTTACATTTTTACCATCTAAACTTGTTAACGTAAAATCCGGTGGCGTATCCCCATTGCTTAATCCAATCTTTCGTTCATCCATTTCTTTTCCAAGAGAAGTTGTTTCAATTTCACGATCCTTATCAATTTGCTGTTTAACATATGTACCAATCATCACAGCTACTAATAATACGACGATAAGTAGCCCAATATTTTTTTTCATTCCTTACCTCCCAATAATTCAGAACTTTATTTTTGAACCATATCATTTAGACGTGCCAGCAAAACGCTGAATCACTAAACCTAATATAAGTAATATGACGCTCACACCTACTGCTGGTTGCCATAAACCATAAGGCTGAAAGAGAGCAACAATCATAAAACCACTTGTATATAAAAATAAAGCACGGTTGATAGCTGTTATTTTCCATAATATGAGGACTGTGAGTGTACTTAGCACAAATAAAGTTATCACTTCGCTAGTGGTTTGATTATCATTTAGTAACACTACAAGCCATTGATAAATCGATTGCGTTAAAATGATTGCCCAACTACAGGCAGTGACTCCAGTTGCGTCAAACTGAAATTGTTGTCGCTTCCACCAAAGCTGTAACGACGCTGCCATTACCCCTAATAAGACACCAATTGTTCCACCATTAAAATAAAGAAGCGAGAATGGTTGAGCGATAACAACTTTAAAATCAGTGACAATTATGCTAAATTTCCAAACGACAATAAAGGTAAAGACCGCGTCACCATATACCCCCGCCCATTTCTTAGAAAATTGTACCCGTAAAACTAGCCATACAATGAAAAAAGCCACAAGTAGAGCAACAGCTGTTGCTGGTAATGTTAATGCCCGAATAGAGAACCATTCTGTGTTATTCATCTAATAAATCCTCCAGATAGCTACAGCATAGCATATAATCTTTATATGAACTGTCATTTCACACCGTGTTCAAAAAATCTTCCTGAATAGACTTTTTATGAACAGTTCTAGTGAAATACCCAACTAGGTATTCACACTATAAATAATATTACATAAAATGATGGCATACTAGAAAAGAGGCTTCCAAATAATACATCTGCTAAAAAAGTTCAGGTTCTACAGATGAATATATTTTTTACGTCAAAAATTGAGTGAGCATATTATATCGATTTCCAAAAACGTTATTTACGTTCTATCCACCTTTTTGCCGGCTCTATCCACAGTTTCATAGTTCTATCCATCATTTCGATAATTCTATCCACCACTTTGCTAATTCTATTCTCCATTTAGATGTTTCTATTCATCTTTATTATTCTAAACACACAATGTGAAAATCCTCCTCAGTTTATTGACACTTCTCAATCTTAACTAGCAAGTTATTTTGAACATTCGCTATGATGTTTCGGTAACTTAATGAAAATATAAAAAAGCTATACATTAGAAGATTCCTAATGTATAGCTTTCTATATTTCCGGAGGCTTTAGTTGACCAGTCATCTTTCCACCTATAGCGGGGAAGACATTCGCTGAAAGACGTTAAATTGGAATATATTTTAATGGATTGTCACTTCCGACTGCTTGTCCTCTCCATGGACCGATGTGCACTTCGAAGTGCAAGTGAGGTCCTGTTACACGGCCTGTATTACCCATAGCAGCAATTTGTTGACCTTGGGATACTTCTGTGCCAACACTAACGTTAAAGGAATTTAAGTGTGCATATACTGTCGTGTAAATTTGACCGTTGATAGAATGTGTAATGATAACACAATTACCATACGTGCTAAGTGGTGCAGCATAGGAAACAACACCGTCAGCTGCTGCCCATACTGGCGTACCTATACTATTTGCAAGATCGATCCCATAATGGAACTCTGAACCGCCAAATTCACGCCAGCCATAAGTCGATGTTAAACGACCATTTGTTGGTTTAATCCAAGTACCATTCGATTGTGGCGCATTGACTGTTGAAGATCCAGATCCTGACCCACCACCACTATTGTTTGAATTAGCTGCCTTGGCTGCGGCAGCGGCTTCTGCCTTACGTTTCGCTTCTTGTTGACGAGCAATTTCTGCTAATCGATTTTGCTCATCAATGATTTTTTGTTGTAATTCCGCACTAATCTCAAGAGCCTCAGAATACTCTTTCTCAAGCAATACCTTTTCTGACTTCAGCTTTTCTTGTTCTTTTTCTAATTGATCAATAACTTTGTTTTTCTCAGCTTTCTGTCCATCCAATGATGCTTTTAAACGATCAAGCTCAGCTTTTTTATCCTCGAGCTTTTGGCGTTTTCCTTCTAAAGTCTGTTTTTGTTCCTCTAATTTTTGCTTATCCTCTTTTTGATCCTGGATAATTTGTCGATCCGCTTCAAGTAATGCATTGACAGCAGAGAAACGGTCGATAAAATCTATGAAACTATTAGAACTAAGAAGTACATCTAAATAGCTAACGGAACCACCTGCCTGAATGGCACGAGCACGATCCTCTAACAATAAATCACGCTCTTTAATTTTGTGCAGAAGCTCTGCAATAGAATCTTCTAAAGTTTTTATCTCTTTATTTGTAGCTTGAATTTCTGCCCATACGTTTTTGATAGTACCGTTAGTTTTATCAATTTCAGCATTTAATGTTTTAATTTGATCTAATAATTTTTGTTGCTTGTTATCATTTTCAGAAATAGCATTTGTTTTATTATTGATGGATGAATTTAAGCCATCTTTTTTTGATTCAATTTGTTTTTTTTCATCTTTTAAATCCGATAAACTAGTTGCATACGCTGATGGAGTTTGGATAAAAAGAAATAGTGCAGATGCTGCAGTAAGTGTTTTCAATGAGTTTTTCGTCATACTTTTCACCGGTTGAACTCCTTTTCGACTATTAATTTTGGTTGATTGTCTTCCGGCTAACACAACTAGTGCGAAGCCTAACGAAAGCTAGATTTTTAAAAACTTACGTACGGACATGAAACTTCCCCAAATACCAATTAGTACACCGATGAGTAATAGTAGACCGCTTACTTGGTACACAAGAGGTGAGAAATCAAGTACTTGAACAAGTTCGCCTTTTAATCGAGGCGCAATAATTTTATATACATTGTGGTAAAGGGTTGCGATGACCGCAATCGGAATAATAGAACCTAAAATTCCGAGCCACATTCCTTCTAATAAAAATGGGATACGCACGAACGAATTCGTTGCTCCAACAAGTTTCATAATTTCTATTTCATCACGACGTGCGATAATAGTAATTCGAATCGTATTAGAAATTAAGAAAATTGCTGTAAATAATAATCCACAAATAAGTACTATCCCTACGTTGCGGCTAATATTTAAGAAATTAAATAGTTTTTCTACTTTGCCTTCACCATACATAACGTCATATGTATGCTCAAATTTATCAATTTTTTTAGCAACAGTAGCTGTTTGTTGAGGATTTGAAGCCTTTACATAAATAACATTCCGTAATGGATTACTTTGCTCAAATAGTTTAAAATCGTCCCCAAAATCTTTTACTAATTTCGTTAATTCATTTTCCTTTGTCGAATAAGTCATCTCTGCGACATCAGGCAATTTCTTTATTTTTTCCATGAGTGCTTTTTCAGCTGTTTTATCTGCTGTTTCATCAATTAACACTTTAATTTCAACATCGTTCTCTAAATCAGATGCTACTTTATTTAAGTTCATCATAATAAGCGCGAATACGCCTACTAATATTAATGTAACTGTAACTGCACTAACGGAGGCAATAGTCATCCAGCTATTACGACCAAGAGACTTTACACTTTCTCGGAAGTGGCGTTTTACTGTATTAAATTTCATAGCCGTATTCACCTCCGTGCTCATCACGGACAATCATGCCGCCTTCAATTGCAATTACTCGACGACGAATCGTATTTACGATTTCACGGTTATGGGTTGCCATCACAATAGTTGTACCTCTTGCATTAATTTCTTCGAATAAATTCATAATGTCCCAAGATGTCTCAGGGTCAAGATTTCCAGTAGGCTCATCTGCAATAACGACCTTTGGCACATTCACAATAGATCGTGCAATCGAAACGCGCTGCTGTTCGCCACCTGAAAGCTCATTAGGGAACATTCTTGCCTTTTGCTTTAGCCCCACGAGCTCCAAAACTTCCATTACCCGACGGCGAATTTCTATTGGGTCTTCCTCAATTACCTCTAGTGCAAACGCTACATTTTCATATACATTCAAACGAGGTAGCAGTTTGAAGTCTTGGAAAACGACACCAATTTGACGACGTAAAAAAGGTACCTTTTTATTTTTCAATTCTGCTAAATTTATGCCATTAACAGTAATTTCTCCAGAAGTAGCTTTTTCCTCGCGGTACATTAATTTAATAAACGTAGATTTACCTGCACCACTTGGACCTACAACATAGACAAATTCACCCTGCTTTATGTTAACAGAAATCCCATTTGTCGCAACAACGCCATTTGAGTACTTCTTTGTCACATTCTTCATTTCTATCATATTTAAACCACCTAAATCTCTTACCATGTAAGAGGTATTTCGTTCTCTATTATAGCACTCTATTTCTCCCTTTATTATTACAGTTTCATTTCATTCCGTGGTAGTTCCTGTTATTTCGTTATTTCATTGCCACAAAATTAACATAAACTCGACAGACAAGAAAGCAGAAATCGAGCCCAATAGTGGAAAGTCGATTTCTGCTTTTCTTATGTTTTCAAACAGCAAAAAAGCATTCAGCTATGCTTTTATGCTTAGCCTGAATGCTTTTTATTAGTTAAATATGCTGCTCGTCAGTTGTTGTATAGCGTACTAAAACTGCACCTGTTTTAGACTCACCTTCAATAAATAAACGATTAGCATTCTCTATTTCTTTATCAAAACGTACTACTTTTGATAAAAATTGATCCTGTGATTCAATTTTTGAAACATCTTGAATACCAACATCTACTTTACCAAAGTTCGTAACAATTTTACCGCTTAACGATAGTGTACGTGGCACATACAATTCAACAGCTCCCGCGACTGTTTGTGCTTTGATTTTCGATGAATTAGTAGAGCAAGTAGTGACAACAACATGTCCATTAACCGATTTTGCTGCAACTTCATCCAATGCACCATCTAAATAGACACGGCCATTCAATGTTTCAGCCTCTAAATCTTTACCGCGAACATTTGTTAATTCAATCGAACCATTTGACGAATCTACTTCTGCCTTTCCAAAGTTAAACTTAGAGCCTTTAATCGCACCGTTTAATGTTTTTATTTTTAATTGCTCGAAATCCGTATCTTGTAAAGTAACATTACCGTTCATTAAACGAACTGATAATTTTTCTAATTTATCCTTTGGAACAAGTACTTTAACATTTACTTGAACAAGCTTAAGTTGACTTAAAATTCGTAGTGAATCTCCATCTTCCTTGACAACGAATTGCTCTAGGAAGTTAGCGCGCGTTTCTTCTTCACTATCATTAACAAAAGGTGCCTTTACCTTGCAAATGACTTGGAAGCTATCTCCTTCAGCAGTTTCTAATGCAAAATTGCCATTCGGTAATTCAGCAATTATTTTGTCCACACGTTCAGCTGAAACTTCTTCCGTATGTGTAAACTCGAATTTATCACCAAATGGAGAAGTTACATCAAATTCTTTAACCTTTTTTACTGCCGTATTCATCATATCCATAAAGAGTGAACCAATTTGTGATAAATCTTTACGGAAATCTCGCATTTCTTCTTGGAAATATTTTGAGAAATCTTCGTCTTTTTGCGATTGTTGTTCGTTTTGACTCTCATCTTTAAATACTGACTCTTTTTCTGTAGCGGAATACTGGTCCTCATTTACTACATCATTCATAACATTTTGAGTGGACTTGCTAGGTTGCTCTAATGCTTCTAATAATGTAATCGCCTCTTGCGCTGAAATTGTTCCTTTTTCTACAAGTTCTAAAATTCGTTGACGTTCATTTTGCATAATAAAATAGCCTCCCTCAGTTCGTTATATTATTTATACGATTCAATTTGTGAAAAGTTTCACCATAAAAATGAAAATATTGGAGATATATCTTTTTTAAGCTCGTTACCAATAGCGTGGGGTTGATTTCCTGGGGCGTCCGATGAGCCGCTTCACTCGCAAAGCTCGCTCCAAGACCATCTGTGACGCTGATCCCCGAGGAGTCGCCCAGCCTCCACTCCAATCAACTTATTCACATGACATACGTTTTAATAGAATGTCATCCAACTTTTAAAATTTATCGATTAACTTTCACGTTTTATCACCCAACTTTTGAAGTTTATCGACTAACTTTTACGTTTTATCACCCAACTTTTAATTTTTATCGACATCCGCCTTCGCAGTATGCCCCTTATCGTAAAAAAATTCGCAAATCTCCTTAGGAAATTTGCGAACTTTTTGGGACTTTATTGAGAAGCTTTGGCTAAAACAGCTTCCATACGTAGACGATCTCTTGTTAAGATCGGTTTTAAATATTTCCCAGTATAAGAGCCACTTACTTCAGCGACCTCTTCTGGTGTACCTGTCGCAACAATAGTACCACCTTTATCGCCACCTTCTGGCCCTAAATCGATAATGTAGTCTGCTGTTTTGATGACATCTAAATTATGTTCGATTACTAGCACGGAATCGCCATTTTCTACAAGACGCTGTAAAACAACGAGTAAACGTGCAATATCATGCGCATGTAAGCCTGTAGTCGGCTCATCTAAAATATAGAATGATTTACCTGTTGAACGACGGTGTAATTCAGAGGCTAATTTCACACGCTGTGCCTCACCACCAGATAGCGTTGTAGCAGGCTGCCCTAATTTCATATAGCCTAATCCTACATCCACGATTGTTTGTAGCTTACGCTGGATTTTCGGAATATTTTCGAAAAATACTACTGCATTTTCAATCGTCATATCTAAAATATCTGCAATGCTCTTATCCTTATATTTCACTTCAAGCGTTTCACGGTTATAACGCTTCCCATGACAGACTTCACACGGCACGTAAACATCTGGTAGGAAATGCATTTCAATTTTTATAATACCATCACCACGACAAGCCTCGCAGCGGCCTCCCTTAACGTTGAAGCTAAAGCGACCTTTTTTATAGCCACGTACCTTTGCTTCATTTGTTGTTGCAAAAACATCTCGAATATCATCAAAAACGCCTGTATACGTAGCTGGATTAGAGCGAGGTGTACGACCGATTGGTGATTGGTCAATATCAATTACCTTTTCGAGCTCATCTATCCCTGTTACTTCTTTATGTTCACCAGGCTTCACTTTTGAACGATTAAGCTTTTGAGCTAATGACTTATATAAAATTTCATTAATAAGCGTAGATTTCCCTGACCCTGAAACACCTGTCACTGCAACGAATAAGCCAAGTGGTACATCAACTTTTACATTTCTAAGATTATTTTCCTTGGCACCTTTAATCGATAATTTGCGCCCATTCGGTTTGCGTCGCTCAATTGGCAATGGAATAAATTTCTTGCCACTTAAGTATTGCCCTGTTAATGACTTTTCATGTTCCATTACTTCCTGGGGTGTCCCGGCCGCTACAATTTGACCACCATGCACACCTGCACCAGGACCAACATCAATGAGATAATCAGCCGCCAGCATTGTATCTTCATCGTGTTCAACAACAATAAGCGTATTGCCTATATCACGCATATTTTGCAATGTACTAATAAGACGGTCATTATCACGTTGATGCAAGCCGATTGATGGCTCATCTAAAATATAGAGAACGCCCGTTAAACGCGACCCGATTTGTGTCGCAAGGCGAATGCGTTGAGCTTCTCCACCTGAAAGTGTCCCTGCTGCTCGACTTAACGTTAAATAATCTAACCCTACATTGACTAGGAAGCCCAGTCGTTCTTCAATTTCACGTAAAACAAGTCGAGCAATTTTCATATCCTTTTCTGATAAATCTAGCTCTTTGAAAAATGTATCAGCTTCCTGAATCGAATACTGTGTAACTTCGCCAATATGTTTATCTGCTAATTTTACAGCTAATGTTTCAGGCTTTAAGCGATAACCTTTACAAGATGGACATGCTTGCTGCGCCATATATTTTTCCATTTGTTCACGCACGTAGTCAGACGTTGTCTCTTTGAAACGGCGCTCCACATTTCGGACAACACCTTCAAATTCAATCATTTGATCTCGCACATTGCCAAACTCATTTTCATAATGGAAGTGGATTTTATCTTTACCAGAACCATATAAAATTTTATCCATCTTTTCTTTCGGAAGATCCTTTACTGGAACGTCCATTGGAATATCATAATGATCGCACACAGCCTTTAATAATTGTGGATAGTATTGAGAGCTTGTTGGTTCCCACGGTGCTATAGCATGCTCTAATAAACTACGGTCCCAATCAGGCACTACTAAATCAAGATCTACCTCTTGTGTTGAGCCTAAACCATCACAGCTTGGACAAGCTCCAAACGGGCTATTAAATGAAAACATGCGAGGCTCTAGCTCCCCGATTGAAAATCCACATAAAGGGCAAGCATGATGCTCACTAAATAATAATTCCTCATGTTCCATCACATCGACAAGTACACGCCCATCAGCCAAACGTAATGCTGTCTCTAAAGAATCACTAAGACGTGCCGCGACACCTTCCTTCATCACAACACGATCGATGACTACTTCTATTGAGTGCTTTTTGTTTTTATCAAGTTCAATGGCATCATCTAAATCACGTAGCTCACCGTCGATACGTACCCGAACAAAGCCTTGCTTTTTTAAATCTTCCAGTAGCTTTACGTGCGTTCCCTTACGCCCTGATACCATCGGAGCAAGCAACTGCATTTTCGTTCTTTCCGGATAAGTTACTAAACGATCGACCATTTGCTCAATCGTTTGGGACGTAATTTCAATACCATGATTTGGACAAATAGGCTTACCGATGCGCGCAAATAGCAAACGTAAATAATCATAGATTTCCGTTACTGTCCCAACTGTAGAACGTGGGTTACGGCTCGTCGTTTTTTGATCGATTGAAATAGCAGGAGATAATCCCTCTATTGCATCGACATCTGGTTTATCCATTTGACCAAGGAATTGACGGGCATAAGCTGAAAGGGATTCAACATAACGACGTTGGCCCTCAGCATAAATCGTATCGAACGCTAATGATGATTTCCCTGAGCCCGATAACCCTGTTAGCACGACTAATTGATCGCGCGGAATTGTGACATTGATATTTTTTAAATTATGAGCTCGTGCACCTTGCACGACAATTTCAGTATTTTTCACAAGCCATTCACCCTTCTACCTTCAATTCAAATATTGTATCGCGCAGCTCAGCAGCACGTTCGAAATCGAGTGCTTTTGCCGCTTCCTTCATTTCTACTTCCAACGTTGCAAGTAATTGCTCTCTTTCCGCCTTTGTCAGCTTCTTCCCTTTTGTTGCCTTCGTTACATAAGACTCCTCTTCCTCTGCCACCTGTGTCGCACGAATAACATCAGGAATTTTCTTAACAATCGTTTTCGGTGTAATGCCGTGCTCTTCGTTATATGCCATTTGCAATGTTCGACGACGCTTCGTTTCCTCAATCGCCTTTTTCATCGAATCCGTCATATTATCCGCGTACATAATGACATGACCATTGGCATTACGTGCAGCACGTCCAATTGTTTGAATGAGTGAGCGCTCTGAACGTAAAAATCCTTCCTTGTCAGCATCTAAAATCGCCACAAGCGAAACCTCAGGAATATCTAACCCTTCTCGCAATAAGTTAATGCCGATTAGAACATCATAAGTACCTTTGCGAAGCTCGCGAATAATCTCAATGCGCTCTAGCGTCTTAATCTCGGAATGCAAGTACTCCACCTTTAAGCCCATTTCCTTCAAATAAGCCGTTAAATCCTCTGACATTTTTTTCGTCAATGTTGTAACAAGCACTCGTTCATCACGAGCAATACGACCTTGAATCTCATCGATTAAATCATCTATTTGCCCTTCAATAGGACGGACGTCAATTTGTGGGTCAAGTAGCCCTGTTGGACGAATAATTTGCTGCACCATTTCAGGAGAATGCTCAAGCTCATACGGGCCAGGTGTTGCTGATACATAAATAGCTTGATGTATATGTTTCTCATATTCTTCAAAACGTAAAGGGCGGTTATCTAGTGCTGATGGCAAACGGAATCCATGCTCAACTAGCACACCTTTACGTGCTTGGTCACCGTTATACATCCCTCTAACCTGTGGTAACGTAACGTGACTTTCATCGACAACAAGTAAAAAATCCTCAGGGAAATAGTCAAGTAGCGTATATGGAGTTGCCCCCGCTTCACGCAATGTTAAATGACGCGAGTAGTTTTCGATACCTGAGCAAAAGCCCATTTCACGCATCATTTCTAAATCGTAGCGAGTGCGTTGCTCTAAACGCTGTGCCTCTAACAATTTATCCTCCGCACGTAAAAGAGTTAAACGCTCCTCCAACTCTTTTTCAATATTTTCAATGGCCTTTAGCATTTTTTCTTCTCGTGTAACGAAGTGGGATGCTGGGAAAATAGCTACATGATCACGGTCCGCTAATATTTCACCCGTTAACGCATCTACCTCACGAATTCGATCGATCTCGTCCCCAAAAAACTCCACGCGAATACAATGCTCATCACGAGATGCAGGGAATATTTCCACTACATCGCCACGCACTCGAAACGTCCCACGTGTAAAACTCACATCATTACGCTCGTACTGTACATCGACCAGTTTTCGAAGCAACTGATTACGTTCAATTTCCATTCCAGTCCGCACCGATACGACCATTTCACGATATTCTTCTGGAGAACCTAGACCATATATACAGGACACGGATGCTATAATAATGACATCATCACGCTCGAATAATGCAGATGTTGCAGAGTGACGCAACTTATCAATTTCATCATTAATGCTTGAATCTTTCTCGATGTAAGTATCCGTCTGCGGTACATATGCCTCAGGCTGAAAGTAATCATAGTAGCTGACAAAGTATTCAACTGCATTATTAGGGAAGAACTCTTTAAACTCACTATATAATTGACCTGCTAATGTTTTATTATGTGCCATAATAAGTGTCGGTTTTTTTACTTGTTGAATGACATTAGAAATCGTAAACGTTTTTCCTGTTCCTGTTGCACCGAGCAACGTTTGATGACGTTTACCCGCACGTACACCCTCCACTAATTCCGCAATTGCCTGTGGTTGATCTCCACCAGGCGTATATGGCGCTTGTAAATCAAATGTGTGCACACATGTCCCCGTCCCTTCCTACCAATTTGATACATATATTTTAGCATAGCATAATTTAAATTTCGAACATTTAACGAACGAATGTTTGTAAAAAATTTTCCGTTTGCTCTATTTAAGGTGATTGCGATAGAACGTATGTACTAATGACAACCTATCTATCAATAGATTACCCTTTCCAAATGTTAGCTAATCGACATGGAAAAATGTAAATGCATTACCTTAGAGGGAATCTCGGGTTATTACCGGTAAACCTGATCAGTGGCGCAAAAATAGCAAAAAAATCCCGCTCTCCAATAAGCGGAGAGCGGGCTCGTCATATTATTCACTTGCATCTTGGTGTAAGGTTATTAGTTCGGCTGCGTATAGATGAAATGCATGTTCATCTTTTTCATCGAGTGCTCTATCTATCAGAACCATGAGCTGCTCTTCACGATGCATACGCTGGATATGATTTAAAAATAAATCTAAATAAATCTCGTTTAATAATTTCTCTGCCTCATCAACTTTCTTTGACTGACCAACGGCTTTTAGAAAATCTGTATACGAATAATATTTATCCAACGATCTCACCTCGATCCTTTTCTAAATTATAAGAAAATTGATGTTAAAATGCAATGCTTAAGAACCGAAAATCACTCCGATTTACTATTAATCTCGTGCAATTTCAAGCAATTTCTCTATACAAAAGCTTGAAATATCAACGGTTTTCTCCTTTTGTCTATACTTTCAGAATTCAATTTTATGTTCTACACTTCAATAACAAATAGAAAAGGGAGGTTTACATAGATGTCGGCAAACTACATCAATGGGTATTTAATGTCTTTCAACACCTATCTACTTCAGCCAATGCAGTATGATTCTAAAATTTTCACACGGGTCATTGATAAGCATAATGAGCTTATCGTCACGAGGAAACCAATGCATATATTACGAAAATCTTGTATCTCACTCGGCACAACCTATGAGGCAGCAAGACATTCCGCCAAACGCTTTTTCGGCAATCAACATAAGCTCCCAATCGTTGTTGCTTATGATTATGGTTATCCTTGTATTTTTTTACCAACGTATTCTCCAAACTCTATCCACAATATTTGGATTGGACTTCACGCCATTTCGAATATTGTAGCAAGTAAAACGGGCTGTATCGTTACACTGAAAAATGATAAACAGATTGAGCTGCCTATTCAATATGCTTCGATCAGCAAGCAATTTGTCAATGCATCGATGCTCTATAAACATTACATGAATGAGCGCAAGGAGATTAGCCAAGACGCTCCGTATCATCCACCTTTTTAACTTCTCTCAGCAAAATGTCTTTTGATCGAAAGCGTAGCGACAGGTAGAGAAGTCTCTTACCTCTATAGGGGTGAGATAAATACGGTTTTAAGTCACTTATCAGAGGGGGTTGCAACATCCGCTGATAAACCTCCGGCGAATATCACAAAACCGATTCCGGATGCAATTATGCCGATGCACAATTGATTTAGAAACTAAAAAACCCCTCAAAGCACAATTTTATTGTGTCTCTGAGGGGCTTTCATTAGCCTATTTTTGAACGTAAATATGCATTAATGAATGGATCTACGTCACCATCCATCACCGCTCCTACATTACCTGTTTCTTCATTTGTACGATGATCTTTCACCATTGAATATGGATGGAATACATAGGAACGAATTTGTGAGCCCCAGCCGATTTCCTTCTGTTCACCACGGATTTCATCTAACTGTGCCTGCTGCTTATCGATCTCTAATTGATAGAGTTTCCCTTTTAACATTGTCATTGCTTTTTCACGGTTTTTAATTTGTGAACGTTCTGCCTGACATTGTACGACAGTACCAGTTGGAATGTGCGTAATACGAACAGCTGAATCTGTCGTATTAATATGCTGACCACCTGCACCTGTTGCACGATACGTATCAATTTTTAAATCCTCTGTACGAATATCAATTTCAATATTGTCATCGAATTCAGGCATAACATCACAAGAAACGAACGATGTATGACGACGACCAGAAGAGTCAAACGGTGAAATACGTACTAAACGATGGACACCTTTTTCTGCTTGCAAATAGCCGTAAGCATTATGACCCTTAATGGACAATGTTACAGATTTAATTCCTGCTTCATCGCCTGGAAGATAATCAACTGTTTCGACTTTAAAGCCACGTTTTTCCGCCCAGCGTGTGTACATACGAAGCAGCATCGAGCCCCAATCCTGAGATTCCGTACCACCTGCTCCTGGATGCAGCTCTAAAATTGCATTATTTTGATCGTATGGACCGCTTAATAGTAATTGCAGCTCAAAATTGCCCATTTTTTGCTGGAATTCTACTAATTCATTGCCTAGCTCCTCCTGCAATTCTTCATCAGGCTCTTCGCGCAATAGCTCTAACGTCATATCTAGGTTCTCATATGTTTCTAATAAATCTTTATACTCATTAACAGTTGCCTTTAAGCCATTACTCTCATTAATGATTACCTGTGCCCCTTGCTGATCATCCCAGAAACCTGGCTCAAGCATCATTTCATCTAATTCTTGAATACGTGCCTCTTTGTTTTCTAAGTCAAAGAGACCCCCTAAAATCCGCCAATTTTTTGGCTGAAGTGTCTAACGCGTTACGTACATCTGCTAATTCAATCATTGTTAAATCCTCCGAACGTTATTTATGGGGCAAACTTTTCAAATACTGATACTTCTTTAAAGCCCCGATCTCTTTATTATAACGTTTTTACGGCGGAAAACATACTTTTTTACAACCTCAGCATTCGTTTCAGTCTTTTTCAGCTTCATCCTCAAAGATAACATCGTTTGCCATACGTTGAAATACTTTACTTTGATCATATTGAACTAATAAATTTTTTGTTCGTTTTTCCAGTTTATATTTTAGTAGAAAAGCTCTTTGAATTCTGTTTTCAAATGATCTAACACTTAGATCCACATTAGTTTCATAGCCGTTCATAAAAATTACTTTTGTATTCTTTTTATCGATAGCTAGATAGTCCTGAATATGATGAACAGCAAACCATTTACAGTCACGTCGTAAATAAGACTTACTTGGAAACCATACAATATTACTTTGTTCATGAACAACTATTGGATTTTTATTCAACTTTCCAAGTATCATTCTCGATCCATCAAAAGCCCCTCTTAAGCTAGAACCGAAATAACGTAGATTATAATCCATTAATTTTGTCGGCGCTAATTTTGATATATATTCACGATCCCTTTCTATTACACGTGTACCCAAGTTACCATGTGCATCATACTCCGGTGTATACAGCATCGTTTTACTACTCATAATGTCATCATTATGCATGTCAATCCTCCTCAAAATTGTATGTTTTTCTAGTAAAGAGAAAAATACTAATAAATATATTGGTAAACGCCAATGTATTTCCTCGAGGATTATAATCTATATCCATAAATCCCCCCTTTATTTAAAAATAGACTCAAATACCCAAAACTTTTCAACTATTCACATATTTATAATAAATCACAAGAAAGTTATAAACATTACCCTTTCCATTGAACTATTTACCTATTGTTGTAGTATCATATACCTCTTTTTTGAATTTTTTAAGATTGAAAAACTACTAACTTGCGGTAGTTTGCATATTCGCTATAGTCCAGGCGGATCCATGAAAAGATCCTAAAACATCGAAAAAAAGACCATTTTAACATACAGTTAAAATGATCTTTTTCGAATATTATTGAGCTGCACCATGGCAGTTTTTAAATTTCTTACCGCTTCCGCACGGACATAAATCATTACGTCCGACATTTTCAGCTTTACGGACAGGTTGCTTTTTCGGAGCTGAGCCGCCATCCTCTTTCGGATTAACAGCTTGACCTTTTGCAACTTCTTCACGCTCTAAATTATTATGGATTTCTGCCTTCATCGCATATTTTGCTACATCTTCACGAATAGAAGCGACCATATCTTCAAACATAGCAAAGCCCTCTTGTTGATACTCACGAAGTGGATCATTTTGACCATATGCACGAAGATGAATACCTTGACGTAGTTGATCCATCGCATCAATATGATCAATCCACTTTGTATCAATTGAGCGAAGTAAGATTACCTTTTCAAATTCACGCATACGTTCTGGTGTAAGCTGTTCTTCTTTTTCATTATAACGCGTTTGAACAGCGTTTGAAATTAGCTGGTTAATCTCTTCTGCAGATTTACCTTGGAAATCTTCCACCTTTAGATCGCCTTCATCTAATAGGTTTGCAGCGACAAAGTCATCAATCGCTTTTAAGTTCCAATCCTTCTCCTCGCCTTGCGTATACACTGCAACAATGTTATCAATTGTTTCTTGAATCATCGACTCAACAAGCACACGCATATTTTCTGTTTCTAATACGTCATAACGTTCTTTATAAATAATCTCACGTTGCTGACGTAACACATCATCATATTGTAATAAGCGTTTACGAGCATCGAAGTTATTACCTTCAACACGTTTTTGAGCTGATTCTACTGCTCTTGAAACAACTTTAGATTGTAATGGCTGTGAATCATCCATCCCTAATTTCATCATCATGTTCTTCATATTATCGGAGCCAAAACGACGCATTAATTCATCTTCTAGTGATAGATAGAATTGAGTAATCCCTGGGTTCCCTTGACGACCAGAACGACCACGCAGCTGATTATCAATACGACGAGATTCATGACGCTCCGTACCAATTACCGCTAAACCACCGAGCTCCATTACACCTTCCCCAGGCTTAATGTCTGTACCACGGCCAGCCATGTTTGTTGCAATTGTTACTGCACCTTTTGTACCTGCATTCGCAATAATTTCAGCTTCACGCTCATGGTTTTTCGCGTTTAAGACGTTATGTGGGATTTTATGTTTATCCAATAAATTCGAAATTATTTCAGACGTTTCAATTGCGACAGTACCAACAAGAACTGGTTGTCCAGCTTTATGGCGCTCTGCAATATCTGCCGCCACCGCTTTATATTTCCCTTCCATCGAAGCAAAAATTAAGTCCGGACGGTCATCACGAGCAATCGGCTTATTCGTAGGAATCGCGACAACATTCATATTATAAATATTACGGAATTCCTCTTCCTCTGTTTTCGCAGTACCTGTCATACCCGAAAGCTTTTGATACATACGGAAGTAGTTTTGGAACGTAATTGTCGCCATCGTCATCGATTCATTTTGAATCTCTACACCCTCTTTGGCCTCGATTGCCTGATGTAGTCCATCTGAGTAACGGCGACCTTTCATTAAACGACCTGTAAAGCTGTCAACAATAACGATTTCGCCCTCTTGTACAACATAATCAACATCATTATGCATACTGACATGTGCCTTTAGCGATTGGTTAATCGCATGGTTTAAACGCACATGTGTTAAATCAAATAGATTATCAATGCCAAATGCTTTCTCTGCTTTTTCAACACCAGCATCTGTCAACGTAACACCTTTTGTCGACTCTTCGTAAGTGTAATCTGTTTCTGCACTTAACATACGAACAAACGCATTCGACTGTTTATATAGCTGCGCTGATTTCCCAGCCTGACCCGAAATAATTAATGGCGTACGCGCTTCATCAATTAAAATCGAGTCAACCTCATCGATTACTGCAAAATGCAGCGGACGTTGTACACGTTCTTCTTTATAAAGCACCATATTATCACGTAAATAGTCAAAGCCCAGCTCATTGTTTGTACTATACGTAATATCCGCTTCATAGGCTGCACGTTTTTCTTCTTTTGATAGGCTGTTCAAGTTTAAACCAACCGTTAAGCCTAAGAAATTATACAAATGCCCCATTTCTTCAGCATCACGACTCGCTAAATATTCATTGACTGTCACAACATGTACGCCTTTACCAGTAATGGCATTTAAGTAAACAGCCATTGTAGCCGTTAACGTTTTACCTTCACCGGTTTTCATTTCCGCAATATTACCTTCATCTAATGCCGCAGCACCCATAATTTGCACACGGAATGGGTACATCTCTAACACACGCTTTGAGCCTTCTCGACAAACCGCAAAAGCTTCCGCACGAATCGACTCTAAACTCTCTCCGTCCGCATAGCGTTTTTTAAACTCTTCTGTTTTCGCTTGTAATTGATCATCTGAAAGCTGTTCCATTTGAGAAGCGAATCCCTCAACCTGGTCAGCGATTTTTTCTAATTTTTTTACTTCACGTTTATTGAAATCAAATAATTTATTTAATAGGTTTACCATGAATTTTTTCACTTCCTATATAGTCTCAGCTTCCATTTTACCATTGTATAACAGATTCATGCAAACAGAGTCCCTAGCATGAAAGGAAATCATATCAATTACGCCTTGGCATAATTGTTGTTGCTTTACTACGAATAAACAATACCGTCCGTATTTTGAATTGTGTTTAGGCCTGGCAGATGTTTTTTGCCTGAAGGCGCAGTGCTAACGTGATGGCAGCGGCAGATACTTTTTTGCGCGAAAGCGTAGCGGTAGCAGCACCGACGCAGGTCCTTTAGCCGTTATCGCAGGAAGCGACGGTGGTAGGCTAACATCATTATGGTGACTCCTTTCAAAATCCGTGATATCTGCCAGAGGTTTATCTTCATCCAAGATATATTTGCATTCATCCTACTACTATTGAGGGGATATTTGGAAAATAAAAAGGCTCCCGCTTTCCGCGAGAGCCCTTGTGCATATTAAAGTTTAAGTTGTTTCAATTAAGCCATATTTACCGTCTTTGCGTTTGTAGACAATATTTGTGCCGTTTGATTCTGCATCTGTAAAGATATAGAAATCATGCCCTAGCATATTCATTTGTAAGACAGCTTCTTCTTGATCCATCGGTTTTAGATCAAATTGCTTTGTGCGAACAATAGAGTATTCATCTTCCTCTGTTGATGCATCTGCTGCTGCCTGAGAAGTAGCAAAATAAAGGCCTGTACCTTCACGCTCACGGAATTTACGGTTTACTTTTGTTTTATGCTTACGGATTTGACGTTCTAATTTATCAACGATTAAGTCAATTGCCGCATACATATCATTATGACGCTCTTCTGCACGAAGAGTTAAGTTCTTCATTGGAATTGTTACTTCCACTTTAGTTTGCTTGTCATTATAAACCTTTAAATTTACGTTAGCGTTGGCGTTAACATCTTCGTTAAAATAACGTTCAACTTTCTCGACTTTGTGCTCAACATACTCTCGAATAGCTGGAGTTACCTCAATATTTTCACCGCGAATGTTAAAGTTTAACATGTAAACTCCTCCTTTATAACTGCTATACTTTATACTTCTACACAAGTGTACGAAATTCCTCTAAAATAATTATCTTTTTTTCAAAAAAATTTTTCCTGCAATAATAATGTGTAGCATTTGCCTCCGCTGATGAATGTTTCACTTTATAAATGAATGCTATTTAGTTTTACCTCATCAGCTTCTCTTCTTCGGCGCAGTTTCAACTCTTCAACAATCAAATCTTCAACCGATTCCTGATCATTAAAATTCACGCCATATTGTTTACCCTTGCCAAAAGGACGGCTCCAAATTATTTCACCATAAGCTTGTACCTCTATAGTATCAAGAACAAAGCGTAAATCTAAAGGAGGAGGATTAACACCTAAATCCACTTCAGTAAACATCTTTAAGCCTCGTGGACTAATATCAAGCAAATCAGCCATTGCCGTTTGCGCTTGATTCACCCTTCCATCCTCATATATCGCAAAAGTCATTTTAACAGGCTCATCGAACTTAAATCGAAAGCCTTCTTGGCGCTTAAATATCATATACCCACCCCAATACTATTCGAAACATCTATTTAGCTTGATTATGACACGATGCATGTTTTACATCTAGAGGAAATAAGTAACATATTATACAGGATAAAGACCTATTTTATGAACAAATCAATTATGCCCCGGCATAATTGCAGAACTCCATTCCGATTTCCGTGGTATCCGCCGGAGGCTTTAACTTTTGTATGATTTAAATGCCGTGTCTCGTTTTTCTACCAAAGAAAAGAGACCATCTTGAATCGATGGCCTCTATGTTGTCTAAATTTGTCCAGTGTTTCCCTGACCGAATTGTTGCTGTCGATTGATGCGAATAACTTCCTTCCATGTATCACGGAATTCCGTCACTAATCCTTCAACTTCTTCAATTATAGCGACATCGCATTGAATGTTTGCCTCTACTAAACGATGATTCATATATTCATAGAGAGGTAGCATTTGCTTAGAAATTTCAATATCCATATTCAATGTAGACATTAACTCTGCTATAATCGCCTGTGCTTTTTGAAGATTTGTATTTTTTTCTTGTACATTCTTTTCTTGGATTGCAAGTTTAGACTTATGCAAAAACTTCAAACATCCATTATAAAGCATTAACGTCAGCTCACCAGGGGAAGCAGTGGTAACACTATTTTGTTTGTACGCATTTTGTGCTGTTAAATTTGCTGCCAATAAAGGACAACTCCTTTGAAAGGTTACTTATTTACTAGTTTAAACCATTTTATGAAGAAAAGCTAATAGGCATATATTAATTCTTTTTATCATAATACATGCCATCCATCACACGAACATTCGAGTATGGATTGAAGTATTGCTCTTCACTTTTTTTCGTTTTCTGTAGGTTTGCCATATCCTGTTTCACGGCGCCCATAACAGCAGCCAATCGTTCCTTTATTCCATTGTCTAATTCAAGTAACATTCGATGAATACGATTCTGTTCGTCGAATTGAAAGCCTTCTTGAACCAAATCCTCAATAATTTCCCCACGCTTGTCTAACAAGCTGTTGATATTATCAATATATTTATCACGCTCTTCACCATTTGGAATATCACCTAAAAGCTTAAATAAATTAGCTGATATCTGTAATAGTTGATCTATTAGTTGCATAATTTTCTCCTACCTTGCTAATTAGAAGCCTGCACCTTGCATAAACATACTTGATTGCTGGTTCGCTTTATTGATTGCTTTCTCCATGGCTGTAAATTGTTTCCAGTAACGTGCTTCGATATCTTTTAATTTTGCTTGTAATTTAGTAATGCGATCATCAGATTCAACAATTTTCTTACCTAAACTATACGTGTGATCTGTTGCTCCTTCTCTACCAGCCTTTTTTTCAATATTTTTTTGAAGTGTTTCAATTTCAGCAGTTAAACGTTGTGAAATACCACGTGAATCTTTTGTAACTTTTCTACCATTTTCATCAGTTGTCGTAGTTACACTTCCTGTGCTAGTAAACATTTGAACAACTTGATCAGGGTCTTTAGCTAATGCAGCATCCAATTTAGCATCATTAATTTTCAGTTTTCCACCATCCGATAGCTTATCAGATGTTGTAATGCCAATTTCAGCTAATGAATCTATTGTGTCGTCCCCAAGTCCGTTTACCGATGACATAAACTGCGTACGGATTTTAGCTAAACCATCTCGAATTAAGGAATCGCTACGTAATAAACCACTTTTTGCTTTTTCATCCCATAGCTTTTGTTCGTTTTCAGACATATCTTTACGTTGTTCACTTGTTAGTGGTGGATAGTCACGATACTTCTTCTCTTTTAATAAACCATTTAGCGAATCTACCATCTCATTATAATTTTTAACAAACTCTTGAATAGAGTCTTTTATACTTTTGGTATCAGTCGTTGATGTAAGATTTACAGCCGCTACAGCTGGAGAAGTATCACTTGCCACGCTATCCGATGCTGCTTTTGCATTATCATAAGATTTCTGTGCTTCATCTAGACGTTTTTGACCCATCACTGCATTGTTTTCAGCTGTTTTATATGCAGCTGCGTTTTCGTTATTTGCTTTCTCAATGGCACTAAACTGTTGAAAATCTTCTAATGAACCACTTAAATCAGCTAATTTATTTAAATCCATTGAATCCATCTTGCCGAATTTATCTTTAATAGCGTCATCTTTTCCTGCTAAAATTTGTTCAATTTCACTTCCTGTTTTTCCTTTAATTTCGGATAAGAAGGCAATATCATCAGTTGTTAGGTCATTTAAAAATTTCTTATCAAGAGTTTTATATGAATTTTCAAAATCAACTTGATGTGCACGTTCAAGTATTTCTGCACCATCCGGGCTTTGCAATGCCTGTAAATCATCGGATGATAGTCTTAATAATTTTGCTTTTTGTTCATCTGTTAAGCTGGAATTATTAATAGATGATTTAATACTATCTGCATCTGTGTAATCAATGTTCAAAGATTGTAGGTCAGACAAATCTCCAGAGTTTAGGAGCGCAACCTTCCCTACATTTGAAAGTTTATTAAATTTTTCCTGTTGCTCAGCTGTTAAATTATTTTCCCCAAAAGTATTCTTATATGCATTTTTATACGTATTGTCTCGATAGCTTTCATATGCAATACGCTTACTGTCTCTTTCTGCTTCTAAGCCCGGTAGTGCAGCCTTTGCATTATCTAATTCTACTTGTGCTGCTGCCAAGCGATCAGCTGCCCCCGATTTAGCATTGAAAGTTGACTTCAGTGATACCTCAAAACCAGAGATTGTAAAAGTATTTGATGAACGCTCCATTGAAATACCATTTACTTTAAAGATTGCATTTTTACCTGAATTTGTTGTCGCATTATCCATGCCTAATGCATCGAACAATTCTTTCCCTTGTCCAAATACAATTTCACCGTTACCGCTTTTTACACTACCAGAATTATTTGCAGTTAGTGATAACTGTCCATTTTCGAATAGTGCTGTAACACCTGCATTGCTTTGATTGATTTTTTTCACTAAATCATCCACTGTATCTTTTGTTGGGTCGAAGGTAATTGTCATTGGCTTTTCTGCTAAATTACCATTTTTATCAATAGCTTGAATCTCTACTGACTTAACGGATTCTCCTACTAAAGCAGACAATTTTGTTGTTCCAGTATGCCCTGTCTGACTACCAATCATTTGAGTTGATGTAGCTAATTGTGTAACACTTTCTATATTAAGCGTTCCATTAGCTGTACTTGTTGCCTTTACAGCAGCTAAGCTTTCATTGGAAGATGTAGCTGTCTTTTTCATCATGCTACTTTGTAAACGCATACTATCCTTTAAAAACTGATTAAATTTCTGGGTTGTTTTATTTACATTGCGGTAAGCATCACGTTGCCATTCGAACGTTTGCTTTTTTTGAAAAGTTTTATCCAAAGGCACTCTTTCTGCCTGCATCAGTTTCTCTACAAGACTATCAATATCCATCCCTGACGCTAATCCGCCCATTCTCATTACCATGTTTATTTCCTCCCAATTTCCGTTTAAATTTTCTCGTCTACAATCATTCCTACCATTTTTTGCATTTCATAGAAAGCATCTAATAATTTTTTTGGTGGAATTTCCTTAACAACTTCCTCAGTATCACGATTCACTATCGTCACATAATAGCGCTCCAAGCCTTCATGATAAACAAATTTTGAGGAACTATGATTTATTTCCAAAAATTCATTTACAACATCTACAGCTTGTTGTAGTTTTTCTTTTGAAATTTCCTGTTCTTCCCCAACAGTAGTTGCTTTTTCTACTACTAGTTGAGAGTCTGTTACTTTTGAAACATTAGGCGTTATATTTTCCTGTACATTCATTGCTTTTGTATTAGTTGGTGCAGTAATCGTATCATTTGACTGCCCTTGGGATGCAATACGCATGTAACTCAACCTCCTAAACTATTCAATTGCTTACCATTAATATCGGAAGCATTTTGTATAGTTTCACGTTTTTTGCTAAACAAATGCTTAGTAACTTGTTAAGTCTTCATTTCATTTTTAGACAAGCTATAACTAAAAAACCTCAAAATCACACAATGTGCCGTGTGAATTCGAGGTTTCTTTAACTTTTAATTAATCATTTTATGCATATACTCTTCTAGATCAATTATGGTTTCAAATGCTTCTGTTTCGCTATCCTTTCTTACTCCAATGTAAATCTTACATTTTGGTTCTGTTCCAGAAGGTCGAATACAAATCCATGAACCATCTTTTAATCTATATTTGAGAACATCCGTTTTTGGTAAAGATAATGCTTGTTTCTCACCGTTTGCAAGATATGTAAAACCGGCTTTGTAATCTTCTATTGCTCTAACTTTGATTCCAGCTATTTCGATAGATCTTTTGTTTCTAAAGTGCTCCATAATATTGGCTATTCGTTTCTGCCCCTCTATCCCCTCATATGTAAATGACAACAATTTTTCTTGATAGTATCCATGTTGTTGGTAAAGAGATTTCAGTACATCTAAAAGTGTTAGATTTTGTTCTTTATAATAAGAAGCCATTTCTGCAGTTAAGAGCGCAATTTGTACTGCATCTTTATCTCTTACAAAATTCCCCGCTAGATACCCGTAGCTTTCTTCATAGCCAAATAAAAATGAATGCTCATTAGTAGTTTCGTATTCTGCGATTTTTTCTGCAATATATTTAAAACCTGTAAGTGTATTTATAGTTTGTATATTAAAACTATCTGCAATTGCTGTCCCTAACTCTGAGGTTACGATAGTTTTTAACATTACTCCATTCGAAGGTAAAGTTCCTACTCGCTGCTTTGTAGAAAGTATATAGTTTAACAACAGAGCTCCAAGCTGGTTTCCAGATAGAAGCTGATAATGTTCCCCATTAAATATCGCTACACCAAGACGATCAGCATCTGGATCTGTAGCTAGTATTAATTCAGCTTCAACTGCCTCCCCTAAAGCAATCCCCATTTTAAAGGCAAGAGTTTCTTCAGGATTGGGATACAACACTGTTGGAAAATCGCCATCTTGAATAGCTTGTTCGTTAACAATATGTACATTTGTAAAGCCTGCCTCTTTTAAAGCACGCTTTGTCGGCACAAGACCCGCACCGTGTAAAGGAGTATAGACTATGTTTATATCCTTTTTACCATTAGCTTGAACAAGTGTTTTTATAGCAGCATTATACGCATCATCTAATTTTTCTAGCATCTCAATGCAATAACCCGATGTAAATAATTCATCTTTTGTGAGAGAATGAATTATAAAAATATCTTCTACACTTTTCATATGTTCAGAGACTTCATCGGCAAATTGAGGTGTTAGCTGTGCTCCATCTGGTCCATATACTTTAAAACCATTATATTCTTTAGGATTATGACTTGCTGTAATAACTACTCCAGCATAAGCCGCTAAATATCGAATAGCAAAACTTAATTCAGGAGTTGGTCGACTTTCGCTAAAAACATAGCTTTGTATACCATGTGCAGCCAAAACTCCTGCTGTTTCATAAGCAAACTCCTGTGAAAAATGTCGTGTATCATACGCAATAACGACACCACTTATTTTCGCCGCTTCTCCCTGACATTCAATTTGACGAGCTAATCCTTCAGCTACTAAACGAATGGTATGAATATTGATACGATTCGTGCCGGCGCCTAACTTCCCACGCATTCCACCCGTACCAAAAGGAACTAACTGATAGAAATGATCTTCTATCGCTTGTTTATTATTAGCAATTTCTAGCAGTTCATCTTGATACATACTATTCGCTTTTTGTCGCCATAACTCATACAACTCTCTATGCACGAACCTTCACCACATCTTCCTTTAACAGCTCTAACATTTTCTTTTTATATGCTTCTACACCAGGCTGATCAAATGGATTTACCTCAAGTAAGTTAGCACTGATAACACACGCTTTCATAAAGAACATCATTAAATATCCAACATGATATGCATCTAATTTTGGCAATTCTATACGAATAACAGGAACGCCACCTTCTTCATGTGCAAGTGCTACCCCATCTTTTGATGTTGCATTCACCTCATTCATCGATCGACCAGCTAAATAATTCAGACCATCTATATTTTCAGCAGAAAAAGGAATTTCAATATCTTCTTCGATATTATCAAAGTGAATAAGTGTTTCAAACATTATACGGCTACCATCTTGGATAAACTGTCCGATAGCGTGTAAATCTGTCGAATAGTTCACGGTTGAAGGATACAGCCCTTTATGCTCTTTCCCTTCACTTTCTCCAAATAGCTGTTTCCACCATTCATGCAATTTATTAAGTTTTGGCTCAAACGAGGCAAGCAGTTCAACTGAATAACCTTGTTTATATAATGCATAACGATTACAAGCATAATCAACTGCACTATTCGTTTCACTAGAAAAATCTAATTCCGCTTGTCTTCCTCCACGAACAAAAGCTTCTATATCAATACCTGCAACTGCAATTGGTAATAAACCTACTGGCGTAAATACAGAATAACGTCCTCCAACTTCAGACGGAACAGTAAATTGGCGATATCCTTCTTTTTTCGCAATTTGCTTTAAGATTCCTTTTTCAGCATCAGTAGTAACAATTATTCTTTTACGTGACTCCTTACCATATCGTCGCTCCATATATTTTTTCACAACTCGAAAGGCAAGCGCAGGCTCCATCGTTGAACCAGACTTTGAAATAACATTGACATAAACGTCCTTCGTATCTAAATAAGACAATAGCTGCTTTAAATACGCACCACTCATATTATTTCCAGCATATAAAATTTCGACACCATTATTAGTATGGAAATAAGGAGTTAGAGCATCAATTACCGCACGTGCACCAAGAAATGAACCACCGACACCAATAACTAGAAAAATCTGTGCTCTTGAATTTATTTGATTTGCAACATTTTGAATCGTAAAAAGCTCTTGCATAGTAACAGGATTATAATGCTGCATGCTCGGATTTTCTGAAATTTTCATTTTAGGGAGATCAGTTAGTGGCTGAAAATTAATCATGTCGTCAACTCCTGTTAAAACAGCCTACTCTTTTTAGAGTAAGCTGTATATTATACTACTTATTTCGGCTGTTTTAATAATTCTTTAATATTCGACACGATTATTGATAAATCTTCTACTGTCATATTTGGATGAATTGGTAAAGTTAAAGCTCTTTCATACCACTTTTCAGCAATTGGACATATTCCACGTTCATAACCCAGTTCCTGATAATATGGGTGCCAATAGACAGGAATATAATGTACATGAACTCCTATATTCAAAGATCTCATTTGTTCAAACACAAACTTCCGCGATATTCCCTCAAGCTGAATCATATACAAATGCCAGCCGGAATTAGTTCTCTCTAGCTGCTGTGGAACGATAATTCCTTCTATATCTTGAAATGCCTCCGTATAAAAAGCTGCAATTTCACGACGTTGTTGGATAAACGTATCAATTTTTTTCATTTGTGATAAACCAAGTGCGGCTTGTAAATCAGTCATTCGATAATTGTAGCCAAGGTCAGTCATTTCATAATACCAACCACCTTGATCAGCCGAATAGTCCGTTCGTTCAATACCATGACTACGGAATAGTTGTACTTTACGATAATAGTCCTCATTATTCGTTACAATAATACCGCCTTCAGCTGTCGTAATTGGCTTCACAGGATGGAAGCTAAACATTGTCATATCTGCCTGTGTACCAACTTTTTTCTCTTTATATTCAGCACCAAGAGAATGAGCACCGTCTTCAATCACAACTAGATTGTGTTCACGTGCGATATCCATAATGACATCCATATCAGCTGGTTGACCTGTAAAATCAACTGGGATAATTGCCTTTGTATTTGGTGTAATCTTTTTTCTTATCTCTTCAGGATTAATGTTGTAAGTATTTGCATCAATATCTGCAAAGACAACCTTTCCTCCCATATATCTAACACAGTTAGCACTGGCTGCGAAAGTAATTGGTGATGTAATAACTTCATCTCCAACACCAATCCCTGCCGCATAACAGGCTGCGTGAAGTGCTGCAGTTCCATTGCAAAAAGCAACTGCATATTGAGTGCCAACATAATCGGCAATTGCCTGCTCAAACTGTTGAATTTTTGGCCCTTGTGTTAAAAAAGGTGAGCGTAATGTTTCTAAAACAATCTGTATGTCGTCTTCATCAATCGATTGACGACCATAGGAAAGAAATTCAGGCAATTTTTTCATATCTATTCCTCATTTCTCAAAGCAGAAATAATAGGAGGATCAATTCTCGGAATTTTGCCGTCTAAAAACTGGTCTACAAGATCATTGTTATATTGATTGTAAACAAAACGTAGATGCTGTGGCATCCAATCATTACCTACCCAAAGTTTACCGTTTCCTTTTTGCGGATGATATTCTACTTGGTCAAGAGATGTTGTAGTTAAAATTGTAGATAAATCCTTAGCAACTTGAACGACCGCCTTACAAGCAACATCATGAAGCTCATCGCCATAATCTAAATTTGGCACTGATTGATGGACAATATCTCCTGCATCTAAACGCGCTGATAATCGGTGTACTGTCATACCTGCCCAATTTGGTCGTAACATAAAGAATGGCCAAAATAGTGTTGTGTTTCCTTTATACCAAGGTGATAGTCCACCATGAATATTCCATGCATGCTTTGGTAAAACATCTAACAACTCGTCAGATAACTTATGTATCCCATAACTAATAGCTATATCAAATGATTGTGAAGCAACCCACTTAATTGTTTCCTCACTATTTAATTGTGCCAATGACACATTTAAAGTTGGTATCTCAAGTTGTACTTTTTCATGTCCTACAAAATGGCGCTGTTCGGCTTCATCTCTATCTGCAAAATGTCGAATAAAATTCAAGCGATCGATTTCTTCTAGATTAGCTGATGGTTGAGGGACAAACGCTTCTCGAACTTCCATAACATGAGCAGCTACTATACCTAATTCAGCTAGTTTATTCACTACATATAAATGCCTCGGATGTGATCCTGTTAGTAATAATACTCTCACTAAAATAACTCCTTCTCGTCGTAAAATGGACCTTCAAGTAATTGATGTTCTTTTAATACATCAATTGAAATTTTATAATCCTCTAGTGAATAGTTTAAAGTTTTAGCTACATCGGATAATCTATGTTTCCCATCAGAATAACTTAAAAGTGTTAGTACTTGATTTAATTGTTGGCGATTATCTATTTTTTTGCTACTAGAGCTCCCCCATGTCCCAGGAGCGTTTATATCAGGATAAAGATCATATTTTCCTAGTTTTGGTTCACCAAATGGTTTTTTATTAATATAATAGCCATCTAATTCTTGCAGCTGTAAAATTTGTTCAATTTCATTGACACTATCTAATAAAGCTTCTATTGTCATATGCTCTTTTGTATCTAAAGAATTATGATAGCCTTGGTATGCTCCATATATCATTTTAGAGAACTGCCCTACTGGTAAATTAAAACCAGGCGAACAATATTGGCGTTCATCTGAACCAAACAATGGTGTAAATGGACGTATTGAATAACTATGTTGTCCGCTTGCACTTAAGTATGTTACCAAATTATTAAGTGGCGCATTAGTATTACGAGATTTCTTGTAACTAAGTTGATGCTCTTTACCACCCAAACAAGTTAATACTGCTCCGGAATACATATTCTCCTTTAAATGTTGTCCGTATTTTGATAAATAGGCAATAGATCCAATTGTTTCAGGTAAAAACACAAATCGATAAGTTAGCTCTCTATTTTCCCACTGTTTAATGCGATTATATAAAAAGGCCGCAACAATTGGTCCACTTAGTTCGTTATTAGCCATGGAAGGATGACAAATATATGTACTAATTAATACTTCTTTTTTTGATTTCCCAGGTAAAATTGCTTGCGCAAAGTTTAACTCACCATCAATTTTTTCACTATCAATATACACATGGTACTGTCCAGTTGGAAGAGCATCTAACTGATTTTGGCTCATGCAAAAACCCCAACGTTCCTTATAATAGGAAATTACATACGGCACAGCTTCTGGTAGATGTGGAATCGTATGTACATGTTTTTTTAATTCCTCTAGAGAAAGCCACATATCAATAGGTTCACTATAATTTACAACATGTAAATTTAAATCCTTTATATCAATGATTGTCTCACCATGCTCATCCTTAATCCAAGCTTCTCGGATAACCCACTCTTTTGGAATTTCCCAATCAAATACTTCTGTACCTGTTGGAATTCCTTCCATTTCAAGTGGAATATATTCTTGTAGGATACGAATGGTTTCTCGAACACCTTCTCCTGTAATACTACGCATAATCGGAAAAAGTCTGTCAAACAATTCGTCCATTTCTTTTAATTCATTCATAATAATAACTCCCAACTTAAAGGTGTTCCCTTTTTCACATCTTGCTTAACAGTCTTTCCAAGTACTAAATCATAGTATTTTGTTGGCAGCCCCAAACCTGGTCGAACATTCCGAAGATTTTCTTCTGTTAAAACGTCGCCTGCTTTTAAGTCTTCCCCTATATATAATGAACGTCGGAATTTAGTTGAGTCTTTTTCAGCTTCTGTTGGACCATATTGAATTTGCCCTAAGCTTTGCCACGCTCGTTCAGTTTCTTCTACAAGCATTTTTAACTCATGTGGCTCCATTGAAAATGCAGAATCAACTCCTCCATCAGCACGAGAGGTAGTGAAATGTTTTTCAACAACAGTTGCTCCAAGCGTTACGGCAGCAAGCGATACACCAACACCCATCGTATGGTCTGATAAACCAATTTCAGTACCAAACAACTCTCGCATATGAGGTATAGTGGCTAAATTAGAGTTTGCAGGTGTTGCAGGATATGTACTTGTACATTTTAATAATACAATTTGATGATTTCCTTCAGCTCTCGCAGCTCGAACCGCTTCATCAAGCTCTGCTGCTGTTGCCATACCAGTCGAAATAATAATTGGTTTACCAGTGCGAGCAACTTTTCTAATTAATGGAATATCCACATTTTCAAAGGATGCAATCTTATAAGCAGGTACATCCAAAGTTTCTAAAAAATCAACAGCTGTTTCGTCAAAAGGTGAACTGAAAGCTAGTAAGCCATGTTCTTTTGCACGATTAAAAATCGCCTCATGCCATTCCCAAGGGGTATAGGCCTCCTTATACAAATTATATAGGGAATTCCCTTTCCAAAGGTTGGCATCATCTTGAATAAAAAACTCCCCTGTGTGTACATCCAATGTAATGGTATCAGGTGTATATGTTTGTAGCTTTAACGCATCCACACCGGCTTCAGCTGCTAAATCTACTAAATGTAAAGCTCTTTCTAATGATTGATTATGATTGCCAGACATTTCTGCAATAATAAAAGGCTTTGCATCCTTACCAATTTCCTTATGTCCAATTTTAATCATGCTAACAACTCCAATATTTGTGATAACCAGGCATTTGGTTGGGATGTGGCTGTTAATTGTAATCCTATTTTTTCAAGTCTCGCCACATCTACATCGCCTAATCCATTTAGAAAATGTTTATACGTATCTACTGTGACATCTTCATGCCATCCTAAATTAATGACTGCTCCAAGTTGATCGGCATAGTTAGTTGTAATGAGCTGATTGTTAGCAACTATAGTACTTGAAGACGGGAGTCCAACATAGCAACGCTCCCACATTGAACTTCCACCTGCACCAATAGAAAAATCCGCTTGCCGCATAAGTTGTGCCATATAAGAGACTTGGCAATGATAGTGGTAATTTCGTTCACGACAAATTTGTTCAATTTCTTCTTTATGGACATTTCCATTGCCTACAACAACATCTACATGGGCAAATGTCAATTCTTCAAGTGCATTTAATATTTTTAGCGTTTCATTGGTTGGATCAGTTCCCCCCATAAATACAAGAAGTCGCTGAATCTCTTGATTACGCTGTCGGATTTGATGACGGGCTTCAATGAACTCTTCACGCATAATTAAATACTTCGGGCCCAATAATTTAATACAATGCTTTGGTACAAGCTCATCATAACGGTCTTCAAAGTTTGGCACTACATTTTGATCAAGCAGTGAATCACAATCATGTACTCTTGCCAAATCATCAATCACCACTATTTTTTTTGTATAAGCACGAATATTTTGTTCCCATTCCATATCAATCCCATAATGATCAATAATATAAAGATCTGCCTGTTCAGCCTTTACAATCGTTTCATAGCCTTGTTGTGCAACATAATCTATTAAATTGCCAGCATGTGGCTCCATCCAAAATCGAACACTACACCCTTCCAGCTTTAAATTATGAGCAATTGTTAAACAACGCATAACATGACCGCTTCCAATGTCTACAGATGCATCCGTACGGATAATTACATTTTTCATTAAATCACCGGCTTTTGTTCAATATGTGCATTTAATTTAGCGACATTAGGTGTTTCTCGTAAATAGCTAATAACCTCTGAACTTGATACTAACGGATTATTAAAATGTTTGGCTACTGCCGAAATCAACTCATAGTCTTCTGCAGTATCTAACGTGATACGCAACTCAGGAGCCATACGATTTGTTGGCACATTATATGTAACTGCATTAAATTCTTGAGGGAATTCATATGCATAATAAGTGACATGCTCACGATGACGTGGTTCAATCCCGATTTCGTGTATTCGTAAAAGGGACTCATAGGAAATAAGTTCAACCGCTAAACCACGAGGAAGCTCTCCATTCATTAAAACAATGTCCTTCTGCTCTTTTTCCATTAGTGAAACAATCTCACTTGCCATTTCATAATCAACAAAAGGGCAATCTGATGTAACACGCATAACATAATCAGGGTTATACATTTTAGCGCATTGCACATAGCGATCTAGTACATCATCTTCAGAACCACGGAAATATGCTACTTCATTCATTTCACACCATTTTGCAATTGCATCGTCCTGCGGTAAATTACTTGTTGCAACAATCACTTCACTAACTCCCTGAATTGCTCGACATCGCTTTATATCATATGTAAGTACATCCACATCCCCAAGCTGTTTTAAAATTTTACCAGGTAGACGTGATGAACCCATTCTTGCTTGGATGATTACAATTGTATTCATGACTGCACCTCTGGAATATATTTTTTAAACTTATTTCCAACCTCTTGCCAACGAGCTTTTGTCATTTCAAATACATAAACATCATGCCACGTATTATTTTTACATATATGGTGTTCATATTCCCCAACAAGACGCGCCCCCTGTTTTAAATGAAGCTTATGTACACCTACATTTATATCCATTACTTCACCAATTAACTTTTCTAAACCAAGCTCTGTAAATGCATAATTGTACATGTATGCACCTAAAAAGCCTGCAAGCATTGCATATTTCATATCACCAATATAAAAATTCCAGGCTCCACGTTTATGTCTCCAATCAATATCAGTAATTGAAATAAAGCCTATAATGTCATCTTTATATTCCATTAACCAGTAACAACCATTTTGATCAGCCCGAATGGTATTCAACCATTTCTTTTGATTTTCTAAACTATATTCAATATCTGTATACATATAGCGAGTTATATCTTCTCGTGTACGCCAATCTAAAATTTGCTGAAGATGCCGTTCTTCGATTTGTTTCCACTTCATACAATAATTACTTCCCTTGTAAATGATGTTAAAAAGCTTTGACCATCCCATACTCCCGTAAACTCCAAAGCTTTACCAATCGGAACTATGCGATCGATTCCTCTAGTTGTAATAGAATCCACTAAATTTTCAAGTTCCTTACGTTCAAAACCAAAATAAGCAATTGTTTGATCTTTATCTATTAGTACACCTGCTAAATCTTCCAATGTCTCTACAGTATATTCGTAAAACAATCCGCCGCCACAATGACGTTCACGGACATTTGCTGGCACATCAGATAGCTTTACACGTGAAAAATAAAGTCCATTTTCCAAACTACCTACAACACTTTCAGTTGCTAGTACAAGACTAGTGGTATATTTCAACACTTGTGTTGCTGCCATTAATTCATATTGCTTTTGCTGAATTTTTTTTTCGAACACTGTCCAAAACTTATTGATTGCTTCTTGGTTATCTCCAGACCAAACGATTAATCTTGGAGAAGAACACGCCATTTGATCAAACCAAAAAACATCATTATAAAACTGCTCTACAAAATTTTCTATTTCTTTTTCGTTTAACTTAGGGAGTGTCTCACTATTTAAAACTGCCAATGAGAATCGATCTGGAAAAGTAAGTTCATTGGCTAAAGGCGCTAGTGGTACATTTCGGATAGCAGAAATCGTTACGTCTCCACCCCAAATGACACGTGTCTGACAAGCAGAACTTAAGACGGCTGTTGCATTTTCCTCATGTCCATATGTACATATTATCGTCTGCATAGCAATTTTTTGAAATTCAGGACGAGTTAACTCCTCTATAATTATTTGCAATAGCACATTTAAGCCCTTTTGCTCCTTACTAGAAATTCGAATGATATTTCGATTGCCTGCTAACAACGACAACATCCAAGAATAAACAAAAATTGTATCAACATTCGAGGGCGCAATATGAAATACAGTTCCTCGCGCTCTTACTTTCTTTTGTGCAGTCCCTTGTTCAAATGCTGCTTGCATTTCCTTGATATTTGCCTTTCGAAGCCAGTAACCTAATGCTACAATTTCAGGCAATTCTCTTATACGAAGAAAACGCTTGGATAGAGCCTGTGTAAATGCCACTACCTCTTGGTCAAAAGGTCTATTTGGTTTATAAAAGGAAAGCTGCTCCATTGCAGACTCAAATGCAATATTTTCTGGCCAAAATAGATTCATTGCTTAGTCCCTCCTTGAAAAGTATCACTACAGCCCCGGAGCTCAGCCTTTGGAATTCTCCCAGCTACAGAGAAATATTTCCCTTTCCAACCACAAGGGCAATCATCTTCCCCATGAATGGTGCCTAAATCTTCTGTCAGCAATGAATGTCCTGGATAGCTTTTAGGCAGCTCACTTAACACCTGAATAAGCCCTTGTTCTCCATAAGGAACTGTCTCAAATGTAATAGGATTACGAATAATAATATCTGCATAGCTAGGCGTATGAAGATTTCCCATACTACACTCAATAAAAATAGATCCGACCTGTTCGACCATTCCGTAATAATTATGTACCTCCCGAATGCCTAACTGCTCATGTAGTAAGCGATTAAATGTAGATGAATCAACAGCTTCATCCTTCAGTTTTTTCCAACCACCACCGTGAATTAAAATACTGTCTCCAAAGTCAATATTAATGTCGCTTGCAATTGCTTCTTTATAGACATACTGCCAAATCATAAACGTAAAGCCGAACAATAAAATTTTTTGCCCTGCAAACTCCTTCAAAAAACCTTGTAAGCCCTCAATATCCAAACTCATATCATCATTTAATGCATAAAAATGCTTACGACCAAAATTAGAAAACCCTAATATACCAGCGCCACGAGCACTAAATGATTTTCGGTCTTTTAATACTGATTTGGTATCTAAAATAATCATTGGTAAACGTTTACTGCCAAGCAAGGGTTTCATCACTTCAACCAATGTTTTTGTTTGTGCAACAGATGTATCTTTGTCTAAGTAGATTTTAGACACCTGTTGCCCCGTTGTACCACTTGAAGTAAGTACTTTTATGACATTTTCTTGTGAAATCGACTTTAACTCTAAAAGCTTAAATACTTGCACCGGTAAGTAAGGTAAGTCTTCTAAAGTGGCAATTTTTTGTACAGCATTACTTTTTTCTATCATTGCCTTATATTCTTGGCAATTGTCCATATGCCATTTTGTTAGTGCAATAAGCTTATCTAATAGCTGCGCTGATTTTTGCTGTCGTTCCAAATGATATGGGGCAATCATAAACAAATCTCCTTTAATTTCATATAATCGGTCTTACCATTAGCTAAGCGAGGAATTTCTAATATGACCACCTTATAAGCTGACCGATGTAAATTATACAGTCCTTCAAGGTTTTCTTTAACATTGTCTATCTGTTCTTCTTTTTCAAGTACAACCACTAACTTATCGTCGTTACCAGTACATGCTATTGGTGCTTGAATGACTGCCTCTAACTTCTTCTCTACATCATCTAAATTAATCCTTAATCCAAATAACTTAATAAAACGTTTCATTCGTCCTGTAATAGTAAAATATCCCTCATTATCTACAGTTGCCGTATCACCCGTGTGTAGTATGCCGGATAATTCATCCCCTAATGATAAATCTTCTAAGCATTCCGCATATCCCATCATTACATTAGCACCTGTATAGATAAGTTCACTCGTCTCACTATCTATAGTCAAGTTTCCACCTGGTATGGCTATACCAATCGAATCTGATTTAGTAAGTACATATTCATATGGAATATAAGACATGCGCGGTGATGCCTCGGTTTGCCCATACATGACAAAAAACCGCTTATTATTTTGCTGTGCATATTCACCAAAAGCTTTTACTAATTTTTCATTTAGTCGCCCACCAGCTTGCGTCAGCGTCTTTAAATAAGGTAAATCCATTTTCATAAAACCAATACGTTGTAGCATCTGATAAGTAAATGGAACACCTGCAAGGGAAGTAGCTTTATGCTCACGAACTTCCTCCCAAAACGACTTTTCCATTACACTTTTGTCTGTCAATAAAATCGAAGCACCTGCTAAAATATGGCTATTAACAATTGACATGCCATATGAATAGGAGAGAGGTAAATTCATAATTGCTCGTTGGCTTTCATTAATTTGTAAATATTCGATAATCGATTCAGCGTTAGTACGAATATTTTCATAGGATAGTCGTACAAATTTTTGACTACCCGTAGTACCAGAAGTGCTAAGTAAGATTGCTAGATCCGGATGAATATGAATAGTCTTTTCCTTTATTCTAACTAAATGATTTTGGGAAGCTTCATAATTTTCAAAATCATCCAATCCGACAATCCATTTAGGTTGATATGTCTCTACTATGTTTTCTAGCAATTCTTTATTAATATCTGAAGCTAGTAGCATGACAGCTTGTTTACTATTTATTGCTGATATATAAGCTGATATTATATCAATTGAATTTTGACATAAAATTAACACCAACTCTTTTTTTTCACTTTTAAACTCAACTTTAGGAATTTCGTTATATGCAAAAGTTTGTTTATCTGTAATAATTGCTAATTCATTACCTTCTAAATAAAAAAAACTCATATACTCGCTCCTTTCAAAGAAAAAAGCATGGCTAAATAACCATGCCTCCGTCCACCCCAATGACTTGTCCAGTGACATAAGAAGACAAGTCCGATAATAAAAATGATATTACACTTGCAACTTCATCTGCCTGTCCAAATCGGTGCATTTTAATGTTATTAAGTACTCTTGCTTTACGTTCACCATCATAATGAGCTGTTAAATCTGTTTCAATAAAACCAGGTGCTACTGCGTTGACACGAATGTTTTTTAGAGCCCACTCTTTAGCAGCTGATTTTGTAAGTCCTACAACTGCTGCTTTACTTGCTGAATACGCCGCGCTCCCTTCAGCACCGTTCATACCAATAATTGAACTAATATTGACGATTGCACTCGATTCATTTTTTGTCATTAACTTTGCTGCGTATTGCATTTGTTGTAAAACAGCTGTGACATTAACATTCAACATATTTTGAATTTTTTCTGCTTTTACCATCCCTAGTAACCCTTCATCCATAACACCAGCATTATTAACTAAGCCATCGAGGCGCCCAAACTGCAGTTTAATTTTCTTAATAGCTTGTTTTATTCCTTCCTCGTCTGTCACATCATAAAGAACTATATAGGGCTCACATCTTGTATCACGGATAAATTCAACAGTCTTTTGCAAACTTTCTTCTGTCCGACCATGCAATATAACTTTGGCTCCATTTTTGGCTAATGTGATAGCTGTTGCTTGTCCAATACCACGGCTAGCACCTGTCACTAAAATGATTTTATCTTTTAGCATATAGTCACCCGCTTAAAACTTAATATCATATTTTGATAAAATCTCTTTTGCTTTGGCAAATGAGCTCATATCTAGTACATCATCTGTATCTAACATAATGTTAAATGAATCTTCTATTTCAGCTACTAGTGCCATATGAGAAACAGAATCCCATTCTGGAATAGAGTTGTATATTAAATTACTTATAACAATTTCCTTATCAACTTCTAAAGCTTCGGCAAAAATTTCTTTTAATCTCTGTTCATTATTTTTCATTATTCTTGCTCCTCTAAATAGTTTTCCCTTTTTATTAAATTACTTGATAATAATCTTTTTGTAATAATCAATGGAATATCCACTTTTTTATGAATAACCTCTAGATTTTTCTTAGCATCTAAATAGTTCGGTAGCTCAATACATGCCTTAGAGATTAACTGTTCTGCTTTAGATATATCTTTTTTAAACCTCAATACGCCAGTATTATTCAATAAAACGGCATTTTGTTGATCCAAAACTAACGCTTGCTCCCAAAAATTCAATGCATCATCACTATTTCCTAACTTATATTTTATTACTCCATTATAGAAATAATAAGCAATTTTTTTATCTACTTCGTTTAAACTATTAGGTTCTACATAGCTAAAATAACGTTGCGCCCCTTTAATATTTTCTCTGAATAGCTCAAAAATCCCTAAGCTTATTCCAATATCATTTATATGATATTTTTGTAAAGTTAACTCTGACTTAAATAATTCAGAGTCGTATCGTTTTAAGACTTTTAATGTTTTCTCGTGAAGTGCTTGCTTTTTAGAACTAACACTTTCATCATGCACACGATAATCTAATAAAACTTGATTTAAAGGGAATATTTTATAGCCCTCTAAAAGATACTCTAAGCTTATTTGATAATCATCAATTAAATCTAAAAAACCAACTTTAGAAAAGATTTCTGGACAATTCCTAATTGCCATTGTTCCTCCTAAACAATAATTTCGCTTCAATTGAAATAAAAATGCATTTTCTTCATTGATTTCTTTAGGAAGTCTAAAAAATTCACCTGTTGGTTTACTATTACTATCAATAATTCTTGCTTCAGAAATAGTAATTCCTACATCCTCATATTTTTCAAATATACTAAGAATTGAACCTATTCTATTTGGATAGGTAACATCATCTGCTGCTGAAAAAATTATTATTTTTCCTAATGAAGACTCGAGACCTTTTTTTAAAGCACCTGCGGGCCCTAAATTTTTTGGGTTTCTAATTAATTTAACGTTACATAATTTCTCCGTATAATATTTTGCAATATCTAAACTTCCATCTTGGCTACAATCATCAATTAGCACCAACTCATAGTCTAAAAACTCAGATTCTAAAACACTTTCAATTGCTTGTTTTAGGTCTCTTTTATTATTGTAGAATGGCATTACAAAAGATACTAAAGGAGACATTAGCGGCCCTCCTCATCACAAAGATATATTTCACTTGAAACTTGATTCCAAATAGCAGTTGCAACTATACCTTCATTTGCCTTGTATATTGGATACATTATGATCCCTCTACTTAACATTTTTTTATAAAACTTATCATATATTTTCTTTTCATAAGTTAATGAAGAAATTAAAATTACATCAATATCCAAATCTCCAATATCATCTACTGAGTATTTAGGATAATTTAAAAATTCACCTATAGAATCTGAACTATCTGTAAATCCTTTGAGTTCCATGTTGGCAAAATCGTAGAATTTTAATAAAGCCTTTGAATGCGAGCCAACACCCCAAATAAGTAATTTTTTTAACTTTTTCTCTAAAAATTCCTTCTCAATATCCTTTAATATATTACTCAAGTATAGATTATTAGCATCATTCATATAATAGCCTCTTACAATTAAGTTTGATGCAAAATTATTAAAATTTAATGGAGAATGTTCTATAAACACTCTTAAATCGCTAAGAGTAAATAATTCTTTATCGAAGATTTCTTCAAACATTGTCGCAACTTGTCCAATTGTATGGTATTTATTCACATACTCAAAACACTTCTCGCTGTGGATCTTTATTTTTTCAAGTTTTAGTTCATCTATCGAACTATACTTCACATTATTCTGCAATTCAACAAAGCTTCCTAAAGAATAATTTTTTGTTTCATATAACCATTTATATTCCATAAGCTCTACTCTTGAATTTGATGCATTTACAAGGACTGTTGGAATGCCTAATTTAGCTGCTTCTAAACAAGAAGTTCCCATTGCAAAAAGTAAATCTATTTTTTCAAATAAAAATTGACTTAAATCATTATTTTTTAACGTCCCAAGATTAACAATATTTATATTCCACTTTTTAGACTCTAGTTCCTTCTTTAATAGAAATTCATAGCTCCCAGAGCCTATAATATAAAAGTTAATTTCTTTATTTTTTTCTTTAGCATATTGGTCAACATCATTTAACACTTTAATTAAACTGTAAACTTTGTCATCCGATAACCTTCCAACCCATGCGTAATTTTTTATTTCCACTATTTTAAGGGCTTTGGCTTTATAACTTGAATTTTTTACAGCTATTGGAATATATTTTTCGCACTCTAAGCATATGTTGTAAACTTGTTTCGGAAAATCAAAATTCGACTGATCCATAAAATATAATGAATTATGGTGATACAGTGTATTAATTAATTGTGTATAATTCTCAAATGTTTCAGGAAATATCTTTGTTAATATTTCTTTCATTTCAAAAGGTTTAAAACTTTTGATGAATCCCCAAATCCCATATTCCCAAACTAAATTATGTGGGTGTAGTGACCAAAATATCAGTTTTACTTTTTTTTCTTCAGGTATTTCAAATTCTAGCGGAACTCTATGGATATGAGAAGCAGGTGCTACTAAAATACATTCTTCGTGAAGATAAATTTTATTAGGATAACTATATTCTATAACCTCAATATTAGAAGCTATTAGTTCATTTTTTATGTATCCCTCTTTTGAATCTATTAGCGAAACATCATATCCTTTTTTCTGTAAATATTTTGCTAACCAAATAAACTGATTAGCAACTCCATTTACTTCTTCAGTTGGATAAAAAAATATAATTCTTTTCACTATTTTCTTCGACCCCACATTTTAATAACTTTTCTCAATTTAGTATAGGTAACATTTTCTTTAGATAATAAAAATCCAAAATAGTGATTTCCATTAATATCTACAGATTGTGTTTTCTCAAATCCCAATCTTTTATTTATAGATTGCATTTTCAAATTATCTTCTTTGTTATAAGTAATAATTTTCTCTACATTTAATTCTTTAAAAGCAAAATCTAATATTAGTATTTCAGATTCTAATACATAGGGCTTTCTTAATGAAACTTCAGAGTCTACAACTAATCTTCCTTTTTCAATAATATTGTTTTTTAACTCATATAAAGAAGTAGTTCCTATAAATTGTTTGGTTTCTTTGCAAATAATTATCCAATAATAATCATTTTCTCTAAGAAAATATTCTGCTGCCCACTTTTTTTGGTCTTTTATTCCTAAATTGAAATTTTGACTTAAATAATACTTAGAATCTTTTAAATTTCTTATTCGAATAATATCTTCATCATAGTCACTACAATAGGGTATTAAATCAACAATTTCCCCAGTTATATTAGGTATCCTTTTCAAATTATTCACTATCCTTTATATTTGTTTATTACTTCAATTACAGTATCAATTTCTTCAGTAGAGTGAACAGGTGAAATTGGTAAACTTAAAATATTCTTGTGAATTTCTTCAGTTATAGGAAAGTGTTTATAATTTAGTTCGCTGTATGCTTTTTGTTTATGTGGGGGAATTGGGTAATGTATTAATGTTTCAATTTCATACTGTTTTAAATATTCTATAAAACTTTCTCTTCCTTCAACCAAAATCGGGAATACATGCCATACATTTTCTTTCTCCAGTGATTTCAGTGGTAATTTAACTCTTTCATTAGTTATTCCACTAATATATCTATTTGCTAATTCTATTCTTCTTTTATTTTCTTCTTCCAAATTTCCCAATTTCAAAGTTAATATTCCAGCTTGAAATTCATCTAATCGATGATTATATCCCTTATATATATTTTCATATTTTTTTAAGGAACCATAATTTCTTAATGCTTTTAATTTTTCATTAATCCGAGTATCGTTAGTAGTTATTGCACCTGCGTCTCCTAAAGCACCCAAATTTTTCCCTGGATAAAAACTAAATGCTGCAGCGTCACCAAAATTCCCTACTTTTATCTCTCCTATTTCTGCACCATGAGCTTGTGCCGCATCTTCAAATAATTTTAGATTATTCTCTGTACAAAAATCTTTAATTTCCCTAATTTGAGATACGACCCTTCCATATAAATGAACAACCATTACCCCTTTTGTCTTATTACTAATCACTTTTTTAATACTATCCAAAGAAATATTAAATGTGTTCAAATCAGGTTCAACAAGTACTGGTGTAGCACCTACCTCTGTGATTGCTAAAATAGTTGCTATATATGTATTTGATGGAACAATTACCTCATCACCAGGTCCAATATCGTATGCTCTTAATATTAATTTTAAAGCATCCAACCCATTGCTCACACCTATACAATGCTTTGCTCCACAATACTTTGCATACTTATCTTCAAATTCTTCAACCATACTACCGTTAATATACCAACCGCTTTCTAAAAACGTTTGTAACAAATCATGAAATTCTTTTTCATATTTAAGGTTAATATTTTTTAAATCTAAAAATTTAATCATATTTTTCATCCTTAACTGTTTCTACAAAGTCCTGATAATTGCGAATATAATCATCTTCCTGATATTCTTGATCGGCTAGTACTAAAAAAATACAATTATCGCTAAAACCAAACATTTTATGCCAAACTCTATTTTTACATAATAACATTTGATTAGATGCATTCATTTCATATATTGTTTGATTTTTTCCATCATCCAATAAAACTTTACAGCTTCCATTCAAACAGAGAAACGCTTGATTTAATGTTTTATGTGCGTGGAATCCTCTCGCTTTATCATCCCTTAAGTTATATAGGTAATAAACACGTTTTACCTCAAATGGAATTTCCTTCAAGTTCTCTATTACAACTAGGCTTCCTCTTTCATCACTTATATCTTTAAGTTCAACAAGACAATTATTCATTTTATCCCTCGTTATATTTTATTAAATACCAATCGATTGTTTCTTCTAACGCTTTTTCAAATGCTATTTGAGGCTTCCAGTTTAATTCTCGTTGAATTTTTGCAGGGTCGATTGCATAACGATAATCATGTCCAAAACGGTCAGCTACAAATTTAATTTGATTACGATAAGATACATCCTTAGGTACTCTCTCATCTAAAATGTCACAAATAGTATGAACTAGATGTAAATTCTTTTTTTCATTATGACCACCTATTAAGTATGTCTCTCCAACTTTGCCCTGATGTAAAACTGCATTAATTGCTGTACAATGATCTATAACAAATAGCCAATCTCGAACATTATCTCCCTCCCCGTAAATGGGTAGATCTAATCCTTTTAAAGCATTATAAATAATTTTTGGAATTAATTTTTCTTTATTTTGAAAAGGTCCAAAATTATTGGAACAGTTTGTAGTAATAACATTCATTCCATAAGTATGATAATAACTTCTCACAAGTAAATCGGACGCTGCCTTACTGGCACTATAAGGACTATTCGGGAGATATTTGGAATCCTCAGTGAAATAACCTTCCTCTCCAAGAGTCCCATATACCTCATCTGTTGAAATATGAATAAAGCGTGAATTGCGATATTTCTCTTTTATTTCAAATGGCTTAATAAACCATTCTTTATATGCTTGTTGTAATAGATTAAGTGTTCCCATAATATTAGTTTCGGCAAAAATAAAGGGATTTTCAATCGAATTATCAACATGTGATTCAGCCGCAAAATGAATAATGGTATCTATTTCATTTTCAATCATAACTTTTTCTATTATATCTTGATCACAAATGTTCGCCTTCAAAAATTTATAATTTTTATATTGTTCTAATTTTTGGATATTCGAATAATCGCTAGCATATGTTAAATTATCAATATTTATAACAAAATATTCAGGGTACTTCTCAATAATATATTTTAAAAAATTTGCCCCAATAAACCCTGCTCCACCTGTTACTAAAATTTTCCTCATATTTTAATCACCTGCAATTTCTAATAAATACTGTCCATAAAGAGATTTTTTCAACTCTTCTCCCAATTGAATTAACTGCTCTCTTGAAATATATCCTTGTCTATATGCAATTTCTTCAATACAAGCTATTTTGAAACCTTGTCTCATTTCAATTGTCTCAACAAATGATGATGCACTTAGTAATGATTCAAATGTACCCGTGTCCAACCAAGCAAATCCTCTTCCTAATAGTTCAACATTTAAACGTCCTTCATCTAAATATAAGTTATTTAAATCTGTAATTTCTAACTCTCCTCTACTAGAAGGCTCAAGCAATTTAGCTTTTTCTATAACATCATTACTATAAATATATAAGCCAGTAACTGCAAAATTAGATTTTGGATATTCTGGCTTTTCTTCTAGAGATTTCACTTTTAAACTATCATCAAATTCAACAACACCAAAACGTTCAGGATCTCTTACTTGATAGCCAAATAATGTAGCGCCAGTGTTATTTTTCACTGCATTTTTTAGTATTTCAGATAAACCTTGTCCAAAAAAAATATTATCCCCTAAAATTAATGCTACATCATCGTTACCGATAAACTCTTCACCTAAAATAAAAGCTTGTGGCAAACCGTCAGGATTTTCTTGTATCTTATATTCAATTTTCAACCCCAACTTTTCTCCGTTAGATAGAATACTCTCAAATAGTGGAATATCCCTCGGGGTTGAAATAATTAAGATATCTCTTATTCCTGCTAACATCAAAACAGACATAGAGTAATAGATCATAGGTTTATCATAAACAGGTAAAATTTGTTTTGAGATAGCTGATGTTAGAGGATATAATCTAGTTCCTTGACCACCTGCTAATATAATTCCTTTCATTATTACTTACTTCCTCTCTAAAATATTTTATGTAATATCAGATATGAATTTTAATTTTATTTCAGAAATTTACTATATACAAATTTTTCTTTTATTAAAATTGAATACATTTTTTCTTTGAACTTACTTTTGGTTTATATTAAATATTTTGTACGCTCATTAACTCTTTTTATGTAATTAATGAGTGAGATCCTATAACCTGCTACACCAATCATCTATATACCCTCCGCTAATTTACGCAATTCCTCAACTGTTAACCAGTTACTATTATTATCACTTGTATAAGAAAATCCATCTAATAAGGCCTTACCGCCCTCAGCGTATTTTTTGGACCACCATGAGAATTCAGGTTGGATTATATAATAGTCATCAAATTCTACAGTATGCCTTGCATCATCTTCCATAATCATTGCCTCATGCAATTTTTCACCTGGACGAATGCCAATAACATCAATTTCACACTCTGGAGCAATTGCACGTGCTAAATCCATAACCTTCATACTAGGAATTTTCGGCACAAAGATCTCACCACCGTGCATACGTGCTAAATTATCAAGCACAAATTGTACACCTTGATCTAGCGTAATCCAAAAACGTGTCATACGATCATCTGTCACTGGTACTCTACCTGTTTCTTTAATTTTTTTAAAGAAGGGGACAACACTGCCACGACTACCGACAACATTTCCATAACGTACAACCGAAAAGCTTGTTTTCTTATCTCCAACATAGGCATTTGCAGCAACAAATAGTTTGTCTGATGCTAATTTTGTAGCGCCATATAAGTTAACAGGTGCACATGCTTTATCTGTTGAAAGTGCAATGACTTTTTCTACACCACAGTCTATCGCAGCCTCAATAATATTTTGCGCACCTTGAATATTCGTTTTCACAGCTTCAAAAGGATTGTATTCACATGCATCTACATGCTTCATAGCGGCTGCATGAATAACAATTTCCACACCGTCAAACGCTCTGTGTAAACGATCTTGATCCCGCACATCCCCAATAAAAAAGCGAAGGCGTTTATCATCAAATTCTTGTTTCATTTCATATTGCTTTAATTCATCACGACTAAAAACAATTACTTTCTTTACACCTAGTGTTAATGCTTTATGTATAAACTTTTTCCCAAAGGAACCTGTTCCACCTGTGACAAGAACTGTTTTATTTTTTAATACGTTCATAGTGCGTATATCTCCATTCTGATTCATTCATTTTATGTATTTTATTATATAACCATCTTCTATCTATATATATCGACAAAATTCCTCAATAATAAATAAAAACCTACATCTCAGTAGGCTTTTATTTTGAATTAACAATTCTATTCAGTTCATTTTGGTTTATATATAGTACTTTAGGTATAAAAACACCTTGCTCTGATGTAGTATAAAGTTTTTTTGACATTCGTTTAGCCTTATTTTCTATCCACCTTGTATAGACTTGCAAATTCGGAGTCGTATAAACTAAAGAGCCATCATTTGCAAGAACTTCTCTTATATTTAAATCATCACTGACTGCCCGTCCAGATGTAGAACCTTTGGCATGAGTTTGATTACCTACAAACCCTAGATCTTGTCCGAATAAAATAATCTCTTCAAAATCCAAATAGTCTAGTAAGCTAATAGCAACTGTAGATACAGAGCCCCCCGTCTCAAACAGAGGCATTTTATGCTTTTCTGCAGCTACTTCGGCTAATGGATACCCCTGTTGAAATATTATATAAGAGTCTCCCTCATGATTCATAACAGTTTTGGCATTAGCAGTGCTTAAAAAATATAATGGCCCTAGATATCCTGAACCTTTAATTTGTTTAATAATGTCAGGCTTTGCATCTGAAATTACAGCTGCTGTGGGTGTTATTCCATTTAGTAATAATAATTTTAATGCAGAGCCTACTACAAATACTTCAACTTTATCCTGTATCTCCTTTAACCAGCTTACTGTGTTATTAAGTGATGGTCCTGATGCAACAATACATGCAATTTTCTTTTTATATTTTGGGTAATTTCGTATTTTTGGAGATATTTGCATGTTGCAGTTAAAATTATTTTCCAGCAAATCAGCAGATCTTTTATAGGTTACTTGATTAATTTTTATATCTTCTAAATAAGTAAATAGTGGATGGTCTTGTCCAATTGCTTTTATCCAACTACCAGGAATCAGCACCTGGGTCTTTTCATTCAATATAAAATCTTTTAAATCATGAATAACTTCTATTTTTAATAGTAAATCATCAGATTCTTTGTTATTTAAAAATAATTCATATTCTAATTCTTCAAAGAAATATACAATGACTCTTTTACCTTTTGCTAATTGTGCTAATCTTTCCGCATGATAGCCAAGACCTAGACCGATTAAGAAATATTGGTCCATGGATTCCACAAACTCACTATCTATCCATTTCCAAGCATCTTCCCTAGGTCTATATTTACTATAAACAGCATAATTATTTAACGTTAATGTTGCTTCTCCATTTTTCGCGGTAGCAACTTCCCAATTCATTAGTTTTCAAACCCTTCAATTGGCGATAGTTGCTCAAAAAATGGTGCGATTTCATATTCAAACATATCAGCAACTAATACATAATCTTGCAGCTCTAGCCCACTATTTATTTCATTTAAAAACTCATGAATTTGTTCAACTGGTAAGTTAACTGTTACTTTATTTTTAGAAAGTAAATCACTTGCTTCCAATAACCAGCCCATTCCTTCTGAAAACTGTAAAATCATTTGCATAGCTTCTGGTACTTCATCTTTACGTAAATGTTCTGCAATTTGAATACTTCCTGAAGCTACTTTTAAAATATATTCATTGTAACTATTAATTACTTCCAATACTTCATTCATTGTTTTCAACCTCACTATTTTCTAATACATTTTTGATGCACTGCTCTGTATAATTTATAGCATCTTGTAGCTGTGTATATAATGCTTTAGTTTGCCTATTAACCCGTTTATACGTTTCAATTGTAGTTTCATTCTCAACTGGTAAATAATGATTTAAAATATCTATTGTAATAGAATTAGTCATTGGCTCCATAGGAATTTTATCAAGAAGCTTATTAACTTTCTTCTCTATACTATCTAATTTCTTTAGCGCTTTTTGATCAATCTGATTTATTGACTCTATTTTTTTTACAATAGTTAACCCTTTAATTAATAATTCTTTTAGTTCATTTAAATTAATAAGAATTTGTTTTAATTTATCATGAATATCCAAGTGTAGGCGAGTATCATTTACTTTTGTTACTTTAGATATTTCTATATCACTTGCGAATTTTTTTAGAAAGCCTTCGAAAGTTAACTGCTCAAATCCATTTATCTTAATACCGCCTTCAGTACAATTAAAATAAGGTGCATCTGGCTTTCTTACCATGATAAGCGCTTCAAAATCTAATTTCATTGATTGGAAGACAGGGTTTGTCCAAACAGGCTCTCCATAATATCCTTCGACTTGAAAAGCTTCTTGCTCTTTAATAAATGCTTCATCAATCTTTCTAGCATTTTTATTGTTTGCAGCATGTGTTAAATTATCGGTATACGCTAAATCCTGACCGATTAATGCAATTGGCCCAGACGAAATATAATGGGCGATATTAAAAGCAGCATGTGCCACACTGCCGCCATACTCTAAAGTAGGCAATTTTAAATTTAACTCTTTTTCAAGGTAATTTGATAATTTATTGAAACTATGTGTTCCAATTAAATATCCTCTTTGCGAGAAAGATCCTCTAACCTTATAGTGATTTTGCATACTATAAATTATTTCAGCATTTTTTAAATCCAATTGTTTAAAATGGTTGTAATTTGGTTCGCCACCATCTATTGTTACAACATAATCAGGCTCAATATCATTACTTACTAATGAATTAGTCGTTGAGCCAGCTGAAATTAATATCATATTATTTCTATATTTTTTTAATAAAGGTATTTGTTTCGTTAAAGAAGGGCCCCCAGAAGCTATCACTACAGGGCAATTATATTGTTTATGTAACTTCTCAATTGTACAATCTTCGTTAAGATTACGTAAATTTTCAATAAAATTACGTTGCCATTCTTTCGCATAGCGTATTAACGTATAATCATTTGTCCTATTTTTATATTGTAGATCAACTATTTTTTTTAGCAATTCTTTGTACTCATTCGGAAATACTTTTTCATAATTTGGAGTACATATCGTTTTAAATGATACACGCGTATTTGCAGCAATCTCATTTATATAAAGCTCGAATATAGGAATAACCTTACTATTAAACGCAAATAGATTAGATGCTTGATGTTTAAGTTCTAAAGTTTGGTTATTAAATAAAGGATCTACCACAATTATATTTTCTTCAAATGATCTACGGTTTAATAACGCTTCTACAATATAACCACATCCATAACCAAAAATGATATGAGTGTGATGTGGTGTATATTGGCGACCTACTAATTGTTCAGCTTCTTTAATAGGGTTATATTTACTATGTATAAAATACTCATTTATTTTTAATGTCTCATTTCCAGTTTTAGCTTGCAAGAACTCAACACTTATACTCAAAACGTATCACCTCAATACTTCTATCAACATATATTTAAATATTTAAAAAAACCTCTAGCCAAAGCTAGAGGTTTAGCGTTTAAAATTAACCTAATAATTGAAGAACGCCTTGTGGTTGTTGGTTAGCTTGAGCTAACATTGATTGTGCAGCTTGCATTAAGATGTTGTTTTTAGTGAAGCCCATCATCTCTTTAGCCATATCTGTGTCACGGATACGTGATTCAGCAGCTGATAAGTTTTCAGAAGTTGCACCTAAGTTGTTAATAGTGTGCTCTAGACGGTTTTGAACCGCACCTAATGATGCACGAGTTTCAGATACACGGTTTAGTGCTTTGTCGATAATAGTAATTGAGTTATCTGCTGCAGTTTGAGTAGAGATATTAATACCTGTTTTACCAATTGTATCAGTTGCATTTAACTCTTTTACATCATCAGCTTTAGCTGCAGAGTTTACACCAAGTGATGTAGCTGACATGTTACTAATACTTAAATTGATTGATTGACCAGAGTTAGCACCAATGTGGAACACTTTACCTCCATCAGCAGTTGCTTTATTGATATCGTATTTATCACCATCTCCAACTTTACCACCAAATTTACCGTTTAGTAATTTTTGAGTGTTGAACTCAGTATCAGTAGAAATACGAGTAATTTCTTCTGCTAAAGAGTTGATTTCTAATTGAAGAGCAGCACGGTCAGAAGATACGTTTGTATCGTTCGCAGATTGTACTGATAATTCGCGCATACGTTGTAAGATAGAGTGAGTTTCGTTAAGAGCACCCTCAGCAGTTTGGATTAAAGAGATTGAATCTTGAGCGTTTTTAGTAGCCATATCAAGACCACGGATTTGTCCACGCATTTTTTCAGAGATTGCTAAACCAGCAGCGTCATCGCCTGCACGGTTGATTTTGTAACCTGAAGATAATTTCTCAAGGTTTTTTGAAGCTTGAGTGTTGTTGAAAGTAAGGTTACGGTGTGTGTTTAAAGCTGAAATGTTGTGTTGAATTCTCATTTGGAATTCCTCCTTGAATGTTTGTTTTGTTATTCCACATCCGTGTGGAATTTCGGATTAGGTAGTATGTATGTACTTCCTGCCCCTTACACTTTATATATCGTATTTAGTTGGAAATGTTTAATAGTTTTTCGAAAGTTTTTTTATTTTTTTATTTTTTTATGTAATAGATTACTAATTTAAAATTATCACTAAAAAACGTAGTCTTTATTTTTTCTTTAACTGTTCCAAGAAGCTTGAAGTTGCTGTTAAAGCTTCTCTATTTTGCGCTTGAATAGCTTCAAAAACTTCGGAACGGTGTACCTTAACAGTTTTTGGCGCGACAATGCCGATTTTAATTTGATCGCCTTCGACAGCTAATATTTTAATTTCTATTTGATCGCCAATCATAATAGATTGATCTTTTTTTCGAGAAAGTACTAGCATTATTTCGCACTTCCTTCCAATGATTGCATTGGGTAGCGTAATGGATAGGATTTATTATCTTGAAGAACGATTTGCTTTCCGCATTTTTTATCCATGTTAATGATTAATGGTGCAAGCAAATTAATAGTCGATTCTTGGAATGTTTCCTTCATTGTTACGATTGAGTATGTAAGGACGTCCTCTTCCTTCTCAATTTGAAGCTGTTCACGATCATCTTCACATATATCAAAGCTGTAATCTTTTTTGAAGGCGAATGGATAGGCAATTACAAAGCCAATTTCCACATTATCAACAGATTGCAGTATCGCTAAAGGGAGATCTGCATCTATAGGTAATAATACGAATTTTTTTTCATTCTCTAATCCAAGTAATCCATGCTCAAACGTTAAGATGTCCTGTTCCCCAATTTGAATTTCACCTAAAAATTTAGTAGCAATTTTCATTCTTTTATACGCTCCTTTAAATGATGACATTGATGTCAACATCCGGTCTTTGTACCATTGTACCAGTTACTTTTCCTGGTGTGTATTCGTGTATTGGTTTGTTCACTTTTGCGTCAATTATTGGCTCTCTCCGCTGAATGTTTACATCTGTTGTTCCCGGTGTATAGTCTATTTTCACTGAACCTACTGATGGGACAAATTTAATATTAAATGGCGTGCGGTGCGGACCATGATTTTGTTTCGCAATATTTTGGATAATTGCACGGCCCTGCCCTTTACCTGCATTGTCCATCATTTGACGCCCCTCTCTTGCTCTACGTGCCATTCCTTTAAGAACCTCTTGTTTACCTTCTTCTGCGTAGTTGGAACTTGATTCCAATGGACCTATCATTCCTATATCCCGTCTCGCCTGAGAAGAATCTATTTTTAAAACACCTCTAGTCGTACGAATTTCCAAAACAGCGGCTGGCTGTTCAATATGTTGAGTAGCTTTAGGTTGTTTAATATACTGTTGTGGCTTTGATATATTAAGGTCTATTTTAGCGTCTGTAGTATGAATTTGGATTTGCGGGAGTCTCATCTATACCTCTCCTTTCAATAAAAGCGTCTGAACATATTGTTCAAACGCTCTGTTATTCATTATAAAGTTTGCCCCAAATGCTCCGCTTTCGAGGCAGAACTTTAGTAGATTTTAACGGACAAAATCTACTAAGGTTTGCTGAATGATTTTTGCTCCTACCGATAGAGCGGCTTGGTGAATAGATTCCTGTGTAACCATATCTGTAATCGTCTTCGCATAGTCTGTGTCTTCATTGACAGATAGTTGTTTTGTTACATTTACTTCTTGAAGACTTAGTCGATTTCCCATCATCTCTACACGATTTTGACGAGCTCCGACATCTGCTCTTACAGTCAATGTATTTTCATAAATACCATCTAAACCAGGAATTTTATTAGCACCATTTGTAACTTCTAAACCGAGTGCATTGCCAATCTCCGGACCTGTTGCACCACTTTCTAAAAGTGTTGTTACGTGCGTCATAAACCCATCAATATTCTCAAATAAATCAGCACCTGGAGTGTTAATATTCATTGAGATACCATCAAAAACGTTGATTTCAATCGGCTTTTGTCCTCCAGTAGTAATTGCTGGGTTTTGTGGTCCTGTTTTATCCGTATAAAGGGGTTGGTTTGTGTGCGTCCCTGAAAAGATATAGGATTCGCCAATTTTTGTATTAGCGATATCACGCAATTGTTCCTTGATTTGTTGCATTTCTGCGTTGATTTTTTGACGATCATCAGCGGTATTTGTATCGTTAGCAGCTTGTACAATAAGCTCCTTTACACGTTTTAAAGCTCCGCCTACTTGATCAAGTGCTTCGTCTGTTGTATCTAGCCATGTATTTGCTTCACGTAGATTTCGTTGGTATTGTTGGTTTTTATCAAGATCTATACGATAGCCCATTCCCTTTACTGCTACAACTGGATCATCGGATGGTCTAGTAATTACTTTACCTGAGTCCAACATATTTTGATATTTAGACATTTTACTATAGCTTGTATTTAAATTGCGTAGCATATTACTCGACATCATTGATTGTGTAACGCGCATAAATTTATCTCCTCTCGGTTAAGTGGCTATTACAGCCCTACTCTTCCCATACCGTTGATGATTTTATCTAATGTTTCATCTACCACTGTAATCATACGTGCATTGGCATTGTATGCTTGCTGGAATGTAATCATATTAGTCATCTCTTCATCTAAGGAAACTGAGTTCATTGAATTACGACGTTTTAAAATTTCCAAATGCATTGTTTCAGAGTTGAATGCACTACGCTCAGCTTCCTGTCCCTTAACCGCTAAGTCTCCTACTAATGATTTATAATAGTTTTGGAATGTACCTTTCTTTAAGTTATCTTGAGCCTGCGATTGCAGCGCTGCTAACTTACGCATGTTTCCGTTATTACCTTCCTCACCCGCCGTATCGGAAACAGCTACTTGCTTCGGATCAGTAATCACTACTTTAAAATCACGTGCAGTCGTCCCAGAGAAAAAGTTCTGACCTGTAGTATCATCTAAACCAAAACCTTTACTATGAACTTCATTGAATTTTGTTATAAATTCATTTGCTAATTTATCTAAATTAGCAAGCATTTCTGGATAAGTACCTTGTCCATCGCTATGTCCATACGCATCAATCAATGCACGTAATGTACCTTTACCAGGTTCCATTTGCTTGTAATCAATTGCAATTCCATTCGCTGGATCTCCTGGTGGCTCGCCAATATCAGAAATTTTAATTTCCTTAAAGTTAGCATAGCTCCCTGTCGCTTGATCATCAACATCACCATCAATGCGCCGATCGTTCGTGTCCATCGTTGCAAGTGCAGCATATTGTCTACCATCCACTAATTTAATAGGAGTACCATCCGCTGATACATATGTAATCGTCATTGAACCTTCAGCAACGTCTTTTGCTAAACCACCTGATTTTTGCAATGAAACCGTTACAGGGATATATTCATTTAACTGATCTACTAATACATCACGTGCATCATATAAATCATTTGGCACATAACCACTTGGCTCAACTTCTTGAATTTGTTTATTAAGAGCTGCAATTTGTTTAAGAATTGAATTCACTTTATCCGTCGATACATTAATTTCATTCCCGATATTACCTTGGATCTGTTTTAGCTGTCTATCCATATAATTAAAGGACTCAGCAATTGAAATTCCTTTTGAAATTAATACCTGACGTGCAGCTGTATCTTTTGGATTGTCAATAACATCCTCCATAGACTTCCAAAAGTCTGTGAATGATTGGTTAATACCAAACTCTGAAGGCTCTGACATGATATCTTCCATCTGCGAAATCGATTTTGCTGTTGAATCCCAATAACCTAACTTATTCGTTTCCTGGCGATATTGTCGATCTGTAAATTGATCGCGGATGCGTTGAATCGAGCTTACTTCTACCCCTGTTCCAAGATGTCCTGGATAGACAGGTTGATTTAAGCCTGGACTTGGAAAACCAGGAGTTGCTTGCATATTTGCTCGTTGGCGAGTGTAACCTAAAGTATTTGCATTGGAAATATTATGTCCTGTTGTGTATAAAGCTGTTTGTTGTGTAAATAAACCACGTTTACTAGCTTCTAAGCCCATAAATGTTGAGCGCATTCTTTTTCCTCCCTTAATAACCGTTTTTCAGCAATTGATTGCTTAAAACTATGCTTGAGAATCGAAATATGATTTTTTTGCCACTGTATTTGTGCCACGAACCTCATTGCCAGAATAGTTGATTTGCTCAGGACGAGGTTGTAAAGCGTCCAATGTAAAGTTGACAAATTGTAGTGATTGGAACACTAGCTTTTGATTTAAATCGTTTTGTTTTCTTAAGTCGTTGATCATTTGCAATAATCGATTACGTACTGCTGAGAGCGTATCTTTTTCAGTTTGTTGTTCAGCAGCCTCGATGACATCAGCGACAGTTGCTTTGTCAGTTGAAGCAAGTCCTTTTGCTTCAAGGTAGTCCGTTACCTGTTTCTGACGCTGTTGCTCGAGCTTATCGATGGCCGCTACATGCGCCTGCTCATCCTTGAGCATTTGGTCCAGTGCTTCGATATTCCCAACTGTAATGATTTCAGTTTTTTTAATGGCTAATTCAAGTAAGCTTTTATGCATTCTTTCTAGCTTTGTTAATGTAGAACAAATCGCTTCTATAGACATTTTGCTAAGCACCCTTTCTGATATTCCTTAGAAACGATAATATTTCAGCATATCTTCTGCAACTTTGCGAGCGTCTACTTTGTATTCACCAGAAGCGATATCTTTTTTTAGTTGTTGTACGCGTTCTGCACGCTCTGTGCTGTATGTTGAAACTCCTTGCATCTCCTGTGCAGTCTTTGAAATTTCGATTTTATCTGCGAAGGATGCTTTGTTCGTACTTGATTTTACATTGCGCACCTGATTTTTATAGGCGTTTACTGCATTAATCCCATAAGATGTAATTTTCATTTAATACCCCCCTATCTAAAAAGCTTATCTTCCTATTATTTCGGATTGTCTCACATAATGTTAAGTTTTCAAATATAAAAAAGTGTGCTAATTTTGTTTAAAATTAACACACTTTGGATCTAGCAATTATGCCTCGGCATAATTGCGTCCGGAATCAGCTTTGTGCTTAGGTCTGCGTGATTCAGGTTAGTTAGCCGTTATCGCATGGATACGATGATTTAAGGCTAACATTCTAAATTGAACTCCCGATTCCGTGACATCGGCCGGAGGATTTGGACCAACGTGATGTTGGTCACTCAGTCGTTGCTGCTGTCGCTTCGCTTGCGCAGATAAATTGCCACAGGACGTGGCAATCTTAGACAGTTGCGGATGTCTTTTGTACCGAAAGCGAACGACAGGTACAAGTGCTTGGACACTCGCGCTTTAAAGAAGTTAACGTTTTCGTTCTGCGTGATATGTTACACGATCACGTTCTGCCACACTGTCACGGAATTCCTTGGCCGCTTCAAATGTACGTAAATCCGCCTTCAATTCATCCTGACATTTTGTACAAAGCTTGCCTGTTGTCGTTAGGTGACCACAGTTATCACATGGATAGCCAAGATTAGGGAACATCGCAGTTTGCAAGCGACCCTTACGTACCCATTTGTACAATAACTCCTCTTCAGCTCCAGTTGCTTCAACAATACGTTCTACTGTCGCTGCACGGTTTTCACGTTTACGTAAAAAGCGGTAAACAATTTGATATAAGTCCTCTTCAGATTGCGCACACTTATGACATACTTCTCTGACCCCTGTATAATTAAAAAACTCATTACATTTCGGACAATTACGAACCTCTGCCATCTACTCTTCCTCCTCTTAAATCAATTTCGCCTTGGCGTAATGGTAGCTGACGCTTTGCTTTCGCTACAGATAAACAATGCGTCCGGATTGAATTGTGCCCGCACAATTCAAAATCTGTGACATCCGCCGGAGGCTTTATTTTCATTCAGTAGGTGTCTAGGAACCCACTGAAAAGTGATCACATCCGCCTTATCTCCCTACTTTCATAAGTGAGGATCGTTTTCCTGAATGAAAATAATAACTGCTAGATACGATTCTTATTTACTCGTAATCTATTATACACAATGCATTAGCATTTTCATCCATTAATTAGTGTGAAGCTTTTGACATTTCTAGCACCCGCATTCATTAAAATCTCGCTAGCATGCTGCAAAGTGGTTCCTGTCGTTTTTATATCGTCAAAAAGAAGATATTCTTTATGCTCTACATTTGCTCCAGTCTTCAGACGGAAAAGGGGAGCTACTTGGATGCGTTGCTCTCTATTTTTGGAGCTTTGTGTTTCTGCCGTTGTCTTTTCTAAAAGTTGTATAAAAGGAATAGTAGCAGCCTTTAATAACTCCTCCGTATGCGAAAAGGTACGCTCCCTTTGTTTAATGGGATGCATTGGAATCGGTATAATGGTCGCTTTTTCATGCTTCAACCGTGCATGTAGCTCCTGCCGAAATACTTTCGCAAGTGAGACATCCTGAAGAAATTTATAGTGATGCAAATAATCTTTCATCGCATCGTTATAGTGGTAAAGTGCTGTTGCTGTTGAGGAATATTCAAATCGAGCCAAGCATCGATCACAAATAGTTGATTGAAATTGTTTAGTTAAAAGTGTTTTCCATGAAATTGCAGATGGCAAAGGCTTTGAGCATAATAAGCACAGTGTTTCAATTTTATTCATTGTGAAAATCCTTTCTTATTATAATAAATAATTTTAGTACGCGCATCATCCATTTCAATCGTAATGCCATGATGAAAAAATACGACGTCTCCATCCGAAAAATTAGCATTTCGCCCAACTCGCCCAGCAATTTGTATAAGTGCACTAGAAGTGAAAATGGTTGACTCTGCCCCAATAACTGCAACCTGTACATTCTTTATCGTAATTCCTCTTTCTAATATGGTCGTTGTCAGTAAACCCGGAACTTCTTCATGGCGTAGTTTAAGCACTTTTTCTTTACGATCAGGGTCTTCCGCATGCACCGCCATGATGCTTCCATCTAATAACTGAAAAAGAGGCGTAGCTATTTTCATTAACTCTACTTTCGGGAAAAATAATAGAAAAGGCTCTTTTCGTGCAAGGCGTTCCTCTGTCCATCGTTTTAGCTTTCGCGGGATCTTCCCCCGTTTTAAGCTTTTTTCATAGTTCCATAGGGAATGAAATCGAGGGAACGGTAATGGACGGTTATGATAGCGCTTTGGAATAAATGAATAGCTTTCATTTTGATACTGAGTCAGTAATTTATGTGAAGGTGTTGCTGTGACCAACAATATTGGTGCGTTTTCCGATTTAGCCTTTTGCACAGCGCTTTGTAAAGTTTCATCGAATGTATAGGGAAATGCATCAGCTTCATCAACAATCATAACGTCAAATGCTCGTTCAAAACGATAAAGCTGATGAGTTGTAGCCAACACAAGCTGTGCATAGCCCTCCTGCTTTGGTGATCCACCATATAGTGCATGGATCATCGTTTGCGGGAAAACCGTTTGAAAGCGTGGATATAACTCTAGCACTACATCTGTACGAGGCGTAGCGATACATACCCGTAAGCCCTGCTCTAACGCATAATGTACGGTTGGAAAAAGCAGTTCTGTTTTTCCTGCTCCACATACTGCGTGGATTAGGTGGGAACGTTGTGCCTTAACACTTTCTAGCATTTCATTTGCCGCTTGCTGTTGAAGCACTGTAAATTGCCCCGCCCATTTGAGTGTATGCTTTCTTGTTCTAATGGCACGAGGGCCTGTCCAAATCATCAATTGCGTACAGCTACTCACTCTGCCCATTTTTAGACAATGTCTACAATATACACATGGCTGTTGGCACTTTGAACAATCAAACCTTGTAAATTGCTGCGGATCATCATTATGGCAACGATTGCATTTTAAATTTGGCTCTTTTTGAATCCCTTCTATTATATTGAAATAATTGTGATTAATTGATTTCTCGATATCTTGCTTTGAAAATGGGGTATGCTCCTTTAACCAAATACGTCCTTCATGAAAATCTCGTAATTCAGGTGGCAATAACCAACCTTTGTATTTCATTGCTTTGCTCCTTTCATGTGGGTGTTTTTATCAGCGATTCTAGTAGGTTTAGCGGCGATATTGACGGGTTTAGCGGCGATATTGACGGGTTTACCGGCGATTCTGGCACTTTTAGCGGCGATATTCATGGGTTTACCGGCGATTTTGGCACTTTTAGCGGCGATATTCACAGGTTTACCGGCGATTCCCACTTACCCAGCAATACGGATATGCCCCAAAATAAAAAAACAGCCTCTACAAATTTGTTGTAGAGACTGTCTCATTTACTATTATTTTTTTGTCCAGCCGAGCCCCATTGAGCCTTCACCTAAGTGTGTGCCAATGACGGGACCGAAATAGCTTAGTTTAAAGTTAACGCTCGGGTAGGTTGCTGCTAGTTGTGCTAGCCATTCTTCTGCTTCAGCCTGGCAATTGCCGTGGATTACGACAGCGTCTAGTGCTTCATACTTTTGAACATCCTCAGCTAGTAGCTCCTCCGCACGCTTTAATGCTTTTTTACGCGTACGAATTTTTTCAAAAGGTACAATAACCTTGTCCACAAAATGCAGTACTGGCTTTACTTGTAATAAGCCGCCAATTAATGCCGCTGCTGAAGACAAACGTCCCCCGCGTTGTAAATGCGCTAAGTCATCTACAATGAAGTAAGCACGAATCGATTGCTTCATGTCCGCCAATGTAGCGAGAATTTCTTTTGCAGAAAAGCCTTGAGCCGCCATTTCAGCTGCTCTTAAAGCGTAAAAACCCTGTACCGCACAGGATATTTCACTATCAAAAGCGTATACATCAATGTCTTCCACCATCTCGCCTGCTTGAATTGCACCTTGATATGTTCCACTGATTCCACTTGATAAATGAATAGATATCACTTCATCATACTCTTTTGCTAGCTCCTCAAAAAGAGTGGCAAATTCTCCAATTGGGGGCTGCGTTGTTTTTGGGAATTCCTTTGCCCCACGTACTTTATCATAAAATTCAGATGCTGTGATATCTACTTCTTCTGCAAATAGTTGCCCTGAGATATTTACACTTAACGGAATCATATGAATGTTTAAGCGTTCTCGTTCCTCAGCCGGAATATATGCAGTACTATCTGTTACGATTGCTGTCCTCATCCATGTCCACTCTCCTATTCTACATAGTTTACAATAAAAAGAAATGAATGTGAAATGAATTACGACATTGCGTAATCTCGTCTGAATGTCGAATAGTGGTCAGTCCTCTTCCCTCTTTCAACATTGTAGACATCTGCTAAATTGATAACTTAGCGTCCATTTCACATTCATTTTCTATGTATACGGATTTATCTTCGTTTAATAAATCTTTCTATTAAGTAAAGCCACATCATCATAAATTGGGGGTGATCTCCGTTCTAGCTAGGCAAGTCCAATGAGTCGTTAGGCGCGATGCTTTTTGCCTTCGTTTCTCTATCTAGCTTGCTCCTAACGCTAATTTCAGAAAATCACCCAACCTCAACTCTTAGTGATGAGCCCGAATGAAGATATCCTCATTTTATTTGCCAGTAGTTGATTTCGTTTCATCTCCAGTATAGAAGACGCTAGTGACCTTCCAGAGTCCATCTTCTTTGACGAATACTGTAACTTGTTGTCCTGCACTTTCATGCTTTACATTTGTTGCAGTTTGTACCAAATGCGATGTTATATTGGAATAGACCTGTGCTTCATTTTCGCTATATTTTATAATCGTTGTATTTTTCGCATCTCGTTTAACGTCTGACTGTTTAAATACATCTGAAATGTAGTTTTTTTCTCCTTCATAATTGAAACCTTTTGGATTCTTTGAGAGTGTTTGCATATAACGATCAATTTCTTTTGAATTGAAAGCTGCCATATATTCATTAAAGGCTGCTAATATCGCTTTATTTTCTTCAGCAGGAATATTTTCTGCCTTTGTTATTTGCCCACCATTCGTTTCAAATCCGACAGTTCCATCATCAATGATTTTTTGTCTTTCTTCTGCACTCATTTCATCATCTTTTTTATTACCACAGGCAGTTAACACTAATGTAGTTAACATTAATAAGGTAAAAACTGCTAGAAAACTTTTCTTTAACATCAAAAAACCTCCCGCGCATATTGTAGCATATAAATTCCGTTGTAGGAATTTTGTTGTGCATTTTCAACATTTAGGCGTTACATCTTCCTTATGACGCCCATGGTTTTAAAATGTTGCACTATTTATGTAATCACTATGTATAAATTGTTACACCTTTATACGACATTTGGACAACGTGAGTTTCTTTTCCAATAGGTGTAAATATTACAGAAATCTTTTAATGGATTGCGCTACGATTTCGGACATATGCCGACCTAATGAAAAGTAGCTTAAATCTGTATTCATCTCACCACCTTAGAGGCGGGAGGCTTCTGTAGCGTACGCTTTTACTTTCGGTACAAAAACATTTGCTGAAAGAAGGTAAAAAAACTGCTTTAAAAACTACTAAATAAAATAGTAGCCTTTAAAAACAGCTTTAATTTCAATATATACTATTAGCGTACTTCAACCCAGCCATTTTTAATGGCTGTAACAACAGCTTGTGTACGGTCGTTTACATTCATTTTTTGTAAAATGCTTGAAACGTGGTTTTTAACTGTTTTTTCAGAAATGAACAGTGTCTCACCAATTGTACGGTTAGATTGTCCATCTGTTAATAATTGTAATACTTCACATTCACGTTTCGTTAGTAAATGGAATGGACGGCGAATTTCTGTTTGATGGAAGTTACCTTTATTTTCATGCTCAGAAAGACGACGGAATTCAGCTACTAAATTTTTAGTTACTTTTGGATGTAGGTAAGATCCACCATTCGCAACTACTTTAATGGCCTCGACAATTTCGTCAGCATCCATCTCTTTTAGCATATAGCCAAGTGATCCAGATTTAAGCGCGTGTGTTACGTATGTTTCATCATCATGAATGGATAACATAATAACCTTCGCATCTGGGAATTCACTAATTAATTCTGCCGTTGCCTCTACTCCATTTTTCCCTGGCATATTTATATCCATTAGTACAACATCTGGTTGATTTTCAGCATATAAAGAAACCACATCTGTACCATCGTCACCTTCTGCTACTACGTCAAATGTATCTTCAAAATCTAAAATACGTTTTACTCCTTCGCGGAATAGCTGGTGATCGTCTACAATAATAATCTTCGTCATTTGTCTTTACCCCCTAAAATTCTCCAACAATCGTTTTACTCTACTTCTAACGGAATTTTAAATAAAACCGTCGTACCTCGATTTATCTCGCTTTTAATTGAGATCGTCCCATCCAAAATTTCGATACGTTCTTTCATACCTAAAATCCCAAAAGAATGGTCTTTAACCTCCTGTGGATTGAAACCTATACCATCGTCTTTTACAACGATATTTACGGCATCTTTCAACCACTCCAGTCTTACCCAAATATCTTTACATTTCCCGTGCTTCATGGCATTTGTTACACATTCTTGCACTAATCGGAAAATAGATACTTCATAGTTTGATGGTATACGCTTTTCGGTGCTTCTCGATTGGAAATGAACTTCAACACCAGGATTATATTCAGTCACTGTCGATAAGTATTTTTTTAATGTCGGAACAATCCCCAAATCATCAAGTGCCATTGGTCTTAAATCATAGATTATACGTCGCACCTCAGATAAAGCATTACGCACCGTTTTCTTTAAATCAGCAATTTCATCTAAAGCATATTCAATACCTTTTTCACGATACGTCCTGTCTATTAAATTAGTGCGCATTAGTACATTTGCCAGCATTTGAGCAGGTCCATCATGAATTTCCCTAGATAGACGTTTGCGTTCCTCTTCTTGTGCTGCAATAATACGTATACCAAAATCTTGTTTCATTTTTGCTTGTTCTAGTGCTAAACCAACATTTCTTAAATCTGAAGTTAAGTAATTCAAAACGACATTTACTTGATTGACAATATGATCTGCACGTTCAATCGTATCGAGTAACGCTCTTAATCTTCTCTCTAAATCATCTCTTTTATCACGTAGTTGCTTTTCTTGTGTTCTAATAACGGAGAGCTTCACTTGAAAATCATGCGCGGTTTCATATGCTTCTCTAACTTGATCTTCGGTATAATTATCAAAAGCTTTACTCACTAACACAAGTCTTTGCTTAGCAAGCTGTGTACTCTTTTCTAAAGCATCGCCTTCATCAATAACAATTGAAACTTGTTTTCGAACAATTTCTAGCTCTATTTTCATATCTTCGAAACTTCTTCGGCTTTGTTCGCTTATAATAAAGATATCATCTTTTGAGCTCATGATTGTTTCTAACATTCGATTAAATATGTCATCAAGCGACTTTAAATCGAAGGTATCATTTGAAAACATAGTATACTCCCCAGTCTAATGTCTTATGATTACTTACTATTTCAATAGACCAATTACATAGTCTACATCTATTATAGCATTCCCATGTTAAAATTTAATGCTTTTTCTTTATGAAAATTATAGAATAGAACTCTACTTTAAAGGAGATTGATACTGATGAGAGAAAACTATTTAACTGTAAAAGGATACGGAGAAAGTGAAATTGTTATTTCAAAATCTCGTTTCCTTACTTATATAGAACGTGCAGAAACGGAAGAGGATGCAATTTCTTTTATTGAACGCATAAAAAAAATGCATCATAATGCAACACATAATTGTTCAGCCTATATTATTGGAGAACATGATCATATTCAAAAAGCAAACGATGATGGGGAACCTAGTGGCACAGCTGGCGTCCCTATGTTAGAAGTCCTAAAAAAACAAGGGTTAAAAGATACGGTCGTTGTCGTCACACGCTACTTTGGTGGCATTAAGCTTGGCGGTGGCGGTCTTATTCGTGCGTATGGAAAAGCGACAACAGAAGGATTACTTGCTGCCCAAGTAGTAGAACGCAAGCTTCACCATTTTATGAACATTTCTATTGATTACACATGGCTAGGTAAAGTAGAAAATGAAATTCGAGGTTCTTCATATACTTTAGAAGAAATTCGCTATTTAGAAGGCGTCGAAATTATTGTATCCGTATTAAAAGAGGAAGAAGAACAGTTCCAAAACTGGGTAATAGAAATGACAAACGGACAAGCAAATATTACTTTTGAGAAAGCTCAATTTATTGAATTTGTTGTAAAATAAATAGTTTTAATTGTCGAATACTAAATATCCATAGTATAATTTTAATATTGAGCTATTTTATCTTTTACGCATATTCTAAAATTACTGTGTTTAATCGCTTTATTATTCCCAAAATTCAGAGGAGAATATATTAAAAATGAAAAATAGAATTAAAAAGCAAGGCAAAAAGAGGTCGTCTAAAGCCTCCCTAATTATAAAAATTTCCCTTCTTCTTGTTGCTAGTTTACTAATTTGTGCAACTGCTTATGGTGTATATATTACGAAGCAAGTAAAGCATGCAGCTGACTCAGCACACGAAGAATTAAAAGGGCGAGACATTTCTGCACTTCGTAATGAGAAGGTAGAACCAGTAAACGATAATGTTTCAATACTATTTGTCGGTGTTGATGATAGTGAAAATCGCGGGCAAGGCTCTGATCACTCACGTTCGGACGCTCTTATTCTAGCAACATTAAATAATAAAACAAAAACAATTAAAATGTTGAGTATCCCTCGAGATTCATATGTATATATCCCTTCTGTAAAACATAAGGATAAAATTACTCATGCACATGCCTATGGTGGAACAATTTCAACAATTGATACAGTAGAAAAACTATTAGATGTGCCAATTGATTACTATGTTCGTATGAACTTTAATGCGTTTATTGATGTTGTTGATGCATTAGGTGGAATTGAAGCTGAAGTACCGTACAAATTACACGAAAAAGACGAATTCGATCGCAATGCCATCAATTTAGAACCAGGTTTACAGCATTTAAACGGAAGTCAAGCACTTGCACTAGCAAGAACACGTAAGCAAGACAGTGATATTGAACGCGGCAAACGTCAACAAGAGATTTTAACAGCGATCATCAATAAAGTTTCTTCTGTAGGATCCATTACAAAATACGATGATGTCATTAGAGCACTTGGTGATAACATGAAAACAAATATGACATTTAGCGAAATGAAGTCATTCCTATCTTATTTATCACAAGGGATGCCACGTATCGATTCTTTAACATTAGATGGTACAGATGATATGTCTACCGGTGTTTACTTCTATCAATTAAATCAAGAATCCGTTGATGAAATATCACAAACGCTAAAGAACCATCTTGACACTAATAAAGCATCTAGTAGCTTAACGAATAAAAATACTAATAAAGATAACGCTACTGGCGAAGATTCAACAGATAAAGATAGCACTCAGTAACTATAAAAGCCTTTCCACTTTATATTTGTGGAAAGGCTTTTTGTTATGGCATGATATTTCGTGATGTTTGCAAAGCGTGGAAATTATAGATTGGAGCACTTATTGATTTGAGTTTTGCTCAAGCAGTTCTGAGGTCTACCTAAGCGGATTTCCCTCAGCCTACCTGAGTAGTTTTCGTTAAGTCCATAAAATTGTGAAAAACTCTATACAAAGTTTTTCACAGCTGACTTTAATTTTTTTCAAACTGTCCAGCCTATATTAGGTATCGCCGCTAAAAGTATGAGTTGCGCCGCTAATCAAGTTAAGAACGCTGCTAAATACCGAATTTCCGCCGCTAATCAAGCTAAGAACGCTGCTAAATACCGAAATTCCCGCCACTAATCAAGCTAGGTCGCTAACAAGTCCACTCATAAAAAAGTAACCATCCATAAAAAATGGATGGTTACTTGAATGTTTTATTTATTAAATATCCGCACAAAATTCAATAGTGGTTTATAGTTTTTACCCGCGAGTCCGATGACTTCAACCAAAATTTCTATTGCAGTTAAAATGACAGCTACGAGTAAAATGGCACCCCATACTTTTGCCATTGAGAAAATGATGGCTGCTAAACCAAACATGATGGCAATCCCATAAATAATGAGTACTGTTTGACGATGTGTGAAGCCCATATCTAGTAAACGGTGATGCAAATGTGATTTATCTGGATCAGACCATTTTTTCTTCATACGTACGCGACGAACAATCGCAAAGAATGTATCAGAAATCGGTACACCTAGTATAATAACCGGGATAATTAATGTTACGACCGTGATATTTTTAAACCCAAGCAATGCGAGCACTGATATCATGAAGCCTAGGAATAAGGCTCCTGTATCTCCCATGAAAATTTTCGCTGGATGGAAATTGTAAAATAAAAATCCAAATGTTGCTGCCGCTAAAATAGATGCGATAGCTAAAACGAACATATTGCCCATAATAAAAGCCATAATCGCTAAAGTAATAAGAGCAATCGTTGACACACCGGCAGCTAGGCCATCTAAGCCATCAATTAAATTAATGGCATTTGTAATACCAACAATCCAAAGAATTGTTAAAGGGATACTTAGTAATCCAAAATTTAATTCACCTACAAATGGTAAATTAATCATCTCAATTTGAATTCCACCTACAAAAATAACGATAAGTGCCGCAACAAGCTGACCAATTAATTTTGCTTTTGCAGAGATTTCACGCATATCGTCAATGACACCTGTTGCTACGATAATACAAGCTCCAATTATAATTGCCAGTAAAAAATCGCTACCATTTTCATTGTATATCAAAATCGGCTGGAATATAGCCACAGCTATTAAAAACGCAAGGAAAATCGCCAATCCCCCAAGTCTTGGCATAATTCGTGCATGTACTTTTCGATAGTTTGGTGCATCGACAGCACCTATTCTGAATGCTAATCGTTTAACTAGTGGAGTTAACAATATTGAAGCAACAAATGCTGCTATTAAAGACACGTAGAGCATGTCTCTCCTCCTCAAAAAAATAATCTACATTTAAATTCTAATTGATTATAGCACGAACAGACGCCGAAATATACTTTTTCTATTTATTTTCCACCATTTCACAAATATTATTCCTCTTTTTCGAGTTGGAAGAATGCTGCATGTCAAATGTAGTCATCATTCGTAAAATTTGATAAAATAATGTAGTGTCTAGCATTTAGACAACTTAAAAGGAGCGTAAATTTCATGTTCTCAATTTTTAAACGTAACAATGAGCAAACTAGTGCTCGTCAATTAAAACGCTACTATAAAATAGTAGATCAAATTAATAGTCTTGAAGAAAAATATGTTAATAAGTCAGATGATGAATTAAAAGAAATGACTTTTATTTTCAAGGATCGTTTAGAACAAGGTGAACCAATTACATCTATCATCCCAGACGCATTTGCTGTTGTACGCGAAGCCTCAAAACGTGTATTAGGTATGCGTCATTTTGATGTACAGCTTATCGGTGGTCTTGTTTTAACTGAAGGCAATATTGCAGAAATGCCTACAGGTGAAGGTAAAACGCTTGTCGCTTCTCTTCCTTCCTATGTACGTGCATTAGAGGGTAAAGGTGTTCACGTTATTACTGTAAATGACTATCTAGCTAAGCGTGACTACGAGCTTGTCGGTCAAATCCATCGTTTCCTTGGTTTAACAGTTGGTTTAAATATACCGATGATGGAACCAGATGCCAAAAAAGATGCCTATAACGCAGATATTACATATGGTGTAGGTACTGAGTTCGGATTTGATTACTTACGCGACAACATGGCTCACAGCTTGGCAGATAAAGTACAGCGTCCTTATCACTTCGCCATTATCGATGAAGTCGATAGTGTACTTATTGATGAGGCAAAAACACCACTTATTATCGCTGGGAAAATGGCTGCGAATGATGAACTACATCGCATTGCCTCTATGCTAGCTAAACGTTTTAAAGAAGAAGAAGATTACGATTTTGATGAAGAAACAAAAGCTACTTCTTTAACAGATAAAGGCATTGAAAAGGTTGAGGCTGCCTTCAATGTTGATAATCTATATGATCTTGAACACCAAACACTTTACCATTACGTAATCCAAGCGGTGCGTGCACACGTAATGTTTAAGCGTGATGTTGATTACATCGTAAAAGATGACAAGATCGAGCTTGTTGATATGTTCACAGGTCGTATTTTAGAAGGCCGTTCACTATCTGATGGCCTACATCAAGCAATTGAAGCTAAAGAAGGCGTAACGATTACTGAAGAAAATAAATCACAGGCACAGATTACAATTCAGAACTATTTCCGTATGTATCCGAAGCTTTCTGGAATGACGGGTACGGCGAAAACACAAGAAAAAGAAATCCGTGAAGTGTACGGCATGGAAGTTATTCAAATTCCAACAAACCGTCCACGTCAACGTGTCGATCAGCCTGATATTATTTTCAAAAAACAAGAAGATAAATACAAGTTCGTAGCTGCTGAAGCTAAACGTCGTCACGAAAAGGGACAACCTGTTTTAATTGGGACAACGTCAATACTACAATCCGAAACAGTGGCCGAATACTTAAAGAAAGAAGGCTTAAAATTCCAATTGCTGAACGCTAAAACGGTTGAGCAAGAAGTTGAGCTGATTTCACAAGCCGGTCAGAAAGGTCGTATTACTGTAGCAACAAATATGGCTGGTCGCGGTACAGATATTGTGCTAGATGAAGCAGTTCACGGACTTGGAGGCTTATATGTTATCGGTACCGAAAAGCATGAAAGCCGCCGTGTAGATAATCAGCTGCGTGGTCGTTCAGGTCGCCAAGGTGACATAGGCGAAAGCCGCTTTATTCTCTCTATTGAAGATGATATGTTCCGCCGTTATGCAAAAGAAGAGGTTGAAAAATTCTCAGAAAAAATGGTTGTTGATGAAAAAGGCATTATCCAAAACAAAGAGGTTCAAGAACTCATTAACCGCACACAACGTATTGTGGAAGGCTCTCAATACGGTATGCGTGAATACAACCTAAAATTAGATGATGTTATCAATGATCAGCGTACAGTTATTTACGGTCTACGTGATAAAATTTTAGCTGGCGAAGATTTAATAGAACAATTAAAGCAAATGTTCTATGAAACTGTAGATTTTGCAGTACGTGATGCCGCTCCTGAAGAATTACCTTCAGTCGAATGGGCTTATGATGATATGGAAAGAACCTTAAATAGTCTCTTCCTTTCACCCGTTACAATTGATAGAGAAGTAGGAAAAGTAATCCCTATTTTAGATTCACTTCAGGAACCTGTTGATGAATTAACAGCAAAGATGGAGAAATTTTCACAAAATGAACAAGTTATGACGATAATACCTCAAGTGATGCTAAGTTACTTAGATAGTGGTTGGGTAAAACACTTAGAGGATATGGCACACTTAAAAGAAGGTATTGGGTTACGTCATTATCAACAAGAGGATCCTATGCGTATTTATAAGCGTGAAGGTTTAGAATTATTCGCCAAAAATTTCCAAGAATTACGTCGTTCTATTATTATTGAAATTACAGGCTTCATGAAAATGATTGAAGCACAAATGGAGGTACAATAATGGGCTTATTCTCATTCTTTAAAAAATCAGACAAACTTGGGCAAGAAAATACAATCGACTCTAAAGATTTACTGCAAAACATCAAGGTAGAAGATACAAACAATAATCAGGATGTTGTGACGAAATTATCTTACCATCCAGATTGGGATGTACCTCAAGAGCAAAAGTATATCTTTAACTTCCTTGCTAATGAGCTAGAACCATTGAAGCCAAATCAATTATCACTTTCTTCTATTAGTATAGAAGAAGATATGCGCTCTAAAAAATGGCAAGTGCGTGCATTTTTCCGCTCATCATTATCTCAAGCAATTGAGCTTGGTGAAATTGAGCTGTTTATTATGGATAAAAATGACGAGCTTTTAGCATCTAAAAAATTCGACTTTTCAGCACTTGGCACAATTCCAGCAGAAAGTGCTCGTCCATGGGTATTTGAATTTGAAAAATCAACGATAAAAGTCGATGAAGTACCAGAAGATGGCTGGAAAATCGCATTCAACCTTGTTTCCCTTCGCGGTCACCAATTAGAATTAGACCCATCATGGGAGAAACAACTACCTGAAGCACAAAAAGAAGAACTTGCAAAAATCGTAAAAACTTTACCTAAGTTAGGTGAAACAGAAGTAAACTTCACCGGCCTACAAGCAAAACTAGCTGATAACGGTAATTTAAATGTATCTATCTTCATTCGTAACGGCCATAATAAAGCGATTAACCTAGAACAATTACCATTAGAAATTATTGACGCAACAGGCAAACAAATTGCTAAAGGTTCATTTAAAATGGATCCAATATTAACTGTTCAACCAGACTCAACAAAGCCATGGACATTTATCTTCCCTGCAGAGCTTGTTGACGCAAAAGATGCCGACCTTTCTCGTTGGACAGCACGCGTAACACAATAAAGTGTAGAGAACCCTTCTTTTAGAAAGAAGGGTTTTTTATTTGTTTATTTTCTTATTAGTGATGTCGATGTTCTAACGGCGATATTTGATGTTTATCAGCGGGTTTGACTCTCTTATCAGCGATATTTCGCTTTCTATCAGCGATTCTGGTTCTCTTATCAGCGATGTTCCGCTTTTTATCAGCGGTTTTAACTCTCTTATCAGCGATGTTCCGCTTTCTATCAGCGATTTTGACTCTCTTATCAGCGATGTTCGTTTTCTATCAGCGGGTCTGGCTCTTTTTATCAGCGATTCTTGCTCAGCTATGTTCCTCGTTCTATCAGCGGGTCTGACTCTTTTATCAGCGATATTTCGCTTTCTATCAGCGATTCTTGCTCCTTTATCAGCGATGTTCCTCGTTCTATCAGCGATTCTGGCTCTCTTATCAGCGATGTTTCGCATTCTATCAGCGATTTTTGCTCTTTTATCAGCGATGTTCGTTTTCTATCAGCGGGTCTGGCTCTTTTTATCAGCGATGTTCGTTTTCTGTCAGCGGGTCTCGCTCTCTTATCAGCGATGTTCGTTTTCTATCAGCGGGTCTGGCTCTTTTTATCAGCGAAGTTCCGTTTTCTATCAGCGATTCTTGCTCAGCTATGTTCCTCGTTCTATCAGCGGGTCTGACTCTTTTATCAGCGATATTTCGCTTTCTATCAGCGATTCTTGCTCCTTTATCAGCGATGTTCCTCGTTCTATCAGCGATTCTGGCTCTCTTATCAGCGATGTTTCGCATTCTATCAGCGATTTTTGCTCTTTTATCAGCGATGTTCGTTTTCTATCAGCGGGTCTGGCTCTTTTTATCAGCGATGTTCGTTTTCTGTCAGCGGGTCTCGCTCTCTTATCAGCGATGTTCTGTTTTCTATCAGCGGGTTTGGCTCTCTTATCAGCGATGTTCCGTTTTCTATCAGCGGTTCTAGTACCTTTATAAGCGATGTTTCGCATTCTATCAGCGGGTTTGGCTCTCTTATCAACGATGTTTGTTTTCTATCAGCGGGTCTGGCTCAGCTATATTTCGCTTTCTATCAGCGATTCTAGCACCTTTTTCAGCGATGTTCAGCTTTCTATCAGCGGTTCTAGCACCTTTTTCAGCGTTGTTCTATGTCTATCAACAACTGTTCGCCTTCATTCCTGCTCTTTTATCTAACTCCATGAAAAAAGCGATTATTGCGTATTTGCAAAAATCGCTTTTACTTTATTTAATAGCGTCGAAACGTTTATAAGCTACTAATCTTGTAGACCAGTAAGAGTATGTAACGTCCGAAATTTCAACACCGTCTGACCCTGCATGGATAAATTTATTGTTACCTATATAAATACCCATATGTGATATTCCATCTTTATACGTATTTTGGAAAAATACTAAATCTCCTGCTATCGGATTTTTAACTTGTGTTGTATTGCCGTTGAAATATCCTTCGCTACTGTCTCTTCCAATTTTTAAACCACCTTGATTAAAGGCATAATAAATAAGGCCACTGCAATCTAGACCTTCAGGTGTGTTGCCACCATAGAGATATGGTGTTCCTACTAATGAATTAGCTACGTCCACTGTTTTCTTATAAATAGCTTGTCCATTAGCTGCAGGATCTTTAGTCGTTACTGTTGATGTTCCCGCATCTGAAGATCCGTTATTATTATGTACTGTGTCATTTTCGGGTAATGAAGCCTCTGGAGATAATTTTAACACTTGTCCAACGAAAATTGTGTCTGTCGTAAGTCCATTCCAGTCTTTAATGTCCTTTATTGTTACATTATATTGCTTAGCAATTTTGGATAATGAATCGCCTTTAACTACTGTATGTGAAACAGTTGCGGGCTTTGATGGTGTTGTTGGTTTTGGTGTTGTCGGTTTAGTTGTTGATGGATTTGAAGGTTTTACCGCATCATTAGAAGCTTGCTTTGAAACTTCAAGCTTTTGCGCGACGTAAATCAGATCATTCTTTAAATTGTTCCAGTTTTTTATGTCTTGTACTGTTACTTTATTGCTTTGAGCAATTTTCGTTAAAGTATCTCCTTTTTGTACGGTATATGTAGCTGCCTCTGCGGTCTGTAATGCTAAAAAAGAAGTAGCAATAGTACTTAAAGCAAGGATTCTTAATTTTTTTGCTTTTTTCATATCATTTTGCCTCCGTTCGTGCTAAAATATTTCCTTGTGTGTCTATCATACTAGATAATTAAGAAATCAGAAATCAGAAAAATTGACTATTTTTCAAACAATTTATGAAAACTACTGATTCCGACAGATTCTTACAAATTGTAATAGAATATTAATTGCAAGATTAGTATTCATATGATAACATACACTTCTGTATTTAAAATTTTTAGAAAGTTTCATCTTTTCAATCTTAAAGGAGTTTTAATTTTTATGAAGAACATCATGCTTTTCATCAAAGAAAATTTGGCAGTAGGTTTACTATTATTTGCCTTATTTTTAGGTGCCGGAAATATTATCTTCCCCCCATTATTAGGTCAACAAGCTGGTGAACATATTACGACAGCAATGATTGGTTTCTTAATAACAGGTGTCGGATTACCGCTATTAGCAATAGTTGCAATTGCGAAAGCGGGTGGCGATTTACAAATACTTGCTAATCGTGTCGGCCCTACCTTTGGTATTATTTTTACATCAATCGTTTATTTAGCGATTGGACCATTTTTTGCAGTGCCGCGTACAGGCTCTGTATCTTATGAAATTGGAATTGTCCCATTTCTCCCAGAATCAGCAACAGATCATTGGGCACCACTTTTCATTACTTCTGTCATATTTTTTGCCTTTATACTATTCTTAGCTATTAACCCTTCAAAGCTTGTCGATCGTGTCGGGAAAATTTTAACGCCTGTTCTATTGGCCGTTATTTTACTACTAGCGATTAAAAGCTTTATTTCCCCAATGGGTGAACCAGGGGTAGCTATCGGGAAATACACTGATTCTCCGTTGACTGAAGGCTTTGTTCAAGGCTACCTAACAATGGATGTACTAAGTGCACTCGTTTTCGGGATCGTTATTTTGCAAGCATTGCGCGACATGGGTATGTCAAATACTAAAAAGCAAGTCAAAACGACAATTTTCGCCGGAATTGTTGCCGCTATTGGCTTATCATTTGTCTATATCTCACTTGGGCAAATTGGTAACACTAGTATTAATGCAATTGGTACTTTTGATAATGGTGGGAAAATTATTGCGAAATCAGCTGAAGCTCTTTTTGGTAAATTTGGAACTATCATATTATCTGCTACAATTTTACTAGCGTGTATATCTACTGCTGTAGGTTTATTGACTGCCAATGCTCAATATTTCCATAAACTATTTCCTAAAGTTTCGTATAAAACGTTTTTAGTAATTTTCACAATTTTCAGTGCTGCTATAACAAACGTAGGTCTTTCTACAATTATTAGTGCATCACTACCTGTTTTATTAATCATCTATCCACTAGCGATGGTATTAATGGTTCTGTCGCTTTTTGATAACTTCTTTAAAGGTGGGAAAATTGTCTACATTTTGGCATTAATTCCTACATTCTTTGTAAGCTTGAATGATGGTTTAAAGGAAATGAAAATTACAATTACACCATATGTGAACATTTTGAAAGCTTTGCCATTATACGAGCAAAGTCTAGCATGGCTTGTACCTGCAATAATCGGTGCGCTTATCGGCTTAGTCATTCATAAGCTCACAAAAAAATAAAATTTCTTCATCTAACTAGAATCTGATTGCTTTTTGCGAATAAGCTTCAAGCTTCTTTTAGACAACGACTGTCTAGGAATCTTGCGTAAACTTACTTTTTCGCAAATGGCTAGCAGATTCTTTTTTTGTAGGTAACCCCTCCTTTCCTATTCACGGTTATATGGAAATTCATGTATAATAAAGTTAATTAGAAAAGAGGTGTCCCATGAAAAAAATATTGTGGTCTTTTGTATTCGTTCTATGCTTTTTCATCATTCCATTGACAAACGCTTCTGCTGCAAGCAATGAACAACAGCTTGTAACGGAAATCAAGGCAATTATTGAGGAAAGTTATGTTGGAACCATCCACGGCAATTTACAAAAAGCTAAAACAATTCCCGAAATCATTGATATGCTAGACCCTTACTCCACATATTTTACGAAAAAAGAACTTGAAGATTATATGAATAGCATAGATCTATCAACAATTGGGATTGGTGTAATCATCGAAGAACATGAAGATGGTATTCATATTTTACAAGTGTTTGAGGATAGCGGCGCATCTAAAGCTGGTGTAGTTGCTGGAGACATTATTATCGCCATTAACGGACAATCCGTAGTAGGAAGCTCTACCCAAGAAGTCTCCTCCTTATTATCTGGTGACGACAATACGAAAATAGAAGTGACGCTTCGACATGCAGATGGTAAAACTTCAACTACAACCATTACACGGAAAAAATTCACATTACCAAATGTGGAATCTGCGTTACTGTTTGGGGATGTTGGCTATATTGCTATGTCATCCTTCTCAGAAGACGGTGCAAAGCTTGTCAAAGATGCGCTTATTCAATTAAAACAGCGTGGTGCAACCTCTTTTATACTTGATTTACAAAACAATGGCGGAGGCTATGTATCAACAGCTGAGGAGATTGCAGGGCTATTCCCAAAAGCAAAAATTGCCTACTTACTGGAGGAAGCACATGCCTCTTATAAAATACGTGCAGTCAATCAAAACGAAAAATTCCCAGCAGATACACGTATTCTAGTAAACCGTTATAGTGCTAGCGCCTCTGAAATGTTAGCAGCAACATTACAAGATCAGCAATCTGCTATTTTATACGGAGAAACTACGTATGGAAAAGGCTGTATGCAAGGCTTTTTTGAACTGCAGGATGGTAGCTATTTAAAGCTTACAACTGGTAATTTTACAGGTCCATTAGGGAAAACGATTAATGAGGTTGGGGTAAAACCGAACGTCCAAACAAAGACCGCTCCTATTTACCAGGCACATTATGATGCAATTAAAGCACAATATACAAATTATAAAGAGCTTGCAAGCTTAAAAAACGTACCAACTTCTAAAACATTTACTGTGAAATTCTCACAAGCACTCGCTTCGCAAATTGCTGAAGGTAGTGTACAACTCGTTGCTTTAGGCGGTAACGAAGTACCCGTTACTACAAAAGTTGATGGTCATTCATTACTTGTTACTCCATCAAAACCATTAAACAGCGGGCAAGAGTATATGCTACTCGTTCATCCATCTATTCAAAAAGAAACAGGCAATAAGCTTCAAAAAGGCGTTTATCTTCATATTACAGTTAAGAAATAAAAAATAAGGCTAGGACAAATGTGTTTTGGCTAACAAAAATACCGAACTATCCAATGAAACTCTCATGAAGTGTTTCGGATAGTTCGGTTTTCTGTTTAACGTGTTTTGTTAATTGTTCGGCTTTATGTCCCAGCCTCATTTTGTATTTACTTCTCTTAAAAAGTATAAATGAACTAAGTCGCTTGCTAACTCGCATGGCTGTTTTTTTTGTTCAAGTAAATTTGTTAATATTAAACGCTCTAAGGACCCTACAAAACTATCTACAACTATGTTTATGTCTGCACAATATGATTGTAATATATGGGCACAATCATAACGATGTATAAGGTGAGTAAATTGCTGTGTAAGTCGAGATTTAACTACAAGTGACTGCTTAGATTCAAATAATCCAATTTTCGTTAATTTAGGGTTATCAATTATGTAAACGAATAACATTTGTATTTTTTGCTTTAGCTCTGAAACAAAGCCTGCTAATCCCTCTTCGCCTTCTTCTAATTGTTTACCCATAATTTCATCAAACCCTTGCTGAAATAATTTATTCAGATCGGTGTAAAGAGCATCCTTACTTTCAAAATATAAATAAAAAGTTGGCTGTGTTACATTCGCGGCTTTGACAATGTCACTAATTTTTGTATCATGATACCCTTTTTCAGAAAATAACGCTAAAGCCTTTTCAAGCAATAATTGTTTACTTCGTTCACCATTTGAATTAACCTTCCTACCTCTTGCCATACTTCCCACCTTATCTAATTTGTAGTAGTCATAGTCCTTTAGGCATCACTGAAATAATGCCAATTTATCCATATGTTCATAAAAAATACCACTATTAATAAAACTAATTATAATACAGCTCCTATTTTTTCACTATAAAATATTATAAATATAACAAGTTTTTTGCAGATAGTGCTTATAGTGTCCAATCGAGTTTAATTCCTTTCAACGACAAAAACAGGTGCATTAATAACCTTTTTCCACTACAGGCGCTTTAACACTAGGGACAAATGGGCGCACCTTAGTAAAATCCCTTTATTCGAACAACAACAAGCATATCAGCACACCTGAAATAAAAAAGTGGGTATCCCGTGCTTTCTAAGATACCCACTTTTCCCTATTATTTTAAAAATTTCCGTTTTAGTTTATCACTAAATTCTTTTACTTCTTTCACGCCAAATAATAAGTACGAGCCAACAACTACTGCACTAAAAATAACAAGGCCTACAATGAAAGTTAGCCATATGTTGTTGAATACTAAAAACTTGCTTGAAAAATACAAAACAATCGTGATAATAATCATTGGCGGAACTGATCTGAAAAATTGCAGCTCTTTGCTAAAGATCCCCATTTTCAAGTCATATTTATAGGCTGCATAAATAATTAGCATAATAAAGTTTGTTACTGAACTCACTAATGTACCCCATGCAATCGCTTCTGCTCCATATTTATCGACAAGCAACTTAATAACGGCAATGTTAATAACAAATACATTTATTAAGCTGAAGATAACAGGTGCCATTGAGTCACCCTTTGCATAATAAAAGCGCGTTATATACCCGTTTGCAGCTAAAAAATACATCGATAAACAAAAGATTGCCAGTACTGGTGTAGTAATTGCAGTTGAAATTGCATCAAAATTACCACGTTCATAAACAACCTGCACGAGATTCTCTGCATAAAAATATGAGTAGACTGTTACAGGATAAAGTAACAACAATAGATAATGTAGCCCTTTTGAGTATAAGCTTTTAATGGAAGTAAGGTCATTCTCTGCTTCTTTTTGACTCAAAATTGGAAAGATAACTGTCGTTACTGCTGTAATTAAAATTGCTTGCGGGAATTGCATAAGTCTTGATGAATAGTTTACAGCAGCTACTGCCCCTTCAGATAACATTCCTGCAAAAACGCGCTGTAATAATGCATAAATTTGAATGGTTGCCCCACCGAGCATAATCGGTAACGTCATTATCCATAATTGCTTTGATGCAATATTTCGTTCAAATGAAAAACCAACCTTATGTGAATCTAACTTACGATATCCAACAATTAGGAAATATACCATTATTGCTGCACTGACTAATGCACTAATACCATATCCCATTGCGTCGATGCTTGGAATTTTAGATAAACCTACAGCAATCACTAAAAAGATTGCATTATAAATTAAAATAGCAAAGCTAGACAAATGGAATTTTTGATTTGCGTTGAGCAATCCACTATACCATGAGGACAATACGAGTAAAATTGACGAAGGCATCATCCAATAATATAGATTTTTAGCTAAATCTAACTCACTTTGACTAAACGCCTTTTTATCTTTACTTTGGTTAAACATCTCCATAATTGGATTAGTGAACGCTAACATTAAAATTGTCATTATTGAAACCGTTAACAAGACAATTGTGAAGGATTGTTTAACAAATAGCGCACGATCCGTTGTTTCCCGATTATAAATTGAGATAACAGCAGTAGTAAAAGCACCACCTACGACTAGATATAAAAAGTTTGGAATTGTGTAAGCTGTGAAAATACTATCAGCAATATGGCTACTACCATATTGGTATCCGATAATCATTTCACGTAAAAATCCGAAAACACGGGCCACGACATTAATAATCGCAACTGCCCCAACTATTTTTATAAACTTATTCATAGGCCATCCCCACCTTCAATGGCCGACTTATAAATCTCTATACAGCGAGATGTTATATTTTTTTCATCGTGAATGGCTAATACTTCGTCGACCGCTTCACGATTCATATATTGTTCCTTTGGCGTGTTCACGGCACGCAGCATCTCCTCAGATAAAACCATCGCATTTTCGGGCTCCACTAAATGCCCTGCGCCCTCTCCAAGCAAAGATACAAGTCCACCTACATTTGAAGCAATAACAGGTGTATCTGTCGCTAATGCCTCTAATGCTACTAATCCAAAACCTTCTAAATGGGATGGTAATACAAAGACATCACTTGCTTGGAACCACTTTACTAGTTCTTGTTGTTTTAGTGGATCTATAAATTTGACGTCTTCACTGATCAATGGTTGCAAGGATTGGAAAAATGCCTGATCTCTTCTAGAACCTACAATATTTAACTCTAAAGGCCGAGATACTTTTGTTTTTAGCATTTGGAAAGCCTGTAACAGCTCTTCAACGCCTTTTTGTTTTATAACATTTCCTACAAATAAAAATCTGAATGGCTCAGTAGGTAATTGCAGTTCTTTGCACACTGCTACTTGATTTCCTTTTGTGAAAACCTCACGATTCACACCCATGCTAACGACAGAGATTTTACCTTTTTCAATCCCAAAATCTTGTTCAATTTGTTGAGCTAAGACAGGACCTACTGCGATAATATGTTCACTTTCACGTAAAATACTCTCTGTCCAATTACGAATTCTTGCGTTCTTTTTCGCCATGCGCTCAATATCTCCACCATGAGCTGTAACGATAAATGGTATACCAAACATTTTCTTTAATAAGAGCGACAGCATACCAGATGGAAACACATAATGTGCATGTGTGACATCAATAGACTTTCTGTTTTTTAAGCCTTTCATCAATGTCGATAAACCCCATTTTGTATATTTCATAATGGTGTTCTTCTTACCAGTTGCCGGATTAGTATTTACAGATATATCTACGTCTAGTCCTGCCTTTTCAAGAGCAGTGACTTGGTTTTTCACAAAAATACCGAATGATAAATGATCAGATGTTGGATACATATTACTAATGACGAGTATTTTTTTCATAGACGTGTCACTGCCTTTTTCATTAATTCCTGACCACGCATGGCCTCTTTATGAATATGGGTAGCAATTTGTTTCGTCTCCGCAATCGACTGGTCCCAATTACTACTTAGTTTGCCAACTAATGTGGATAGAGCCTTCACATCATCCTCTATATCCTGCATTTGTAAGCAACGATCTGATGCACCTACAAAGGACATAAAATCTTGTACTTTTGTATGATAGGATATCGCAATAATCGGAGTTTCTGAATCCGTTGCCAAAATAAGCGAGTGCAAACGTGTACCGATAATAATATCCTGTTCCTCCGTTACATCAAGTAATCGCTCCGGCACCAAATTTTCATCAATAATTTTTGTGTGTGCATGTTGTTGCATTTTTTTCTGAATATCCTTCGTCACAGTGACGTCCTGCGGGTATTTTGTGGCAAAGAATGTAATTTCGACATTATGCTCAGAAATTACATGATCTAAATTTTTCGCCATTCCTGTAACGTACGCATCATATTTTTCTACATTTCCTTCTGGCCAATAGTTTGCATTATAGTACGGAACCGCTGATACACCTATTTTAATTGGTTTTTCGGCGTAATGTTGACGATCACCTTTTAATGTAAATGCAGGATCACCAATAATATCTATTGGTTTTTTCACCCCAATACTTTGCAAAAGCTTTTTAGACTGGGGATCACGAACAGAGATATTTGCTGCATAACGACACATTGCGCGAATACTAATTTTCCCAGAAATCGTATCAAGTGGTCCAGCGCCACATCCGTAAATAATGTAGGGAACATTACTTTGCTTTGCCATCATTGCATACGCTCCATACAGGTGAGCCTCACGTTTATAAAAATCCATTAAAATACCACCACCACCAATGATGAGGAGGTCAAATGTTGATACATATTGTTTATTATTTTTATAAGTATGGATAAACGTTTTAAATAAATTACTCTTCCTGTAATACAATGGATAGCTATGTACCCCGTAACGTTCGGATGTTTGTTGTGTGTTATTACTAAAAACGGTAATGTCATCATTAGTTACCGAAAATGTTTGTTTTACTTGTTGAAGAATGCCGTATAATATTGATTCATCACCATTATTATCATTGCCGTAATTCCCCACAATGCCTATTTTCATTAAAAAACATCCTTTTACTTTTTAATACTGAGATTATACCACAATTGCACATTTACGTTCTTTTAAAAATAGTAAATATAAGATGAGCTTCAAAAGTTGCTACTAATCTTGTGATCTGTTTCCTCATCAACATAACGTAAGGTTGATTTCTTTGCGGCCAGGCGCTTCCGTAGAGCGTCCGATGAGCCGTTCATCAACTTATACGGTTTACAAGGCCCCAATCAATAACCTTTTATTTTAAAGAGAAAAATAGCAAACTAGGTAACACGACTAGTTTGCTATTTTTTAAATGCTAAGCCATTCTTTATTGATTAATTGCTCTATAAAGGAATAATCCGAAATGAGCGCGACTAATCGCTTCATCTGGCTTAAAGGTGTTATCACCATAACCAGTTGTAATTTTGTTTGCGGCTAACTGTTGAACATATGTGTATGCCCAATGATCCTTCGATACATCTTTAAAGTTAGTGCTGCTTGTCCCTTTTAGATTATAAGCTAATGCTACAACCTTCGCCATTTGTGCACGAGTTAAAGTAGCATCAGGATCAAAGACATTATTGCCCTTACCGCTCATTATACCAGACTCAACTACAGCTGCGATTTGTTTATAATATATGTGATTCGCAGGAATATCCTTAAAGCCTGGATTTTTGACGTTTGATGTTTTTAAATCAAGTGCGCGACTAATAATAACTGCTGCATGTGCACGTGTAAGTTTGTCATTTGGTCTAAATGTGCCATCTGGATGACCTGTAATAATATTATTTTTTGTTAAATACTCAATTTCTTTATAGTACACATAGTTACTAGGAATATCTTTAAACAACGCAGCTTTTGCTACAGTTACAGTAGCCTCTACTCGCTTTGTTCCTAAAGTCGCTACTACTTTACCAGTAGCACCTGGATTTTTAGCTGTAAACTTACCATCATTAGTAATCGTACCGATATTACCTTCTACAGACCATTTCACTTGTGATGCATTGTAAACTAGCGGTTTGCCACCGTCATCCTTTGCATCCATAGTAAATTTAACAGTTTCGCCTGCTCCTACAGTTTTTGACTTTGGTGCAATATCTATTGTTGCTGGAGCATCTACTACTTTCACTTGGAATGATTCAACAGGCGTGCCATCGTGGTTGATGAAAATACGATCATTACCAGCTGTCGTTGAAGTATAGTTCAAGCCGTTAACTTTTAAAGTATTACTCTCAGATGTTAGCGATACATGACCGTCTAATGGTAGCGCATTATAGTTTTCATCTAAAATGTATTGCACTGCTATACTAGACGAAGCACCTGCTAAAAGAGTTGCATAGCTTGTACTATTCGTATATTTAATATATTTTCCTTTGCCAGTTGGTGCCGTACTTACAGCTTGTAATGTTGCGGACACAAGACGCTGCGAATTGCCTGCATTTAATGGTAGGTTCGCTAATACGACATTATTATTACCGTAATTTCGAATACCCATCGTTGTTGAGCCGCCACCATCTAAGTTAATTGCCCGCTCAACACCAAGTGACACTAAATAGTTCGCAAGTTGAACCATATTCATCCCTGCGCTATGTTTCTGTTTCCCATCAACCGTAATAAAGTGTACTGTTTTCCCATTATTACTTGTCGCCACAATCGTACGTGCTGTAACCTCTGTTGCACGCTTACTAGATGTGCTCATCATAATGTAAGGTTTATTATCTTTTACTAAATACGGACCACTTGCCAGGATAAATTTTGCATCCTGCCATTGCTTATCAATAGCGAAGTTAACACTTAGCTCATCGCCAACTGCAATTTGGCTTAGCTTACTGTGCCAATCCCCACCTTGTAAAGATACGACAAAGCCAGTTGAAGGGATCGATATTTTTTCTTTTGATCCATAAGGTGTAATTTGTGTAACTTTCCCTGTTAATGTTTGACCAAATTTATTTTCAGTAACCGGAGCTCCAGTATCTACTACAATTTCAAAACCATATTCATTTGTATTTGTTGTTTTACTATAAAATTGTGGTGTGTAAACAATCGCTTCATATATATTACGTGCACGATTCATCCCTGTCATTTTATAGTCTTTACCACTGTGAGAAAGGGTTACATTAAAATCAAAATAGTCAATGACACCCCTGCCATCTGGAGAAACACCAAAAGCTGTAGGGACATTCATATATTCATCGGAGCCCTTTGAAACAGCTCCACCGTTTAAAATAACATTATCTTTACTTAGTAAAAATAATGGGAAACCTGCTGACATATCGAAGAAACTTGCATTAATAGCACCAACTACACGATTCCCCTCGCGTGAATTACGATTAGCATTTGCTACTGTCGATTCTCTGCCATTGACATTCGCGGGCATACCTAATTGTACTTCTGTCATTGGCTCGTCTACATTAATAACAAGATGATTAATAGAGTTTGTTTTGGTACTGCTGTATGTATATTGTTTATACTGCACACCTTTTGATAATTGTAAATCCTTCTTGACCGTTTGGGCTGCATAGGCATTTAACGGACTAACAACCATTGACAATAATACAACTAAAACCAGTAAATTTTTCGCTACTTTTTTCATTTTTTTGCGCTCCTGAATAAAATGGAGCCCTCAACTCTCCCTTCACATGTTTTACTTCTATAACATTATCAAAAATATGCCAAAATATCCATGGAACATTTAAGCTATTTTCCAGTTTTATATGAATTGTCATGAAAACTATTTATATAGTCTCATTTTATGATTTTTCAAATATTTGACCTTATCGTTACTCTATAACTTTGGTAAAATGATGTAGAAGTCTAGGAGGGTAAAATATGAAAAAACTATCAATCATTGCTTTGCTCATGACAATAATCGGCATGCTTCTTTGGCAACCTCAACTGGCATCTGCTGACGAACTAACAGGGCATTCACATGAACAGGGTCTTCGTTATTTAATTTCTAAAAATGCATTAGTAAAAGATGCAAAAGGAAGTTATCGTCCAAATGACAATGTAACACGTGGAGAGTTTGCTTCTTATTTAAGTAAAGCCATGAATCTTAAAGCGACAAGTGACATAGTCTTTAAAGATGTCCCAGATACATATGTACATGCAAAAGATATTAAGCTTGCTGCTTCAGCTGGTATTATTACAGGTTACGGAGATGGTTCATTTAAGCCTAATGCCGCTATTTCAAGACAGCATATGGCGGTTATGCTTGAGAGAGCTATCGATTATTTAAATATTCCTAAAGGTACGCCTACTATTACGTTTAAGGATAATGCATCTATCATAAAAGACTACCGTCAAGCAGTAGCTATAGGTGCACAACTAGAAATCATTAAAGGCTCTAATGGTTACTTTATGCCTGAAAAAAATGCAACAATTGGACAAGCATCTTCGTTTATTGTCCGTCTAATGCAACTTGCTGGTGATCCAGACGCTACTGCACCCAACGGTGGCAACACAAACGACGGTAATACTAGCGGTGGTAATTCAAACGGCGGCGATACTAACGGCGGTAATTCAAACGGCGGCGATACAAATACCGGATCTTCTAAATATGCTATTAAGGAAATTTCAAACGGCACATTAGTTGGTAACCAAGGATTCTCTACTTTTGAAGCTGCTGAAAAAGCTGTGACAAAAAATACGCAAGTTATTGTCCAAAGTGATAAAATTGTAAAAATGTCTTCAGGGTACGCTGTTACAAATAATTACGTAGCACTAAAATCTGAAACAATTAATGACTCGCTTGCTGTTGCGGCAAATACTGAAATGGAATACCTCAGTAGTGATGCAACACAAGTAAAAGTTCGATTAGCTGGTCAAGTCGGCTACTTAAAACATGCTGATGTTACATTAATCCCATTTTCAATAAGCAAAGGTCGTTCTTACTATGAAAATGTGAATGGTGAAATTAAACACACACTTTACGATTACAAAACAAATAAATATTCTTCTAGCTATATTTTCGGAAAAGCGCCATCCTTTATGAAGCAAAACGAAAAATACTATAGCTGGAACGGTATTTATTTCTCAAACGGCAACGGCTCTTCTAAAGGTGATGCTTATAACTATTATCAATTTTTACCTGCCCGCGCCCAAACACAATACACGGCACAAGAAATCGATACTTATATAATGAATAAGCTTGCAGAGATTGAGAGTACAGGAGCTACCCTTTATAAAGATGCTACAAAGAAAAGTAAGTTAATAGGTTTAGGGAAAACATTGAAAGATGTAGAAGCAAAATCCCAAATTAACGCAATGCTTATTTTATCACTTGCCCAGCATGAGAGTGCTTATGGTATGAGTGAACATGCACAAAAGTTAAATAACCTATTTGGCTTGTACGTGTATGATACGAACCCACTAAACAAAAATTTTGATAGTATAGCTGACAACATCAATGAGCTTGTTGATAAATTCCTACAGCCAAACTACATTAATCCAGGGGGTACACCTGGTAAAAACTTTGCGAATGGTGCAGTAGTAGGTTCAAAAGCTCTTGGCTTTAACGTAAAATACGCGTCTGATCCATTCTGGGGAGCAAAAATTGCAGGACACTATTACCGAGCTGAAAAGGCGTTAGGCTTTAAGGATGCTAATAATCCATACACAATCGGTCTAACAACAACAAACGGCTTAAACGTTCGCACAGGTGCAGCTACTAGCAATAACCCTCTATTCACATATGCACGCAGTGGTATGCCTGTGATCATAACTAGCTCTGCTACAAACGGCTGGTATGAGATCATTTCTGATAAACTGTATACAGGAAAAGCTTTCGTGAGCAAAGACTATGTACAAGTGATCAATACAGTAAAATAAAAAAGAAGTCGTCCTATAACGTAGGGCGACTTTTTATGTTGTTGAAAATTTATAATGGCAATGTTATGGTGTCACATTGTTTTTTCGGCAAAATAAAGGGTAGCAAAATGTTCAACTTCCAAATTTTATCGACACTCACCTGCCATAGGAACACCCTAATAAAAAAGAGATGCCTCAAATAATATTTGAGACATCTCTATTATTGTTAATATGAAAGCTTTTTCTTATCTGTTTTAATAATCGCTGACGCAATTATGACAAAGCCTAGCATTAAAATAAAGATTAAATCAAGCAAGCCTGTATGCATAGACACTGTAAATAAGGTAATGACAAATGCATAAGCTACAGAGTGGAAGCTACGAATACCGCCCTGCTTCACTTTATTATAAATTAATGAGATTAATACACCATATAATAAGAAGCCTATCGCTACAAGCAGATAACCGCCGTCTAAGAATAATTGACCAATAAATGTTGGTGTTGTTGTTCTGTTAGGACGTGTAATATATTTACCTTCAGATTCGGCTAGAGAGTTTACAACTTCTGTTACTCTCATACGTGGTGAAACTTGTTCACCTGGTAAAATAGTACTGATGATACCTGCATGGATTTCTCCATTTAGGTAACCTTCCTTCTGCGTATATTCGATAATTTTACTTAAAACAATATGGCCTGTTACACTCTCACCATTTATTGAACGAATCCATTTTGGTGTTAAGTTAACTTGCTGCTCTACTGATAGCAGCTTTTCTTTTTCTGTTTCAGTCAATTCTACATCTGGTTGTTCACGGCTATTAAATTCTTTCGTTGTATCCTCTGATACAACACGAAGGAAGCCAAACATTGAGAATGCTACTCCGATAACAAACAGAGCTGTAAGGAACCATGTTAATTTCACTCGTTTTACAACGTAATGGAAGATGATAATACCAGTAAATAACATGATAATTAATGGTGTACGGTAACCCATCAATAGGAATAAGAACATTACTGCAGCATAAATAGAGCCGTAGATTAATGTTTTTTTCCAAGTTATATTTTTTTCTAAAATCATTTTATATGATAATAACAGTAAAACACCATACCATAACAATTGAGCAAAGAAGTTTAATTTTGGATCAAGGTTACGTCGATTAGATTCATCAGAAATTCCTAATCCACCACCGGAAGTCATCATTAATACATATGAAACTAAACCTAGTAAAGTTAAAAATACGATAAAATGAACAACATATTTCCCTAAGAAGGATAAACCAAATGATGGGATTGTCCATTGTAACTTATCAATAATGTACACACCAATGTAATAGCATATTACTGCTAAAAATACTGCTGGCCAAATTGATACACGTAAATTAAATAATTCAAATCGATGGAAATCAAATAGACTTGTAAAGAAATAGAGCATTAATACAAAAGGTAAAAAGAAATACGGCGAAAACGTATCAATTTTGTTGACCTTTGCAAAAGTTTGTTTCAGTTTATTCATAAATGTCATACATCTCAGAAGATGTGATTGCCCTCCTCTATCGCGAATCAAAATTGTTCATTCTTTTTATTTACTAAAGCAAAACAAGAGTTATTATATCATAAATACAGGTAGACTTATAGAAAGGAATGAATTGATTTTACATAAAATTATGCAATGTTTTTCTTTTTTCCCTAAATTACGAGATCATCACCAAAACGTGTGGTTGATTTCCGTTCCGACTGGGCGCTTTGTAGCTGACGCTTCGCTTTCGCTACAGAAAACATTTGTTGCTGATGCTTCGCTTTCGCTACAGAAAACATTTGTTGCTGACGCTTCGCTTTCGCACAGAGCAAAGCTTCCTGGGGGCGTCCGATGAGCCGCTTTTGTTGCTGCCGCTACGTTAACACTACGCTTTCGCACAGAAAACATCCGCTGCGCTGCAGGGTCTCGGGCCAACAGATGTTTTTTGCGCGAAAGCGTGAGTGCAACGTAGCGACAGCAGCACGATGTTGGTCACGAAGGCGTTATCACAGGATGTGATGCTTTTAGCCTTCGTTCCTCTACTGCTGATCCCCGAGGAGTCGCCCAGTCGGAACGAAGGTCAACTATTTACATAGTAGACGGTTTAACAAAAGTCATCCACAACTTTTGGTGATAACCAAATTACGAGCTTATAGCCAAAATTTACTGCATAAATTTCCTCAACTGTTGTCCCTCTTAATCTTATCCTCCATTAATCGACAATCTATGTCAAATCACCATACAAAAACCAACTTTTAATGTTTTATCCATTATTTAGTTGTATGATAACTAAGTAGTGCAAATTTCACGGCTTAAGCACAATTCAAAATTAGCACGCAATTGAAGAAAAAATATACAAAAATAAGGATGTGGATTTAATGAAGAAATTATTCGTTTCACTACTCGTAGCATGCTCTTTTATGCTCGTAGTTTTTTTAGCACCAACACAAGCTAAAGCAGCACAGAAAATCGGTGTCGTTTTCTCTGAAAGTAGTGAAAAATATGCCAATACTACACACCCTAGTGGAACATTTAATGGCCAACGTGTTTCTGAAAAGGTTGATTATAGCTCTACATATAATAAGGAGCTAAAAGCTTTTCTTCTCTATCAGCAACAAGGCTTCCACGTAGAGAAAATTTATGAGAAAGACTTAAATAATTTAGAAAGTTTAAGTCAATATGATGCAATCGTCTTTGCCTATACAGTCATGATGAATCATCAGCAACGCGAAAATGTTAAAATGTACGTTCGAAATGGCGGTGGTGCAATTTTTGCCTTCCAGACAGCCCGAAATGAATCTATAAAATTCCCTAAACTCGGTCAAATGGATCTCTCTCCATTGATCTACGATGTCGATTCTTGGGTGATGGAGTGGGATAATTTAACTGAAGTCTTCAATTCTCATTTTATTGACGATATTGTGTTAGGAAATTCTACAATAAGCAATATCAATACTGTTCATCCAATTATGCAAAACACAACAAAAGAGCTTGGCAAAAGCAAGCTTAATCTAACAAAAACAGATCGTGATTGGGTGGAAGTCATTAAGCCTTGGCAAGGTGGATCTGCAACACCTATTTTATATTTCTCAGATTACAATTACACAGACAAACCTAAAACAATGAAAAAAAATGAATTTGGCGCAGCCCATGCGATTGAATACGGAAAAGGCAGAGTTGTTCAAATTGGATTCAAAATCTATGATTATATAAATATTAATGATAAAGCGGATTGGCAGGATAACGAAAATGGTGCTGCTTATATAACAACTAATGGTGATAAGGATGCACAAGTATTTATGAAGCATGCTTTAAATTGGGTAGCCGAAAAACATAATGGCTATGTGCCCCGCCGTTATAACCTTTCGCTTTACTCTGACGGGGTGCAAAGTTATGTAGCACCGTCTGGTAAATTTGTTTTCTACTCCACTGTAACGGTTAAAAACAATGGTAATGTGCCTGCACGCGGTACATTAAAAGTAGAAATTTTAGACGCAAACGATAAAGTTGTTGGTATTGGACATGAACGTTACATTCCAGGACTTGCTGCAGATTCCACAACAGTCAATGCCGATCAAAAAGATATTAGTACCCATGTGGAAAAATATCAGATTACTATGCCTGGTAATTTAGCTGCAGGAACATATACGATACGTACATCCTTTATAGAGGGGCGCGATGATCGCAAAAATGCTGATGAAAAATTTGCAACGATTGCAGAAATTAAAACGCTCACGCGCGCAAAAGGTTCCAACAAAGCGACAATTGCTTCCGCTCCGTTCTTCCCAGATGTATCTTCGTCGAATGGTGCCTATTATGATATTAAAAACTTATATGCATTAGGCATTGTGAAAGGAACTAATGGGAAATTTAATCCACAGGGGACATTAACTCGCCTACAAGCAACAGAAATGATTTTGCGAGCATTAGGGGTTCCAGCGTCAAGCTCAGCTACCTTAAATGCAAGTGACATCAAAGCAGGTGATTATGGCTATGCTGTTTTAGCAACAGGCTTACGCTACGGTATTATTGCAGTAGAAAATGGCAAAATCAATGCCCACCAGCCAATGACCCGCGCTGCCATGGCACGAGCACTTGTCAACGGCTTCAAGCTACAAGGTTACACAAATAATACTTTCTTAGATGTGCCGACATCCCATGCTTATTATAAAGATGTCCAAGCCTTATATTCACTTGGCATCACTACAGGCTATGCCGACAATACATTTAAACCAAATGGTACAGTAACACGTCAAAACTTTGCTCAATTCGTAAATAGAACACTTCATGCAAATTCAAAATAGCTACTAAGGGATAGGTATCACCGGTTGAAGTTCGTTGCGCTGCTAAACTCGGGTTTTCCGCCGCTAAAAGTGCTCGCTTCGCTGCTAAACCTGTGGGTTGCGCCGCTAAAAGTGTTCATTTCGCTGCTAATCTCGTGCGTTGCGCCGCTAAAGTGCTCACTTCGCTTTTTCGCGATTCTATCAGCGATGTTTGCGGTTCTATCATTGATATTCGCGGTTCTATCAGCGATGTTCGCGATTCTATCAGCGATGTTCGCGATTCTATCAGCGATGTTCGCGATTCTATCAGCGATGTTCGCGATTCTATCAGCGATGTTCGCGATTCTATCAGCGATGTTCGCGATTCTATCAGCGATGTTCGTGGTTCTAAAACTGTGTGTTCCGCCGCTAAAATACCAAACCCATTAAACGAAAAGAGCTACAGCGTTTACTTTTGATCGCTGTAGCTCTTCGTTATTATTGTTTTGAGTAATATTCTAAAATTCCTTTGTAGATTGATTCCGCAAATAACTCAAGATATTTATCATCTGTCAACTTAGCACGGTCTTCACTATTTGTTAGGAAGCCTAGCTCGACTAGAATGGATGGAATAATCGTATTAGCAACTACGGTGTAATTCTTTTGTCTGACCTTACGATTTTCCATATTTACGTTTTTAACAATTTGGTTGTTTACAAATGTCGCAAGTTCAATATCTTCTTGATACATATCACCTGGTGTTTTAGCGTAATACGTTTCGGTACCTTTTGCTTTAGTACTATCTGCAGAGTTAACATGGATACTAACGAAGATTTCGCCGTAATTATCATGTGCAAAGTCAATATGTTTTTGTGGCGGAGAGAACGTATCTCCAGTACGAGGCATCAATACCTTTGCCCCTGCAGCCTCCAGTTTTCCCTTGACAAGAGTACTAACCTTTAATGTAATGTCTTTTTCTGTAATAGAACCATAAGAAGTTCCTGGGTCACTACCACCATGACCTGGATCAATAATGATAATTCGATCTTTTAACGGATTACCACTTTGATTTAATAGCTTTAAATAGGATTTATGGACATACCCTGTTTGACCTTGATAAGTAACTTGTGCCCAATAACCGTTAATACTGTTCACTTTAACATAATCGCCCTTTTTCAGCTTACTTACTACCGCAGATGTAGCATTAGCTTCTTGGCGAATATTTAAATTATCAACTGTCACCCGACCTAATAGATCCCCAGAAACTGTTGGTGGGGTTGGATCTGGTTTTGGATCTGGTGTTGGATCTGGAGTTGAAGGCTTTTCCACCTCAACGTCCGCTGTACTATTAGCCACGATATAACCAGGTACACCGTTCACTACAGTTAGATGGTAACCACTTACCGTCTTATAAACAGGTAAATTCATTTTACTATTCACAGTTGAAATAACCTTTGATGAAGAGGTTGGTTTTGCGTAAAGATTAATATTTTGTGTTGTTGCTACTTGCTTTTGAACATTTCCTAATGCGTTACCATCTGCATCTAGAAACTGTGTATATGTTTTATAAATATAAGCAAAGGTATCTTTATAGGAAACTTTCAACCAATCTCCCTCAACGGCATAGACTGATAGTTTACCACCTTTGTTTACTGTACCTACTATATTAGTAGTAGATGAAGAATCTTTGGATTTACGAATATTTAATCCGTCAGTAGTTGCAGAAACTAAGCCAATGACCTGTGATGAATCAGGTACAGCTACAACTTTAGCAGGGATAGCTAAACGATATTTTTCTTCTTTCGCACGCGCTACAAATAACGCAAACTGTTTACGTGTCACTTGTTCATTTGGATTGTAATTTTGATTACTTCCCTTGGTAATACCATTATAGTAAATCGTATTCACATATGAAACGTATGGATGATTATTGCCTACGTCTACAAAAGGAGAATCGATATTTTCATGCTCACTCATATCGAGCTTAAACGCATTTGTTAACACATAACTCATTTCATCACGAGTTAACGGTTTGTTTGGCAAAAATTGCCCCTTTGTATTTGTTTTAAAGAGACCAGACTGTATAGCGCGTTCTACATAGCCTGAAAGCTCCGTGCCGGCCTTTACATCCGTGAAGCTTGATTTATTAACAACTAGTGGCTTTTTGCCTGATGCCACAACAACCATCTTGGCAACTTGTCCACGCGTTACGGTGTTGTTAGGTTTATAATACGTTTTGCCCTTTTCTTTATACCCTTTAATAACACCTAAATTTACTAAATAATTAATTTCTTCATATGCGTCATCTTTGTTCGTAACATCTACAAAACTGCCACTTGCTTGTGCACTATTTATTGTAAATATTGAAGCAGAAACGAAAAGGACGCATAATATAAGACTAATTTTCTTAAAATACAATGTCTTATTTCCTCCTTTCTTGTTCTACCATTAATATTAACAAAATTTCCTAGACAAAACTATTACGCATATGGAATTATTATACCAAAATTTTAAATTATTGAATTCAACTCTATAATGATCATCGCAAGATGCTAAATGTAAACAAAAAGCGCTACATCGTCTACTATTGAACGATGTAGCGCTTCATTATTATTGTTTTGAGTAATATTCTAAAATTCCTTTGTAGATAGACTCAGCGAATAACTCAACATATTGATCATCCGTCATTTTAGCTCGGTCTTCGTTATTTGTTAGGAAGCCTAGTTCGACTAAGATAGATGGGATAAGCATGTTGCGAATTACATAGTATTGCTGTTCTTTGACACCACGATTTTTCATATTTAAGTTATTTACGATTTGATTGTTTACAAATGTAGCTAAATCAATATCTTCCTTAAACATATCTCCTGTTGTCACTGCATAATATGTCTCAGTACCTTGCGCAGAAGTATTTGCTGCTGAGTTTACATGGATACTTATGAAGATTTCACCATAATTAGCATTTGTAAAATCAACGCGGTCTTGTAATGACGGATACGTATCTCCTGTACGAGTGATAGATACCTTCGCGCCTGCAGCTTCTAGCTTTTGCTTTACAAGTGTGCTGACCTTTAATGTAATAGCTTTTTCGGAATTAGAACCTACAACAGTTCCAGGATCCTTACCACCATGACCTGGATCAAGAATGATAATACGATCTTTCAACGGATTACCATTTTGATTTAGTAGCTTTATATAAGATTTATGGATATACCCTGTTTGACCTTGATAAGTAACTTGTGCCCAATAACCGTTAATACTGTTCACTTGAACATATTCGCCTTTTTTTAACTTACTTACTACCGCCGAAGTAGCGTTAGCTTCTTTACGAATATTTAAATTGTCAACTGTCACTCGACCTAATAGATCCCCAGAAATTGTTGGTGGAGTTGGATCTGGTTTTGGTTTTGGTTCTGGTTCTGGTTTTGGTTTTGGTTTTGGTTCTGGGGTAGAAGGTTTTTCTACCTCAACGTCCGTTGTACTATTAGCCACGATATAGCCTGGTACACCATTTACTACAGTTAGATGGTAACCACTTACCGTCTTATAAACAGGTAAATTCACTTTACTATTCACAGTCGAAATAACCTTTGATGAAGAGGTTGGTTTTGCGTAAAGATTAATATTTTGTGTTGTCGTAACTTGCTTTTGGACATTTCCTAATGCGTTACCATCTGCATCTAAAAACTGCGCATACGTTTTATAAATATAAGCAAAGGTATCTTTATAGGAAACTTTTAACCAATCTCCTTCAACGGCATAGACTGATAGTTTACCACCTTTGTTTATTGTACCTACTATATTAGCAGTAGATGAAGAATCTTTGGACTTACGAATATTTAATCCGTCAGTTGTTGCAGAAACTAAGCCAATGACCTGTGATGAATCAGGTGTAGCTACACCTTTAACAGGGATATCTAAACGATATTTTTCTTCTTTCGCACGCGCTACAAATAACGCAAACTGTTTACGTGTCACTTGATCATTTGGATTATATTTTTGATTACTTCCCTTTGTAATACCATTATAGTAAATCGTATTCACATATGAAACGTACGGATGAGTAATACCTACGTCTACAAAAGGAGAATCGATGTTTTCATACTCGCTTGTATCAAGCTTAAACGCTTTTGTTAATACATAACTCATTTCATCACGAGTTAAAGGTTTGTTTGGTAAGAATTGTCCCTTGATATTTGTTTTAAAAAAGCCAAGCTGTACAGCACGTTCCACATAGCCTGAAAGCTCTGTGCCGACTGCTACATCTGAGAAGTTTGATTTATTAACAACTAGTGGCTTGTTACCTGAAGCAACAACAACCATCTTGGCAACTTGTCCACGCGTTACGTTATTATAAGGTTTATAATACGTTTTGCCCTTTTCTGTATATCCTTTAATAACACCTAAACTTACTAAATAATTGATTTCTTCATATGCGTCATCCTTGTTCGTAACATCTACAAAACCGCCACTTGCTTGTGCACTATTTATTGTAAACATTGAAGCAGAAACGAAAAGGACGCATAATATAAGACAAATTTTTTTGAGATACAATGTCTTATTTCCTCCCTTCTTGTTCTACCATTAATATTAGCAAAATTTCACTGGTAAAACTATCATATGGATGAAAGTGTTACAACTTAAATTCTAAATAATAGAATTTAAGTTTACCGATGCTCATAGTATTTAAAGTATCAAACAAAAAGAGCTACATCGTTCATATTGAACAATGTAGCCCATTTTATTATTTTTTCGCGTAGTATTGTGAAATTCCTTTGTAGATAGAATCAGCAAATAACTCAGCATATTTATCATTCGTCAATTTACCGCGGTCTTCATCATTTGTTAGGAAGCCTAATTCGACTAAGATGGCGGGAATAATCGTGTTGCGAATAACATAGTATTGCTGTTCTTTAACACCACGATTTTTCATATTTAAGTTATTAACGATTTGATTGTTTACAAATGTCGCAAGATCAATGTCTTCTTGATACATATCACCTGTTGAAATTGCATAATATGTTTCAGTACCTAATGCAGCAGTATTTGCTGCTGAGTTAACATGGATACTTACGAAGATTTCACCGTAATTATTATTTGTAAAGTCAACACGGTCTTGTAACGAAGGATACGTATCTCCTGTACGAGTCATATATACCTTCGCACCTGCAGCCTCTAGCTTTTGCTTCACAAGTGTGCCGACTTTTAATGTGATAGCTTTTTCGGAATAAGCACCTACAACAGTTCCAGGGTCCTTACCACCATGACCAGGATCAAGAATGATAATTCGATTTTTCAGTGGATTACCGCTTTGATTTAGAAGCTTTAAGTATGATTTATGGACATACCCTTTTTGACCTTGATAAGTAACTTGTGCCCAATAACCGTTAATACTGTTTACTTGAATATATTCGCCCTTTTTCAGCTTACCTAGTACCGTAGAAGTAGAGTTAGCTTCTTTGCGAATATTTAAACTATCAACCGTCACTCGACCTAAAACATCACCAGAAACTGTAGGTGGAGTTGGATCTGGAGTAGAAGGTTTTTCTACTTCAACATCCTCTGTACTATTAGCCACGACATAGCCTGGTATACCGTTTACTACAGTTAGATGGTAGCCACTGACTGTCTTATAAACTGGTAATTTCGTCTTGCTATTAACTGTTGTAATAACTTTAGATGAAGAAGTTGGTTTTACGTAAACATTTAAATTTTGTGTTGCAGTAACTTGCTTTTGGACATTCCCTAATGCGTTACCGTCAGCATCTAAAAACTGTGCATACGCTTTATGAATATAAGCAAATGCACCTTTATAAGTAACCTTTAACCAGTCCCCTTCAACTGCATAGACTGATAGTTTACCGCCTTTGTTTACTGTACCTACTATATTAGCAGTAGATGAAGAATCTTTTGATTTACGAATATTTAATCCGTCAGTTGTGACAGAAACTAAGCCAATGACCTGTGTTGTATCAGGTACACCTACACCTTTAACTGGTAGCTCTAAACGATACTTTTCACTTTTTGCACGCGCTATAAATAATGCAAACTGCGCACGTGTCACTTTGTTATTTGGATAATAATTTTGACCCGTTCCCTTTGTAATACCGTTATAGTATATCGTATTCACAAATGTAACATATGGATGAGTAATACCTACATCTACAAAAGGAGAATCGATATTTTGATATTCACTTGTATCAAGTTTAAAGGCTTTTGTTAATACATAACTCATTTCATCGCGAGTTAAAGGCTTATCCGGTAAAAATTGCCCCTGAGTATTTGTTTTAAATAGTCCAAGCTGTATAGCGCGTTCTACATAGCCTGAAAGCTCTGTGCCTACTTTTACATCAGAGAAGCTTGATTTATTGACAACTAGTGGTTTGTTACCTGAAGCAATTACAGCCATCTTGGCAACTTGTCCACGCGTTACGTTATTATAAGGTTTATAATACGTTTTGCCGTTTTCCGTATATCCTTTAATAACACCTAAACTAACTAAATAATTGATCTCTTCATATGCTTCTTGATCTTTAGGAACATCTACAAACCCACCACTTGCTTGGGCACTATGTATTGTAAACATAGAAGCTGAAATGAATAAGACGCATAATATAAGACTGACTTTCTTGAGGTTCAATGTCTTATTTCCTCCCTTCCTGTTCTCGTGTTCATTTTAGCAAAATTGCACCGACAAAACTATCATACGAACGTAACTATTAACTGTTTTCTAGGCACCACTCCTATTTTTGGTAATTTTCATAAAAAGAAGAGAGTCTGCAAGTGCAAACTCTCCTCAATCTATACATTATATAAAAGAACTTCCTTGCAATGTATTACTTTAAACGTAGCCCTTGTCTAAGTAATACGGAATTTGATTATTATTGTTATTTTTGTGCGCGTTCAATAAACGTTTGAAGTTGAGAAATTTTTAACATCTCATCGTAACCGAAGTTACCATTTCCGTTACCTTCTGTAATACCATTTGAAGCAAGAATTGAAATAAATTCATTTGCCCAATGATTTGCAGGAGCATCAGCAAATGTTACAACATTGCCTTGTTGCTTTAATCCGAAGGCCTGTACTAAAACTTTCGAGATTTGAGCACGTGTTATCGGTGAAGATGGATTAAATTTGCCACTACCATCACCAGCAAAGATACCTAACTTCGATACAGCAGCAATTGCACCAGCATGTTCATTTGTTGGCTTTACGTCTGTAAAATTCGTATTTTTATCGGATGTATCCAAGTTAAGTGCTTTAGCAATTTGCACTGCCACTTCAGCACGAGAAGCATAAACTGTAAAATCAATCGCAGCTTCCTTTACTTCTTCTTTAACAGCTTCTGCTTGTTCACTATCAAATGTTGCTACACGTTTAGCACCAATGTAACGAGAACCCCAATAATAAGGATCATCTACATTTGAGTAACTAACACCTTTACCTGTTTGTGAATGGATCATTTTCCCTTCACCCATGTAAATAGCTACATGCGAAACTCCTTTACCACTAGTATTGAAGAATAGTAAATCTCCAACTTGAAGATCCTTCTTTGCTACAGCAGTACCTTGTTGATATTGCGAGCCTGAAGTACGGTTTAATTCAATACCTAAATCTGCAAAGACTTTAGATGTATATCCTGAGCAATCGAGCCCTTTAGTAGTTGTACCTCCATAAAGATATGGAACACCTAAATATTGTGACGCTGTATCAGTTACATCAGATGTTGTGGCTGCTTCAGCTTTATCTATTTGAGTTGTTGTAAATAACATGAAAGATGCAAAAACCGGTAATAACCATTTCTTTTTCATATATTCGGTATACCCCTCTCAGAACTTTTTTGCCTATAAATAGACTATCATAAAAGATGCTATTTTAACTTTTCAATTGTGTAACGGTTTTTAAAGCACAAAAAAACACTGATATACCAACGTTTCGTGGTTTATCAGCGCTAAAATATGGGTATTAAATAATGGATAATCGGGATTTTTGTAACATTCCTGTAATATTAGCTGCGCTTTGTCACAATAGATTGCAAATTTTAGTGGAATTCCAATTTTCAGTTGTTAAATATGCGCATTTCCGATTCGATTTTTCGTTTTATGCGATAGGGCCCGTGTGGTATTTCTTTTGCTTTGCGCGGGGATTTGCCTATGCTTCGCGACGGTTCTCCTTTGCTCACAGGGATTCACCTATGCTCCGCGAGTATTGGCTTATGTTGGTATTGGCCGCTAATAGTGTGACTTGCGCCACTAAAACCCGAAATTCCGCTGCTAACCAAGCAAGGAACGCCGCTAAAACTTGAAATTCCGCCGCTAATTGGCCTATGCTCAGCGAGTATTTGCCTAGCTTCGCGATGATTCTCCTGCTCCACGGGGATTCGCCTTTGCTCCGCGAGCATTGGCTTATGTTGGTATTGGCCGCTAAAAGTGTGAGTTGCGCCACTAAAACTTGAAATTCCGCCGCTAACCAAGCAAGGAACGCCGCTAAAACCTGAAATTCCGCCGCTAACCAAGCAAGGAACTCCACTAAAACTTGAAATTCCGCCGCTAATTGACCTATGCCCCGCGAGAATTTGCCTCAGCTTCGCGACGATTCTCCTGCTCACAGGGATTCGCCTTTGCCCCGAGGGTATTCTCATGCTTTACGCAGGTCCCTTCTTCACTTCACGGGTTTTTCCTCATTCCGCCGCACATTCTATTGACTAGAAAATAACTGCACCCAATAGTAATATCCATTGCTATCAACTGCAATTGCGACCCCGGTATTTGTGTAATTTTCTCGTAAAATATTTTCACGATGTGCTGGTGAAGCCATCCATGCTTTGACGGCAGCTTCGGATGTTGGAATTTTTCTTCCTATATTCTCTCCTAAGCTCGTGTATGGATAATCGAATAATGTTGCTAAATCCCAGGGCATCCCGTAGTAAGGGGATTCGTGCTCAAAATAATGTCGATTCACCATATCCTGAGCCTTAATAACGGCAATTTGTGTTAAAGCTGCATCATAGTTAAGGGGGTGTAGCTTTCTTTTTTGTCGTTCGACATTGACTAAACGTATTACATCATTAGACATGGTTGGTGAAAAACATTTTGTCGGAATATAAGACTTGGATAAATAATCGTAGGCTACCTCGAGATTTGTTACCTTCGTTGAAAAGTCGAGACTTCTTTCAACCAAAGAAGCAAATTGAGCACGTGTTACTAATCGATTTGGTGCAAATTGCTGTGCGTTAATCCCTTTAATAACACCAACATCTGCAAGCGATTCAATATAGTCTTTTGCCCAATGTCCTTCCTTAACATCGCTAAACTTACTATGATTTTGAGAATCGACTTCAATTTGATACGCGAGTGTTAACATTTTGGCAATTTGTGCACGTTGTAAAGGTGCATCAGGGTTGAAGCAATCACCATTTTGTAATATCTTTAATTCCACTAAGGCACAAATTTCTTTGTAGTACGGGTGATTATCCGATAAGTCCGTAAAATTAGGCGTATAATCGGTATCCAGTTTTAGCTTCATGGAACGAGCAATTGCAGCGGCAGCCTCTGCCCTAGTAATCGGTTGTTCTGGTCTAAAGAAGCCATCCTGATAATTTGTCATATAATGCTTTTCTAGCATATGTTCTATTGAGCTTTTTGCCCAATGTGATTGTGAAACATCTTTTGCAATATTAGCTGCCAATACTTCTTCAGATGTGTTTGTCAGAGGCACAGCATATGATGTAGTTAGCAAAAAAAGAGACATACCAACAACACTAGATACTTTTTTTAACATAGCTATCTCCTCCTTCGTTTAATTATGTATAGTAATCTAATGGCACAAATCCCCCACCACATGTTTTCCTAACGACCAAATTAGGGATCGTATCCATACTCATGTTTGTTTTCCCTCATGGCCCACACGACATAGGAGAAAAAGCACTGTTACCATTCTAATTCGCGATTTAAAGGTCCTCACACCCAACTTTGGTTGGCGAAACATTCATATTCCATTATTACCTAATTTTGACTTTATTGTTTCAAAAAAAGGACCATCACCAAAACGTGTGGTTGATTTCCGTTTCGAATGGCGCTTTCCTGGGGGCGTCCGATGAGCCGCTTTTGGTGCTGCCGCTACGTTAACACTACGCTTTCGCACAGAAAACATCCGCTGCGCTGCAGGGTCTCATCTGTGACGCTGATCCCCGAGGAGTCGCCCAGTCTCCACTCCAATCAACTATTTACATAGTAGACGTTTTAACAAAAGTCATCCACAACTTTTGGTGATGAACCTCAAAAAAACTACTCTAAGATTGAAAACACCTTAAGAGTGAGTCTTCCCATTTATTCAACGCTAATTATATAGAAATCGTCTTCAGCTTTTTGTAAAGTGCGGTATAGGAATAAAGCCATTTGACCGCGACGAACATCTGTATAGGGTGAAAATGTAGTCGCACTTGTTCCTTGTGTAATCCCATAATTTAATAACGTTTGAATATACCTATTAGTTTCATTTTCTTTTGTAAAATCTGAAAAAGGTGCAGATAATGTTGTTGCCTGCTGTAAATTAAAGCCGATTGTCAATATCTTTGCCATTTGACTTCGATTCATAAAATGATCTGGATTATAATTTGTTCCTTTTTGAATAATACCCTTTTCGGCAAGCGCGGCAATATGACCGTAATATTTATGAGAGGTCGGTACATCACTGAAGCCAGGATTTACTACATTTTTTGTCTCCAATTTTAGAGCTTCAGCCAAAAAGTATGCCGCTTCCCCTCGTGTTAAATTTTGATAAGGACTAAACGTAGTCGATGTTGTCCCAAATACAATGCCCTGGCTATATAATTCACTAACTGCCTTGTATAGTTCAACTTCACTTCCGTTTTTTTTTATATCTGTAAATGGCATTGCAGCTGCTTCTGCAGGCACTGCTGCAAAAAAGGGAACAACTACTGCCGCGGTTGCAAGTGCCCATGCTTTATGTATCTTCTTAGTCGACAAATGAATGCTTCCCTTCCTTATTATAAAGAAAGAAAAGAGGGACCTGCCCTCTCTCCTTATAATAAACCTAATGTTTTTAAGTGCTCTTGTAAAATACGATAATTATATACTAAATCCTGCTGCTCAAGAGTAAGTGCGTCGTATAGTTTTTGTGCAGCCAGTACTTTCTTTTCAAACGTTTTAGCGTCTGGGTCCAGCTCACCAATCGCATTCACCACTTTTAACACTGCTGCTACATCTTTTTCTGCTTTCTTTAAAACATCGTAGTTAAGAACTTGTCCTTTTACTTTAGAATCTAATGCTTTATATGCAGCAGAAGCGTTCGCTACATCTTGAATATATGAGCTAGAAGCCGGATTAAGACCAGCTATAATCGCAACAACTTTCTTTACTTCACTCATATTTTTCTCAGCTTCAAGCAAAATATTGTAATTAGATACTCGTTGCTTATCTGTAGTACTTAAGCTATCGTAATCTTTTCGTACAGATTCTATCATACCAAAATATAATTTGTCGCTTGGCTTTAAGGCTGCAATACTTTGATAAACTTTAATAACATTATCTAATGAAAGAAGTAGCTGCTCGTTATAAACATATTTACGTTGAGTGGCAGTAAGATTATCATATGCTTTTAATACCTTTTGATATTGGCTGTCCATATTTTTCGATGTCATCAGTTTATCAATCTCATTGACAACACTAATGACAGGCTTAATAATTTTTTCTTGCTCTTGCAATGTTTTATAGTTTTCAACCGCATATTGTTGATCTTTCGGTAATGCATTATATGCTGCACGTATCTCTTCAATACGTTTAATATATTGATTTGCAGGGACAGTTGGAAGCTCATCAATCATACGCTTTACATTTCCTGCACCTAAGATGCTTGCTTCAGCAGCTTGTAATAAATTGTAGTTTGTCACATATTGCTGCATGTCCTTACTTAGAGCATCGTATAGTGCTCGAGCTTGTACTGTATCCGCATTGAACGTTTTACTAGAAGGCTTTAACTTGCCTATTAATTCAATCACTTTAGCAGTTGGCTCATAGCCTTGTAAAATAGCAATATTGTTGACATATAGCTTTTGGTCTTTTGTCAGCTTATCGTACGCTTTTCGCGCTGAGTTTACTTGACTGACAAATTTACTTGTGCCCGGCTCTATTCCATCAATTTGCACCATAGTATTTAAAATTGCTTTTACTTCTTTTTCACGATCTGTTAACACCTTCACATTAGAGACAAGCTTTTTCTGTCCTGAATTTAGTTTATCGTAAGCAACGCGAGCATTCATAAGCTTCGTTAAATAATCTGGATCATTAGGCACTGCCGCATCTATTAATGCAATAACTGTATGTGCAGATTTCAGCTCAGTCTCAGCTGTGACAAGCTTTTCATAGTTTGTGACAGCTTTTTGCTTTTCTGGTGGTAATGCATCGTAATTTTTGCGTGCAGAATCTAAATCATTTAAAAATGTTTTACTCGTCGGTTTCAATGTTTCAATCAAGCCTATTAATGTAGCAACATCCTCAACTGCTGTTAGCTGATTGTAGTTTGTTACGCGTTTTTGTGAGGCAGAGTCTAATGCATTGTATGCCTTACGTGCTGCCAAAACCTTTTTTGTATAATCCTTATTTGCTGGATTTAAAGCTGCAATTGCATTAATAACCTTCACAACATTGGCATTATTTTTTTCATACGTTGTTAATGTCTTGGATTGTGTTACTAATTTTTTCGCATTTTTATCCATCGTTTTATATTCTGCAGACATCGCTGCTACTTTCCCTACAAACGTTGCATCCGGCTCATTAGCTAAAGCGATAACACGATTGTCGAAATCTTTAGCTGTTGTAATATAGCCATTCGCGGTTTGAAGAGCAGGATAATTCGTTACAAGTTGTTGCCCGTTTGATGATAGTTTCCCATAATCTGCAGTTAACTGTGTCACTACTTCCGTATATGTTTTTTGCGATGTATTCAAAGCCATGATACGTGTCACAATATCCATCGCCTCTACTTGATCCTTCAACGATTTATAGTTTTTCACATATTCGCGTTTTGCAGGATCTAGCTTTAAGTAAGCAGTATTAGCAGCCTTCGCTTTTGTAGTATAATCCTTTGCAGTTGGGTCTAACTTTTCCACTAGCGCAATTACTTTATCAGCTGTAGATTGGTTGGCTAACACTTCTGTATATTTTTTATACGGTGTAACCGCTGCACTATTTGGATTATGCGCTATAACAATTTTCTTTTGGTCAGCTGTGAGCTTGTTCAGTTCAGTCGTTATACCATCTGTGATTTCCTTAATTTTAGTAGCATCAGAATTTGGATCACTTAGGGTTAATACAAGCGTTTCTAATTGTTTAACTGTTTTGTCTACTACAGTTGCATCATCAACCATTTTTAAAAGTTTTGTAATATCTGCCCCGTTACTTTTGAAATAAGCAATGAGTGCAGCCCCTTCATAATCATATTGGAGGGACTTACCCGTAACATCTTTAACGATAGCTCTAGCTTTATTGTTCGTTGCAGTATTAACAGCACCTTTAAATGTTTGTTGAACAGATAAATAGGTTTTATCAGCATCCGTTGCTCCTAAAAACGTCTGATATCTATTCCATGTATCATTAACATCCTTAATGAAAGTTTTACTAGTATAAGAGATACCTTTAATACTTGTACCAATGTTCTTAAGATCGCTTAACAAAATTATTTGTTTCTCTATATAGTTGTATTTAGCTGTAATAAATTCGATTTCATCAGCGTCAAAATTATCGCTTAAAAATGCTAAATCTCTTTTGGCAGCAGCCATTTCTGCTGTTGTCGATTTTTCAGATAGTTTTCCATATTGTGCAATAGTTTGTGATTTAGCGTTTGCATTTGTTGCTGCTATATTCACATTAGCTACTTGATTTTCCTGAGAGATTGTTTGAGGTTGTCCTTCTTGAGCATTGGCAATCGCCGTCGGAGTTAGTAATAGACTTGTTATTACACCAACCTGTATTTGTTTTTTCAAAATGCCCACCCTTTCTTTTATATAGGTAAATAGATATGTATCATTTATTTCTAATTTGCTACCTTTTGTATCGGTGCATTTTATCCTATTTCAAGCTAATCTATTAAAGAAGCCCATCCTCTTCACTAACAGAAATATTTTTTAGATTGAATAGTCTTTTTATAGGAAGTTATTGTTAGGATACTATATAATTGAATTATGTGCATTGTTCTGGAAGAAATTTTGGCAAAAGATGACTAATTGCGAGTGAAAAACTTTCTACTTAAAAGAATATGGTCGTAAACGACAGTTAGCAGCGCTCGTCTATTGAAAGCGCTACTCTATATGTTCTTGCACCTATATTTTCCAGGAAATATTTTGTTGAAACATTACTCAAATTAGCGAATAAAAGCTCTGTATAATTATCTAAAATAACGATTAAATTTCCTCTTTTTCGAGGGGAATCCATGAAAAACTTAGCATTTCTACTATATTATTTTCCAGTAATTAGATGTATACTACAACTTTACGATTTAATTTACGAGAAAGGGAGCTATATATGTTTTATCAATATAAATTTTGGCACAGCTTAATGCATCCCACTTATTTTACCCAAGCTGTTGAGCAAGGAGAACTAAGAGGATATAAAAAGCGATCCTTCGCAGTTTTTATACTCTTTTTGCTACTATTCGCCGTTCGTGAGTTTTGGGGCATGGGTACTGAAAGCTTAACAAGCTTATTTGCATCGAATCATCAAACTGAATACTATACAGCCCGTTTATTATCAATGGTTGGGGTTATTGCCTGGGGAGTTATCTATTATTGCTTCCATTATTATGGCATTACATACTTGTTACATCTATTAACAGACATTCCTTATAAATGGATTCAGAAGGTACAACTTTATGTAATGGTATTTTTACTTATTGAAAAGACGATTTTATTTGCTGTGTTTTATGCAGTTGGTTACACTACTAACTTCTCGTTCTTCTCACTTGCACCTATAGCTCAGCAAGTAATTGATAAGGATTATGTACTATTTGCTATCAACCAACTAACCGTAGCAACTGTATTAACAATTATTGTGCAATACACGTTCCTTTCAAAATGGGAGGAGTGGTCAGATCGAAAGGCATTATTAGCAAAAATTATTGGTCTTTATGTAGTAATGGCTATTTTTATCGGAATGATTAGTGTGTTACCACTACAAGAATGGATTACAAGGGGGTTAGGATGATGCGCTTTATTAAATCCAGACCTTGGACAAGTTTAAGTATTATAGTGATAGCGTTATTAATTGGTGTAAATGCTTATTTTGTATTTAAGGATGATAGTAAAGTAGCAAGATCCTACTTTATCAATGAATTCCAACGAGCTACACCTAGTGATCGTGTAGAAACGGTTGAAAAGGATGCGATTGTTGCACCAGCACAAACCTATACGATTTCAGCAGATGCGAAAAATCTTGCTGCAATAGATGTAACACGTGGACAGGAAGTACATGCCAATGATTTACTAGCTACCTACAAAACAGAGGAAGTTGACGGTGAATTAGCAAAGCTTGAGGCTGAACGCACTGCCTACGAAACTGAATTAAGTGATTTAGAATCTGCTTTAGCGGACATAGAATCTGAATACGGTGGAGGCAATGACCCTAAAAGCTCTATTAATACCGACCAAATTAGTGAGAAATTAAATGTCTCTGTTAAATTTGAATTAGGTCAGCAAGCTTCTCCATCAACTGCAGTGGCAATACTGAACCGTCATATTGCAGAGACCAATCGTCAAATAGCTTTAATGGATGCACAAATTGGCCAAATTAAAGCGCGCCAAGGTGTTATTTGTCCAGTAGATGGTGTCATCTCAAAAATCACTGAACAAGCTGGTGCGGTCACATTTGAAATCTATTCATCTGAAAAGTCTATGCTTGCCTACTTATCCGAGGATGAATGGCAAAAGGTTGAAGATGGACAAACCGTTAATTTTAAACTACCGCATAACGACGATGATCTATCTGGTATTGTCTTCCAAAAACAAATGATACCAGCAAATAAGGAATCCCTTTGGGCAAATGAACTAGCTAAGTCTGCAAAGCTACCAAAGCCTACAAGCTATGAGGTAATATTGCATCAAGATGACATACTAGAAAACATTCCATTTTCAACTGTCGGTAAAGCTTCTATTACCGTAAATCAGGCATCCAACGCGCTTAAAGTGAAATCCGCATGGGTGAAGGCTGGAAAGAAAAATAAACATAGCGTTTATACAATTGATGAAAATGGTAAAATACGCCTTGAGGATATCGAGGTTGCCTTTAAAACGGCAGATTCTACGATCTTTACAGGCTATATGGATGCTGGAACACCTATTATCGCAAATGAACAACGCAATATTTTAGCTCGCTCCTTCCGTTCAATACCACTTAAAAAAATCGAGTGGCGCAATTTTAAAGAGATCGGTTGGAAAGACTACGTAAAATATATTGTCTTTTAGTATATAAAAGCCTCCCCGCATGATTGGGGAGGCTTTTGTGCTGTTAGCGGTTTTTTGATGTTTATCAGCGATTTACTTGGTTTTATCAGCGATTCTTTGTTGCTTATCAGCGATTCTCTGATGTTTATCAGCGATTTTTCTGCTTTTATCAGCGATTCTATGTTGCTTATCAGTCAAGTCCTAAATATTGTGTAAAATTCTATACAACTGTTCTTCAACTCTGACTTTAATTTTGTCAAATTGTCCAGCTTATGTTGGAATTCGCCGCTAAAAGTGTGATTTGCGCCGCTAACCAAAGGAAGAACGCCGCTAAAACACGAAATTCCGCCGCTAACCAAGCAAGGAACGCTGCTAAAACTTGAAAGCGATTTCTCTGCTTTTATTAGCAATTCTCTAATGCTATCAGCGATTTTTCTGCTTTTATCAGCGATTCTCTGATGCTATCAGCGATTTTCCTAGTTTTATCAGCGATTCTTTAATGCTTATCAGCGATTTTTCTGCTTTTATCAGAGATTCTCTGATGTTTATCAGCGATTTCTCCGGTTTTATCAGCGATTCTTTGATGTTTATCAGCGATGTTATCTTTTCTACCGGTTTCTTAATTAAATGATGAATTCTCCATTTGTTCTTGTGTTGCTAGCTCATAGTTCATTGCTGCTATACCACTTACCTCATGGATCATGCCATGTACATATAGTTTCTCACCATTTTCTCCATTCAGACGGACAGAAAAAGCAGAATTACCTTTTCCGACTCTTTTTACAGTGACACCATCTGCTGAAAGCTCGACATCAACTATTTTATGATCATGCATTGCACCTGTGTATTGCTCAATTTTGAAATCTTTCACCTTAAAGCCAATTTCACTTTTGGGAATGAACGCATTGCTTTTTTCAATCGCTAATGTTGAATACAATCCATAGCCATCAGATTCTGCATGGATACCTACACGTACCGAATGTCCTTTATTATCAGAGAAAGTCGCAATATAGTCACCTGCTTGCAATAACGACAGCACATAGTTACCGCCCTTAGGAATCGATTGTTCATCCCAGCCATCAAATTCATATGGTTTATAGCTAAAAACTTTATTACTAACAGCTTGTCCAGCAGCTGTAGTTAGCTGAATATTTTTCGGATCAAAGCCTAAATCTTGCTCAAAAATCATTGCTGAGCCAGGTGTCACTTCATCTGTTGGTTGACAGTTAATTTGTAATTTTCCATCTACTTTTGTTACATCAATTTTATATTTTTGCATTTCGACGATTTCATAATTTTCATCATTATCAATATTGTAGCCAACTAGCATGAAATAGCCCGATCCCTCTCGTAACGCCTCTATCTGCATATCATTTTTTGTTCGAAGAATGCGGAAGAACTCATGCTCTCCATCCGGCGTTAGATTATCGTTAGAATAAGCATCAATATTAGTTGAATTAAACTCCTGTGCAGTAAATGTTTGGGTCACTCGTTTAGCCTTCATAACTTCAAGACGATGAATAAATAACGCAAGCTGCGAACGATTGACAGTCTCTTTTAAGCCAAAAGTAGTTGGTGTAATCCCCTTCGTTATATTATTCTCAAACAATGGAGCGACTGCGTAATAAGCATCTGAATATTTTACAATATCCTTAAATGGTAATGTCTGACCAATAGTAGATTCTAAATGATATGCCGTCGTTAGCATTCGCGCTAATTGTTCACGTGTAATCGCTTGATCGACACCGAAGGATCCGTCAGCAAACCCTGAGATAATCCCTTCACTTTCCAAGGCTGCGATGGCCCCATAATATTCATCGCCCGGTTTTACATCCGTAAATTGTGGATCCATTACATTTTTAGTATCCAGCCCTAGAAGACCTGCTAAAATCTTCGAAGCCTGTCCACGCGTCACATCAGCGAATGGCTTAAACGTGCCATCTGCATAACCTTTAATAATTCCGCGTTCAGCTAAATTCTTTACCGCTACACCGTATTCCTTCGTGTAATCAACATCAGAAAATTTATCTGTTGCCTGTGCAGTTGGTACTACTACAATTGCACTTGTCGCTAATGCAGCAACTAATGCCCCTTGAAATAAAGTATGCTTCTTCATCACCAGCTCAACCCCTTAACATATTTTGTCTATCATACTATTATAATACGTATAAGGGAATCCAAATATTTCATAATCCTCTATTATGAAGAGTTTCTTTTTTCTATCGAATGTTGGGGTGAGGCACTATATGAATCGGTTCGAGATATATTTGTCATTTTTGTGATTTTATTTAGCGTTGCGACTTTTCATTCCGTCGTTTTCGCTCTTCTATCCATTCCCCCTGCTCATCTTACCATCGTCATAATTTTCCCGATAAATAAAAAAAAGCGGAGAGTTCGATTTAACTCGAACCTCCACTGTTTAAAAATATTTCTTAGTTTTTGAAGTCTTGTTTAGCTGTAACTTTTACAGGAGTTGCGCTTTGACCACCAATGTTTACACGAGCATTGAATACGTCTCCAGCTTTACCTGTAGCAGATGCTGTAGCTGTACCGTTATTGCTGAATACTACTTCACCAGAAACTTTAGATAAAGTTAGTGTTGCAGCAGCAGTCGGAACACCGTTAAATACAGCTTGGCCTTTAACTACGCCAGTAGCATCAGCTTCAGCAACAGTTGCCATTACGCCGTATTGGTCAGTAACAACTACGTCAGTTAATTTGAAGAATGCATCTAAGTCGAAGTCAGCAGCTACATTGTAAGAAGAAGTTGTTACGAAGTTAACAGCATCACCGTTAATGTATTGTTGAGCTTTACCATCTTCTACTACAGCTACTTTTTCTACCTTAGGAGCAACGTTAGAGAATGTTACTTCTTTCACGATTTCTTCCCCAGTAGCATTGATTGTGATTGTTACTTTTGCAGTTGCAGTTTTAGCATCTTTATCGAATTCTACTTTAGCTGCATCATCAGTAGTAATATTACCATCTGCAACGTTTGTAAGAACTGCAGATTTTACAGTGTAGTCAGAACCTGCTTTAAGTGTAACTTCTCCACCATTAGCAGTTACTGCTTTCACAACGATGTCTTTGCCATATCCAGTTGGGATTGTTAAAGATCCAGCAGTACCTGCTACATAGATAGGTTTAATATCTTCTACTTTATAAGAAGTGAATGAGCTATCTTTTACAACTGAGAATTGTTTAGAGTAAGTGCTTGCTTCAATTGCAGTATTATCCTCTTTTACAAGTTTGAATGTTACATTAGCAGTTGTTTTAGTAGCACCTGCTTTGTATGCTACTGTAATTTTGTTGTCAGCAGCACCGATTTTACCTGTTACTTCGAATGGTGCGTTTTCATCTGTAGATGCTTCGATTGTGTATTTTGCTGTTGCAAGTTTTGCAAGAAGCTCATCCGTTGAAATAACTTGACCGAATTGATCTTCAACTACGATGTCTTTTGCAGTGATTTCTACTTTTTCACCAGCAATTTCACGGATAGCTGTGCTTACTTTGCTATTTAAGCCAGTGATTACTTTTGGTGCAGTTGTAGATTTAGGAATAACTGTTTGAGTTGCAACTTTACCAGTTGAAGATGTTACAACAACAGTTACTGGTGTGTTTTCTTTGACGTTAGCGCCTGCTACTTTTGCATAAAGCTCGCCATCTTTTTCTACTAAAGTTCCACCAGTAATAGTGATACCTTTCGAACCGTTTAATACAGTAGTATCCTTAATAGCATTACCTTGTTTGTCTAAAACAGATAATGGGAATAGGATGTCTGCTTCAGCAGTAACAACTTTTGTTGGTGCGCCTAATGTAACTGAATCAGCACGTACACCTTCAGCAACTTTCACTGTCGCTTGTCCATTTTTACCAGTTGCTTTAGCGATAACAATTACGTTTGTATCACCAGTTGCTACAATTTTCTCAACTGGAAGAACAACTACATCTTTGCCTTCGATTGTTTGTTTTTCAAATTCACCGAATGTTGCAACAGCTTGGTTTGTATTTGTTACTAGAACTTCATCTTTTAGACGTTTTACGTCAGTAATTTCTTTACCGTATTGGTCTTTTACAGTAACAGGAAGATAGAATTTATCTTTTGCTAAAGCAGTATCTTCAGTTAACGTTTTGCCATCTTTGTTGTAAAGAGCACCAATTGTTACGTCAGATGCTACAGTTTTTGCAGAAACTGTTACAGTTTGTGTAGTTGTTGTTGCAGTAGCACCGTGGATCACTGTAAGTACTACTTTATCGCCTTCCTTAAGGCCAGCAGCTTTATTAATTGTGATCGAACCGTCTGCATTTGAAACTGCATTATCAGCACCTGCTGTAGAAAGTGTTAAAGATGAAGAGTTTAATTTTGTAATGTCTTCACCATATTGGTTTTTAATTTGGTAACCGATTGTAGCTGTAGTATTAACACCAGTTAATGGAGCTACTTCACCAAGGATTTCAATATGAGAAACTTTTTCGTCTTCTGTTTTCACAGAACCAGTTAGTGCTTCATCTGAAAGACCAGTTACGTTTACAGTGAATTCACCTTTAGTAATCTTGCTTGTTAATTCAATTGTTGCAACTGTTTTATCTTCGTTCCATGTAATAGAAGAGAAGTTAGATTTGAAGCCATCTTTTTTAAGCTCAAATTTAGCTTTTTCAGTTTCAACTGGTTTATTGAATGTTACAGCTAAAGTTTTTGCATTTACTGCATCAACAGATTTTACTTTTGCCGCAGTTACATATGTAACTTCAGCAGAATAAGTTTTGCCATTGATAACGAACTCTACTTTAGTTTCTTTGTTTTCTGGAAGTGGAGTTGGTAATGTTACTGTGTGTTTTTTGTCATCAGAAAGTGTTACTTCTAATGTTGTAGCATCTACAACTTTAACTTCTTTAACAGTTAAAGATGCTTGTTCACCCATAGTAATTGTACGGTGTAAGAATGATGCAAATTGACCGCGTGTTACTGAGTTTTTAGGATTGAACTGTTGTACATTTTTAACGTTTGTAATACCAGCGTATTCTAACGCGATGATTGCTTCGCGATTTTCTGTAGCTGTAGCTTTGTCTAAATCAGTGATAACAGATTCGAAGTCAGCATCTTTGTAATCAGCTACTAAATCTATGTTATAAACAGTTTTGATAGCACGTACTAAAACAACTGCCATTTGCTCACGGCTCATGTTATTAGCTTGCATTAATTGGTTATTTGAACCTTTGAATACGCCAGCATCTTTAACAAGTGCTGCATATTGTAATAACTCTTTGTCAGGCGTTGATGTTGGTAAATCAGTGAAACGAGCTTTTGTTGCATAGTCTGCAGGGATTTCGTAATTTTCTGAAACTAACCATTTTCCTAAGAATTTAGTTACATTACCACGAGTAACTACAGCATCCGGTCTGAATGTGCCGTCTGGGTAACCTGCTACGATTTTAGCGTCTGCTAATGCTAAGATAGCGTCCTCATGGTCATTATCTTTAATATCAGTAAAGCTTGCTGCGCTTGCTGCTGGTACGATTGCTGATGCTACTAGGGCTGCTGAAGCTGCGCCTACAACCCATTTACTATATTTTTGTTTCATATGAAATTACCTCCTAGATAAATTAGCCAATATTCGTGACTACGACTTCATTATAAGAGTACGAGATAATAAATTTCAAAATGAAATACCTGGAATGAAAATTGTGGTAACACCTTATTTCTAAAGGTTTTTAAACCATATTTTGTACAAAAATAGTCATTGCTACCATCCTGAAAATTAACAGACAAACCTTACTGCCACAAGGAAAATATACCATCTTACCCATGTCATTTTTACCATCCATATTTCTACAATTTTCGACTTTTAAGCAATAATTGATTAAAAACCATTAGTGAACAATTCGTGAACTCTTGTCACAATTAGGTTGGTAATTTATTCTTGTATTCCCTATATTCTATCTTTTTATTCCATAAGTTTCATATATTATTAGCTTTTTGGTATATTACATAAGCCCTTTTTCGTTCAGAAATTGACTTATGAATTGGCACTTTTTAATCAGCAATTACCGTTATTCTATCAATATTTGGTATTTTACCAGCAATTTTCTTGAGAGTATCGTTGTCATAGCTTTTTAGGGAATCTTAGCTTTTTATTAGCGATTTTCTTAGGGGGATCGGTGATTCTAGCTTTTTATCAGCGATTTTCTTTGTGGTATCAGCGATTCTTTGCTTTTTATCAGCGATTTTCTTGAGGGTATCAGCGATTCTTTGCTTTTTATCAGCGATCTTATTGGGGTATCAGCAATTCTGTGCTTCTTATCAGCGATTTTCTTGGTGGTATCAGCGATTCTTTGCTTTTTATCAGCGATCTTATTGGGGGTATCAGCGATTCTTTGCTTTTTATCAGCGATCTTATTGGGGGTATCAGCGATTATTAGCTTTTTATTGCGATCTTCTTGGAGGTATCAGCGATTATTGCTTCACGTGCTTTTGACACGGGGCGTGCTGGACATTTACAGCATAGGGTTTTATTAATTAATTTGTTTTGAAAATGGGGCTTATTAAAATGATTGGAACCATGCCTCTTATCGTATGCCATATTCGCAAATCTATTGAAACTGCAAAATGGTAGATGCTATTGGCGATACTTCTATCCGGTGCATTCCTAATTGCTAGCGGTGAAACAAAAAAAGCAGTGATTTCTATAATTAAAGAAATCACTGCTTTTCCTATGCATTACGCTTTTTTATTCTCCCAATTACGAACTGACTAAATGGAAGCATCGAAATTAACTTCGTCACTGTAATACAAACGATTAGCGCCCACAACATTAGCAATGGCACTCGCACAAGCGTACTATTAAAATGATCCACGAACCATCCTGTTGATATCCGCAGAACCTCCCAATGAATGAGATAGATCATAAACGCATATCGACTTAGCAATTGAACCGTTTTCGTATAAGGTAGCGACTGCCCCCAGGCAATTACCAACAAGGCGATACTTATCACAAGCGGTATTAAATCAAGTCGTCGCGAATGCGTCTCAGTATAACCGAGCTGCAGACGGATATATAAAAAGATAGCAGATAACACGAACAACACAACCATTGCGTAACGATACTTTTTTGCAAGCGCAGCAATCTGCGTATAATAAACACCCATCGCATATGCTATCGCAAAATAACCAAGCCAGCCCGTAAAAAGTAAACGCAACATGAGATCATTCTCTTCAAAAAATGGATATGGCAAGGCAATTAATGAATGATGGATTAACATAATCAGCACACATAACGGTAAAAACCAAGCCATAGACCATTTAAACCGCTTCATCAACGTAAAGACTACATATAACTGCATCATAACCACAACAAACCAACCTACAAACCCACCGTAAACTACATTACTGACAAACTTTTCCCATACTAAGCCATTGTGATAAATTAACTCAACAATTACAGAATCAAGTATGGCCCACATTAAATATGGTAGAAAGATATATTGAATTCTATTCGGCCAAAAGTTATTCGGAATTTTAACTTGATAACGATTCGCCAAAATTAAAATAGACAACAAAATAAACGTCGGCGTTGCATAACAGAGCGCAATCCGTAAAAACAGATAAAACGACTGTTCTGGCTCTTCACCTACCTCCATAATAATCCATGAAGAGGTGTGTAATAATAAAATAGATAAACACGCCACCACACGCAGTAAATCCCACTCTTTGATCACTGAACATTCTCCTAAAACTATTATATCTCATTTAAGTCTGTCATAGTTTGTCGATCAATGCAATGGAGATACTTGTTATCTATGCTATAATGAGGGGATTACATTAAAGAGAAATAGATTAGCAAAATAGATATATTATAGAAGAGAGATGAAATCGTCGTTGGAGGCAGTTTTAAGCGAATTAAAGCAAATCAATCAACGTCTTGATTCAACAAGATTAGAATTTGAGGTAAACAAACGCCACTTAACTTTGAAGTGGCGTTTTGAGTACTCTTCTCTATTAATAAAGAAGAAAGTAATATTAAAAGAACGGAACTTTCCATCACCAAATCTTCTCCACCCATTCAGGATGGTCTATAAACGGATTTCGATTGCCTTGGATATCATAAATTCTTTCATTTCTTTGTTTTTCATTTTCATCTACAGGATCTTGCTTGTGCCATTGTAAAAGAACAGAGAGTTTACCGTGATAAGGGACTGTTCCATTATTGACTTTGTCATTTAATTCCAGATCAACCTTATCTCCAGGCTCATAACGAGTTGCCATGTATAATAAAATACGTGCTACATCACCTTTTACGCGATTAGGTGGTTCGAATGAATCTGAATCTTTAAAGCAGCCATTACAACCAGCGACTGGGCTGCCTCCATTGTCAAAGTCTAAATTTCCTCTTGCACTATTAACTTGTACATCGGTTGCGCGTAAATGATGGATATCTGTTCCGGGTCCTTTGCTTGTCCCAAAGTTTCCGTGTGATTTTGCCCACGTATGCTCTCGGTTCCAGTTTCCCACATTGCCGCCACTGTTTGTTTTTGGACTAGATTTCCCAGAGTAAAATAAAATGACATTATTCGGATTATTAGTATCTTCATCTGTATACTTTAAAGCATCCCAAACATCATCATAAGAAAGTACCTTTTGTTCAGAAATGATATCATGAAGAGCCTTTTTTAGTGCTTGACCTTCCTTGTTATATGCTCCTGCATAATAATCATTAGCCATTACTGTCACGCTGAAGCTTGTCGTGACACTTTTCTTGCCATCAGAAGCAGTAACGCCAACAATATGACTACCCTCATCTAAATTGAGTGTTAATAATTTTCCACTTATAGTGCCCTTGGTAGCCGTAAATGAAAGTTTATCACCATCAGGATCAGAAAAATGATCTGTTAAATCAATTTGAATTTCCTCTCCAACAGCTACAGTTTTGTTTGAAATCGGATTTTTAATGATTGGTTGCTTGTTTTCTGAAGGCAAAGAAGGATCCACAATGGGATCCCCCTTCGAATTTGTAAATTTAATTTGCTCCGGAGCAGCGCCCTTTTTATAGATGATCGATTGTATATCTATATTTTCAGCGCCTCTTATTTCACTGACTTTTGGACCTTCAATTGTGAGTGTTTTCACGCTATTGCCTTTAAGGTCGATAATCATCCCTGCTTTAGCTGGACTAAGGATAACATCAGTCGTCTTAAAGCCTTCTCCATGTAGTTCCGCATAGGCGCCTTTTAGGAAAACACCTTTTGGAATAACAGATTGAGCATCTAAATGCACTGCCACACTAGGTTTATTTATTGTCAATTTGTTTGTTTTGAAGTTCTTATAGTCATATACTATTTCAGGCTGAATCGGTTCAACAGTTGAACCTTTCTTAACATCGATTTGTACCATTACAGGATCATGGTCACTTGCACGACCAGCCATGTCCGTGAAGTCAGCGTTAATATGAAGGATATCGACATCTGTTTTTTCTGCCAAATTATTTGACACTAAAATATGGTCTAATACTTGTGAGTTCCCCTGATAAACATATGTGTAACGATCCGAAGCATCCACTTTATTAATCATATTTGTCATCAATTGACCTTCATGGATTTTAAGCGCATCGGCGAATTGGTAATCATTAAAATCACCTAAAGAAACAATGTTTGCATCTGGATTTTTTGATTTAACGTCCTCAACAAAATTATAAACAATGTTGGCGATTTTTTTACGTTGCTTTTCACTTCCATACTGTGGCGGCTGAATCGCACCAAATAAAGGAGTATCTCCATTTTTAGAATTCCAATGATTTGCGATAACAATGACATCTTCACCTTGGAATTCAAATTGTGCTGCTAAAGGTTTGCGGCTACTATGAAACGCTTCATTTGCCGGATCAATTCGACCAGGGTTCAATGTTAATTTCTCATCTTTATAGCCAACAGCCGTTGTAGCATCTCCTGCTGGCATACCTTCTTTCAGCTTAACTCGCTTTGGATTATAAAGGAAGCCAACCCGAATATTAGCGTCCGGTGCTCCACCGTCTTGATTGTTAATTGGATCGATATTCACATATTGATACTCGACACCACCGACACCTTTAATAGCGTCAATTAATCTTTTATAACTTTGATCTGCTTTTGAATCACCTGCAGATGGTCCATTATTATCCTGCACCTCTGTTACGCCGACAATATCAGGGCTACCCATATCAATACCAATTGCTCTTGCTAGTTTTCTCGCTTTATCATCAGTTGCCGAAGTTTTGTTATTAGAGAAGTTCTCCAAATTATACGAGGCAATTGTTACCTCATCTTCTGCTTTTACTATTTTCGTTGTCTCTGGTTTTGTATTTCCTTTTTCATAAGCAGCCTTCATCTCATCTAAAGAAGCATAGATTTTAAAGTTTTGATAGGAATAGCCTACGATACCCGTAATTGGTCCTTTAAATTTATCACCTGTAGCCACTTCAAAATTACGTGCAGCGCCATTCGGTTCTAGTCGGAATTGAATTCTGTTCGGATTTGCATTTTCTTTCTCATACAGTACCCCACCGTGAATTGTGTCCGTCGGTTCATCCTCAAGCACTGTTACTAAATCTCCATGCTCCTGAGGTGCTACCGCCTTCACGTTTCCAACTTCTACTCTCATCCCTTCAATACTTTCCCAAAAATCAATAGCATCAATTGTTGGATTAAAAATTTGGAGTTGATCACTGTCGATTTGACTAAATGACATTTTTAGCTTATCGATTTCAATTGCTTTTGGTAAAGCTACACTACTTTTAATGACTTCTACTTTCCCATCTTGATCGTCACGCACATTAATTTGAGTTGTTTTTAAATCCGTTTGCTGCCTATCATCATAGCCATCGTAAGCATATTCGCTTACTTTACCTTTAACAGATACTAAATCCCCTACCTTTATTGGCCATGGTTTCTTTCCACTGTACAGAAAAATTCCTTCAGAAGTATTCGGATCATGATCTGCCAATTCATCTGGCGTTTGAATCGTATAATACCAATTATTATTTAACGTAAATGAATAAGTTACGACTCCTTCAATTCCTTCAACTGTTTTACCATCAAAGGTTGAAGCATGCCCTGCACCTTGAATATCATGAATTTGGAGTTGATCAGCAATGCGATAATCAAATGTAGTTATTTCGCTATATGTGCCATCTTTCGCTTTAACTATTGCTTTTAAAGTCGTATTCTTGCTAATTTCAATTGGTGTCTCATATTTAAGACTTTTATCAGTCGGCACCGTGCCATCTAATGTGTAATAAATTTCTGCATCGGCTGTCGATGTTGTTAAAGTAACTGTTGTTTTTCCCACAAACGTCCCACTTCCAGGAGATGCGCTTGCAGGCTTTAATGCCGAACTGTCCACTACAATATCTGCTTTTGATCGAGGAATGACTTGATAGTCGTTATCAAACTGTTGAACAATACCAGTGATAGATTCATAGTTTGTACCGACAGCTAAGCCAAGCGAATTTGTTTCATCTCGTACGAGGAAATTTGTTCCGTCACTTGCAGTAAAGTTTGCCCATCCAGCCCCTTGTTGAACATCTGTAAGCGTAACATTTTTTACTGTTACTAACTGTGATTCACTATCTTCATTCACTTGAGCACCTGTTACTACCTTTGGAGAAGGTACACCGGCATTTTCAACCTTTTCAACGATTGTCGCACCATCTAATTGTAGTAGCCCACGATAGTCAGCTAACTTACCTTTTAAAGTAACTTCATCACCAATTGACATAGCTAAACTAGTAGGTCTTACGGCAATACCACCTGTTTCGTCTTGAACGGAGAACGTATTTTTCAAGCCTGCCGCAACTCTACCTTTAATAGTTACCGTTTCACCTACTCCTTTATTCCGAGCTTCTCCAATTGAAAGAATTGCCGGTGCTTCAGGGTCAACAGGCTGTCCTGAATCAATATCCATAACATGCTGCCCTAAATTAGAAAAATCATCTACCGGATATGGAGTCCATTCTAAAGCTGCATTAAATGGATCCTCAATATTCGTATCACCCGTCAAGACAGAACTTTTTCTTACTAAAGTTACATCTTTAGCAAAATCCGCTGAAGAACCAACTTGTCCAATAGAATCGACTATTTCACCAGCTTTCCTTAAAACGACTGGATCATTTCCATTGAAATTAATAACACTTGAGTTTTCTAGATTTCCTTTTGCTTTAATGTTAGGCGCTGCATCTTTATGATATAAAACATAAGTAGCTCCGCTTTCTAGAATACCCGTCAGACTCACTTTATTTTTCGCGATAACTTCCCCGTTCGTATGAAGTTCTAACGTATAATTACTTAAATCAACCGCTGCACCTGTACCATTATATATTTCAATGGCTTTATTAAAGGAGCTTCCTTCTACATACTCCGAAATGATTAAATCCTTTGCTAATGTTTCAGCTTGTACAGTGAGGGGTGCTACTGGTGTGACAACACTCGCGACTAGAGTTGTTGCTAAAAAGGCGTTTATTGGCTTCTTCCAGTTTTTTTTTGACATCCAGTCAATTCTCCTTTCTAATTTGAGAAAGATAGTTTTTTAAAATGTAAAAGATAAGGTTATCGTGGAGGGTTAGCATTCTACTCAATATGAGTTAAGGAAATTATTTTATTGATACCTTTATCTTCAAAGGCTTTTACCGCTTTTTTGGTTTCCTTCAAAAAATCAAGGTTGGATGAAACAAACGGAATTTTGCGTCTTTAATGAAATTAACTAGGCTTAATTTACTTCTGGTGTCCTAAATCAAATTTATGATTACCGAATGTCATCACACTTAAATTTATAAACTCTAAGATTAGCTTGTCCCTTAAAAGCAATACAATTTAAATTGTACTAGTGTCGCTTGAATGCATTAATGACAAAGTAAACCTCTATATCTAGGCTTCTGTTTGGACTATACCGTACAATCGACTTTCTCGCATATAGAACGCCATCATTAGTCTTGTTATTCAAAACTTCCCACCACATATATATGTAATCATATTATTATTAATTCACTATTTTAATAGTATTTATATTATGTTAATGAATTGTAATGATGGAAATTTACCTAGAGGTGATTAATATAAAACGTTAGTTGTTCAAACGAATTTTGAGTTTAAAAGTCTTTCAAATATATCCATATTCAAACAGTTAATTGAGAATTTTAAATAAGAAAATTTATAAGGGCCAATTGGCAAGAAAGATAGGGATAGTTCGACGTGAATTTACACCGAAGAAGACAAAAGAAAAGGCATCCATTATAGATGATTATTATGAGGTGATTGTGGCTTTATTATATGTCAAAGCAGATGTTTTATTAACGCCGTGTACTATGGCATTATTGATGAGATTCATGCGTACTCAGGTACAGCGTTATCAATACAGGTTGCTTTTCAAAATATATACTTTGAAAAATATCGTTTGCTTCAATGTTTTAATCAATTTGTTGCGTTGGTTCCAGCCTAGATTCGAATGAAAGGTTGTTCCATACTCTGCTTCATGTTTAATATTTTTACTGCTTGACTTAGTTACTCCACTACAAAATCCAATATTGATTTATTTCTCGACCACATTACGAAAGAAAGCAACTATCAAGCAGTTCAATTGATGTGCGCATTTTATAAATGCCTAAAGTCGGATTATCAATCACAAAAAGCAGAACAGCTATTATGGCGCCAATGAAAAAGCTACTCACACACATTCGCGTAATATTCACTATACAGGCATATTGATGCGTTCAACGCATTTTGAGAAAAGCAAGCACTCGTTCAAAAAATCACAAAAAGTACCATCCGACGCCAACACAGAAACAAGTGGAAAAATTCGGAAACTCGTTAGAACTAGACTTTATAACCGGAACCATTTCCATGCATTTTCCGTCTACATCCGAAGTAGACAGTCAAGGTTCTATTCACTTTGACGGGCTACTTGGGATGTGGAACACTCCAAAAATGGACGTTGCGCAACATAAAAAATAAACTTGCGTGTGTCTAAATTCTTACCATAGATCCAATTTTATAGCATACCTTATCTGTTTGTATTGAGATAGTTAATAGAGCAATTTATATTAACATAGCAATTGCCTTTTAACCTTAATTTGTCTCTTGTTATCTATCCAGATATCAAAGAAATCAATAAAAGTTGGATTTATTTCATCTTCACACCATCCGCTTTAAAAACACTAAAAACTGTCATCCAAATAATTTTTAAATCAAAACTTAATCCCATGTTTTCTACATAATATTGATCATATTCAACCTTTTTTTCGTCTGAAATAAAATCTCTTCCCATTACTTGAGCATATCCAGTCAGTCCAGGCCGAATACGATGCACCCCAGCCTTATCCCGCATTTTAATAAGTTTATACTGATTATATAAAGCAGGTCTTGGGCCAACAACCGACATATCACCTTTTAAAATATTAAAAAGCTGTGGTAATTCGTCTAAGCTCGTTTTTCTAATAAATCTACCAACAGTGGTAATATATATTGTTGGATCTCCTAGAGCCTCCGTAGAAACATTAGGCGTTTCTGTATACATTGATCGAAACTTATAAATTTCAAAATGCACGCCATCTTTACCTACACGCTGTTGTTTAAATAAAATTGGACCTTTAGAATTGAATTTAATTGCAATACCAACAATAACCAGTGGGACAGCAAATAATATAATCGCTATTAAACTTAATAAAATATCTACTAAACGTTTCATTGTTCCCTCTCAGTAATAGTTATTGCTTGCTTTAAATTATATTTTTGATAGGAATTATCCTTATAAGAAGACAACTCCTTTGCATAATATAGATCGCTAAAAACTTTTTGATATAAACCCTTATGCCCTATCAGTTTCTTTAAAACTTTGCCTGCAAATACACTAAAGTAAATAGATTTGCCATGTACTTCAGAAATTTCTCGCACCATTGAACTCGTATTAATATATTGTGGATCTTGTGGATGGAAAATACCAGACTCTTCATTTTGAATTAGTTGATATATTAATTCAATTAAATTATCTATAAAAATCATACTTCTTTCATTTTCGACTAGAGGGAAAATAGGTGTTTTCTTACTTAATTTACTCAAAAGCGTATAGTTACCTGGACAATTTGGACCATAAACCATTGGCGGGCGTACAATGGCAACTTTAAAATGTTCATCTTCTAATTCTTTTATGGCTTCCTCAGCAACTAATTTACTTTGTCCATAAAAAGTAACTGGTTCTATACTTGATCCAGAATTGATACAACCTTCTTGATTACCAAAAACAGCCATGGTACTAATAAATATAAATTGCTTTACTTTTTCTCGTTTAGCTTTTAAAGCTAGTTCTTTAGTTAAAGCTACATTTATATCAAAATACAAGTCTTTACTGTATTTTGATTCTTTTTTATGAACTAATGCTGCAGTATGGATAACTATATCCATATCAGTAAAATCAAGCCGATTTAAGGATTCATTTCTTATACTTTTTTTATTGATACTATAATTCTCTTGTTTTAAACACAAATTAGCATATAATCTATTTGAAATGTATCCTGTTTCTCCTGTTATAAAAATTCTCATTTTATACTCCATCCATAAATAATAATATAGAATAACAAATATAAATAAAACGACAAAATGCATATACTAATTATATTTAAATATCCATTAATATCTTTTTATATTAGAATATCAATTAAGTTTTTTAATAGATTTATACCATCTCCATGCATCTTCACACATATCCGCTAAATTATATTTCGCCTTCCATCCAAGTAGTACTTCAGCTTTGCCAACTTCTGCAATACTGACAATTATATCCCCGTCTCGACGATTTACAATTTCATAAGGAATCTTTACACCATTTACTTCCTCAAATGTATGTATTAAATCTAATACAGAGTAACCAATACCCGTCCCAAGATTAATTGCTTCACAACCTGAATTTTTATCTATATATTCTAATGCTTTAACATGTCCACTTGCTAAGTCCATTATATGAATGAAATCACGTATACAACTTCCATCCATTGTATCATAATCTCCTCCAAATACTTGTAATTTAGAAGTCCCTTCACTAGCTGTTTTTAGTACATGAGGCATTAAGTTATTAGGAGTACCGAATGGTAATTCACCCAATAAACCGCTTTTATGAGCGCCTATAGGATTAAAGTAACGCATTAAAGCTATACTCCAGGTACTATCGGACAAAACAAGGTCACTTAATATCTCTTCAAGCATTAACTTAGTACGCCCATATGGATTAGGTGCTTGAAGTGAGAAATCTTCTTTCATCGGTGGGGTATGTATATCTCCATAAACTGTTGCAGAAGAGCTAAAAACAAGTTTTTTTAAATTAAATTCTTGCATTACATCAATTAGATTTAAAGTACTAATTAAATTATTTCGGTAATACACTAGCGGATTTTTAACAGACTCGCCAACAGATTTGAAGCCAGCAAAATGAATAACAGCTGAAATATCATATTCCTCAAATACACTCCGAACAGCTTGAATATCTAACATATCTACTTTCATAAATGATACTTTTCTTTGAACAACTGATTCAATTTTTTCTAAAACATTAATTGTAGTTTTTGATAGATTATCAAGTATCACACAATCATATCCTTGTTCAATTAATTCCACTACAGTATGACTCCCTATAAAGCCAAGCCCACCTGTTATTAGTACTGTCATACTCTCACCTACTTTAATAATCGTTCGTAAATTGATATATATTCCTGTAAAACCTTATCTAATAAATAAGGTTCTACTGATTGTTTTGCCTTTTGCCCCATCCGCTTTCTCAATGGCTCTTCCTTTGCAAGAGCTGTAAAGGCTGAAACAAGTGCTCGATCGTCTTCGTGACTCACAATAAATCCATTTTCGTTTGATTTGATTAAATCTCTTAATCCCCTTGTATTAGTTACAACACATGGAATATTATTAACCATTGCCTCCATTATACTTTTAGGTAACCCTTCACGATGAGAAAGTAACGTAACAATATCAATAATTTGTAACAATCTAAGAACATCTTCTCTAAATCCTAAAAAGCGAACCCCTGAAAGCTGTTCTTTTGCAACAAAACTCCTCAATTCCCTTTCTTTATCACCATCCCCAATAATCAGTAACTCCAATTTAGGATTATTAAGTTTTATTTGCCGCCAATTCCTTAATAAAAATTGATGATTTTTATTGTCGTTCAGCTCAGCAATACAAGCAATCGTGACAGCATCATGCACCAATCCCAATGACGATCGTAATTGCTGCTTTTCTTCATCTGTGAGACTATGCTCACCAATTTCTACACCTACACCATGAACAAGCGAGATTTTTTCTTTAGGCAATAATTTTTGTGCATTTTTAAAATCTTCTTCATTTATCGTAATTAAATGATCCGTCCATTTCGCAGCTAATCTTTCTGCTGAATAATAAATGAGCCAATTCAGCTTTGGTGCACCTGCAAAAAAGTGAAAGCCATGTGCAGTATATACCATTTTACCAAGTTTGATTTTACGAAAAGCCGCTCTCGTTAATAAAGCTGCGACAGGCGTATGCACATGTACTAAATTAAATTTCTCTTTAACGAACAACTGTTGAAGTTGCTTATAGGCTACTATATTTTGAGAATTTAACGGGCTTCTTGAAAATGGTATATCAATGCACTTCACATTTATTTCCTCTAAATTCTTTTTACCTTCTCCTGTACCCGCTGCATGCACTTCATAGCCGCACTTTTGAAAATATTGAATATACGGAATATGAAATGCTGTTAGATGGCGATAGACAGAAGCTACGAATAGGATTTTCATATGGTTTCTATAACTCTCCCTAAAAATTCTTTTTATCATCGATAATAATTATTAAATTTTATATTTTTTATTGAAAAATATTCGTCGAATTAACCTAACATAATTTTTTAATAGCTTTTTCGAATTTGTTTCCCATGATCCGTTAAAATGGTGTATTGTGTATGTATTATCTGTAATTAGATATTTATTCGTCATACCATTTTTAGCACAAAGAAAATCAAATGGATAGATAACAATTCCATCATCTAATTTGGATAATTTATTTCCTTCTTTCCATCCATAAGATTCCTTTGTAATCGTTGTAATAATAACTGTGTTGGTCGTAGTATCGAGTTCACCGTTCTCTAAAAAAAATGATCTTCCATCATAATATTTTAACAGCTTCTCTACCCACGGATGATACTGCTCAGCTCCTAACGTACCCGTTATACAATACTCACCTCTTTCAACACCCGTAAATGCTTTATTTATCAATAAATCATCTAATGATTTCACTACTTCGACATCTGTATCCATATAAATGCCACCATAATGATATAAAACAAACAGTCTTACGTAATCTGTGACAAATGCATATTTTTTTTGGTCATATGCCTCTCTTACAAAATCATGTTGATTTAAATCAAAATTTTTCTCATTCCATTCTATAATCTCATACCCCGGTAAAAATTTCTTCCAACTTGCAATACAAGCTTTCGATTTTTCATCTAATTCTTTACCACCAAACCAGCAGTAATGGATCTTTTTGGGTATCAAGTAGTTCCCCCCTAATCCGCTATCAAAGTTTATTTTTCATACCTGATAGCTTATTTTTCAAATACAATTTCTCATTTTTAGACAAATATAAAAAATAAATAGAAAAACAATATACTACTGAATAGAAACCGCTAAAAATAAATAATGTTAACCAATTATTTATTATAAATAAATCCCTTACAACAAAGCCTCCCGCAGCAATGATTGCTGTAATTACGATTAATTTTCCAATCTGTAACCAGTAGTTAATCATATTTAGTTTTAATACTTTATGATAATAAATATTTAAAACGAATACATTCCCTATAAACACAAAGATAGAGGTAATAACTGCTGTTCCTATACTGCCATATAATCTTATAATAGGAATGGAGATTAACACGTTTAATATTGCACAAATGATTAGTGAATAGGCTCTAAAAGAATACTTTCCTTTTGCTTGCATAATTACTAGGCCTAGATTTTGTATTAAATCTAATGAAAAGGCAGACATTAAAATAATGACGATATAATATGCCAGCTTATACGATTCTCCAACCCAAAGGTCAATAAATATTTCCCCAATTAAAACAAAGCCTGATAAAAATAAGCCTAATACAAAAGTTTGGAATTTACTTACTTTAATAAATAATGAGTTGAGTCTTTTTAAATAATTCGTCTCACTCACAAGATGAGTAACTCTAGCTAAAAATACGCTATTTATAGCAATCGATAAAGACATAAATATATTCACAAATTGAATCGCTAATGCATAAACAGCCACTACCTCAGGATTTTTCAATATCCCGAGCAAAATTTGGTCTGTTTGCCAGTACAGCTTATCTGCTATAGCGACAACAAAAATGATTAATGAGTACTTAATAATTTCTTTTCTTAAAGTACTCTCAATCGGCTGAAATGTCATTTTAATGCGCAAAGTCTTTTTGTAGTAATAATAGCTTGCAAATAATGCCCCTATATTAACAAATGCTAATATCGTAGTTAAAATAATGATGTTCGATGAATAGAAAAGAAAGATTACCGACAAAATAGGCGTTAATGAAATTCTAATAACATTGATCAATTTTAAAAATATAAATTTTTCATATGCTTGGAGCACTGCAGAAAATGTATTTAAAATAAAGCCTACAGCAAAATTAATTGTTAATATTAGAATCATCCATTGTAATGTTTTAATTTGTTCACCTGAAAAATCATTCGATACGATGTTACCTAAATTCCATGAAATCGATAGACCCAATACAATTGTAATAAGCCCTATGTATGAAAAAATCTTATAGAAAAATCCTACTAATTTGGATTCATTCTCTTTCGTCCCATTTACTTGATTTTCAGCCACATATCTTACAATTGCATTCCCTATCCCTAAATCCAGCAGCGATAAGTAACCTGCTACCGCTAATGCCAATGCATAAATTCCATAATCTACTTGCCCTAAAGTACGAATCAAAAATGGGGTATAAAGCAAACCAACAATAAATGTTATAGCGATTGAAACATAATTTAACATGATACCTAATTTTAATTGATTCATATGATAAATCCTTATTTATTTTAATGATATATTGGTATTACAGTAGTGATAAACAGCATGATCTACTTAAATAATTGCTTGAGTAACTAAAAATATTTATAACTGCTGTATATTTTTATACAGTTTTATACTTCTCAACCCGTTGTTAAAGCGAAACTTTTTAATGTAAACCATTAAATTATTCTTATGCTCTTGATAGTTATCTAGCTGACTTTTATTTAAGTGTAATCTATAAACGACTGCAGCGGGTAATCGATATCCCTCTAGAGCATCTATTAAAATGGCCTTTCTTTTTTCTATTAGACAGTTCTCATCTATTATTTGAATAGCCTCTTCTATCCATTCAATATCTTTATATACTTTATCAAAAGTGTTTTTACTTAAAGAATCCTCTACTCCGATATTGTAACTAGTTAGTTCTTTTAGAACACATCCAGCTTTTTTCGCATATAATAAAACTTCAATAAAGAAAAGCATATCTTCACCATAAGTGATATCTTCTCTAAAAGAAATGTTATGATCTATCAAGATATTCTTTCTAACTAACCATGAATCTGTGTTAACATCAATTTTACTTAAAATGAAATCTCTCAAAATATCGTTGCTATTCGGAGTCATCTTTGATCTTACTGATTTACCATTACTTAAAAAGTTTTTGTAATGCTTCGTTAGTACAACGTCACAGTGCTTCTCACTACTAAACTGAATTGTTTCTTGTAAAAACATTTCGTGATAGTAATCATCTGCATCTAAAAATGATACGTATTCTCCCATTGAAACAGCAATTCCGTAATTCCGAGTGTATGAAACACCTTTGTTTTCTTGCGAAAAGCACCTAATTTTGTGAGGGTATTTTTTTTTATAGAATTCCATAATCTGTTCTGTTTCATCAATTGATCCATCATTTATTAAAATCAATTCAAAATCCTGATAGATTTGCTTCAAAACAGATTCAATCGACTGCTTCAGTCTAGGCCCTTTATTATAGATTGGAATAATAACGGAAACTTTAGGCATTTGTTATGCCTCCTTCTTAAAATCTGTGTTAAATAAACAGTATGCTAGCTACTATACTTAAGCTTCTCTTTTTTATTACACATGTCCTCTGAAAAATGTTTCACAAAAATGATTATTAATGGTATCCAACCAATAATCCGCAGACGAGAACTCGTACCAAAATTATCATTTGAAATGCTTATTAATAAAAACCAGATAACTACTTGCATAAGTAGGAATACTTCCACATTAGAAAAATATTTAATTCTCCTTATTAAATATATACTAATAAAGAAAAATACTACTCCCTCTGTTACCATTAAAATCAGTGTAGCGCCTCCAGTAACTTGCCATGGGAACGGTCCTATGAAATTACTCATAAAACTATATAAATAGTTTAAATAAAATAAGACGATGTTAGGATGATCGAGAGAAATGCCCATTTGGCTTCCCCCTGCCTCCAAGTTTACTTGTCGGTACTGTAAAACATCTGAAAATGAGAGCCCTACTATTGGAAGTTTAACATCTCGAAATAGCGCATAAAATACTGATAATCCTATAAATAATATCCCGCCCACTTTATAAAGCTTTATCTTTTTCTTACTCATTTGCTTCAACATTAAATAAATCATAGACCCTATTAAAAAGCTTAACAACGCATATTTCCTATATCCACCAAGCATTAGTAAAGCAAATACTAATAATATTAAATTAAAGGTTCTTGGCCATTTTCCATTGCTAATAAAAACGTTAATAAAAAGATATAGGGATAATAAATAAAAGGTATAAATCCATATATCACGATAAATTGAAAGTGTTGAATTCAATAATAGGCTGGGATAAAAAGTTAGTATTAATATTAATAATGTTGCTGACATATGAAAGGCTTTTTTATTAACTATTTTCTTTAGAATTAATAAAGAGGTAGCTAGAATAATTATATTTGCAATATAATTAAAAAATCTTAAAACCATTACACTATCTGTCTTGAAGAGACTCAAAATTCCACCAAGCACCCAAATGTGTATTGATGTATATATATATGGCTCACCATTTGCAAATTTCATTGCTTGTTCATAATAGAATTGTCCATCATCACCACCGCCAAATATCGGCAGAGACAGTCCGTTATACCCACTATTTACACTAAAAAAATAAATAATGGTCGACAATAGGAAATACAGCAAACTATATCCCACTATATAAAGAAATCCTTGTATTTTCATTTTTATTTATCCCCTAATCAATTGGAATACTATATGCAATATTCCCCTTAATTGCACTAAGGCTTTTACTATTGCCTCGCCATACTTTATTATTAGCAACCTTTATAACGGTTTCCTTCAATTCATCATTAGACATAAAAAGAATGCTTTCCAGCAATACATATAATTCTTTCTCCTCCAATGGATTCGCCCGTCCGATATGAATCCCTGGGAAAACATGCTCCTCTTGTATTTCTTCCTCGTTCAGTAGCTCCTCATACATTTTCTCACCTGGACGTAAGCCACTAAATTCAATATTAATTTCATCTTCCTTAAAACCAGATAACTGAATTAAATTGCGGGCTAAATCTACAATCTTTACAGGCTCACCCATATCCAATACATATATTTCACCATTGCCGCCTAATGTTCCAGCTTGCAATACTAATCGAGAAGCCTCTGGGATTGTCATGAAATATCTGGTCATATCAGGATGAGTAACAGTCACTGGACCACCTGCCGCAATTTGTTTCTTAAATAAAGGAATGACAGAACCTCTTGAACCTAGAACATTACCAAATCGTACAGCTGCAAATTTCGTCTGACTATCCTTCGCTAAATTTTGGACAACCATTTCAGCTATTCTTTTAGTAGCTCCCATAACATTGGGTGGATTTACTGCTTTATCAGTTGAGATCATTACAAAATTTCCAACATTAAACTCATGTGCAGCCTCGGCAACATTTTTTGTACCAAATATATTATTTTTCACAGCCTCAAGTGGATTATACTCCATTAATGGTACATGTTTATGAGCTGCAGCATGATAAATAACATCTGGTTCATACTGCTTCATAATCTCGAAAATTCTATTTCTATCCTTTATATCTGCAATAATTGTTATTAATTCTGTACCAGTACTTCTTTGTTGAAGCTCCATATGAATTGTATAAATTGAGTTTTCCCCATGCCCTAAAAGAATTAGCTTTTTCGGTTGAAAATTCATGACTTGACGACAAATTTCAGAACCAATAGAACCCCCAGCACCTGTAATTAGTATTGTTTTATCTGTTAGTTTTTGTGAAATAGCAACCATATTTAGTTTAACTTCATCTCGCCCAAGTAAGTCTTCAATTTGAACTTCTTTCATCTCATTAACAGCTACTTTTCCTGTCATCACATCTTCAATACTTGGCATCACTTTTACAGGTAAGTTTGTTTCTGCACAATCCTCATAAATACTTTTTATACCAATACGTCCTAAAGAAGGAATAGCGATAATAATTTCATCAATCCCGTACTTAATTACAAGCCTTGGAATATCTTTCGTAGTACCCGCTACTGTAACATTCATTACTTTTAGCTGTTGTTTGCTCAAATCATCATCTATAAATATTACTGGTAAACGATCTGGGTTCGGTGAATGTATTAAATTCCTAGCAAGCATTGTACCACCTTGTCCCGCTCCAACAATGAGGATACGCTTTAAATTTGTCGTGTTTCTAAATGATTCTTTATCATTTAACACTCGTAATATAAAACGTGAGCCACCAATCATAATAATATGCAACATCCAGGTAATAGCCATAATACGCATATATACATCATTTTTGATTATATATTGCATACCGCTAGCCGTTGCTATAGAGATTGTAACTGCATAAGTAATTGTTAAAAGTTCTCGAACAGACGCAACACTCCACATACGATTGTAAAGATGAAAGAAGTACGCCGCAATGTGATGACTAATTAATAGCGTTATAGCACTAACTAAGATAACTTTATCCGAATAACCACTAATTGTTGGATTTAATAGCCAATAACTAATAAATATAGCTGACAGTACTATACAGGAATCTATGATAAAAAATAGCATATAACGCATTTGATAACTCATTCAAAGCTGACCTCTCTTATATCTATTTAACTACTGCACTGTTCTTCCAATAATGTCTAAAGAATATTCCACCTAATCCAAGTATTACACCTATTACTAACCCAATTGCTAGATTTATCGGTTTATTCGGTGAAGTCGGTCTTTCAGCTAAAGTTGGCTCTGCAATAACTCGAATAAAAGGATCAGGCTTAAAACTATCTAATCCTGTTTTTACAGATTGATAATTAGAAAGTGTTTTTCGATATTCTTCTGATTTCGCTTGAATTTGAGCCTGCATTTGTAGCAATTGATTTTGTAAACTACCACCTATATTTGATAATGTAGTTGTTTGTTCTTCCGAAATATTTAAAACAATTTCAGATTTAAGTACTGTCTGTAAAACTAAAATCTCAGGTAACTTGTGTTCCCGAATTGTTTTGTTATATTGCTCGATAATCATTTCTATTTCTTTTGATAATGAACCAGCTTCTAACTTATATGTCGCCTCCAAATCTTTTAATGTTATCTGCACAGATTCATTCATTTTTTGCTTTGTTGCTTCCATTAATATTTGTAACTGTTGCTGTGCATCCTTTGCAGAGTTCGACAAATATTTTAATTGTACTAAGTTTTTGGCGGGATCAGCATCAACTGTTGCTACTAAATTCTTTTCATTGAAATTGATTTTTATACCAGCATCCTTTAAGGCTTGTTGCATAGCTGGCTTATTTTGAATACGCTGAGCATAGATATTTGGCGTGAATTCTGAAGCTACATAGTTTGCCATAATCCCTGTGTCCTGTACGCTACTCGCCACTTGTATAACTGCCTTCGATTCATATTTTTCATCTACTATAAACCAGCTTGTAACTCCTGTTAAAAGCATACATACAATTATACATATAGCAATAACTGCCTTACCCTTCCAAACAATCTCTAATATCTCTCGTAACTCAATTGTCTCTTCCATTAATCTGCTCCTTATTTTTCAAAGATATTGCTAGTAATATTCCTACAATAGCCCATAATGGTGCTGAAATACCTGGTAAACTATCATTAAAGAAAGCCTGAATTAAATAAGCTCCCCATGCAACACCTAATATCCAAATAATTGAACTATTTTCTTTAATAGCTATCTGTATAGTTTTAAGTAGTGTTAGAACTACTAATATAACCATACTTAATAAACCCAAGATACCAGTTCCATATAACCAACCGATATACATATTATGCGGTTTATCCACAATTGTAGTTTCATACATCATTCCGGCACGTGAATCAATATTATAATGAGGAAAGTTGTACATCAACGTATCTAATCCATAACCCAAGAACGGGCGTTCTTTCATCAAATTCATAACTTTCCCCCAAATATAAACACGTCCTGATCCAGCAGACATTCCCCACTCTGGCAATACAGGTAACTCAAATTTCTCAGCAGCATAAGCCTTCTGCATCCATTCGAAATTCATATGATTTTCAATACTAGTTACTGGAGCAGGTTCTTCTTTAATATAAGGATTTGACTTGGCCACAAACCCAACTGATTCAGTCCAAACACGAGAATCCTTACTAGCCAACACATGAAAAACAGGTGTACTCGCAACTAAAAACACTACGATCATAGCAAAGCCTTGCACTTTCCTCTCTGATCGAAATGAAACAAATAGAACAACAATCATCAACACACAAACTGTTACAAAACCACTTGTCGAAATAGCCATAAGCATAACTGCAATCGACATTACAGCAACAACTAAATGTCCTATAGCTTGTCCAATATTTTTCTCTAGAACCGCCGCTGTTAAAAACATCACTGTCATGATTGCGAACATTCCACTCATATAGTTCCATTGATTTAAAGTTCCCACTAAAGTAGAACCTTCAGTAATATCTGCTCCTTCAGGTAAAAACAACTTTACAATTTTACTAACAGCACTATTTTGTAATAAATCATGTCCATAAAAGTTCATTGAAATAATAAATAAGTTGATAACCACAAATGGATAGAGTGAATATAAAATATAGTTTAATGCTTTTTTGGGATACTCAATATTCATTGCAATAAAGAATAGAGATAAATAACATAGCCAACTTATTGCTCCATCTGATTGGTTATACATTCCATGTATTGCAATTGAGATGTTTGGTGATAAAATTGTTGATAATACAATAGCAACAGCGAATGCTCCTATTGCATAATTCAGTTTTGTTTTACGAATTTCACCATTCATGAATAAGATTTTAGCCATAAACATGATAGCTGCGATAATTGTAATTATCTGTACAAATAATGCTTTAAAATGTGTGAATAGATCCCCCTTTGTTCCACCGGTTAAAGAATCTACATTTGTAATTAGAGGCGATTGTACTTCTGTTACACCGGCCATAACTACTAATGGCACAATGCCAATTACAACAAGTAGCAATCTAAATATCCATTTATCTACAGACTTTTGAGATTTAATATCTTCCTCAACATCTCGATAAGTTACTTTTTCGTAGAACTTACTCATCCTTTTATGTACCTTCCTTTATTGCAAATTTTCGCTTTGAGCTAGTAATGTAGCAACATGCTCTTGATAATTTGGCATTTCCTCGGGTGCCCAACCCCATTCTTGGCAACGCAAAAGAACTGTTTTAGCATCGTCATACCTTTCAACGGCAACAAATAATTCTCCAAGTTGAATCATGAACATAGGATCTTCTACCTTATGAGGATTTATATCCAATGTTTTTTGCATATATATCGTTGCTTGTTTCAGATCGCCTTTATTCGCAGCTATAATTGCAGCTAAATAATTGGCTATTTCTGAATTTGGTTCTCCCTTTAATACCTTTGAAATTGCTTCCCAAGCATCTTCAAATTTACCTTCTGCTTGCAATTGAGCAGCTTGATTATATAAAGCCTCTTTTGCTGCAAATTTTTCGTCCTGCTTGCTTGCCATCACATTCGCTACAATCAAACCAACTAAAATAAACGCAACTATACCAGACAAAATATATTTTCTAACAGGTTCATTAAATGTCATACCATTCTACCTTTCTTATAAAAACGTCTTTTTCAGATATAGCTATTATACATTAAATTAACATATCTATGTAACTAACCCGTAATTTTGTATGAAAAACTATCCAAATTTATCTCACTTTAGTTTACTCGCTCTACATCCCGTGTAGCCAGTCAAAGTGAAAAGGGCTTTGACAGACTGCACTGGATGTAGAACACTCCATAACATAGTTTCTACAAAAAGCACGATAGTAACTTTATAAATGAGATATATGTACACACCAATTAATTATATTAAGTTTAGATTCTTTTAATTGATTGACCATCAATACTGAATAAAATAGGAGGAAGTGATTAACTCCTGACGTCTTACACTATCTACGTACGATTCCGTATACAGGTGGTTCAATTAAGATGAATAACGCAAAGTTTCGTAACGCAATTGTAGACTTTTTAGCCCCTTTGCTCTCCAAATAGGAATTGCCAAGCGTTTTTGTATAGTTTGAGACTTTTGGAGTTGCGCCAGTATCTTTTTCATATTTCCCTATTCGTATGCTGTTTTGATAAAACTTTTAAATGAATGAGATTTCTGGTTCTTGTTTTTGGGAATGTTTAGGACTTGTACCCTATAGCTCATACGCATTTCGGGCGCATATACAAATAAAAGACTTTGTGGAATTATCCACAAAGTCTTTTACATTAAAGCTATATATTACTTAATTACTACAGGTGTAGTAGGATAAGAAATTACGTTGCTTGCTTTACCATCAATTACAAATTTATTAATTGTAGTATTAGCTGGGATTCCAGCACCAGTAAATTTAACAACTACTGATTTTTTACCATCGTTTACAGAAGCTACAGTACCAGTATACATATTATCGTTGATTACAACTTTATCACCAGTAGCTACATTTAACGCAGATGAGAATGTAAATGTAACTTCTTGATTTTTACCTGCTTTACCCTCAGTACTATCTAATTTTACACCATTAACAGTATAAGAGAATTTTCCATCTCTATCTTCAGTTAACTCAAGGCTACCGTTTTTAACTGCAGCTTTAACCTTAACTTTTGAATTTTTGTTAATTTTGTAAACTAAGTCTTCTAAATCTGCATAGATTAGTTCGTCAGTTGCTAAAGCATTTTTATGATATGTGAAAGTAATACCATCTACCATTAACGAATTAGCTGTCTTATCAGTTAGTTCAGTAGCAGCAACAGTTGCAGTAGCAGCAGATGTAGTTTCACCAGCTACAGTCACAATTGCACTATTTAATGTAGTAACGAATTTATCAACTACTACTTCTTTACCACCAGAAATAGTTGCACGTACAATTTTAAATGTTACTTTACCTTCTGAATCTTTGATGTATTGTACATCAACACCATTTTTATATTTCTGTAACTCTTCAACAAATGAATCTAAATCAGCAATTTCAGAGTTGTTCTCAGTTACAAATTTAGCATCCTTAAGAGAAACAGGTTTTTTACCAACAAATGTTAATTTTTTATCAGCAGTATTTACAGATTCAACACTACCAATGTAGTTGTTTGGTACTTCATCTTTTGCAGTAAATGTTGCAGTTGCTTCTTTAGCAGTAAATGCATAGTCTTTACCATCAGTATTAAGTGCAACACCTGTAGCGATTACTCTAACAGAAGTTGATTTACCCTCAGCTGACTCAACGATTAAATCAGTAGAAGAATGAGTAGATGTAGGATATGTTACTGTAGTACTACGGTTTGGTGAAACGATTTCACCGTCAATTTTGATGTCTTCAGCACCAGTGTTGAAAATAGTGTAAGATACTTTTTTAACTGAAGTACCTGGCATTTTTTTGCCACTTTGGTTTACTAATTCAGCGCTGAATACAGCTTTTTCAGTAGCATCAAATTTTGTTACTGCTTTAGAAAGATTTGTTTCTTTGTATGATTTAATAGCTGAACCATCAAGGAATGGTGCTTGGAAGTAAGAAATTGGTGCGACAGCTTTTGGTTCACCCTCATCAAGAGTAGCTTCTTTAGCGTTTGAACTGTTGATATCAATCCAAGCTACTGGTGTTGCATAGTCATTTGGTGTATCTGAACCAATAACAAATGTTGCTTCACCTTTATCATTTGTTTTCACAGTAATTTGTTTGTCTGAATTAGCTTTATAATATACTTGAGTATCTCCATCAGTATTTACAAATCTAGCATTCGTATTTGTAGAAATAATACGATCTATGTTTTCGTTAAATGCTACATTAACGATTTCATTTTTAGCTACTTTACCATCTTTATCTTTAACAATCACTTTATATTCGCGACCATTAGTAGCACCAGTAGCAGCTACTTCTTTACCTTCACGAGTAACTTCAATTTTGTACTCAGCTTGAGTTGCTCCAAATGTTACTTTAGCAGCATTTGCTTGTAAAACTGATGCGTCATATTTTTTGCGGTCAGTATTAGCCACGTTGTTGCTAGTAGTAGGTTCTAAATCATATACTACTGGAGTTACTGCAGCATTTGTACCTGATACTGTGAATGTTGCTTCACCTTTTGAATCTGTTGTGATTTGTGCTGCATCTAATAGTGTGCCATTGCTTAATTGTAAAGCTTTAACACCGTTAACTGTAGCATTTGCTACTTTATCAGATGTAACATTCATATTTTCAACAAAACCAACATTGAATGTTTTATTCGCTTCTGCTTTACCAGTCGTTGGGTTTTTGTATGTTACTTTATAAGTTTTGTTAGCACCATTATTAACTGAAGAACCTGTAGCTACTTCTTCAATTGATAAGATAGTGTCAACACCCCAGAATACATGACCAGTTGCGAATTTAGAACGATCACCAGTTGCATAAGCAGTTACTGCATCAGTACCAGCTGCGTAACGTGTGTAAGAATATGAAGCTACACCGTTCTCATCTGTATATGCCTCACCAGTGATTGTAGGATAAACTGCATCGTTTTTACCTGGTACATAGAAAGTAACAGGAATACCAGCTTTAGATTGGCCATCAGCTACAGAAACTTGTGCTTTTACAGTAACTTGTTGACCAAGTTTACCTTGAGTCGCTGAAGATACCATTTCAACTTTAGTTGGGTTTACAGCTGAGATACCTTTGAATTTACCGATTTCATCGCCAGCAAGAGATACAGTGTACTCTTTGTCAGCTGTTTGTGGTGCAGTAGTTAAAACAACAACTTTTTTGTTAGTTTGTTTTACAGCTGCATTTTTAACTTCTAGATCTTTGATTTCGAAGTTTAGAGCTTGTACGTTTTCAACTTCTTGGTCAAATGTGATTTCAACAGTTGTGCTGTTGATAGCTTTTACAGCAGCTTTTGCAGGAGCTGTAACTTCCATTTTCATTGTACGATCTAGGAATGAAGCGAATTGAGCACGAGTAATTGTGTCATATGGTTTGAATGCTTTACCTGGTAGTGTAGCTGCTTTTGTTAACTCAGCATACTCTAAAGCAGTGATTGCTTCACGTTGTTCAGTATTAAGACCGCCTAAGTCAGAGATTTCGCTCGTGAATTTAGCATCTTTGTACTCTTTAACTAGATCTACGTCTTTGATTTCTTTGATAGCACGAACTAAAACGATTGCCATTTGTTGACGTGCCATATTTTGTGAGTAGTTTAAGTTGCCGTTTGCACCGTTAAATGCGCCTGCTTCTTTAGCAAGTGCAGCATATTGCACTAATTCTTTATCAGCAGTTGTTACTGGTAGATCGTTGAAGCGTTGTTTTGTATTCCAGTCAGTTGGAATTTCATAACCTTCAGTTTCTAACCAGCGACCTAATAATTTAACCACTTGACCACGAGAAACAAATTGGTCTGGTTTGAATGTGCCATCTGGATATCCTTTGATGATACCAGCATCTACAAGATTGCTGATCGCATCTTTGTGCGAGTTAGTGTCTGTTACATCTGTGAAACTTGCTGCTGAAGCCACTGGTACGATAGCTGATGCTACTAATGTAGCTGTAGCAGCTGTTGCTACGAATTTTTTGTATTTCTTTGGTTGGTTAGCCATAGAAAAATTTCCTCCTCTAAGTTCATAAAATATGTCTCTACTACAAATACATAGAAATGCAGTAAATAAACAACTACACATAAAAGTATAGTTGCATACCTAAAAGTTGTCAATCATATTTTGGGAAAGTTTCTAATTCATTTCCGGAAAAACATGGGCATACAACTCTCTTTTACCATTGTCATCTATTTAAGCTGATTTTTCAAGTATTATTACACATCTTTTCCAACAATAATTTGGTACATAAACCTTATATGTTCAATGTTTTTACATTAATAAACAATTATAGATTAGCAACCCATTTTCGTTATTATTAAAATTGGTAATTCTTTTTGATTATATGGAAATTGTAAGGGCGTAAAAGTAAGAAGACATATCGGTGAATATTCTGTGGGACGCATCTATGTTTTAATGCAGTATTATATTTCCAGACACGAAAAAAGCTCAAGCATATAAATGCTTGAGCTTTTTTCGCTTGGGCTACCAACCGTTGTTTCCTTGCAGGGAATTCTATTTATTTCATAGAGGAAATTCCTATACAAATACAGTCTAACACTTTCAATTTAAAACGACAATACCAATTTTTAAAAATTATTACCGTTTCTGCCTTGCCACTTCCAATAAAAATAATGGCAGTGCAATTTGACGCTTGATACGCTTAGGTTCTTTCATTAATCGATAAAACCATTCAAGGCCAAATTTTTGGAAAATCTCTGGTGCACGTTTAACTGTACCCGCCAGCACATCGAATGATCCACCTACGCCTTGATAAATAGTTGGATGTAATTGATCGCGATTTGCATTAATCCAGTTTTCTTGCTTTGGACTGCCCATCGCTACAAAGAGTAGATCGGGCTGCGCTTCATTAATGCGGTCAAGTACCTTCTGTTCGTCCTTTTCATAGCCGTCCTGTGTGCCGACTATTTTAATAGAAGGAAATAATGATTCTAGTTTTGCTTTAGCCGCATCTGCAACACCTGGTTTTCCTCCGTAAAGGAAAATAGGCTTGCCACGTTTTGCCGCTTCCTCGCAAAGCTTCATCATCATATCGACGCCTGTAACACGTTCACGAATTTGCCCTTTTTGAATTTTGGAAGCAAGAATAACACCGATGCCATCTGGAATTTGAAATTCCGCTTCGTTAAGCAGCTTCTTTAAAGCAGGGTCTTCTTTTGCCTTGATTATCTTTTCTGGATTGATAGCAACAACGAGCGCCTTTTGTTTTGTTTCAATACGCTCGAATGCCATCTCCATTAATTCATCGTAGCCTTCCGTATTGACATTGATGCCAAGTACTGTTTCTTTCATCGGTTTTTCGCATCTCCTAAAAGGTGGAACTGGAAGCCTGCTTCTTCCCATTTATCGCGTTTTAAGCAGTTTTTCGTATCAAAGACGATTTTTGATTTCGCTGTAATTTCTGCAGCGTCTAATGCTTTGAATTCATTATGATCCGTTAGAACAACGATGATATCTGCATCTTTTGTCGCTTCTTCAAGGCTTTGTGTTTGTGTAGCATGTTTGTTTTCTTTAATGTGTGGATCGTATGAAATAACGTCTAATCCAAGATTTTGTAGCTCGTCAATAACGATTGTCGATGGACTTTCACGCATGTCATCTACGTTACCTTTGAAGGCTAGTCCAAGTACAGCTACTTTGCCACCAGCAATTTTGTTTTGATTTAAGATTGCTTGTGTTTTTTGTGCTGTAAAGCTTGGCATACTATCATTTGTATTACGAGATAGGTGAATAATTTGGGCTGTCTCGCCTCCTAGCTCAACTAGGAACCAAGGGTCAACCGCGATACAGTGACCACCTACACCAGGACCTGGGAAGTGAACATTTACACGTGGGTGATAGTTCGCAAATTTAATCGCTTCCCAAATGTTTACGTCTAACTTCTCGGCTAATTTTGCAAGCTCATTGGCAAACGCAATGTTTACATCACGGTAAGTATTTTCCATTACTTTTACTAACTCAGCTGTAGTGGCATCTGTAAGGTGGATTGTACCGTTTACAAATGTTTGATAAAGCTCTTTTGTCATTTGAGCAGACTTGTCATCAATCCCACCAACGATACGATCGTTGTTCACTAATTCTTCAAAAATACGACCAGGAATAACACGCTCTGGTGAATGTGCTACAAATAAATCTACACCAAATTCAAGATTTGCTTTGATTAACTCTGGTAGCATAATGTGCTCTACAGTTTTCGGTGGTACTGTCGATTCAAGAATGACAAGGTCACCTTTTTTCAAGAATGGCACGATCGAAGCCGTAGCTTGACGCACATATTCTAAATTCGCTGTATTATCAGGATTAATTGGCGACGGAACAGCAACGATGAATACGTCCGCTTCCTGTGGTGTCGTTGACGCCGTTAAGAAACCTTCATCTACTGCTTTGTTCAAGCGCTCCTGTAATCCATTTTCTTCAATATGAAGTTTTTTCTCTTGAATACTTTTTACTGCTGCCGGGTTTACGTCCACCCCATGTACTTTTATGCCGTGGTTGGCAAACATTACAGCCGTTGGTAAACCGATGTAGCCAAGTCCAACGACACAAATTGATTTAGTCATTCTCTATTCTTCCTTCCGTTTCAAAAACGAGTAGTCATTGTTATATGTTCTATAAATGCGTGATGCATTTTGTTCTGCATTATAGTATACATCTTTCCACTGAAAGTGTGAATCAATTTGTTACTTTGAAGCTGTTTTCTGTGTCCGATTAGCAAAATTTTTGTCGGTTTGTGGCGCTTTTGGCACGTTTATCAGCGATTTTTTGAGTTTTATCAGCGATTATATAAGTTTTATCAGCGATGTTCAGGGGTTTATCAGCGATTATGCTGGTCTTATCAGCGATGTTCAGGAGTTTATCAGCGATTCATCTATAAACCAGACAATTTGTAACTCGAGTATTTATTAGATCCGCTTCGTGGTAATTGTAATTTTTGTAATATACGTTTTGCTATATGCTCGCTTCCAATCATCAAAAAATCACGACATTCACGATTCGTTATCGTTTCACCAATAAGCATATAATAATCTTTTAGTGCCTGAATATGAGCATCGCGACACCGATGTTGACACATCTGGCAATGCCAACCTATTTTCAATTTCTCCATCCCAAACTCCGCACAGTTTTCACAATAAACACCACGCCGCAAAGCAGAGTCATCAATTTGATAGTATTGGCAAAGCGGAAATGGTGTCTTATCCCGTAAATGTGACAAAATAAGGTTTTTGATTGCTGTCATTGTTACTGTCTCTTTGTTCTTCTCTATATGTTGGTGCAGAAATATCGGTAGCTCTTTTGCCATTAAAATCGGCAATCGTCCGTCCTCTCGATGAATATTTACATTATTAAACGGGAAGACAACAGCCCCATAAATGGGTATAGAAATGTGTTGGGTGTGTAAGAAATGTCTCATTCCTTGAATATATTGTTCAAGTTGAATTTCAGGATGCGTAAAAACATGAACCTCTCCAGATTCCGATGTACGAATGAGCTGGCGTGGGTCACTTTTAAAATGTACAGTTCCTCGAATATTTTTAATTTCTAATAGAATAATAGCGTTGGGGACAATGAGTAAAATATCAATTTGCATGGGAATAACAGAGGGAAGTATAACATTGTGGAAAATGTAGCAATCGTTGAGCAGCGCTATTTGCTGTAGTTCCTTCATAACATATTGCTCACCAAAATCGCCTGCTTCTTTAATTTTAAGTTCCTGCTGAAGACTTTGATATTGTGGATGCGTGGGCTGCAACCGAGTCACAAGGGCTTGAAGTCCTTTAGTCAATGAAGATGGTGCAAAGGGTTTTACTAGCAATCTATTCTCTCCTTTTCTATTTGAATTTTAATTGGTTTATCAGCTAGTTTAGGATTCTTTCAGCGATTATAGCATGTCTATCAGCAGTTTTCACTTTTTATCAGCGATTGTTTCACTCTTATCAGCGATTTTCACCTTTTTATCAGCGATTACTTCACTCTTATCAGCGATTTTCACCTTTTTATCAGCGATTACTTCACTCTTATCAGCGATTTTCACCTTTTTATCAGCGATTACTTCACTCTTATCAGCGATTGTTTCTCTCTTATCAGCGGTCCTCACTTTTTTATCATCGATTTCTCACTTTTATCATCGATTGTTTTTCTCTTATCAGCGATATTCACCTTTTTATCAGCGATGATCCCTTTTCTATCTGCGATCCTCTCTTCTTTATAAGCTTCCACTAAAAAAGGAATCTCCTTTAGTATCGGGGATTCCTTGTTGTTCCGCTTTCGAGTAGTTTTAGAATCGATTGTGCTTGTTGCATGTGCATTGCTAGTACATATTGGCTTGCTTGCATTAGGATTTGTGCTTTTACCATGTTCATCATTTCTTTTGCGATATCGGCATCGCGAATGCGGGATTCGGCATCTTGTAGGTTTTCTGCTGTGTTTACGTTTGCGTTATAGGCGTGCTCTAGGCGATTTTGGTAGGCGCCTAGTCTTGAGCGTTCGCTTGATACACGTTTTAAGGCCTCGTCCATTGTGGAAATCGTTTTGTTGGCGTCGTCTCGAGTTGCGATGGATGTCTTATCGTCCAAGCCAAGTGCTCCAGCACCCATATTGCCAATAAACAGCTCGATACTTTGGCCTGCGTTGGCACCTGCTTGAATTTTAATACCGTTTGTAGCATAATCCCCATTTAGTAATGTCTTTGTGTTAAACTCAGTGTCTTTCGAGATGCGTTGAATTTCTTTTTTTAGCTCCTGAAATTCCATATCGAGGTTCTCCCGATCACTATCTGTTAAAGTATCATTGCTCGCCTGGACTGCGAGCTCACGCATGCGCTGAATCATATCATGTACTTCATTTAGTGCACCCTCAGCTGTTTGAACGAGTGATATACCATCCTGGATATTTTTAGCTGCCATGTTCAAGCCGCGTATTTGTGCACGCATTTTTTCGGAAATCGCAAGTCCCGCTGGATCATCCGCAGCACTATTGATGCGGTAGCCTGAAGAAATTCGAAGCATTGCCTTGTTCATTGCACCGTAATGTTTATTCATATTATTTAAAATTGACAACCCCGTTGCTGACCATTTTCCAAGCATTATTTCACCACCCCTATTGTTGTTTATATCGGTCTATGTGAGATTCTTTTAAGTTTATTTTGGTAATGTATACTAATTTAATAGGTTCTATAAATCAATAACTTTTAGTTCATTTTCATATTTTAGACTTTAGACCCAGCAATATATAAAAGCACCCGCTTTTCACATATGAAAAGTAGGTGCTTAATTGCAATACCGTGTATTCAATTTTCGAAACCTCCGAGTTGATGGTTCTTTTGTTGTAGAAGTTCAAAAAAGAGATCTTTATTATGATCTAGTAAAGCCTGATCTATTAAATTATCAATGTTTTGCTGCTCCAATTCTGTAATGAGCTGATCTACTTCGCCAACAGTCAATGAAGAAACAAGTGGTAACTGAGGCTTTGGAGTAGCGCTTTCAAGAATTGGTGCTAGATGCTCATGCACATTTGTAATTAATAATAATTGATATAATGGCAGCCGGATAAAACGATTCCCTTTCTGGAAAACAAATACCTCGGATATATTTTCAATTTGTTGTGTATTCAAGTTGATAATCATCTCTTTACCTTCAATAGGAATGAAATGGAAAATCTCATTCTCTTTTAAAATAGAGAAATATTGATAAGCAAACACTAGACGTAGTTTATCTCCAGTGATTTTTGTGTAAAATGGCTTCATATATTGAACTTGCATCATCCTTATCCCTCCCTATTTATCTGATTATTCAGATTTTAACACAAATAAATTTTCTTGTTAACTATCTTCTCCTCGATTTTTTTATTTCAAATCATTCAGCTTATCATGTACGCATTTTAATCGTATAATGGAAGGACAGTCTTTTTTTCTTCATATTTACACATGCCCACTAGCTATACATTTTGAAAGGAGTGAGGTTATGGCATTGTCTATTGCCCAATTAGCTAAGGAACACCAAGAATTTATCCTTGCCAAATTACAGGAAGCTGAACAGGCGTTACATCCTTCCTCTACTGAAGACGAAGAGCTAGTGCGTCGTGCTGTTTTTTCAGTGCGGAATAAATCAGTTGTCTTTGAACGTTTTAATGGAGCAAGTTCTACATTATATGCAAGCGTACAGGATGTCAGACCTGCTACTGTAGAAATTGATTTTGCTAAAGAGGAGCTGCACTGTAACTGTCCTCAGCTGAAATGGTGTAGACATCAGGTTGGCTCATTGCTTGCTCTTTATCAGTATTTTGATTCGGTGCAAAATTGGTCAAGTGCATGGCGCGCTCAAAAATCAGTGCAATTAAAATCGTTAGCAGATGAACGAAGTCCAGAAAGCTGGAGATTGATGGTCGATGAAGTCATGAAACGTTTATTGCCACCTGGGCGAATTTTAGAAGGGTATGGCCTTTCAGCTATACGAACAGATGCATTGGAGCGACTTCAACGGCATATGCCTTTCGAGCGTGAGTGGCAGCCACTATATAAGCTTTTTATGGAGCTATCGATCTTTAATACAATATGGCGTCATTTAAATGAAACAAAAGGACATTCTTTGGATTCTCCTTATATGAAATATTTTATTGATCAAAGTGTCCAATCATTCGAAAGTACATTGACGGAGCTAACGGGACGATCACGACTTTTTGCCACTGATCCATTTTATGATGCGATTCAAGAGTTAGTTCGGGAATTTTTATTGGAACGACAAGGATTATTTGCTGATCGACTACAAATATATATGCTACTTTGGGCAGTGCTTTTTTATGAAAAGCCTCGTCGTGAACAGGAATTAGCACTTATAAATAATCTTGAAAATCCTTCACCTGAGATATCCTTGCAGTCATTGAAACTGCTATTTTATGTGCTGCTACAAAAAGAAAGTTTATTACAGGAAAGTATTGCACATATTGATGGACAACATATGCAGGACCTATTTGAGCTGGCTACTTTTGCAAAACGTGCTGGCGAATCACATGCACAGTCCATTATTTTACGTGCGATGCTACCATTTACCGAAGTCTTTTTACAGCAAACAGTGCCAGTTGTAAAACGAGCTCAATATGTAAGGCAATTTCAGCTTTTATACGAAGACATTCAGCTTACGGAAGAACAGGAAGTTACATTATATAGTGCATTTGGTGTTTATGGGCTTCAACCGTTTTCGTTCCTTCTTATTAAAAAAGAACGTTATCGTGAATGGGCAGCCCTCCATCAGTTAAATCTCTCCTCCCTTTCTTATTTAGAAATGTGTGGATTAAAAGATGTACTTCAGGTTGCGCCTGCAACAGTATTGCCCTTATATCATCTATACGCCATGGCTGAAATTACACAAAAATCACGTATGAACTATAAGCAGGCTGTACGAATCTGGAAAAGTATGCGCAGTGCCGCAAAGCGTGCTGGTAAAACTGCTTATTTTGAGACATATATGCAAACAATTCGCGCAGAGTATAAACGACTTCGTGCATTACAAGAAGAAATTGAGAAAGGAAACTTAGTATGATGACTATAAATGCTCCTTCCCCGTTTTCAAAAAAGCAACAGCTTCGTATTCATGCAGCACAGGAAGGATATTTTACGTTACAGGGATATACTGCTGACGGTGTAGCAATAGAAGCAGACTCACTCATTTCTTCATTATTTTTTAACTATGAAGCGAATGTCTATGGTTTATTAACGAATCGCTCAGAACGTACGATTGAAGTTTCAACCTCTGAGCTCCTTGATATTTTTTCACGGCGCTATCTGCATCCTTTTATTGACTGGCAAGGTACGGACACAGAAAGTCAGGTATGGCTAGAAAAAGTGTCTGCTTTACAAACGTATTGGCAAGAGCCCTCGCTCTGGTCACACGCAGTGATTGCAGATGATTTTTCCACACTAACTTTCCCTATAGAAGGTGAAGATACAGCTTTATTAGAAACGGCAGTGCAGCAAAAACTAGCTCAAGCAGGTCTAATACTTTCTGATTTACCAAAGCTAATGCCATTTTTCTTGCGTGGTGGTTGGCCACTAGAGCAGGAACGACAGGCAGGTGCAGTTACTGTCTCCCTACGCTTAGGTGAGCCTGAAGAGGATTCAGATGTTTGGCTTTTAGAAACAGTACTAAGTACGCCTACAGCCAAAAACTACTGGACGCCAGCTATGCGAAAGCAGTCACTGCCAATCGCTGATGCTCTACCGACAAAATGGCAAATGTATGCTGATGCTATTGAACAGCAACAAGGACAAATTGTAGATCTTCTTTCTATTGAAGATTTACGTAGCGATATTTTCATCCGTATTATGCTTGACGATTTACAAGTTCGAACATTTTTACGTGAAGATTTAGCAAGATTACAAGCACTCGGCTTTGATGTTGTACTACCGGCTTGGCTAAAGGATTTAAAACAGTCAAAAATGCGTGTTCGCGTAAGTACTGGCAATGTAGCGACAAAGAAGGTTGCTGGACTAGATGATATTTTAACGTTCAAATGGCAGTTTTCTATGAATGGACAGTCCATTTCACCTGAGCAATTTAAAAAGCTTGTAGATGAGAAACGCGAATTTATTCGTATTGGTACAGAATGGTTCCGAGTCGATGCGAACTGGATGCAAGAAATGCGTGCATTGATGCAGCAAGCAGAAGATGAAAGCTGGACCGTTCGTGAATTGCTATTCCGCGAGTTACCAGAGGATTTATCCTTACCTCTTGAAGAAGAGGATGCCGATGATGCAATGCGAGATGACCCGATTTTTGCATTTGAATTGCAAAAATCACTTAAATCCTATATGGAGCAGCTTCAGGAGAAAAAAGGACTCCCTACTGTCCAGGTTCCTACATCTTTGCAGGCAGAATTACGTCCTTATCAGCATGAGGGCTTTGAATGGCTTGTCTTTATGCGAGAACAAGGCTTTGGTGCATGCCTAGCTGATGATATGGGTCTTGGTAAAACGGTTCAGCTTATTTCATATTTACTTCATCTTTATGAAACAACTGAGGATACAAAACCGTCCATCATTATTTGCCCTACGTCTGTGCTAGGCAACTGGCAAAAGGAACTTGCTCGTTTTGCTCCTTCCTTGAGTGTGCATACGCATTATCAGGCGAATCGAGCAAAGGAGGACGCTTTTAAAGAGCTAGTAGGAAGAGAAAAACCACATGTGATTTTATCTACCTATGGCACGGTATCACAGGATGCAGAGTTTTTACAGGAAGTAGAATGGGCAACCGTTGTGCTAGACGAGGCTCAAAATATTAAAAATATGCAAACGCTACAATCAAGGGCTATTCGTAAATTACAAGGGACGCATCATATTGCTTTAACGGGTACGCCAGTAGAAAATCGTTTGTCGGAGCTATGGGCAATTTTTGACTTTATCCATAAGGGCTATTTAGGTAGCTTCGGCCGCTTTAATGAAGAATTTATTTTACCTATAGAACGAGATGAGTCGGAGTCACATAAACAGAAGTTACGTGCAAAAATTCAAGCATTTTTACTTCGTCGTACAAAGCGTGACCCACACTTACAGCTTAACTTACCAGATAAACAAGAGTCTCATGAATACTGCCCATTAACAACTGAGCAAGCATCTCTATACGAAGGATATATATTAGAGACGCTCGATCAGCTGGAGCAATTAACAGGCTTTCAAAAGAAGGGACGCGTCTTAAAGATGCTCAGTAAGTTAAAACAATTATGTAATCATCCTGCCTTGTATTTAAAAGAACCTTTCGAGGATGCCGAATCAATGCTTATCCGTTCTACAAAATTAGAACGCATCGTGCAAATGGCTACAGAAATCGTGGACAATGGCGAGCAGTGCCTCATTTTCACACAATATATTGGAATGGGGCAGTTACTACAGCATTGTTTTAGTGAACTATATAATATTGATGCACCTTTCTTAACAGGTGCAATGCCTAAGCAGCAGCGTGACCGCTTAGTAGAGACTTTCCAGGCAGGAGATTTTCCAATATTTATCCTTTCCTTAAAAGCGGGTGGAACAGGGCTTAATTTAACAGCTGCAAATCATGTATTACATGCAGATCGCTGGTGGAATCCTGCCGTTGAAAATCAAGCGACAGACCGTGCATATCGAATTGGTCAAACACAATTTGTACAAGTGCATAAGTTTGTTACTATTGGCACTATCGAAGAGAAAATTGATAAAATGCTAGCCCAAAAATCTGCACTATCAGAAGAACTAATTCAATCAAGCCAGTGGTTAACTGAATTAGCAGATGACGAACTTCGTGATTTAATGAAACTCGATTTTTAAAGATGTGAGATGCGCCAAGAGCACAACGTTCTTGGCGCTCTTTTATTTCAGTGGATCTTCTGTTACTTCTTCCCCTACTTACTTCATATATATATTTAGTTGTGTGTAATATGCTCTTTGCTGTGCGGTCTTCAGCAATGAACTTCGTTATGAAATTTAGACATCATCCTTTCTAAATTGATTACGGCGCAAGAATAGAAGGAGAATGGCGGATCAGACAATTGTCCCTTGCCCCGTATGTAACAATTAAAGCTCTATATTGCTGGCAATTGTACTTCTGCTTCAGGTAGCACAAAATCCTTTAAGCCTTCCTGCTCATCTGGTGGCTTTGGAGGAACAATTGCCCCGTCGCTATCCCTTGGCTTAAGCCGATAAAATCGGACATCTTCTACGACTACTTCTGTTATAAAAACCTTTGTGCTTTCTTCATTTAGAAATGATCTTGATTGAATTCGACCATTCACTCCAATTAATGAGCCTTTTCCGCAATATTTGACGATATGCTCTGCAAGCCTTCCCCATACTGTACAGAGAATAAAGTCAGCATCCACTTCCCCACGACTGTTTTTGTAATTGCGATTAATGGCTAGAGTAAAATGTGCTTGCACTCGATTTCCAGATAAGTGTCGTAACACTGGATCCTTTGTTAACCTTCCGACCAGTCCGACTTGGTTCATTGATTCACCTCCTTTGCTTTTGATTGCTCTCATCTTACAAAAATTAATCCAACGTTGGCAAAAGTCGATTTTTATCATTTCCCTCAGTTTTTAAGCATAAATTGGATATATTGAGCATTTTACTTTTCATGTAATGAAAGATTTTTATGGCAGAATGCTTTTCGCTGTAATAGCAAATGCTAATTGTTGAAATATGCAATTTCGCTGTTTTTGCAGATTATGCGAAAACGCAGCATTAATCTTATCATCAGTGATGCCTCGGCATAATTGCTGCTGTCGCTTCGCTTTCGCGCAGTAAACATTTGCTGCTGTCGCTTCGCTTTCGCGCAGATATACAATTTGTCCGGAATCGGCTTTGTGCTTTGGCGTGCAGATGTTTTGTGCGAAAGCGCAGTGCTAACGTCGGCCATTTCGGTAATGCCACGTGAGCTCCTCTATTTCAGCGGATGTTGAAAAGTAACTTAATACCGCTTCACCTCACCCCTTATAGAGATGGGATACATCTGTACCCGTCCAGAATGAAGTAAAACAGAGCTAATTGAATATGTTATACTAAAAAGGATGACCGACTTAGGAGGATTTTACATATGAAAACATTTAAGATGCTTTCCTTTGACCTTGTCACAAAAGACGGCATGCAACCTTTCCCTTTAGTCGATGGTATTATTATTAACCAGGAGAATAGCCATCAATCTTGGATTCTCGAGCTGTTTATGGACCGACAATATCGTTCAATTTTTGATGAACTTTTAGCTAATGCTACTGTCTTTAATGTACGTGCGGTTATTTCATTTCCAGATAATGAGCCTGCTCCTTTCCAGGTTGTCGTACATACAGTTCAAGAAATCGGCGAGCACATCTCTGTCCTTTTAAAGGGGACACTAAAGACAAAACGCTCGAAATATGCTGAGCAATTACTAGCCGAATTACTAGTTGAGGGAGTTACGTTAGATAAGCTATTGGACCGCTTCTCACACGGTATGAAAGAACGACCAAAACTCAAAAATGATTGATCTCGATTTAACGATGCATTATTTGCATCGTTATTTTTTTATTGGACAGGTTAGGTTCTATTTCCGGGTATTCACTTCTCTCCCGCAAGTATTGCTCGCCCACATTAAAAGAAAAAAAGAGTGTTCCATTGGATGGAAACACTCTTTTTTATATTATCGCGTTACTTTTTCTTCAACGACCTTTTCTTTAACAACACCGTTTGCATTTGGTACATTGTTATAGCCATTTGTACTATTTAAATCAGCATTTGTACCTGGTGTTGTTGTACCTGGTACTGTTGTTGTACCTGGTGTAGTTGTACCTGGAGTTGTAGTTCTTGGACCAGTAGTACCTGGTGTTGTAGCTTCAGGTAGAACAGTGTTACGGTGAACACCATTAACGTCACGATTGTAAACGTCATTTCTTTCTTCTACTTTCTCAACACCTCGGCGAACGTCGTGTTTAACATTCTCCACTGGTCTTGTTTCAACAGCTCTGTTTCCCCAGTTACAACCTCCAAGGAATAAAGCAGCAAGAATAATTGCCAAAAATGACATTCTCCACATAGAAAAATCCTCCTTTCTCGATTGCTATGTCAACAAATACAATGTGTGTGTATTTGTGATCCTACATAGATTGCCCGAGAAAGGAGGGAACTATCCGATTTTTTTACAAACTATTTTTGTTTTTCTTTTAACAGTTGTTCAACGTATGCTGCTTCCGCTTTACAGTTGTAGCTATAATTTGTACCTAGCTCTTTTTGCATGGCCTCGATTGTTTCAATTTGCTTCGCTGTTGGTTCTTCATTTAAAATTTTTGCAATTACTTCATCAATTTTTTGCGCCATCTCTTCATGGAATTCAGTACTCATCAAAACATCTGCTGGGATTTTTTCGATCCATGCGGCATTTTCTTGAAAATAAGTTTGCCAGCTAGCAATAAAGTCTTCCATAGAAAAACGCTCTTCTTTCCAATCAATACTTGCTAAGTATGATTCAAAAGATGTTGAAATCGAACGCGTAATGCTAATTTTAACACCTGAAGACAATTCCTTATACATCAATATAATCCTCCTACGTTTTAAAAACAAAACTAAAATTACATGTATTTCAATTTACAATCACATATACGCCATTGCATTTTTTATAAAACATTTCAATAATCGTGATATTTTTAACTGCATTCACGTCACTAAAAGTACGGAATGTCATAAACTATTAAAAAGATTAACAGTAAAGACATTATTCGACATCATTATTTTATATCTTTTAGCCTATAATTGCAAATTAAGCCTGTTTTGGCTGTTCTGGCCCAATAGCAAATAAAATATCCGCTTCACATACTAGTTCCCCATCGACTGTAGCCACACCGTGACCTTTGCCCATTGCTCCACGTAGTTTTACGAACTCTACTTCTAATCGAAGTTGATCTCCCGGTACTACTTGACGCTTGAAACGACAATTATCAATACCTGTCAAGAAAGCTAGACGACCTTTGAATTCATCTGCATTTAATAATGCTACACCACCAACTTGTGCTAGCGCCTCTACAATTAAAACCCCAGGCATTACTGGATAGCCAGGGAAATGCCCATTAAAAAAGTCTTCGTTCATAGAGACATTTTTTAAACCAACTGCACGCTTGCCTTCTTCTAATTCAACGATACGATCAACGAATAAAAAAGGATAACGATGCGGTAAAATTGCTTGAATTTGTTCTGCAGTTAACATTTTCTTTTCCCCCTTAATAATAATTTCGCCTTGGCGCAATGCGTTGAATAGAATCCGTGACATCCGCCGGAGGCTATATCTTTATTTATTAGGTGTTGGACATCTAATGTATGAAGATATTTTATGTAAACACAAAGTATGGTAAAGAATAATTTTATTCTTTACCATTCATAATATCAAATATATGCTGCCATGTTTCTGGTTTAAAAACGTCCATGGCTTTACCTTGTCCAATTACACTATAGCCAAACATTGCACCTACAACTGCGGCAATAACAACTAAGATGATAATAAGTACAACGCGAAGCCAAATCGGAATCAGCCGTATTTGCACCCAGCGAACCTCTCGTTGCTCTCCATTTGAGCGGTGTTCCTTCTCTTCTGGTGGCGTATCGGTTTCTTTTGTTTGCATAGAACCCCGACTTGAATCGTTTGTCATAGATTGTACTCCTCTTCATTACTTACTAAACAGTAATAACGGATTTACTATCGAATACCATTGATGAGCCCAAGCATTTGGTCAGCTAAAGTTACAGCTCTTGCATTAAATTGATAAGAACGCTGCGTCTGAATTAAATCCGTCATTTCTTTTGAAAGATTTACATTCGACATTTCTAGCGAACCGTTCTGCATGCCAATTTGCTGACGATTTGCTCCTCGTAATTCAGTGACAACTTCAGCTTGTGTATATCCAAGCTGAGCTAGGTTATTCGGCAATCCAACATAGGCGCCAGAAACCTTCTCCATTAGCTGTGGCTTTTGGAACTCTGTCACTGCTACATCAGTACGAATAACATCTCCATTAGGATATGATGCCTCTAATACGCCCCCATCACGGATCGCAAAACTCTTTACATTATCTGGTAATGTAATAGCTTGTCCTGTTGAGTTTGCCAATGGATATCCATCTGCAGTTACAACCATTACTGTTCCATTATTTAATGGTGATAAATAAAAGTCACCTTGACGAGTATACACTGTTTTTGTGCCATTTTCACCATCTGGCATTAAAATATTGAAATATTGCTTTGGTTTTGTAAAGGCTAAATCAAGGTCACGATTTGTTGTTTGTAGAGAGCCTTGCTTTTGATTTGATTGAATTTGTCCAAGCATAGCACCTGATCCATAACGGATGCCAACAGGTGATTGTCGGTCAGCTCGGTCTAGCTTGTCATTATTATATTGCTGATAAAGCAATTCATTAAATGTAGCTTCCTGTGATTTATAGCCGAGAGTGCTGCTATTGGCAATGTTATTACTAATAGTATCTAGTCTATTTTGTAATTGCCCCATTGTATTTGTTGCAGTCATCATTGTACGTAACATGTTCAAACGCCTCCAGTTTGCCTATTATACTTTCCCGATTTCATTTGCAGCCTTTTCCATACTCCGATCGTAAGCCTGTAACACTTTTTGGTTAGCTTCGAAAGCACGATATGCTGTCATTAAATCAGTCATTGTACGACTAGAGTCTACGTTTGAGCCCTCTAGATAATTTTGACGCAGTGTAAAGGCTACGCCATTGGCACCGTAAGCTGTCGGTAAGTTTTCACCATTTTCTGTTCGAATTAAACCATTATCCTGCTTACGTAGCATGTTCGGATTCGCTGAAAATGATACTCCAACACGAGCTACTTGCTGATTATTAACATAAATTGCCCCGTTCTCATCTAGACGAAAATCATCATTCGGCAGCTGGATGCGTTGACCTCTGTCTGATAGCACATACAGTCCCTGTGGATTTACTAAATAGCCTTGGCCATCTAATGTAAAATTCCCGTTGCGTGTATATGCTTCGCCCCCATCTGGATGTGCTAAACGGAAGAATATAGATCCAGAAGTGCCGTCTTCATTTTGCGGTAAGTTTCCATCGATCAAAGCCATATCTGTCGTGAAATCAGTGCTATAGATTTGGCCTTGTATGTAATTTGGTAATGTTTCTTGCATATAAATCCCTGTATTTAATGCGCCAACTTGGCTCATATATTGAGAGCCTGCTTGCTGGTTAGCAGGTGCATTCGTTTTTCCTACACTTGACATGAGCATGTCAGGAAATGAGCGGATTGTTGATTGGTCTGCTTTAAATCCAGGTGTATTTGCATTTGATAAATTGTTGGTAAGTAATTCTGTTCGTCTTTGTTGTGCAATCATACCAGTTGCAACTGTATAAAACCCTTTAAACAAAGGAATCACCTCATTAAATTTTTATAAGGATGCGGGTACTCGATCAATGTTTTCAAGCATAATGCCTGTACCAATTGCTACACAATCCATAGGTTGATCTGCAATGAACACAGGTACTTTTAGCTCTTCGATTAATAGCTGGTCCATACCATGTAATAATGCACCACCGCCAGTAATAATAACCCCACGATCAATTATATCTGCTGATAGCTCTGGTGGTGTTTTTTCTAATACATTTTTTGCAGATTGAACAATCATCGCAACAGATTCATGTAATGCACGTTCAATCTCCTCTGAGTGAATCGTTATTGTACGTGGTAGACCTGTCACCATATCTCGACCACGAATGTCCATCGAATCATTTCGGCTACCTTTAAAGACTGTACCAATTGTAATTTTTATAGCTTCTGCAGTACGTTCACCTATTAGCAATTTATATTCTTTTTTAATATATTGTAAAATATCATTATCAAAAATATCTCCTGCTACTTTAATGGATTCACTCGTTACAATATCACCCATTGATAGAACTGCAATATCAGTAGTCCCGCCGCCAATATCAACTACCATATTGCCGCTAGGTTGGAATATGTCCATACCTGCTCCAATAGCTGCAACTTTTGGTTCTTCTTCTAGGTATACTTTTTTTCCACCTGATTTTTCTGCAGCTTCACGAATCGCTTTTTGTTCAACACTAGTAATGTTTGTTGGACAGCAAATTAAAATACGTGGCTTAGCTAAAAATCCTTTGACGTTTAATTTGTTGATGAAATGTTTTAGCATCGCTTCTGTAACATCAAAATCTGCAATGACACCATCTCGTAGTGGGCGAATTGCAGTAATATTACCCGGTGTACGCCCTACCATTTGGCGAGCCTCTTCTCCCACCGCTAACACTTTATTTGTTTTTTTATCAATCGCCACAACTGATGGTTCATTTAAGACGATTCCCTTGCCTTTAACGTGAATTAATACGTTCGCAGTTCCTAAGTCAATGCCTATATCTTTCGAAAACATTTTATAATTTCTCCTTCCCGCCATTTCCAACTACATAACGTTCATTTTTATCTGTTTATCTAGAATATTTTATCATATCCGACTGGTAATTACACCTAATTTTAGTTAACTAAACTGCATTCTTTCAATTATATGAACACTTCTTGAAAAGAAGAAATCGTTTCAGCACTTTTTTGACTCATCGTCAATCATGCGATTGTTTTCCGTTCCGACTGGCACTTTGTTGTTGCTGTCGCTTCGTTACACTGCGCTTTCGCACAGGTAAAACATTTGTTGCTGTCGCTTCGTTACACTGCGCTTTCGCACAGGTAAAACATTTGTTGCTGTCGCTTCGTTACACTGCACTTTCGCACAGGTAAAACATTTGTTGCTGTCGCTTCGTTACACTGCGCTTTCGCACAGGTAAAACATTTGTTGCTGATGCTTCATTACACTACGCTTTCGCACAGTTAAAACATTTTGTTGCTGACGCTTCGTTACACTACGCTTTCCACAATGTTTATACCAATTTGCTGAGTCGATTTTGTAAGGAAGCTTGTCCTTTGCATCAAAAAAAGAACGAATCAATCTTGACTCGTTCTTTCCTTCCACTTGTTTTTCGTTGCCTCTCCTCCACGAATATGACGTACGGCCTTATGGTAGGCGAGTATTTCCTTTACTTGCTCAGCTAATCCTTCATGAATTGTTGGCAGTCGCTCTGTTAAATCTTTGTGCACCGTACTTTTTGAATAACCTGTCATTTTCGCGAGGACACGCACAGTTTCACGCGTCTCAATCAATAATTCACCGAGGCGTATGCAGCGCTTCCGAATGTGCTCGTGCACGTTCTTCGTCCTTTCCACACAATTTCACAAATGGCATCAGATGCACGTCTGCGCATTTCTTCACCTTATGTGAGGACAAAGCTATTCAGAACACGTTTTACATTTTCACGATAAAATTCCGATTTTTTATGCATTTTTTAGTATTATTTCTTTCAATGTAAAATTATCATTTACTATAGTTAAAATCTACGAATTTTCCTATCATCAATTATGCTTACGCTGAAAAGTGACTTAAACTAGCAGAAGTCTCCCACCTATAAGGGTGAGAGACTTCAATTAAAAGGCTAGTAATTTTTTCGGATTCATATATTTTCCGTTTTCTAGTACTTCAAAATGCAAGTTAACGCCAGCTGTTTGGTTCCACTCATTGTCAGTCGCTTTTCCAAGTAATTGACCTTGTGTTACCTCATCGCCTTCCTTAACAGCAATGTCTTTTACAGAGCTATAATGTGTTTCCTTACCATCTGCATGCTCAATAACAATTTTATTGCCTGTAAATGCATCAAGTTTTACTTGTTTTACTTTACCACTTAGAGCAGCAAGTACTTCAAATTCTTCACCATTCATAGAAAGAGTAATACCGGAAGATGTCGTAAATGTTTGATTAAATACCATTAGTGCTTTTTCACGCGACTCTGCATTAGCTTCTACTTCATAAAACTCTTGTGAAACTTGCATCTTACTAAGATTCGCTTCCTTGAACGGGTACTTCATTGTTTCTGTTTTTGCATTTGTTTCAACTACAGGACCTGAATCTACTTCAGCTACGTTTGATGACGGAGCTTCTTCTACTTTGGATACAAGACTATTGTAACCAAGTAGCAAACCTGCTAGCATTAGAGCACCACCAGCGTAAACTGCTGGCCAAAACCATGGTTTCTTCTGTAATTGAACTTTTTCATCTTGATTTTGAGAAGTTTTACTATTTTTATCCTCTCTCATTTTCATCACCTCTAGTGGCAGTGTGAACAACTAGAAGTTATTTTAAACATGCATCTATCTTTTTTATTTCAATATCTTGATAATAATAGTGTAAAATTTCGTCAGCAGTTTTCCCATCGCTTGCCATAGCCTCTGCTCCATATTGACTCATTCCTACCCCATGCCCGTATCCTTTCGTGCTTACTTGCACTTTTCCAGCTGCAGAATTATAAGCAATTTTAAAATCCGTTGATGGTATTTCTAAAAGTGTCCGCACTTCTCGTCCTGACCACACATTCTTACCTAACTGCATGCGCTCAACACGTCCTGACTCATTTACAAATAACTGTACACGGTTGAAGTCACTTACCTGCCATTTCACAGGCCACAGTGCATTCCATTCAGCTAATGTCCATTCTTTCATCGCTGAAAACTTTGGGGATGATAAATCAGATTTACTCTTAACACTTTGTAAATAAGGGACATCATTACCACTAAAATCGTAGGCACTTTCTGTTTTTCCATTGCTCGTAGAATGAAACATTGCCGTAATTAATTCATTATTATATAGAAGAACTTGTCCTTTCGTTTCATTAATAGCCTCGACAATTTTCTTTTCATTCCCCGGGAAATTGCTAGTCCAATTCTCTTTTCTTTGCTCCTTATTGTAAAAAACTTGTCTAGCAACAGTAGGAGCGATAGCTATTTTACCGTAATTTGTCGATTTCAACGCGTAAGTCCGTGCTGCAATAGCTTGTGCCTTTAAAGCTTCTTTGTTAAATGAAACAGGCATTTCTGCAGCTACCACACCAGTTACGTAAGTTTCTAAAGGGATTTTCTCCTGTTGTCCCTCCACTTCTATGAATATTTCACAAGCTTGCTCTGTTGTTGCAGGCGAATCCTTAACCTTAAGTCTCTCACCAAATGCCACAGGAAGCATATATAATGCTCCAATCAAACAAATTATGCCTATACTCATTATCCATTTTTTCATAAGGAATAATATGCTAGAATTCTTCAAAATATGTGACCGTTGGTAAAGGGAACTTCAATATAGGATGGTAAACAGACTGAGGGCTGTATATGTGAAGGATGCGGATGTTAATTCCTATTTATTAAGGTTTTTAAAACGTATGCCATGCTTTTAGTTGATTGGAGTGGAGGCTGGACGGCTCCTTGGGGATTAGCAATAGAGGAACGAAGGCTAAAAGCATCACACCCTGTGATAACGCCTTCGTGACCAACATCGTGTTGACCCGAGACCCTGCAGCGCAGCGGATGTTTTCTGTGCGAAAGCGATGCGGCAGCTACAAAGCGCCCAGCCGGAACGGAAATCAACCTCACGTTATGAAGATAACCAATTATAAAACTCTCCCCAGCGTGGATTAAACTAAAAAGAAAAAACCCTCTGCTCGTAAGCAAAGGGTTTATAAATTGATTTATTTTGTTGGTAATTCAACTGTTGCTTTCTCTTTAACGATAACTTCCTCAACTGGTACACGTTCAATTTGTGCGCCAAGTGCAGCCAGCTTGCCATGGAAATCGACATAACCGCGATCTAAATGATGAAGCTTTGTCACTCTAGTCACACCTTCAGATACAAGACCTGCTAAAATTAGTGCAGCCGCAGCTCGTAAATCAGTCGCCATTACTTCAGCACCCTGAAGATTTACAGGCCCTTCGATAAACACAGAACGTCCTTCTATTTTAGCACCGGCATTCATGCGACGGAACTCCTCAACATGCATAAAACGATTTTCAAATACCGTTTCCGTAATAATACTCGTACCTTCAGCAGTTAACATTAAGGCCATCATTTGAGATTGCATATCTGTCGGGAAGCCTGGATGTGGCATAGTTTTAATATCAACAGCTTTTAATGTTTTAGGAGCACGTACACGTATTCCTTCATCAAGCTCAGTTATTTCTACACCCATTTCACGCATCTTTGCAATTAATGCTGTCATATGTTCAGGAACAGCATTTTCAATCGTTACATCACCTTTTGTAATTGCTGCTGCAACCATAAATGTGCCAGCTTCAATACGGTCAGGAATAATATGATGTTCTGTTCCATATAATGTATCGACTCCTTCGATACGAATCGTATTCGTACCTGCACCGATGACACGACCACCCATACTATTAATGAAGTTTGCAAGATCAACAATTTCAGGTTCTTTTGCAGCATTTTCAATTACAGTTGTTCCTTGCGCTAAGGCTGCAGCTGTCATAATATTTTCAGTTGCCCCAACGCTAGGGAAGTCCAAATACACATTTGCGCCTTTTAAACGGCCATCCGCCTTCGCCTCTACATATCCATGACCAAATGAAATTTTTGCTCCCATAGCCTCAAAGCCCTTTAAATGTAACTCAATTGGACGTGAACCGATTGCACAGCCCCCTGGTAAAGCTACACGAGCATAGCCGTTTCGAGCAAGTAAGGAACCCATTACTAAAATTGATGCACGCATTTTACTAACAAATTCAAATTGGGCTTCACTAGAAAGTTCTTTTGTTGTATCTATATATACTGTATTATCCTCAGGTATATATGTAACTGCCGCATTTAGACTTTTAAGTACTTCATTTATAGTAAAGACATCTGCTAAGTTAGGGACTTCTTTAATTACATTTTCTCCTTTAGAAGCAAGTAAAGCCGCTGCTAGGATTGGTAACACCGCATTTTTTGCGCCCTCTACGCGCACTTTTCCCTGTAGCTTTTGGCCGCCAGTCACTATTATTTTTTCCACCCTATGTCCCTCCGAATTCAATCTATTAATCTATCAAAATTTTCTTTTAAAAAGAAGTATAATGTCATAATCAGTAAACAAACAACTTTATAGTACAACTTTTCTTAAGCTCGTTCAAGCTTCCAAATCACTATTTTACGTCATTTATTGATATTTTGCTATTTATTTATTGTACGCATGATTTTTTTTTTTGTGAATGACCAATAACACGGAAGAAAAGCGTTAATTTCTAATATCTACCCAAGTATTTGTGAACAAAAACCAAATCTAATGGATTTATATCAATAATTTCGAAGAGTAATTGCGTCCGAATTCATCTCCTCACCTTAAGAGATAGGAGACTTCTGTACCTGTCGCTACGACTGCTTTCGGTACATAAAACATTTGTAGCTGGCGTTTTACTTTCGCTATGAAAACATTTGCTGAAAAAAACCAGCTAATTTTTACATATTTCAAAGGACCACATAAATTATATTATAAAGCCCTGTGAAACATGTAGATTTAATTACTAACGTATAGATAGTAATAAGGGGCTATTAAAATAAATATGGCAGCTTCCCTGACCAGTTTGAAATTTGCAGAAAGAAATTAGAAACGGCTGATCCTATCGTAATACTCAATAAAATATAAATTAATTGGATTTGAAAAACTTTATTCTTCTTAAAGATTTTTTCTAGCATAAACGCTTGTAGCGCATAAAAAGTTATGGCGATAAAAAATATATGCGATAAAATCCCTATTAAAGCTTCCTGTCCTATTGCCTCATATATTTCCATGTTGGTTCCTCCAAATTAATTCCTTTAGCATTACTCTCAAACAGTAGCACAATGTTAAAAAACGGACAGATGTTGAATCTGCCCGTTAAAATTTGAATTAGATATTACCCTCATGAACGTTGATACGATTCAACGCACGTTTTAATGCTAGGTCAGCACGTTTGAAATCAATGTTATCTTGTTTACTTTGAAGACGACCTTCAGCACGTTTAACGGCTTCTTTAGCACGTTTAACATCAATGCTTTCAGCAATTTCAGCAGACGGCGCTAAAATTGAGATTTTTTCAGGGCGAACTTCAATGAAACCACCGCTTACAGCAACAAGTTCAGTTGAACCGTCTTCTTTTTTAAGCTTCACTGCACCAATTGCAAGTGGAGCAACCATAGGAATATGGCCTGCAAGAACACCGATTTCACCTGAAGTTGTTTTAGCGATTACCATTGATACTTCAGAATCGTATACTGGGCCGTCGGGAGTGACAATATTGACTAGAACTGTCTTCATATTTTTTCCTCCTCGTCCCTAGTATTAAACCTCTACGCCCATGCTTTTCGCTTTTTCAACTACTTCATCAATAGATCCAACTAGACGGAAAGCATCTTCTGGCAGGTGATCCCATTTGCCATCAAGGATTTCCTTGAATGAGCGAACAGTTTCTTTAACAGGTACATAAGAACCTTTTTGACCAGTAAATTGTTCCGCAACGTGGAAGTTTTGAGATAAGAAGAATTGAATACGACGAGCACGTTCTACTGTTTGTTTATCTTCGTCAGATAATTCATCCATACCTAAGATAGCAATGATATCTTGTAATTCACGGTAACGTTGGATTGTACGTTGTACACCAGTAGCGATTTCATAGTGCTCAGCGCCTACGATTTCTGGCGATAAAGCACGAGAAGTCGAAGCTAATGGGTCAACCGCAGGGTAGATACCCATTTCTGATAATTTACGCTCAAGGTTAGTAGTTGCATCTAAGTGGGCGAAAGTTGTAGCTGGAGCCGGGTCAGTATAGTCATCGGCTGGTACGTAGATCGCTTGAATAGAAGTTACAGAACCTTTGTTAGTAGATGTGATACGTTCTTGTAATTTACCCATTTCAGTTGCAAGAGTTGGTTGGTAACCTACCGCAGAAGGCATACGACCTAATAGGGCAGAAACCTCAGAACCTGCTTGTGTGAAACGGAAGATATTGTCGATGAATAAAAGTACGTCTTGACCTTGTTCATCACGGAAGTATTCCGCCATTGTAAGACCAGTTAATGCTACACGCATACGTGCACCAGGTGGCTCGTTCATTTGACCGAATACCATCGCTGTTTGTTTGATAACGCCTGAATCGCTCATCTCGAAGAATAAGTCGTTCCCTTCACGAGTACGCTCACCTACACCAGCGAATACAGAGATACCTGAGTGTTCTTGTGCGATGTTGTTGATTAATTCTTGGATTAATACAGTTTTACCTACACCGGCACCACCGAATAGACCGATTTTACCACCTTTAATATATGGTGCTAGTAAGTCTACTACTTTGATACCTGTTTCAAGAATTTCAACTGTAGTTGAAAGGTGCTCGAAAGATGGTGCTTCACGGTGAATTGAATCACGACGTGCGTCTGCTGGAATCTCTTCACCTAAATCGATTACTTCTCCAAGTACGTTGAATACACGACCTAGCGTAACTTCACCAACTGGTACTGAGATAGCTTTTCCTGAGTCTGTTACTTCTGCTCCACGTTGTAAGCCATCAGTAGATGACATTGCAATTGTACGAACAGAATCATCACCTAAATGAAGAGCAACTTCTAATGCAAGAATTGTTGGTTCTTCATTAGGACGTTCAATCTTAACTGTTAATGAGTTATAGATTGCTGGTAATTGGCCATTGTCAAATTTTACGTCAACAACTGGACCCATTACTTGAATAACATGTCCTTTATTCATTACTGTGTACCCTCCTATCGTATTCTTATACGACATTGGGAAGCTGGCCTATTCTAAGGCTGCAGCTCCACCAACGATTTCTGTAATTTCTTGTGTAATCGCCGCTTGACGCGCACGGTTATATTGCAATGAAAGGTCTGAAATAAGATCAGAAGCGTTATCAGTTGCATTTTTCATAGCCGTCATACGAGAAGCATGTTCACTTGCTTTTCCATCTAATAATGCGCCGTAAACTAAGCTTTCCGCGTATTGTGGAAGTAACACTTCAAGAATTGCTTCACCAGATGGCTCAAATTCGTAAGAAGCATTACTGCTAGCAGGTGCAAGATCCGTTAATGGAAGAAGTTTTTTCTCTGTCACTTCGCTAGCGATTGCGCTGACAAAGTGATTGTAGTACATATAAAGTTCATCATACGTACCATCAGTGAACATACCAACAGCTTTACGAGCGATTTCTTTAATATCAGCAAATGATGGTTGGTCCGGAAGACCGACAACATCGCTGATGACATTATGATCACGTTTCACAAAGTAGTCACGAACAACACGACCTACCGCTAAAATAACGTATTCGTCTTTTGATTTATGACGCTCGTCAATTGTACGTTGTACTTGACGTAGGATACTTGAGTTGTAAGCACCTGCAAGACCACGGTCAGAACCAATGACTAAGTAAGCTGTTTTCTTAACAGGACGAGCAGTTAACATTGGATGTCCGCTGTCTTTTGTTCCTGAAGCGATCGCGCCTACTACGTCCTGGATTTTTTCCATGTAAGGAACGTACGCTTTAGCGTTTTGCTCTGCACGACGTAACTTTGAAGAAGAAACCATCTGCATCGCTTTCGTAATTTGTTTCGTACTCTTTGTAGAAGTAATACGACCTTTAATTTCGCGTAAGTTTACCACTGGTATTTCACCACCTTTTGTTTTTTAATCAAGTGACTAGCTCGAACTTATTCTGATTTAGCGAAAGTTTTTTTGAACTCAGTTAAAGCAGCTACGTAATCCGCATCAGGAGCAAGCTCTTTTGTAGTACGAACATGATCTAAAACGTTTGTGTGGTTTGTATCTAACCAGCTTAGGAATTCACGTTCGAAGCGAACGATATCTTGTACTGGAATATCATCTAAGTGACCTTTAGTTAATGCATAAAGGATAGCAACTTGTTTTTCAACTTTTAGTGGTTTGTTAAGGTCTTGTTTAAGAACTTCAACCGTACGTTTACCACGTTCAAGTTTTGCAAGAGTTACTTTATCTAAATCTGAACCGAATTGAGCGAATGATTCAAGCTCACGGAATGCAGCTAAGTCAAGACGTAGTGTACCCGCAACTTTTTTCATTGCTTTAATTTGAGCAGATCCACCTACACGTGATACAGAAAGACCGGCGTTAATCGCTGGACGTACACCAGAGTTGAATAAGTCAGATTGTAAGAAAATTTGTCCATCAGTGATTGAGATTACGTTAGTTGGGATGTATGCAGAGATATCCCCAGCTTGTGTCTCTACGAATGGAAGAGCTGTAATAGAACCATTTTGGTATGTTTCGTTTAACTTCGCAGCGCGTTCTAATAAGCGGCTGTGTAAGTAGAAAACGTCACCAGGGTAAGCTTCACGACCTGGAGGACGGCGAAGAAGAAGTGAAAGTTCACGGTAAGCTGATGCTTGTTTAGTAAGATCATCATACACGATTAAAACGTGTTTACCTTGTAACATGAATTCCTCTGCCATAGATACACCAGCAAATGGTGCTAAGAATAATAATGGAGCTGGTTGAGAAGCAGAAGCTGTCACAACGATTGTGTAATCTAAAGCGCCATTTTTACGAAGAGTTTCTACTACACCACGTACAGTAGACTCTTTTTGACCAATTGCAACATAGATACAGATCATGTTTTGGTCATTTTGGTTAAGAATTGCATCGATTGCTACTGATGTTTTACCAGTTTGACGGTCACCGATGATTAACTCACGTTGACCACGACCGATTGGTACTAAAGCGTCAATCGCTTTGATACCAGTTTGTAGTGGTTCGTGTACTGATTTACGAGCCATTACACCGAAAGCTGGACTTTCGATTGGACGAGTTTTTGTTGTGTTGATTGGACCTTGTCCATCCACTGGTTGACCAAGTGGATTTACAACACGGCCAATTAGTTCTTCACCAACTGGTACTTCCATGATACGACCTGTACGACGAACTTCATCGCCTTCTTTGATGTCAGCGTATGGACCTAAGATTACGATACCAACGTTACCTTCTTCTAGGTTTTGAGCCATACCCATAACACCATTAGAGAACTCTAGAAGTTCTCCAGCCATGGCGTTGTCGAGGCCATGAGCAAGAGCGATACCGTCACCAATACGGATAACTGTACCAACTTCGCTTACTTTAAGTTCAGATTCATAATTCTCAATCTGTTGTTTAATCAGACTGCTGATTTCTTCAGCCTTGATGCCCATGTATGTCACCTCTCACATTTCTAAATTATTAACCGATTAATTCACGTTTTAGGCGCTCTAGCTTATTCGCTACTGAGCTATCATAAATATGATTACCGATTTGAACACGAATACCACCAAGAAGTGATGGATCAATTTCGTTTGTAATGTTTAATGATTGTTTCCCTACAAGTTTCGCAAATGCTGTTGAAATATTAGTACTTTCTTCAGCCGAAAGTTCACGAGTAGAGAATACTGTTGCATCTGCAGTACCTTGTGCCTGTGCAGCAAGCTCAGCATATGCGTTAGCAATAAGCTTCAGTTCGTTTACACGTTTTTTCTCAACAAGTAGTTGAACTGTGTGTACAACCTCTGTTGTTGCACCTGCAAAGATTTCTGCTACCATTTGTTTCTTACGTTCGATAGAGAACTTAGGAGCATTTAAAAGTGTTAAAAAATCAGGAGATTCTTTGACTACCTTTGTTAGCTCATTTAAGTCTGCTCCAACTTCAGTAAGAATGTTTTTTTGTTGCGCTAATTCAAAAAGCGCTTGAGCGTAACGTTTTGCTACAGTTGAATTACTCATCGAGCTTCCCCTGCCTTCGCAATCGTCTCTTCAATTAGAGCACGGTTGTCTGCCTCAGAAATCTCTTTGCTAAGGACTTTAGATGCTGCAAGTACAGATAAAGAAACGACTTCATCACGTACAGCCGCAATAGCTTTTTCTTTTTCAGACTCAATTTCACGTAAAGCCGATTCTTTTAAGCGGTTTGCTTCATTGCGAGCTGCAGTAAGAATTTCTTCTTTTTGCATTTCGCCTTGCTTCTTAGCGCCTTCAACAATCGATTGTGCTTCCGTACGAGCTTCTTTAAGAAGGCTCTTTTGTTCTTCTAAATATTGATGCGAATCTTTGCGCGCTTTTTCAGCTGCTTCGATTTCACTAGCTACTAATTCTTCACGTTGTTGCATGATGCCCATAAGTGGACCCCAAGCGAACTTTTTAAGTAATAGCATTAGTAATAAGAAGATAACTAATGTTGCGGCGATATCACCACCATTAAAACCAGGACTAGCATTGCCTAGTACAAGATTATCTAAAAACACGATTGTTTCACTCCCTTCAAGAGCTTTAACTTCAACATAATAATTTAATTACTAGAAAAACTACCTATTTTAAAAAGCTATATTTACACATAGCTTTTATCAGTTCCAAAATGAAGGGCGAAGTTTCATCTGGAGATTCCTGCTTCGCCACTAGAATTCAGTGTACAACTGAATTATTTGTTCATTACGATGAATGCGATTACTACTGCGATGATTGGTAGGGCTTCAACTAATGCAACCCCGATGAACATTGTAGTTTGAAGAACGCCACGAGCTTCTGGTTGACGAGCGATACCTTCTACTGTTTTTGAAACGATAAGACCGTTACCGATACCTGCACCAAGTGCACCTAAACCGATTGCGATTGCTGCTGCTAATAAACCTAATGAACCTGTCATTTGAAAATTTCCTCCTTGGAATTGTTTGTTTTTTTTGGGTTCAAGCATAAGGTGTATGCTTTATATTAATGGTCATCGCTCACTTTATGAGCCATGTAAACCATTGTTAACATTGTGAAGATAAAGGCTTGGATAAAGCCGATGAAAATAGAGAAACCTTGCCATGCCATCATTGGAACAATTGCTCCGATGAATCCCATTGGACCCGTAATAGCTAAACTTGCGATTAAGCCAAGTAAAATCTCACCTGCATAAATGTTACCGTAAAGACGAAGACCTAATGTTAAAGTGTTCGCAAACTCTTCAACGATTTTTAGCGGGAACATGAATGACATTGGTTTGAAGAATGTACCAACATAATGGCCTGTCCCCTTCATTTTAATACCATAGAAATGTGTTAAGGCTAAAATCATTGCTGCAAGCGTCATTGTAACAGTTGGGTCAGCTGTAGGAGATTTCCACCAAAGTTCGCCGTTATAAGCGATAGAGAACGGAAGACCTAATAAGTTAGATACGGCGATAAACATAATTAGTGTAATACCTAATACGTGGAATCGCCCACCAGTTTTCCAGTCCATGTTGCTTTTGATGATGTTTTTTACGAAATCCATAATCCATTCCATAAAGTTTTGCATACCAGTAGGTTTTAACTTTAGGCTTCTAGTTGAAATAAAAGCGATTAAGAAAACGATTACGGCCGCAACTAGTAACATCATTACAGTTGAAAGGTTGAACGTTAGTTTGAACAAACCAAAATCAACTACTTTTAATGGAGCTTCATGATTCATTGTTATTTTTCACCTCTCTTTCTAATTTAAAGCACATTAGCGGTTCCTTACATGTGACACTATTCTCTCGACAAAGAGAAAAACGTACGGAATCATTAGCCCTATGACCGTGCTAATTAAGTGAAAATAGTTTGGCAACGAAATGGCTAAAGCGACTGCCGCTACACCTGATGCAAAGCGAAGCGCTGTACCAAGTGAGCCTACTTTCTTCCCTTCACTAATGGATTGATCAAACTTCTCCATACGGCGAACTAAAATCCAAAAATTATACGTACCAAAGAATGCACCGATTGCGATGCCCGCAAAAACCGTCTGATAGGGTGTAAATCCCCAGCCTAATGCACAGAGTGCGAGCAAAAAAAATAACGCTCTCTTCTGCACAGCAAAAATGTGATGCAAATCTAGCATTGGTTTATAATCTCCTGAATCAATTTTTCGAGTAAAGAAACGTTTGCTGACCACTATGTGAAATCAGAAAAGAGCAGTGAAAAACACTACTCACAGCGGAATAGTAACGGGAGAGCGTCATTTTGAAATTACAGGTGTAAATCCCAAAAATATCTTACACCCCGAAACGCACAAAACGTTGCAAATCGACAGTTTTTGGTTTGAACTGTCAATTTAGTAGAAACTTGATGTAACAAGTGTTTCAACCTCTATTTGCGATTTGAAACCCTTATCATTATTACCCTTTGTAAGCATACAATAGGAGATATTTGAAGTCAATTAGTAAAGGAGAAAAACTTCACAGCCACTATACTCTTGTCAAATTGTTGACAAATTTGTGTATGAAAATTCATAGTTTCAAAATCAATGTTCACGTTTGTGCAAAAAAAAGCTAATCTACGGCACAATTATGCTCGCAAATTAGCTCACCTATCACGATTAGTACATTTGACTCATTTTTTGATTTCAAAAAGGGATATTACTTGCTTTTTTGTAAAAATTCCAGAAGCGCCTTCACAATACGTTCAGAAGCATGTCCATCACCATAAGGATTTGATGCTTTTGCCATTGCTTCATAGGCATTTTTATCTTCTATTAATTGCTTAGCTAGAGAGTAGATTGTTTCTTCTTCCGTACCTGCTAGCTTTAGAGTCCCTGCTGCAATACCTTCTGGGCGCTCTGTTGTATCTCTTAGTACTAAAACTGGTTTCCCTAATGAAGGTGCTTCTTCTTGGACGCCACCAGAATCAGTTAAAATCATATAAGAATTAGCCGCAAAGTTATGGAAATCGAAGACTTCAAGAGGTTCAATTAAATGCACACGCTGATGATCTCCTAAAATTTCATTAGCTATTTCTCTTACAGCTGGGTTCATATGAACTGGGTATACAACTTGTACATCCTCATGCTCTGCTAAAATTCTAGTAATCGCTCTAAACATATGACGCATAGGCTCACCTAGATTTTCACGACGATGTGCTGTTAATAGAATCATACGATCTGACCCTATTTTTTCTAACACAGGATGTGTGTAATGTTCATTTACTGTTGTAGCTAATGCGTCGATAGCAGTGTTACCAGTAACAAAAATAGTTTCTGGGTTTTTATTTTCATCTAAAAGGTTTTTCTTAGATACTTCTGTTGGTGCGAAATGAAGGTCAGCCATAACACCTGTTAACTGGCGGTTCATTTCCTCTGGGTATGGTGAATACTTATTCCAAGTTCGAAGACCTGCTTCCACATGTCCGATTGCAATTTGGTTATAAAATGCAGCTAAACTTGCAATGAAAGTTGTTGCTGTATCACCATGCACTAAAACAATATCCGGTTTTGCTTCTTTCATGACTTTGTCTAAGCCCTGTAATGCATTAGTCGTCACGTCAATTAATGTTTGACGATCCTTCATAATATTTAAATCATAGTCTGGTGTAATTTTAAATGTTTCTAAAACTTGATCGAGCATTTGGCGATGTTGTGCTGTAACTGTCACAACCGATTCTATTTGCTCAGGATACTTTTGTAATTCCAATACAAGTGGAGCCATTTTAATAGCCTCTGGTCTCGTACCGAAAATCGTCATTACTTTCCATTTTTTCGTCAAAACGATTTGCACCGTCCTTTGTTTTATTTGTATGAAAAGTGCTTACCCCCATTGAACGTCGTTATATGTAGCAAATGTCGGACTTCAAGAGAAGTAATTCACCTAACATACTATGAAACGTCCTTCAATATTGAAGGACGCTCCCAAAAGTTATAAGTTTCCTAAAAATTACATACTAAATCTATTTTTCATTGGTTTTCATATAACATGAGGTGAACCTTGTTATTACCGTTGAAAACTGTTCAGTATTATTTCGTACCGAATAAGCGGTCGCCTGCATCACCTAAACCAGGGACAATGTAGCCATGGTCATTTAGTTTTTCATCAAGTGCAGCAATATAAATATCTACATCTGGATGATGTTCTTGAATTTCTTTTACACCCTCTGGCGCAGCGATTAAGCACATAAATTTAATGCTCTTCGCACCACGTTTTTTCAGTGAGTTGATCGCTTCCACTGCTGATCCACCCGTTGCAAGCATTGGGTCTACAATGATGAAATCACGTTCTTCTACATCTGCTGGAAGTTTTGCATAGTATTCTACAGGTTTTAACGTTTCTGGATCACGATAAAGACCGATATGACCAACTTTAGCCGCTGGAATTAAATTTAATACACCATCTACCATGCCAATACCTGCACGTAAAATCGGTACAATCGCAATTTTCTTACCAGAAAGTACTTTTGTTTTAGCCACTGTTACAGGTGTCTCAATTTCAATTTCCTCTACTGGCATATCACGTGTAATTTCGAATGCCATTAATGTTGCAACTTCGTCTACAAGCTCACGAAATTCTTTTGTTCCTGTATTCTTATCACGAATATAAGTTAACTTATGTTGGATTAGTGGATGATCAAATACGTATACTTTGCTCAAAGGGATTCTCTCCTAACAGTTCGGATTCATTTTTATCTCACCTAGTATAACAGAAAAAATGAGTCGTCTCAAAAATAAATTTGGGACAACTCCTTTTCAAGAATGTTTGCTACATATAATAGCGATTATTTATCGAGTATTGCATTTAACTGTTCTATCGTCATCGGCTTATAATAGAAATAACCTTGTCCTACTGTACAGCCGAGTGCACGTAAAATCTCAACCTGCTCTTTATTTTCAATGCCTTCTGCGACGGAAGTCATTCCTAAGTTTAATGCTAATTGAATAATGGAGCGGACAATAGCAAGTGTCGCAGCATCTTTAATATCATTTATAAAGCTTCGATCTATTTTTAATTCAGTAAACGGCAGTCTTTGTAAATAACTTAGAGATGAAAAACCTGTTCCAAAATCATCCACCGAAGTTTTAAAGCCGTACTCCTTTAAATCCTGGATAATAGAAAAAGCAGTCTGAAAATCAACTAATCCAATATTTTCTGTTACTTCTAAAATGATATATCTCGGTTCAATATCGTATTTCCGAACGAGCTCCAGTGTATCCTGTACAAAATTTTCATAATAAAAATGATTAGGCGAAATATTAACTGCTACCTTCACTAACTTTTTCCCTAATCGTTTGCGCTCTGCTAGCCAAGAAAGTGCTATCTCTAATATTTGAATATCGATTTCGCGTACCTTTCCTGCACTTTCAGCCACTGGAATAAAAATTGCGGGAGACACGAAACCGAGTTTTGGAGAAATCCAGCGGGCAAGCGCTTCAATACTTTGAATTTCACCTGTCTGTAAATCAACCTTTGGCTGTAAATTCACCGAGATTTCTTTATTTTTTATTGCTTGTGCCAAATGGTTTAAGACAGTCATTTGCTGCTCAAGCACATCATTTCTTTCTTGTGTGAAAATTTCCATATGAGTACCTGGTTTATTGGCCGCAAAAGATACAGCATTATCTGCAAAGCGAATCGCATCAGCAATTTTTATGTCATGGTTATAAAAAGCAATACCAGTCTTCAGTGTAATATAAATTTGCTTTCCACCCACAATAAAAGGCTGACGAATAATCTCTTTTATTCGCCTTTTATAATAGAAAAAGTCTTCATCCGATATCGCATTTGTAATGATTAAACTAGAGCTTGTAAATCTAGCAATATATTCGTTTAGATCATACTTCTCTTCATTTAGACGTTTAGCAATTTGTCTTAAAAGTTCATCCCCCGCTTCACGACCATATAACTCGACAATTTGATGGAATTCGCTTGGCTTTAAGATTTTAATATTACCGTTTTGACTATATTCTTTTTCTACCTTATTTAAAAACCCATGTCGATTAGGCAGCCCTGTTGTGATATCGATATAGGCTAGGTCCCATATCTTTTTTTGTGTTTTTGCATAGGCGTATGCCAATGCAACAAGAGCACCGATTTTTCGGAGCATGCTTTCAAAAGTCTTTTGATCAGTACTAGCATGTTGCCTTAAAAATATCGCGAACAATCCAATTGCTTGATGTTGTTGATTGCATATTGGCATAAACAAAGCAAATGGCATGTCAGATGAATTAGCAAACATTTTATGTTCTATTGGAATATCAATTTCATCCAAGCTCTTAACTAGAATAGCTGTCTCCTCTTGCATAACTCGCTTAAAAAATTGTTTGTTATCACAACGCTCTGGCAAATCTTTTAGGTTGTCGTTCCCTTTAAAAATTCGTAAATGATCTGCCTCTTTAACAAGTATCATACTTGATATTTTCGGCACAAAAAATTGATCTAGACTACTGCAAATAATGCTCATCTTTTTATCGAAGGAATAATCCTTTTCAATCGCTTCGTACATCGTTTTCTCTAGGCGCATTAAAAATTCCTCGGTCTGATAGTAAGTAACTTCCTTCACAACTACTAGCACAAATAATGTTTCATTTTTATTATTTTGAAATGGGAGTGCTTGTATCTCTGCCCAAAAAGGAGATTTATCGAAGCAACTATGTTGCAACTTTTCTTGTACTATGGCTCCGCTATGTATTTTATTTTTAATCCTTTCAATAGTTGTCTGTTCTTCGTTTGACATCAATGAAAAATAATCGATATTTATTATTTGCGAACGAGTAGTATTTGTAAGTGTACAAAAAGAATCATTACATTCTAATATGCAATTGTTATTTGTTGCATCAAAAATAACGTAACTTTCTTTAGAATTATCACCTAATCTACGAATTGTATTTAATAGCATTTCATGATCTATGATCATTGTATTAGTAACCATTCAGCCCCTCCTCCCTTTTTCTCCATCAATATACGTCGACATAATCGCTGAAAGAAGTTACATCTCTCTTACATTGTATATAAACATTCAATAAATTGTCACTTTTATGAACATGGTTCAGGACATTATTTGTCTATCTCTATTATATAATATATCCTTTCCTACTAAGTTTATGTAAATAAATTCAAAAATTAGAGTATTTTATTTCCAAATTAACGAAAAATAGCGTTTCGTCGATTCCATTTCTCTTTAGATAACAGATTTCTGTGCGAAAGCGAAGCGACAGCAACAATAAGAAGTGGACACGAGGAACTCTTAAAGCATATTACCCCCACTCTATAGCTCATCCGTGAATCTAACTCAAGAAATCGCCAGCCTTCTCGATTGACAATTGCAAAAAAAAACTATGGTTAAAGTGCATTTATCACTTTAACCATAGCTTTATCTAATCGATTATGCCTCGGCACAACTACGTCCGGTGCCTTTAAATTAAACGTATAATGGATGTTTATCAGTTAATGCTTTTACGCGAGCTTTTGCTTCAGCTTTTACTGCTTCATCTTCCGGATTTTTAAGAACCGTAGCAATAATAGCCCCTACTTCTTTCATGTCTTCTTCATTGAAGCCACGAGATGTTACTGCCGGTGTACCAATACGGATACCAGAAGTTACGAATGGAGATTCTGTATCGTAAGGAATTGTATTTTTATTTGTTGTAATGCCTACTTCGTCAAGTGCGTGCTCTGCTACTTTTCCTGTTAGACCAAGAGATTTCACATTAAGAAGTAATAAGTGGTTATCTGTACCACCAGATACAATTTCAACACCTTCTGCCATTAATACTTCTGCTAAAGCTTTTGCATTCGCTTTAATTTGTTTTGCATACTCTTTGAAGTCTGGTTGTAATGCTTCACCGAATGCTACAGCTTTTGCTGCGATTACGTGCATTAATGGTCCACCTTGGATACCTGGGAATACAGATTTGTTAAGCTTTTGTTCCCATTCTTTCGAAGCAAGGATTAAACCACCACGTGGGCCACGTAATGTTTTATGTGTTGTAGATGTTACAAAATCAGCGTACGGCACTGGTGATTGGTGCTCACCAGCAGCTACAAGACCAGCGATATGCGCCATATCCACCATGAAATATGCTCCTACTTCATCAGCAATTTCACGGAATTTAGCAAAATCGATTTCTCGTGGGTATGCAGATGCACCTGCAACAATTAGTTTTGGCTTATGTTCTAACGCTTTTTGGCGTACATCTTCATAATCGATTACTTGAGTATCTTTTGTTACGCCATATTCAACGAAGTTATATAGAATACCTGAGAAGTTTACAGGAGATCCATGTGTTAAGTGACCGCCATGTGAAAGATTCATCCCAAGTACAGTATCACCCGGTTCTAAAATCGTGTGGTATACAGCCATGTTTGCTTGAGCACCAGAGTGTGGTTGTACGTTTGCATACTCTGCTCCAAAGATTTCTTTCACACGATCACGTGCAATATCTTCCACAACATCTACGTGTTCACAGCCGCCATAGTAGCGTTTACCTGGATAACCTTCAGCATATTTATTTGTTAGAACAGAACCTTGTGCTTCCATTACTGCTTCAGATACAAAGTTTTCTGATGCGATTAACTCAATATTTGCTTGTTGACGTTTTTTTTCCGCAAGAATTCCGTCTAATACTGCTTTGTCTTGTACTGCTAATTTTTCGTATGCCATGTTTGAAAAAGCCTCCTAAGTATAATCCTAATTTGTATACTGATCTCAAGGATCTTCACCAAAACGTGTGGTTGATTTCCGTTCCGGCTGGGCGCTTTCCTGGGGGGCGTCCGATGAGCCGCTTCACTCGCGTTGCTCGCTCCAGGGTCTCATCTGTGACGCTGACCCCCTAGTAGTCGCCCAGCCTCCACTCCAATCAACTTATTTACATAGTATACGTTTTAACAAATGCCATCCAAAACTTTTGGTGATGATCTGATTTCAGAGGTAATTTTATTTATATACTGCACGCTCTCCGCCAATCAGCTTTGGACGTGTTGTTGCAATTGTCACAACCGCTTCTCCTACCATTCGCACAGAAGTACGAACTGGAACAGCTACTGCCTTTAAATGCATACCTATGAGTGTTTGACCAATGTCAATACCTGCACTTGCTTGCACAGCTTCCACAACAACGGGATTTGTAAATTGCGTAAACGCATATGCAGACATCGAGCCACCTGCTGTACGAACTGGTACAACTGTTACTGGTTCATAACCAAATTGGTCTGCCGTTGTTGCTTCCATTGTAATAGCACGATTAATATGCTCACATCCTTGGAACGCTAGATGTAGTTGATGTTTCTTTGCAAATGCCTGCAGCGGCTCAAAAATCGCCTCTCCAATTTCAAGCGCGCCTGCTGTGCCAATTTTCTGACCAATCACTTCAGATGTCGAGCAGCCTACGACAAAAATAGTATTTGGTCGTAGGGTTACCTGCTCTTCAAATTCACTGAGTAACTGAGTCAAATGTGTTCGTATTTGTTGAACAACCACTATGCTCAGCCCCTTTATTTCTAAATTATTTATGTCACATAGCTAAATTTCTTTGATGAAGATGACACGTTTTAGCTTAGGACGTATGTTAACAAACTTAATTGCTTTTCTTACTGCTCAAGCTCAGCGATTTTTTCAATGCGGCGCGTATGACGGCCACCTTCAAAATCTGTTTCAAGCCATACTTTAGCGATTTCACGTGCAAGGCCTGGCCCAATAACACGCTCACCCATTGCTAAAATGTTGGAATCATTGTGGCAACGCGTTGCTTTTGCGCTAAATAAATCATGCACTAAAGCACAACGAATCCCCTTAATTTTATTTGCAGCAATGGACATACCAATGCCTGTGCCACAAATTAAAATACCTTTATCAAATTCCCCGCTAGCAACACCTTCAGTAACTGGTTTTGCATAATCAGGATAGTCTACTGAATCCGCAGATTGTGGACCAAAATCTTCGTAGCTAATATGTAGCTCATCTAACAGCTGCATAATCTCACGACGTAAGTTATTGCCTCCGTGATCAGAAGAAATTGCTATTCTCACTGGGTTCCCTCATTTCGAAATTATAGTCAACACTAGTGTACCACTTCTATCTCAAGAATAACATGATTTTTCTTGCATTTTTATGCTGATTTCTCCTAAAAGACGAACGTTTCTTGTAATTGAACATCAAAACATTCACTTTTAAACTCATTTCCCTGTGGATATTGTGAATATCATGTTGATAAATTCGGATAACGGTCTTTTGTTGTAATATTCCATCTTCTAAAGTTTTTTTACCTTTACAATTGCAGTGGACATGCTATAGCAATATTTTTTCTATGTATTGCCAGTAGTTAACACTATAGAGGGATTCTATACAAAATGCGAGCGTGGCGTAATAGCTATGAAACTTTTTTAGTTTGACGCACCCTCCGTCACTTTACGGGCTATCCTTCACTTTGCCTCTTCTATTTGCCACTATCATCAATGCGGGCATCAATTACAAACCTTCATACAACATAAAAAAACTGTAGTAAACTCGAACTTTACTCGAGTTTATCTACAGTCTAAATTCTTCACCTTTATGCTTGTCTATCAAATTGTTGAATCATTTTATGCAGCTCTTCCGATTGTTTCTTTAAACCTTCTGCTAGTTTTTCGACTTGCTCAATTGCGTATGCTTGTTCTTCTGCTGCACTACGAACTTCTTGTGCACCCGCTGACGTTTCTTGAGCAATAGCTGCAACTTCTTGAGATTGACGAGCAGTTGTTTCAATATTATGCATTTGCTGTTCAATAAGTGTAGAAATTTCTACAATCGCTGTCGCCATTTCGTGTACACTTGAAGACATCCCTTCTACTGCTGTCGTTGTTTCTGATACACGTGCAGCTTCTTTTGTCGCAAATGTCACCTGTTGATTCATTTGTTTTACAACAATTTCAACGTTTTGTTGCATAGATTGAATAAGGGAAGTAATACCCTGTACCGCTTTCGCACTTTCATCCGCTAAACTACGAACTTCTTCAGCTACAACGGCAAAACCTTTCCCATGTTCTCCAGCACGCGCTGCTTCAATCGAAGCGTTTAAAGCTAGTAAATTTGTTTGTGCTGCAATATCGCCAACTAAGCTAATAATGCGCTCTACCTGGCCGGCATTTTCCTCTAATAGACGAATGCTTTCTAATGCCTCCGTATTGCCAGCCGCAATTTGCTGAATACTATTCACTAATGTTTCGATCGCTTTTGTTGTTGTCGTTAAATTATGTAAAATCTCTTTCGATTGCGCTGCCGATGCCTCTGCTCTACTATTAACTTCTGTCGCGAGAGCTCGTACATCTTCAATAGCTTCAGCTGTATCTTGGACTGCCGTTGCAGATGTCTCTGCACCAGTAGAAATATGCTTTACTGTAGAAGCAATATTCTCTGCTTTTTTTGTTGCAACTGCTGCTTCATCAGATAGTTGAATAATGGATTGATTGGTTTGCTGGAAGTTATTATCTATACTTTCTACCATTCCTCTTAAATTCAACACCATTTGTTGGAATGCCTCTGCAACAGAACGAATCTCATCACTTGTTTTCGGCATTTCTACATCTTGACCAATTTTCCCTTCTGCTACACGGGAAGCTGAATTTTCTAGTTTCTGTAAAGGTTTAATTAAGATTACACTGAAAATTCCAGCCAAAATACATGACCATGCAATCCCCGACAGATAAGTAAAAATTTCAAACAGTTTACGATCAATTTCTGGGAAGAAGGTAGGTTGTAAATATTCGATAAATATAAAACTAATACTGTACGTGATCAGTGCAAGAATACCGACAAATAATACTAGTTTAAGTCGTAAGCCAAACTGTTTTTTCATAGCGCCCCTCAATTCTCTTCAATTTTTTTTACTAATCGCTCTACCAATTCCGTTAATTCTACAAATGTTTCTTTATATATTTCTTTACTACCACCGTAAGGATCGACAACATTTCCTTCGCTACCTTCGCTTGTATACTCTTTTAACGTAAAAACTTTTTGTTCTGCATTTGGATAATTAGCAATAATTGTAGCTTTGTGTGCTGTTGTCATTGTTAAAATTAAATCTGCCCACTCCAGTTCAGTTATCGATAATTGCGTTGCTAAATGCTGATGCGTCATATTTGCTTCATATAATACTTGTTGTGCATGCGTAGACATTTCCGCATTTGGCATGGCATAAATGCCCGCTGAACGGACCTCCACATTGTCAGTTTGTTTATGCTTTAAAATAACTTCTGCCATGGGACTGCGACAAGTATTTCCAGTGCAAACAAATAGTATTTTCATACTTATCACCCTCCATCGTTTTCTCTATTGCCGAATGGCTAGTACACTCATAATGATAAAAAAAATCCCTGTAATGATTTGGAATTTATCGCCAAGTAACACCTGACTTCTTCGCGCAATGACTAATGACCCATAAGAGCAAATAAGCGCACTTACACCCGCACTTATAATAAATACTGATTTCTCTAAGTGTAGCATACCAAAAGAAATACTTACTGAAAAGGTATCTAGGCTTGCAGTCACAGCTAACAGTATTGGTGCAATAGTAACCTTTTCATCTTTCCGCGTAAATAATAGTACATGTAAGCCCATGCAAAATAATAAAATACTTGAAATCCATTGTCCCCACTCTAAGAAGAAATGCACTAAAAAGTGTCCTAATTCGAACCCTAATAATGGGAATAGCATATGCAAAGCAGCTGTCCAAACTGATAAAAAAAATCGATATCTAACATGTGGTATTAATACATATAAACCAATCACATCTACAGACGTTAATATACCTGCAAGAATCCCCTGCAAGAAAGCACTCCTTCGCTCTCTAATATTTTATCATTTTATGCTCGAAAATACAGTATTATCATAATACATTTTCCTTACTGCTAAGTGTTAAAAGTCACTCCATCAATGAACAATACCTTCATTTATAGTAAAAACTTGCTACGTTTTCAACAGCAATAGATCAAGTAGAAAAGTCTAAGCAGATTTTTATACTTGATCTGTACTAAAAAGCGAAGCGTCAGTACTGCCCATAAAAGCCCGATTGGTGAACACTAATAATTTACGTTCTCATACAAAAATAGCATGCCAGAAGTTACTTCTAGCATACTATTTTTTATAGGTATTTTATGAACGAGTATACCATTTTCCTCCGGCTGCTTTCTCAAGACGATTCATAATTGCAGCCCCTACCCCTTCAGTCGATGTAGTAGTCGCCAGGATAATTGTAGCTGTTGTTTTATCGCAAGCTCTTAGCGCATGATACAATGTCGCACCCATTTCTTCTTTACTACCGGCCTCTCCTACTGAGAAATAAAAATCTGCCTTGCTGTCAGCAAAGCTAGCTGGTGCAAGTAACGCTACTTTATGCCCTTGTTTTTGTAATTGATAGACAGCCTCATGGACTTTCTCTAAATCACAGTCAATTAATAGCACAGGGGCATTAGGAGCATAGTGTGTATATTTCATACCAGGGGCTTTTGGAGTAGCCTCTAATTTTTGCTCTATTTTTGAAGGTTGCAGTACTTGACCAATTTTAGCCTCTAACATTTCCTTCGTAATTCCGCCTGGACGCAAAATTACTGGAGGTTCGTGTGTCACATCTAACACTGTAGATTCGAGTCCAATCCCAGTGGAGCCTCCATCTAAAATATAAGGTATGTACCCTCCCAAATCATCCTGAACATGTATTGCTTCTGTAGGACTTGGCTTTCCACTACGATTAGCACTCGGCGCAGCAAGTGGCTTTTTTAATTGTTGAAGTAAGGCAAGTGCAACTGGATGATCCGGCATACGAATGCCTACAGTCGATAGACCTGCTGTCACACTGTCCGCCAGCACATTTGGCTTAACGGGCATTACAAGTGTCAGTGGACCTGGCCAAAATAAATCCATACATTTTTTGGCTACTTCAGAAATATGCTCAATATAAAGTTCAACTTCCTCTTGCGTGCCAATGTGGACAATTAGCGGATTGTCAGAAGGACGACCTTTTGCTTCAAATATCTTTTTTACTGCCGTGTCATTTGTTGCAACAGCTCCTAGGCCATAAACCGTTTCTGTTGGAAATGCCACGACCTCACCTGCATTTAAGATATCCACAGCTTGTGTATAATTTGTCTGACTATTCACATTACTGTCCACAATCTTGCAAACGGTTTCCATCATTAAAACCTTCCTTCAATTATTCGTTTTTACTGAATTATCCACATAATGTTTATAACTTATTAAAAATTGTGCATAAGTTATCTGAATTTGTGAACAATTCATTCAAAAAAACCTTTAATCCATTCCCATATAAAAAATGTAACGTGTTCCTTCTCTTCTTTTACTTCTTCTTTTGCTTCTTCTTTCGCAGGCTCACAAATTGATGGGAATACACTACACCACCAGTTATCACCACGTGCATCACCGATTTTCACGACAATCGAATGATACAAATTTTGTGGATAAAGTACAGCGTCCTTTCTCTTTGGTGGAAATAAGTTATCCCCAAGTACAACTTGTGTATCCAGTTGTGGATAATTTTCTTTTATTTCTGCCTCAATTTCTTGTTTTAATAAAAGTATTTGCTCGTTATCCACAGTTTTAGCTTTAGCACTAGCTACTACTTGTGTAAAATAGGGCATTAAATTTTTGACAAGCTGCTCTTTTTCAAACTGATCCTGATTCGTATTGCTATTGGCAATAACGCGTATACGAAAATCATTTTCTTGCTCATGATTGATAGACGCTTTCGCAAAACCTACTAATGTTGGAATATATAAAACACATAATTGTAAAGCAATCGCAATAAATACTAATCTTGCAAAAGCTAGAATAATATTTCGTTTAGGTAATCTAATAATCTTGTATTCGTTTAACATAAAAATCCCTCCTTGCTCAACATTGTTGGCAAGAAGTAGATACTTTATACATGAATTTCACAAAAAATCATTCGAGGTTTACCATTTATATCTTTTTCTATCGTAATTGTAGCCTGCGGAAAACTATTTTTAAAGAATTGAGCTACCTGCTCCCCTTGTGTATAACCGATTTCTAGACCAATGAGCGCAGGTTTATTCATAAGGGGCGGAAGCTGCTCAGCCAACTTTCTATATAAAATAAGTCCGTCTTCCTCTGCAAAAAGAGCACTATGCGGTTCATGCTCTAGTACGGTACTCGACATCTCTTTCGCCTCATCAAAAGCAATATACGGTGGATTCGATAACACGATATCAAATTTCTCACCTGCCAGAGGTTTCGTTAAATCCCCTAATCGAAAATCAATTTCCGCTGCTAATCTTTGTGCATTTCTTTGTGCTGTTGTTAAAGCCGCTGCGGATAAATCAGTGGCAACGACTGTTAGCTCGGGACATTCTAGCTTCATAGAAATAGCAATTGCACCACTACCAGTTCCGATATCTGCAAGCTTCACTGCTTGATCATTAAACATTTTGTTCATACGATTAATTGTTCCAAGTACTAATTCCTCGGTCTCTGGTCTAGGAATTAGCACTGACTCATCGACAATAAATGAACGGCCATAAAATTCTTCACTACCGAGGCAATACTGTACAGGTCGTCCACTCGCATGCTCTTCGATGAGTTCTTTAAATTTCTCTTTTTGTTCAGCTGTTAATTCATCTTGAAGATGTAACATTACTTCTGAGTAGCTTGTGCCAAGTATATGCTGCATGACAATACGTGCTGCCGTTTCCTCACGATCATTATCCACTAAAAAAGAAGAAGCCCATTGAAGGGCCTCCATTACACTATTATAGGTCATCATTTAATCGCTCTAACTTTGATGCTTGTTCCTCTAAAATAAGCGCATCAATAATTTCGCCTAGTCTACCTTCGACGATTTGATCTAGTTTTTGAATCGTTAAACCAATACGGTGGTCTGTTACACGGTTTTGTGGATAATTGTATGTGCGAATACGCTCAGAGCGATCGCCTGAACCTACAGCTGATTTACGTGTGGCATCGATTTCCTTTTGTGCTTCTTGTAAATACATATCAGCAACACGAGCACGCAGAATTTTCATTGCCTTTTCACGGTTTTTAATTTGTGATCGTTCATCCTGCATCGAAACAACAACACCTGTCGGTAAGTGAGTCATACGAACAGCTGACATCGTAGTATTTACCGACTGGCCACCGGCACCAGAAGATGCAAATGTATCCACTCGGATATCTTTTTCATGGATTTCAACATCCACTTCCTCGACCTCAGGTAAGCAAGCTACTGTTGCTGTCGATGTATGAATACGCCCTTGAGATTCTGTCGCAGGTACACGTTGCACACGGTGCGCACCATTTTCAAATTTAAATTTTGAATATGCACCTTGACCGTTAATCATAAAAATAACTTCTTTATAGCCGCCCATTGCGTTTGGCGTCGCTTCCATTATGTCAATTTTCCAGCCTTGTGTCTCTGCGTAACGAGAGTACATGCGGAACAAATCTCCAGCGAAAATATTCGCCTCGTCTCCACCAGCTGCTCCGCGAATCTCCATAATAACGTTTTTATTATCATTAGGATCTTTTGGAATTAATAAGATGCGTAAACGTTCTTCTAACTCTTCTTGTTGTTCTTTTAGTAGGTTGAATTCTTCTTTCACCATCTCGTGCATATCAGGATCTTTTTCACTATCTAGCATTTCACGTGTTTCAACTAATTGCTCTTTTACACTTTTATATTCACGATAAGCATCAACAGTTTCCTGGATATCTGATTGTTCTTTGGAATATTCACGTAATTTTTTACTATCATTCACAATATCGGGATCACTTAAAAGTTCCGTTAGCCTTTCATAACGATCCTCCACTGCTTGTAATCGATCGAACATGGATTTCACCTCTATTAAGTTTTTATGAAGTTTACTCTTTTGTATTTGCAGAGAAACTTTAAATTTGAATTACGCTAAGCGCGTAAGAATATTTTTGAGCATTTTTCATTTCCACTACTTAGTATAAGGAAATTTCCGCATGTATGCTACTTTTTATTAGTTCTATCAACTGAATCAGTTTGCATTATAGCGGCGGATGCACGTGACATTTTCGACAAACCGGATAGTAGGAATCATTTCCTCCAATTTGAATTTGATCACCTGTGTAAACAGGCTTTCCACGTTCATCAACACGCAAATTCATTGTCGCCTTTTTATGACAGAACCAGCAAATTGTTTTCATTTCCTCAATTTTATCTGCATATGTAAGCATGTACTGACTGCCTTCAAATAGCTCATTTTGGAAATCATTTTTTAGACCGAAGCCCATGACTGGAATATCTAGCTCATCCACGATATTTGCCAACTGTAAAACATGCTCTTTTTTTAGAAATTGTACTTCATCAACAAGTACACAATATGGTTTTACAGTATTATTTTTTACTAGTTCAAAAATATTTGTATCATCATTAACAGGAATGGCTTGTTGACGTAAGCCTACTCGACTTGAGATAAAACCTACTTCATCTCGCGTATCAAGACCTGATGTAAACATCATTACAGGTTTTTGTTGTTCTTCATAGTTATGCGCAACTTTTAAAATTTCTATAGATTTACCACTATTCATTGCACCATGTTTAAAATATAGCTGTGCCATTTTGTCTTCTCCCTTTCTTCATGTCGATCTAGATACTGAAAAGACTCGCAATAGGCATTTAACTTCTTTCGGCTACAGCAGTCTCCCACCTCAATAGCTAGGGAGATGAATGCGGATTTAAGCTATTTTCAGCTGGTATCCACACACCCACTGAAAGAAGTTAAGCCTCCGGCGGATGTCACGGAATCGGAAAGGAGTTCTTAGAGGATGTTCGCCTAAAATCATCGCATCCACGCGATAACGACTAACTGACCTGCATCGTGCCTCAGATCTACGCTTTCGCTCAATAGCTGTTGCTGTCGTTAACACTGCGCTTTTGCACAACAACATTTGCAGTCCTAAGCACAAAGCCGATTCCGGACGCAATTATGCCGAGGCATAATTGTATTATACTGAAAAAAATACCTGCCAAGCACATGCTTGGCAGGTATTAAACTAACATTAGTTTTTAAGACCGTATTTTTTGTTGAAACGATCTACGCGACCATCAGCAGACGCGAATTTTTGACGGCCAGTATAGAATGGGTGACAATCGTTGCAGAACTCGACAACGATGTTTTCTTTTACTGAACCAGTTTTGAAAGAGTTACCACAAGAGCAAGTTACTGTTGCTTCTTTGTAATCTGGATGAATTCCTTGTTTCATATTCGTTTTCTCCTCTCGCCCTGAACCATCTGGAACAGAGTATTATCGAACTGTACCTTACATAGCCCGAATATGTGTCAGCTACATATGTACACGTTGCATACTTAGCAATAGTACCATATAAAATATATATTTGACAATAGTTAATGATTCGTTATTTATAACAAAAATTTAAAGTTTTGTCCTATTTTCTGTTCCGACTGGGAATAGATTTCTTATAAGTTCAAACTAGCAAATAGATAATCAAAAAAACCACCATCGACTATTGCTAGTCAACGGTGATTCATGTTTTATAGTAAGCCCTTACCTTTAGTAGCTTTTTTCATATCTTCATTTAATTTTTCAAAAAATTCTTCATTTGATTTTGTTGTACGTAATTTTTTCATGAAGCGCTCCGCAAAATCAGGTGCGTCCGAGAATGTTTTACGAATTGCCCATAATTTTTCCAGTTGCTCAGGCTCAAGCAGAAGCTCCTCTTTACGTGTACCTGAACGGCGGATATCAAGCGCTGGGAAAATACGACGCTCTGCTAATTGGCGATCAAGGTGAAGCTCTAAATTACCTGTTCCTTTAAATTCTTCATAAATGACCTCATCCATACGAGATCCTGTATCCACTAAAGCTGTCGCTAAAATTGTTAAACTACCGCCTTCTTCAATATTACGTGCAGAACCGAAGAATCGTTTTGGTCTATGGAATGCAGCAGGATCAATACCGCCTGAAAGCGTACGACCGCTCGGAGGAATAACTAAGTTATACGCTCGTGCTAAACGTGTAATAGAGTCCATTAAAATAATAACATCACGCTTATGCTCAACTAAGCGGCGTGCACGTTCTAAGACAATTTCTGCAACTTTCACATGATTTTCTGGAACCTCATCGAAAGTTGAGCTTACTACATCTGCATTCACAGAACGTTCGATATCAGTTACTTCCTCAGGGCGTTCGTCAATAAGTAAAACAATTAACTCTGCATCCGGATAATTTGTTGTAATAGCATTCGCGATTTCTTTTAATAATGAAGTTTTCCCTGCCTTTGGTGGTGCAACGATCAATCCACGTTGCCCAAAGCCTACAGGTGCCACTAAATCCATAATACGCGTCGATAAATTACGTTGTGTTGTTTCAAGCTTAATTTGACGATCAGGATATAAAGGCGTTAATGCTGGAAAATGCACACGTTCCTTTGCTACTTCTGGGTCTTCGCCGTTAACAGCATCCACCTGTAGTAGTCCATAATAGCGTTCGTTTTCTTTAGGTGGACGTACTTTACCAGATACCTTGTCCCCATTTCGTAAGTCAAAGCGACGAATTTGAGACGCAGAAATATAAATATCCTCTTTACTTGGTGAATAGTTAATTGGTCGAAGGAAGCCAAAGCCCTCTTGCGAAACAATTTCTAGTACACCTTCCATAAAGAAATAACCCTCTTGCTCTGAACGTGTTTTCAAAATAGCAAATATTAATTCTTTTTTCGTTAGCTTGCTATAATATGAAATTTTGTATTGGCGTGCAAGGGCGTAAAGCTCTTTTAACGTCATGTTTTCTAATTGAGCGATTGTCAATGCAGACATATGCACAACTCCAGTCTTTTTCAAAATATAATTGCTGTTTTTGGGGTTAACAAAGAAGTTTTTTTTACGATAGGCTCTGTAGTCTATTCGCACCTGTCAGCTTGAAGCAGAGCGATAGGTATTTGAATTAACTATGCAAAACAATGAAGCATAATATAGCCTTATAAAACTATGGGATGGTTGAAAATTTAGAAGAAGGTACCTAGCGCAAAAAGATGCACTAGGTATATTTTAGAAGAAATTTTTATTAATAGCTAGGTTTTTTATCAAGAGCGTGTCGACCTTCTACAAAACGCACAGTTCCAGATTTAGCTCGCATAACAACTGAATGTGTTAATGCATAAGCTCCTTTATACTGCACACCTTTTAAAAGCTCACAATCTGTTACAGCAGTCGCTGCAAAAATAGCATCGTCACCTTTAACTAGATCATCTAAATAAAGAACTTTATCTACATCTACACCCATTTTTTTACAACGTTCTAATTGTTCTTCATCTTCTGGAACTAGCTTCGCTTGGAAGTCTCCACCCAGACATTTTAATGCAACAGCTGAAATTACACCCTCCGGTGCACCACCAGTACCAAACATAATATCAATGCCAGTTTCATCAAAAGCAGTATTAATAGCTGCTCCAACGTCGCCGTCTTGAATAAATTTAATACGTGCCCCAGCTTCTCGGATTTCATCAACAATTGCTTGGTGACGTGGTCGATCTAAAAGTGTAGCTACTACATCTGAAATATCTTTATTTTTAGCTTTTGCTACCTGTAATAAATTATACGTAACAGAAGCGTTAATATCTACCTTACCTGCTGCTTCCGGTCCTACTGCAATTTTCTCCATGTACATATCAGGTGCGTTTAACAGATTACCTTTATCTGCAATAGCAAGAACTGTCATTGCACCATTTGTACCCTTCGCTACAATATTTGTACCTTCTAATGGGTCAACTGCGATATCTACTTGAGGACCTCCATTACGTAGGCCAAGTTCTTCACCAATATAAAGCATTGGTGCTTCATCCATTTCGCCTTCACCAATCACTACTGTAGCATGCATTGGAATTGTATCGAACATTACGCGCATCGCTGTCGTTGCTGCATCATCTGCCTCAATTTTTAAACCGCGCCCCATCCATTTCCCGGATGCGATTGCTGCTGCCTCTGTTACTCGTACTACTTCCATCGATAAACTACGTTCCATTGTTTTATTTGCCTCCCGTTATCGGCATATTTCTTCGCCGAAACATTCAAATTACCTCTATTGTAACATAGTTAGTTCAAAACTTTTAGCTCTCATTATTCCTTTGCCTCTGCTACACGGGCCATTATTGTTTCACGTCGAATATCGGCGCCTAAATCACGTAATTTCTCAATAAGTGAGCTATAACCACGCTCAATATGATAGATATCATGAATTTCCGTTTCGCCTTCAGCTAATAGACCTGCTAATACTAATGCAGCACCAGCACGAAGGTCTGTAGCTGTTACGGTTGAACCATGTAATTTACTAGGACCTGTAATAATAGCTGTATTTCCTTCAACGCGTGCATTGGAATTCATACGACGAAGTTCATCAATATGCTTAAATCGAGCTGTATAGATTGTATCTGTTATCTTTGAGGAACCAAATGCTTGAGACATTAAAACAGAAAGTGGTTGCTGAATATCAGTTGGGAATCCAGGATACACTAATGTTTTCACATCAACGGCTTGCAATGTGGAGAGATCCGTTTTTGGCACAAAAATACTTTCTTCACCGATTTCAATTTTTACACCCATTTCACGAAGCTTTGCAATAATAGCCTCTAAATGCAATGGGATAACATTATCAATTGTAATGCCTTCACCTAAAGCGGCAGCCATAATCATAAATGTTGCAGCTTCAATACGATCCGGAATAATCGTATGCTCCGTACCATGAAGTTCCTCTACGCCTTCAATACGGATAACACTTGTACCTGCACCTTTAATATTAGCTCCCATGTTAGTGAGAAGAGTAGCTACATCAATAATTTCCGGCTCTTTTGCTGCATTTTCAATAACCGTACGTCCTTTCGCAAGGACTGCAGCTAACATAATATTAATTGTTGCGCCTACACTGGCAACGTCTAAATATATTTTTGCGCCAATTAATTCATCAGCACGTAAATAAATTGCTCCATGCTCATTCGTGATTTTCGCACCTAATGCCTCAAAGCCTTTTATATGTTGGTCAATAGGACGTGGCCCTAAGAAACAGCCTCCTGGTAAACCAATCACAGCTTTTTTAAAGCGGCCAAGCATTGCTCCCATTAAGTAATAGGAGGCACGAAGCTTTTTCACGTTGCCGTTTGGTAAAGGCAACGCAATCATTTCTGTCGGATCAATGGTCATTATGCCATCCTCAAATGAAACTTCTCCACCGATTTCCTCTAATAATGCCTTTAACGTCCATGCATCAGAAATTTCTGGTATCCCTCCAATTGTCACTGGAGAGTTCGCCAAAATTGATGCGGGAATTAAGGCGACTGCACTATTTTTTGCACCACTAACTTTTATTGTACCCTTTAGACGATTTTCGCCTGTAATTTTATAAACATCCATTTCGCGTTCTCCCTCATGATTGGAAAGTAATTTTTTCTGCAATTGGCTCACTATATAATCTTATTATTTGCCTTTTCTCTTATTCCAATCCGTTAAAAATCCTTCAATTCCTTTTTCCGTTAATGGATGATGGAAAAGTTGCTTTAATACTTTAAAAGGAGTAGTTGCAATATGTGCACCAGCAAGTGCTGCCGCTGTTACATGCTGCGGATGACGAATAGATGCAGCGATAATTTGCGTATCGATATTATGAATTGTGAAAATATCTGCAATCGTTTCAATTAGTTCTACACCGTTTTGACCTATATCATCTAGACGACCGATAAATGGTGATACATATGTAGCACCCGCACGAGCAGCCATTAATGCTTGGTTGGCACTGAAGATTAATGTTACGTTCGTTTTAATACCTTTGTCTGCAAAGAAGCGACATGCCTCTAATCCAGCTGGCGTCATTGGCAATTTAACTGTAATATTCGGAGCAATTTCTGCCAATTCTAAGCCTTCTTTAATCATACCTTCCGCATCTAGAGCAATTACTTCCCCACTCACTGAGCCATCTACAAGCTCTGTGATTTCACGCAGTCGATCATGGAAAGAAACGTTCTCTTCTTTAGCAACTAACGATGGGTTTGTCGTAACACCTGATAAAATACCCCATGCGTGTGCTTCTTTAATCTCTTCAAAGTTTGCTGTATCAATGAAAAATTTCATTATATTCCCTCCTGATCATTGTTTGGCTTAGTACCATAACGTAGGGTTGCTTTCGTTCCACCTGAGCGCTTATCTATAGCCGTTCAGTTAGATTGAAAATCAACTACTATACATTACATTCGTTTTCACCTAAATGCCATCCCCAACTTTTGGTGATGGACTTTATATTTACTTTTTCAACGAGTAAACACCCGTTGAAATAAAGGAACTCACCACGTCCTGTGGCAATTTATATGTGCGAAAGCGTAGCGTCAGCACTACACTTTCGCGCGCAATAAATATTTGTTAGCCTAAAGCCTCCGGCAAAATTCACGGAATTTATGGCGAGGCATTATTAATATTATTTTCGCCAAAAATTTATCATTTCAAAAACAAGAGAAGGTCGATAACAGCATCAACACTTCTCTTATTTGTGTATTCATCTGTGCTTTTGTAGTATTTTAGATACAAAAATTATGCTTTTTGCGCACTACCAAATTCACGAATTTTCCCGATAACTGTTGATTTAATCGCTTCACGTGCTGGAGCAAGGAATTTACGAGGGTCATAAACAACTTTATCATTATCAAGAACTTCACGGATTACTTTTGTAGCAGCAATTTGATTTTCAGTATTGACGTTAATTTTTGCTGTACCTAATGAAATCGAGCGTTGGATATCTTTTGTTGGGATTCCTGTACCACCATGTAATACTAATGGTAAATCTGCTAATTTAGAGATTTCTTCCATTTCTTTAAAACCTAAATTTGGTTCACCTTTGTAGGGACCATGTACAGAGCCAAGTGCTGGTGCTAAGCAATCGATATCTGTTAGCTCAACCATTTTACGGCATTCCTCTGGATCAGCGTACATAATACCACCGATAACGCCATCCTCGTCGCCACCTACCGTGCCAAGCTCTGCTTCAACAGAAACACCTTTCGCATGAGCGTACTCAACTACTTTTGAAGTAGTCGCAACATTTTCCTCAAATGGATGATGAGAAGCATCAATCATAACCGATGTAAATCCTGCATCAATTGCTTCTTTACATTTTTCAAAGCTTGAACCATGGTCAAGATGAATAGCTACAGGTACTGTAGTGCCATAAGATTCCATCAAACCTTTTACCATGTGTACAACGGAGATGAATCCGCCCATATATTTACCTGCGCCTTCAGAAACGCCTAGAATTACTGGAGATTTTTCTTCTTCTGCTGCTTGTAAAATTGCTTGAGTCCACTCAAGGTTGTTGATGTTGAACTGACCAACCGCATAACCTTCTGCTTTTGCTTTAATTAACATCTCTTTCATAGATACTAATGCCATACTAAAAATCCTCCTCTTAGGACTATTCTTTTACATAGATATGCTATTTAATCATAGCAAAAATAAAAGCCCCTGAAAAGCAGGGGCTTTTATTTTCTACGCGAAAGCGGAGTGCAACGTAGCGACAGCGTCTTGTTTTCTGCACGTAAGCGAAGTGGAACGTAGCGGCAGTGCAACCGCAGTGCAGTGCAACGGAACGAAGGTTTCAGCCCCTGAAAAGCAGGGGCTTTTATTTTCTACGCGAAAGCGGAGTGCAACGTAGTGACAGCGTCTTGTTTTCTGCACGTAAGCGAAGTGGAACGTAGCGGCAGTGCAACGGAACGAAGGTTTCAGCCCCTGAAAAGCAGGGGCTTTTATTTTCTACGCGAAAGCGGAGTGGAACGTAGCGACAGCGTCTCGTTTTCTGCACGTAAGGGAATGTTATGGTGATGAGTTATATATTTTGGCAGCTAATGAATATAAAACGGTAGAAAATTACTAAAAATCTTATACAATCATGAAAAACAGGCGGTGTTGACCACTGCCTGTTTTTCTATACTTTTAATGTTTTATTCACTTCATCTCGCACTTCAAAAATATCAAAAGGCTTAGTAAAATATCGGATTGCTCCTAAATCTAATGCCTCCTGTACAACGTCCAATTCACCATATGCAGTCATCATGAATACTGGAAGTTGTGGCCACTTCTCTTTTAAGCGCTTTAAAATTTCTATGCCATCCATCCCTGGAATTTTCATGTCTAATAGGACACAATCCATTTCCTCCTCAGCATATTTCAGCGCTTCCATACCATTTGCAGCTAAATATGTAACATAACCTTCTTTTTTCAATACTTCATTTAATAGCAAACGAATTCCTGGTTGATCATCGACAATTAGTAATCGTTTCACATTTCATTCCGCCCTTTTTGAGTTATTATTCTTACACAAAACTTCCTATATTATGTATTATTCTCCTTTAACCTCTTAATACCTTCTAGTATTATAAATTATCTGCTTTTGCTTTATGCTCTTATCATACCTATAATATTGATTGAGGTGGGATCATGTCAAAAATTCTAACAACACAATTAAGTGGATTATTACAAAGAATAACACAAACTGAAGAGGAAGCTATTGAAGAAACAGCAAGATTACTTGCACAAGCGGGTATTGGTGAAGGCAATGTCTATTTCGCATGTTTTGGCGAAATGCAAGTTGTCGAATTAAATGCATGCCAAGCTGTTGAACGTTTTACCAAGTTAGTCCCTTGGACAAAAGATACAGTGATCACAGAAGCTGATCGTGTATGCATTTTTACACGTAGTGCACACGATGAGGATGCATTAGCCTTAGCACAGCAATTAAATAATCAGTTTATTCCATTTGCAGCAGTTGCTAGCGAAGTTGATAATTCTGAAAATCCACTAGCAGATTTAGCGTATACGTATATTTCAACACGCATGCGCGGTGGTTTATTACCGAACGATTTAGGTAAGCGCATAGTCGTGCCACATGCTATCGCTGCCCTTTTTGTTTATGAAGCAGTAAAAATTGCGTATGATGAAATGCTTGGTCTTGATGACGAAGAGCTGTAAAGAATCTAACATTACAGAAATACTTTGAAGATTATCGAAACAAAATCGCTCTTTATCGAAACTATTTGAGCTTTTATCGTAACAAAATCTCATTTTATCGAAACATTTTGGACTTTTATCGAGAAACAAGTTCTTTCTAACAAAAAAAGAGTTGTCTCAGCACTTGAGACAACTCTTTTTTCATTATTTGAATGTTGCTCCGATAAAATCACGGAACAATGGCTGTGGACGGTTTGGTCGTGATACCAACTCAGGGTGGAATTGACATGCTACGAAGAAATTATTTTCTGGTAACTCGATAATTTCCACTAATTTACCGTCAGGACTTGTACCTGAGAAGACAAGACCTTCAGCTTCCATCGCTTCACGATACTCATTGTTAAATTCATAACGATGGCGGTGACGTTCATAAACAAGTTCTTGACCATAAGCTTGGATTGCCTTTGAGCCTTCTTTTAACTTACATGGATATAAACCTAAACGTAATGTACCACCGATGTCTACACTGTCATTTTGATCTGGTAGGAAATCGATAATCGGATATTCTGTTTTTGGATCAAGCTCTGTTGAATGCGCTCCTTGTAAACCAAGTACGTTACGAGCAAATTCCACTGTTGCAAGTTGCATACCTAGGCAAATACCTAAGAATGGTACATTATTTTCACGAGCATATTGTGTCGCTAAAATTTTACCTTCAACTCCACGATCACCGAAGCCACCTGGAACTAAAATGGCGTCAGCACCTTTTAATAGCGAAACAACATTGTCAGCATCCACGTGTTCTGCATTGATCCAGTCAATCTCAATATCAGAATTATATGCATAGCCTGCATGCTTTAATGCCTCTACAACAGAAATGTAAGCATCTTGTAGTTCTACATATTTACCTACTAATGCTACTTTTCGTTTATTTGGTAAGCTCTTCACTTTTGCTACAAGCTCGCGCCATTCTTCCATATCCGCCTCTGGTGCTTCAATGCCAAAATGGTCAAGCACGATATCATCGATATCTTGAGCATGAAGGTTTAGTGGTACTTCATATAAATGTTCTGCATCGCGAGATTCGATAATTTCGTGTGGCTGAACATCACAGAATAAAGCTAATTTTTCTTTCATATCCTGTGGCACTTCTTGCTCTGTACGTACAACGATAATATTTGGTTGAATACCTAAAGAACGTAATTCTTTTACAGAATGCTGAGTTGGTTTTGTTTTTAGCTCACCCGCAGCTTTAATATAAGGAATCAGCGTACAGTGAACATACATCACATTGTTATGACCTAAATTCGTTTTCATTTGGCGAATTGCTTCAAGGAATGGTAATGACTCAATATCCCCAACTGTTCCACCTACTTCTGTAATAACTACGTCCGCATTTGTTTCGCGACCAGCTCGTTGAATACGATCTTTGATTTCATTTGTAATGTGAGGAATTACTTGTACTGTTCCACCATTGTAATCACCGCGGCGTTCTTTTTGTAATACAGACTGATAAACACGCCCTGATGTTACTGTAGAATGTTTTCCTAGGTTAATATCTATGAAACGTTCGTAGTGACCTAAGTCTAAGTCAGCTTCTGCGCCATCATCTGTTACGAAAACCTCACCATGCTGATAAGGACTCATTGTACCTGGGTCAATATTGATATATGGGTCAAATTTTTGAATCGTTACTTCTAATCCACGATTTTTTAATAAACGACCTAGAGATGCTGCTACAATCCCTTTTCCAAGTGAAGACACAACCCCACCTGTTACAAAAATATACTTCGTCATGAAAAAATTCCTCCTTATATTGTTCTAGAAATTACTAGTAAGAAAAGTGCATTCACGTCCTAAGCTAAGTAATCTTGAGCATTGGTGCAAATGTCTCTACGGCCTAAGAAATTGATATTTCTTATCCCTAAAATAAGAAAAGCCGAGAATGCCTACAAAATTGTAGTCGATTCGAAGCTGTAATCGTTTCTATCTCTTTTCTACTTTCCTTTTAAAAATTTCATCCTAACATACGCAGTCACCGATTATTATACATCATGAATAATTTAGAGCATTTATATTCATTCCGTAGCTATAAACATGGGAGAACTTGACTGAATATAGTTAAAAAAATAAAAAAACGCTCCTCCTGCATAGGTTTGCAGGGGGAGCGTATTACATACACGGTCTTTCTCCTTTAATTAAGGAGCCCAAGTAAAAGATTAAACGGAACCGCGATAGAAGTCAAGATTTTTTACTACAAGGATAAAAGAAAGAAAATTTCAAAGAGTAATTATCATCAATTATGGCTTGGCATAATTGGGTCCGGAATCAGCTTATTTCAGAGGTTGTTTGCTGAAATAAGTTAGATTTCGTCCTCTTCTTCAAATTCTTCTTCATCTTCATCAGTAAAGTCCTCGTCGATTTCTTCATCGATGTCCTCTATATCTTCTTCATCAAAATCGATATCTTCTTTATCATCTTCTTCATCTAGATCATCTTCATCTTCAACGAATTCTTCATAATCTTCATCGAAGTCAATATCTTCTTCATCTAGATCTTCATCTAAATCATCTTCATCTTCAACGGCTGCTTTAGATTTTTTCTTATGAGTTTTAACAGAAGGAGCTGTTTCTTCTTCAATCTGTTCAACTTTATACCATTCACGTAAGCCCCAGCCAGTTTCCTGATTAAATAAGAAGCGACCATCTACATTCATATCTGTGTAAAATTGTAGCAGGCGAGCTTTCATTTCTTCATCACTATAGCCTACAAGCTCTTGAATAATTGTTAATAAGTCATTAAAAGACACTGAGGCACGTTTTTCATTTAAAATTGCGTACGCTAAGTTAATTAACGATTCTTCCGTTAATTGTTCTTTTGTCATTTCACGAAAATTCATTCGTGCACTTCCTTTCCCTCATCACAATGGACGTTTTAAAATTTATATAGCTTTATTGTCGGAGCGCAGCAAAAAAGGCCGCACAAAAGTAACTTTCCATATCATAAGCATAATACCCATTATATACAAAGTTTTATCCTCTTTGCTAGCTTCAATTACTGTTTTTTATATCACGCATTTTTTTTATCCCTAAGTAAAACATATAGACCGATAATATTAGTAAAGGAACAGCGCCAAATTGCTTATCATACAGGAAAATAACTCCTACCACCAAAGCTAAAATAATGATGTAGTTAATAGCTGATTTCATCATTCTACTGCGCCTCCCCTTTTTTTACATTTCTTATTATAACGGAAATAAAAAGAAGTGCCTAATCCTAGGACTAGACACTTAAAACTTCACAAACATTTTGCACAAAATAGAATAAATGTTAAACAATAAGTAAATTTACATGTTTATGAATTACATATTTCGACGATATTGTCCGCCAACCTCATATAAAGCATTTGTAATCTGCCCTAAGCTAGCGACTTTTACGGTTTCCATTAGCTCCGCGAAAATATTACCGTTGTTGACAGCTACTTGTTGTAAACGGGCAAGGGCTGCTTCGTTCTCACCTTCATGTTGCTTCCAAAAGGCATGTAAATTTTGAATTTGCGTCTCTTTTTCCTCCGTCGATGCACGCGCAATTTCCATATTGTTAATTTCATCTTCTGAAGGTGGATTCGGATTTAAGTATGTGTTCACACCAATGATTGGTAACTCACCTGAATGTTTTAGCATCTCATAGTGCATGGATTCCTCTTGAATTTTACCACGTTGATATTGTGTTTCCATTGCACCTAGTACGCCACCACGATCATTGATACGATCAAACTCTTCAAGTACCGCCTCTTCTACAAGGTCTGTTAACTCTTCTACGATAAACGCCCCTTGTAATGGATTCTCGTTTTTCGCTAAGCCATGTTCCTTCGTAATAATCATTTGAATAGCCATTGCACGACGTACAGATTCTTCCGTAGGCGTTGTAATTGCCTCATCATATGCATTTGTATGCAATGAATTACAGTTATCCTGTAATGCCATTAACGCCTGTAATGTTGTGCGGATATCATTAAAATCAATCTCCTGTGCATGCAAACTGCGTCCAGATGTTTGGATATGATATTTTAATTTTTGTGCTCGTTCATTGGCGCCGTACTTATCACGCATTACAATTGCCCAAATACGACGGGCTACACGTCCAATAACCGTGTACTCTGGATCGAGTCCGTTAGAGAAGAAGAATGATAAATTTGGTGCAAAGTCGTCAATATTCATTCCTCGACTTAAATAATATTCCACATACGTAAAGCCATTTGCTAATGTGAAGGCCAATTGGGATATTGGGTTCGCACCAGCCTCGGCAATGTGGTACCCAGAAATAGATACTGAGTAATAATTACGAACTTTATGATCGATAAAGTATTGCTGAATATCTCCCATCATTCGTAACGCAAACTCTGTTGAGAAGATACATGTATTTTGCCCTTGGTCTTCTTTTAAAATATCCGCTTGCACGGTTCCACGTACAACCTGTAATGTTTTCTCCCGTGTCTCTGTAAATTCTTCAACTGTCAATGGTCGACCAAGCTCTTCCTCACGTAGTTTCACTTGCTGATCAATAGCCGTATTCATGAACATTGCCAAAATAACCGGTGCTGGACCGTTAATTGTCATTGATACTGAAGTCGATGGTGCACATAAATCAAAGCCTGCATAAAGCTTTTTCATATCCTCTAACGTACATATTGATACACCCGATTCTCCAATCTTTCCATAAATATCTGGTCGGTAATCTGGATCCTCTCCGTATAACGTTACCGAATCAAATGCTGTTGATAAACGTTTTGCATCATCATCCTTCGATAAATAATGGAATCGTTTATTCGTACGCTCAGGCGTTCCTTCTCCAGCAAATTGTCGCTTCGGATCTTCACCTTCACGTTTAAATTGGAATACCCCCGCTGTATACGGAAATTCACCAGGTACATTTTCTCTATAAACCCAGCGTAAAATTTCACCATAATCTACGAATTTCGGCAAAGCAACTTTAGGTATTTTTGTACCCGAGAGGCTTGTTGTCTTTAAAATTGTACGAATTTCTTTATCACGAACTTTCGTGACAAATTCGTCTCCTGCATACGCTTCTTTTAAAGCATGCCAATTGTCTAAAATACGTTTAGATTCAGCCGTTAATTCATCTCTAACGCCTTCTGCTAAAGAAGTGAGAGATGCAATAAGTGCATCATTTGGCGCTTTTTCCTTAACCGCTGCAATAGCTCCCTCTAATTGGAATAGACGACGAGCAAATTCTACCTGTTGCTCTGATTTTTTATGATAGCCACGCACAGTATCTGTCAGTTCTCGTAAATAATAACGACGATCGTTCGGAATGATAACATCTTGCTTTTGAGTTTTTGCAAATTGCTCATATCCCGTTTCCCAATTACTTCCTGTCTTCGTATTAATGATATTTATTAATGCAGCAAATAAAGCATTCGTTCCTTTATCATTAAATTGACTGGCAATCGTACCGTACACAGGCATATTATCAAGTGATTCATCCCAAAGTTCTCGTGAACGTTGATATTGCTTCTGAACTTGACGTAGCGCATCCTCTGAGCCTTTGCGTTCAAATTTATTGATGGCGATTACATCCGCAAAATCAATCATGTCAATTTTTTCAAGCTGAGTTGGAGCACCAAACTCACTTGTCATCACGTACATGGAAAGATCCGTGTATTTTGTAATTTCCGCATCACCTTGACCAATACCACTTGTTTCTACAATAATTAAATCATAGTCCGCGACACGCACTACGTCTAGCACGTCCCCAATAGAAGCAGTAAGCTCTGTACGAGATCCACGTGTTGCTAAACTACGCATGTATACTCGATTATTAAAAATCGCATTCATACGAATTCGGTCACCAAGTAAAGCGCCACCTGTTTTTTGCTTTGTCGGATCGACAGAAAGAATAGCTACGCGTTTATCCGGAAACTCCTTTAGGAAACGACGAATTAATTCATCCGTTAAGGAAGATTTACCCGCACCACCTGTTCCTGTAATACCTAAAACAGGTGTTCCTTTTGAGCGTTTGCGAGCTTCTTCTAGCATCTTTTTCGTTTCTTCATCATCATTCGACTCAGCAGCAGTTATTAAATTTGCTAATATTTCTGGCGTTTCTGGCGTTAAGGCATCCAACTTTTCTTGATAGTTACCTATAGCGGTTGGGAAATCAGTCCCTTTAATTTTTTCATTAATCATCCCTTGTAATCCTAAAACGCGACCATCCTCTGGCGAGAAAATCCCTGCAATCCCGTAAGCGTGTAGCTCTTTAATTTCACGTGGTAAAATAACACCACCGCCGCCACCATAAATTTTAATATGTGGCGCTCCTTTTTCACGTAGCAAATCATACATATATTTAAAGTATTCCATATGCCCGCCTTGATAAGAAGATACTGCAATGCCTTGTGCATCCTCTTGAATCGCAGCATTTACGACTTCTTCTACGGAGCGGTTATGTCCTAAATGGATTACCTCTACACCACTTGATTGTAAAATACGTCGCATAATGTTAACCGAAGCATCATGTCCATCAAAAAGACTAGATGCTGTTACAAAACGTACGTGATTTTTTGGACGATATACTTCTACCTTTGTCATATGAAATCCCCACTTTCTCCCCTTAATCAATTACACCTTTGTGTTATAGAGCATAATGCATAAAAAAATCGGTAATTGCAATGTCGCACTATGCAATTACCGACAACCCCTTTACAAAAACTTATTAGAACCCCTTTATGCCTGAAATAAACAATGTTATTTGCATTTCAATAAATTCTTCAATAGAATGCTGACGATGGAGCGCCCATTTACGGAATGCCCAGCTTTGTCCAGAAACGACTAAGTTATTTGCTGCCAAGTGAATTTGTTGATCCGTCATCGATATTTCACCTGATTGCACACAGCGTTGTAGTAATCGCTCAAAAGTACCAACCATTTCAAACTCTTTACTAAATACATAGCGTTGTGCTTCTTTTGATAATGATTTAGTTTCCTGATACATGATTGTCAGCTCATCAACCATACTATCAATTTGCAAGAAATACTCTCGAATCATTTCCTTTAACTCTTCTATAGTTCCTGCCTTAATCTCATAACTTGAAAGCCGCTCCATCGCATGGTGATAAATACTATCACATACAAGGTAAAGGACATCTTCCTTAGTACGAATATATTCATACAATGTTCCGATACTAAAGCCTGCAGCTTTTGCGATTTCTCTCGTGGTAGCACGATGAAAACCTTTTTCTTTAAATAATTTAATGGCTCCCTCTATCATTTGTTCTCGACGAATGGCGATGAGATTTTCATCTTTTACCGTCGACTGTACTTGGGGTCTTTTATCTCTTCCTGTCATACGTTATTTTGTCAACATACGAGAGATAACAAGTCGTTGAATCTCTTGTGTACCTTCATAAATTTGTGTGATTTTTGCATCTCGCATGAAGCGCTCAACAGGATAATCTTTTGTATATCCATACCCACCAAAGACTTGAACCGCCTCAGTCGTTACATTCATCGCAGTATCGCCAGCCATTAATTTTGCCATTGCAGATGCTTTACCATAAGGTAGACCATTTGATTCCAACCAAGCCGCTTGGTATGTAAGCAGTCGAGATGCTTCAATTTGAGTTGCCATATCCGCTAGTTTAAAGGAGACACCTTGGTTAGCAGTAATCGGTTTACCAAATTGCACGCGCTCTTTACCGTATTCAACCGCTGCATCCAATGCGCCTTGTGCAATCCCTACAGCTTGTGCCGCAATACCATTACGTCCTCCATCAAGTGTTGTCATCGCAATTTTAAAGCCTTCTCCCTCAGCTCCAAGCATGTTTTCTTTCGGAACGCGACAGTTATCAAAAATAATTTCAGTTGTAGGGGATGAACGAATTCCTAGTTTTTTCTCCTTCTTCCCTACCGAAAAACCTTCAAAGCCAGCTTCAACGATAAAAGCAGTTGTGCCATGTTTAGCTTCTGGGTCTGTTACTGCAAATACAACATATGTATCTGCTACTCCACCATTGGTAATGAAAATTTTCGAGCCGTTTAAAATATAATCATCACCATCACGTTTTGCATATGTTCTCATGCCACCAGCATCAGAGCCTGATCCTGGTTCTGTTAAACCATATGCACCGATATGTTTACCTTCTGCCATTGGACGAAGATATTTTTGTTTTTGTTCTTCTGTACCGAATTTAAAAATCGGCCAACCAGCAAGTGAAGTATGTGCTGATAACGTTACCCCTGTTGAAGCACATACACGTGATAATTCTTCTACAGCAATGACATATGCAAGATAATCAAAGCCCGCACCACCGTATTCTTCTGGCCATGGAATACCCGTTAACCCTAGCTCCGCCATTTTATCGAAAATTGCACGGTCAAATTCTTCGTTTTCGTCACGTTCAGCTGCTGTTGGTGCTACTTCATTAATAGCAAAATCACGAATCATTTCGCGTAATTGCTCATGCTCTTCTGATAATTGAAAGTTCATTGTCCATTTCCCCTTTTCGTTAGACTCTATTAGTGCTATATTGTTAATTTCAATTTTTGATCATGTTCCTGCTATATTGCTTCGAGAAACTGAGCAATCTTTTGGTTACCTGATCCGTTCTTTGAGGTACCTGAACGATTCATTACATGACCTGACCAGTTTTCCAGGTTACCCGAGCGCTTTATGTTAGCAATCGACATCATCCTTGGAAAATCAACAATGCAACAAACCTTATTTCAGTAAATGTTTACTAATGACTAGCTTTTGAATTTCACTTGTACCCTCGTATATTTCTGTCACTTTTGCATCTCGGAAATAACGCTCTACCGGATAATCTTTTGTATAGCCATAGCCACCAAAAATCTGTATAGCGTCTAGCGCTGTTTGCACTGCTGTACGAGAGGCAAAAAGTTTTGCCATCGAGGCCTCCGCTCCACACGGTAACCCTTTTGTGCGTAAATCCGCAGCCCGATAGACTAATAATTTCACTGCTTCCACAGCAGTCGCCATATCAGCAAGCTTGAAGCCAACACCTTGTTGCGTTGCAATAGGCTTTCCAAATTGAACACGTTCTTTGGCATATGCAGTGGCTGCCTCTAGCGCTGCTTCAGCAATACCTAGGGCTTGTGCTGCGATTCCAATACGTCCAACATCTAAATTGGCCATTGCGATTTTAAAGCCTTCCCCTTCCTCCCCAAGAAGGTTTGCGGCTGGAATGCGACAGTTGTCGAATGTAAGTTGAACTGTACGTGAGCCGTGTAAGCCCATTTTTTGTTCATCTTTCCCTACGATTAAGCCCGGAGTTCCTTTTTCAACAATAAAGGCTGAAATACCACGTGTTTTTTCAGTAGGATTCGTTGAGGCAAAGACAATATAAACATCCGCTTCTCCACCATTTGTAATAAACACCTTGGAGCCGTTGATGACATATTCATCTCCATCTCGCACCGCTTTGGATTGTAAAGAGCCCGCATCTGAACCAGCGCTAGGCTCCGTTAAACAAAATGCCCCTAAATATTCACCTGCAGCAAGCTTTGGAACATAACGTTTCTTTTGTTCATCGTTGCCGAAATAAATAATGGGATTTGTTCCTACCGAAGTATGCACAGATAAAATAACCCCCATTACAGCACTCACCTTCGATAGTTCATTGATAGCAATTATGTACGATGTAAAATCCATCGCTGAGCCGCCTAATTCCTCAGGCGCCGTAATCCCCATTAAACCTAATTCTCCCATTTGTGCAAGGAGCTTACGCGGAAACTCTCCTGCCTCCATTCGTTCAACCCACGGTTCGATTTTATCCTGAGCGAAATTTCGAACCATATCACGCATCATTATTTGTTCATCTGTAAATTGTAAATGCATCTATAATGTCACCCCTGTATGTTGTCCCGTAGCATTACATTTCGTTTTGAATCGCCCCATCCCCATAGGATTATTCGTAAACGTAAAAGCCTCTTCCAGATTTTTTACCTAGCCATCCTGCTGCCACATATTTACGAAGCAATGGACAAGGTCTATATTTACTATCACCTAAGCCCTCATGTAAAATCTCCATGATAGATAGACATGTATCAAGACCAATGAAATCTGCTAATGTTAATGGCCCCATCGGATGATTCATTCCAAGCTTCATTACATCATCAATAGCTTCTTTCGATGCTACACCCTCATACAATGCGTAGATCGCTTCATTAATCATTGGTAATAAAATACGATTCGAAATAAAGCCCGGGAAGTCATTGACCTCCACTGGCGTTTTCGATAATGTTACTGTCATGTCTTCAACCGCTTTGTAGACTTCATCACTTGTAGCTAACCCTCTAATAATTTCTACTAGCTTCATAACAGGTACCGGATTCATAAAGTGCATACCAATTACTTGCTCTGGACGATTTGTTACAGCTCCAATTTCCGTAATTGGTAAAGATGATGTATTCGTAGCTAAAATGGCATGTGCCGGTGCAATCTGATCAATTTGCTTAAAGATGGATTGCTTTACTTCCATATTTTCCACTGCTGCCTCGATGATAATATCTACATCACTAGCATCCTGTAAATCTAGTGACATACTAATACGACCTAGAATAGCTGCCTTCTCTTCCTCAGTTTTACGACCCTTTTCGACATCACGTGTCAGGTTTTTCGTAATGACGCCCAAACCACGTTCGAAAAATTCTTGCTTCATGTCATTCAGTTTGACATCATAACCAGCTTGTGCACAAACTTGTGCAATGCCGGAGCCCATTTGCCCAGCACCAATAACCATTACTTTTTGAATTCCCATCATTCGTGTCCCCCTGTTTTCGGTACTTCAATCATAATTGCATCGCCTTGCCCTCCACCTGAGCAGATAGCCGCAATTCCGATACCACCGCCACGGCGCTTTAATTCATGAGCAAGTGTTAAAATAATGCGTGCGCCAGATGCTCCGATTGGATGACCTAGTGCCACTGCACCACCGTTAACATTGACCTTTTCCGCATCTAAATCTGCCAACTGCTTGCTGACAAGAGCTACAGCTGCAAATGCTTCATTGATTTCGATCAAATCAATGTCAGCTAATGATTTCCCCGTCTTTTTCAGTAATTTGTTAATGACAAGCCCTGGTGTTTGTGGGAAGTTCTCTGGCTCAATAGCGATCTCTTCATGGCCGATAATAACCGCAAGTGGCTTTCTGCCTTCACGAGTTGCACGTTCCTCACTCATTACTACTAGGGCACATGCACCATCGTTAACGCCAGGTGCATTACCTGCTGTAATTGTTCCATCCTTGTCAAAGGCTGGCTTGAGTTTTGTAAGTACCTCCATTGATGTACCGGGTCTTGGTGCCTCGTCTGTATCGACTTGAAGCGGTTCTCCCTTACGTTGTGGAATTTCCACAGGCACGATTTCTTCAGCAAAGTAACCTTTTTCAATTGCTGCTACTGCACGTTCATGACTGCGAACTGACCAAGCATCCTGCTCCTCACGGCTTAACGAATATTCTTTCGCCGTTGTATTACCGTAGCTTCCCATATGTGGCCTTGCCTTACTAAAGGCACATGTTAAGCCATCATAAAGCATGCCATCCACCATTGTTGAGTCACCCATGCGTAAACCTGTTCGACCATTTTGTAGATAATACGGTGCATTGGACATGGACTCCATACCACCGGCGATTATTACTTCTTCGTCCCCTAATCGAATTAGCTGATCTGCTAGTGTTACAGCACGCATCCCTGACGCACAAACCTTGTTAATCGTTTCTGTTTTCACTGCTATTGGTAAATTTGCTTTGATCGCAGCCTGCCTTGAAGGAATTTGCCCCTGTCCCCCTTGTAAAACGGAGCCTAAAATTACTTCATTCACTTCATCAGGCGAAATATTCGCTTTCTCTAGTGCCCCTTTTATGGCGATCGCACCTAAGTCACTTGCACTTAATGCTGATAGTGAACCTCCAAACTTACCAAATGCAGTTCTTGCTCCTGCTAAAATTACAGCTCTATTCAAGTAAAACACCCCTTTTGTTTTACGTTTCCAGAAGAAGTATTAGAGCTTCTACGTTGACTGAACGCTCGCTCGACCTCTAGCTATGAAAAATGGGAGTTTATAGTTCAACTCCCATCTCCATTTAATCTTATTCTACAAAACAATTATTTATTGTGCAATTTATATTTTTCAGATAACTAAAATATTTCTGCAATAAACATCATTTTTCTGCGTTAATTTCCGCATTCTCGTTTTGTTCGACACTGTCCACGGAAGCTACTACTTCTTCAACAGCTTCCTCGACAGCTTTCACTTTTTCACCAAATACAGAACGCTCTAATAGTTCTGCAACATCGAATGTACCGATTGAATCCTCAACCTCTTTTGCCTTTGTTCCATCCTCTAGCATCGTTAAGCAGTAAGGACATCCAGAAGAGATAACAGATGCATCAGTTGCTAAAGCTTGTTCTGTTCGTGCTACGTTAATACGATTGCCGACATGCTCTTCCATCCACATTAAACCGCCACCTGCGCCACAGCACATTGCCGTTTCACGATTACGCTCCATTTCCACAAGCTTAACACCCGGGATGCCACGTAATATTTCGCGTGGTGCATCATATACATCGTTATAACGACCTAAATAACAAGAATCGTGGAAAACAATCGTTTCATGAACTTCGTAATTTAACGCCAGGCGATTTTCTTCAATCAATTGATTCAATAGTTCTGTATGGTGGTAGACCTCGCCCTTCCAGCCAAAGTCTTGGTATTCATTTTTAAAGATATTGTAAGCATGCGGGTCAATCGTAACGATTTTCTTCACGTCGTTTTTCTCAAATTCATCAATATTTGCTGTTGCCAGCTCTTGGAATAAAAATTCATTTCCTAAACGACGAGGAGTGTCCCCTGAGTTTTTCTCTTTATTTCCTAAAATCGCAAACTTCACGCCCGCCTCGTTTAATAAACGACAAAAGGCTAATGCAATTTTTTGCGAGCGGTTATCAAATGCCCCCATGGAACCTACCCAGAATAAATATTCCATTTCCTCGCCTGATTTTTTCAGCTCTTTCACTGTTGGAATATGAATAGTTGGATCGAGATCACGCCAATTTTCTTTTTCTTTACGATTTAAGCCCCAAGGATTGCCTTGACGCTCGATATTTGTCATCGCGCGTTGAGCATCTGGGTTCACTTTTCCTTCAGTCATCGTTAAGTAACGACGTAAATCAATAATTTTATCGACATGCTCGTTCATAACAGGACATTGATCTTCACAGTTACGGCAAGTTGTACATGCCCAAATCTCAGATTCTGTAATAACATCACCAATTAAAGAAGGGCTGTAAATATCTTCAATCACTGCCCCCTCAGCACCAGCTGCCATCGCTAGCTGATTCCCCTTTGTATTAGCAAAGAATTGATAAGGAACCCATGGCTTTTGCTTTGTTACAACAGCACCTGTAAATGTTAAATGATCACGAAGCTTCACGATTAAATCCATAGGTGATAGCATTTTCCCTGTTCCCGATGCTGGACACATATTTGTACAGCGTCCGCACTCTACACAGGAATATAAATCTAACATTTGTTTTTGTGTAAAATCTTGAATACGGCCAACACCAATTGCTGGAATATCCTCTTCATCTTCCGCATTTTCTAATGCCTCAAAGTCGATCGGTGTTAAAGTACCTGTACGATCTAAACGATTCATATACACATTAATCGGGCTTACAATCAAGTGGAAGTGCTTCGATTGTGGTACATACACTAAGAATGTCAAAAGAATTAATAAGTGTGCCCACCACATTACATAGAACACAGCAGCCGCTGCTGAAGCTGGTAAGAAACTAAAAATCGCAGCGATACCAGAAGCAACTGGCTCTGTATAAGTTAGTCCTTCACCATGCCAAATTATTCCCATACCATTTGCAAGTAATGTGGATACCATTAACCCACCAATGAAGATTAAGACAAGACCATTTTTCCAGCCTCGTTTTAGACGTACTAGCTTTTCTACATAGCGTCGGTAAAATGCCCACACAACCGCCACTAAAATCATTAATACCACAAGCTCTTGGAAAAATGTAAACACACTGTAGAAAACACCAAGCGGTAAATGTGATCCAGGTGCTAACCCCTTCCAAATTAAATCAATGGCACCTAGCTGCACCATCAAAAATCCATAGAAGAACATGACATGGATTAAACCACTCTTTGGATCTTTTAATAGCTTGTTTTGGCCAAGTACATTGACCATAAGATAACGAACTCGTTCTTTAACACTTTCATCAAATTCAATCTTTTTCCCCAATTGCACAAACTTATAGCGTGTTTTTAACAGATAGAAGAACAATCCTACTGCATAAAGCACAACCACGACTGTTAGAACAATGTTTGCAATTACTAATGGACTCATGGTTGGTCCCCCCCTTAGTTTGTCGTAACTTTCTCTCTTTGTGATAAATTTGCTAGCTCATACGTAAATGTACGTCATTCCATCATTATATTCCTATTCTAATAAATGAGTGAGCATTCAGTCAACATAAAACGGAAATATTTCTGATAATTTTATATTCTTACATTTTACTAGAAAAAATGCCACCCTAAATTTTAAGTGCGTTCTAAAACACTACAGATTTATTTTTAATATAAATTTGTCTTCTTTTGTAGTATTTACATAGTCAAAAAAGCCGATTTGCATCATGTTAAGATGGCAAATCGGCTTTTTTTAGTGCGCTAGATTTAAAAGTAGTTATTTTATTTCAACGTGATGCCTTTAGTCTTTCGTTCCTCTGCTTGTGGTCTCATATCACCCTTAGTTGATAAAAACTGAAATTATTCCGATAAAAGTTAAAATTGTTCCGATAAATCTTCAAAGTACTAATCGAAAAATGAATGCATCTCAATAACCACAACTTTAGGTAATTATTTTTTAAAGACATTGCCGCTTCGAATATATTCAACATCCGCGACATTCAATCGGAAATTCACAACCCTTGCAGCTGCAAATAAATAGTCAGATAGACGGTTTAAATATTTTTGTACAATTGTCGGTACATCTTCGATTTCCTTCATAAGCGTTACCATTTGACGCTCTGCTCGACGTGCTACTGTGCGAGCAATGTGTAAGGTTGCAGCTGCTGGTGCACCACCTGGTAAAATAAAGCGCTGTAACGGCGGTGCTTCATCTGATAATGCATCAATACGCGTTTCCAACACTTCGATTGGCTGCTCTGTTAGCTTATAATGACGTTCCTTCATGACGTTAGCAAGATCGCCACCCGCATCGAAAAGCTCATGCTGAATTGTTTCTAAATCAATTAAAATATCCTTAAATAATTCACGATCTAGTTCACTAACAGCCTTACCAATAAAAGAATTTAATTCATCAATGGCCCCATACGTTTCAACGCGTAAGCTATCTTTATCAACGCGTCCACCGATAAGACTAGTTTTCCCTGTATCGCCGGTTTTCGTGTAAAGCTTCATTCTCTCATCTCCTAAAGTTATTTTATAATTTCGCCTCCGCTGTCGCGCAGGGCATTATTTTCATTTAGCAGGTGTATCTGCTGAATGAAGATAATTTTTTATTGCCTGTACAGTTGTTTCAAAAACACCTTTACCGATAATCTTACCTACATCAGTAATGGGACCTCCATACAGCATTTCTTCCCCTTTTTGTGTAGCTGCAATTAATAAACTATCCGTAGCAGTACCTGTCGCAATTGTACCACTAAGTTCATCGCGAATATTTTCCGATTGCAATGCCTTTGTTTTTGCCTCGGTAGCCGTCATCATTGCTTGGAAAAACGCTTCTTCTGATAAACAACCATTAACAATAACCCACGTATTTATAGTACCAATATGTGGTTCATCTTGTCTTTCATGTGTACGAGACACATCAACTGCATTACCTACTCCGGCCGTAACGGCAACTAGGACGCTGCCAAAGGAAGCTTTATATTCATTAATAGCTACAAGATTTGTTGGGACAGCCGTTAACATGACGACGGTACTTGTAGATGAAAAATGTTCCTTTAGTAGAAATTCAGCGACCTCTCTCTTCACATCATTAATGACATAATCTATTGGTACAGAGCGATTTAACAGACAATCATACCAACCAATACCCGGATTATGGACAGCTGAGGACACTGTTTTTAACGGAAACTCCGATTGAAGTTTAATATAACGATCTGTAACAGTGAAATTTTCTTTTGTAATGACAGCACGCTGCTGCTGTTCAACTGATGCTGGCATCATGGTGATTTGAGGCTTTGGAATTTCTGGATGTGCGTAAGTTGCAACTCGAGCTTGATAGACGTCTTCGATTTGCGAAGCGATTAATACTTCATGCGGCGCCCCCAATGCTCGCATCCGCCCCTCCTCCATTAGCAATAATTCATCACAATAAAGGGAGGCTAAATTCATATCATGCAGTACCATAATAACGGTCAAACCACTTTCGATTGCTTCCTTTCGCACCATATCTAAAATTTGACGTTGATGAGCAATATCTAGATGGTTCGTTGGTTCATCTAGCAGCAATATTTCAGCTGTTTGCGCAAGTGCTTGGGCTACAAATACTCTTTGCTGCTCACCGCCCGACAAAAATTCCATCGGTGTTTGTTCATAGCGTTTCACACCAGTTTGCATCATGGCATGTTGGACTGCTTGTTCATCGCGATCAGTCCAGCTTGAAAAGAAGCCTGTTTGATGTGGATAACGCCCAAGTGATACTGCCTCCCGTACACTGTTAGAAAAAGCATTAGCATGTAATTGTGGTAGCACCGCCATTTTTTTTGCTAATGCACGGGCATTGTAAGAGCTGCTACTTTTACCATCTACTAATATAGTGCCTGCATTTGCTGGTAGTATACCACTTATTACTTTTAACAGTGTGGATTTCCCGCTACCATTCGGCCCTAAGATCCCTAGTATTTTGCCTTTTTCAACTGAAAAACTTATATCCCGGACGATAGGTACGTCTTCATAGCCGCCGGAAAGATGTTCAACAACAATCATGCCCGTACCCCCTTGCTTCTACGTTGCTTGTAAAAAATATAGGAAAAAACCGGTGCCCCAATAAATGCAGTAATGACACCAATCGGTAGCTCTCTTGGCATAATAATTGTTCGTGCTATTAAATCACAAATAATCAGCAAAGTTGCCCCATTTAAAAAGGATAATGGCAATAAGTGTCGGTGATCAGAGCCCCAAACCATTCTCGTCATATGAGGGACGACTAAACCAACAAAGCCAATCGTTCCAGAAACAGCTACCGCAGCTCCTGTCAACATGGATCCACCCACTAAAATAATATATTTACTGCGCTTAACATGAACACCTAAATGCTTCGCGCGTTCTTCACCATATAACAGCACATTTAACTCGCGTCTTTGTGTCCAAAGCATAATGGAGCCTATTATGACAAACGGGATAATCATCTGAACATAAGGCCAACCACGCATCGATACTGAGCCGAGCAGCCATCCGATAACTTGGCGAAGCTCTTCACCAGATAATGCAATCATTAAAGAAATTAAGGAACCTAAAAATGAACTAAATATAACTCCCGTTAAAATTAGAGTTTCCATTTTTAACGAGCGGTCTACTATTCTAGCAAAGCCCATAACAGCTACCATCGTTAATATGGCACCTATCATACTAAAGGTCGGTAATGTAAAATGACCTACTACAGGTATTGATATACTAAAAAAAATGGTCATAACTGCGCCAACTGATGCACCAGAGGAAACACCTAACGTATAAGGATCAGCCAAAGGGTTTTTTAATAAGCCTTGAAAAGCGGCCCCTGCAATTGCAAGTGACGCCCCTACAAGCCCTGCAAGCAAAACTCGAGGTAATCGAATTTTCCATAAAATATTGGCGGCTGTTTCATCAGCCGCCTTATTCCACAATACTTCTAGCGGAATATGAACCGAGCCTATCGCCACGCCACACCAGATGCTAATAATTAGAAGCGTTATTGCTGTTACATAGGCTACAATTTTTTTACTCATTTAAACGCCTCAGGGTAGACGGCCTTCGCTAATTCCTCAAGACCATCTGCTAAACGAGGACCTTGACGACTTGTTATATTTTCATCCACTTGTACTATGGCTTTATTTTTCACGGCAGAGATTGTCTCAAAGCCTGCACGTTGTGGAATTTTCGTTAAAATATTAGGTACGTAATTATATGCCACAACAATGACATCTGGATTTTTTGCGATAATTTGTTCAGCATCAATTTTATACCAGCTATTTGAATCTGCTGCCACATTTTCGGCATGAATCATTTCTAGCATTTCATTCATAAATGTACCTTTACCAGCTGTATAAATTTCTGGCTCATCAGACGACTCTACAAAGACTTTTTTCGCCTCAACACCGTCAAGTTTTGTTTCAACTTCTTTAACTTTTGCCTTCATATTTGCAACAATTTTTTTAGCCTCTTCTAGTTTTCCTGTTGCACGACCAAGCTGTTCAATTGTTGTGTAAGTTTCATTAAAGTTTTTTGCATCCGCTACAACAAATACTTTTACACCTGCCGCCTCAAGCTGTTCAATAGCTCCTTTTGAATAACCCATACCCGACGCATGCGCAAAAACGATATCCGGCGTTAAAGCAATAATTTTTTCAATATTATAATCCATACCGCCAACCTTTTCTTTTTTAGTAACCTCTGGTGGATAGTCATCATTATCTGTCACACCAACTATTTCATTATTTAAGCCAAGGCCAAATAAAATTTCTGTGTTACTCGGAATGAGTGAGACAATTTTTTCAGGAGGTGCCTCTAGCGTAATATCCTTACCGGTAGCATCCTTTATCGTCATTGGGAATGTTGCTTGGTCTACTTTTGTTGTCCCTTGTTGCTCAGAAGATGACGGCTTTTCATTTGTCGCCTCTTTTGTATTACATGCAGCAAGTAAGCCAATAGCTAAAAATGCTGATAACCCTATTTTCCAAATTTTCTTCATGTGAATCCTCCTCAGTCTATTTGTGCATATAGTTGTTATTGTTTTTCTGATTTATCGATACGTTTTAGTTTTTGATTACCTAACATTGTAGGGGTATATCAACATTGCGGACTTCTAGCCAACATTTTAGATTTATCACCTAACATTTTGAATTTATCGCCCCTGTTTTCAAATTTATCGACATTCATCTTCCAAAACAAATACCCCTCATCAAAAAATAATGAGGGGGTCAAATTTGCACAAAAATACATATACAAAATCCACCATCCTATCCTCGTAGGCTACAACGTGTTTTCTATAAAGGCAGGTCTCCTGGCTCGTGCTTCATACGCTTTTTCAAGCCTTCCCGAAATTTTCAGTGGCGCAGATTGAAAAAACTCACACATACAGTGGCGGGACCGCATCGGAATTACACCGATTTCCCTTTTCACTTTACTTAAGTAAAGAACCTTTATAATATTCAGTTGATTTTATTATACATGAAAATGAAAGAAGTCGCCTCCATTCGAGACGACTTCTATACAATCCATTACGCCTTGGCATAATTGCGTCCGGGATTGGCTTTGTGCTTAGGCCTGCGTGATGCAGGTCAGTTAGCCGTTATTGCATGGATGCGATGATTTTAGGCTAACATCCTATGTGAACATCTTTCCGATTCAGTGACATTCGCCAATATGATGTTGGTCACTCAGTCATCGCCACAGGACGTGGCGTTCTTAGACTGAGTTCCTCTATTTCAGCAGGTTATTTGGACACTACCGAACTAAGTTAAACTATATCTGAAAAATACTGTACCGTTTTCATTGGTGCACCCATTTCTCGCAATGCCCATGTATTCTCTAAATAAATATCTGCTAGCTTCTCATATTTGCCGCCGAATTTTTGTGCCCATTCGACTGCTACCACACTTTCATATAAATGCGCCATTTTCTCTGCGACCTTTTTTGCTTCAAACGATTTTGTTGCATCATCTAAACGGCTAAATGTTTGCAAAGTTGAATCTAGTTTTGCTAATTGATCCACAACAATTTCAACTAATGGACTGTCAGCTAGTTTTTCTAGACGTTCTTCCATGACACGAACAAACATTTCGTGCGCATGAAACTTATCAACTAAGCGAATGAGCTCTAAAGCTAAAATATTCGCAGTCCCTTCCCATACAGTAAGTACTTGTGCATCTCTTAATAACCGAGGTGTAACAAAATCTTCAATATAGCCGTTTCCGCCATGTAATTCAATGGCTTCACTAGCATAATGTACAGCTTGCTCTGCCGTTTCTTTTTTCATGATCGCAATATACAAACGGTTTAAAATAATATCTTCTTTAATCCCAAGCCCACTAGTTACTTTATCGTACAGCTGAATAAGATCAAAAACAGTGGCAACTTCTACATGAAGCTTGGCACCGAATTTCCCTAGTGTATCCTGGATCATGGGATATTGTGTTAAAGGTTTACCAAAGGCATGACGATTTGTCACATAATGCTTCGCCTCTAAATAACCGCGGCGCATTATGCCGATAGAAGCAACCGCATTGCAAATTCTCGATAAATTAAGTGCCTCCAGCATATAGTAAATCCCTTTATTTGGGTCACCGACAACATATGCTAATGCACCATCAAATTCCACCTCACCAGAAGGTACTGCTCTAACGCCAAGTTTATCCTTTAAACGGCGAATGCGCAGGTTATTAACTGTACCATCCTCATTTCGCCATGGAACTGCAAACAATGTTAAGCCCTTTGAACCCTCCTGAGCCTCTTCCATGCGCGCCAATACCATAGTTACTCCACACATTCCTGCGTTAGATGCAAAATATTTCTCCCCATATAAACGATACTGATTGCCGTCCTGTCTTGCCTTCACAACATTCGCTCCAACATCAGAGCCACCTTGACGCTCCGTTAAAAACGTAGCCCCCTCATATAGCTCTGTCTCTCCTGTTGCACAAACATGTGGTAAAAAGCGCGCCTTCACCTCATCACTTGCATAATGATCAAGGAGATAAGCCGTTGCCATTGTTAACGTAACAGGACAGTAAAAGCCTGGCTCAGCATGTGACAGTATATAGCCTTGGGCAAAGCTATAGACATAGTTACCCTTTCTACCTAATTGCGGAATATCCTTATGCACATAGCCAACAATGCCGGTATTGTATGTCTCTTCAATTGTTCTTTTATAGCCATCATTGACCCAAACCTCTGACACTTCTTCACCATAGGCATTATACCTTTGTAATCGAGGTTCACCCTCCCTATCAGTATGCTTAGCTCTCACATCAATATCTCCAGCACAAAGTTCACCAAAATCTGTTAGCTCACGTTTTGCATAGTCAACAAACTCTTTATCTAGCATCATTTCTAAAACTTTATGAAGTGTATCATTTTCGTTAAAAAAGTTTGTTGTTTTCATTTCTTCCCGCTGTAAAACTTTCATGCTATCTCACCCCTTGTCCCTTCAAGGATTGTTTTAGTATTTTGCCCGATGCATTTCGTGGTAACGCTTCCACACGTTCAAAGATGCGTGGAATTTTATATTTAGCAAGATGCTCCTCCAAATAAGCTTTAAGTTCGTCCTCGTCAGTTTCCGTTTTAGCGGCATAAACGGCCTTCACCGTTTCTCCCCACTCCGGATGTGGTACACCGATCACAGCCACTTCAAATATCCCCTCATAGCACAACATACGATCTTCTATTTCTTTCGGATAAATATTCACACCACCTGAAAAAATAACATCCTTTTTACGATCAACAATCCAAATATAGCCGTCCTCATCTATGCGAGCTAGGTCACCTGTTTTCAGCCACCCATCTATAAATGCACCCTTTGTGGCAACATCATCCTTGTAATAGCCCAGCATATTACCTTCACCGAATAGCACGATTTCTCCTACGTCACCCACACTGACATCTTCTCCATTGTCGTTAATAATCCGTAGCTCCGCCCCAAGTGGTGCACGCCGACCGATGCTCCCCGCCTTCGTTACATGCTCTTCACCAAACAATATTGAACCATTTGGACCAGCCTCTGTTAATCCATAGACACAGGTTACATGATCCGTTCGGAAAGCTTTTTGGATAAAGCGAATTTCATTTTGCGATAACGGCGCTCCACCATAAACCCACCATTTCATCGATGATAGATCAGCTGTTTGCAATCTTGGCATTTGGGCGGTTAACAAATAAGCAACAGGAGCTCCGAAGAAATGCGTTGTCCGTTCCTGCTCGATTGAATCTATCAATAAATCAGGTGTAAATGTTGGCGCTAGTATATTGGTCGAGCCTACAAGTACTCCTGCCATTAAAAATAAATGTAATGGAGCTGAATGCGTCAATGGCATCATAAGAAGAATCCGACTTTCTGGCTTTACTTCCATTTCTATTGCAATCATTTGCGCTACAGTTAAAATATTGCGATAGCTAAACAACACGCCCTTTGGTTTTCCCGTTGTACCCGACGTATATAAAATCGTTGAAACGTCATCTTCATTCAATTGGCAATCAATTGTTTGACTGCTTGCATGTTGAATAAGCGATTCATAATTTAGCCAACCAGCCTTCTCTTGACCTGTTTTGATTTTTAAAGGAACTATCGTGATGTTTTCAACTGCTGCAAAAATTGCCTCATGCACGAGAATAGCTTTAGCATCAGCATGCTGCGCTACATACTCAACCTCTCGCAGCGTAAATTTCGCATTTACCGGAACGACAATGGCTCCAATGCGCTGAATAGCAAAATAGCTAACAACAAACTCTACAACATTTGGCATAAAAATAATAACTTTGTCACCTTGCCAGACCCCCTGCTCTAACAAAGCATGACTAAGACGTGTCACTTGCTCATCTAAATCACGATAAGTCACACGTCTGCCCTGACAAACAACCGCTTCACTCATAGGGTACTTTCGCGCATTACGTGCTAATAAATTCGAACTATTCATCATGCATCTCTCCCTTTAAAGTCGCTAATTTTTCTGTAAATATGCCTTGTAATTGCTGTAACTCCTTTTTCATCTGTACAAGCTCTGCAATTTTGCTATCAATTTCTTGTATTTTTTCCTCCCCATATTCGACCGTGCGCTCCAACTGCTGAATGCCCGTGCGATCATCATCAAACAGCAATACCATCTCCTTGATCTCCTCAAGTGAAAAACCGTACCGCTTCCCTCGGAAAATAAGCTTAAGCTTCGCTAATTCTTTTTTTGAAAAGGTTCGCTGATTAGTAGATGATCGATTAGGTTTAAGCAGCCCTAGTTCCTCATAATAACGAATTGTCCGTGTTGAAACATCAAACTCCTTAGCCACTTCTTGAATCGTCTTCAACACCATCTCCCCTTTCCGTTTTTCATCAGTATATCATTGACGCTAACGTAAACTACAACAAGATTTCTGAATTTTGCAGAAAATTTAAGTTTTAGAGAGATGAATCTAATTATTTCAGGGATTTTATCTGGCACTTTAATGGTTCTATCCATGATATTGGGGGTTCTATTCATGTTTTTTGGGGGTTCTTTCCGTCGCTTGGCTGTCTCTTCCGTCGCTTCGACTATTCTTTCCGTCGCCTAAGCGGCTCTTTCCGTCGCTTCAGATTCTTTCCGTCGTTCTGGCGGTTCTTTCCGTCGCTTGGGCTGTCTCTTCCATCGCTTCGACTATTCTTTCCCTCGCCCCGGCTGCTCTTTCCGTCGCTTCAGATTCTTTCCGTCACTCCGACTGTTCTTTCCGTCGCTTCGACTATTCTTTCCGGCGCCTCGGCGGTTCCTTCCGTCGCTTCAAATTCTTTCCGTCGTTCTGGCGGTTCTTTCCGTCGCTTGGGCTGTCTCTTCCGTCGCTTCGACTATTCTTTCCCTCGCCCCGGCTGCTCTTTCCGTCGCTTCAGATTCTTTCCGTCGTTCTGGCGGTTCTTTCCGTCACTTTGGCTATCTCTTCCGTCGCTCCGGCTGCTCCTTCCGTCGCTTCAAATTCTTTCCGTCGCTCTGGTGGTTCTTTCCGTCACTTCGGCTGTTTCTTCCATCGCTTCGACTATTCTTTCCGTCGTCCCGGCTGCTCCTTTCGTCGCTTCAGATTCTTTCTGTCGCTCTGGTGGTTCCTTCCGTCACTTGGGCTGTCTCTTCCGTCGCTTCGACTATTCTTTTCGTCGCCTCGGCGGTTCCTTCCGTCGCTTCGGTTGCTCCTTCCATCGCTTCAGATTCTTTCCGTCACTTCGACAGTTCCTTCCGTCACTTCGACTGTTCCTTCCGTCGCTTCGACTGTTCCTTCCGTCGCCCTGGCTGCTCCCTCCGTCGCTTCATATTCTTTCTGTCACTTAGACTATTCTTTCCGTCGCTCCGGCTGCTCCTTCCGTCGCTTCAAATTTTTCCGTCACCCCAGCTGCTCTTTCCGTCGCCCCAGAATCTTCCCCTCAACCCGGCCACTCTTTCCCTCGCCTCAACCGCTCTTGCTTTCTAAAACAAAAAACCCCCGGCACATGATTGTGCCGGGGGCTAGAAAGACGATTATTACATTTTTTCCGGTGCAGATACGCCGATTAAGCGTAGTGCGTTGGCAATTGTTGTACGTACAGCAGTAATAAGGGCTAAACGAGCTTCTGTTAGCTCTTTATTTGAAGCATCTAACACTTTTTCAGCGTTATAGAAGCTGTGGAATGCAGCTGCTGTTTCTTGAATGTAGTTGGCGATACGGTGTGGTGTACGGTGCTTCGCTGCATCTGCTACCACTTTCGGGAAGTCGCCCACTTTTTTCAGTAAATCAATTTCTTTTTCTGCAGTTAACAGCGTTAAATGATCTGTTGTTGCAGCAAAGCCTTGCTCATTCGCTGAGCGTAAAATGGAAGAAATACGTGCATGCGCATATTGTGCATAATACACTGGATTTTCATTTGATTGAGATACAGCAAGATCAAGGTCAAAGTCCATGTGAGAATCGCCCGCCGTTTTCACGAAGAAATAACGAACTGCATCTAAGCCAACCTCTTCTACAAGCTCACGCATTGTAACAGCGTTTCCTGTACGTTTAGACATTTTGAACTTCTCACCGTTTTTATAAAGTTGAACCATTTGGATGATTTCTACTTCAAGTGTATCACGGTCGTAGCCAAGCGCCTGAATAGCAGCCTTCATACGTGGGATATAGCCGTGGTGGTCAGCTCCCCAAATATTAATTAATTTATCGAAGCCACGTACAATTTTGTCCTCATGGTAGGCGATATCTGGAGTCAGGTATGTGAAAGAACCATCGTTTTTAATTAACACGCGATCTTTATCGTCACCAAATGTTGTTGAACGGAACCAAGTAGCACCGTCTTCTTCAAATACATGACCATTTGCTTTCAGTTTATCTAACGCTACTTCGATTTTGCCGTTTTCGTATAGTGAAGTTTCTGAATACCACACATTAAAGTTTACACGGAAGTTTGCTAGGTCTGTTTTTAACTTGTCTAATTCTAACGCTAAACCATGTTGACGGAAGAATGCAAAACGTTCTTCAGCAGATTTTGCTAAAATTGCATCGCCATGCTCGCCTGCTAGTTTACCAGCGATTTCAATTATATCTTGACCGTGGTAGCCGTCCTCTGGCATCTCAGCATCCATTCCTAAAGCTTGCTTATAACGCGCTTCTAGTGAATACGCTAAATTATTAATTTGGTTACCCGCGTCATTAATGTAGTATTCACGAGATACTTCGTAACCTGCCATATCTAGCACGTTACATAATGAATCCCCTACAGAAGCTCCACGTGCATGACCCAAATGTAGATCACCGGTTGGATTCGCAGATACGAATTCAATTTGAATTTTTTCTCCTGCGCCAGCATTAGAACGACCATAATCAGCACCTTGCTCAAGTACTGCTTTTACTACACCTGATAAGAAATCTTTACGCACAGTAATATTCATGAAGCCAGGACCAGCAATATCGATTTTCTCGATATCTGTGCCTGCTGTGTCAAGATTATCCAAAATAGCTTCTGCAATTGCACGAGGTGGTTTTTTTGCTAATTTCGTTAATTGCATAGCAATATTTGTTGCATAATCTCCGTTTGCTTTATCCTTCGGTGTTTCAAGGTGAATATTTAAATGTGTGCCAGCCTCGACTAAGCCAGCTTTTTCAACAGCCTGCGCAATCGCTGTTTTAATGGCTTGTTGTACTTGTTCTACTGCGTTCATCATTGTACCTCCGTAAATGTAATGTCTAATGTATAATTGCCAACGGATTGCCCACCCATTAGTAAATCGTACTGTACATGGAAATCTCCGCTTACTGCCTGCTTTGTAAATGTCATTTTTTTCGTGTCAATGACGAGTGGCATTGAACCGAAATCACTCTCATAATGACCCATTTGTTGTTCAATTATGTTAAGTGGTAGTCGCATTTTTACTGCTCCATTACGCATAATTAATGCCTGTTCATTGCCTAGCTTCATAGTTGTGCGGATGGTTTTATCCTCCTGCACCTCTTCATATTTCAAATATATGCTTCCTGCTTTTTCAAGTAGCTGCCCTGTCAGCCACATTTCATAACTTTCAGACTCCCCATCAATCGGGTGAATCCTAGAAATGAGCTTAATGTTCACCTGCGATCTTGCTTCGTTCGCCATTATGGACGCTCCCTTTTATTGTTTTTACTATAACCTTTTTATTATAGGATGAATCCTCATATTTTTTCAAGGTAGAAGTAAGTATTCTATCCGATGTTTGTTCAGAATTACTTACCATTTAAGTATTGACACAATTTCCCTGTAAATCTACAGTTATATTATAAAGTTTGAATTTTCAAACTCCTTATCGAAATGAGGGTTGCTTATGTTAACACTTGAACAAATTCATGCTGCTAAACGAAGAATTTCTCCTTATATATTTGAAACACCTATTATTCGATTAAATGGGCTCGATCAGCTTTTAGGATGTCACGTCTACATAAAAGCTGAGAATTTGCAAAAAACAAACTCCTTTAAGCTTCGAGGGGCTCTCAATAAAATGCTTTCCATTCCACTAGAACAACTACAAAAAGGCGTAGTTGCTGCATCCTCTGGTAATCATGGTAAAGGTGTTGCCTATGCTGCCAAGCTATTAAATAGTATGGCGACCATTGTTCTACCGGATTCAGCTCCTAGCGTTAAGGTTGATGGAATACTTGCCTTAGGTGCAGAAGTTGTACAGTGTAAGCTGGCAGAAAGACATGTCCTAACTGAAAAACTTAGTCGTGATCATGGCTATTGCAACATACATCCTTATGATGATTACGATATTATGGCAGGACAAGGAACAGTAGGTTTGGAAATAGTAGCACAGCTTCCTGAAGTCGATACTATTGTTGTTCCTATTGGCGGTGGTGGATTAATTAGTGGCGTTGCAACAGCTGTCAAATCCATAGCCCCTCATATCAACATAATTGGTGTGGAACCTGCTGTTGTTTCGCGTTATACAAAAAGCTTAGAGGCAGGCGAAAGATTGCTTTTAGCGGAACACAAATCTTTGGCTGATGCTCTACTAACTTTACAGCCCGGAGAACGGAACTTCCCAATTGTTCAGGAGCTCGTCGATGAGGTTGTAAGTGTAGATGAGGCTTTGATCCAACGCGGGATGAAAACCTTCTTCTCCGAGGGTAAAATTATCGCAGAGCCTTCCTCTTCTATCGGCATTGGCGCTGCCCTACAAGGAATTTTACCTATTCGTAAAAATGAAAAAGTGTGCTTCCTTATTTCTGGAGGAAATGTCGGATTCAAAAAAGCATCCACTCAAATTTAATGAGTAGATGCTTTTTTGCTTGTCGTTTAAACGTAACTCTCAGGATTTTTTAAATTCATAACAGCCTTTTTAGGAAATAAAGCTCTCCAGAAATAAATTGCGAGACCCATTAACACTAAACAATGAAGGACATAAATAGAAACAGAAAGAACATTCTGCTCACTATCGGTCAAAAATGCAATAAAATCATGCGTAGCGTGCCAGACAATCGGGAAAATAATACTTTTTGTCTTTGCTACAATTTCTGCACAAACTAGCCCAAAGAGGCATGCATAAGTAACCTGTAGTAATGTCATTAAAAAATCCTGACCGGAAAGTAAATTTGTAAAATGACCAATACCAAATAAAATTGAAGAACCTATAATAGCCATTTTAAGCCCTTTTGCTGATAAATATTTGAAAACTAGGCCTCGGAAAATAAGCTCTTCACAAAAACCAACAGCAATAACAAATAGCAGTAAAATAAATACATACTGCGCAGAAAAACCATCTTTATCAGTAATACCGTTCAAGAATGTAGCCAGCTCAGAAACAATGATAACCGCTATCCACGCCTCTGCTTTAAACTTTCTAAATCCGAAATCTTGGAAAGAGAATCTACTTTTTTTCATGATCCAAAGAGTAACTAGTACACCAGCTGCAAAGGCAATAAATTGAATTAAAACTATAGAGCTTAAGCTACTTATATGTTTGACAGCTATAATTACACCAGCTACGAAAGGAAAAACAAGCGCAAGCAAAGTAAATAGTATCGATAAAAGAATAGGTGAATTTTTTATTTTCATTTATTCTCTCCATTCAATAATTTTAGTTTAACGCCTTCAAAAACATCTTTTAAAATACTCTCAATTTCCGAGCTGTCTAAATCGCAAGTATTCGTCGCACACATTGTCGCTATACCATGCGTAGTTAACCATATATCGATAAATAGAGATTTAGCAGAGGTTTGAGTTAACCCTGTTAATTTAGAAATTAATGCTATAATTCCTTGGTTTTCTACATCATTTACTAATTCCAAAAAGCTCGTGATCTTATATTTGTTGGAGAGAAATAACAGCTCAAATAACTTTTTTTCCTCGCGAGCAAAATTAATATAAGCTAACCCCATTCCTAAAAAAGAACTTTCTTGCAAGCCCTGAAACATTCTTTCGTTGTATAGATCGCTAGCCCTTTCATATATTGCATACTTTAAATCGTCCATACTCGAGAATAATCGAAATATAGGCTTTGTCGAACAACCTAATTCTTTTGCTAAATCTCTTGCATTAACACTATCAATCCCACTCTTCCTAGCCATTTCAAAAGCACAATCCATTAAAATTTCTTCTGTAAACCGCTCTTTTGGTGCCAAAAAAATTTGCCTCCTTTTAATAGGTAACACTAGTTACCTATAATGTAACAGTATTCCCCTTCCAATGTCAATAAAGTATTCAAAAAAATGCCAAGAATAAAAAAAGCTCACTTTATAAATGAGCCGTAAACTCCCAATACTATGGATGTCTGGAATGAAAAAGGCTAAAAGTGAGCTTATTACGCTTCCCCACTTATAGCCCCAGATATTCGTTATTTTAAATTTAACAACTCCGAAATTATTTCTGCACTACCTGGCGAAAACATAAATATTGAGCATGAAATACATAATAATCCTACAAATACAAAACTAATTTTCTTTATTAACAAAGATTGCTTTTTCATAAATATTCCTTTAATTACGAAAAATAGCCCTATAAATAAGATTAAGAAATACCAAACGCCCATTTTAGCTCACCCCTTTTACAAAGAAGACGTTAACAGTCAAGGGAAGTTCTACCATCCCGAACAGCTTGTGTATCAAAATTAAAAACCAGCAATGTAAATTATCCTAAATGACCTAGTTATTGCTTTCTTGTTTAATTTGATTGATTCTATTTTTTCCCCATTCATACATCATCTCAACGATTGGTAATAACGTCATCCCTAGTTCTGTCATGGAATATTCAACTTTCGGAGGGACTTCTGGAAACACTTCTCGGTGAACAATTCCATCTTCCATCAGTTCACGTAATTGGTTTGATAATATCTTATGTGATATTTTCGGAAAAAGTCTTTGAAGCTCACTGAAACGATGTGGTCCTTCGACGCCTAAATGCCACAGAATGACGACCTTCCATTTACCACTAATGATTGATAATGTAAGTTCTTTTTCACAATGGTAATCGTTATTTAATATTCTCTCTTTTATCTCTTCTCTTAATTTATCTGACATAGAGCTAACTCCCTTTTCATATAAGTAACTTTTAGTAACCTCCGCACTAAAAAGTGCACTCTTCACAATGTATAAAACCGTAGTAAAATGAGGATAGTCTTAAAGACAAATCTTAATCTATTTTTTCGTCTAAATAAAATTATCTCAACCGAAGGAGCAAAAAAACATGCAAACAATCGCAGGAAAAGTAGCGTTAATTACAGGAGCTGGGCGTGGAATCGGACGTGCAACAGCAGTAGCTTTTGCGCAAGAAGGTATTCACGTAGGTCTTGTTGGACGTACTCTTGAAAATTTACAACAAGTTGCAGAGGAACTTAAGCAGTATGATGTGAAGGTTGCAATCGCTGTGGCAAATGTGGCGGATTTAGACTCTATTACTACAGCCGTTGAATCTATTCGCGGAGAGCTTGGCGCCATCGACATTTTAGTAAACAATGCCGGAATTTCAAAATTCGGTAACTTCATGGACTTAACACCTGAAGAGTGGACAAATATTATCGATGTCAATGTAAAAGGTGTGTACTACACAACACGTGCTGTATTACCGGAGATGCTAGAGCGCAACACAGGCGACATCATTAATATCTCATCAACAGCTGGTCAAAAAGGTGCACCGATTACAAGTGCATACTCGGCTTCAAAAGCTGCGGTTATCGGACTAAGTGAATCATTAATGCTTGAAGTGCGTAAGAAAAACATTCGCGTTACAACATTAACGCCAAGTACAGTTGCTACGGATATGGCGGTTGAGCTTAACTTAACAGATGGCAATCCAGAAAAAGTAATGCAAGCAGAAGATTTAGCAGATTTAATGGTTGCTCAGCTTAAACTTCATCCACGTGTTGTATTAAAGCATGCTGGACTTTGGTCAACGAACCCTTAATAGAACTATTCGAAATATCAAGGCGCTATCTTTGGATGGCGTCTTCTTTTTTATCATGAAAAGGATAAGGAAAACGGGGCTAGCATATCGCTAACCCCGTTCCAATCGCTTCATTTCGAAGACCCTTACTTATTTGATCCAGCCCAAAATCATTTCTCTTAGCAATTTAGAAGCTGTATTGGCGACTGGCGTTTCACTTTCGTCGCAGAATGCATTATTTAGTGTTTCTGGTTTTATTTAATCCAGCCCAAAATCATTTCTCTTAGCAATTTAGAAGCTGTATTTGCTGTCATTTCAGATGAGTCGTAAATTGGTGCTACTTCAACTAGGTCAAAGCCCACAACATTGACGTTACTTGCTGCAATCGCATGGATTGACGCTAGTAATTCTTTTGATGTAATCCCTCCGCAATCTACTGTTCCTGTACCAGGTGCATGTGCGGGATCAAGTACATCTATATCAATTGTTACGTAAACATTACGTCCTGCTAAAGACGGCAATACTTCTTTTAATGGTTCTAGCACTTCAAATTTTGAAATGTGCATGCCATTCTCCTTTGCCCATTCAAACTCTTCCTTCATTCCTGAACGAATACCAAATGAATAGACATTTTTTGGTCCGATATGTTCAGCAATTTTACGAATCGGCGTTGAGTGAGAAAGTGGCTCCCCTTCATATTCCACACGTAAGTCTGTATGTGCATCGAAGTGGATAATTGCTAGATCATCGTATTTTGCAGATACAGCTTTCATAACAGGCCACGATACTAAATGTTCGCCACCCATACCTACAGGAATCTTGCCGTCTGCTAAAAGCTTCTCGATATACTTTTCAATTTCATCTAATGAGCGCTGTGCATTACCGAATGGTAACGGTATATCACCCGCATCAAAATATTTCACTTCATCTAGCTCACGGTCTAAATATGGACTATATTCTTCTAGCCCAATAGATACTTCACGGATACGCTGTGGACCAAAACGTGAACCCGGACGATAACTAACTGTCCAGTCCATTGGCATACCATAAATGACCGCCTGAGCATCCTCATATGTAGGATGACTTTTTATAAAAACGTTTCCTGAATAAGCTTCATCAAATCTCATTACTCAACCTCCACTATATAAAAAATTATTACATTCATTTTCACCACTAGAGTTGATATCCGTTCTGGGCATTTCTGGAGCTCCCATCCTCATACTCCAATCACCTTATTGATATGACATCTGTTCTAGCAAATGTCATTCAAATCCTTCAATAGGATGAACCTTTTATCATTACTCTATTAAGGACTTACAGGAATGTAATGAAACCTCTATCCTTGTATCCTCGTATACATTATTGGAACGTCTAGCAAAATTCGATTAAAATCTACAAAGTGTTTTTTTTGTCGAACACTAGCATTTCAAACAGTACAAAAAAAGTATAGATGTTTTTGAATAAAGTGCAATAGTTTTTACCAATAATTTCGATTAAATACGAATGTTCAGACACATACTATACGCAAGTGTGAGAAAACGAGGTGAAGTCGGATGCAAAGAAAAAGCTATCAACGTAAACAAAAGCGTGTAAAGCGTACGCGTAAAGTTCTTACCCTTTTTATCGCCTTTACATCTGCAATTGTAGTAGCATTTATAGCTTTACGCGTCTATGTTCAAGTGGCTGGTGCCCCACCTTTAACCGTACCTAAAGCGTCTATTTTCTTAGATGAAAATGAGAACCAAATCGGAGATCACTTTACGAATGAACGACGTTATTGGGTTGGGCGTGATGAGATGTCCCCCTATTTAGCAAAAGCGGTAGTCGCTGTTGAGGATAAAGATTATTATAAGCACAGCGGTTTTGATTTTTCTCGTATCGCTGGTGCAATATTAGTTGATCTTAAGGCTGGAGGTAAAGTTCAAGGAGCAAGTACAATTACGCAACAATACGCTCGAAATCTATATCTTTCACATGAAAAATCATGGACACGAAAATTAAATGAAGCACTGTATGCTTATAGATTAGAAGTTTTTTATGATAAAGATGAAATATTGGAAGGCTACTTAAATACTGTTTACTACGGACATGGTATGTACGGCGTAGAAGCAGCTAGTCGATTTTATTTCGGAAAATCAGCAAAAGATTTAACATTAGCAGAAGCTGCAATGTTAACAGGAATTCCAAAAGGTCCAAGTATTTACTCTCCTATTGTCAATCTAGATAAAGCAACTAATCGCCAACACGTTATTTTAAAACTGATGGCTGATCAAGGTGCTATTACGCAAGATGAAAAAACACGTGCAGAAAGTGAAAAACTTGTCTTAAAGAATGATAGCTGGGTTGCAGCAAAATCTGTAGCACCATTTTTCCTAGATGTAGCATGGCAAGAGGCTAGTGAAATTTTGAAATCGAAAAATCTCGACATTAGTGAAGGTGGCTGGACTATCCAAACAACTCTTAATCTAGAACACCAAAAGGCAGCAGAGGGTGCTGTAGCCAAACATATGCCTAATGATGATCTTCAAACTGCTTTTGTTAGTATGAAATCCAAAACAGGCGCTGTTACAGCATTAGTTGGTGGTCGTGACTATGCTACAAGTTCATTTAACCGAGTTACACAGGCAAAACGTCAGCCAGGCTCAACCATTAAACCTATTTTATATGCAGCAGCTTTAGAGAATGGTTATACACCTTTAACCTATTTAGATGTAGGTGAGACAACTTTCACTTATGATCATGGACGTGCCACATATGCACCCAAAAATGTTAATGGCAAATTTGCAAACCATGATATGTCAATGGCCCAGGCTATCGCTATTTCAGATAATATTTACGCTGTGAAAACTTTAGAGGAAATTGGATTTAAAGCATTTCATAATATGGCTGATCGCTTCAACGTGAATATCGGTACTAAGGACAATTTATCCATCGCGCTTGGAACGACTGAAACAACATTATATGAAATGACGAATGCGTATAATATTTTAGCATCGCAAGGTAAAAAAACTACGCCTACTACTATTGTTTCTATTAAAAATGCGAATGGCGATATCATCTATGAAAATAAGGAAGCTGATAAAGAAGATGAGACTGTTCTATCAAAAGAAAATACGTATATCTTAACAGAAATGATGACGGGTATTTTCGATCCAGTCTTTAGTGATTATTCTCCAGCTACAGGGATTGGCATTCGCTCTCGCATGACGCATACGTATGCAGCCAAATCTGGCTCTACAAATAGCGATCAATGGTTAATTGGATTTACACCTAGCTTAACTGCTGGCGTGTGGAACGGCTATGACCAAGGAAAAAATCTAACAGAAAGAGAAGATACTGCATCTACAAAGCAAATTTGGATCGACTTTATGGAGGCTGTCAATAAAGGAACAAAGAACGAAGATTTTGCAAAGCCTAAAGACGTTAAAGGTGCGGTCATCGATATTGAATCAGGTAAGTTAGCAACAAATGCCTGCCCAAAACAACGTCTCGTTTATATGGAGGCGAAAGATGTACCAACTGAAAAATGTTCAAACTTCGATATTCTCGATACGAATACGTGGGGAAAATTCTGGAATATGCTTCCATTCTCCATCTTTAAAGATTAACATGCGGAACCTTTATCGGAGATAGACGTTTTAATTAACGAAGGCTCTCGACAAAGTCCAGACATATACGAAAAAGAAAAGCTTTCTCTTCCCCGGAGCCGTGTCCGTGGGAACAGAAAGCTTTTCTTATTTATGGTTCGCGAAGTAGATGAGCATCATGGGGCATTTGGCTTGGGTTTGGGTTGTTCAAATGCCGCATAGCGCTCATCACATTCGCAGAACCAAGCGTCCTAGCTTACTAAAATGTAAGCTCTGCATCAAGTTTACTTTGTTTCAAATCCACTTTCAACCTTATATCGAAAGCGATCGCAAAATGTCACATATTGTTCAATCATTGTAGGTCTATTAAACAAATAAATCTTGACGCAATTGCTCCTCACTACGTGCCCACAAGTCCGGATTAAGCTCTTCTAGGAAAGAAGCTAACACCTTTTTAGATGGTGCGTCCATATGTTCAACAATAATATGACGTTTCATAGATTTATCCATTTTATTCACATGATCAGCTAAAATTTTATAGCCCCGACGTTTTTCGCGATTGACTACCATTTCACATGCAGTTACACCTGCATAGTAAGGTCCATCCGCTTTATGGTCTATCGTCACCCAAACTAACCAATACGGTTTCCCACCTTCTGAATCAGCACGATCTGTCGTAAATTTAATACCTCGTTCCACATCACTGCGAGCATGCATAGCACCAATTTCAACTGATGCCGTCCCCTCTTCTATATCGATAATGACTGGCGATACGTTTTCAAGCGAAAGCGAACCGATACCAAATCCCTTATGTCCGTCTGTTGGGTCATTTTTAATAATAGTAAAGCCCATTTTTTGTTTTTCTTTTTCTTCATTTGCCATACTTTAACTACCTCCGTTCTGCTATTATAAAAGTAAAGCATAGTTAAGCGCATTAGCACCGGAATGAACACGACACTGGCATTGCGCATATGCCTAAATACAAGTAAGAAGTTTATACTTTCTTATAAACACTATACAACATTATTCAATAAAGGAGGCAATATTATGCCATACGTAACAGTGAAAATGCTTGAAGGTCGTACAGAAGAACAAAAACGCGCACTAGTAAAAGAAGTAACAGAAGCCGTTTCTCGTACAGTTAATGCGCCACCAGAAAATGTAACAGTCTTCATCGAAGAAATGTCTAAAAACCATTACAGTGTTGCAGGCGTGCGCTTTAGCGATAAATAAAGAGTAACACGGGTAGAGCATATAAAGCTCTACCCATTTTTACCGTATTGTAGCCTTATAGTGCCTTGCAACGTTTGGAAAGCTATATTGCTTCGTTAGCTTCGTTTTTCGGTTTTAGCGGCGGAATTTGGCCTTTTACCGGCGATTCTCCTTGTTTTAGCGGCGGAATTTCACCTTTTACCGGCGATTCTCCCTGTTTTAGCGGCGGAACTTCACCTTTTAGCGGCGATTTTCCCTGTTTTAGCGGCGGAGCTCGACCTTCAATCGTTAACTCTAATTTCAATATTGGATGTGATCTATGAAATGAATAAATTTAAATTATCACTACTCATTTGTATGCTCATCATTGGCCTCTTACTTATTTTTATTAATCCCATTCAAAATGCAATTATCGCTCATTTAAGTAAACAACTAAATACAACTGATTACAGTGTAGACGATATTGAAAAAAACAAAAACGCGGATGTCGATTTTGAATTTGAAGCGGTGCAATCTCTATCCATTGCTGAAGTTTTAAAAGCTCAAACAACCGCAAAGAAAATGCCTGTTATTGGTAGCATCGCTGTTCCTAGTGTTGGTATGAAACTTCCTATCGTCAAAGGAGTTGGTAATGCCTCTCTTGCCGTTGGAGCAGGCACTATGAAGCCTAATCAAAAACTCGGTCAAGGAAACTACGCATTAGCAGGTCATTACTTTGAGGAAAAAGATATTTTATTTGGCCCCTTATACAAGGCAAACATCGGGGATACGATTTATTTAACGGATTTAACAAATATTTATGAGTACAAAATAACAATCAAGGAAATTATTGCTGCTACAGATGTTTATGTTATTAACGACATCCCCGATAAAACTATTTTAACCCTCGTGACATGCGCTGATAGAGGCACGAAACGACTTGCTGTACAAGCAGATTTTGTCGAGCAATATCCGTTCGACCAAGCACCTGCAAAACTATCAGAAACTTTTTAGTATAAAAAACATTAATACGAGTTATTTTTAAGCTAAACTAATTTCTGCATTAGTTTAGCTTTTATTTGTGATTAATATTATATTTAGGAATATTTGTTAAAATCAATTAAATTGGGTGTAAAATCGCACCTTATTTAACGAACGGCTGGTTTGTTGAAGAAAGGTTGTAATGTAGATATTGTTAAAAAACAAGAGTATTTCTATGGTAGGATTTTATTAAAAAGGGGAAAATTAAATGTTAAATCGTGTCATTCAACAGTTTGGATTGCAGGTAGTATCAATTAATGAGGTTGAAGACTCCTTTAGTTCAACAGTTTATAAATGTACTTTGTCTAATAGTGAAAATGTTTTTTTGAAAATTCCTTTTTCAAAATTGAAGTATCAGCGAGAGTTAGAAGCTTATGAAATCTTAAAAGGAAGAGTTTCCATTCCTGTAATGTTAGATTTTTGGTCTGGTGATGCGGAGTGTGCTGGAGCTTTTTTATTATCTGAATTAAAAGGAAAACCGTTAACATCTAAGGCTACACCATCAGTTGCGTACCAAGTCGGGGTTCTTCATGCTGAAATGCATTCTACTCGTCCTCCTGCAAATAAAGTGTTAGCGGGTATAAAAAATGAATTTACGAACTGGTCAAATTTTGTTGAACACCAATTTTATAGTTTTGCTGAAGATGTAAAGGACATTTTGGATGAACAATTATTTAAAAAATCCATTGAAAAATTTGAAAAGATGAAACAACAGCTCCCGTCTCCAGATGGCCCAAGCTTTGTACATATGGATTTTCGTCCAGCAAATATAATTGTTGATAATGACAAAGTTTCAGGAATAATAGATTTTGAAAGCGTAAGATTTGGTTCGACAGAAATCGATTTTACCAAACTGTATCGAGATTTTTTAAATGTTGATGTTAACTTGTTTAATGCATATCAAGAAGGCTATAACAGTATCAAGCCATTAATTGCCTTAGAAAATGTATTACCTTTCTATCGATTTACAGATGCATTCAATAGTATTGGATGGTGTAAACGTCGAGGAATTGAAAAAAATGCGTTATTTCTAGAAGAAAATTTAGTGAGATTAAAAAAATGGTTACTATAAAATATTGGTGATTTTCTCTGTTTGTGATGGAAGAAAAGGTTGGCTAACTTTAAATACTAATAATTGATATTTACTCGTTATTCCTTTTGGACAATAATCATACCAATACAATTCTTTAATAAATTATACAAAAATAAAAAAGCACATTACTAAACTTTTTGTTTTTAGTAACGTGCTTTTTATTGAATGTGTAACATTTTATGAAAGTGTTACCAAATTATTACCTGTACTTTGAAAATTATTTTACTTCTGTATTGCGGCGACGCAATAAGAATAATGCACCTAGAACGAGAGCCACACCAATTAGTGTAAGAGCTGTTTGGTTTGCTCCATTTGTTTGTGGCAGTTTACCTTGCGCCTTTAACTGCGCTTCCATTTCTTTAGCATCTGCTTTGATTTTGTCAATATCAAGTGATTTTGCTACTTCTTCCTGTTCCTCTTTAGATAACTTGTTGTATTTATCGAGGAAATCCTTATATGCATCTAAAGTGTCTTTATTTGCTGTAGAAGGATTGTATGGCTTTAAGTCTTTCCCTTGGTCAATGACTTCTTGTACAGATGGTTTTCCAGGTTTTGTTGGATTTTTCGAATCCGTTGTTGGGTTACCTGGATTTTCTGGATCAACTGGTTTCTCCGGTTCTGGATTTGGTTTGTTTGGATCAACCGGCTTCTCTGGTTCTGGAGCTGGCTTGTTTGGATCAACTGGTTTCTCTGGTTCTGGTTTTGGTTTGTTTGGATCAACCGGCTTCTCTGGTTCTGGTTTTGGCTTGTTTGGATCAACTGGCTTCTCCGGTTCTGGTTTTGGTCCAGGTCCTGGGCCAGGGTTTGGACCCGGTCCTGGTCCTGGGCCTGGATCAGGGTTTGGACCTGTGCCTGGTCCTGGGCCTGGATCAGGGTTTGGTTTTACTAATGCAGAACATGTATCTTTTACAGTAAATGAGCCAATTAAACTACTTCCTTCATATACATAGTACGTGCCTTGTTTAATAGCTTCGTTTGGCAATACAACCGTTCCAGTAATACTTGTTGTTAGAACTTCACTGTTGTCTAAACCTTTAACGATATTTCCATTAGTATCTTTTACCGTGATCTTTGCATTCGCATTAGGCATTCCATACTTAGTTTGTACAGTCAATGTAAACTCAGGACATGCAGGTGCTGCTGATATTTCTGCATTACATCTTTCTGAATATTTAACTGTTATTTGACCAATGAACAGATCACCTTGATATACACGATACTTACCAGAAGGAATTTTTGTAGGCTCAATAGTAATTTGCCCTAATTCATTTGTCGTTTGGTTTGTAGCAATAATTGCGCCTGTTTCATCTTTGATTGTGATATTGCTAACATTCGGACGTGGTTTATTATTTTCATCCTTCACCGTTAATGTGAATAGTTCACATTTTGGTGCTGGTTGAATTGATTTTTCACATTCGATATTTGTTTGGAAGGTACCAATTTTTTCACCACCAACTTCAACTGTGTAAGTACCTGGGTCTAAATCCCGTAATACAATAACACCTGTCTTAGTTGTTGTATTAATAATTTCTTTACCGGCAGCATCCTTAACAACGATTTTTGTAGTATTATCCGTAATTTTATTACCATCAACATCTTTTACTGTTAATTTGAACTCTTCGCATTTTGGTAATTGTTTAATGATAAATTCATGCCCACAATCTTTTGTATACGTTAAATTTACTGTTCCTAAGAATTGTTTACCTTCGTACACCAGATACTCGCCTGGCTTTACACCATTAGTAGGATTATTTTTGTTTGATTCAAAAATAAACTTGCCTGATGTGTCTGTTGATGCCTTTACTTCTGTAGTACCTGATTTTAATGTTAACTCTTTAATATTTGTACGGATATTTCCGTCTGTATCTTCAACCACGATTGTGAAGTTTTCACACTTAGGTGCTGGTTGAATTACATTTTCATCCTTACAATTATCATCGTATTTCACTGTAATGTTACCTAGCTTATTTCCATTTGAATCATAAACATCGTATTGACCAGCTTTAACTTGGTCTGGAGTAAAAGTAACTTTACCGTTTTCAACGGGATGATTTTCGGATATACCCGTCGCTTCACTTACTAATGTCACTGTTCCATTAACTAATTTACCGTCAATATCGTATACTGTTAATCCAAAATTTTTACATGCTAAACCACTTAATGGTTTGTTTTCAATTTCAATCACTTGGAAACCAGCATACTTACCTGATGTTTCGATTTCTTTTTCATCAAGTTCAAACTCTTTTGTTAATGGTTCATAGCCTGGCTGTGTTTCTTCAATTACTTTATATTTCTTACCGGCAGTACTTGGCGCTAATTTTAAGCCATAGTTTAAATAGCCATCTGCATTTGTTGTTTTTGACGCTAACACGGTGTTACCTGTGTATGGTCCTAGTAAGTCAAACTTAACGTTTTCCATTGGTAAACCTGTTGCTGCATCTGTTTTGATAATGACGAATGGTACTTTACCAACTTTACCACCACCATCATAAGTGAAGTTGTTTTTATTAAATACATCCTGACCATGATCACCATCTGTACTAGTATAAGCAACATCTACTGTGTTGTTTATACTCTCACCTGATGCTCCCATAAATACTGTTGAGTACGTAACGTAATATGCTTTATCACCATTAGGTAATTTTAATGTAAACGTACCTTTTTCAATATCAACGTTAAAATTAGCATCTGATAAACTAATTTCTTTACCACGAGTCGGTGTTGGGTTAGTTCCTGTAAAATTCATTTCATATACTTTAAATGAATCTTTTAAAATCAATTGGTTTGGATTACCTTCGCTGTCTTTATCTACAGTGTCAGTAATAACGATGTTATTTAATTGTGACTGTGCATAGTTAAACTTAAAACTCCAGTTAACTTGCGGAGAATTACCTACTTGTTTGCCTGTTTTATCTAAGATGTTCTTAGTATGAGAAACCGATACATCTTTCTCCCATTCTGCGTTAGGCTTAGTACTTGTATTTTCATACAATGCTGCTTTATTACTAATTGTAATGTCTGAACCATGTGGGAATACACCATCAGCATCTTTTGATGTATACGTCACCTTATAAGGTCCTTTAATCGATCCTAATTCGAGCACGATCTCATTTTTGTTAGGTGATGTATTAGTGTAATTTTTTGATGAGACTGGTTCAAATTGTCCTGCTGCATTTAATTGACCTTCAGTTACTGTAATACTAGTCACTTCTTGAGATGGATCTAATGTATCTTTAAATATTGCATTCTCAAATGTATTATAGTTAAAGTTTAGCTCAACATCCCAATGGAATGTTTTCGTTTCATAGTTATAATACCCATCTTTTTTACCATTTGCTTTTTGTTCTTCTTTAACCTTTTGCGTTGCTGAATCAGACGACTCTGATGTAAATATACCAGTGTCTTTCAATTTCACAGTATTCGTGTAAGTACGATCATTTGTACCAATATCTTTAATTTCATAATCTGTTGTATAGTTAATTTCAATTACACCATTAACAGGCTGTTCTAATTTAAGAATAAATCCTTTTTCTTTACCGTCAACTTCTGTTTTATCTAAAGTAAAGTCTTTAAACTCCTTACCATCAACTGTGACTGTTAAACTACCATCTTTTAATTTTAGTAATGAATCACCATACGTATCTTCAAATATTGTCCCAGCTTTCAACGCATATTTCGCTTGATTCGCTACAATCTTCCACGAGATTGTTTTATTTTGGTAGTCAACCCCAAGAGCAGATTTGTCTAATACTAGTTCATTCTTTTTATAATGAGAATAGGCGATACTTTCCAAGCCATCCTCACGAGTAACTGTATTTTTTACTTTAATTTCTGTTGTCGGATATACACCATCGGCAGGCTTAGTTTTGTATTTAATAACGTATGCTCCAGTTACATCGTCATTAAACGACAATTCGAAACCATTTGTTCTATTATGAGTTAAGTTATATTTTTCTTTAGCAACAAGTGTGCCATTCTCTTCATAAACGTCTACATTTCCGACTAAAATTTGTGTCTCATCCCATGTATCAGATAATATTGCCTGTTTTGCTGGAATATTACGCTTATTAAAGTTGTATTTAATGTTCCATTCCGTTGTTAAATCAGCAATATTAGGACCTGAACTTGACTTTTCTAAAGGTGTACCAAATTCAACATTCACATAAATTGGTTTTGTTGATGTTCCATTGTAAGTAGCAACGTTACCAAAGTTTGCATTTTCAACATTACCTGGATCGCCTACTTTTGTTTTATAAGTAATACGGTAACCTGTATGTTCCTTATTAGGTAAGTCAATTGTCATTGTATTATCGTTAATAGTTGTCGGTGGTGCTGGTGTTAATTCTTTACCTTCTGTTATAGCTCCCGTTGGAGAAATACTTAATTCTGTTACAGTTGGAATGCCTTCGAAGCTATGTTGATTAATTAATGTGTCAGTAAATATAGTATTACCAGTATTACTATTCACATCTAAGTTCGTATTAACATCTACTGTCCAAGTAATAAATTCACTATTTTTACCATCACGGTCTGCTTTACCTGATTTAGAAACTACTTGACCGCTATTTGCTGGTTGAAAATTCAATTCAATCGTCTGGTATCCTGGCACTTCAATATTCTGTAACCAACCATCACCTACAGATTGAAGTTCACCTTTAATAGTGAAATAAACATCTTCTACTATTGTACCCGCATTAGCTTCATCACGAATTTTATCCGTGAATGTAAGAGTAGCAGTTTGCCCTGAAACAACTACGTTACCAATTAAAGCACCTTGATAATATAAAGGTGTGTCTCCACTTAGACCTGCAAATTGACTCGGCAATGTATAAGTTAAAGTAGAACCTTCACTATACTGGTGACCTGGGGCTAAACCTAAATCCACTCTAAATTCTACAAAATCTCCAACTTTTCCTTGTGCCGATGTTCCAGAAACTTCTGCCCCATTAATTTTTAAAGTGATTTTCTCTTTAAAGTGAATATCTTCTCTATCAACAGGTAAACCAGGTGTTATTTGTTCATTCGGTGGCTGTGGTGATTCACCCTCTACTGGTTTGTTAGCATCGTCCCCTTCGCCCTTAAGGTCATCTTCACTTGGATTTTTATCTTCTGTACTTTGATTTTTATCCTCTGTACTTGGATCTTTGTCTACTGTACTTGGACTTTCATCTACTGTACTTGGATCTTTATCTACTGTACTCGGATTTTTATCATCCTCACTTGGATTTTTATCTTCTGTGCCACCTTCTCCATTTGTGCTACTAGTAATATCACTAGATTCTTTACCATCTTTTCCGATTTCTTGGTTATGATCTTGTTGCTCAGACTCTAATGGTGTTGAAGAGGTGTCTTCAATCGCAAACACTGATATCGGTGATAGCACTGTTTGGAATACGAGTAGCAATAAGATTATTGCTATGTTAAGTTTTTTAAATTTCCTCATGTTTCTCTCCTTTTCTAAGTTCAGAGGGATACCTATTGGTGTTTGCTGACGACGGTGCATCCTTTCTACATGTTGTAAAGGGATGCTACAAACATCAGTTGATCTCTCTTTCCTCCTATTCAGTTGTCGTCATACATTCTATTAAGTACTCAGAGTAGGTATTCATGATGACTTATGTATATTCGATGTACAATTAGAATGTATACATAGTACTTTTGTGACACATTCAATAATAGGCCTCACCCCCTTTAGGGTTTTTGGCTCATTATAAAAGATAATACTAAACAATTTCTAAACAATCACGGACTTTTTATTTAAAAGATTCTAAAAAATTCTATATTTTTTCCACTTTTTTCATCTTTATACACAACAAAAAAACAGTGAAAGTAACTCAATTAGAGTACATTCACTGTTTTTCACTATTTGTATGTTGGAATACTATTTAATTTGATTATTTTATATACATATTTTTATACATAAAAAAAATTTTTTATTTTTTCCCTTTTCCTTGAAGGATAGCTAATATTTTCTTCTTAATATCGGAATGGGTACTGTTGTCTTCTAAAAAATCTAGTGGAAAATAAACTTTATGATCTCGCTTCATGCGGCCAGAAATGGAATCAACAATAATAGATTCACGCGATAGCTCTCGTAGCTCTCCATTTTTCATTTCTAAGAAAATAGGAACACGCACTTCTTCCTCTCCAGGTCGATAAAAGTCATAAGGTAGATCTGCCGTCGTATCATGGACAAGATAATATTCTGGATTTAAATCAGCTTGCTTGAAGAGTTCTTGGAGTTTTTGATATTTATCCAACTCAACACCTGGGTCTAAATCGATGTACTGAAATAACTTTCGATTAACAAAACGGCGGCTTAAATCACGTAATATAGCATCTTCCTCTTGCATCCAAAGCTGAAAATATGTAAAAAGAATACTTTCATCTAATGCAAGATAGTCTTCAAGCGTAATTGAGTTACGGAAAAACGCTAAAAAGTGTGTAGGCTCGTGCTTAAATTTATAGCCTGCCAAGCTTAGCTCTTTAGCGCGTTTTAAAATATTATTTAAAACAACCTCTGCGCTGCGAGATACTGGGTGGAAATAAATTTGTAAGTACATTTGATAGCGGCTCATTATATAATCCTCTACCGCATGCATGCCCGTCGTCTTAATAACGACTTGATTTTTTCGCGGACGCATCACTCTTAAAATTCGTTCCATATCAAAATGACCATAGCTTACGCCAGTAAAATAAGCATCACGCTGTAAGTAATCCATACGATCTGCATCTATTTGGCTTGATATTAAACTGACAACCTGCTTATTCGGATATGTTTTTTCAATTACCTGTGATACTTTCTCTGGAAAATCAGCTGATACTTTTTTCAATACTGCATTCACTTCTGTATCGCCGAGTAAAATTTGCCTTGTATAAAATTCGTGATCAAGCTCGAAGACATTTTCAAAAGCGTGTGAAAATGGTCCATGCCCTAAATCGTGTAATAGGGCTGCACAAAGCACAAGCAATCGTTCATCCTCATCCCATTCAGGACGACCTGCAAATATATCATCTACTATACGGCGTACAATTTCGTAAACGCCAAGCGAATGACTAAAACGGCTATGCTCCGCTCCATGGAACACTAAAAACGTTGTACCAAGCTGGCGAATTCGTCGTAATCGCTGAAATTCTTTCGTACCAACTAGATCCCAAATCGCTTGATCCCGTACATGCACATAGCGATGCACTGGATCCTTGAATACTTTTTCTTCTTGTAATTTAGCTTTTGCATAATGTGTCAATTGTACAGCACCCCCGTTTCCTATTTGTTCTATTATATGCGATAAATATAGGACTAGCATACATATTTACTTTTAATTATAGAGACTATCAACCTAACTCACTGTATTCTCGTCTTAATTTAGGATTCAATTGACCTAATTTCTAAGCGATGAAGCGAAAGTAAAGCTTCCCATCCCCCGCTTTATACGCTCTTTCCATCGAAGTGGCTCTTCTTTCCGTCACTCCGAAGATTCTATCCGTCGCTCTGGCTCTTCTTTCCGTCACTCCGGAGGATCTATCCGTCGCTCTGACTCTTCTTTCCGTCGCTATTAAAAATCCAAAAAAACAAAAACTATCTTCAACTAGACTAGTGAAGATAGCGTTTTGTTTTACTTATTTTTTTAACTTTGCTAAAACCTTTTCCATTAGTTCTTCTTCCGTTAATGCGGCAACAGGACGGCTATTTACAAAGGTAAATGTTTTTTTACGTCCTGGGCCACAATAAGAATGACAGCCAATTTCGATGGTTGCATCAGGATCGATTTCCTTTAATTTTGGAATTAACGTTTTTAAGTTAACGGCCTGACATTCATCGCAAACTTTAAATTCGTTTGCCATTTTGTCAACAACCCTTTCTATATAGTATTTTTTTAACTTCTTTCAGCAGGTGTCTTGGTAGCGAAAGCGCAGCGTCAGCTACAGATGTCTTTTGACCGAAAGCGTAGCGACAGGTACAGATGTATTGGTAGCGAAAGCGCAGCGACTTGTACAGGTGGTTTCGCTACATAAGTGAAACGGCAGTTACAAATGTCTTTTTGTAGCGAAAGTATGCGTTAGCTACAGAAGTCTCCTATTCTATAGGTGGTGAGATAAATGCGGTTTTAGATCACTTTTTTAGCGGGTGTCCAAACATCCTAGCCTCCGGCGGATATCACGGAATCTTAATGGGACTCTTTGTGGTAAGCACAAAGCCGATTCTTAATTCAAAAATTCGTTTCTATTGAACGTATGACTTCACATAGTTAAGTATGTAGCATACGTACAAACCTACATCGGGTATTGTATCGCATTTTTCCCCTTGTATTCAAGCATAATAATTCTTCCACATAGATGAATAAAAGGTTAAAAGATTGGTCATGCTAATTGTAAATAAAAGTTCCAAATAAAGGTGGGAGGATTTTAATATGAGTAAAATAAGACAAGATGCTTGGTTAGAAGAAAACGATGAATTATTAGCTGAGGCGGTAATTCGCCATGTAACAGAAGGTAGTACACAATTAAATGCCTTTGAGGAGGCTGGTGATGCTTTAAATCGTACTGCTGCTGCATGTGGTTTTCGTTGGAATGCTGTTGTTCGTAAAGAATACGAGGAACAATTATCACAAGCAAAAAAAGAAAGAAAAGAAAGAATGCGAGTGTTGGGGGCTCCAGCAAGACGCCGTGCTTCTAGTATGTTTACAGTTAATAGTAGTGGTGCAGAGGGTAAATCAATTCCTCTTTCTGCATTAAATCTTGATATTGTCATAGCTTATTTATTACGTTTACAGCACTCTGGTGAAATAGGTAATGAGTCTACAAAATGGCGACAACTAGTACACGTAACATCTGAGAAAAATAAAAAACTAGAAAAAACTATAACACAGCTAGAAGAAGAAAATAGAGCTATTCGAAAAGATTACGAGCAATTTGTACAAATTATGAACCGAGCTCGACGACTAGTAACACTAGATGAAGAGGAAGAACGAATTGCACCTGTTTTTAAAATGGAGAAAAACGGAAATCTTGTTGTAAGTAGTCCTTATGCACAAGAAAACGGCGATGCGCTTAATTAGCAGCATCGCTTTTTTCTTTGAAACGATTTTTGATTAAAGTTTCGGTTCTAGCATTTTCTTATTCCGCTCTAAAACACGTTGTAAATAAAACGCATATTGCGTTAATTCTTCATCATGAAAAGATTCAGCCCGAATTTCTTCTGCCATATTGTGAAGAAGCTGCTGTAAACGAATAACAACGGCTTCCACTGTTAATGATGCATCAATAAGTTCGGATAATGACGCCATTACATCAGGGACGATTTTAGGATACGTAAATTTTGTTTCCTCACCTTTTAGACTTTCCTCATAAAAGTCACGAATGAGAGCTGCTCGTTCAGAACCGCTTCCTTCAATACATAAATAAATTTGCACCGCTACTCCTTGACGTAGGCGTCTCTGAGAAATACCAGCAAATTTCTTCCCTGCAATACTTAAATCATAAGAACCTGGACAATAGGAGCCTACGATTTCATAGGCTTCAATTTGATCCGATACTTCAGGGAACAAACCTTTTACTAGAGCTACCATGACATCATAGCCATCATTAATGCTTAGTGCTTCCGTTTGTTCAGATAAAACAATAGAAATATTCAGTACACCTTCATCAAGCACAACTGCTAATCCGCCTGAATTGCGTACAATAGGATCATAGCCACGTTCTTTGAGCAAGTCCATCCCCTGCTGCACATATGGTAAACGGTGATCCTGAATACCAAGCACAACCGATGCATCATGTACCCATGTACGAATAGTTGGTGGAGAAGATAATTGACCTACTAACTGACATAAAGTATCGTCTGTTGCAAAGGATTCAAGTGGCGATCTTTGCTTTGCGCTAATGGATTGATCGTAAAAACGCCAAATCGGCTGTTGTAAAATACTTTTCATGATTGGAACTCCTCTATCTACATCTATTCTCTTTAGAATACATTATCTATCGAAGGTGTCAAATTCGTGAAATGCAATCATGGACTTAGGGAATTTGTACAAACTATGATAAACTAAAATTTGAAAGATATTCACTTATAAAGGAGTGTTCTTAATAATGAATGAAGCAGCAATTACTTTAGATGGTTGGTACGCTTTACATGATTTCCGCTCAATTGACTGGGCTTCATGGAAACTAGTTTCTGCTGAGGAACGCCAAGCAGCAGTAGAGGAATTCATTGCATATTTAGAAAAATTAAACGAAGCTGATATCGCTAAAACAGGTTCTCATGCATTTTACGCAATCGTTGGTCAAAAAGCTGACTTTATGATTATGACATTACGTGAAACAATGGATGAGCTACAAGAGCTTGAAGCTGAATTCAATAAATTAGCGATTGCTGATTTTACAATTCCTACATATTCATATGTATCTGTTGTAGAGCTTTCTAACTATTTAGCAGGTGAGTCAGACGAAGATCCTTACCAAAATCCACATGTACGTGCTCGTCTATATCCTGAACTTCCACGTGCTAAGCATGTATGCTTCTATCCTATGGATAAACGTCGTCAAGGCAATGATAACTGGTATATGCTTTCAATGGATGAACGCAAATCTCTAATGCGTTCTCACGGTATGATTGGTCGTGGCTATGCTGGTAAAGTTAAACAAATCATTACTGGTTCTGTTGGCTTCGATGATCACGAATGGGGCGTAACACTATTCGCAGATGACGTACTACAATTCAAAAAATTAGTATATGAAATGCGTTTTGATGAAGTTTCAGCTCGCTATGGTGAGTTTGGTGCATTCTTCGTTGGTAACCTTCTAGATAACGAAAAACTTGTGAAATTCTTAACTGTCTAAAATGCTTTTAAATATTATCGCCTTGGCGTCATTGCGTCTCGGGGGCTTGATCATCATTCAGTAGATGTTTGGAAATGGATTTATCTCACTGACTTCGTGGGAGTCTTCAGCTGAATATAGATAAAAATGCGAGTCCATAGTCGTGGACTCGCATTTTTTAATATTCACTTTCTTCGCTGTTCTCTGATTCCAATATTAAAATAATTGTATGAATAAAAAAGCCCGTTAGAATCATAAGAAAAACTAAATACCAATTATATGGTTGATGATAGTATTCTGCTATACCAACTGCCATGAATGCACTTATGATAATTGCTACAAACGTACCAAAATTATGCATTATAACACTCCTTCATAAAAGCAAAAAATAATTTTCCACTTTAGTATGTCACAGTTTATTTTTAATATACTTACAAAACATTAGATTTCATCTACTTAATCAAAAAAATAAAAAAAGTGCCACCAACCTTGATGACACTTTCTTATTATAAAGACCTTTCATCGTTAACTTTCAAAATTAGTATAATCGTATGGATAAAAAATCCTACTACAATTATTAATATAAAGAGATACCAATGGAGTGGCTGTCCGTAAAAACTCCCTACTAAAAATGCCAGCACAGCACTCAACAAAATGCCTACCCAAACACCAATCTACATACTCTATCACCTCACATGTATTCAATACACATGCAATTTCCTATCCCATGTTCCCCATTCTATCTCTATTTATAAAATTTTGGCTCATCACCATAACGTGGGCTTGATTTCCGTTCCTGGCTAGGCGGTTTCCTTGGGACATCAGAAGAAAAAGTGTTTTCTAAGTGAAAGTGTATATCACGAGGCTCACAGGACGTGATGCTTTTGCATTCGTTCCCCTACCCGTTTACGCTCGGGGTCTTATCCGTGACGCTGTTTCCCAAGGACCTTATCTTCACGCCAATCAACTTATAGAGCAAACGTTTGGTGTTGAATATCTACTTTTACAGACTACTCGTATTACTAATATATGCGTAGCATTTTTAAATTGTGAATTTCTTTCAATTTTAATTATGTCCGGAATCAGATTTGCACTTAGGCTTACAGATGTTTTTTCGTGAAAGCGTGGCGTCAGCAGCAGCATGTAGGTCAGTTAACAGTTATCGCATAAGTGCGACCCTTTTCGATTACGTGACATCCACTGCCCCGCATTCATACTATAGAGATAGGAGACTTCTGTACCTGTCGCTACCAAAACACTTATTGAAAAAAGTTAAAATTAAACATGTCTACAATACCATCATGCATATACTGTCTGCGAGGAGGAGTGAAAATCGCCGTTATAAAGACGAATGATGCACAAACAGCCATGCTAGCAAGGCTTATGCGCTCTGAGGCAGAAGGTGAAGGAAATTTAGGTATGCTGATGGTCGGCAATGTTGGCGTCAATCGTGTACGAGCCGATTGTTTAGATTTTACGGATGTTCGTACAATTGAACAAATGGTTTATCAGCGTCCTGGAGGCTTTGAAGCGACACAAAAAGGCTACTTTTATCAACGCGCACGTGATCAAGACATTCGATTAGCGAAGAGAGTTATTCAAGGCGAAAGATTCCACCCCGCGACTCGTTCCCTATGGTTTTTCAGACCTGAGGGAGATTGTCCAGCACAATGGTATGGTCAGTGGAATACGGGGAGATTCAAAGCACATTGCTTCTTCTCGCCAACCGAAGAAGATTGTCCTCAAATCTAAAAGAAAGAAGGTTGATAACTTATGATGCCTTATTATTGGACACCGACAACGCAACAACAAATGCCGCCACAGGTAATGCCTCCACAGACGACTGGAGCACGACCAACTGGACGGGAGCAATCGTATATTGAAAATATTTTCCGATTAAATCGCGGAAAGCCTGGAACTTTCCATTTTTCCTTCGAGCATGCGGTTGAGCAAGGAAAAAACACAAAAACTGTGCGAGGCGTTGTAGAAGCAGCCGGTCGAGACCATGTTATTTTACGTGAACTCAAATCGAATCATCGTTTCCTTTTCCCAATGATTTATTTTGATTTCGCTGAATATGATGAAGAAATGGCTTATTTTAACCAAAATCCATAAGAAAAAGCTATTCAAAAATTCATATTTTCTTTATGGTAAAATCCCGCTCCTCAAGGCTAATCGGCTTGCTCCTTCGCTCTGTTTTACTTAAGCTTCGTCGCATTGCAAATTTCGTTAGACTCCTCATTGAGTCTCGTATCCTTGCATGCGTCGCAAATGTGTTAGTAGTATGAAACGAGGAATCTGCGTGGATATTGCCATTAGATCAAAAGAATTGGCATGTTAGGATATTTCCTAGCATGCCAATTTTTATTTACTATTGATTTTCTTGTAAAAACTGCAATGTTGCTTTTCCTAATGTTTTGGCAGCAATCAACATTGCACGTTCATCAAAGTCAAAGCGTGCATGATGGTGAGGAAATGCTACTTCCCACTCTGGCTTTTTAGCACCTGTGAAGAAAAATGTTCCTGGTACATTCTCTAAATAATACGCAAAGTCCTCACCAATCATAAACGGTGGACACGTGATAATATTTTCTACCCCTGGTACATCTGCTGCAAGTTGTGCAATAAATTCTGTTTCTTTCACATGGTTATACACCGATGGATAGCCTCTTGTATAACGATAGTCATAGCTTGCACCGAATGCCAAACAAGTGGCATTTAAAATTGCCTCAAGTTCTTGCTCCATTTGTTTACGTACCTGCTCTTCAAAAGTACGGACTGTTCCAGCTAATACTACTCGTTCGGCAATAACATTAAAAGGATTAATCGCCTCCAAATGACCAAACGTTAAGACAGCTGACTTTAATGGATCAATACGTCGAGATATAATCTGCTGTGCATTGACTACAAACTGTGACGCAAGAGTAACTGCATCAATAGAATGATGAGGCTCCGCACCGTGACCACCTTTGCCATGAATCGTAATTTCCACTTTATCCGCAGCAGCCATAATCGCCCCGTCTCTCACCAATATATCTCCTAACGGCGTTGGTGCCCATAAATGTGTACCGAAAATAACATCTACCCCGTCTAGACAGCCATCTTCAATCATAGGCTTTGCTCCACCAGGCGCCATCTCTTCTGCATGCTGATGAATAAATACTACATTGCCCGCAATATCATCCTTTATTGCATGAAGTGCTTTAGCAAGCCCTAGTAATGTTGCAGTATGACCATCATGTCCACATGCATGCATTTTACCATCTACTTTTGATTTATAAGGGACTTCATTTTCCTCCTGAATTGCCAGTGCATCAAAATCAGCGCGTAATGCCACTGTTTTACCTGGCTTCCCTCCGCGTAAAGTAGCAACAACACCACGTTCTCCTACATGCTCACGAACCTCATGTCCTAATGCTCGATGAAAAGCAGCTACATAGGCTGGAGTTTCCACTTCCTCAAAGGATAATTCTGGGTATTCATGTAAATGACGACGAATCGCTACCATTTCATCATAGTTATGATCTAGTAAAGTAAAAAGCTTCTCCATATCACAAAACCTCGCTTCCTATTTTCGAACTTATTTGATAATTATAGTGTACTATAAATCCTTACAAAAAAAATAGGAATTAAAACTAACCATTGTATTGTCATTATATTGTTTATTACGAAGGAAAATTCACTTGACCCATTTCTAGTACCAACAAAAAAACCCCTTCACACATAGTGCAAAGGAGTAACTTTAGAAAAATATTCATATTTAACTTTCATCGCGCATGTTTAAGGGCAGCAACTATTATTAGAACCCAGCCTGTTAAAAATAGAACACCACCGATTGGTGTGATGGCACCTAGAACTTTAACGCCGCTGATTGCCAGTACATATAAGCTTCCTGAAAAGAAGACAATACCTAGGTTAAAAAAGATTCCAGCTAAATTTAACTGCTTTACTTCACCTAATAGTTTCGAGCTCATCAATATGCCAATTACCAGTATAGCCGTGGCATGAAACATTTGGTACTGAACAGCAGTTTCCCAAATTCCGCGACTATAATCGTCTAGAACCTCTTTTAAAGCATGTGCACCGAATGCACCCAATGCCACTGCTAAAAAGCCGTGGAGTGCACCTGTTACGATAAACTTTTTCATGTCATTATCCCTACCTTTAATCAATTTCGCTTTGGCTAATTGCCGCTGTCGCTTTCGCGCAGATAAACAATGGTCCGGATTTTGAATTTGTTGCACAATTTATTCCTATCAAAATCCACCGGGGGCTTTATCTTCATTCAGTAGGCTTTAGGACACCTACTGAAAAGGAACCACATCCGCATTCATCTAGCCACCTTTTAAGTGGCGTCTTTACTGAAGAAAATAATTAAAAGTCAAAAATTGAATCACCATTTGCTCCGTCTTCTTCTTCAATTTTTGCAGTATATAAGCTTGTTTGCTTCGGTTCTGACACTAGCATTTGTGGTAGATGTTTTGACTGGGCTTTAGAAATATCGTCAGATGAGTCTAATACCACATCACATAATGCTCGGATTGCCGTTAAGGCCTCACGAATTTGCTGTTCGTCTCCAGCATTTTTAACACCAGATAATTGTTTTTCAAGTTGTTGAATAACGGCTTGATAAGGAATCATTGTATTCTCCCACTTTCTGCTTTTGGCACAAATTTTAAACAGTCTGTGCCAGAGGATTGTTTAACGACAACAGATGGTATTTGCTTCGTTTTAAAGCCATATGCTGCACATGCCCGTGGAGTTTTTGGGTCCCACGTTACTTTAAAATATTGACATTTGAAACAATTTACCTTCATCGTTGTTCCTCACTTTCTTCTATTATTAACTGTAACACGAAACGATGAGTGATGTGCATCAATTTCGCCTTGGTCTAATAGTAGCTGTTGCTTCGCTTTCGCTACAGGAAACATTTGTAGCTGTCGCTTTGCTTTCGTTAAAAAAATTATTGAATGAAGATATCGATCTATGCCAATCTATGCTAGATTCCAATCAATTGGTTGCTCTCCCCATTCCACTAACTGTGCATTAATCTTCGAATATGGTTTACAGCCGAAAAAACCTCGATAAGCACTTAGTGGACTTGGATGAGGTGCTTCTAAAATTAAATGCGCTGTTGAGTATTTACGAATTAATTGTTTTTTACGTTGTGCTGGTTTACCCCAAAGCACGAAAATAATTGGTTTATCTCTTGATGCTAATTTATCGATTACAGCATCGGTAAATTGCTCCCATCCTTGTTCTTTATGAGAATTCGCCTGACCTGCACGAACAGTTAATACAGTATTCAATAACATTACTCCCTGCTGCGCCCATTTTGTTAATGTTCCATTTTGGGGGATTGGATAGCCAAGATCATCTTGTAATTCTTGTAGCATATTTCGTAGGCTTGGTGGATGTTTGATTCCCGGCATGACCGAAAAGCTTAATCCATGTGCTTGATTTGGTCCATGATACGGATCCTGACCTAAAATTACGACCTTTACATCTTGATAGGCCGTCGTATTAAATGCATTCATTATGTCATTTATCGGTGGATAAATTGTTTGTGTTGCATATTCATGATTTACAAATTGTTGTAACTTCGTGTAATATGTCTTTTCTATTTCTTCTGCAAGTATTGCTTGCCAATCATTCGGGAATACTTGTTTCATTGTAATATAAGCCCCTCTCTCTTCTTACAACGGTACAAAAAAATAATGTTGAATTCAAGTATCCAATTCAATTATGCCTTGGCATAATTGCGTCCAGAATTGGGCTTTACGCTTAGGCCTGCAACTGTTTTTTGTGCGAAAGCCCAGTGCTGACGTAGCGGCAGAACAATTGTTTTTTGTTTGGAAGCGCTGTACTAACTTAGCGGCTGCAACAATTTTTTTGCGCGAAAGTTCAGTATTAACTTAACGGCAGCGACACCGAAATAGGTCAGTAAGCCGTTATCGCACGGATCTAACATCCTTAACGCCTTTCCGATTCTGTGACATCCGGTGAGGCTTTAACTTCCTTCAGATGAAAAGTGAGAAAAACCACATTCATCACAGCGTCTATAGAAATAAAGACTTCTACTGAAAGAAGTTAAAACTGACCTTCTAAAAATATCTAACTCTGACTATTTTTACAGCATCAGAATAAGACTATACTAGATGGTAATTTTAAAACTTTTATCTATAAAGGAGATATTCCACATGGCTCTAAAAAAAACTTTAACGATTGCTGGTTCAGATACATCAGGTGGCGCAGGTATGCAAGCCGATCTTAAAACATTTCAGGAGCACGGCACATATGGCATGGTGGCATTAACAGTTGTCGTAACAATGGATCCAAACGGTTGGACTCATAACGTAACACCATTACCAACAGAGCTTTTACAAAAACAAATCGATACTGCTCTTTCAACAGGCATTGACGCCATAAAAACTGGTATGCTGTCAACGGAAGAGATTATTCGTATCGCAGGTGATGCTATCGCAAAATCTGGTACTGCAAACGTGGTCATTGACCCTGTAATGGTATGTAAAGGAGAAGATGAAGTATTAAACCCCGGTAATACAGATGCAATGATTCAACATCTTTTACCATTAGCTGCAGTTACAACACCTAACCTATTTGAGGCTGGCCAATTAGCTGGTACTGGGACACCAAAAACAATCGAAGAAATGAAAATAGCCGCTCGTAAAATTCACAACCTTGGTGCCAAAGCCGTTGTGATAAAAGGTGGAAAAGCGTTAGCTACTGAAAAAGCAACTGACTTATTCTTCGACGGTGCAAAATTCTACTTATTAGAATCTGAAAAAGTAGCTTCAACTTATAACCATGGGGCTGGTTGTACATTTGCTGCTTCCGTAACAGCAAACCTTGCAAACGGTCTTTCAGTACAAGAAGCTGTAATTGAAGCAAAAGAATTCGTTTCAGCTGCAATCGCTCACGGTTGGGCATTAAATGACTATGTAGGGCCAGTTATGCACGGTGCAAAATCTCGTTTTGGCGCACCACAAGTAACAGTAACAGAAATCTAACTTTTTTCAGCGGATGTCTTGGTAGCGAAAGCGTAGTGTCATCTAGATATCTTTTGACTGAAAGCAAAGCCAGACATCCCACCCTATAGCTATTAGATACGTTCACTTTTCAGTGGGTGCCCAATTATCTGCTATTAAAGAAATTAAAGCCTCTTGCGGATGTCATGGGACGGAAAGGAGTTCACAAAGCTGATTCCGAGCTCAATAATGCCGAGGCATAATAACTAAAAGGCATCTGATTAGTTTCAGACGCCTTTTTTACATATAGTAGTTCTCCATCATTTCGAGCCGATAATCCCATGGATCGTTCATCGAAATAAATTGAGCCAATGCCTTACTTTCCTTTTTACGATCTGCACGTGCCTTCGCTCGTTCAGATGCCGTTTCATGTAGTTTTGTCTCCTCTACTGTTTCTGGGATAACAGATGGAACTGGGGCTGGTTTATTATTTTCATCTAATGCAACAAAGGTTAACAATGCTGTTGCTGCTACCTTACGTTCTCCCGTTTTCAAATTCTCAGAAATGACCTTTACGAAAACTTCCATTGAAGATGTCCCTGTCCACGTTACATAAGATTCGAAATAGACAGAATCGGTCGGGCGTATTGGATGCAGGAAGTCTACAGAATCCGTTGAAGCTGTCACACAATCTCTACGGCTATGCTTCGCAGCGGAAATTGAAGCTACTTGATCGATGTCACTCATCAAACGACCACCAAACAGTGTATTATGATTGTTAATATCATTCGGAAAAACTCGACTTGTACGCATAACTCTAGAATCTTTACAATATTTAAAGTTTTTATTCACATCTATTCCCCCTAAAAACAACTGTTTATTTCTACTATATTGCTCTATTTTTCCATAAAAGGCAATTAAATTATCGGAAAATTAAGAATTTTTAACTGTTGTTTTTTTATTAATTCTCTGGACAAGATACGCTACTGCTTCCTATGCCATATATTAGCTGTATATGGGAGGGAGAAAAATGGTAAGACGTAGACAACAAAACATAAATGGTGATCCAATTAATCTAGGTGGTCAAGAAGCAGGTCTCCTAGGTGAAGATACAGGTACCCAAACTGGAGATATAACCTCTACTAAAGTAGAATTAATCTCTTCAATGGTTTTGACAATAGGGTATTCATTAGCAACCCTCTCCAACATTTTAGCATTACAGGAAGAAGAGGCAAATGAACAAACAAGAACATCCGACGCGCAAAATCAACATGTACTATATAGACAAATGCATAAGCATCTATCACATCTCAACAATCGTCTAGATTCCATTGAACGAAAACTCAACCGATATTAATAAATACATACCCCATAAAAACCGCTACTTATAAAAAGTCGCGATTCTCCGTCATAAAAGAGAATCGCGGCTTTTTTTACTATAATATGATAATGAGCTTTCAGTCTTCTTCCCTTTTTTACAGCTATACATACCAATATTGAAGGAACGTCATCTATTGTACCAAGATAGAATTCGTTATTACCTAGTTTTAAATCCCCTTCAACATTATGCGCTGCCTCTCCACTGTTAAGGAAGAAATCGTGTTCAGTATCTTTTCATTTGTGAAACCGTATACACTACAAAACGACACATTTTGTACAAAATTGCTTTCACACTCATTATATTGATATATTTCTATAATTTTTTCAAGAATATTGCTTAAAAATCTTCATAGATTAAAAAATGGGATCATCGTAGCATAACGGAATGGCAGCAACGATACAGCACAGCACGGCACGGTGTTGGTCACCCAGGCGTTTTACAGAATGATAAGTTCTTATCCTGTTTCATTGATATATGCGGACCCACTGAAAGAAGTTAAACAAGCCTTCGAGATTCATTGGAGGTGAAGCATATTAATGATGTTGTGTTACATAGGCATTCAATTTCCCTTTGTGAATTATTTTTACTATACTTAAAGGAGAAATAATCGAGAGGAGTGTTAAGATGCAAGAAGTACAAGTAAAGACGTTGCAGGAATTATTGAATTCTTTCGCCAACAAAGACGTTTATATTCATCTTGAGACGACAAACGGTTCTTATGCAGCACACTATGATGAGAAATTTTTCAATGCAGGTGCTTTTATTCGCAATGCAAAAATCAACTTTGAACTTGCTAAAGTGGTAGATGATTCACCCCATCGTGTCGGGTTAAAAATGGCACATGGCTGGGTTTATGCTCAAGGCATCACACATTTTGAATTAGATGATTTAGGCCGTTTATTAATGGCTGGACTAGACTACTCAGGTAAATTGGCGATTGCACTCGAAATTAGCGAAACGCCATTTACTTACTAAGGGGGACGACTTTTTGAATTTACAACCACAGCGTCATATTTTAATTGTTTACCCTCACCCAGATGATGAGGCTTTTTCAGTTGCTGGAACAATTGCCTATTATACAAAGAAAATGAATACACCGGTTACATATGCCTGTTTAACATTAGGTGAGATGGGGCGTAATTTAGGAAACCCACCTTTTGCAACACGTGAATCTTTGCCAGAAATTCGACGTAAGGAGCTTGTTGCAGCAGCAGAGGCTATGGGCATACAAGATTTACGTATGCTTGGTTTCCGTGATAAAACGATTGAATTTGAAGACGATGAAAAAATGGTAAAGCTTGTTGAAGGTTTAATTGAGGAGCTAATGCCTTCTCTTATCTTTACGTTCTTACCTGGTTTTGCAGTGCATCCAGACCATGAAGCTACAGCACGTGCCGTAGTGGAAGCTGTTCGTCGTATGCCAAAAGCTGCACGTCCACAAGTGTTAGGTTGTGCCTTTGCAAATGATACGATCGAAAAAAATGGAGAGCCACATGTTGTCAACGATATACGTGAAATGAGGATGGATAAAATTAAAGCATTACAAGCACATGCATCTCAAACTGCTTGGATGATGCAAGAAACAGAAAAACGTGTTGATAACGGCGAGCCAATGAGTGAAAGCTGGCTTAATATTGAAAAGTTCTATATTGTGAATCCTGATCAATATGTAAAATAACAATAAAACGGTTCTGTCCTCTTTCTTCATTGGGAACAGAACCGTTTTATATTAAGCGACCCTCATCTTTTTTAAAAAATGAATAATGAAAGTTATTGAGAAAATAATAATTAACACCACAAAAAACATATAATGTGGAACGTGAATACCGATGACACTGGCTAGCATTTTCAGTGCAATAATCCCAATAATAATGAATGCTGTTGCCTCTAATTCTGGTATTTTTTCTATAACGATTAAAAATAAGCCAGCAATCGTTCTCATCATTAAAATACCTAACATTCCCCCGATTAGTAATATCCAAATTTGATTGGATATCGCAAAAGCAGCAAAAATCGCGTCAATTGAAAAAGCAATATCCATCAGTTCCACAGAAATAACCGTTGCCCAAAAAGTTCCAAAAAGGCGAACCAACAGCCCTGTTTTTTTCATCTCTTTAGTACTATCCGCTTCCCCTATCTGTAAGAAATGTGCAACACATAGCCAACCTAAATACAGGGCTCCTAGCAATTTAATAAACCAAAATTCTACCAAATAAACACCTATCCCGATAAATAAAAATCGGAAAAAATAAGCCCCCAACATACCGTACATTAATGCCCGTTTGCGTTGCTTGGTTGGCAAATGCTTTACTAGCACTGCTAATACAAGTGCGTTATCTGCTGAGAGTAAACCTTCTATTATAATTAGTGTTGATATTAATCCCCAAGATACGGGGTCAGTTAAGATCTCTTTCCACATTTCCCAATTGAAAAATTGCATGTATGTAGATAGAATTCCTTGAATGATTTCCAATTACATACCCTCCTACTTGTCCTAAGGTATTCTATTATATGCTTGACCATTTTTGTTATGAGGAAATGTGTGTATCCTTTATTTCTACAAAAAATTCTCGCAAAAATTTAATTATTCTGCATTTTGTAGTTTCCTAGATAAAACAGACACCGAAAATTTAGAATTTACTAAAAATTAATAACAAAAAGCTTATAATATGTGCTATCATAGGTAAATGTTTTATACGTATACGGAGGATGAATATTATGGAAGCTGCTGACACTAGAACTGTGCAGGTAGAAAATATCTTGATTGCACATCATTTCTTAAAAGACGTAGTGGTGCATACGCCGCTACAAAAAAATGACTATCTATCCGAGAAATATGGAGCTAATATTTATTTTAAACGCGAAGATTTACAGCATGTACGCTCATTTAAACTTCGTGGTGCTTATTATAAGATTAAAAAAATTGAAGAAGAGGCTCGTAAAGTTGGCGTCGTTTGCGCGAGTGCGGGTAATCATGCCCAAGGTGTGGCCTACGCTTGTGCTCAATTGAAAATTCAGGCAAGTATTTTTATGCCTCAAACAACACCTAAGCAAAAAATTGACCAAGTGCGTATGTTTGGTCGTGATTATGCAGAAATTATTTTAGCAGGTGATACCTTTGATGATGCTGCAGAAAGCGCATTTGCTTACTGCGATGAACACGATAAAATCTTTATTCACCCATTTGATGATTTGGATGTCATTGCTGGACAAGGAACGGTCGCTGTTGAAATTATGAATGACATGGAAGAACCGATTGATTACGTGTTTGGTAGTATTGGTGGCGGTGGCTTAATGTCAGGTGTTTCTGCCTATGTGAAAAACCTTTCCCCTAAAAGCAAAATTATCGGTGTTGAGCCTACCGGGGCGGGCAGTATGAAGGCTGCTTTTGCAGAAGGCGGTGCAGTGGCACTTGATTGGATTGACAAATTTGTAGACGGTGCTGCGGTAAAGTGTGTCGGTAACCACACATATGACGTTTGTCGTCGCTACTTAGACGATATCGTACTAGTACCTGAAGGAAAAGTATGTACAACGATTTTAAATCTTTACAATAAACATGCTATTATCGCAGAGCCTGCTGGAGCATTATCAGTAGCAGCACTCGACTCCTACAAAGAGGAAATTAAAGGGAAATCAGTCGTTATCATCATTAGTGGTGGTAATAATGACATCGATCGTATGCAGGAGATTAAAGAAAAGTCTTTAATTCACGAAGGCTTACTTTACTACTTCATCGTTAGTTTCCCACAACGTGCAGGCGCACTTCGCCAATTCCTTACAAGTGTGCTAGGTCCAAATGATGACATTACAACTTTCGAATATACAAAGAAAAACAACAAAGAAAGTGGTCCTGCCCTAGTCGGTATCGAACTTGGCAATCGTGAAGACTTCGAAGGATTACTCGTTCGCATGGATGAATTCGGCTTCAAATACAAAGAAGTAAACAACGACATTCAACTATTTGGCTTACTCGTCTAACATAGAGAGTCACACTACTTGCGTGAGTGTGGCTTTTTTGCGGGAATAAAAGGTTTATCGAAACTTTTTTGAGATTTATCGAGACTTTTTTGAGATTTATCGAAACTTTTATCTTGTTTATCGAAACTTTTCAGACGTTTATCGACATCTATCTTATAAGCGACACTATCTGACCGCACCGATAGTTTACGTCGCTTACATTTCATCTAACAATTTCGCAGGAATTATATATTTTCTATTTTTCTTTTCACCTATCGCTTCAAATTTTAACTTTTTCAATAAATAATAAACCGCCTTCTCTGAGTCAATATCAAAAAAATTACGAAACTGAGCATTTGTAATATTGTTGCTTATCATTAATCGAAAATCATGTAATGCGATTAGCATCGATTGATTATCAATCGATTGGCAATTGCTACAATGCCATTTCCCATGGATGTAACGTAGAACATGGTCAAAATGACAATGAGAGCATAGTGCACCTTTCTTTAATTCACCCACTTTAATATCTAGAGTCCATTGAATTGGTTTGTGCCTCGTTAAAATATGCGCCGATAATTCTCTCAAATCTTTTTCGCTTAGACAGACTTGTTGATGCTGCTTGAACAGTTTATATATCCTTTCTGCCAAACCACTTACATGAATAATTGGCTGCGACAAGAAAGTCGGCGTCATAATCATATTCGGATTTGCAGAAATGACTATATATTCAATCGGTATATGATGACCGCTCATTTGAAATAGCCGACGCAAAAACCTAGCATGGCGCTTCACTTGATCAAAGGGATTGCGAAAGCCATCTACTCTGCCATTAGAAGTAATTCGAATAAATTGATGGTTACCTTCCATATATTCTACACGCCCAACGATATTTTTGATTTCCACTATTAAAATAAAATTCTGCGACATCAACAATGTATCCATTTGATGTATGGATCCACCTTCATCCTTAAGCGCAACATCGTGTAATAAATAATGCGTTTGCTCTAAATAAATACTTTGCCATTCTCGATCTACTCGTTGCTCACCTGCATACCCTGCTCTTGTTCTATTGAGCAAATCTTGATAGTAAGTAGTTTGTGGGTGAGATTTCGGTAATCGCCTTTCAAGCATTTCTAATGTGAGTTGTTTTGATGAAACTTCGCGCTTTTTGAGTAACATATTTTCACCTCCTTTAGTTAGATTATAATGCACTTTATCGAAAGAGTTTGCTTATTTATCGAGAATTTTATCGACATCCAACGAAAAAACGCCCACACCTATGTATGAGCGTTTTATCATAAATTATCCTAGTAGCGCACGGTCTGAATTCATTTTCTCTCCGCGGATGCGTTCGAACTCTGCCATTAAATCTGGGATGGTTAATTCATGCTTACGATCCTCGCCGACCTCTAAAATAATTTGACCTTTATCCATCATAATCAGTCGATTTCCTAAATCTAATGCCTGTTGCATATTGTGCGTGACCATTAATGTCGTTAAGTTGTCTTTCTCAACTAAATATTTCGTAATACGTGTGATTAACTCTGCACGAGATGGGTCAAGTGCCGCAGTATGCTCGTCTAGCAATAAAATCGAAGGCTTCGTAAATGTTGCCATTAAAAGTGACAAAGCTTGACGCTCCCCTCCCGAAAGTAAGCCCACTTTTGCAGACAATCGATTTTCAAGATTTAAACCCAACATCTCTAACGATTCCTTGAAAAATTCACGACGCTTTTTATCAACACCGAAGCGCATGCCTCTACTCTTATTACGTGAGTAAGCTAATGCTAAATTTTCCTCAATCGTCATTGTTGGCGCTGTACCAGCCATCGGATCCTGGAATACTCGACCGATAAAGTGGGAACGTTTATATTCTGGCAAAGTAGTAACCTCATTCTGATCAATTGATACCGTGCCAAAGTCTGGTGTTAGCGCGCCAGAAATCATATTCATCATGGTCGATTTACCAGCACCATTACTGCCGATAATTGTGACGAAATCCCCTGGCTTCAAATGCAAATTAATTTCTGCGAGTGCAATTTTTTCATCAGGCGTACCTTCATTAAAAATCTTATTAATGCCGTTTAATTTAAGCAAGGCGCTTCCCTCCCTGCTCAACCGTCTTTACGTGTGTTCTCTCTGCTGCACGCTTCACCTTTCGTTTTCGTTCCTTACCCTTATTGATAAATTGCGGTAAAACTAACGCTATAATAACAATGATAGCCGTTATTAATTTCATATCGCCTGAATCAAGGAAATCTACTCGTAATGCTAATGCTAAAATAATGCGGTAAATGATCGCTCCAGCAATGACAGCGAAAGTTGTGCGCATAATCGTTTTTGTACCGAAAATTGCTTCACCGATAATAACAGATGCAAGACCAATCACAATCATTCCAATCCCCATACTGACATCTGAGAACTTTGAATATTGAGCGATTAAAGCTCCAGAAAATGCCACAAGTGCATTAGAAAGTCCTAGCCCTAAAATTATAAGTGTATCTGTATTTGCCGAGAAGCTACGAATCATGCGCTTATTATCACCGGTTGCTCGAATAGCCAATCCAACCTCTGTTTTTAAGAACCAGTCTGCAATGAACTTAATGATAATCGTAATGATTAAAACTACGATTATCGTACTCCATGTTGAAGGTAGTTGCTGAACGCCGAGGCCTTTTAATAGGTTATTTAAAGCAGTATCGATTCCCAAATTACTCCAAAACGCTTGAAACTTTGAAAATAAAGTCTCTGAATTTAATAGTGGAATATTCGGACGACCTATCGTATTTTCTGCTGTTGATCCCATAATGCGTAGGTTAATAGAATACAAAGCAATCATCATTAAAATTCCCGATAATAGAGGATTAATCTTTCCTTTTGTGTGAAGAATTCCTGTCATACATCCAGCAATAAATCCAGCAACAATTGCCACCAAAGTTGCTAAGATTGGGTGGTAGCCAAGCATAATCATTGTCGCTGCTGTAGCTGCCCCTGTTACAAAGCTTCCATCAACCGTTAAGTCTGGAAAATCTAACACACGGAATGTTAAATACACACCAAGTGCCATAATTGCATAGATGATCCCTTGCTCCATCGCGCCAAATATAGCTAAAAACATAGTTCATCATCTCCTAATAATTTCTTAATAAATATAATTTCGCTCAACACCATAACTTGAAATTGATTTCTGGGGCGCCCGATAAGCCTTCGTTCCTCTATCGCTACTTCCTAAGAGTCGCCTAGCCTTACTCCAATCAATTTTCAATATGAACCATCATTTTTAGTATTCTAATAAGATGAAACTAGAAAGGATTACCCCACCATAATTGGGATTAATGCAATGTACTCTATTCGCTCGTAACTATATATAGCGCTAATCCTTCCTCATAATGACTTCATTTTTTATTCTAAAAAGTAGATAAAGCGGGGGCAGTTTTCGTTCTCCCCCGCTTCGTTCCATAAGATAATCATGTCGTCATTACTTTTCTAACAGCTCTGCACCCCAAGAATCCTTCATTTTGATCCCTAAATCATCCGCTACTTTTTTATTGATTAATAGTTTTAATTTTTGTGGGTATTGCGCTGGTATATCAGCAGGTGTTGCTTCACCTTTTAGAATCTTCACAGCCATTTGCCCCGCCTCATAACCGATGTCATAATATTCAAAACCATATGCAGCTAAGCCACCACGTGCTACAGAGTCAAGCTCTCCTACAACTAGTGGTAATTTATTAGAGTTTGCTACATCAATTACTGACTCAAGTGCCGAAACTACTGTATTATCAGTAATGATATAGAATGCATCCGCTTTACCGATTAATGATTCAGCAGCTTGTTTTACTTCTGCAGAAGTTGCCGCAGATGCCTCAACTACTGTTAGGCCTTGCTCAGCCATAACTTTTTTCACTTCTTTTACTTGTGCTACTGAGTTTTGCTCACCAGCGTTGTAAACCATACCTACTTTTTTCGCACCTAGTTCCTTTAAGAATGCTACTGTTTTTGAAATAGTATCAGGATGTAAATCAATCGTTCCTGTTACGTTTTTTCCTGGCTTCTCCATAGATTCAATGAGCTGTGCGCCAACAGCATCCGTTACAGAAGTGAAGACAATCGGAATATCACTAGTAGCTGTCGCCGCCGCTTGTGCTGATGGTGTAGAGTTAGCAAAGATTAAATCTACGTTGGCACTTACTAGATTGTTTGCAATCGTCGTATTAAGACTATTATCTCCTTGCGCTATTTGCGGATCGTATTCAACTTTTAAGCCAGATTCTTCAATTGCTTTTTTGAAACCTTCAGTTGCAGCATTTAAAGATGGATGCTCAACAATTTGAGTAATCCCAATTTTAAATGTTTTGTCATCTGCATTGCTGCTCTCACTTGCATTATTCTTGTCGTTCTCTTTTGAGTCTGATGAACTAGATCCACTGTTGCCACAAGCAGCAAGCATTAAAACTAATCCAAATAACAGGAACGAAAGCTTTCTTAAATTGCTTTTCACAAATAATCCCCCCAATATTATCTCTAATATTTATCACACTTTATCCAAACAAAGTGTGAACTTATCGCTATATTATCGTTATTATATAGGTTCGTCAACAACATTATGAATGTTCTGACTATTAAACTTCACAAAATATTTTATTTTTTCACTTAATTTGTCACTTTAAACCGCTAAACTACACTATTTCTATAAATTGATTTCTTTTTCTAATATAACAAAAGTTTTATTGACAAATTTCGCGAAGTTATTTTTCTGCTATTGATTTTTCAAGTAATTTATATAAAACCTAAAAACCCGACATTCCCCAAAATAAATGTCAGGCAGTCAAATTATTATATTTATTCACTATTACTTCTACAAGGTATCTACTTATTTTGGAAGCATACGTGCGTTTGAGCAACACCTTGGATGGCAGAATAAAATTAACATTCGAGTTCACTATTCTCCCTTAATGTTTACATTTGGCCACTAACAAGATTGATCTACATATTTCAGTCTCCTTTTTTACACTTAATGCATATGATGCAAATAAGACGAATGCTGCTTTCTAAAAGGAGGAATACCATGAACAATGAAGAAACCAATTTAAATCAACCTTCTTATTCACAAGAGAAACAAAATGCAAATATAGAGGATATTGACACAATCATCTCTAATCTTTGTGACAGTCTATTTGCATTTTCTCTAGATTTTGCCTTAAATGCCTTGGAATATACAAAAGATTTAGATGGAGAACTAGAATATACAGATGAATTCAAAAAACAACTTGACGATATCATTTTTGAAATAGGAGAAATTAAAAATGTTTTAGATGAATAAATCCCAACGAGAGACCTCCTACTTCTTTAGCACCAAGGCATCCTCAGAATAGAAGTTTAAAAAAGCAGAGGTGTCTAAATGCAAAGCTTTCAAGATATGTGTACAAAATTTGCTCAGATTGCCAACGGAAAAGCTTCTATGGAACATGGTGTATGTTCCGTAAAACTTAATCGAAATCTTACTGTTACGATTCAAGGTCGCCCAAGTCGTAGTGCACTTCATGCTGGAATAACGTTCGAATCACTCGATATATATGGAAATGCACTTAACTTAGGAGAAGTTGTAGTACTTCAAGAAGAATTAACACCATTTGTTAAGGTACTTGCAGAAAATAATTTAATTATTAGTGCCGTCCATAATCACTGGATATATTCAGATCCAGTAATTTTATACGTTCATTTTCAATCAATAGAGCCCCCATTAATCTTCGCCCAAAAATTTGCTCAAGCATTTCGTGTTTTAAAAAGATAACTCTACCTGTTAAAAGAACTGCTTAGAACAGTTCTTTTTACTATGACTGTTTTTAATGTTCACGGTTGCTTCTCAGCTATAGTTCAGTTTCATTCATTCCATCTGTAATGAAGCAACTGTACAAGCCCTCTTCTTATGAGCACAACGAACAAGGGTTAAATATTACCTTTAGCACTATGAATTTCTGCGTTTTTTTTACTCATTGCTATTTACAAATAAGCATGAACATTGATATGATTGCATTTGCTTCACGTGGTTCGTAACCATCCCACGCAAAAAAACTAAGGAGAAATGTATATGAAAGTGAAATTTTTAACAACGAGTGGCATAATTGCAGCTCTTTACATCGCTATTACATTGTTAGTCGCCCCATTTGGCTTTACAGAGGTGCAGTTCCGTCTATCAGAAATGTTTAATCATTTAGTTGCGTTTAATCCACGCTTTGCCTTCGGAATCATTATTGGTGTATTTATCTCCAATCTATTTTCACCAAACGGCATTATCGATTTGTATTTTGGTGTAGCCCATTCGATGATTACTCTTGGATTGTTCATTCTTATTTGTAAATTTGTTAAAAATATTTGGGCACGTTTAGTCATTAATACATTATTATTTACTTGCACAATGTTCATCATTGCTTTTGAATTGAACATTGCACTAGAATTACCATTCTTCTGGACATGGTTAACTGTTGCTACAGGTGAATTTATTGTCTTAGCGGTCGGTGCACCGATTATGTATACATTGAATAAACGCTTAAACTTCAAAAATTTAATTTAACTGACGGATCTTAATAGATTCGTCTTTTTTTATTTTCTTGTTATTCTTGACAATATTCCGAAAATACTTTACAATTCTTTTCAATAAATGCTAAGAAAAAGAATAGTAGCAAGCGGGCGTACTTAAAGAGAGCTGATGGTTGGTGCAAATCAGTAGTACGTACTTGCGAATGGGCTTTGGAGCAGCCTCATCAAATGTGAGGACGAATTTACTCCCCGTTACCGGAGTACGAAAGCGCGCAATATATGCGAATGAAGGTGGCACCACGGTTACTCGTCCTTTTTACAGAAGGATTGTAGTGACTTTTTTTTATGGAAAAATTAGAAAAGAGGAGTCGAGAGAAGATGAGTATAGTAGTAGAGAAAAAAGGATATTTCGGTGAATTTGGTGGTAGCTTTGTTCCTGCTGAACTTCAAAATGTATTAAATATTTTAGATGAAAACTTCCAAAAATATAAAGACGATGAAGACTTTAAGAAAGAGCTAGATTATTATTTCCATGAATATATTGGGCGCAAATCACCACTTTATTTTGCTGAAAATTTAACAAAACAATTAGGCGGCGCAAAAATTTATTTAAAGCGTGAAGATCTTAACCATACAGGTTCACATAAAATTAATAACGTCCTTGGACAGATTTTATTAGCAAAGCGCATGGGTGCTAATCGTGTGATTGCCGAAACAGGTGCGGGTCAGCATGGTGTAGCAACAGCAACGGCTTGTGCAATGTTCGGAATGGATTGCACCATTTATATGGGTTTAAAGGATACAAAGCGTCAAGCATTAAACGTCTTCCGTATGGAGCTTCTTGGTGCAAAGGTAGTAGCTGTTGATAAAGGACAAGGGCGATTAAAGGATGCTGTAGATGAAGCATTTGCTGATTTAGTGGAAAACTATGAGACGACTTTTTATTTACTAGGTTCTGCTGTAGGACCTCACCCATTCCCTTCAATGGTCAAGCATTTCCAATCAGTCATTAGCCGTGAAAGTCGTGAACAAATTATAGAAAAAGAAGGCAAGCTACCAGCAGCAGTACTTGCTTGTGTCGGTGGCGGCAGTAATGCGATCGGTGCGTTTGCGGAATATATTGCAGATGAAAATGTTCGCCTCATCGGCATTGAACCCGATAAGGCCGCTACATTAAATGAAGGAACACCCGGTGAATTACACGGTTTCAAATGTTTAGTACTGCAAGATGCAGAAGGCAATCCACTACCAACGTATTCAATTGCTGCTGGACTAGATTATCCTGGAGCTGGTCCAGAGCATAGCTATTTAAAAACTATTGGTCGTGGAGAATATGTAACGGTGACGAATGAAGAAGTGCTTGAAGCATTCCAAGTGCTGTCAAAGGTTGAAGGAATTATTCCGGCACTAGAAAGCTCCCACGCAGTTGCTCACGCACTAAAACTTGCGCCAACATTATCACCGGAAGAGAGTATTATTATCAATATCTCTGGCCGCGGAGACAAAGACGTAGAACAAGTATTTCAAATGTTAAGTAGATAAAAATGAAAGAGCGACTTCCCTTTGTGGAAATCGCTCTTTTAACTATACAAATGAAGCTAATTTCGGATAAATTTCTGCGATATTATCCCGAAGCTTTATCTTCAGGAACTTTCCAACTGATGTTTTTGGAATTTCATCTAAAAATACTACATCATCCGGTACCCACCATTTTGCAAATTGACTTCCTAAAAATGCCAGAAGCTCCTCTTCACTTGCCGCCATTCCTTCCTTCAATACTACACAAGCTAGCGACAAATAGCTCGTAACGAACTAATATCTCGCTCACAGATAATTACATCTAGAATCGGCCAGCATTCACACAGATATCCAACACTAAAGGACGAAGAAAACTAAATTCTTCGTCCACTTTTAGGAATTTTTTTATGAACAGGCTTTTGTCTGTAGTTTAATTTTTAATTTATCTAGCATATCAACTGTCATTTTTGCTAGATCATACTGCGCTTTAAAGCCCCATTCTTTTTGTGCGGCTTCTATATTTAATGAATTTGGCCAGCTATCTGCTATCGCTTGACGAACCGGGTCTACATGATAATTCATACGAAAATGTGGCAAATGCTTGTTAATTTCCGCCGCAATTTCAGATGGCTCGAAGCTCATTGCAGTGATATTAAAGGCATTGCGATGTATTAGTTTGCTACTATCGGCTTCCATTAAATCTACAATAGCTTGCAATGCATCTGGCATGTACATCATGTCCATATACGTACCTTCTTGAATATAAGATGTATACTTCCCTTGCTCGATCGCCTCATAGAAGATCTCTACCGCATAGTCTGTTGTACCGCCTCCAGGAGGAGTTACGTATGAAATTAACCCAGGGAAGCGTACACCGCGAGTATCTACACCAAAACGATTGAAATAATAATCACATAACAGCTCACCAGCAACTTTATTTACCCCATACATTGTTGTTGGACGCTGTAATGTATCCTGTGGCGTATTATCCTTTGGTGTCGATGGACCAAATGCGCCTATTGAGCTCGGGGTAAAAAATTGCAAGCTTAACTCTCGCGAAACCTCCAACGCATTCATTAAACCGCCCATATTTAAATTCCACGCTAGCAAAGGATTTTTTTCTGCTGTTGCCGATAATAACGCCGCTAAATGCATCATTGTATCTGCACCAAAATCTTTCGCTAAATCATGCATTCTTTGTCCATCCGTCACGTCCAATACTTCAAATGGACCTTTAGAATGCTCAAGCTTCCGGATATCTGTTGCTAACACATTGTCCTCTCCATAAATACCACGAAGTTTTTCTACAAGCTCAGAACCTATTTGACCTAGTGCTCCTGTAACCATTATTTTTTCCATTTCTCCAAACCTCCACCTGTGAACAATTGTACTTTCTGAGAGTACAATAATATATAATAAAACATTGATTTAATAACACTTATGATGAATTTCATTATAAAGTGTTCATATTAAAAATACAACCACAATATTTTCAATTTTTAAAAACAGAGCAAAGAATCCTTCACCAACAGTATATGAGACCTATAAAATATTGTGCTAGAAAAACATATAAAATACATATGTACAACTCAGGTGTACATTCAAACAATATAAATTTTGTTTAATACTACTCAAAAAAAAGAATCTCCTTTGTCGACAAAGAAGATCCTTTTGTTGTTATTAAATACGGAAACGCTTTACGGCTATTTGCAAAACTTTTGATACCTTATGTAGCTCTTTAATATAATCATGGAATTGCTGCTGTGCGGTTAATTGATCGGCTGTTAATGTAGCTACATGTTTAGTGGATGCTGCATTCGTATCAGAAAATGATGTTAACATTACCGCATCTTCACTAACCTTTTTCGTATGGTTGGCAATTTCTTGAATAGTCGTAGATACTTCCGTTATATATGGCTTCATTGTATGTACTTTTTCTAAAATATGATCGAAGCTTGTTGCCGTATCTCCTGTAACCTGCACTCCCTTTTCAGTTGCGACTAACACACCCTCCATCATTTGCACAGCATAGCTGGAATCTAAATGAATATTTTGTACAATGGACGTAATCGTTTGGGTTGAAAGAACGGTTTGCTCTGCAAGCTTGCGAACTTCATTGGCTACCACCGCAAATCCTTTACCATGCTCCCCTGCCCTAGCAGCCTCAATAGATGCATTTAAGGCTAGAAGGTTTGTTTGCGCAGTAATTTTTTCAATTACTTCAACCATTTGATCGATTGTAGCTGCTCTCTCTACAAGATTAAAAATGGCTGTATTCGATTGTTCAACTGCGCGTTTAATGGCCTGTATTTGAGTTAAATTCGCCTGTACAATTTCCGTACCACTTTCTGCATCACTCGCAGTTTTATGAGCAAAATTTTCAACAACCTGCACTTTTTCTAAAATTACTTGTACACTATTTAGCACTTCCTCTAGAGATGCTGTATTCGAAGCTAATTTTTTAGTAGAAGCAGCAGTTGAATCTGAAATAGACTGTACATCCTTTGCAATTTTGTGCGTCGTGTTAGACGATTTTTCGGAGGATTCCTGCAGTTTCCCAGTCATTTCTTCAACCTCATGTGCACTTTTTGATACTGTATGAAGTAGTCTTTTCACCTCTGTTGTCATCTGATTATAAGACAATACTACCTCGCCCAGCTCATCCTGCGCCACATAACTGGCATTCGCTGTGAAATCCCCCTGCTCCGCGCGCTTTAATAACGACTTCAATTGACGCGTTGGTATATTCACAGCTTTTGTTGCTACAAATCCTATACAGATTACTAACAAAACAACAAATAAACATACTCCCCCTAATAGCCAATAACCAAATTGCACATCTTTCTGGTATGCCTGTTGCTGTTCTTTAGCCCGCTGAACCAAATAGCTTTGAGTTTCTTCTAATAATGAATGACTTTGCTGGCTTACAGATAAATAAGACTGACCATAAAATTGTTGCTGTTCTTTTTGGCCCAATTGTTTATAGTTATTGATCATTTCTACCTGCTGTGCTAGTAAAGTTTTAAATTTCTTCATCTGATGGTTCATCTTTTTATCGATTTCTAGACTTACTAAATGTTCTAAAGGCTGCTCAGCGTTTTTTAAAATGACAGTCATTTCTTGATAAGCTCCGGCTGAATCTACTAAATAATCTAATTGTCGTTGTGATTCCTCTAGTTCATTTAACCATCCAATCGGTACAAGTCCTTCAGTATAGCTTTCACTTGCATGCCATGACATTTTCCGTAAATAATCAACACTAAAAATACCTAGCAATACATTTGATAGTACACAAACTATCATCAGTATAAGTAACTTGTCCTTCACCATTATGTATCGAAAAAAATGCATCATCTCGGCTCCTTCTCCAACTCTTACCAATAATGATAGTATGAAGATTTAAAGCCAGTGTTATGTTTTTGTAAAGATTGCACGAAATGTTGTGAAAATAATCCCATTACTCCTACTATAATCGGCGCATATTCCCCTCTAGGTAACATGATATTAGTCCTCATAAATGCCTTTAGGGACATACCAGTTTAATTAGAAAATTACCTGGTGGAGAGCTTCGCTTTGCCCGTAACTCCCACTGCGTTACTTCCGTATCTAAATCAATCAAACGTTATCTTAGTAACCCTACGAGTTCACTCCAAATGTAAAATTAACAAAATAGCAAAATTGGTTTTAACTTCCAATAATCATAATAATCATTTAACTTGCAACCTTCTGAATTTCCTATCGTTGTCTATTAATAGTATGGTTTATCTAGCTTCTGCTAAGTGTTTTTAGTACGAAAGCGAAGCGGCAGCGGCAATTGGTTTCTGCGCGAAAGCGGAGCGGCAGCGGCAATTACGCTGAGGCAAAATTACTCAAAAGGGAGGTGTGTGAATGTTACAGTTTAATAAATTAGATAAAAGTTTAGTTATTAGCTTGGCATTGCTCGGTATCATTAGTTGTCTCTTTGTTCATTCCAGTAGTACGGTGTTTGAGCAGTATACAAGCTCGTTCATTACAAAGCAATTTTTTTATTACCTAATCGGATTTTTAATTATGTTTGGAGTAGCAAAGCTTGATATCGAGCAACTAAAAAAGATTGGCTGGCCATTTTATTGGGCGATGGTCTTATTAACATTTGGCTTATTTATTGCACCAGAAAGTATAGCTCGGACTATAAATGAAGCAAAACGCTGGTACCAAATCCCAGTTTTAGGATCTATTCAGCCGTCAGAGTTTTTAAAGTTCGCGTTTTTAATCGTAGTCAGTAAGGTTATTGTTGCACATCGAGAGAAATATGAGCGCCCAACCTTTTTTACGGATATGCGACTACTCTTAATCATCGCTATTATCACTCTTCCACCTACGCTTGCTGTTTACAAGCAACCAGATACGGGCATGGTCATGCTTTATATGTCGATGATTATACCGATGATTTTCTTTTCAGGTATACAAAAAAAATTACTTATACTCTTTACAGCCATTCCGGTATCAATTCTCAGCGTAGTGGTTATTCTTTATGTAAAGTTTAATGATTTTTTTACAGATAAAATTTTAAATAAATTATCAGGGCATCAAATTTCTCGAATTTATGGCTGGTTGCAACCAAATGAATATCCGGATTCATCTTTTCAAACAAGGCAGGGATTTTCGGCAATTGGTACAGGGCAGTTTACTGGAAAAGGTTACATGAAAAATAATGTCTATGTCGTGGAAAAGCATACCGATTTCATTTTTGCCAACATCGCTGAAGAGTTCGGCTTCATTGGAGGGGCATTTGTCATTACTCTTCTGTTTTTTGTTATTTACCGTATTGTTCTCATTACAGTAGAAGCAAAGGACCCATTTATGACATTAATGGGAGCTGGCATTGCTAGTTTATTAGCCTTCCAAATTACACAAAATATCGGTATGACAATTGGACTTTTACCTGTAACTGGTATGACTTTGCCATTTTTAAGTTATGGCGGTAGTTCCCTCATATCAAATTTCATGTTAATGGGCATTGTGCTGATTATCTATAATTCTTATAGCGGCTACATATTTAAAACAACAAAAGAGTAGGTGAAGGCTCGTATGAATGATACTTTAAAAAAGAGAATTTTATTATTACTATTTCTGGCAGGAGTTATTTTATTCATACTCATAGTGCGCCTTGCCTTTCTTATGCTGTAAGATCAAAAAGCTGTCTCAAAAGTGTTACTACGACTTTTGAGACAGCTTTGCATTTAAATTTTATGAATACTATCAATGACAACTTTTATAATTGTATCAAGATCCTCTTGTACAATATTAAGTGGTGGAGATAATGTTAATACGTTATTAAAGCCTGCAACAGTGGCACCATTTTTACCGATAATAATACCCTGCGCCTTACATGCAGCAATAATAGCATTTACTTTATCTATTGGTAAGGGCTCCTTAGACGTTTTATCTGAAACTAACTCAATGCCAATTAATAAACCTTTGCCGCGAACATTCCCAACATTCGGATGATTATTCAATGCTTGCTGAAGCGCTTGCAGAGTAGCAGCTCCAACCTCACTAGATCTTTCAAATAATGCTTCTTGCTGAAGAATCTCAATATTTTTCAATGCGACCGCACATGCGACTGGTGATCCGCCAAATGTATTGACATGACGGAAATAACCATATGCATCTGACTCGGTAAATGCCTCATAAATTTCCCGTTTTACCGCTGTAGCTGATAATGGTAAATAGGCACTTGTAATTCCTTTTGCCATCGTAATAATATCAGGTTTAACACCGTAGTTCATAAATCCAAATGGCTTACCTGTTCGACCAAAGCCACAAATTACTTCGTCTACAATCATTAAAGCTCCATGTTTTTTACACACTTCTTCAATGCCCTTTAAATAGTTCTCCGGAGGCATGATGACTCCCCCGCCTGTAATAATTGGCTCTAAAATCATCGCGGCTACTGTTTCACTTAGCTCCCACGTCATCGTCTTATCTACAGCCTTGACGCTTGCTAATTCTGTTGGGGCAAGTGTATCACTTTCATGTTCTCGATATTGATCAGGTGGTGCTACATGGATAAAGCCAGGAGATAATGGTTCATATTTATATTTTCGTTCCGCTTGCCCTGTCGCAGCCAATGCACCAAAAGAACTTCCGTGATATGCACGGTAGCGAGAAACAATTTTATAGCGAGAGCTTTCCCCTTTTTGTTGATGATACTGACGCGCAATTTTAAACGCAGTTTCGTTAGCCTCTGATCCACTATTAGAGAAGAAAATAACATAATCTCCACCAAGCATTTCATTAATCTTTTCAGCCAGTTCAACTGCTGGTAAATGCCCCTGCGATAAAGGAGCATATGCATTTTTCATCATTTGCTCATGTGCTACATCTGCTAATTCTTTGCGGCCGTAACCTACATTTACACACCACAATCCTGCCATTGCATCGATGTATTCAACGCCATCTGTATCAACAATCCTTGCACCATTTGATTTTTCTACTACATATGTTGCTTGTGGATTATAGGGTTTCATTGAATGCCATACATATTGTTCATCTTTCTTTAAAATATCACTTTTAAGATTTACTTGAACCATATCTATACACCCCTTCATGTTTTTTCACTTATTTACATCGTTATTGCTTGGGAACGCAAATGAACTTGTTGTATCCTCTGTTTCATCAGGCCAGCGTTCAGAAATTGTTTTCGCTTTCGTAAAGAATCGTGCTTGGTCTGGCCCAAACATATGCCCTTCACCGAACTTAGAGCGCTTCCATCCTCCAAAGTTGTGATAGCCAACTGGAATCGGAATCGGAACATTAACGCCTACCATACCTACCTCAATTTCTTCTTGGAATTTGCGCGCTGCCGAGCCGCTACCCGTAAACATCGTGACACCATTCCCAAGTTCGTGATCATTAATCAAATCAATAGCTTCTTGTAAGGTTTCAACGCCTACAACAATACGTGCAGGGCCAAAAACCTCCTCTTTAAAAATAGTCATTTCTGGCGTTACATTATTTATCAATGTCGGACCAAGATAAAAACCTTTAGATGTTTCACATATTTTCGGATTTCGACCATCCGTCACAAGATTAGCCCCTTCTGTAATAGCACCGTCGATATATCGTAGAATGGTATCTTTTGATTGCTGCGTAATAACTGGGCCAAAGTCTACCTCGTCATCTGTATATGGGCCAACCTTTAATTTTAAGATTTTCTCCTTTAATATCTCTGTAAAGCGTTGTTCAGTATCTTTCCCAACGACGATTGCTCCTGAAATAGCCATACAACGTTGAGACGCCGCTCCATATGCTGCACCTAAAAAGGCATTAGCTGTTTGCTCTAGGTTTGCATCTGGCATGACAATCATAAAGTTCTTCCCGCCACCAAATGCAGCAACTCGTTTATTGTGCTTCGTTCCTGTTTGGTAAATATACTCCGCAACAGGTGTTGATCCAACAAATGAAATTGCTTGTATCTCTTTATTTTCCAGCAGTTCATTAACCGCCTCTTTATCACCATTCACGACTGTCCAAATTCCATCTGGCAGTCCTGCCTCTTTCCATAAGTTACTTAAATATAAGGCCGAGATTGGCACACGCTCAGACGGTTTTAGAATAACTGCATTTCCTACCGCTACTGCCATACTTGTAATCGCCAGAGGGACCATAACTGGAAAATTAAATGGAGCAATTGTTGCAACAACTCCAAGTGGAGCTTTTGCAGAAAAGGCATTAATATCGCCACCTACATTAACCGAGTATTCCCCTTTCAGCATTTGCGGGGCGCTTATTGCCATATCTACAGATTCAATGCCACGAACAATTTCACCCTTAGCATCTTCCTTCGTTTTCCCACTTTCCTCACAAATTATTTCGATGAGCTCATCTTGTCTTTCAACTAACAACTGTCGGAAACGATGCAAAACCTCCACCCGTTTACCAATCGATGTCTTTTTCCATGCAGGGAATGCTACTTTCGCTAGCTGGATAGCTTGCTTTACCTCATCTCTAGTCGCTAACGGAACTTGCGCAATGACCTCTCCTGTTGTTGGATTATAAACTTCTGAGAAACGACCACTAGTACCTGCTGTTTCAACACCATTGATAAAATGCGTAAGCGTTTTCACTTTTTGCTGAACTGTCATAATTTCCCCACTCCTTATTTATCATTATTCAAGATCCAATTCTTCCTTTTGGAAAATAGAACTTGCTTCCTCTACTGGGTTTAACCATTTCTTCCTCTGTGTAACTAAATAGAAAATCATCACGACCGCTACTACAATACATGTAAATAAAATTTGCGAACGCATCGATTCAATAAAGAACATAGCGATTAGTAATGCTGTTGTAGCAAATATAGTGAAATACGTTAAATAGGGGAATAACCACATTTTCACTTTTAATAGTTCGGGATTTTCTTTCTCAATTTTCCGTCGCATTTTTAATTGTGAAAAGGCAATGATTAAGTAAAGAATCAACGTAATTGCACTACATGAACTAAGTAAAAACATAAATACTTTATCTGGTGAGACATAGTTCATAATAACGGCAATATAAGAGAAGAATGTCGCTGCTAATATGGCATTAACAGGTGCTCCCTTTTTATTTAATTTCAAAAATGCTTTCGGGGCTTCCCCCTTCTCCGCTAAAGAAAATACCATTCGAGATGTCGCATAAAGCGCGGAATTTAAGCACGATAAAACCGCTGTTAAGACAACAAAATTCATGATTTGCGCAGCTGCGGGAATGCCGATGTAATCCAATACTGCTACATAGGGACTCGTTAAAATACTTGAGGAATGCCAAGGTAATAATGTGACAACTACCGTTATCGACCCAACGTAGAAAATCAAAATACGCCAAGTAATTGAATTTGTAGCTTTTGTCACCGCTGCTAACGGTTCGTCAGATTCCCCTGCTGCAATCGCAACAATCTCTGTGCCCATAAAGGAGAAAATAACAATGACTACACCCATCAGGACAGCACCGAATCCATTCGGTAAAAAGCCACCCTCACCGATTAAATTAGCAGTACCTATCGCATCAAAATTAGGTGCGATTCCAAAGATAATAAATGCACCAAGTGCTAGGAAAGCTATTATACTTACAACCTTAATAAGAGAGAACCAATATTCAAATTCACCAAAAGCTTTTACGGAAAGGGCATTTGTTAAAGTAAGTGCTACAGTTAATATAAGACTTAGTAGCCATAAAGGAATGCCATCATACCAATATTGAATAATCGCAGCTGCTGCCGTTGCCTCTAAAGCAATGGCAACAACCCAGAAAAACCAATATAACCAACCAATCATAAAGCCAGCCCAAGGACCAATTGCTTCATGTGCATAATGCGCAAATGATCCACTTGTTGGATTGACAGCTGCCATTTCCCCAAGCATTCGCATGACAAGAATAACGATAATACCCGCAAAGATATAAGATAAAATTGCGCCGGGTCCGGCTAAGTTAATCACCGAACCGCTTCCCATAAATAAGCCTGCTCCAATAACCCCCGCAATAGCGATCATCGTCATATGCCTTTTCTTTAACCCTCTTTGTAAATGCGTCTGTTGCTCCATATCTGTTCACCTCTTTTATAGATTGGATTACCGCTTACAAAAATTTTACTAGTTACATTGAAATGAAGGTATAGACAAACTGTAAAATTCTATGCATTTGTTTTAAACATAATGTAAAATAGACTAAACATTCTAAAAATACAATATTTAAGTTAATTTCAGCAAAAACAACACATCAATGAGAAAACTAGAAAATATCTATGTTAAAAGGCGGGAGGTTAACATGAGTCAATTTAAGCTTCAAGTGAAGGATGTATTAGAAAACACACACTTCCAAAGTGCGGAGGTCGTAGCTGGTGAGGACGGATTATTACGAATTGTCAAGTGGGCCCATGTCATTGAAATTATACAAGTAGATAATTTTCTAGCTGGTGATGAATTAGTTTTAACAACAGGGATTAGCCTTCAGCACAGCATCGATAACTTTATCTTTTTCGTAGAATCTTTAATCGAAAAAAATTGTGCGGCATTGTGCATTGAATACGGGACTTCCATACAGACCATCCCGGAAGTGATTGTAGCTCTTGCTAACCGTCATAGCTTCCCTATTATCGTTTTTCATGACACCGTTCCTTTCGTCCGTATTACACAGGATTTACATAGTCAAATTATGAATCAGCAATATTTAATGATCTCTACTTTAGAATCCTACTCTCAAACATTAAATAAAAATGCTTTATTAGGACAAAACGCAGAAGAAATTTTACAAAATATGTATCATGAATTAAAGACACAAATTATCTTTTCTATTAAAGGTCGAGAGCCTATCTTTTTTCCTAATATGCCGCATACTAAGCGTCGGCAACTAGTTTCGCTGGAAAAGTCAGCACCCGTAGTTAAAAATGAGCCCATTTTTATTTTTGATCAGCATTATGCAGATTTAACGCTCTATAGAGAAGATGGTCTATTCTCTGAGTTCGAATTACTTATTTTAGACCGTACAGCTACTGCCTTGGCACAGCTGTTAATGAGAGATTTTTATATTGAAGAGAAAAGGGACATTGAGGATGCCTCTATTTTAGCGGATTGGATCGACCAAAAACTATCGAAAGAGGAAATTTATAAATTTATCGTAACCCATCATTCTAACTATAAACTTACTAGCGGAGCCGTTTTTATTTTAGCAACTCCTCATGCAGTCTCTAAGGTGCAGGAGGATATTGTCTATAGTAAGCTATACTATCGAAACCTTTTTGAGCAAAATGGATTTATACCATTTTTATTTGAAAGAAAAAGCTATGTCATTTTTATTTTACTCCATAAGAAGGATAGCAAATCGAGTCGCGAAGTATTAAATTCGTTAGTTTCTTCCGTACAGAAAACCGATTTTTATAAAAAACAAACTGCCCAAGGTTATCAAATCGCCATTGGCAAGGTCGTTGCAGACGTAGAAGAAATACCAAAGAGTTATCAAACGGCACTCGAAACATTGTATATTTGCAGTAAAGTAAAAACAACTTCTTATTTTTACGATGATTTACATCTGTATCACCTCATCTATAAATTACAGATGCAAGTCAATTTACAGGAAGTGATTCAAGATTATTTGCAGCCTGTTATTGAATACGACAAAAAATATAACAGTAAGCTATTAGAAACTCTACAGGTATACTTACAAACAAATGGCTCCAAACAACAAACAGCCAACCAACTGTTCATCGTACGCCAAACACTCTACCATCGTTTAAAAAAGCTTGAAAGTCTCTTAGGGGAAAATTTCATGAAGGGCCATAATCGAATTACACTTGAATTTATGTTGCTTGCCAATTCTTTAATAGAGGAGAACAGTTAATTTCTTAGTTGTTGATTGGGGTAGCGGCGATATTCGTTGGGTTGGCGGCGTTGCTCGCATGGGTAGTGCCGATGTTCATCGGGTTAGTGGCGTTGTTCATTGGGTTACCGGCGTTGTTCGCATGCTTATCAGCGATTTTCTTCTGCTTATCAGCGATATTTCCCTGCTTATCAGCGATGTTCTTCTGTTCATCGGTTAGCACGCTCAACATTGCTTGCCCTTTGAGCGTGCTAGCAGATTTTAGTTTTCGGTAACTACTCCGTTGTATAATCCAGGTCTGCGGTCGTCATAAACAGGAATTCGGCCTCTTACTTCATCGACAATTGAAAAGTCTACGTCGATGACAGCTACTTCTTCGTCCTCTGCACCAACCCATAGCACCTCGCCCCACGGTTGAATGATCATTGATTGGCCATTAAAGTTCTCTACTTTTCTAGAAATGCGATTAACAGCGATCACAAAGCATTGATTTTCAATGGCACGTGCTTGCAGTAATGTTTTCCAATGATCGATACGTGGTGTTGGCCATTGTGCCGGCACGAACAATACTTTTGCCCCCGCTAAGGCGTGAGCACGTAGCCATTCAGGGAAACGAATATCATAGCAAATCACGCCTGCAGCCTCGATATCTCCAAGGACAAAGCGATTCATTTCATCCCCAGCTTCTAAATATAAATGCTCGTCCATCAAACGGAAAAGATGTGCCTTGTTATATTCGCCTACTAGCACACCATTTTTATCAAACGTATACATCGTGTTGTAAAATTTATCGCCCTTCTTCGTTGAAACCGAGCCACCAACAATATGTACGCCAAGCTCTTTCGCTAGGTTTGATAAAAATGCCCTCGAACGCTCTCCATCCACATCTGCTAGCTCTGATAATTTTTCAAGAGCATAGCCTGAATTCCACATTTCTGGCAGCACAATAATTTCTGCACCTTGTTTTGCCGCTTCACGAATTTTGTCCTCAGCGCGAGCAAAATTTTCTTCTACTTTGCCAAAGCCTACGTTTAATTGAATACAACCAATTTTCATTGCTATTCCTCCTCTAGACAGTACTGTTCTGTATTTATACTACAATAAATCAACCTGACTTCCATGGTTTAAGCTCCATATTTAGATTATTATTTCACCACTTAATACTTGAACTGCAGAACCCGCAATAGCTACATCATTTATTTTTGGTGTAACATACAATAAGCCACCGCGTTTTGAAAGTTGTTTACTCACGATACTTTCTTTTGATAATTTTGGACACCAGTAAGGTCCTAGCGCACCATGAGTGGAACCATTTACATGGTCTTCATCGATGCCTTGTGCTGGAGAAAAGAATCTTGAGACAATATCAATCCCCTCATCTTTAGAACGACTTGTAATACAAACACCACGTACCGGGAACTGTTTCATCGCTTGAAAATCAGCTTTGAAATCTGCAATATACTCTTCGTGACTTAACTCCACTATATAATCCAATTCTGTTTTCCCTACATATGTTGGTTTCATCCCTAGCCATTCTTCAAGCCCCAAAGGACATTCAATCTCTTCTAACTGATACTTTTGAATTGTTATTTCAACTAATTCATTGAACCAATTTGCTTGCAAAGGGCCACTTACAGTCTGGAATATAATCGAAGAATTGATAGGTACAATCCCTTGTTTCCAAAGTAAAAACGCGCTAGCGATTGTTCCGTGTCCACAAATCGGTATTTCCTTTGCTGGCGTAAACCATCTAAGAAAAAAATGATTATCCTTCCTTTGAACAAAAGCTGTTGTTGGTACCGGGATCTCTTGAGCAATTTTCTGCATGGTCGACTCAGGTATCGTTGAATCAAGTAAACATACTGCTGCGGGATTTCCCTTGTAAAGCTCTGTAGTAAAAGCATTGACGATAAAATACGAGACTTTGTGCAATTTTCCCACCTCATTTGCGTCACTTTTGATTTTTCGTTAACTGAAAATACTCTAGACAATTACTAAAAAAAGTAATATTATGTGCATCATATCTTCAATAATTATTATATTCTGAAAAAGGTGGACGTGCATGGAATTCTCAAAAAAACTACAGCAACTCCCAACTCAATTTTTTGCAGCACTTGTACAAAAAGTAAACGCTGCTCTTGCTGAAGGACGTGATGTTATCAATCTTGGTCAAGGTAATCCAGATCAACCCACCCCTTTACACATTATTAAAGCATTACAGGAGGCGGCAGAAAATCCTCAAAATCATCAATACTCTCCATTTCGTGGCATAGCAGAATTACGCCAAGCAGCAGCAAGCTTCTACAAACGTGAATACAATGTGGACATTGACCCTGATACAGAGGTTGCTATTCTCGGAGGTACGAAAATTGGTCTTGTTGAGCTACCGTTAGCTGTTTTAAACCCCGGTGACACTATGCTATTACCTGACCCTGGATATCCAGATTACTTATCTGGTGTCGTATTAGGTGATGTTAATTTTGAAGTTATGCCTCTTTTCGCAGAAAATGATTTCCTGCCAGATTATACTGCTTTAGCCGATGAAGTAAAGGAAAAGGCGAAGTTGCTGTACTTGAATTACCCGAATAATCCAACTGGCGGTACTGCAACATTGGAATTTTTCGAGGAAACAGTACGCTTTGCAAAAAAGCATAATATTATCGTCGCACATGATTTTGCCTACGGAGCGATTGGATTTGACGGCCATAAACCTGTCAGCTTCCTGCAAGCTGATGGTGCTAAAGATGTCGGTATCGAAATGTATACATTATCCAAAACGTATAATATGGCAGGCTGGCGCATTGGTTTCGCGGTTGGTAACCCCGACATTATCGCAGCTATTAACCTTATGCAAGATCATCTATTTTGTAGTCAATTTCCTGCCGTACAACAAGCCGCAGCAGTTGCGCTTACTGCTTCCCAAAGTTGCGCGGATAAGCTAAGAGCGACCTATGAGCGTCGACGAAACGTCCTGATTGAAGAAGCTCAGCGAATTGGTTGGCAAGTTACAGCACCAAGAGGCTCTTTTTTTGCATGGCTCCCTGTTCCACTAGGTTTTACGAGTGAACAATTTGCCGATATATTGCTCGACAAAGCTGATATAGCAGTAGCTGCAGGCAATGGCTTCGGTCAATATGGTGAAGGCTTTGTACGAGTTGGTTTACTTGTTAGCGAAGACCGCTTACGTGAAGCGATCAGCAGAATTGAAAAATTAAACTTATTTAACCTGTGAACATTTCAATCAAAAACTGTTCCATTAGCTCAAACTTGCTATAGGGACAGTTTTTTCTCTCTTCTTTCGCGACTAAACATTAAAATAAAATGAAAAATTTTAAAAATTCAATTGACTTACTATATCCTATAATTTATATTAGTTCTATCGGATTTACAAAAAAATATTATAAATCTCTTATCAAGAGTAGCTGAGGGACTGGCCCTATGAAGCTCGGCAACCTCCTTTTTTAAGGAAGGTGCTAATTCCAGCAAACAATCATTGTTTGAAAGATAAGAGAGGACAATTTTTCATGAGCCTCTCTTAATTTTTAAGAGAGTTTTTTTATTTTTATTACCGATAAAACAACTTTGGAGGTATGTTTCATGAAAAAGAAAAACAAGATTTTATTAGGTTTAGCAAGTCTTACATTAGTAGCAGCATTAGTGGGCTGTGGTACTAAAGAAAATAGTAAGGATAGTCAAAGTAAGACTATTAATGAAAATAAGATTGTAGTAGGTGTAACTTCTGGTCCACACGAACAAATTGCAGAGGCTGCAGCAAAAGTTGCCAAAGAAAATGGCTTAGAGGTAGAACTAAAAACGTTTTCTGATTATGTTTTACCAAATACATCGTTAGCCGAGGGTGATCTTGATGTAAACAGCTATCAACACGAGCCTTTCCTCGATGCATTTAACAAAGATCACAAAACAGATTTAGTGCCAGTAGGAAAAACAATTTTAACTCCTATGGGCATATACTCCGAGAAATATAAATCATTGGATGAAGTTCCAGATGGTGCTACATTCGGATTACCGAATGATCCAACGAACGGGGCTCGTGCTCTATTTGTCCTTCAAGAGGCTGGCATCATTAAATTAAAAGACGGTGCAGACTTAACAGCATCTATTCGCGATGTGGAAGAAAACAAAAAGAATTTGAAATTCATTGAATTAGAGGCTGCACAAATTCCTAAACAGCTTAGTGAAGTAGATGTAGCTGCCATTAATACAAACTTCGCTCTTGATGCTGGCCTTAATCCTAAAAAAGACTCCATTCTTTTAGAATCTACGGACTCTCCATATGTGAACTACATTGTGGTGCGTGCTGAAAACGAAGATGACCCAACGATCAAAAAATTTGTTGAAGCTTATCAATCTGATGAGGTACGCAAATTTATTGAAGAAAAATTCCAAGGCTCCATAATTCCAAGCTGGTAAGTGACGATTAAGTATTTCAAGAATCTGCGAGACTCCTACAGGAAAGCTAGCAGATTCTTGCTTTATCGAAGGACTTAGAAAGGAGATATCACCTTATGATTCAACTAGAAAATATAACAAAAGAATTTAAAACTAAAAATGGTATCGTCAAAGCAGTAGATGGTATTAACCTGCATGTTAAAAAAGGTGAAATCCATGGGGTTATTGGCTACAGTGGTGCAGGAAAGAGTACCCTTATTCGCTGTGTGAATTTATTAGAACGTCCAACAACAGGAAAAGTATTCATCGATCATGTAGATATTACTTCCCTTTCTCTAAACGACCTTCGCAAAACTCGGCAAAAAATCGGGATGATCTTCCAGCATTTTAACCTTTTAAAAACAGCGACTGTTTACAACAATATCTCGATACCATTAAAGCTTCTTGGCTATAACGACTCTGAAGTAAAAAAACGCGTTGCAAAATATGCAGAAATTGTTGGTCTAACGGAGAAATTAGATAGCTATCCTAGCCAGCTTTCAGGTGGTCAAAAGCAACGTGTCGCTATTGCACGTGCCCTTGCCCAGGAGCCTGAGATTTTGCTTAGTGATGAAGCGACAAGTGCACTCGACCCCGAAACAACAGACGCCATTCTTGAGCTTCTCCTGAAAATTAATCGTGAGCTAGGTATCACTATTTTACTTATTACACATGAAATGAATGTTATTCAAAAAATTTGCGATGCCGTTTCTGTTCTTGAATCAGGGGCGGTTGTGGAATATAGCTCTGCTATAGAACTATTTTCGAAGCCCCAGCATCCAACAACACGGAAATTTTTAAATACCATTTCTCAACGTAATTTATCCCCTTCTCTTATCAAACAATTAAATGTTTCGGGAAGTGTTATTCGTTTAACATTCCTTGGAGAAAGTACGGGTAAACCATTACTAGCAGAAGTGAGTAAAGTTTATGATGTGCAACCAAATATTTTATCAGCCAATATCATAGAATTAAAAAATGGCATTGTCGGTAATATTGTCGTGCATCTACACGGTGAAGCACATATCGTAGAAAAAGCACTTAAGTATTTTACAGAAAACGGGGTAAGCATTGAGGTATTAGGAGGCGAATTACATGACTAGCATTCAAAGCTTCTTTGCAGATTGGTCAGATGTTATTGGGAAATCCATTCTCGAAACCTTCCAAATGGTTGGGATTTCATTATTCTTTTCTATTTTAATTGGGATTCCTTTGGGGCTTTTAATCGTTTTAACTCGCCCGGGGCAATCGTTTGAAAATAAATTTCTCTACCAATTTTTCAATTTATTTATTAATATTATCCGCTCTGTACCGTTCATTATTTTACTATTTTTCATTTTACCGTTCACGAAGCTAATCGTCGGCACAACTATTGGTGTAAAAGGTGTTATTGTGCCGCTTGTTGTTTATACAGCGCCTTATATTGCGCGACTTATGGAAACAGCACTTTTAGAAGTTGATCCAGGTGTTGTGGAAGCTTATACAGCAATGGGTATTAAACGTCGTCATATTATTTGGAACGTCTTATTACGTGAGGCTCGCCCATCCATTATTTTAGGTTTAACGATTGCCACAATCGGTCTTATAGGAGCAACAGCAATGGCAGGAATGGTTGGTGCTGGTGGTCTAGGTGATCTCGCATACCGTTACGGCCATCTACGCTATGAGGTTGACGTGATGTATGCGACGGTGTTTATCTTAATCATCCTCGTGCAGAGTATTCAATCACTAGGTAATCGCTTTGCTGCGAAGTTAAAGAAAGATTAGTAGGAGGTTTATGATGACAAAGACAACACATAGCGATCTACTGTTAAAAAATATTAATGCACAAGCCCCCTTCCCTATTTGCTTTACAGATTTAGAAAAGGCAGTTGCAGAAAAATTAGAAGCTGGTCCATTTGGTTACATCCGTTCAGGCGCTGGCGGTGAGCAAACATTAAGGAATAACCGTACAGCCTTTGAAAAATACTCTATCATTCCACGCTTTTTACAAGATGTTTCAAGTATTGATACATCGATTGAACTGTTCGGAAAAATATATCCAACTCCGTTCTTATTTGCTCCTGTTGGCATGAACAAAATGGCGCATGACGAAGGAGAGCTAGCCGTTGCACGTGCAGCTGATCAATTAAAAATCCCTTATATTCAAAGCACAGTTTCAAGCTATGCACTCGAGGATGTGGCACAAACAGCTCCCACTGCTACTAAATGGTTTCAATTATATTGGTCAACAAATGAGGAAATTGCCTATAGCATGGCCGCTCGAGCCGAGGCAGCTGGTTTTGAGGCTATCGTTTTAACTGTAGATACAGTCATGCTTGGCTGGCGTGAAGAGGATGTTCGTAATCAATTTTCACCATTAAAGCTTGGGTATGCACGAGGAAACTATATGAATGACCCTGTTTTTATCGCTTCCTTACCAGATGATTCATTCGAGTCATATATCCAAGGCGTATTGCAAAATATATTCCATCCAACATTAAATTGGGACAATGTACGTGAATTAAAGCGCCGTTCGAATCTCCCTATTTTGTTAAAAGGGATCTTGCATCCTGAAGACGCAAAACTAGCAATAGAAAACGACATTGACGGCATTATCGTATCCAACCATGGTGGACGCCAATTGGATGGCGTAATTGCTTCACTTGATGCACTTCCTGACATTGTGAAAGCTGTAAAGGGACAAATTCCAGTTATTTTAGATAGCGGTGTGTATCGTGGAATGGATGCCCTTAAGGCACTCGCTTTAGGAGCAGATGCTGTTGCCATTGGCCGTCCCTTCGTCTACGGACTTGCATTGGAAGGACAGCAAGGAATCGAAAAAGTAATGACAAATTTATATGATGAATTAAAAGTTTCTATCGCATTAGCGGGGGCAATATCTATAAAAGGACTACGTGATATCACATTGGTGAAAAAGGATGGAGCGTAAATATAGTGTCCGGCAGTTTGAGATGCAGATAAGAGACTTATCGGAATAAATTTTTGTTTTATCGGAACAATTTTGAGATTTATCGGAACAATTTCAGATTTTATCGGGACATTAATATAAAAAGGGCTACCTCACTATTGAGGCAGCCCCATTTTTTTATTGAATAACGCCTAGTTCACGGCCGACTTTTTCATAGATTGCTAGAGCATCGTCTAACATTTCTTTTGTATGTGCCGCTGTAGGCATGTTACGAACACGTCCTGTACCTTTAGGAACCGTTGGGAAAACGATTGATTTAGCGTAGACGCCCTCTTCAAATAGACGGCGAGAAAATTCCTGCGTAAGTTTTTCATCACCTATAATACATGGTGTGATTGGCGTTTCAGATTCACCGATATTAAAGCCTAGCTTAGCAAGACCCGCTTTTAGATAATCGCCATTTTCCCATAGCTTATCGTGAAGCTCTGTTGAGTCAATCAACATTTGTACTGCTGCTGTAATCGCAGCTACGTCACCTGGTGGTAATGCTGTTGAGAATAAAAATGGACGAGAACGCACTTTAAGCCAGTCAATTAAATTTTTCTTACCTGCTACATATCCACCAACAACACCAATTGCTTTAGAAAGTGTACCAATTTGGAAGTCAATTTCTTTTTCTAAACCGAAATGCTTCACAGTCCCCTTTCCTTTACCTGTTACACCTGATCCGTGTGCATCATCGACGTATGTGATTAAATCAAACTCTTTCGCAATCTCAATGATTTCTGGTAGTTTTGCAATATCACCGTCCATTGAGAATACGCCATCCGTAATGACCATGACTTTATTATATAAGCCTGATTCTTTTGCTTCCTTTGCCTTTGCACGTAAATCGTCCATATCAGAGTGATTAAAGGCAATGATTTTCGCTCGTGATAAACGACAGCCATCAATAATCGACGCATGGTTTAATTGGTCTGAAAGAATTGCATCATTTTTATCCATAACAGCTGAAATAGCTGCCATATTACAGTTAAAACCTGATTGATAAGAGATCGCTGCTTCAGTCCCTTTAAATTCAGCAAGCTTTTCCTCTAGTTTTACGTGTAAATCAAGTGTGCCGTTAATCGTACGAACTGCTCCAGCCCCTACACCGTATGTCTCAATTGTTTCTTTGGCAATACGCTTTAAATCTTCATTCGTTGCTAAGCCCAGATAATTATTTGATGATAGATTAATTAGATTTTTGCCACGTACCTGAATAATTGGTCCGTTTGCTCCCTCTACTGGATCAATTTCATTGTATAAGCCTTGATCGTGTAAGGCTTTTAGGTTTTCATCTAAAAATGCATTCAATACTTTTGACAAGCGTATCATCCTTTCCTAAGAACACTTTTCTAATTCCTAGTGTAGCACAAGCATACTATTCGAAAAATTACTTTGTTAATCTTTCGAATAGTGGGGCAGTTTTTTCTCGCCAAAGAGATGATGATACACAATTATCTAATAATCGCCGGATAGTATACTCCGCTTCCGCGTAACGCTTCGAATAGCCCATTGCATCCTGCATCGCCTCTTTATACTTTGCCCGAATATCTTCAATTTGAACTTCTGCCTCCTGTGAAATTGCGCAATGTTTCCCTATATCGAAAATTTCATCCCCTAGTCTTCCGTCCTGTGGGTCAAAGATATGAGGCTCTGTACTATCAAAAATACAGAAATTCAATTCCGGGATAATGACCATGTCCACTGAGTTTGAATCCAGGCCGCACCAAATAATTTGTGCATCGAGCCCTCTTGCATTTGCTTCGTCTGCCAAACCTTTCATTAACGAAGATTTACCTGTACCTGGCTTCCCTTTGATCATCAATCTTCTAGATACATTTTTTGTTATGCTATCTACGGTATTTTCGGCACCCCTAGGTGTTAATGTTCCGAGTAAGCGATGGGTGCGCACACCTGTTTTATTTAAGACGATTGATTGGAACACATCTGTCTTTAAATTTTCAACCTGATCATTCAATGCCTGCCAGTTCATACAACTCTGTGTGACTACTTCCCAATCATCATGGATCTTTATTGCATCATTAAGCTTCGAAATACACTTCTCACGCCATGACTCTCGTTCCGTCATTGCAGTAGCGAGCTGTTCGCCAACCCTTTCAAGCTGGATTTCTTCTAAGCAATCATAAAATGACATCACCCGATGCTTTGTTCCAAGGAAAACCGGTTCAATCCCCCAACCTGATGACCATACAAATAATCGATTACATCCTTGAACATATACTGCCTCAACAATATCCTCCAGCAAAGCATGCTTAAACCACTCCACCGCAAAGCCCTGCTTCACATAAAAATACCCAAGCTCTTTAAGAAGTTCTGATCCTTTAAACGTCGGTGCACCCTGTAAAATATAAACTAGTTCAGCCTCATCCATCATTTCTTTATATAAATGTTTAATTCCTTGCCCAGTCAGTGCGTGTCCATAATAGTAGGTCACATTTCCGTTCAATTTCGATCCCCCTTTATCTTATGCCTTGCATTATATGAAGGAACCTTAAAAAAAATGAAGCTACTTTTAATTTTTACACATAAAAGTAGCTTCCCATTTAATAGAATAAGTTCATGCCCTTAGAGTGCCGGCAATAAAAGCCTCTCGAATAAATCCATTAAACTAACGAGATAGAAAAAAAGGGATACCCAAAATAAAGTCGAATTATTACGGCAAACAAAAAGAACCCATTTTCAGTATTCTAAAACTATCTATTTTCACCAAAAGTGCCTAATTGAGTAAGTAGCAACCATCTGTTTCAACTGTTTGCTACTCTTAGATTACATCATTCTACTTTGCGATTCTTACATGAGCTATAGTAAAAATAAAATGACAGGAGTTGAAATCATGGAGTTCTATAAAAAGCTAGCCATTAAATTAAACTTTAGCAGACAATCCGTTTCTAAATAGGAGCTTGAAAAAGGTTACCCCAATATTGAAACGCTTAGTGCATTAAGTGATTTATTCAATATTAGTATTGACGAATTAATGAAAGGAGACAATTCCTTGAAAGTTACAAGCATCAAAGAAGAAAAGAGGGAATTAAAAATGACATATCTGTTCAAATGGATATATGTACTGAGTTCAATTTTAGTAGTATTTTGGCTTTTTGTACTTCCCTGGTCCGAACCATCAGGTCTTACATTAAGTATCATTAATCTCATAGCTGTTATTTACTTTGCAATTGTCATTAGCTACATCAAAAATAACAAGAACAAATTTTTTAATTAAACACGCAATTATGCCTGTGATGCAGGTCAGTTAACATTAGCTTAAGTTTGGAGGGAGATGTATGGTAAAAAAGTTGGGATTGTTTTGTTTACAATTGGTATAGTAATGATGTTTTTAGGTATGCCTTATTTATTGGGCTATTCAACAAATGAATTTTTAAAGTATCCTTTATATTTAGAATTAATAGTAACAGTTATCTCTTTCTGTGCCGAGCCGTTTACCACTACAAATTATCAATAAAAAAACTACCCAGCATTTCATTCTTGGGTAGTAGTGATTGATGCAATATTTGCTTTTGTCACAGCGACTAAATCATCTAGCTGTAGGTGGATTTGCATACCGATTTTCCCGGCACTCACTATAATATTTCCTTGCTCTTGGGCCGACGAATCGATGACAGTTGGATAAAGCTTCTTCATGCCGACTGGAGAGCATCCGCCTCGCACATAGCCTGTATAGCCAAGTAACTCCTTGACCGGGAGCATGTCGATTTTTTTCTCTCCTACAACCTTTGCAGCTGCTTTTAAATCAAGCTCATCTGCTACAGGAATAACAAATACAAAAAGCTTTTGTGCACTTGCCTTTGCTACTAATGTTTTGAAAACACGTGCAACTGGGTGACCAATTTTTTCAGCAACCGAAATTCCGTCAACTTGGCCATCACCAGTCTCATATTCAATTACTTCGAATTGTATTTTTTGTTGCTCAAATAATCTTATCGCATTTGTTTTCGCATGCTTTGCTTTTGCCATATCAAAAATCCCCCATCTGCAGCATTAGGCTATCATGGAGATCATGGAGTCATTACTCGGTCGATAGCCGTCTTTTGCCATTTGAATATGAGTGGCATACTTTTCAGAAGCGTGTTTATATGTTCGCGCCTTGTATGCCCCCGCATAACTCTTACCGAAAATTGTATCTACAAATGGATCTAATTTCAATTCCTTCGAAAAACGTTCTGGTACTTTGACTTCAATATCTTCCCGTACAAAAGCTGGCTCATTGTCATCAACCTCTTGACCATTTAATTGCGCTTGCATGTGCTGTACATTTACACGTAAATCCTGTGGTGATGGCTGCGCGGGTCCCAGCGCAGTATTCCGCACCCGCTCTAAAATTTGTAACGTTTCCTTGGCATTTGCATCATCTACTATAGGCGCTTCCTCATTTATACGCTCTACCTGTGAATAATGCTGCATTTGCTCATGGGCGAGCACATTTTTCGTCTGTTGCATATCTTGAATGATTGCTTGCTGTTGGGGTGTGACCTCTTTGGACGCCTCTTTTTGTTGCTCAAAGAGTTCTTGGTCTGTATGCCCTAAAAGTAAATTTTCTAGCTCAAGCAATAACGGATTTTTCTTTGGTGGAAAATACAGTGCACTTTTTCGATACGCATCACCAGCTTGTTTTCGCTGTAAAATCTTTTTACGATTATAGTATGATGATATTCTTTCTTGTTCAATTAAACTAGATAGTTTCATAAGATTCACCTCGGCTTTCTTATTTAATATGCAAGTTAAATAATAGATATGATAATTTCCTCTATTAACTTTATCTATTCCTTCAGAATAGTTTCTGTACCCTAATTATCGGAATTTTCTTTACCAAATTCAAGAGCGAATTAATACTAAGCTCCTAAAGAAATATTTCACTTTCAACGAAATAGATACAAAGACCTAACAAATTCCTCGATATTATATTCATTTAGTATTCCAATATTTAATTTCAATAAATTTTATTATCGTTACCACTTTATAAATGGTGTTAATTCACCACTAAAAAAACAGCCCTATCACAAGGACTGTTTCTATCTGTCTTTTTTAGGCTTAATAAGTATACTTTTATAGGCTAAGTAACCAAGCCATGCGCCGAGTGTATTTAATATTAAATCATCAATATCAGCCGACCCAACCGTAAAAATAAACTGGATTGTTTCTACCGCTAGACTAGAGAAAAAGCCTGCCCAAATAACTGTCCGCGCTTTCCGAAACCTTTTTGATAATAATGGAAGTAAAAAGCCCATTGGGGTAAATATCAATAAATTGCCTAGTAAATTAATAATAATGATATCTAAATTAAAATACTGAGAGTAATTTATATAGCGAAGAATTGTATCAAAGGGAATAAAATTTGTGGTTAAACGCCAGTCACTATAATCAAACAGCCCTAATTCGTCTAGAGAATATTCGCCATTAAATAAAATAATAATTACATTCACTAGTCGATCAATAACTAGTTTATAAAAAGCTATTACAGAATAAATACAAAAAAATATCCAACCTATTATCTTGATTGGTAAATAATATGTATCTATCAATGAACGATAAGGTAACGGTAGCTTGGCACTACCCTGTATATTATTTTTTGTCATGCCTATACGACCTACCTCCTGTATCCTCTCATAATTTTAATATGCCTCCCTTCCCCATGCAAGTGGCAATAAGAAGATGGGTAAAGCGTTTTAAAGGATACTAGCATATATTAGGTATACTTTATCCTCCTTTACTATACGTTTGTCCAGATTCAATTAGAAAAGAGAAAAAACAAATTTTAACAAAATACAATCCTCGGCTTTTAGTGATGCAAAAAAAGCTGCCTCAAATAAACTGAGACAGCATTCTTTCAGACTTTATACTGGATTTACTCCATGTTTACGTTCCGAGAATAATAAATATTTTGACATATACAGCTCTAAACGTGATTCAAGTGCTTTTCGTAAATCATTTGGCTCAATAACATCGTCAATGATGAGCTCTGAAGCTAGACGATAGACATCGATTTCCTCTTGATATTCCTTGCGTTTCTCTGCAATAAAGTGCGCTTGCTCCTCTTTTGGAAGTTCAGCGATTTTATTAGCATATACTGCGTTGACCGCTGCCTCAGGGCCCATTACAGCAATTTGCGCGTTAGAAAGCGCAATACAGCAGTCTGGCTCAAAAGCAGGACCTGCCATTGCATACAGCCCTGCACCATATGCCTTACGAACAATGACCGTTAATTTAGGGACTGTTGCCTCGCTCATTGCGAAAATCATTTTCGCACCATGGCGAATAATCCCAGCTTTTTCAACTTGCGTACCAATCATAAAGCCTGGTACATCTGCAAGGAAAAGAAGCGGAATATTAAACGCATCACAAAGTGAAATGAACTTTGCTGCTTTATCAGCTGAATCGTGGAACAAAACGCCACCCTTTACGCGCGGTTGATTGGCGATAATTCCAACGGATTGCCCATTAATGCGCCCTAGTCCTGTAATTAATTCTGGAGCGAATAATTTTTTCACTTCACAAAACGTATTTTCATCTATAATACGGTCAATTAGCTTATACATATCAAAAGGAACGTTTTGATTTTTTGGTATTAGCTCTTCAATCGATTTATCAAATGTAGCTGGTGGCTTTGGAGCCTCTACTTTGCCGCGCTCTGCATAATTGTTCGGGAAGTAGCTCAAATATTTACGCGCATAGGCAATTGCTTCCTGCTCGGTTTTAGCAAGCACATCTCCACAACCGGAAATGGTACAGTGCATTTTCGCTCCACCCATCGTTTCCAAATCTACCTTCTCACCAATAACCATTTCCGCCATACGTGGGGATCCTAAATACATCGATGCATTGCCCTCTACCATAACTACAATATCGCAGAATGCAGGGATATATGCACCTCCTGCTGCAGAAGGTCCAAACAGTAAGCATATTTGAGGGATTTTACCTGATAGTTTTACTTGATTATAGAAAATGCGTCCTGCTCCTCGTCGGCCAGGAAACATTTCTAATTGATCAGTAATACGTGCACCTGCCGAATCGACTAGATACAGTAATGGGCAATTTAACTTTTCAGCTGTTTCTTGAATACGAATCATTTTTTCTACTGTACGTTTACCCCAAGAGCCAGCTTTAATCGTCGAGTCGTTTGCTAATACGCAAACGGTACGGCCATGGATTTTACCGATTCCTGTTACAACGCCATCTGCCGGTAAGTCACCGGCTAAGCAGTTTGCGTACAAGCCATCCTCTGAATGCAGCCCATCATCTAATAATAATTCGAGTCGTTCACGTACAAATAATTTTCCTTGCTGCGCGTTTTTATCGTGGTATTTTGGCAGACCACCTGCTAAAATTTGTTCCTTCATTGTTTTAGTCGTATTTTCTGTCGGTACATTGCTCATAGTGAATTCCTCCTTTTGCCCATTCGGTTACGCCTTAGCATAAATAGTTAATAGTACACCTAGATTTCAGTTCATCATCATAGCGTGGGGTTGATTTCCGTTCCGGCTGGGCGCATTGTAGCTGCCGCTTTGCTTTCGCTACAGAAAACATTTGCCGCTGACGCTTCGCTTTCGCGCAGAGCAGAGCTTTCCTGGGCGCGTTCGATGGAGCCCCAAGAAGTCACCTAGCCCCACTTTTTGATGATATGCCAATATTTTGAAATCCTACTTTAAAACCTTTCAAAATCTATTATCAGGTCTTTATTTCCCTAAGTATTGCGGTGTTCGTTTTTCTTGGAAAGCAAGTAAGCCCTCTAATCGATCTTCTGTAGGAATCAGAGCATTATATGCAAGTGATTCGATTTTTAAGCCCGTAGCTAAATCTACTTCAACTCCTTGATTCATGGCGATTTTCGCCTGTACTAAAGAAAGTGGAGCATTCTTTGCCATTTCGAGCGCAAGCTGCTGAGCCTTTTCTAGTACTTCATGTCCTTCATGAACATACTCCACAATACCGTAGCTTCTCGCTTCCTCTGCATTTAGTCGACGTGCTGTATAAATTAATTCCTTCGCTTTTCCAATGCCAATTAGTCTTGGAAGTCGTTGTGTGCCTCCTGCACCTGGGATGATGCCGAGAGATGTTTCCGTAAGGCCGATCTTTGCATGTGCAGCTGCAAGACGTAAATCACAGGCTAACGCTAGTTCGAGTCCGCCACCGAAAGCAACACCATTTAGTACGGCGATAACTGGTTGGGCGAGTGCTTCTACTTTTGCCACTGTGGCACCGATTAATTGCACAATTTGCTTTACTTGTCGGTCCGGCATCCCTTTACGTTCTTTTAAATCTGCTCCGGCGCAAAAGGCTTTTTCCCCTGCCCCCGTTAGTAAAACGACTCGCACTGCCGGATCACCGTTTATGTTGTCGAGTGCCGTGCTTAGTTCTTGGAGTAGTTGTACAGACATTGCATTTGCAGCTTCAGGTCTGGAAAGTGTAATAAGCCCAATGCTACCATCTAATAATTCAAAACGAACGAGCTGCGTCATAATTGACTCGCACTCCTTTCATTACGGGCAATCGCCATTTGTTTAGAGGCAACGGCCTTCCCTAGTTTCTGTTCAATAAATTGCGCAGCCTCTAGCACTTTATTGAGCTCTATACCCGTTGTAATATCCATTTCATGTAATAAATACAGTAAATCTTCCGTAGCTACATTACCTGATGCTCCTTTGGCATACGGACAGCCGCCAAGTCCACCAAGCGCACTATCAAACTTCGTAATTCCCATTTTTAAAGATTGAACAATATTCGCTAGCGCTGTGCCACGTGTATCATGAAAATGCATCGCGAAATGTTCTGCAGGATATCTTTTTAGCAATTCTTCTAACAGATTTTCCACCTGTGTCGGTACACCAACACCAATCGTGTCACCGAGCGAAATTTCATCGACGCCCATTTCTAATAATTTTTCTGTTACTCGCAAAACCTTTTCTGGTTGTATGTAGCCTTCATACGGGCACCCAATTACCGTTGAGATATAGCCTCGTACGTTTTTATGCGCTGCCTTTGCCCCTACCACAACTTCCTGTAGTATCGGAAATGTTTCATTAATTGTTTTATTAATATTACTTTGATTATGGCTTTCACTTGCTGACATAAATACGCTTACTTCATCTATTTCAGCCTGCAATGCACGTTCTAAGCCACGCATGTTCGGAACGAGTGCCGCATATGTGATATCTTTTTGGCGTTTAATGGTCTGAAGAACCTCCACTGCATCTGCCAGCTGTGGAATCCACTTCGGATGCACAAAAGAAGTTACCTCAATATAATTCAATCCAGTTTGACTAAGTAAATTTACTAATTGTACTTTATCGGCAGTTGGAAGATGCGTTTTCTCATTTTGCAAACCGTCACGAGGCCCTACTTCCTTTAACGTGACATGCTTCGGTAGCTGCATAAAGAAGCCTCCTTATTCAATTTCTAAAATATCATCATCAACATTAATGAAATCCCCTTCGTTCGCAATGATTTTTGTGACTACGCCATCTTCCTCTGCTTCAATAGGAATCTCCATTTTCATCGACTCTAAAATTGCCACATCTTGTCCCGCTGTAACTTTCTCGCCCTCAGCTACAACAATTTTCCATACTGTTCCTGCCATGCTCGCTTTAACTGTTGCCATTGTAAATCCCTCCAAATGTTATGAATGTACTGATAACGCATTCGCACTAATATTTAAGTGCGAATGCTTTTATCATTTTCGCCTTGTCGTAATTGTTGTTGCTGGCGCTTCGCTTTCGCACAGAATATACATTTGTTGCTGGCGCTTCGCTCTCGAACAAATAAACAATTCGTCTAGACGTTTTATTTTGTCTCTGCTAATTGAGGTAAATAATATTCATCTACAAATTTAGTTGTTGTATAGCCCTTTAAAAATTGTTCATGTGTGACTGTTTTCAGTAGCATTGGAATATTTGTTTGAATTCCTTCTATTTTATATGCTTTAAGTGCCTCAATAAGTCGTTCACACGCAATTGCGCGTGTTTCTCCCCACACAACTAATTTGCTAATCATCGGATCGTAAAAAGGTGTTACCGAAGTGCCAGCCTCTACGCCACATTCATGGCGAATACCTTCACCTGTTGGTAATTCAAAAGCTGTGATTGTACCTGGAGAAGGGAAAAAGGTCGAAGGATTTTCGGCGTAGATGCGTACTTCAATCGCATGCCCTTTTCTTTCTATACTATCCCGCGTAAATGCTAATGGTTGTTTTGCCGCAATCTTTAATTGCTCCTCTACAAGATCTAGATTCGTAATTTCCTCAGTCACCGGATGTTCAACCTGTAAGCGCGTATTCATCTCTAAGAAATAAAAGTTTTGCTCTGCATCTACTAAATACTCAATCGTGCCAGCATTCACATAACCAATATGCTGAACTGCCTTGACGGAAGCATCTAGCATACTTTTTCTTGTTTCTTCAGAAATGAAAGGAGATGGTGCTTCCTCAACTACTTTTTGATTTCTGCGTTGAATCGAGCACTCGCGCTCAAATAGCGGTACGACATTGCCATTGTGATCCGCAATAATTTGTACCTCGACGTGATGAGGATTAGCAATAAATCGTTCCATATACATCGTGCCATCACCAAAAAATGACTGTGCTCGCTTTTGATTACCTTCAAAGGCTTTTGCCAATTCCTCTGCATTTTCTACGAGCTGCATTCCGATACCCCCACCGCCAGCAGAGGCTTTTAACATAATCGGATAGCCTAGATGGGAAGCAATTTCAATAGCTTCTGTTACATCCTTCACAGGTGTCTCTACACCTTCAACGATTGGTACACCTGCTGCCTTCATCGTTTTCCGGGCTTCTAATTTACTACCCATCGAAGCAATAACGTCTGCGCTAGGCCCAATAAAAACTAAGCCTGCCTCTGTACAACGTTTAGCAAACTCAGCGTTTTCTGATAATAAGCCATAGCCTGGATGAACAGCTTCAGCACCGCTTTCCTTCGCCACTCCCAGAATACGATCAATATTTAAATAACTTTGTGCAACAGGTGGTTTTCCGATACAGAACGCCTCATCCGCTTCCTTAACATGTAAGCTTTCGGCGTCTGCATCGGAATACACCGCAACTGTTAGGACATTTAGTCGTTTGCATGTTCTAATAACACGTCTTGCTATCTCTCCACGATTTGCAATTAAAACCTTTTTGAACATAACACCGGCCCCCTTCTTACTTCACTGCTGGAACAAAACTCTCTCGTAATCTATACTTTTGAACCTTTCCTGATGCAGTCATCGGATAGTCGTCGATAAAGAAAATATGTCGTGGTATTTTATGTCTAGATATTTTATCCCGACAATAATCCCGAATTTCTTCCTCTGTTGCCTGCTCTCCTTCACGCAAAATGATCCAAGCTGCCGCTTCCTCTCCATAAACAGGATCAGGAACACCTGCAACCTGTACATCTGCAATTTTCGGGTTTGTGTAAAGGAATTCTTCAATTTCCCGAGGAGATATATTTTCACCACCGCGAATAATCATATCTTTTAAACGTCCTGTTACACGGACATAGCCCGCCTCATCCATCGTTGCCAAATCCCCGGTATGCAGCCAACCAGCCCCATCAATTGCAAGAAGCGTTTCTTCTTCGTTTTTATAGTAACCTTTCATGACGTGGTAGCCTCTCGTACATAGTTCCCCTTGCTCATTTGGCGCAGCTTCTTCGTCTGTACCAGGAACGACGATTTTAACTTCCAAATTCGGTAATGCACGACCAACGGTTTCTACCTTTAACAATAGCGGATCATCTGCTCTCGTTTGCGTAATAACAGGAGAGGCTTCTGTTTGTCCGTAGCAGATAGTAACATCCTTCATGCCCATTTTGTCGATCACGGCTTTCATCACCTCAATTGGACAATTAGAGCCTGCCATTACTCCAGTGCGTAACGTTGATAGATCAAAAGACGAAAAATTCGGTAAATTAAGTTCACTAATAAACATCGTTGGTACACCATGTAACGCTGTACATTTCTCTTTTTCAACTGTTTGTAGCACTTCAGTAGCTGAAAATTCCTGCACTGGTACCATCGTCCCGCCACTAGTCGTAATGGCTAATGTTCCAATTACACAGCCAAAGCAATGGAAGAATGGGACAGGGATGCATAAACGATCTTCGAAAGTTAAATCCATACATTCTGCAATATTAATCGCATTATTGACTAAGTTATAATGCGTTAACATAACACCTTTCGGAAAACCTGTTGTTCCCGAAGTATATTGAACATTAATAACATCATCATAATGGAGCTCTTGCTGTCTTTTATCTAATTGCTCCTCTGTTATTTGCTCTGCAGCCGATAACACATCAGCCCAGTTTAGCACTCCGGGGTATTTTGTCTCGCCAATTAAAATAACATTTTTCAATAAAGGCAGACGCTTTGATTGCAAATTACCCGGTTCACAATGTTCAAGCTCTGGACATAACTCTTGCAGTGTATTCATAAAAGAATGGTCTCGATAATTTTCAATTAAAATAATCGTTTTTGCATCGGATTGCTTCAGTAAATATTCCAACTCGCTTGAGCGATAATTAGTGTTGACAGTGACGATGGGAGCACCCATTTTACCTGTACCAAATTGCAGCTGTACCCATTCCGGGACATTGGTCGTCCATACCGCAATATGCTCGCCCTTCTCTATTCCAAGAGCCATCAACCCTCTAGCGACTATGCGACTTTGCCGATTGAGCTCCTCATAAGTCATACGTAAATCCCTATCTGCATACACTAATGCTTCGCGTTGTGGATATTTTTCCGCTTGTTCATCTAGCAATTGACCAATAGTTTGATACACAAGTTCTGCCATGAAAATCCCCCTTTTAGCTACCTAAGATGATTAACAGCCTATTAAACGAGAAATAACGAGACGTTGAATTTCAGACGTTCCTTCACCGATTTCCATTAACTTAATGTCACGCAGATGACGCTCTACGTCGTATTCTTTCATATAGCCTGAACCACCGTGAATTTGAATGGCTTGATTACAAGTTCGGAAGCCCATTTCAGAAGCAAATAATTTTGCCATTGCCGCTTCCTTCCCGAATGGTTTCTTTTGATCTTTAAGCCATGCCGCCTTATGTACTAACGTACGTGCAAGCTCTATCTCCATTGCCATATCGGCCAATTTAAACTGTATTGCCTGAAGTTTTGAAATTGGTGCACCAAATTGTTCACGTTCTTTTGCGTATTTTAATGATTTCTCATAAGCTGCCTGTGCAATTCCTACTGATAATGCTGCAATGGAAATACGGCCTCCGTCTAAAGTATTTAAAAATTGGCTAAATCCGCGTTTTTCATCCCCTAAAAGATTAGCCCTTGGTACACGAACATTTTGCAAAATAATCTCACATGTATTGGAGCCGCGTACGCCCATTTTGTCGTAATTGCAGTTGATCGTTACGCCAGGAGTATTCGTCGGTACAATGATAGCTGAGATGATTTTTTTACCATCCTCACGTTTACCTGTCACTGCAGTCACAATAACTTGACGCGCATGGCCAGCATTTGTGATCCAGCATTTTTCACCATTAATGATGTAATCATCACCATCAATTACGGCTGTTGTACGCGTCCCACCAGCATCTGAACCAGCATTAGGCTCTGTTAGACCAAACGAACCTAATGTTTCCCCCTTCGCTAACGGAACAAGCCATTCTTGCTTTTGCTCCTCGGTACCGAAATTATAAATAGGCGAAGCACCTAAGCTAACTGCTGCTGCATAGCTTAATCCGGTGCCACCACACGCACGACCGATTTCTTCAACAGCAAGTGCGTAGGAAACAGTATCTCCGCCTGAACCACCATACTCTTCAGGAAATGGAATACCTAATAAGCCTAGCTCTGCCATCTTGTTAAAGCTCTCTATTCTCATTGTCGATGTCTCGTCAACCTCACGAGCATACGGTTTAATTTCATTTTCAGCAAAATCACGCACCATGTCTCGAATCATTGCTTGCTCTTTCGTTAGTTCAAAGTTCATCCCCAGTCCCCCTAATGTTTAATGTGCCATAGCGGATTTCGTTCAGATGACAGTTGCAAAAAATCAATTATACCTCGGCATAATAGCATCCGGAATCCGGACGGAGGCTTTTGGCCAAGTGATGTTGGTCACTCAGTCGTTGCCACAGGACGTGGCGGTTTGAGATTGAGTTCCTCTATTTCAACGGGTGTTTAAACACCCATTGAAAGAAATTGATACCGACTAGTCGGTTTGTTTTAACTATTAATAAAACCAGTTTTTGCTTCTGGCTTCTCCTTGACCATAAATTGAACGGCTTCTTCCATTGCTTGTTCAGTGACAATCGCACGCAATACCATATCCATAAATACCTCTGTAATTTCCTCCATCGTTAAAGGACCTGATTGCTTAAACCATTTGTATGTCCAGTTAATCATCCCAACAATAGCCATCGTTACAATAGTACAAGGTAGTTCTGTACGAAAATCCTTTGTTTGCTGGCCTTCCTCTATGACTTTTTGTAAAATATCCCGATATTGATCTCGTTTATTATGAATAATTTCACTATATTCCTCTGGCAAGGAACGACTTTCCTCATAAAAAACAGTAATATGTGCTTGATACACATCAAATACTTGAGTCAGTGTTTGCAGCATTGCACATAAACGTGTAATCGGTGTATCGTATTTGTCATATGCCTCCTGTGATTGTTTAATGACATAGGAAATAAATACATCGTGAATTTCATACAACAACTCATCTTTCGATTTAAAATTATGATAAAATCCACCCTTTGATGCACCAATATATTCAACAATGCGATCAACAGTGACATTATGATAGCCATCTTGCTGAAATAGCACTACAGAAGCGTCAACAATGCGTTGTTTTAACGTTTTCTTTACCATAGGCATCTATCATCCTTCTTATAACTCTTTACTCCATCACTCTTTATAACTAGAAAAAGTTTGGGTCATCACCATAATGTGTTGTTGATTTCCGTTCCAGCTGGGCGCTTTGTAGCTGACGCTTCGCTTTCGCTACAGAAAACATTTTGTAGCTGACGCTTCGCTTTCGCTACAGAAAACATTTGTAGCTGACGCTTCGCTTTCACTACGGAGCAAAGCTTTCTGGGGGCGTCCGATGAACCGCTTCACTCGCGATGCTCGCTCCCAGGGTTTCATCTGTGAAGCTGATCCCCAAGAAATCGTCCAACCCTCCAATCAACTTACGTATATCGTATAAAATGCCATCCTATCTATCGGTGGCGAAACCTGATTTTTCTTAATTATAAAAAAACTATGACACTATTAATATAGCATTCACAAAAATTAGTGTCTAGCACCGAGATAGATTTTATTTAAAAATACGAGAATTTATTTTACACAAAGCAGAATTTTTAAAATCCCACGAATTTATTTCGCCTTGGTGTAATTGGCCGCTGTCGCTTTGCGTTTGGAGGTTTTATCTTTATTCAGTATCTCATCACCTACTGAAGTGGGAATGTTCTGTAGCTTCAAGAAAGATTTGTAACAGTCATTTCACTTACGTTACATTAAACATTTGCTGATTAAAAAACATACAATTACTGTATGAACATCAACTTGTTTTCATTACTAAGATCCAAAAAAATTCCCTAGCGCTGTATAAAAACACTAGAGAATCTCAAAAATATAATTAGTAAGCTTTTGGTATTTTACGTAGCCACGAGATGATAATAGCTATGATTAGTGCAAAGCCTAAATACCCCATTGTTGAATATACCTTTCCAACTAAAGTCGTGAACCCTACTAAACTCGCGACAAAGCCTATTAAGCCTATTACCACAATACCCAATTTAAAGCTTTTATGGTCAGGCGCTATAAAACGTACTGTAAATGCATAAAGCATTCCTACAGCCGTATTGTACATCATACCTAATAGAGCAATAGACATTAAAATACCTACTACAGGATGAATTTGTTTTGCTAGCTCTAATGTTGGCATTGCTGTCCCACCAACTATATCCATTTTAACGAACAAAGCAATATTAATAAGTATGATTAAAACACCGAGCATTACGCCACCAAGAAGACCACCTAAACCAGCAATCTTGCGCTCTTTTACCGTTCCCCCCATAACAATTAACATCGCAGTACCAGCAGCTATGTTATAAGATACATAGAGAAGTGCGCCCAATATCCAATTAGAAGACGCAGATGTTTGCTCCTGTGCTAACACATTCTGTTCGGCAATTGTTAAGTCCATCGTGAAAATAGAATAAATTAATATAATAAAAACGATTCCCATTAAATAGGGCGTCACTAAAGCTATTATATTAATAATATTTTTTACATTTAATAGCAATGTTAAAATCGTAATGATGACCATAAAAATACTACCAATCATCGGATTTATATTAAACATTTGCTCGAATGTAGACCCCGAACCAGCAAACATAACAACCGCAACGCCAAATAAGAAGAATGTAATGACAATATCTAATAGCACCCCAACATACCGTCCACCAATTTGATAGATAACCTCTTTATGTGAGGTCGTTTGTGAATCCGCTCCTAATTGTGCTAGACTCATCCCTAAAAAAGCAAATGCGATTGTTGCGACTATTCCTCCTACTATCCCGTAAAGACCAAAGCTCGTAAAATATTGCATAATTTCCTGTCCTGATGCAAAGCCAGCACCAACGATTAGTCCTACAAATGCGCCACCTATCTGCCAACTTTTTTTCATAGACCACCTGCTTATCTATTTTTTCAAATCCATAAGACGGTAGATTCCTCGTAGGAGTTATCGCCTTATGATTTAAGTTCTATCCAATAGTTTTCTAAAATCGTATTATTTATATATTTTCTGTGCTACTGTGAATAAATCGATTGTCTCCCTATTCACTTCATAGCCGATTCCTGCTTTTTGAGGAACTTCAATATAACCGTCCTTCACTACAACTTCTGGGTCGATGATATCTTTTTCCCAATAACGGCTTGAGCCTGCAGTATCTCCAGGTAAAATGAAATTCGATAATGTAGTTAATGCCACATTATGTGCACGACCAATACCAGACTCTAGCATGCCTCCACACCAAACTGGAATGTTATTTTCCTCACAATAATCATGTATTTTCTTCGCTTCTGTTAAGCCACCAACACGACCAATTTTAATGTTAATAATTTTAGTACTGCCTAACTCAACAGCTTTCCGTGCATCTTCTAACGAATGGATACTTTCGTCTAAGCAGATTGGCGTATCGATTAATTTTTGTAATGCTGCGTGGTCAATGATGTCATCCGACGCCAATGGCTGTTCGATCATCGTTAAATTAAAAGCATCTAACTGCTTGAGCGTTTCAGCATCTTCGAGACGATAAGCTGAGTTCGCATCTGCCAAAAACGCCACATCAGGGAACGTTTCACGTAATGTACGCATGACCTCTACATCCCAGCATGGCTTAATTTTGATTTTCATTCGTTTATAGCCTTCATTCACAAAGCCATCGACTAACGCAATGAGGTCCTCGATTGTTTTTTGAATACCGATACTGATCCCTACTTCAATTTTATCCTTGTTGCCACCAAGTGCTGCCGCCAGCGATTGATTCGTCTGTTGGGCGTAAATATCCCAAATAGCACCTTCAATCGTTGATTTTGCCATATTATTTTTGCGAATTGGTTTAAATAGCTCATTAACCTCATCCGGATGCTGAAGCTCTTTATTTAAAATAAGAGGGATTAAAAAATCCTCCAGCATATGCCAGTTCGTTTGCAATGTTTCCTCATTGTACCAAGGAGAATGAAATGCAACAGATTCTCCCCAACCGATTGTTCCTGCCTCATCCTTAGCCTCTAAAACTAAAAAATCTTTATCTTCGAATGTGCCAAAGCTTGTTGTAAATGGTTCTTTTAATTTCATTTTTAAATGCCTGATGATAATTTCTGTAATTTTCATATTGGTTTTACCCCTTCCAAATCTAAAGTTTCTAATTTTACGAGGACATACTCGTTATAATATTCTTGTTGCTGCAATTGAACTGCCGCATAGCCTTGTGCAAATAGGCGTTGTAATAAATATCTCGTTTTGAAACGCCAATCCAATGCTAATGCTGGATCTTGTAGCTTCAAAGCTTGAAAATCCTTTGGTACAGGCAATGTATATAAGTCTTCTTTATATTTTAAATTTTCAGTTATAATCAAACATAGAAATCCTTGTTCATTTAATACACAGCTAGCCACTGGTATGGCATCCGTCGTATCTATTGAAACATTTTTACTTACATAATTAGAGGTTATATGCCAACACACCTCAAAACGGTCTGAAGGTAGTCCTTTATTTAAGCCATCCTGCATTTCACCGTAGCAGTTTTCTATATACGTATAACAAATACCATTTAATTTGGTCAGATTGAGAAAACCATTTCGAGTCTCCAGCGGATCAAACGTCCACACCATTAAATCGTAGCCCCGATCAATAGCAATAGCTTGCTGGGCATATTTTAATTGTTCACCTATTCCTTGAGAGCGGTAATTTTCATCTATCCCTAACATATGGGAGCATAAATAGCTTTTGCCCTCTCGAAACCCCGAAAAGCCATAGCTAAAGCCAACTAATTGATCACCATCATAGGCACCAACAACGATACCGCCATTTTTCACAGCTGTTAAAGTTTGATGAATAGGAATTGAAGGCATGCCCCAAACGTTATATTCCAATTGCTGAACTTGCTCCAGCTGTTCGATTGTCTTTATTTCCCTTATGTCAATCATTGCTATCTCTCCTCCTTAGGGTCTATAAAGCTCGTAAAATAGCTCTCGTGATAATGTTCACGCCGGTAATAAGCCGCTCTCGATTAAAGGTCATGTTCGGATGATGTAATCCTGGTGTTACACCACAACCTAAGCCAAGCATTGTTGCTTTCAGGTTCGGACGTTCATACGTATAAAAATGAAAATCCTCTCCTCCAGGAGTGACAACTGGTGAAGCACATGCTTTTTCACCAACTACGTCAACAATCGCTGCTTTCATATGTTGTAATGCCTCATCATTCACTAATGCTGCAACAATATGTGCATCTACATGTAAGGAAATTTTTGCACCATACATCACTTCTACCGATGCTTTGACACGTTCAATACTATCCGTGAGCGTTTGCATTACCTCATTTGTTTGTGCTCGTGCATCGATGCTAAATGTTGCTTTCCCCGGAATAATATTCGTCGAGGTTCCTCCTGCATTAAATTGTGTCATTTTGACTGAAGCAGAGACATTGGGGTCGGTCCAGATCTTTTGTAAACCTTCGACCAATGCAGCCCCTACTTCAATTGCATTAATGCCGAGTTCAGGTCGTGCACCATGAGCCTCTTCCCCCAAAATTGTCCCAGTAAAAAGCTTTGCAGCACCGTGGTACAATGCTGGAGCATACGTCCCGTCCCTTAATTCTTTTAACGGACGAACATGGACACCAAATAAGTATTCTAAATGATCGATAAGCCCCTTCTCGACGAATGCGCGAGCGCCCTGTGCCTTTTCTTCAGCGGGCTGGAAAAGAATACGTACTGCACCTGGGAGTGAATGCTCCATATCCTTTAACACTAGTGCCGTCCCAATAGCCATCGTCATGTGACCGTCATGACCACAAGAATGATTAGCCTTAAATTCACCATCTACTTCCTGCCATAGAGCATCAATATCCGTACGAAATCCGACTCTCGGTATTCCTTCACCAATATCTACATACAGTCCCGTCATATCCTCAAACAATTGAGGCTCCATCTGTGCCTCCTGCAATAAACCAGCGATGTATTGCGTTGTCTTCTTTTCTTGCCAGCTAATTTCCGGATGCTCATGTAAATATGTAAAAATATCAGCCAATCTCGGCTGTAAGTTTTGTAAAATCTGATTCATAGTATTCAACTCCATCGATTTGCTAAAAAGCTATTTTGGAAATCATCATATTTTACGCGCTGATTTTCATAATAGTCGTGATCTTGTGCAGTCATACCTGCAATTAATGTATTTAAAAATGAAATCAGTGCTGGCATTGCATCAATCGTAGACATTTCTTGTTGTTCATTCACAAAGGTAATCGTCGCATATTGCGTGATAGGTGCAATTTTAGAATCAGTTATACTAATTATCTCGCATTTTTTTTCTTGAACTTCGGCTGCAAATTGAATTGGTTCTTTAAAATAACGATGGAACGATAAAATAATGACTACACTATCCTCATCAATTTCTTGTAAAGCTCTAATGATTTCACTAGTTTCAAATTCTAAAAGCACTACGTTAGGACGTAGTATATTTAACGTAAAACACAACCATTGTGCCGCTAAATGGGAGGATCCATTCCCAACAATATAAATTTTTTTCTTCGTATGCAGCAGGATGGAGGCACGATTAAAATCCTCCTCGTTAATGTTCTTCGCAACATTTAAAATACTCGCTGCATCCTTTTCCATCGTTTTTTCATAAAAACGTGGGGTCTCAAAAAGTGCCTGCTTTGATTGCAAATAATTGTGTAAGCTACTAGTATTTCCTTCATTGAATAGCTGCATCGTAATTTCACGCTGCAGCTCAGCATAACCCGATAATCCGATAGCGTAGCAAAAGCGGATAACCGTCGTTTCACTTACCCCTGCCTTCTCCCCCACATATGCGGCTGAATGGACACCAACAGTCTGCAAATTTTTGAGGATGAAGATTGCTACCTTTTGCTGACTCTTTGAGAGCTCCTGATATTTATGCTGAATGACTTGTTGAATTGTTTGATTATCCATCAAAGAAGTTCATCCTTCTATTTTTATTTTTTGAAGCTTAAACTGCATTTTCATGTTACATACAGTAGCACAGTTATTTTCTTAATTCAATATATTTTCTGAAATTTCTGTTTATAACGAAAAAAAAAGCGGGAATGTTAATTTAGTTAACACTCCCGCTTTTTTATTTATAACTATTCATCAAACTTCATCCCTTTTAACAAATCTGCAAAAGCATTGTTCAAAGGTTCTGCTTCTTTTTCTTGCTGTTTCATATATTTCTGCACACTGCGCTTATCTACTTTGCCACCGCCTTCTTTTTTACGACGGGCTTCAAATGCAGATAACTTTTCGCGATAACCACATTTACATACGAAGATTTGGCCATCACCTTCACCACGAAGTTCAAGCTTTTTCTTACATTGCGGGCATCGTGCGTTTGTGACGCGTGATACATTTTTACGATGACCACATTCGCGATCTTGGCAGACAAGCATCTTACCTTTTTTACCGTTAACCTCAAGCATTGGTTTGCCACAATCTGGGCAGGACTTTGTTGAAATATTGTCATGCTTATATTTTTTATCACTTGCTTTAATTTCAGCGACTATTTCTTGTGTGTGCTTTTTCATTTCGTTGATGAACACATCTTTCTTCAACTTACCTTTTGAAATGAGCTCCAGCTTTTGCTCCCACTCCGCTGTTGTCGCTGGAGAGCGTAATTCTTCAGGAACTAAATCAAGCAATTGACGACCTTTGGATGTAATGTAAATATCTTTGCCGCCACGTTTTTCGATTAAGAATGAATTAAAGAGCTTCTCAATAATATCTGCTCGTGTTGCAACTGTCCCTAATCCACCTGTTGATTTCAACGTATCTACAAGTTTCTTATCGTTCGTTTCCATATACTTCGTAGGATTTTCCATAGCTGATAGTAATGTCGCCTCTGTAAAACGAGCTGGTGGCTTTGTTTGACCAGACGTTTGAGCAATTAGCTTCGTTTTTAATACTTGTCCTTGTTCTAAACGAGGAAGCAGCTGCTCTTTGACATCATCCGTGGATTCTTCATCTTCAAAACGATTTTGATATACTTCTTTCCAACCTGCAACTGTTACAGTTTTCCCTTTGGCAATAAATTTCTCATTACCGATTTGAGCTTGTACTGTTAATTGCTCATATTCTTGTGCTGGGAATAATACAGCTAAAAATCGCTTTACTACTAAATCATATATTTTACGCTCTTTATCATTGAATGCAGATAAGTTCACATAGCCTTCAGTTGGAATGATCGCATGGTGATCTGATACTTTACTGTCATCTACAAATGATTTATTCGCTTTAATCGGCTTTGTTAAAATTTTATTCGTTAATGTACGATATTCGCCAATGCCACATGCTTTTAGACGCTCAGGTAATGTGCCTACAATATCAGATGATAAATAGCGTGAATCTGTACGAGGGTATGTCAGCACTTTATGATATTCATATAGCTTTTGCATAATATTTAAAGTTTCTTTTGCAGAATAACCAAATAATTTATTGGCATCTCGCTGTAATTCTGTTAAATCATAAAGACCTGGGGCAAATGATTTTTTAGGCTTGCGGTCAATTGAAGCAATCTTTGCATCTTGATTGCCTAATGCTTTAACAATAACGTCGACTTTTTCTTTATTAAAGCTACGTGAATTGCCATTTGCATCTTGCCATGTAAGCTTTAATGAATCTGTTTGTGCTTCAATACCGTAGTATGTTTGTGGTTTGAAGTTTTTAATTTCATCTTCGCGTGCAGCAATAATCGCAACGGTTGGCGTTTGCACACGGCCACAATTCAGCTGTGCATTAAATCTTGTCGTTAATGCCCGTGTCGCGTTTAATCCGATATACCAATCCGCTTCAGAACGCGCAACAGCAGCGGCATATAAATTGTCGTAGTCCTTACCCGGTTTTAAATTAGCAAATCCTTCTTTGATCGCTTTATCTGTAACAGATGAAATCCATAAACGTTTAATTGGCTTTTTCACATTCGCTTTATCAATAATCCATCGAGCAACTAATTCCCCTTCACGCCCAGCATATCTCCATATAAATGCACATAAATATTTTGCACATAATAAGCGTTATATGTTATCTTGAATTATTAGATTATTCAGAATTAAAAGGAGTGATTTTATTGGGGAATGATAATTTAATATTTCTAAAGAAGGAAGATATTAAATTTATTTCAATACCTATATGGCTTGATTATGTATTTTACAATGATGGAAAAATAGAAAAAAGACAAATATGCGTGATAGGAATTAAGGGTTTAAAACTTAATATTCATTCAATTCATCCTATAACTGAATTTATTATGAGCTTTTGGCAGAATAAAGCATTTAATACACAAAAAAAACATGCCAATAATATTGTAAAATTTTTAAACTATTTAATTAAGAATTACAAGAGCCTCAGGATTGACTCTATTTTAGATATAAAAATAAATCACGGAAATTTGTACTTAAATACTTTAACAGAAGAAGGATTAAAAAAAGATACTATAAAAAATTCTGAACAAACTCTATCTTATTTTTATAAATGGTTATCGGAAAATTTTAATACTCAGTTACCAAGTATTAATGTTAAGCATGGCAAGTTCGGTGAATTTTTAGAGTCACCTTTTTCACCTATTTATCCAGCAACTACTCCTAAAAATATTGAGCACGCTTTTCCACCTAGCTATATTCCACTATTCTTTGAGGTCGCTATTGCTATTGCTAAACCAATAGCATTAGGAATATATATGCAATTTCTAGGAGGTTTGAGGGTCGGTGAAGTTGTTAACTTAACGAGAAATCAAGTGTTAAAATCAGTTTCTCAACAAGGCATGACATTAAAACTAATGAACAGAAACTTACGTCCAGACTTAAAAGAAAATAGTAGCGTTAAAAAGAAACGGTTTCAAATAATTTTTGAATTAGATAATTGGACAAACTCATTAATAAAAGATCATTTAGCTTTGTATAAATCCTCGAATGAGTCTAATCCCCTTTTTGTTAATACTGCAGGAAAAGCCATGTCTGAAAGAAGTTATAGGCAATATTTTGAAAAAGTAAAAAAAGCATTCATTGACCTTTTAATTAACAGTTCAGATTTGGAACAAAAAATGTTAGGAATACATTTAAATCAAATAAAATGGTCTACTCATATAGGGAGAGGCACATTTTCGAACTTATTAGCCGAATTTGCTGAAAATCCATATGAAATAGCCCAACCTCGCGGAGATAATGATCTTAATTCATCCTTAGCATATATGAAGCGATCTGTTAGAATTCATGAAAAAATTCAACAGAAGTTTTCTAATCTACATGAAGTATATATGCCTAGCTTAATTGAAAGAGAGGATTAATTATGCAGGAATATTTAAGTTTAAAAGAAGCACAAAAAATACTGGGTTATAGAAGTCCTACAAGTGTTAGAAATCTTATAGATAAAGGTTTAATAAATTCAAAAAAAGTTAAGGGGAAATGGTTAATTTCTAAAGATGAACTAGAATCTTTTATAGACAAGTCAAATAAAAAAGATTATTTCACTTTAATAGAAGCTGCCAAAATATTAAATAAAAATCCCGAACACCTGGCTCGCTTATATAAAAAGGGAGAAATTTTTCCTAATGCTGAGAAGAACACACGCCTATGGAAAATCCCAATGATAGACATTATTGAATACCAAATGAAATTAGAGGCAGCAAATGATTATTATACACGTTCAGATATATCAAAGTTATTGGGGATACAAGCTGTAACAGCAACAAAGTTAATAACGAAAGGTTTACTCTCCGATCATATACAAAAAGTTAATGGTGAATATCGAATTCCAAAAGATGATTTTGATATGTTCTTACATAAACAAAGAACATACGATGAACAATATATTTCTTTAAAAGAAGCAGCACTAGCAATCAATAAAAACTTTACCGCTATAATACAGCGAGTAGAAAAATACTTTCCTAATGCTGTAAAAGATTTTAGAGGGAATTGGAGAATTCCACACCATGATATACAAATTTATTTAGATGATAAAAATCAAAGCAAGCTATATGATTCTAGCATAGCTTTAAGAGAACTACTTATGTTTATTAATGATTGTATAAATGATTTTAAATATAAAGAGACTTTGAATCTATATAAAGAATTTATTAGAATTCAGTTTAATAAAATGAGCGGAGCTACTTCCTATATAAGAGATAGAGAAGGTACATATAAAAACTTGTTTATCTATCTTCAAGAAAATCTTATAAATGAAATTTTTCTTTTAGAAGTTAACGAAATAGAAAATCTTCTAAATCAATCCGGATCAAAAACAAAGAAATTGTTAATACCTAGATTTATTAACTATTGTTACTCAGTGAAGGGAATCGATAACGAGGAAAAAATTATAATAGATTCGTCTAAGCGAAAGAAGAATGATACGATTTATTCCCCTGCCATCTTCAATAAAATATACCTTTATGTTAAAAATATAGACTTGCACAAAAATGAAGCTATAGAGAATCAAAATTATGCGAATATGTGGACATACACTCTCCTTTTACTTACTGACTTTATTCGTGGTGCAGATTTAATTATTCAAACCCCGATTATTAATATAGAAGATTTGGCAGTAAAATCCTTAAAAGATTTATATTCTATTGAACTTACACCAAAGGAATCACATTTAATTATTAATCAGCTCTATATTCATTTTAGAAACAAAAGAGCCAGCAAAAATAAGGAATTATTAACTTTTATAGTATCGCCAGATTTAGTCGAACCACTAGCTCATGCATTAGTTATTAGCGAAATGCATAGACAAAAAAATAATGACCCCTTCTTACTCAATAGTTTCGTTAGCGACTCAACGTTTAAAACTACTTATACCAGTGGACTTAGTACTCATAAGAAATTTTTCAATAAATCCGCATTACCAGATGCTTTTAAGTTTAATAGTCAAACAATGAATAGGAGTGTGGCAACGTATTTATTTTTTAGTATTGTAGAAGAAGACGCAGAGAATGCTGACCTAGCATTAACATTAACGCAAAACAGTAGGTCTCATGATGATAATAACTCTACAGCTATTTACATTCAATTAACTAACAAAGATGGATATATTAATCGCGTCTCTATAAATTTATTTCGTAGAGGATACTTTGGTTGGTTATATAATTATTTAATTTTAATTGCCCTACAAGACGAGAATAAAAATCACACCTTAGAGGAACGAACAATCGCCATTGAAGAATTGAGAAAAAGGTATTCTCCTGTGAAAACAGAAGAAATAGCTCAAATATTTTTAGATTATACATCATCAGGCGATATTGAAAGATTTCTTGAAGAAAGTGAAAATGATAATTATTCAAAACTATTAACTGAAATATATTCAAAGTCTAATAGCGTAATCGAAAGATTAAAAAAGTATTCTAGGGACGAGATTAAAGAAATAATTGTTAAATTAGCTAAAAATGAGCTTCCTTCTAAAAATGAATTTGGCCAATGTTTAATACATCCTAATTGTGAATATCCATTAGCAGAGAACTGCTTTAACTGTGAATATTTTATCCCACAGTATTTAATTTTGATTGAGCTTAAACAGGAACTTAATAAGGTTTTAGATCTTATTCATACATCTAATAATGTAGCTATGCTACAAAAATATACGTATTTTTTAAAGCATTACCTATTTATCTGGAAAGAGGCTCGATTAGCGTATGGAGAAGACATCACTAGCGCTTATCTACCCAAAGAACAAGTCACACTTAAGCTCGAAAAAATTGCACATAAGCTTGTATTGAATGAAATTAGAGGTGATTTATAAGTGGAATTAAAACTAAATCTATCTAGTGTATCCGATAATTTAGTTATGAAAAAATTAAAAAAAGTAAATGCTTTAACATTTAACGAGAATGAATATAAAGAAATGTTTAATAATCTAGTACAAATAAATTTAATCAAAGGTAAATATGAATTATCAACTTGGGAAATATTCGATGAATTACAAGACATGTTCGTTGAATTTTCTTTTGATATGGGAGGTAATAACTCATTACAAAACTATTTAAAATGGTATGTCTTATTAAGATTACAAGCTAATAAACAAACAATGACTGTTTATAATGAAAAACAAAATATTAAGAAGTGTATTTTGGATAATGATGGTTTAAAAAACAGCTTAAAATTAGAAATATTTTTACATGAGGAATATATGAAAAGTAAAAATAACGGTGGCAATATAGCCAGTGATTTAAAACAATTTTTAAAGTTTATCAAGATTAAAAATAAAGATGAACTAATTAGTATTTGTGAAAAGTTTCCACAAAAAAAATATCTAAATAGAAGTTTACCAAAGTTACAAGATGTTCTGAAGTTTGATGAAATTATTAATGATTATTTTAGGTACTACGGGATTGAAAGTACTTTTAGATATTTGCCTATAATGTTGTGGTGGTTAATTACAAATATTATTCCTCAGAGACCAACTGAATTTTTACTTTTAAAGAAAGACTGTTTATTTCATGATCAAATTGATGATAAGAATAAGTATTTCATTACGATTTATAGAATTAAGAATGATAATAACGAAGAATCAATAGAAATCGATAAAACAAGTTATAATATTATAAATAATCTTATAAATAAAATTACTACCCATTTTAATAACGACTCTCCCTATCTATTCACTGTCGATTTTTATTATTACAATCGTCCGCAAAAACACAAAAGAAGAAAATCAAATCATAGATTAAACAGACGAGATTTTTATTCGATTTTGGATGATTTTTATCATGAAGTAGTTAGTGGCTTATATCAAGTTAATGAGATTGAAAAAGTTAAATTCGGAGATACCAGACATTTTGCAATTATTAATATGTGTTTGCAAGGATTTAATATGCTTTCAGTAGCAAATATGGCAGGTCATCAAAGTATTTACACACAAAATGAATATTTCTCTCATGCGAAGCATTTTGCCACATCCTATGTCTGTATAATGGCTCAGAAAAAATTAGGATATTCTTTCACTAAAAACTTTTCAGGTGGATTAGTGGGCTGGAAACGTTATATGTACGATATTGGTAAAACGATTTCCTATGAAGAATTAGATTTTGAAGAAATTGTTGGACAAATTGATTATGGTATCTGTACAGAGTTAAAGAAAGAATTTCCTATGAATTGTATTGGAGATTGCAGATTTTGTAATAAGTACTATTTCAAACCTACTATTTCAGAATTCGAAGAAGGAATGGAATGGTTAATTAATGGTTCTAATCAAATGAAATTTAAAATTGAAAACGCTATAGATTTCATGAAAGATATAGTTACTAATAGTATAAATAATAACAATAGGGCTGCTCAGAACTTATTACAAACCACATCAAGAAATCTTGTAAGTTATATGGATTTAAAAGCTATAGTCGACGCAAAGATATTGGAGAGTGATAAAAATCATGAGTTCTAAAGAAAATACTACAAGACCTGGGAGACCAAAAGGATACACCGATTCGGAGTTAAAGGAGCTAGCAGTTAAAATAAAATATAAATTTAAAGGTAAGAAAATTACCCCTTCATTTCTGGAACAAGAAACAGGTATAGGGAGAAACACTTGGAATAGGCGATTAAAAAAGTTTATACAGGAACTTAATGATCCTGTTTTACGCTCAATTCCTTTAAATGATTCAGATGAAGTTTTTCTACCTAACATTGAAATGATTTTTGAGAAACATGGTGATAATAAAACCGGTATCATACGAGAACTATATGCTTTAGAAGAAATGATAGATACTTTATATTCTGAACTTAGATTATTAAAAACTGAAAATAAAAAGTTAAGTAATTATAAAAGTGAAGCTATTAAATACAAACAACAATTCACAGAGCAGCTTCAAAAAGCAAAATACTATGAGGAATTATACAATAAAACGGTTGCTTCAAGCTTGTATCCGCATCTATATTCAAAATCGCCTCTATTAAAAGAATTTAACATCAATAGTAAACTCATAGATGTTAAAAATAATACTGACGAGCATATGAAATTTAAGAATATTAAGCTCGATGTCAATGTAGTGGATATTTCTGAAGAGATTCTTTCAACAGATGATGCCAATAAAAAAGAAGACGTAATGGCTTTTTTAAAGGATGAATTTGATTTATAAAAGGCTTCTACTGTAAATATTTTCAGTGTAAGCCCGAAGTATAAAAAATAACGCACCTTTACGGTATGCATGACGAAATTTAGATTTATATGCTAATTACCTATTATTATTAAAAGTAGATTAACTATATATTTATATGTAAGTTTTACCTTAATTTGATATAATTTATTTAACTAATTAAAAAGGGTGAAATAAAATGAGAGCTCTTCCCTCACTTGATAAGCCACTGTTTTCAACTTTTACCGGATTATATATGTCAGGTATTTTTATTAATGATCCAAAATCACTCACAATAATGAGCTTACTTTATGATAAAATTTATCTACCTAATCAATTGGATTATGTTATAGAATTCTCCCAAAAATATAAATTCGCAAAATATGATTCCGACTTAAATGTTAACCTTAAACCTTTTTCTTCTAATGAGGAAGATATTGATCCTCTAGATAGTTTAACTCCTGAACAACGACTTACAGCTAATCAGTATCTTAAAGCCATTGGTAAATTCTCGATGCATTACTCTAAACTTTTTGGAGAAGTTTTTATATCTGACTTTTTTGAAAATAATAAAGTTCTTAATGCTAAATTAGTTAGACAAGGAGCTCCAGGTGAGTTAAATACTTATGAAGTAAGTATGAATCCCATTATTGTCTCATCAGATAATGACGAAAGAACATTGGAAGTGCTCGAGTCTGGTGCTATCCCAGTCTTTGGAGAGCATCACATACGCCAAAACATGCAAGCTGATAAATATAGTGGTAAATTTCTTGCATCTCTATTAGCTATGAAATCGATTGATATCGTGCTTCCACCCATAAAATCTGCACATCCTGAAGCGATATTAGAGGCTAGATATAATTTAAGAGATTACTTGCCACTTTTTTGGTCTGAAATGTTACGATTTACACAACTCTTCAAAAACTCTCTATCTAATGGATTGTCCATAGAGAATGTCATGTTTGAAGCAACTGACTTTGTAGATTGTTATATCAGACCATTACTCATCGAAATAAATAATAAAATGATTCAAGAAAAAAAATCTCGGTTCAAGGATATTGTCTCACTCTCAGAAAATGAATTTTTAAATCTATCAATTGGAAACCCGCAAGTTACAAAATCAGATATTATTAATATGGGACTACCTTTGAATCGTAGTCAGTTAGATTCTTCGTCTAAAGAAGAATCCGGATTAACTTTTCTATTAAACCTTTCACCAAACTTGTCTAAAATCACATACTAGTTATACTTTGCAAAAACTAAGGGTATCCTCAATTCACAGATACCCTTCACCACTGTATAGATATTTATTTTTGCTCCACTTGGCTTTTAAGTTCCTCAAACACTGAGTTACCTATTTTCCAAAATTCCCCAAACGATTTACCACCATCTAAAAAAATTTGATGATTTTGTAATATTTTGCAAGTGCGAATTATTTCCTTAATTTTTATCATACTATTAGGATTAAGTATTTCATCTAGGATTGAATTATTATCAATCAATCCACTAGCTAAGGAACTAAGAATATGCTTTCCATTTGTAGTTGAATACGGATTACTATCCCTTTCACTTTCCCATTCTAACTCCATTTGATAAATAAAGCTTAGTAATTGTTTTTTTGAGTTTTTAACAATTTCTTCATTGTCTTGAACACTTGTTACATTATCTTGGGAAGTATGATTAATATTCCTTATTAATGCAGTTAGTTGACGATCTAGTTTTTCCCTAAACTCTGATAACGATGTATAGCTTTCTAGTAAACCTTCTTTCATAAGCTTATCTTTATAAGTTTTCAGTTTGCTATATTGTTTCATATCTAAACTTGCGGGAGCTACAGGGGCAGAGGAGAAGTATAGCATTACAGGCTTATTTTTACTTCTAAATTCTTCAATTTCCTCCGCAGACCCTGATTCAGCTACACCCGTTTTTGAACCTAGCCTTGTCCAAAAAGCCCCCACAAGGATATCACAATAGTCTACTAATTGCTTATTAATTATTGCCTGTGGCCTGCTCCCTAATTCGGGTATTGAATGCGTTTCCCATTTAACTGGGAGAATAACCGCATGATAATGAGATGCATTTTTTTCATTCCATGTATGTACAACTTCTGATATTATTTTTCTTTCCTCAGCTACATCTGAAGGTGATGCAATTAGTATTCGATATACATTAGCGCTAAACATAAATTTTCCTCCTATAATTATTATAGATATAACTCATTATCCCTTTTCTTATATATATCATAAATACTACATTAGTTTACTTACCTGAATTTTATATTCTTAATTTCCCCATTTGTGTTTTGTAATAAAAAATGTATGAAACAATTACGTCTAAATGATTCTAATCAATCAAAAACCCGTTATGATACGGTTATCCGTAAAATGACCAAATGCTGTTAGTATTCTTCCTCAACAAAAGAAGAAATTCGTTTGTTGTCTATTTTTGAAAGTAAAAATAACCGTGACCAACTACTAAGTTCTCTAGCATTTTCTTCTAAAGACATTTCTTCTTCTGTATTAACTGTTTCTTCTGAAAGCATTTCTTCTGTTTCAACCGTCTCTTCTAATAGCATTTCTTCCTCTGTTTCAACCGTCTCTTCTGATAGCATTTCTTCCTCTGTTTCAACCGTCTCTTCTGATAACATTTCTTCTTCTGTTTCAACCGTCTCTTCTGATAACATTTCTTCTTCTGTTTCAACCGTCTCTTCTGATAACATTTCTTCTTCTGTTTCAACCGTCTCTTCTGATAACATTTCTTCTGTTTCAACCGTCTCTTCTGATAACATTTCTTCTGTTTCAACCGTCTCTTCTGATAACATTTCTTCTTCTGTTTCAACCGTCTTTTCTGAAGACATTTCTTCTTCTGTTTCAACCGTCTTTTCTGAAGACATTTCTTCTTCTGTTTCAACCGTCTTTTCTGAAGACATTTCTTCTACAGTCCTCTCAATTTGTTCAATTTGAGTCTGTAAAGTCGTTCTAATTATTTCTTTAAAATCTTCATCTAAATTAATTTGATATTCAGAGATTACGTCTTCTAATAAAGACAATAATTCACTGTTAGCATCTAAACTATATTTCTTTATGCAACGGCTACAGATGATATCTTTAACCTCCATTTTAACTTTTGAATAATTCGGAGAAATAAAAGTAATACTATGCTGTAGTAGTTGTTTAAAGAATCTGTCATTATTTAGGATAGTTGAATCCTTCTCTAACCAGTTATTTATACAACATTCATATAAAAACATCCAGTTCTCATCATATAAGTCATTATTCACAATAAAACGTTTATAATCACTAAAATCTACAGTGGGATAAATTAAATTTTTGTCATTTAGTATCATTACTAAAATATTTACTAAGGAATTTTCATACTTAGTTAATTTTTTTGTAGTATTTTCATCAATACAAATCATAAATTTATTTGCAAAACTCAATGCCCAAATCATCTCATAATCATTGTTTAATTCTATATGTTCATTTAATACTGAATGTACAAATAAGCTTAGTTTATCTAATTCCATGTTATAACCCTTATATTTATAACTCTCAATAATTTCGAGTACCGTAGGAATTACTGCGGAATCTATTAATGCTGACTGAAGTAGCAGAGATTGAAATAAAGTCCAATTTTCCCTATGATAATTCGCTTTCAAAGGATTTTTAAAGCATATTTAATTATTCCTTTATCATTTATTTCAATTTGGTATTTAAACATTTGATTGAAATATTCTTTTAAATCCTTTTTTTCTAAGGAAATTTGGATTTCCCTTTTATTACTGCTTCTAAACTTAAATTTATTAAAATAATATGTCCAAACATTATCGACTTCTAAAGGCAATTGTTTAATTTTTGTCTTCTCGATATTTATATCTAAATTATATTCTTTTAATATCTTTGTCATTATACCTAGCGCTTTATTTGCTTCATCAATATTATTAAAATAGTATTCTATATCATCTGTGTACCTAAAGCCTGGTATATCTTTCCCCATTAGTTGTTGAAATTCTCGATCTATCGACGAACCAATAATTTCTTGAATAATTGCTGAGGTAAGTGGTCCAATAGGTATTCCCATCGTCTGACCATCCTGCATATTTCTAACTTCTAAATCAATCTTATTACCTAATAAAGTCATATCCCTAGAATTAGACTTAGCGATTGGTTTAGTATGTAAAGCCCATGGAATTGAGTGAGTATATATACTTGGATAATATCTATTAATATCTATTATCAAAATATATCTATTAAAAGCTAAATTTTCCAATCTAACTTCTTGCTTATGATTAAAACTATATTTAGTTTGAATTTTACCTCTTAAATATTCAACCTTCGTTAGCGATACTTTAGATTTCTCAAAATGTGATTCCAACTCACTCCAATTTTCCTCTAGTACCCTAGATAATTTGATATAGTGTAAGGGGTGAGGGACAGCAGCAATTCTTCTAAAATTATTTTTTTTTGGTATAGAATACTGGAGTAACTTACTCCATTTATTCACACCTTGATTTGATAATTTACTTGGACTCAAATCCAACTGTTCTAATGCATTCCCTATTTTATAACTACTAAATTCAGACGGTAAATCTCTAAAGAAACCCTCACTTATTATGTATTCCGAAATATTACTTTCCACCAAATCCCCCCCTGATTTGAATTATAGATAAATTTTACCATATAGAAAGAGGCCGGGACATAACTAAGTAGTTCCTTCACAAAGTCGAATAATCTGTAAATTCAAAACACGATAAATAGAAAAATCGAACTATTCATAAACACTTCATAAGAGTTTCATTGAATAGTTCGGTATTTTTGTTGGCTGAAACACATTTGTCCTAGCCTCTTTAAACAGTACTTAAATATGATACGGTTCTCCGCTATGCGGCTAAGTGCAGTTTTATTATTATAACTGAAATGAATAACTGGGATTATTGAGTTTTAAAATGGTAAGGATTTAAGTTCTTTCATGCACTCATTTTCCTTATATCCCATTTTTTCAAGTATTTTGTACTGTGCAATTTTACGAAGCCCGCCAACGTATCTACACAATACCATCTCTTGACGAGAAGATACTTCTACATCAGATAGGCACTCCTTAACAATTTTCAACTTGGTTACTGCCTCTTCATTATCAATACAACCAACATAATTCCATGTTGCACTAGTAATGTTACTGTCTCTTAATGCTTTTCTATATGCCTCATTTCTAAATACCTTGTCTTTTCCTAGAATATTTACAAGAACCTTGTCAGCTAAAATGGACTCTTCTATCAACATAGTTCTTGCTGGTCTTTCTTCCCAAGGATGTGTTCCCACACCTAGCCCTCGATCTGCTCTAACACTTATAATCAGTTTTCTATATATATATTTAATTATAATCTGCTGCCACTCTTCTGGATATTCAGCGGCTGTAAAAGTAGAAAAGTAATTATCTAAAATACTACTCTCTTTTGAATATGCTTTATCCAAATCATTGTGAAATCTATAATTATCTTTAGTCATAACTCTATCATGCTGGCCAGCGATTACTTGATCGAGAGAATATTCATTTTCTCCCTTACCGAATTCATGTGTAGGAATATTCCTCATAATATCTAATGCAAACGTCTTAGACTGTACCCCAAGCTCTGAAATCATTTTTTCAAACTCTTCATCTTTACTACTTTCATTTTCTGGTTTGAATGCTTCTAATAATTTCTCTTTCATTTCTTCCAGAAACAACTCTTCAGGAAGTATGATTTCATCTTGATCCATTGTTGGGAAAATAATGCAATGGTTTGCTGGATCCAAAACATCCAATTCTGTAGAAATAATGTTTCCTTTAAGATCCTTAAACAATTCACTGTAAGCCTCCATATCTTTGCGTACCGCTACTCTCGCTTCTTCATATTTTTTATTTGTTAAAAAGATTCCTTCTTTTTTATATAAAAAAGCAACTTTACTAGTTGCAACATCTGCTTTTATCTGAGTCACAATTTTTCGTAATGTCTGGGACTCATCACCATTATCAGGCTTTACCAAAAATAGGTAAATGTCAGATTTGGCAATCTTAGCTGCTTCAACATTGCCTGAAACACCTGGTGTATCTACAATTTCAAAACTTCCAATACCACATTCTCTTAGAAGTTCCTTACAAAATTCACCAGGTCGTTGGAATGTATCAATATAGGTATTACTATTCTTTCTATTGGGATATCGCTCTTCTATAGATCTAATTTCTCTAATGACTCCTTCAATCTCAATCATCTTTTGGACATCTTCCTGCAAGTATGGATGATTTACCAATGCAGATATTCGGTCCTTTAAGTTCTTAAGCTCTTCATCTTCTTTTTCATCTTCTACTTTATACATACTATTAAAATCTGTATGAAACACAAAACTCTCTAATGTTACATACTCAGATATTTTTATATATATGGGGCATGCTGTTTTATCACTGTTATTTCCACAAAACAAATTAACGTATCCATTACGATCAAACACAAATCTTGAAATAAGAAAAGATTTCCCGCCACGCGCACGTCCAATTATTGCCATACGTTTTGATGATATTTTCCCTGTTGAAATCACATCATATTCATCTTTAAATTTTTTCTGAAGATATGTAACAATATCTTCTGCCTTCCATATCGGGCCAGCAGACGTATTAGTATATGGTGTCGGAAATTTTGAATCACGTGATCTCCAATTAGAAATATTACTATTACTAGTTCCACATAATTTTGCCACATCGCTTAATCCTAATAGTTCCTTTTCAACAATCATAAATCCGCCTCCGTTAACATTATTCACAGTATTTGTGAACGTCATTAACAAATACCGTATTTATAATATACAGAATATTATTCCAATTTTCAACTTAAAATAAAAATAAGCCAGCAAAACATTAAAATTAATGTCTTAATGACTTACTTTAAAACCGCACTTACTTATGGTACGGTTCACCGAAACTAATTTTAAATTCGTTATAAAAATGGAATTCCTTATTGGACTAACTTGCCCCGTTAGCCATCCATGTGGTGTAAAACTAACACTACACCACAGAAAATGAAAGATGATTACGTTCTTTCATGTGAGTTTAAGTACATTTCTTCACAATTTTCATAGTGATATTAATAAAAAAACCCATCTCTCAACAAAGAAATCTCTAGAGGGGAGATGATTTTAATCAACCTATAATTAAAATTATCTAAATTTGTAGTAAATTATCAACATTAATTAAAAGGCTACATTAAAGGTTTCAAAAGATAAATTAAATTATATTTTTAGAAACCTTTAAATTCAATGCATTATTTCAAACAATTTCTTATGTCCTCAGCTAAAATTTTTGACCCCGATATTCCTTTTAAAAACTTTAAATCTCCATTTGACGACCAATCTATTTCCCCTATACTTAGCAGCTTGTTTGCGATTTTAACAGAATCTGTTTGCTGTGATTTTTCTGAGTAAAATTCACTTATTAGCTCATTGCCTACTATTGCAAGAGCATTTAAACATGTTATATGTGTGAGACGGTAATTTATATAATCATTCCATTCATCAGGTAGCAATTCTTTGATCAAATTAAAGTAAAATAATGCAATATTTAATATCTTTTCCTTTGGTAACTTTACTAAAGGTGATTTTTTAGTTAATAAATTTACAATTTGATTTAAATTTTGTAATGTAATGTGTTTTTCCTTTGTACGTCTTCCAATTAATGTTCCCTTACTAAAGAATGGGCTTTCTGGCTTTAAAATAAGATTAGTGGCTATCCAACCAAAATCGTCATTATTCCGGTTTAAATAACGACTCAACGAAGTACCAATTCCTTTAGCTTTCGTATTGATGACATCGAAAAGTTTAATTTCATCATCATCTAAATAATGAAAAGCTAAAAATGGCACAGTTAATGTACTATCTGTTTCACTAATATATTCTTTAATCCCTTCTAAACGATGCTGCCCGTCCATCAAGGTTCCCTTTTTTCGGCATACTAAACGGCCATAGCTTCCTCTACTTCTATCATATGCATGGAATTCCCAATTTCCACAAGCATTTAATAATATAGGCGTATATAATGAATCTTCTCCTTGAGATAAATAATCAGCAAAATCTTTACATCTCTTTTTGTTTATAGGGCGTTGATAACCTTTACCTGAAGGATCATTAAATAATTTTGAATAACAGAAATTAATAGCTACTTGCGATGATACAGCACCTTGATATATTACTCTTCCCCTCATCTTCGATTGGATAACATTTTCTATCACTATATTTGAACTTAAATGGTTATTCATATAAGTAAACACTCCTTAAAAATATTTCAAAGTACATAATAGTACTTATAAGTACTGAAAACAAATAAAATATACTTTTATGAAACTTCATGTGAATTTGCGCCTCACATAGTCTTTAAGTGAGGTGATTAAAATGGAACAGTTAGTGGATATAGTTGGTGTTAATATTAGAGAAATTCGAAAGCAAAAAAAGCTCACCCAAGAAGAACTAGCAGAAAAAAGCGGACTACAAACTTCTTATCTAGCAGGAGTTGAGCGTGGCGATAGGAATATTACTTTACAAACGTTAGAAAAAATTTCTTTAGGGTTAGAAATTAACGCTAAGGAACTATTTGAACTGGAATCACCATTAATTAAACTAGCCTTAGAAAAACAACAATTACTACAAATATTCACAAGCTATATGCAAGATAAATCCGAAAAAGAGATTCAATTGTTAATAAATATTGCGAACAATATATTTGAAACATACAAGTAATTATTTTGAGAATTGATATATTGAAAAATTTAAGTACCTGCAAAGGCTCATAACTTATTTGAAAAAGAGTTTTATGTTATATTTGCATGATAAGAAAGGGTGTTTTTATGTCTAAAATAGCGGTACTTGCTGAAAAGCCATCTGTTGCAAGGGATATTGCAAGAGTATTGAAGTGTAATAAAAAAGGAAATGGATATCTTGAGGGCGATAAATATATAGTAACTTGGGCTTTGGGTCATTTAGTAACACTAGCCGATCCTGAAAGCTACGATGTAAAATATAAAACTTGGGATTTAGAGTCTCTACCGATGTTACCTGAAAAGCTAAAGTTATCGGTGATTAAACAAACAGGAAAACAATATAATTCGGTCAAACATGTATTAGAGAGATCTGATGTAGCAAGCTGTATTATTGGTACCGATAGTGGTCGTGAAGGTGAATTAGTTGCAAGGTGGATTTTAGAAAAATTAAAGTATAAAAAGCCTATTCAAAGATTATGGATTTCATCTGTTACCGATAAAGCAATTAAAGAAGGGTTTGCGAACTTAAAACCAGGCAAAAATTACGATAACCTATATCATGCAGCTGTTGCTCGTAGCGAGGCAGATTGGTACATCGGTTTAAATGCAACACGTGCTTTAACGACACGCTTTAACGCACAGCTAAACTGTGGACGTGTACAAACACCGGTAGTAGCGATGGTTGCAGCACGTGAAGATGAAATTAAACATTTTAAGCCACAAACGTATTATGGCATCGAAGCACAAACTACCGATAAATTAAAGCTAACGTGGCAGGATGCAAAGGGCAATTCACGCAGCTTTGATAAAGATAAAATCGATACAATCGTTAAAAAGATTGGCAATGACAATGCTAAGGTTGCCGAAATTGAGCGTAAACCGAAAAAAACATTTGCTCCTGGCCTATATGATTTAACTGAACTGCAAAGGGATGCAAATAAAATTTTCGGCTACTCTGCGAAAGAAACATTGAACATTATGCAAAAGCTTTATGAGCAGCATAAAGTTCTAACTTACCCACGAACAGACTCGCGATTTATTTCAAGTGATATCGTTAGTACGTTACCAGAGCGTTTAAAAGCTTGTGGTATTGGCGAATACCGTTCACTTGCGAATAAGGTATTAACGAAGCCGATTAAAGCGACTAAAGCATTTGTAGACGATTCTAAAGTGTCTGACCACCATGCTATTATTCCAACAGAAGAATATGTGAACTTTGCAAACTTTAATGATAAGGAACGTAAAATTTATGATTTAGTTGTAAAACGTTTCTTAGCAGTATTCTATCCTGCGCATGAATTCGAGCAATTAACGCTACGTGCGAAAATTGGTAATGAAAGTTTTATTGCGAGAGGTAAAACAATTGTGACAGCTGGTTGGAAGGAAGTATATGAGAACCGTTTTGACGATGAAGAAAATCAGGACGATTTAAAAGAACAGGTCTTCCCTCGTATTGAAAATGGTGCAACACTAGAAGTTCGTTTAATCGCACAAACATCTGGTCAAACGAAACCTCCTGCACGTTTCACTGAGGCCACATTACTGTCTGCAATGGAAAACCCAACAAAGTATTTACAAACAAATGATAAGCAGCTAGCGGATACTTTAAAATCTACTGGTGGATTAGGGACCGTTGCAACACGTGCTGATATTATCGATAAGCTCTTTAACTCGTTTATGATTGAACAGCGTGGTGGCAAAGACATTTATATTACATCAAAAGGTCGTCAGCTATTAGATCTAGTCCCAGAAGAATTACGCTCACCTGCTACAACTGCTGAGTGGGAACAAAAGCTAGAGTTAATTGCCAAAGGGAAATTGAAAAAAGAAGTATTTATCAATGAAATGAAGCAACATACGCAAAAAATTGTTGCTGAAATTAAAGCAAGCGATAAAAAATATAAGCATGACAATATTTCAACAAAGTCCTGTCCTGATTGCGGTAAGCCTATGCTTGAGGTAAACGGTAAAAAAGGTAAAATGCTTGTTTGTCAGGATCGTGAATGTGGACATAAGAAAAATGTAGCCCGCGTAACAAATGCTCGTTGTCCTCAATGTAAGAAAAAGCTTGAATTACGTGGTGAAGGCGATGGCCAGATTTTTGTATGTAAATGCGGCTACCGTGAAAAATTATCCGCATTTGAAGCTCGTCGTAAAAAAGAAGGCAACGGTAAAGTAGATAAACGTAGTGTTCAAAAATATATGAAGCAACAGGAGAAAGAGGCAGAACCATTAAATAATCCGTTTGCTGATTTATTAAAAGGTATGAAGCTCGATTAAGTAAATTAATAATAGTGAATTTAAGCGCCCCAATCGTTGAGTATACTAAACGATTGGGGTGTTTTTTTTATACTATCTAAAATTTCTTTGAATTCTTTCTGATACATTCCTTTAACTGATCTTCCAACTTTATCACTCAACAAAGTAATAAAATCATTCATTGAAGGTATTATTAATTCTAATTTTCTCATATCTAAAGCTAATTGAAATAGAAATTTAGGTAGCAAAAGTTTAATAATCAAACATTTTAAATTGCGCAAGAACTACTACTGATTGACAGGGGACTGCTCGCTGAAAACAAGCAGTCCCCTGTCAACACTATATTCTTATATATCAAATACCCACGTTAGTGAAATTATAATATTTTACCAATAACAATATTTACTCCAGCAGGAATTTTATATTCACCTGTTGTGAACTTATATGGCGAGAAAGCACTAAGTAGTTTAATTTCATCTTCCTTGCTACTTATTTCATTTTTCAAATGAAGTTCTTTATAATAATTTAGTAAATGATTATCATTTTCCAATTTAACAAAACCATTAAGATGCTCTTCTGAATAATCAAGTAGTTGCTTATTTTTCAAATTTTGGAGAGTATTTAAAAATACCTTATAAGTATAACCTCTATCGTAATAGGGGAAAGGCAGAGTTTCTTCCATTATTCTTGTTGCGTAAGATTGTTCAACTGAATACGCATCAAAATAAAAGAAGACAAAATCACACCCTTTTTTTAAACTTTTAAAAAGTTTAGAAATATGATTACTGGCTTTTTTTTCAGACTCTATTAAATTATTTGATGGTATAATTTCATTTGTGCTATAATTTTTTGTCTCGAAAAAACTTAAAATGGAATAATTAAATGCCCAAAAACTACATATTAAATCATGGGTATTAAAATTATCATATTGATTAATAAATTCATTAATTTCAAAAACTGAAAAATCTGCTCTTGGTTCATTGATTTTTTGTTTTATTTGATTTATCATGCTTTGGCTAATATCAATTCCCTTATAGTCTTTCGACTTATTTATTAAATAGGAAGTAATTCTACCAGTACCTACTCCAAGCTCCAAAATAGATGTATATTGTTTATTATTAAATAATGAACAAACCATTTCTTCTTCTAAAATATATTTTTTTGATTCAAAATCAAAAAAGTAATATTTGGGTAAATATGAATCATATTTTATTCCTGTGTCTTAATCTAAATATTTAGATCCTTTAATATACATCAGTTTAATCCTCCCTTTATTCATTCACTCTTCACTTTAATAAAACTTAAAAATAAAGTACATTACATTGCAATATTTACATTGCAATATACGCTTTGTAAAATCCAAATTTTAAGTGAATTTTTGATTCATAAATGATTTTAATTTAAAAATAAGCGGTATCCCCATTATTGCTATCCCAGCAGATACAAAAAACATATACTCAATAGAGATGTAATCTAAAATATTTTTATTCATAAATAAAATTAATATAATAATTATTTCTGCAATAAATGATAAGGTAGACATAGCTTGGCCTTTATTTTTAAACTGAAACAAAATTTCATTATCAAAATTATGTAGAGCACTACTTGCTGCTCCAAATCCAATTTGAAAAAGACCAAATAATAATACTCCTATAAAGTTCTTAAAAAATGGTATAAGAGCTGCGGAAACGATTATTATACCTAAATAAATTAGTATGGATGTATGATTTTTCAAATAATTTATTGTAATGGTATAAAATTGCCCACCAATTATAACTCCTATAACACTAATACTATAAACTAATGCTAAATTAAAATTCAGTTCGCTTACGAAATAAATTGACCAATAAATTAAGATAAATTGTGCCGATCCTTCGATGATTGCATGCAAGAATATTAAAAACTTCATGTTTTTACTTTTTAATACCTTCTTGTCAAGGAAGAGCAATTCACTACTTTTCTGAGCTTTATTATCTAATAAATTATTATATTTCGTCCAAACATAAATAATTAATGGGTAAATAAATAACCCAATAATTGATAAAATTAAAGGGAAATTAATATTTATTGTATACAAATAACTTCCAATATTTCCGCTTAACAAAATAGTTATATTGGCTAGTGATGTTCGAAGACCCATTATCTTACTATCCATTTTAATGCCTAGCTTTTCTTGTAAATCGTTAATATACGCTAATACAATTCCTGAATTAAATGCAAGACCAATTCCATATAAAAATTCTGCTATAGAAAAATATAATTCATTTTTTAAAAGTAACATCATTAAAAAGCTTACCGCAATTAGTAGAGCAGAAATTGATAGTATTTTTAAACGTCCGAATTTATCAGCAAAATAACCGGCTGGTAATAAACCAACTAATATTCCAATACTTTGATACGCTTTAATACTACTAATCTCACTTTCGGAAATGCCATTATCAAAATAATAAATAGAAAAAATTCCGGACATAATAGTTCTAAAAAAAGTAAATATTATAATATAAAGCAAAAATGTTACAGATATTATTTTCACCTTTGTGTTAATATCCATATCATCAATATATACTTTAGTATTCATATTGGAATGCCATTTTTATTACATTATCTAGATTGTAAGTACCCCCCATTTTTTCATGACTACTATACAAATCCATAAAATCAATTAATTTATCAGGAAATTTTCTATATTCATTTTTTTGAAGGTCGTTATAAATACTATTAAAATCTTCCTCTTTCAAAGTTTTAATTCCTAAATATTCTAACAGTTTTATATATATATGATAAACAACTTCTTTACTTACTTCACTTAACTTTAATATATTAAATCTTCTCTCTAATGCTCTATCAGTTTTCAAAATTTCAAATTCATTTATGGTTGTAGCTCCTATAACTTTAATATTCGAATTTGTTACATAAGGTTTTAATATATCAGCTCCAGATAAACTTCCTTCAGATTTCCCTACACCTAATAGAATATGGATTTCATCTATAAAAAGAGTCACACTATTCCGTTTTGAATAATCTAAAATTTGCGCTAGTTTCTGTTCGAATTCTCCTCGATATTTAGTATTAGAAAGAACTTTATCCATTTCAACTACAAAAATCTCTTCATTGGAGATTCGGCTATATTCTTTTACCAAACTAGTTTTTCCAACACCAGGTTCACCAATTAATAGTAGATTATTTTTTATTTTTCTATTTAGTGTCAAACTCATATACCATAATTCCTCTGTTCGCCCTGAAAAATATACATCTTTTTCTTCTAAAAAATACCCTAAAGATTCTACTTCATTTATTAATTTTTTTTTCTTGTTATTCACAACTTTCGATATCTTTAATTTGTTGTATTGCGTATAAATAAATTTAAAATCTGAATCAGTTTGATATAGATATTTTAAAAAGTCTCCTACTGTAACATTCTTATTACTGTTTTTTAAAGAATTAAATTTACTTTTTAAATTTTCATTCATAATATTTAAATTACCTAATCCAAATAGGTGATCACTTGGAAATGTGGCTTTTACCAAAGAAAGTATTTCATTCAAATCTGATAAGGAATTCATCGGTGTATTTTCAATTTTTGTTAAATCAAGTTCATAATTCATAAAAATTCACTTCCCAAGTATCAGTATCTAAAACTAATCGTTTATTAATAATCTGTGACTTTCTATATCCAGTTAAAAACTTTACTATTTCAATTGAAGCCATTTTAGCTGCCATGCCATTGTATGGATCCATTATTGTAGGGGTAAATCTTTCATTAATTCTTTCCACTTTACTATCCATATTAAAGGTTGCAGGTGGAATTTGTTCTTTTAAACTTTTTGTTTCACCTGGAATAATTATTGGACCTAACGAGATTTTTGAAAAACTAAAAGGAGCAAATGTAATCCATGGAATATTATTTTTACATGCTACATCATCTACCAAATACTCAATTTCACCTCTAGGAGTATCTGCACATTGAACAATAAAATCTACATCCTTAAAAAAGTTATCTAGTTCATTTAAATTATTTGAACTAACAAAAAGGTTCTTGGTTTCAATTTCAGTTTTCTTATTAACCAGCTTTAATTTCTCTGCTGCAACCTTTATTTTTTCCTTATTTATATCTTCTTCATTGTACAGTATTTGACGCGAAGTATTACTTAATTCAACTATGTCACCATCAACTAGTTTTAGTTTTCCTACTCCAATAGCGGCTAACCCGTATGCTATATAAGATCCGACACCTCCTACTCCTAAAATACCTATAGATGTATTCTCTAATTTTTTTTGAAACTCCACTCCATCTTTAATTGTTAGGCCTGGTAAAATTCCAAAGTTTCTTATTTGTCTATCATATTTCAAATACTTCTCTTTAAAGATTAATTCTTCTGCATCATCCTTTTCTTTAAGAATATTTAAGTGTAACCAATCTGTTGTTAGTTCATTAAAATCTTCTTCTGATATAATATAACCTAGGGAATCCAATTCTCTAATTATTTCCTTTGAATTTCTCGTTCCATCAAAAAGATATAGTACTTCCATATAAAAATCTGGATTCACTTCGTACTCTATAGCGTCTTTACCTGCTACAGAAATAAATAAATTTCCGTTGTTAGTTTTATGGCAACTAAGACTTATATTTGTAATTAACACCTTAACATCACCTTTCCATAAAAGTAATTTATCCTTACTTAATCACTTAAATTTAAAAAGTAAAAGGCTGAATCAAAGTCATAAATGACCTTTGAAACAGCCTCTTATTTTTTAGCGATCAGCACGATAACTGATAGCTGCAACTACTGTTTTCGGTGATGCTACTACAGGCTTAGCAACTTTAATTTGAGTAATAGTATTCATTATAACACCCCCTATCAAACACATTAGGAAATACTTTATTTACACATATTTGAAAATAAAACTTATATTTCCTTATTACATATTTTAATATAAAATACCATTTTTTTCAAGTAAAATATACGAAATAATCTATCTAATTGAATTTTCAGATATTTTTATCTACAGTTTTTATCTTACCTCCTTTTTACTAGACCGAAGCATAGTTGCAATTTTTTACTGTATTTTTAAAACCATTCGAGTTGTTTTAAGAACATGCCCATCAAAATCTTCATCAAATTCATCAACTATTTGAAACCCCTTTGCAATGTAAAAATTTTTCCCAATCACATTCTCAGTTTCAACATTTACAAATATCAATTCCGGCTTTAAGTCTTGTATACCTTTATCTAGAAGTTTTGAACCAATCCCTTGACTTTTATATTGAGGATGAAGATAAATTGCTGATAATTCAGTACTTCCATCGTTATTAATATTAGAATAGTTTGCAAAACCAACAATTTCTTTTTTCAATTCCGCAACATAAAAAGGTGTTCGTTGATATCTTTTTTCTAATATTTTTTCATTATAAGCCTGAGCTAAAAAGTTATCTTGAATAGTTCTAGGAATAATACCATCATATGTTTCATGCCAACTTTCTCTGGCAATTTTAGTAATCCTGCTAATATCTTCTTGTTTCATCCTTCTAATAAGTAAATCCATGCTTACATCTCCTTCAAAAAACTTAATTTATCTACTTTTTCAAACAAAAAGTACTAATCAATATTTATCTTAAATGATATAAATAATAACAATCCTAATATAAACAAAATAATTGATATAATAATTATTACAAACTGTGGGCCAAGAATAGCAATAACCATTGATATTGCAGCTATTGAAAATGGAGAAACCGAATTTAGTATTACTCCTCTTATTGCAAAAAAATCGCTTTGTTTCTCTTTTGGAATAGTACTTTGAAAAAAACTATTGTTATGGATTCTCAATAGTGAAAGAGAACACCCTATTACTAAACTACCAATAGCACCGATAATTAAGTATTGTGATAACCCTATTAGTAACATCCCAATAGAACATAGTAAAAATGAAAACACAATAAAAAATTTACTTTTATTTACTCCAGTTTTAACAAAAATTTGACTTACCGATAATATAATTAATCCCAAACTAAAAGTTACTTCATAGAACGCTAATATGGTAGCTGAGAGATTCTTTTCATGAACAATTAGGGCGGGGTATAGTATATTTAATAATGGAATCATAGTAAAATTAAATATTAAAAAAGCACCCATCAGGAATAAAATCGTTTTGTTTTTAAATAAATCTATCATATTTTTAAAAAAAACATTTCGATTTAAACCATCATATTGATGTGGAATAAAATTTTTCCATTTTAAAATATTTATTAATCCAATTAATAACACTAATAATACTACAATAAATAGATACGCATTTCCTCCAGAATTAATACTTATTAAAAGAGAGCCAAGAAGTGGACTAATAAAAAGGGAAATATTATCAATTAATGAAATTATGGAGTTTACGCCTATATATTCATCTTTTTTAGCTATTTGAGAAACTGTACTATAAATAATTGGATCTAAAAAGGCATCAGATAAAGAATGAATAGTCATTATCAATCCCAGTATCCAATATTCAGAAGAACCCGATGAAAAAAAGATAAAAAAACATGTGTATGTAATAATTCGCATAACATAAGATAACTTAACAATTTTAGATTTTTCCATGAGTCGAGATATTTTGAAATACTTACTATACTATCTAACAATATTAAAACACCTATTATTTTTGCTGAATCAATACAAAACCACAAAAAAAACAAAACTCCAAATTCACCAATTCTATTAGCAAAACTCATTGAAAAAAATATATATAAAAGTTTTCTTATATCTACATTATATTTGGATATATTCCCAAGTAATATTATCTTACTACCTCCCTCCATAAATATTGATATTTCAATGGCTCACGTAACTTTTAAGTTTTTAAAATATTCTTAACACATACATCTATCTTTATTTCACAATTATTTATTTTTCTCACAATCAGCTCGAACGCTTTGCTAAAAACTGACCATTAATCAGTAATTATATTCCTGATCTAGTACGGTCTGTCGATTCACTTGTGGATCTTCGCACAGCTTATGATGATGAACCCTCCCATGTCTCTAGGAGTCTACTTACTCATACATTCCTTCATTCAATCTATGCAATAAGGCAGAGAAACTTCTACTAATTGTTTTCCCTTTGGCAGATGTGGGGATTTCACCCCATCTACTCGGCGATATAAAAAGAGTAGTTCTTCTGGGGATCTCCCCTTTATATCCATTGATAGCTGGATTATTTTGAAACACCATTGCCATTTTTCTGAAGCTTTTAAATACCCTGTTAAAATCATGGAAAAAGTGATCTAATCAACGATTTTTGTAGGGCATTTAAATATCTAGAACCTTTAGAACGCTTGATTAATTTTATGGTTCGTCTTAGATTTCATAAGATAGTCCTGATTGAGTCAATGGTCTTTGATACTCAAGCAACATATTAGAGGAGCTTTTTTTCAAGTTACCAAAAATCCCTCTAATAAAAATGCTCCATTAAGGAAATGGGTGAGGGTGTTTTTTCAAATAATTAGATTGTTCAATTGTAAAATATTCATTAATCCACGTGTCTTCCGCTCCTTTATAATACAAAGGTAAAACCCCATTTAAAAATGCTCTTACTACTTGAAAATTATATTGTTCTAAATAAGTTGGTTTTATGTTTATATACTCTATATCCTCTTTATTTAATTCATTAAGGATATTTTGATTTTCGAAGTCCCAATTTATAATTTTGTTTTTAGGTTGTATAAAATAGTGTTTGACCATGTTAAATTTTTCTTGATGATTTTCCGAGCTGTTATAAAAATCGATATGAAAATCTAACCCATTTTTGGCTGGATGGTGGTTCCAATTAAGATCTTTCAAATCAAAATAAAGACCTATTAGTAACTCTCCAAATGCTTTATCCAATGCGACTTCCTTGTCGGAAAAATCACTGCCAATACCCGTTTTTATATAAGGCATTTCTTTATTCAAAATATTTCGGTTAGAAATAATAACTAGAAAACAATTAATATTGTACTTATTATCCAAATATACAATTGAAACATTATAACCACTTTTTCTTAAATCTGAAATATATTTTTTAAATCTGCTTGGTAGTGAACTTTGATTTATTAAATATATATTATTTTTGTTAATCCAAGATTTCATTACAGCATCTCTCTCTAAAATTTCACATAACGCACTAGTTTTTGCATCATTAATAGTTGTATGTGCAGCAACACCATTTGAGTTACCTTTATTAAAAGAATAGTTTTCTCCTTCTTGTATACACATCGCGTTTAAATTAAACTTTTCATTATTATTCTTTTTAACAGGGAGAAATACGCAGAATCTCTCTAAACTTTCCATAATAGCTTTTGTTTTCGCAATTTCTTCATTCATATCAATCCCAATTGACATATCAATTGGAAAGTAATTTTTATTTATTAAACTCAATGGATGATAATAGTAAGAAAAGAACACAAAATGATCTTCAAAAAAATAATTTTTAAATACCGCTTTAATTGAAAGGTTAATATGGTCAATATTGCGAATTACGCCTATTGGACTTTTTAAACTATTAAAATTTATACTATTATCTTCTCCAATTTTTTTTTGTGAATTACACTTACATAAAAAGTGTTTAATAAAATTTTCTCCTTCTATAACTTTAAAAGAGTAACTTTCACTGTCAATTATAAGCAAATTATCTTCATATAAATTTTCATTTACTATAGATACTATTTGTTTAATTTCTGGTTTATAGTAATTGATTGCATCTTCATTATATTTTTCAATAAAATCTATTAGTTCTCTTTCATCCAGTAAATAATAGATTAAACATGAAGGACAGAACGGTATATCGGCATCCCTTTTGTAAGAAATAACAACATTTAGAAAAGAGACTAATGTTATACAATCATTTGAACAGATATCATCTTCGTCTGTGTGTATTTCTAAAACTTCATTATTTTTTATAACAAATGTTTTGTAGATATTTTCAATTAAGTCTTTTTTATAGAACATTAGAACGTCCACCTACCGCAATACAATGGATTATCCATTTTTTTTCTTTATTAAAGTTTAAAAGATTATCTTCAATTTTGCTTTCGATGTAACTCCCTAGGTTAATCATCTCTATGTCTAAATCATTTACACAATAAGCAATATTTTGTGCAATCATTCCTGCCTCAATAAGTGCAAAACGATAACCTCTGTCTCCATATTTTTGCTGATTTAATTGCGGATTATAACAAATAAATACAAAGCAGGAAACATTATCATAGTTAATGTCCTCTCCAACAAAAAATTCTTTAAAATCCCGGACATTGGAAATATATTGTAAATCCAAATCATGGAAATTAATTGAGTATATCCCTTTTTCAAACCCGGTCATATTTTGAAGCCCAATAAAGATTTCTAAAGGATAGCATCCACCCGCGGATGCTACAGTCCTACTTTTCCCATCGCGGATAAATCCATAAGCATACGCTAAAATTTTTATTAACTCATTTTCTCTTAAAAGACAACCATTATTAGAGAAATCTCTATAAGATTTTCTTTCAGATATGAAAGTTGGATATTTAATTAAATTGTATTTTTTATAATTAACTAATATTTTTTGCTCTTTTTTATTAATTATCCAAGGAAAATGATTTATTCCCATAGATGTTCTCCTATGAAAATAGGCTGAAAAATTAGAATTCCCTAATTTTAACAATAAATTATGTGTAATAAAAGTTTGAACAACTTCATTTGAAATTCGATTTTTTATTTGTTCTATTTCTTTAGGTCGATCTTTCAATTCAAGTAAATAAGAAACTTGCTCTGAAGGAAACTCTTCTAATTCAATCCTATAAAAATCATTTTCAAGTATTAAAGTGTTAGTCAGATGAATAATTTTTAATGAAGCTTCAAGCATATATAATGGCCCATTCACTTCCATTGCTATTCACCTATCGCTACTAAGTATCGTATATCCTCTTTTAATGGAACTAAATCAAATAAATCTACCAATTCGGTATCTCTAAGAGCCGGCGTTAAAAATGACTTTTTTCCATTAGAAGTAGTAGCCAGTATTATACTTTGAGCTAATTGTGAAACATCCATAAGTAAATTACGATAAGCTCTTTCATGCCTATATCTCCACATATACTTTTCATATTCAGCAGAGATAAATAGTACCACTGCTGCATTTTTCATTTCTGGTTGACCATAGCAATAATATCCAATATCTGATGTATCAATATTTGTTTTTAATTGGTGCAATCCATGTAACTCCATATCATAATGATAAATTCCTTTTTCTACACCTCTAACATTTGAAATCATTAAATATAATTCATTTGAAGAAAAAAGCGAATTTGTAAAAAGGGCTTGATCTTGTTCGATATTACTTGATACATATTTTCTTAATTCTCTGGCCTGAAACGTTCCGTAAAATAAAATATAACTTAAATCTTCAATAGATAAAGGTTTATCTTTAAATACTCTAGAAGTTTTTCTATTTAATAGAACTTCTGAAATAGAGACGTCCATTTTATTTTTTATATCCGGAAGTTTAATGTATTTCGTATTATATTTTTTATAAAATTCAGGTGAACTACTTACCTCTAATAAACTTTTGTACTCTTTTTGTTTTTTACTATAATCCTCTTCTCCCCCTATATCTTCAAAGTTAATATTTCTTGATTCTGTATAATGTATAATAGAAGGCTCCCAATCCATTTCCTTCCACGATATTTTTCTTTTATATACATCACTCTTTTGACTGATTATTAAATCATTTTCTACTAATTTTTTTACTAATTCATTTGAGATTTCTTCGGATAGTTGAAATTCTGCTTGTAAAAAAACTACAATGTTTTCTTTGTTGTTAGGAGTCTCTAAAAAATTTAACACAGAGAAAATAACATCTATATTAGTTTCGTATTTTTTATTATTATGCAAATTTACTAATAAAGGATTATCAAGAAAAGTTGCATACAAAAGTTCATTTTTATAATATATTGTATCCACTGTTTTTCCCCCTAAATTGCTGTATAGTAGATTATTCCTTCTATAAATCCATCAATATTTAAAAATTCCTCTATTTTTGAATCATTTAAACCAGAACCAATAGTATAGGTAGAAAGATTCAACGAATTTGTTACTATTCTGAAATTATACAAAATATGCCCAAAATCATAAAATATTACTTTATATGTTTTAGGCTCACGATACCTCCACCAATTTCTTTCAAAAATTGAAGTATGTAAAAATACGACTTTTGGGTCTTCTTTATAGTCAACTAATCCATAACAATTTTTATTGCAAAATTCAGTAAAATCACCTTTTTTCAAAAATATTAAAGAATGACTTTTAACCGAATAATGATATAATCCTGGCTCTAATCCTTCAATATTAAAAATAACTAAATAGCATTCAGAAGGATGCCTTGCCCCTCCAGATGGACTAGTTCTACGAAGAAGTGCCTGCGTTACAGGAAATTTAATTTTATTCACTTCACCATATGTATAATATAAAATTGAGCTAAGTTTGTATAAATCTATATTTTTATTACATGATGAAATGTTTACTAAAGAATCTTCATAAGACATGTCTATTTGAGATGGAGGTGGTAATTTTATTTCTTTAATGAAATTCTCAAATGTTTTATAAATCTTTGGTTCATCTTCTATTTTTTTATACTCCCTCATAGCATCTTGATCTCTTACATATGCTTCAGCTGTTGAATAATCTAAAACTGGGTAATCATATGTGAATTCATGGTAAAGTAAGCTATTTCCCCAATTATTTTCGATCCATCTCTTAGCTTTTTCTTCTTTTATATTCCCTTGTTCAACGATAAAATTGTGTACCTTAAGGTAATTCAATAATTCACTTACATCCTCTTTTATAATATTTAGTTCTTGGATGCAATAATCATAAACTTCTTCTATTAATCTATAGTCATTTAAAAAATCAAGTATCTTAATTATTAATTCATTACCTTCAATACTTTTTTTCGAGACAGCATTGGCAATTAGATAAGCGGTTTGAGATTTTTCAGAACTATAAATATAAGTAAAATGACTAGTTTTTATCAATTCTTTTTTTTGTAGTAACAAATTCATATTAAAAGCTCCTCCTTAACATTGAATAATAGGAGTTATCTTTAAAGATAACTCCTATTTCCAAATATTTACTTACCAGTACCAGTAACACAACCTTGGCGACGAGCCGCGTTAGTAACTTTAACTTCAGTAATTTTAATTTTTACTTTTTTTGTCATAAATGTCACCTCCCAAACTGAATATACTATAAATTTCAAATTTTGTAAACATTATAATTATATTGATTATAGTTATATTGTTTTTTCACTAGCGTCGCGTTGAAATAACAACACTGTTAACAAACCGGATTTTTAGATTTAGTGGCGCTATTTCATGAGAAAACTCCTTTTGAACACCCGCGGTAAATTAGCCCCTCGAAAAATATGATTTCAGTACGTTTCGGCTGAAGGCTAGCTTCCTCGTAATTTCTATTTTTCTTCTATATTTTGGTTCATCACCAAAAGTCGTGGGTGACAAAATTAGCGACATGTTTCTAAACGCAAACGAAGGAAAAAACGATCTTCATTTTCTATAGCCAAAACCACGTCTTTTGATGAGTTTAATTATTCGCGCCTTCCATCATGCTATTTGATAGCGATTTTAACAATGATATACAGCAATGTTTTTTCACGTGTTATTAATGTTTTGCTATTTAATAAACGGCACCAAACAGATGAAATTGATACAGTTTAAACCATTCTGGTCTTGATTTCGTTGAGGAACAATCGCCAAAATACGCCCTGTGTCGGCATTTAAAACACTGGTCGCATAGTTATGCCTTTTGCGCAAGGCAAAATCATCAACTCAGATAGCAGTAGCTGTAGCTATTACTTCTGTTAATTGATCAGACACATACAGGTAATACCAAAAACTCAACAGTCGTATAGGGTAGTTCATATTCACAATAGAACGACTTGACAAGCTCTCTACGAAACAAAGAAAATGACGCTTGTACAATCCCTAAATCAAAGTCATAGGTAAACGTGAGATCACAAGTCACACGACTGTGACGTGGAATCATCATCTCAATCCATCCGTGATGCCAAGCATAACCATGGTGAAAATTTATAGAAAATCAACCACAAGTTTTTGTGATGAACCTAAATAAAATAAATTCAATAATAAACTCCCTTTACATTTCTAATATTCCACTAGAATTTTTCATGGATTCAGTAGAAACTTTGATTGAATGAAAAAACACAATGCATTTCACTCTGTGGATATTTTCTTTCATACGGATAATTTTCAAATTAATAACGCAATATAAATAGAAAACCCGAACTATTATGAAACACTAAATGGTATTTCGTAATATAGTTCGGGTTTTTCAACAGCTAAAAACCTTTTGTCCCAGCTTCTTTCTTACCCCAGTCAATAGTTTTTTTTAATGCTTTGTTTAAAGAGATCAATTTTTGCTGGGGCCGTCCAAAAAGCCCAAATAAAAATGGATTTGGTAAACGAGTAGTTTTCCGAATCCATTTTGATGTTTAAGGAATTGGCATAGCGTTTGCCCGTCAACTTCCTTAAAATATGTGCCATGGCAATCAATCCGAATTCCGTTCGGGTCTTTAATAGACCACGCAATAGAAATCGCATGAACGACAAACTACCCTTGAGATTTCCGAACACTCTTTCAACATCTACTTTACATTGTGCATAAAGTTTTGAAAGTTGCTCGCCCTCAAGAGCTGCTTTCGCTTTCATTTCTTCATAAATTGAATTTCAAAGTACTTGGCGATTGACTTTTACTTTTGTACACTCAGATTTGGATGGACAATCACTACAGTCTTCACACTCAAAAATTTTGTAGTCTTGGACCAATTCATCCCTTGTTTTCTTTTTTAGATACTTCTTAAACACGACAAGTTGTTAGTTCGAACAAATGAAGCAGTCACCTTCTTCAAGATACAACCATTTTTTCACGTTTTTCTGATCATTTTTAAACAAATGCTTTTGCTCTTTTAAATAGGTATTATATGGAGCGACTAGCCGGAATTGTGGTTCTCCTGCTCGTTCTTCCTTTTTTTTAAATAATTTTGTTCACTCGCATAGCCGTCATCTGCCACCACCATTTTATAAAGAAAGAATTTTATCTAGATTTTAATAAATTTAAGAGCTTATCAAATGGGAGCAACTTTTTTTGGTAGGCTTTTATTTATGTGCAAATCATAAAAATAATTATGTGCAATTTTAAAATGCAAGATAGTATTGAAATGAAAATCTTTTATAATATTTAGGTTTTATGTGCATGCCGTTTTTATAGAGATACTCCCGTATCAGTAGCCACAATGATTTCATTGACATCATTACGAGTTAATTGTGATTTAACTGCATTATATTGCTTACCTGTTTGTTTCATCACGACTAGCTTCATTCGTTCTGGCAACATTGGAAGGTCGTCCAAATTCCATGTTTTATATTTATTATCGTAGGCTTCTGGATCCGCTAACGTCACTAAGTGTCCTAATGCCCAAGTAACTATATATTTGTCACCTTCTAAAAATCCGTTCCCCTTTTTATTACATTTCAAGACATTTGCAATATCACGTGCCACTGAAGGTTTTTCAGCAATAACTACACTTTTAACCATAATTCCCGTACTCCTTTACTAACTATGTACTGTCTAATATACCATAAGTTCGGGGTAGAAATTGGTTAGAGCTATCTCTAATAGTCATTGCATGAGAAACAAGGGGGAAATGATCAAGTTCCTCACAGAGCTGGGGAGACGAATAATTTAAGGCTGTTTTCTAAAAGATTATTGCTTTTAAAACATAAAAAAAGAGTAAATCTACAAAATGTGTAGAATCAACTCTGTATTTTGGTTTGATATTTCGTAAATTTTAACTAAAGCACCCGTCGTAGAAAAAGAAAGCTTTAATTTTCACTATTATTTACTGACCAATTTAATAATTTCCGATTTTCCGTTCCACTCCAATTTGGCCTCAATCTTCTCATTTTCAGTTGTATAAACTTCACAACCTGTACATTCGACATTACCGGAATGTATATTATTTTCTTCGTTAAAAGTGTCTTCAGCAATACCAATATCAAGCGATGCACTCTTTATTTTATATGCGAATACTTCAGGAGCCGGTTCTTTTCCAATATATTCAATTGTATATTCTCCTAATTCTCTTTCTTTAGTCACTTCAGTTTCATACTTAACAACCCAATTGTTACCTTCTCCATTAAAATTATATTTTTCCCCATCACCTGAACAAGCACTTAAAATCAATACTGAAAAAAGAAATACTGGACCTAAGATTTTATATAATTTCACTGTTCTCCTCCTAAATAATATTTCTTTAATCTTTCACGTAAACTTTAATACTTTGAACACCCCTGCACAGTTAATTTAATAAGAAAGAGCAGCCTATGTACTCAACGGTCCTCAAAAATAGTTTCTGACAGAAAACCCCACTTGTATAAGTGGGAGTAGTTCAAGTTTCGCCCATAAACACAAGTAGTAAAATTGACAATGAAACGCCAATGACATAAATCCCAAAAACAACCATAGGGGAATACTTCCAAATTCCTTTTTCTCTTTTTTTAAAGCTCTGAACACTAAATATTATTCCTATGACGAACATAATAGCCCCAACAAAGAATAGCCAAGCAGTATTAAGTTGAAAGTAATAAAAACATGCTACACAAATAAGTCCTACTACAGAAAATAATGTTGATAATATCCCTTTTTTACTGAGCATCGCTTACCCCCTCCTTAATTCTATAATTACTATAAGGACGAAAGAAGTGAATGTCGGTTCCAATTTTAACTAATTTCACCATTTAAAATCTATAGAATCCATTATTGCTTATTGGGCTACACTACACCGTTAGTTGAAGAGCAACAATTTAAAGAGCAAATTCACGTTAATTGTGAATTTGCTCTTTTTCTATGCTTCAAATAAAAATATCGAAAATGGACTGCATACTCAAACGCTCAAAACATATGCTGAGTTAACAGAATGTTCACAAAATCGAAAGGGGATGAATGAATGGATGCTCGAACTTTCAGACCTCGGAATGTGATTTGTATGACAATTGTCGTTTTTGTATCGATGTTAATTGGTTACGGTATATATATTAATTTTATTGATGTTCCTTTTCCATGACGGCCTTATTTCTTTAACTGACTTAACAAGAACTTTCGGTTGTCTAGTATGCGCTGATCTTTTGGCTTAAATTTACGTGCTTCTTCATTATGCTGATATGCATTTTCATAGAGGCGTAAGCGATTGTATAACAAGCTTAGCTGTAAATGTGGAAGCCACGTGGAATAAGCGTGCTTGTGTATAGCCATTGTCTGCTCTATAGGTTGCTGTAATGCTTGCGAATACCAGTAAATAGCCTCTTTATTTTTCGATTGTTCCATAAAAAAATGACCGATTCGGCAGCATGTTTCTGGTCTTGGTCGATCATATAATAATGACTGTAAAATAGTTTGTGTTGCTTGTTTTGAGTCATGTAGCTGTTGGTAGCAATCCGCTAAATTTAAGCAAGCTTGAATTTGATCATCAGCTGAGCCTTTTGTGGAATCTAGGAAAATATTATAATGATTGATTGCTTCTATAAATCGCTTGTGGAATTTAAGCTCATTTGCGTAATGAAAAGTTTCTCTAGCTGAAAATGGGTGCCCTTCTTTCTTTAAACGCTCATAAATAGTAATATTGCGATGAATATCACTTTTTCTTGGTAAATGTGTAATTGCTATATCGCTATGATAGAGCTGGCCTGTTACATCTAAATATTCATGGACGGCACCCTGCCACTGAAAATTACGCGCACGTTTTACGAGACGAAATCTTTTTTCACTTGATTCTACATAGCCATCAGCATCCAGCGTTACAAAATAATCCATGGACACAGCATCGACATTAGGATGAAAAAGAGATTGTTTAAGTTGAAGAAACTTTTGCTGATGTTCTGTTGTGATCACGTCATCAGCATCAAGCCATAAAATAAAATCTTTCGTCGCTTGTTGAAAGGAAAAGTTGCGAGCTTTGGCAAAGTCATCGCACCAAGTAAAGTCGAAAATTCGTGAGGTATAGTTCCGGACGATATTTTTTGTACGATCAGTTGAGCCTGTATCAATAATATTGATTTCATCCACTAAATGTTGCACGGAGTCTAGGCATCTTTCAATAGTACATTCTTCATTTTTAACAATCATACATAAACTAATCGTAAACATCGGTCCCCTCCTTTTTTTGTAATAATATATGCAAGCTTAAAAATTTAACGAGGCTATTTACCATTTAATCACCTAAATTATTTAATTTGTCACCTAAATTTTTGTATTTATCACCTAAATTATTTAATTTGTCACCTAAATTTTTGTATTTATCGCCCAACTTATCCATCAAAAAACGAACGCTGCACACGTTCGTTTTTTATCTTATAAGTACTTTTCACGCCACTTTTGTTGTTCTTTTTCTGAAAGCTGCTGTTCTAGGTGCGAATCCCATTGGTTTAACAGTGCATTCCATACTCGAACGAACAAAATATCTTGTTCTTTATCGTGAAGGACAAATTCAAGGCATGGGATATCATTGATTTGTTTAGCGTCTGTTTCAACAATTTTGGAAATTATTTTTTGAGAGGCTCCAGCTTCAGCTTTTTCTTCATCCTCTTGCTGTAGCGCTTCTATTAACATTGCTTCTTCGAATTGCTCCTGCTTCTCAGCCTCTTCATCCACATAGCGATATAATTCTGGTAGGTCATCATATTCTTCTATATTGTCCCCGTCGACAGCAAGAAATGCAAGATGGCATGGACTGTAGTAAAGGGTAGCCATCTCCACATCTAGCTCCTCTTCGAAGATGCCACGTTCCAGCTGCTGCTGTCCTTTAGCGGTTAATCTATAGAAGTCTTCCGTTTGCTCAATAAGACTTACTCGGGACATTAACGATACTAAATCCTCAATAAATAACGGATCAACTAGTAATAGCTCACTTAATTCTTGTGCGTTTGCAAAATCCGCTTCCTGTATGCTCATTAACAGCATTGTCATCAAGACATCCATAGTAGAACGACGAACTGGCTCATAGGTCACTTCTACTGTTCGAATCGGGATGCACCATTCATCGGTTTTGACGATTTTAATATTTCGATTTTGCTGAAGTTCACGCATTAAGCGCTGCTGTAATTTTGACAATCTACTTCACCTGTCCTTCATGATTACGCAAGCCGTTATAGGATTTCACGGTCTCTAACAGATTGCTATACATTTCTCGTGTATCTGGATGCTTCGCTCGTTTGGCAAACATCTCAGCACTTCCGACAAGTAATAATAGTTCTCGAGCACGAGATAAGGCAACGTTTAAACGACGATAATCTCTTGCAAAGCCAACGTCTCCCCCTTTAGGCGTATTACGTACCATACTCACTAATATGACATCCATCTCCATACCTTGGAACTTATCGACTGTCCCGGTTCTAAATTGAAGATGTGGTAGCTGTAATTCCTGTTGTAGAAGGCGATTAATTTTCTTAACTTGCTCCCCATAGAAACTAATTACCCCAACACTTTTTTGTGCATCTTGAGGCATGTGGCCAGCCGTTTTAGCTTCAATAACAGCCTTGTTCATATCTATTAAAATACGACGAATTGTTTGTAATTCACCCTCGTTATAACGACTCGTTCCGCCCTTTACCTGCTCCTCTAGATAAGGTTTTTCAGTTGGAATATCAATCCATAGCAAATGATCATCTCGGTTCACAAATTGGCCTTCTAGGCAATGGTCTCGTGCTGCATCCGAATCTGGTAAACCACATTGCAGACCGTTTTCCTCTTTCGCGTAAAACGGTGTAATACTGTGCATAATTTTTTCATGCATTCGATACTGCAATGCCAGCATTTGCTTATGTGTTTGCGGTAAATTATTAAATAAACGTTCAAACAGTGATTCACGCAGTAAATTTTTCAACTCCTGTGCGCCGTCAAAGTTTGGATTTTCATCGAGCATCGCCTTTAACGTTTCTTCCAACGTATCATCTCCAAGTAGTGGAGGTAGCTGATGATGATCGCCTACTAAAATAACTTTTTTACCTTTAAGCATTGGCAATAATAGCTCTGGTGGTGTTGCCTTCGAAACTTCATCAATAATAACAACATCAAATGTCGGGTAATTCTCCATAAACTCCTTACTTGCCGAAGCAACGCATGTTGTACCGATCACATTCGCATGACGCACATATAATTTACGAATTTCATCTAAATCGTATTCAGTAGCATTTTGTAGCTTGTCACGCCATTGCTCTTGTAATTTTTTGCGAAGAGGTAGTTGCTGTTCCTTGCGCTGTAATTCCACTATTGCTGTTTTCGAGGATGCAATTGCTTCCACTACTTCCTCGGAAGTGCGCTCTGGTGTTGATTGTAGAAGCCTTGTGCATGCTGTAAGCTGCTTCTCCTTCTTCAATCCAGCTATATTAATTTCTTTTATATTTTCTTCTAATTGTGTTAGCTGTAGTTCAATCTCTTGTAAGTTCGTCTGCGCTGTTTGAAGTGCCGCTTTCTTTGGTAGGAGCTGTGAATTAGCGTGCTCCACTGCCTCAAGTTGTTGACGTGCTGTTTGAAGTGAAGATTTCGATTGTGATACGAGCATTTTTAAATGTTCTACAGACTCTTCTGGCTCAGCATCAATTTGGAATGCCTCAGCTAACTGCTGAAGTCGTTCTGTATGCTGTAAAAATGGCTGCAATTGTCGTTGCAAGCTTTGGACGTCAAAGCTAGTAATGGCGCATTCTTGATGTAATAGGCCTGCAATACCTTTACGCAAGGACTCAAACTCCCGATCTTTATGATCTTGTTGTTGTTTAAGAGCTACACCCTTTTGCCAGACAAAATCACGACGCATATATAATCCGAGCAAGAAACGCTCAATTTGCTCGGCAGGTGGTGTTTGATCATCTTGAAAGGCTGTATTGAGCTGTGCAAAAACACCTGTTAGGTTTTGCAATGAAAACGATTGAACTTGCTGCACTCTACTTTTAGCAAGGGCACGTTCTTTTTCTTCATCGGATACTAACGGTTCAAGCTTTGCGATCGCTTTTTGTAGACGTGAATTGATGGTTGCCCACGCCTCTAAATCTTTGGCATCCTCTAAATGTTGCAAACGGCTAATCTGCTGTGACAGCACATAGGATGGGCGAATGTGATAGTGCTGTAAAAATCGTTCAATTCGCTCATAGGACGTTAAATTACTAATATATTGTTCGGCTTCCTTCATTAATTGAAGACGATTATTTTCCTCTTCATATTTCGATTGGATATCTTTGAACTGCAGTGCTAAATGCTGCTTTTGCTCTTGCAGCTCCTTATATTGAGCAGCTGCTTCCAATTGCTCAATTTTTTGAGTAGTTTCTTCTATAGTAAGCTTCAGCTGCTCTATAGATGGGCTTTCAGCAAGGGTTTGCTCAAGCGACTTTACAGCAGGCTCGATTTGCGCCAGCTGTTTTTCGTAATGCTCTTTATGTGCCTCATTCTCCTGTTGTTCAGCTTTTGCTGCCTTTAATTCTTTCTTTAACGCTTGTATTTCCTGCTGTAAAATTGGCTCATCTATTGCGGCCTGCTGTTTTGCAGCTATTTCCTTTGTTAACTCCTCAAGCCACGCCTCAAGCTTTGCTAGCTCTTCTTCAGCCTTGATAATACTTGATTTTAGTTCTTGCTCACGTTCTGTAAAAGCTGTTATTTCCTCTTCAATCGCTACGAGAGTTTGCTCACGCCAATGAAGCGCAACATTTTCCTCAATAAACTTTTTACCCTCTTCTTCTATGCTTTCCGTTCTACCGTAACGTAAAATTCGAATTTCTTGATTGGAAAGAAGTCGTCCTAAAGCATTATCAACGGCGAGATTTGATTGGGAAGCTACGAGTGTTTTTAAGCCCGCCTTAACATTTTGCTGACAAATTTCAGAAATAACAGTTGTCTTACCTGTGCCAGGTGGTCCTTGAATCACATACAAATCTTCAACAGACAATGCTCCTAACACAGCCCGTCTTTGATATTCGTTTAAATTATTGTGAAAAACAATATCCTCTCGAAGCTTGGATGCTCGGACAGTTGGGCGTTTTTCAAATAGTATTGTCTCTAAATTAGGGTTAACTGCCTCGCCTTTTTCTAGTTTTGTAAAACCATTGCGTAATCGTCTAATTTGACTCAATGTCGCAAAATTACTAAAGCTCGCTTGCTTTGAACGAAGGTTAAGTTGATCCTTACGTGCTAAATCCTGCACAAAAGGCTTTAAGTCAATTTCTATTGTCTGCTTTCCTGCATTCGCCTTCAATACTTGTCCAATTTCACCGCGTACCCCTTGAATGCTCACACTTAACCCTTCAAGCTTCTTCCATTCCTTCGATTTTATATAAGGGCAGACAATTGTCAGCCTAGTAAAATCTTCGTTAAAATAGCTTTGCTTAAACTCTGTATGAATATCATCAATGGTCGCATCGCGTTCTTGAATTTTTAAATAGCCTTCCCAGCTTGATATACGCTTTTTCACGTATTCTGTGCGTTCCTCAGCTATCGGTAGCGCTCTTATTTTTGTATGAAGATCAAGCGGAATCCCTGCTCCATTATTAGGTCTTGTCACAAATTCTAATGCTGCTGGTAAGCGTCGGTTCGTATTGATTGGGCCTCGCATATGTACAAAACGAATATTTGTAGCTAGCAATCCTTCAACCTTTAGCACACAATCCATAATGGCTGTTTTCTCAGCAATGACGTCGGTTAACTTTTCATTTTGCTCCGCATTAAAATAAATCGATAAAAATGTTTCACCAACTGTTTTTGCTTTGCGCTTTTCGATATAGACGGTGAATGTTTTTTGTAAGGCAAAAAAGGCATGCTCGTTTGCTGAGCATTCCTCTACCGCTTCCTTCGCCTTATTCGTCAATATTAGACTACAGCGTTGTTTTTCTAGTATAGCGATGTCCTGCATGAGCAGCCCTCCCTTCCGTTTCACTAAAATCCTATTTTATCACATCGTAAAAGGATACTTGAAAAGAAAAATCCCCTGCACAGTGATTTCTTTCCACTGCGCAAGGGATGAATTTTATGTTAATGTTGATCAATCGGTTCTTTCGGTAATGTTTTGCTCATTTCACAGTACTGTACAAAAACACGAGCCAATTCACGTAAACGATTATGAACATCTTCATCGACTATATGATTATTTGCATCAAAGTGAGATGTGTGTGTGTATACATAGTTCGGAGTTACAAGTGCACGGAAGTAGTCTAAAATTGGTTTCAACTGATTCTCTACTACTAAATGGTGCTGATACGTACCACCATTTGCCACAATCGATACAGGCTTATAGCGCATTGTTTTCGGATGCAAGAAGTCAAATGCGTTTTTTAAAACGCCTGGAATCGATGCTTGGAAAATTGGTGTAGCGATAATATACGCATCCGCTTCTTCGAACTTTTGAATCATTTCTTTCATGTCATCATTTAACGGTGAACCGTCTACAATTTGATGCTTATATTGACTAAAATGCATAATTTCTAACTCGAAACCTGCATCTAATTCTTTAATATATTGCTCCACTTGTTCTAAGATAACACCAGTTTTACGACCAAACATTGTGCCATCAACGAGTAAAATTTTCATTTTCGCTTTGCCTCCACATTCATTTCTACAATAATATTGTAACAAATGAAAAGAGGCACGGAAAGAATTGTAGTAGTTAAAACCGTAAATTCAGTCTTTAGGCGGAACGGTGTTTACACAAGAAATATTGCTTCAGAAAGAAACTTCAGCATGTTGATTACTTGTTATTAAAATAATATAACCACTTTCATCCATAGTTAGAGAGGCTAATTTTCGCTACAGGCTACTTGCTTCGGGCGAGCGTCGAGCCGCTTCCTCCGCTACAATCAGCAAAAAGTGAATATATATTACATGTAATAAAAAAATCCCTTTTTAGATAATTATAAACCTATATTTCCCTAATCAACGTGCCTGATATGTTCATTATTATTTTATTCATCACCAAAAGTTAAGGATGACATTTGTTAAAACATATACCATATGTAAAATGATTGTAGTGGAGATTGGGCGACTCCTTAGGGATCACCGCGTCACTGATGAGACCCTCCAGCGAAGCGGCAGCTACAAATGTTTTCTGTAGCGAAAGCGAAGCGGCAGCTACAAAGCGCCCAGTCGGAATGGAAATCAACTTCACGTTATGGTGATGAACGTTTTATTTATCCTCACGACGTTGGAATTTTACTTCTTTATCTACAACGGTTTCCTCTATTTTATATTTATCTCGATTAATAATGACTTCACGATTTACTTTATCTTCTTCATCGTTAGCACTGTACTTATTCCAATTAAATAATGGCTCTCTTGAAACATCATCATCCTGCATTACAGGGAAATCTAGCTTAGCCAATTCCTGTGATGGATAAATTGTAACTGACTGTTTATTACCATACAGCGCAATAATGATCATCGCCTTCGCAACCTGGGAAGCTTCTATAGCTCTTGAACGCTTTAATGGCCCAACTAATAATGGCTTTACTAATTTTAAAGCTTTCTCTCCCGCCTTTTCACCAAAGCGAAATTCCTCTCTATCGCCAACCAATAGAGATGGGCGAATAATCGAAAGTCTCTGTAAGCCTAGCTCCATAAGATCATGTTCAAGCTTCCCTTTCACTCGATTATAGTAAAATGGCGAACTTTCATTTGCACCCATCGCCGTAATGACTAACATATGTGGGATTCCTCGATTTTTTGCTAATGAGGCAATCGTTAACGGATATTCAAAATCAACTTTCTCAAATTCCTCACGTGATCCTGCCTTTTTCATTGTTGTTCCTAAACAACAATAAAGCTCATGTGCAAATTCGATATCTTTTTCCTCTAAAGTATCAAAATTACGAATTTTCACTTCTAGCTTTGGATGCGTGAATGCTAGCGCTCTTCGTGCAATAACCGTAACTGAAATGTATTCATCATTTTCACATAATTGTTCTACAAGAGAGGTACCTGTTAATCCAGTAGCCCCTACAACAATCGCCGCGCGCATTCCCATTGGTTGTACCCCCTTCTATACGGAACAAAAGTTTTGCTGAAAAACTTGCAAACTCTACTTTATTTATCGGTCAAAGAAAGAGCTCTTACTCATTTAATTTTAGGTTTTTAGCAATTATACCTCGGTAAATTTGATTTAATAATCCTAATTTTTACACATACTTGCCCATCATTCACCATAGTTTAAATAGACGGATGAAAGGATGGGATACATTTGCAAAACGAAATTCAAACAACGGAACTAAAAAAGACGATTGTTTTCATTATTGAAAGCTGTATCGATAAAGGGCTGTATCCTTTTGAACGGGTTGCAACGCTGGCAAAGCTACTTACAAATCAAGAAGTTTTCATATTTGTAAAGACCCCTTCAAACGATGGAATTCAAATTTTAATGAATGAAAATCTCTCGCCAATCTTATTTGAACATTTCGATGAGCTACCAAAGCAAATGAAAGGTATTCAGCCTGATTTAATTGTAAGAGATGGTCGTAACTCCGAAAGCTGGCAAGTACAAAATTTACGACCGTTCTGCAAAACTATCATTCATTTTGATGATTTTGGTGAGGGTGGCCAAGCCTGTGACTGTGTATTGCTAGCACTCTATCAAGAAGTTAAAGATTATTTACCATCCCATTATATTGGGGGGAGTTTCAACTTCGCATTACCACAAGCTTTTCAGAAGTTTGATGATAGACCCGACAGTAAAATACCTGAAAATCCACCTCATATTGTTGTTGCTTTTGAGGATGGGGACGAGCATAACTTAACCTACCGTACTCTTCGACACTTAACGCAGCTACAAATTCCACTACAAATTACAGTGATGATTGATGATAGCTATCGCCACGCAACCGATGATCTGCAAATGATGGTGCTTAGTCGTCGTAATACCGCCATTCTTCGTGATAAAAACGCACTTCTAAAATTATTACCAAAAGCAGATGTAATTATTTGCAATGCTAACTATACACCTTATAAAATCGCCTCTTATGGTGTACCTTGTATTACTCTTGCACAAACTGAGGCTGAGCTATTACATGCCTTCCCTCGCGAACAGAACGGCTTTATTCACCTTGGACTTGGTCGCAAAATGAAGCAATCACAAATCCAAAACGCTGTTATGGAGTTTTTATTACATGAGGCCCGAAGCGAACGTGCTGTAAAAAAACAACGACAGCTCAATCTAGCAAATAACAATGAAGCACTACAGTCATTACTTTTAGATTTCGCTTACGATCGACACAATATCGCTTCTACTTAGTGATTCTTTGAAGGTGGATATGATACAATATAAAAGAATTTCATCTTTAATTATAGAAGTGAAATCAAGCAACATTAGTACCCGATTGATAGTAACTAATAAGCGGTGGGGGATACAAAAACCTCCATCGCTTTAACTTCTTCAGCGGATGTCAAGGAATCGAAATTTGCCACAAAGCCGATTCCGGACGCAATTATGCCGAGGCATAATGGATACGCATTCGCTATACAACTATACACATAAAGGAGCCATCATCATGCCATCAAAAAGTGATATTGAATATCAAATTAGAGAGTTAAAAATGGATTATATGAATTTACAAGGCGACATCGAGAAGCTTGAATCTACAGGTCATAATGATCAAGTAGCAAAAGCAGAGCAACGTCTTGCAAATATGGAAGCTACGCTAGCGCAATTAAATAAACAATTAGCAGAACTATAAAAATGATATCGCGGTCATAAAATAACTTAGGCCGCTCTCTCGGAGGAACGTATATGGCAATATTAACAGTTGAAAATTTAGGTCATTCTTTCGGTGACCGTACACTTTTTAAAGATGTCTCTTTTCGTCTAGTTGAAGGTGATCATATTGGTCTTGTAGGTGCAAACGGTGTTGGTAAATCAACATTAATGGGCATCATTACAGGTCAAACAATTCACGATACTGGTAAAGTTGAATGGCTTCCAGGAACGCATTACGGCTATTTAGATCAGCACACTGTATTGACAGCTGGCCGAACTATGCGTGATGCATTACGTGACGCATTTCTTCCTTTATATAAAAAAGAAGAAGAGCTTAATGAAATTACAGGAAAAATGGCCGAAGCAACACCTGAAGAATTAGAAGATTTACTAGAGCAAATGGCTGAAGTGCAAGATGCTCTGGATGCAGGAGATTTCTATTCTCTTGATATGAAAATTGAAGAGGTTGCACGCGGTCTTGGTCTTGATGCAATTGGCTTAGAACGTGATGTTGCTGCCCTTTCAGGTGGTCAACGTACAAAGGTTTTACTAGCTAAGCTATTACTTGAAAAGCCCAAAGTATTATTACTAGATGAGCCGACGAACTATCTGGATGAAGAGCATATTACATGGTTGAAAAACTATTTAAAGAACTATCCACACGCTTTCTTATTAATTTCGCATGATACCGAGTTTATGAACGACACGGTGGATGTTATCTTCCAACTAGAATTTTCAAAATTAACTCGCTATACAGCGACATATGAAAAGTTTTTAGAGCTTGCTGAAATCAATAAGCGCCAGCATATTGATGCTTATGAAAAACAACAGGAGTTCATTAAAAAACAAGAGGATTTCATTGCGAAAAATAAAGCTCGCTACTCAACTACTGGTCGTGCAAAATCTCGTGCCAAGCAGCTTGACCGTTTAGAGCGTATCGATCGTCCTGAAACAGCTGTAAAGCCTGAATTTGGCTTTAAAGAAGCACGTTCTTCAAGTCGTTATGTAGTAGAGGCTGAAAACTTAGTCATTGGCTACGACAAGGACAAGCCGTTACTTCCTCCACTTACATTTGCGATTGAACGTGGGGAAAAAATTGCTTTAGTTGGTATGAACGGTGTAGGTAAATCAACATTATTAAAAACAATGTTAGGCAAAATAAATCCGCTAGATGGAAAAGTAATTCGTGGTGACTATCTTTACCCATCATACTTCGAACAAGAAGTAAAAGCTGAAAAAATCACTCCTATAGATGACGTCTGGAATGCCTTCCCTTCAATGGAGCAAGCACAAGTACGTGCGGCATTAGCACGCGCGGGACTAAAAACAGAGCATATTACTCGCCCTCTTAATTCTTTATCTGGTGGTGAGCAAGCAAAGGTTCGTTTATGTAAGCTCATGATGGATGAAGCAAACTGGCTTCTATTTGACGAACCAACAAACCACTTGGATGTCGATGCAAAAGATGAGCTAAAACGTGCCATGAAAGAATTTAAAGGCACCATCGTACTAGTAAGCCATGAACCTGATTTCTATGAAGGTTTAGCAACAAAGGTTTGGAATGTTCAAGACTGGTTTACTTCAGGACAACAAAACTAGAAATATTATTAATATGGGCAGTTACCGCTGTGATTCATGGATCAGTTCGGGGCTGCCCTCTTTTTTGTCTAGAAATCGAGTGTCAATTGTAGCAATTTGGTGGTTCTTTGAGCTACATGTGTAGTTTTTTGACTACATGCGTGGTTTTTTGAGCTGTCTGATAAAGTTCCTCGCCTACCAGAGCGGTTTCTTGGCAAAACCTTATCTGCTCCATAGCCTACCCGAGCGGTTTCTTGGCAAACCCGATCTGCTCCATGGCCTACCAGATCTGTTCCTTGTCCAACTCAATAATGTTCTCTAACCTACCTGAGCAGTTCCCTTGCCCATTCAAGCTTGAAAACAGCCCTCTTCTCAGCCTCGAAATAAAAAATTTATTTATCTATGCATAAAAACCTGCATTAAATCATAATAATAATCAGTGGATTAACAATATAGCTATCTCCTTCAAATCAGACTATTTCTCTCTATATTAGAACTGCTCTCTTTTTTCTATGAGCTTCTATTATTAATTGAGTAAACTTACATCATTGTAAGCTGAATTCGCGAAACTTTTCGCTCTTTTGTGCGTATATTTTAGTGTAGTAGAAAAAATTCATTTCTGTTTAAAAATTTTCAAAAAACTATTGATTTATATATAGCTTACTAGTAAGATATATGTATAACCTAATTAACTTACTAATAAGATATATATTAAATATAATTCTAAAAAAGAAAGCGGGGAATGAAGAATGACAGTTACAATTTATTCACAAGCGAGCTGTTCTTCATCCAGAAAAGCATTAAAATGGTTAAAAGATCACAAAATCGAATATAAAGAAAAACGTATTACTTCACATCCACTAACACTTGCTGAATTTAAAGAAATTTTAAGCATGACAGAAGATGGAACAGACGAAATCATTGCAACGAACTCAAATGATTTTAAAAATTTAAATGTTGATATTGATCAGCTCTCTATCCAAGAGTTGTTTGCCATCATCCAAGCTCACCCAAGAATGTTACGAAGCCCAATCTTAATTGATGAAAAACGTATTCAAGTTGGGTACAATGAGATGGACATTCGCCGTTTTATTCCACGCAGAGTACGTGCTTATGAGTTAAACGCGATGACAAGATTGGCACAAGAAAGTTAAAACAGTTTTGGAGTTGACCTTATATGGATCAAGAAAAAGAAAGAGCCATTACCTCGTTATTTGAAGTAGTATCTTCCATAGAGCGTAAGTGGGCAAACGAGTGGAATAATCATAATGTACTCGGCTTTTCAAAATCCCATATTTTAATTTTAGACTACTTATCGCAGGAGGGACCAAAACGCCCTTCTGCCATTGCTGATCGGTTAAAAGTGACAACAGGTGGTGTCACTGTTTTAACAAGTAAGCTCATTAATGCTGGCTTTATTGAAAAAACACAGCATGCAACAGATCGACGAGCATCCCAATTGAAAATTACTGCTGATGGCGAAAACATTTTAGAAGATTCCCGCCAGCAAGTTAACGCAATTATACAAAATATGTTTGGTATGCTGTCAGCTGAAGAAGTACAAACTTTACGAGATATTTTTGCAAAATTACTCAACGCTGAATCTAATCGACATGAGTAAACACTTCATTTTCACACCGTAAAAAGTTAGACATGCAATCTAACTTTTTACGGTGTTTTTTTGACGAGTTTCGAGTTTCTGGTAACTCCCCTCCCCCTTTTTTTATCAGCGGTTTCCGAGATTTTGACGGAAATAACTTCCGGAGTGATGGATAGAACAGGCAAAGTGACTTGACTAAAGTCTTGTGCCTAACGTTGGGATTTCGAGGTTTAGCGGGGTTTCTTCTTGTTAGCGGCGCAACTTTATGGTTTGGCGGCGTTCTTTTCTTGGTTGGCGGCGCAACTCTATAATTTGGTGGCGTTCTTTTCTTCGTTGGCGGCGAAACTCTATGATTTGGCGGCGTTCTTTTCTTCGTTGGCGGCGAAACTTATGATTTGGCGGCGTTCTTTTCTTCGTTGGCGGCGAAACTCTATTGTTTGGCGGCGAGTTCCAACATAAGCTGTAAAATTTAGAAAAACTAAAATCAGGGTTGAAAAACTTTGGATAGAATTTTACACAATATTAAAGATTTGACTCTATCAGTGATGTTCGGGCGTTTATCAGCGTTTCTGAACCTTCTATCAGCGATGTTCGATCCTTTATCAGCGGTTCTTTCTCTTCTATCAGCGTTTTTTGCTATTCTATCAGCGATGTTCAGGAGTTTATCAGCGATTTTTACCCTTCTATCAGCGATTGTGAACCCTTTAGCAGCAATGTCCATATTATACCAACTTTTACCATCTGCACTGTTCATTCTCTTGGCTATAAAAATCCATCAAAAAAAGATGCATTGCAAAAAATTTTGCAATGCATCTTTTTTGGGATTGGATTGGCCGGGCGAATACTTCCGTCTAAGTAATTATGCTAGTGCGACCAATGCATTTCATTATGCTGGTAGCACAGACTCTACTATGGATGCATCGGCCATTAGCATTTCTTTTAAACGAGCTTTTGCACGGAATAAACGCGATTTCACAGTACCAATTGAAACTTTCATAATTGAAGAGATTTCTGCTAGTGAAAATTGGTCTATGTAGAAATACCATAATGTTTTACGATAGATTGTATCTAATTGACCCATTTTATCCTGTACTAATTTAGTAACAATATCTTTTTCAATTTTTTCTTCTGTTGAAATGTCATTATTGGGAACCAAATCTAATATCGGTACGTCTAATGTTTCAGGTTGGTTCATCATGTATTTACTACGTCGTGTTTTTTTACGATAGCGATCTCTAAATGTATTCATTGTAATTGTTGTTAGCCAAGCTTTAATATGCTCTACCTCGGCAACGCTATCCTCATAGCGCACAACTTTTACCCATACCTCTTGCATTAAATCTTCAGCTTCTACATTATTGCGAGTAAGTTTTAAACATAAATGGTATATGTAACGATTGTATTCCTCATATACGCCTTCTAATTTTTCATTCATTGTGTATTCCTCCGCTTCTTGTTCTTGCTTCTATACACATTCTCGCAAAATAATGTATTACACTCTATCGTATTGGCTTTCAATTACATTACAATCGTGTAAGCTTAAATGCTTTCACTTGTAATATTCGTAAATAATGTTTTATTACTATATTTATTATTCGGGGAAAAGCTTTATAACACGCCCCTCTCTCTTCTTTTTTATTAAATATTCAATAGTATTCCCTTGAAATTCCTATCACAAAGGAAATCAGATTTTTCATACCTTTCAAACACTTAATTCAGAAGCAACAACTTGAGTTTTTCGTTCGACTGAGTTCAGACCATTTTTTTCTAATCAAATTCAAAAAAATGTTATATGATAAATGAAATACTATAAAAAGGAGCTGACTATTATGATCTTTTCACCATTATTTGAACACGATGTACCTGAAGTTGTTCTCCCTTAACGGAGAATCATCATTTCTCCGTTAAGGACAGGCATTGTCTAGAGCTAACGGAGGGGAAAAAATGAAAAAAACCTTATTAGGTTCCTTATATTTATCACTTGCTGCAAGCATTTGGGGCGGCATGTATGTAGTAGTAAAGGTAGTTGTCGATACCGTACCACCCTTAGAATTAGTATGGCTGCGCTATACGATTGCCATCATCGCTTTGTTCATTATTGGCACTATTACAAAGCAATCGTGGAAAATTGATAAGCGGGACTGGCTGTTAATTTTTATGATTGGGTTAATTGGAAATACGATTTCTATCGTTGCCCAAGAAATTGGTACTATGCTGTCTACTGCTCAAATGGGCGCCATCATTACAGCAACGACACCAGCATTTATGGTTGTTTTTGCGCGATTCATTTTAAAAGAAAAAATCACTTTAAAAAAAGCTGTTTCTATTCTTCTAGCGACGTTCGGAGTCTATATGATCGTAGGTAATGCACATATCGATGCCTCCCATCAGTTAGGTGGGGTTGCTCTACTAATCGCTGCCCTAACCTGGTCACTGATGTCTGTCCTTATTAAACGGGTACCAGAGCAATATTCACAAATCGTTGTCACTAGCTACGGAACACTTGTCGCTATCATGGTCTTAACACCTTTAGCCATTCCACGACTAATAAAATTAGATTTACATGCTATGGCAGAGCCATCTATCTGGGGTGGCCTACTCTACTTAGGCGTTATCTCTACAGCGTGTGGCTTCTTACTGTGGAATCGTGGATTACAGATGCTTAATGCCGCAAGTGGTGGTTTATTTTTCTTCTTTCAGCCAATTGTCGGCACCTTCCTAGGGTGGCTATTACTAGGGGAACAAATCGGCCTATCCTTTTGGGCTGGAACTGCATTAATCTTTAGTGGTGTACTATTGGTTATTCGTGAATAAACACTAAAAGCTGAATGATCTCTCTCATTCAGCTTCTTATAAGAAATAATTTAGTGCGAACCTAGGTTAGTTAGAAATAAAAGATTCCGAATTTAGGTGCTCACAATATTCCCTTATTAGCTTCCATTCATCATTTTGTTCTTTCCTAAATCTCTGAACAAATAATTTCACTACCTCTATAAATTTTCCATCCATTTCAAAAGTTACCCAAAACGTTGCAATCACTTCATTTTCTGATGCAGGTGTAGTATACAATTCTTTAAAATGCCATTTTGGATCATGACCTTCATACTGTTTATATGCCTCTACCCAGCCTTTACAAGTTTCTTCGTATCCCCAATCTGAAATATCAGTACCAGGCCCTACCCACCGTACTGCTATATCCCTTGAAATTAAAGCATTCATTTCATCCGCGTTGCAACCATTCCATACTTTTTGAAAATGATTAAAAAAACTTTGAAAATCTTCGATTAATGTTGTCGTAGAAGACATTTAAAAACCCCCTTATAAATATAGTTCACTAAGTACATCAACACAAAACTGAAAATTAAGAAAACTTCAAAACCGCTACTATTTGTAAAGAATTTGAAGACTTTTTCTTCTTAAAAAAATGGCGACAAAATCTAAAAGCAACACAAAAAGCAACCCCGAGAGTAGATGCTTTTTGCGTTATGGAAATTATAAAAATTACATTAAGAGAAAATAAGATAAAGTTGAGCCCGTATTAGTTGTATAATGCTTTTTTCAATGCTCGATAAGTTTCTTCCGTTGCCAATTTACTTATAGCCGCATTTGGAACTATTGCTTCAAACTCATGGAAACATCCTGGATAGAGATGAAATTCTACTGGTACACCTGCATTTATTAAATTTGTAACGTATTGTAATGTTTCATCTCTAAAAGGATCAAGTTCTCCGACTGAAGTATAAGTAGGAGGCAGATTAGAATAATCTTTTGCTCTAGCTGGTGCAGCATATATAGGCGTTTTCTTTCCAATATTATTTTTTAAATATTGATTCCAAGCAAATCTATTAAAATCGCCGCACCACACACGTTTATCAATAATCTCTTCACTAGATTTTGATTGACAGCTGTCGTCGATCATAGGAAATAAAGGCATTTGGAATTTAATTTTTGGCCCCCTTCGATCTCTTGCCATTAGAGAAAGTGCTGCTGTTAAACCGCCTCCTGTACTACCTCCTAGAACAGCGATGTTGTTCGGATCAACATTGTATTGCCGAGCATTTTTAGCAAACCATTGCAATGCAATATAGCAATCTTCAATCGCAGCAGGATATGGGTGTTCCGGAGCTAACCGATAATCTACTGAAATAACTACACAATTTACCTTCTCTACAATTTCCCCACATTTTGCATCGTTACCTTCTACTGATCCGAAAATATATCCACCGCCGTGTATATATAAAACGCCAGGCAATATATCCTTTTGATATTTTGGTCGGTAAATTTTAATCCTTATCTTTTCACTATCATTTATCCATTGTTCTTCTAAAATTAGGTTCTTATTTTGATAAGGCACTATCATCTCTCTGTTTTTTCTTCGGATATCTTTTATATTCTCAACTGTCAGTGTCATTTCTGCTAATGATGAAAATGTTTCTTTTAAATCTGGATGTACTCTTTGATCCATCAATGATTCTTCCTTTTTAGTTATTTTTTAAATACTCTAAAATATCTGCTAATACTTTTTTATTTTCAGATGGAATGGAAGTATTTAATATCGTTTCGGCCGTCTGTCCATAAATGCCACCTTCTATATAATTTCTATCTTCCTCCACTAATCGCAACAACGAATTTGTAGTCATTTCTAAGTGAAATTGCAAACCAATTACATTTGAATTATAGATAAAGGCTTGATTTGAACAAGCATCAGTTGAATACAGTCTCTTACTTTCTTTAGGAAGTTCGAAAGTATCTCCATGCCAATGCAAAACTTCAAGTGCACTAGGTAAAAAATCATATTCGTTAGTAACCTTTTTTACCTGATAAAAACCTACTTCTTTACCTTTCTGATTTTTATAAACCTCTGCACCTAAAGCTTCTGCAATGAGTTGTGCCCCTAAACAGATCCCTAAAATCGGTTTATTTGCTTTAATTATTTCTTTAATAAACATTTTTTCAGATTCTAACCAAGGAATTGAATCATTTACACTCATAGGTCCCCCTAAGATAATTAACATACTAACATTTTCTATTGAAGGTAATTGTGCATCTTCGTACATTTTAATAATCGGATTTTAATTAAACATGGTATTCAACATCTTAAATCATATAGTCAAGGGGCTTCCATGATTATTCAAGATGCACTTGCACATTTTATGGAAGAAGGTTATTTTGAAAAACATTTACGTCGCATGAAAACAACATACCAAAAGAAACATAAAGTACTATTAAAAGCCATTGAAAATTACTTATACCCTTTTGTTGAAGTAATAGGAGAAAAAGCTGGTCTGCATGTATTACTTTATTTAAAACATATAAAAGCAGGGGATTTAATTATTGAAGCTGAAAAATTGGGCGTTCGAATATATTCCCCAAACGTCCATTGGTCTCTTCAAAAGCCAGAATCTATCATTATGTTGGGATTCGGAGCATTATCAGAACACCAAATCGAAAGTGGCATTCAATTATTATCTTCCATTATTAGTCGTGAAGCTGTTCCAAAAGGGGTATATTCATAGTCTTTCAAATACAAAACCCCTACCGTAGCCAAGTGCTTTGTGTTAATCATCAAAGACTAAGCATTGACTAATTAAAACGTTAGAAACCATTGCTATAACAAGATTCCCCAACCACATTATGCTATACTATTTCTATTATCGAAATATTTGAAAAGAGGGATGCTAGATGACAAATTTACAGCAATTAGATGCGTATTTCTCAGAACATCGCGAAGCACATTTAAATGAATTAAATGAATTTTTACGTATTCCAAGTATTAGTTCTTTATCAGAGCATAAAGGAGATATACAAAATGCCGCTGAGTGGCTAGCAAATGCTTTTAAAAAGCTAAATCTTGAGAATGTCTCTATTACGCAAACTGCAGGACACCCTGTTGTTTATGCGGATTGGTTACACGCAGAGGATAAACCAACTATTCTATTTTACGGTCATTATGATGTACAACCGGTTGACCCACTAAATTTATGGGAAACAGAGCCATTCAACCCAACAATCCGAGACAACAAACTATTTGCTCGTGGTGCTAGTGACGATAAAGGGCAAGTATTTATGCACTTAAAAATGATTGAAGCATTATTTGCGACAACTGGCACTTTACCAGTGAACGTGAAATTCATCTATGAAGGTGAAGAAGAGATTGGTAGTCCTAACCTTCCTGCCTATGTTGAAGAGCATAAGGAGAAACTAGCTGCTGACTTAATTTTGATTTCTGATACAGGTTTATATGGCCCTGGTAAGCCTGCTGTATGCTATGGATTACGTGGCTTAACAGGTGTTCAGATTGATGTTCGTGGTGCAAAAGGTGACCTTCACTCTGGTCTTTACGGTGGCGGTGTCCAAAACGCTATTCATGCATTAGCTGACATTTTAGCATCCTTCCGCGATGAGCATGGTACAATTCAAGTTGAGGGCTTTTATGATAAAGTTTTACCATTATCGGAAGAGGAACGTGAAGCTTACCGTGCGCTTGGTTTCGATGAAGAATCTGTGAAGGAAGAAGTTGGCGTGAAGGAATTATTCGGTGAAGCTGGTTATTCCTATTTAGAACGTACTTGGGCACGCCCAACACTAGAGATCAATGGTGTATTTGGTGGCTTCTCTGGTGAAGGCATTAAAACAGTGCTTCCTGCTGAGGCTGGCGCAAAAATCACATGTCGTCTAGTACCAAATCAAGAGCCTAATGAAATTGTAGCACTATTAAAAGCACATATTGAAAAACATAAGCCAACCGGCGTTGAAGTGACAATCTCTGAATTCGATAAAGGTCGCCCATTCTTAACGCCATTTGATCATCCATTTATCCAAGCTGCTGGTCGCTCATACGAAAAAGTATATAATGTGCCAACTGCTTACACACGTGGAGGAGGATCAATCCCTATCGTGGCTGCCTTTGATGAAATTTTAGAATTGCCAGTAGTGCTAATGGGCTTCGGCTTATCAAGCGAAAACTTCCATGCACCAAATGAACACTTCCATTTAGAAAACTTCGATAAAGGATTACGCGTTTTAAGTGATTATTTATTCGAGGTAGCTGAATTACGAAAATAAATTAAATAAATCCCCTCGTCCATTTTAAACGAGGGGATTTTACTTTTGTTATTCTCCAAAAATCGAAACGATATCTACTGATTTTTTACGTTCTTTCCCTTTTGGTACTTCATCAAAATAGCCAACTTGTAGCATCGCGATTACGCGCTCACCCCGCTGAATCTTTAGAGCTTCACGGAATTTCGGGTTATCTAGGAATCCAGGTGTTTTCCAACATGAGCCGATTCCCTTATCCCAAGCTAGCAATTGCATATTTTGAATAAAAATGCTTGCCGCTCCGTAATCTTCTAAACGCTCTTTTTGTCGAGCATCCTCTGGAACGATGACAAAAGCATAGCCACCCGGTAATGTAAATTTCGTCATTTGCTTCGCTAAATCTTCACTTGAAAGCTCCTGCCATTTCGGTATCGTTAGATCACGCAATAAATTATGAAGACCATCTAACTCCTTACCACATGCAACAACTAAACGCCAAGGCTCTCGATTCCCATGATTCGGTGCCCACACTGCATCGTCAATAATGGCCAATAAGTCTTCACGATCCACCGGCTGTCCATTAAACTTTTTAATAGATCGACGCTCAATAATCGCATCCCTAACAGATAAAAATTGTTCGCTCATTTACTCTTATCTCCTTCTAAACACTACAATAATTAAGATTTATCTTCATTCGTAAGTGAAACGGTAGTTACAAATCTCTCTTGTACCGAAAGCAAAGCGACAGGTACAGAGGACTAGACTCCCTTCTCTGAAAGTAATGAGATAAATTCAGATATAGTTCCTTTATTTGGTATCCACATACCTACTGAATGAAAATAAAGCCTCCGGCGGATGTCACGGATTTTGTTATTACAATTCAAAACCGGACGCAATTACGCCAAGGCAAAATTAATATCTTCTATCTTTCACATTATCACAAAATGATGAGCTTTAACACTACTATCACCTTAAGCAAAACTATCCTCTATATGAATATAATGATAAGTCATGCTTGGCGTATAAGCCGTTGAATCTTCATAAAAATACGGTCGATTAATGCTATCTGAAGTGTGTGCGTTAACATACGGAATACCGTTTTGGATACTTGTCACAATTACGGAATGATCAACTCTTCCATCCCCTTGGAAATCATAAAAAATAATATCTCCAAGTTCTAATTCTTCCGCAGATTGTACACGCTTACCCTTCAATCCCGTTGTCGAGCCTTCCAAATACCATCTAAGGGAATGTGCAACAGACCAGCTAAAGCTCCAATTTCCATGTTGAACCCACCAACCTTTCCCTCTATTTGGAGCCCCTCGCATTGGTGCTCCTCCAGCAAGTAAACATTGGGATATATAGTTCGTGCAATCAACAGTAAAATTCGGAAATGCTGGATTACGCCTGTTCCACCACAAGTTTGCATACTGTACAGCGGCCTGTCTGTTATACATTTTTGCCACGCTTCCCCTCCTTAAGTTCAACATATGTATAATGAGGGATTTCTATTAGCTAGGTCCTTATTCATAAAAATGTCGAATGTGGTCTTATTTGGCACTATCATTGCCAATTTTGAGATAGTTTTTGCTACAATAAGGGTAAGAAATTATAGGCTTTTATATTACGAATCAGAAGGGATGTTAAAATTGAAGCAGCATGCTGAGAAAGAAATTATACAACCTACTCTTTTATGCGATAAAAAAGGTAATTTAAATCCAGCTGCCATCGGATTTGCTCGTAAACCGCTCATAAACAGCAATTTAAGTGGCCATATCATGCGCAAAAAGAAATGGAATTATTGGTGTGTCTATGGCGATGAGATCATCTTCTCAGCTACTATTAGCCATCTAGACTACGCAGCGGTCTGCTTCGTCTATTTCCTTGAATATGAAACACAGCGCTACTTTGAAAAAACAATTACAATTCCATTTGGTGGAAAGTTAAAAATGCCTACACAGGTGCTAGATTCCGTATCCTTCAAAAATAGTGAAATGATGATTGATATGACATATGTACAAAATGAAACCCATCTATCCGTTTCAATCCCAGACTTCGATGGAGATGTTTTACGTGCAAAGCTTGTCATTCAGCATCCGCCTACAGATGAGTCATTAAATGTAGTCATCCCTTGGAACCGTAAAACATTCCAATTCACAGGTAAGCATCATATACTCCCCACTTCTGGGTTTGTGACGATTGGTAATCGCCGTTTTATGTTTTCTCCTGAGGAAAACTTCTCTGTCCTAGAATACAGCCGTGGCGTTTGGCCCCGTGAATCCACATGGACTTGGGGAATGGCCTCACAGCGAGTTCGAGGCAGACGAATCGGACTTAATTTAGGGGGTAAATGGACAGACGGCACCGGAATGACGGAAAATGCTGTTTTCGTAGAAGGTAAAATGACCAAAATACATGAGGATGTACTGTTCAATTATAATCAAGAGGATTTAATGCAACGCTGGAAAATTAAAACTAAATTCACCAACCAAGTTTCATTAACATTCTCCCCATTTTTCGAGCGTGTATCCGTCACAAAAGCTGGTCTCATAAAATCTGAAGTACATCAAATGTTTGGCTATTTCGACGGCTCCGTATTACTAGACAATGGCGAAACACTTGTCATCAAACAAATGCTAGGCAGTATCGAAGAAAACCGCGCAAAGTGGTAAGAACCAAAAATTAATCGCTTGCTATACTCTTCACATACTAGGATTTAACGCACTGATTCGCACACCTCAGCGCGTTAAATCCAAAAAAGCCCTTAATAGCGCCTTTTTCGGCGATTGGCGGTTTTATCCGCCGCTTTGACTGGTTCTATCCTCGTCAATCTGTCGGGGCGGATTCTCGATTTCGGCTGGGCTATCCGCGACTTTGAGCATTCTTTCCTTCTGTTGGGGCTATCCGAGATTTCGGCCTTTTTTTCCGTCGTTCTGGACTTCCTATCCGTCGCTTTGACCATTCTTTCCGTCACTTCGACTCTTCTTTCCGTCGCTCTAATTTCTATCCGTCACTTCGGCCTTTCTTTCCGTCGTTCTGGACTTCCTATCCGTCGCTTTGACCATTCTTTCCGTCACTTCGACTCTTCTTTCCGTCGCTCTAATTTCTATCCGTCACTTCGGCCTTTCTTTCCGTCGTTCTGGACTTCCTATCCGTCGCTTTGACCATTCTTTCCGTCACTTCGACTCTTCTTTCCGTCGCTCTAATTTCTATCCGTCACTTCGGCCTTTCTTTCCGTCGTTCTGGACTTCCTATCCGTCGCTTTGACCATTCTATCCGTCACTTCGACTCTTCTTTCCATCGCTCTGATTCCTATCCATCGCTTCGACTCTTCTTTCCGTCGCTCCAAACTTCCTATCCGTCACTTCGACTCTTCTTTCCGTCGCCCTAATTTTTATCCCCCGCCCCTGCCATTCAACCCTACAAATCAGTCAATCCTGATACTATCTTTTCCGGGTCGTCTGTAAATATTGCCTGTACACCGAGCTGCTGTAATTGCTTTGCATGCTCGACATCATTAACTGTATAGACACGGACAGTTGCTCCTTCATTAAGAGCTTCTTGAATGGATCTCCGAAATGCTGTAGGTAGGCTAACATGTATAGCATCTGCCGGTATTTGAGCTGTATAGCAGTTAAAATCAACTAAAATTTCTGCAAACAGTGCCGCTTTTTCAATATATGGTGCTCTTTGTGCCACGATCTGAATAGATTCATGATTAAAGGAGGAAATAATGACTCTTTCTGTCATTTGATATGCAGCGACCTCCTTAATTACAAGCGCCTCTATCCCATTATATGGAAATATATCGGTTTTGAGCTCAATATTAATGCGGTGATTTGTGCCTGCAAATAACTCTAAAACGTCTCCTAGAGTTGGTATACTCTCCTCTTCAAATTTAGAAGAAAACCATGAACCATAATCAAATGCACGGAGCTCTTGTAGCGTGTAATCCTTTACGTAGCCAGAGCCATTAGATGTGCGATCGATCGTTTCGTCATGAATAACGACTAACTCCCTATCCGCTGTTAAATGAACATCTAGTTCAATCCCTGTAATCGAAAGCTTTGATGCGGCCACAAAGGCAGCCATAGTGTTTTCTGGGTAATGTGCCGAAACGCCTCTATGGGAAAAAATATCCAAATTTGATAACCTCCTATTTCGCCCAACTCTCAACTCAGGCGGGCCATTAAAATTTCGATTTCTCTTCTTTCTTAATAAGCCTATTACAATTTCACTTGATGGTAAATATTATATATAGTAGTATGAGAATCTACTTGAAAATGTAAGTACTTAGGAGGTGCTAAAAATGACTGCACAACATCCAGATTTTCAGGCTGAAGTGAAGCGACTAGCTTACACTAAAAATTACATGCAGCAAATTTTAAATGAATCACAAAGAGGTTTGCAATCTGCTCAGGAGAATATTCGTAAATCGATGGCAGATCTTGATTATTTAGATTCAAGTTTGGGCTACATTAATATCTTAGCAAATGCTCGTTTCTTTGAAATGGCCCGAAACCAAAAGGAAGGCTTAGAGGCTATTCAAAAAAAGCCTTACTTTGCCCGAATTCATTTCCAAAAGACAGGGGATCCTGAAGAATTTCTTTATATCGGAAAAACGTCTTTGTTTCATCGAGAAACCCATGAGCCTATAATAGTCGATTGGCGTTCACCGGTTGCAAACGTCTATTATGATGGTCGCCTTGGGGATATGGAATATGATGTTCGTGGAGAAATCCATAAGGGACATCTATTTGCCAAACGCCAATATAAAATTAATGATGGTGAATTGCTCGATTTACGGGATATTGATTTAACAACAAATGATGAATTACTGCAAGAAGCTTTAGCTGGAAAAGCAGATGTGCGTTTAACAGAAATCGTCTCCACTATTCAAAAGGAGCAAAACGAAATTATACGAGCACATCTTCGTCAGCCAATTATCGTACAAGGTGCTGCTGGTAGTGGAAAAACAACAATTGCCCTACACCGAATATCTTACTTCCTTTACACGATGGGCGAGCATTTTAACCCTGAGCAGCTCATGATTTTAGCACCAAATAAGTTATTTATCGATTATATTGGTGATGTTTTACCAGAGCTTGGTGTTGATAAAATTTGCCAAACAACCTTTTCCGATTACGTTCTAGCCGCGACGAAACTTAAATTGAAACTTCAAAACCCAAATGAGCAGTTAGAATCTCTTGTTGCAGGAGAACCCCAACAGGTAGCTTCGTGGATATCTGAAATGAAGGGCTCGCTTTATTATCGAGATGTAATAGAACGATACGTTCAAAAAATAGAGCAGGAAATTGCCAACCAATTTGAGGATGTTTTCATAGAAAAATACTGCATTATGCGTGCCTCCCATTTAAAGAAGCTATTTTTATATGAATTTTCTTATATGCCAATTGAAAAACGACTAGCACATATTAAAAAAGTGCTAGCAAGCCATGCTCGTCAAAAGAAACAGGCTATTTTAAATACACTTCATAAAAAATATGATGAAGCACTAGGCAGAGCACTTGATGGATTTCGTGATGATGACAAACGGCGTCGGGTTGTCACGAAGTTTATTGATGAACGTGATGAACGCATTCCTGCCATTGAAAAAGAGGCAAAATCAACAGCAACAGTTTATATGCGACGCTTTGCTAAACATAACATCAAGACTCTCTATCGTACTCTCCTAACAAATGCTGAGCTTTTAGCAGAGCTTGCTCCAGAATGGCATTATCTTGAGCAACAGCAATTTTTACAGGCACATACTAAAGAACAATGGGCGCTTGAAGATTTAGCTGCACTGTATTATTTACAAGCTCGTATAAAGGGTATTCCTGATGAATGGAAAATGCGAGTCGTTTTCATCGATGAAGTACAAGACTATAGTTTATTTCAGCTTGCTGCTTTAAAAACTGGCCTTGAAACAGATATGTTTACAATGGTTGGTGATTTAGCACAAGGAATTCACAGCTATCGTTCTCTTACTGCCTGGGAACCTGTCCAAAATCTATTTCCTAGAGCAAGCTTTAGAACACTGCAAAAAAGCTATCGAACAACAATCGAAATTATGGAGGTCGCTAACAAAGTCTTAGCTCAAATGGATGAACAGCTTCCATTAGTAGAGCCAGTAGTTCGACATGGTAATGTCCCTACCTTTATTCAAGCTCAATCATTTGATGCCCTGCAAATAAAGGAAATTTTTGAAGCCATTCGCGCCAATGGACATCATTCCGTTGCTTTAATTTGCAAAACGACCGCAGAGGCAAAAACAATGCAGCAAGCATTACAGGACGAAAAAATTGCTTCTCAGCTTCTTACTGAAAATGAATCCATCAATCAGCAATTATTGCTCGTTGTTCCGAGTCATTTAGCAAAGGGCCTTGAATTTGATGCTGTGATCGTAGCTGCCTTCGAAACACCCTTCTACGATACGAAGGTCGATCGCAAGCTACTTTATGTTGCACTCACTCGAGCCATGCACGAGCTTTATTTAATTGGTCCAACAAAAAATACATTTCTATTAGAAAATGAACAGACATCATAATTGCGCTTTCGCTGGAAAAAATACTTACTGAAAGAAGATAAAAAAGTCGCTATTAAAGCGACTTTTTTGCATCGAACATTTAACTCATTTATCGATTCCGAGGCGGTATACGATAAAACCTCCCTCTGGATAAGTACGCTTTCACAACTTTCCACCATGACCTTGGTGCTTCCCTTGGAGGAGACTTCTTTTTAGGTAATGCCGGCATGCGCATGATAACGACTCCTTTCATAGCCTTACTAATACTATATGAAGATAGTTACAAATTTATGATAAAAAGGATCCCAATATCTTACTGTGAATCCTCGGTTCATTCGTAAAAAACATGGCGGAATCTTAGCCATTTCTTGTACTGTTTATCACTTATCCACAATAAAAAGAGAGATGCATCAAATATATGATAAACCCCTCCTTTTCACGTTCTAAAAACCAAGTATTCAAATATACACTGTATTGTCCACATGTAAGTTTTCACTTTATTGTCTGCCAGAGCGGTAATATGCGAGCTTTGTCCAAGCAGTTGATATTCAGAAATTAAGGCTGCTTAGGTTTTTTCAAAGTGCTGGTGTCGTGCATTAGCTTTAAACAATTGAAGTTATTCCTACTAATAATAGGCCTAAAATTTATTTATTTTCATACAAAAAAAGCCGAGGAATAAATCCTCGACTTTTTTTACGTGCCTAGCGACGTCCTACTCTCACAGGGGGAAGCCCCCAACTACCATCGGCGCTAAAGAGCTTAACTTCCGTGTTCGGTATGGGAACGGGTGTGACCTCTTTGCCATCATCACTAGACTTATTTAAAGAATTATTCTTTCAAAACTGGATAAACGGTGCATTGAATGCTTCAAACGTTTTGGTTAAGTCCTCGATCGATTAGTATTCGTCAGCTCCATGTGTCACCACACTTCCACCTCGAACCTATCTACCTCATCGTCTTTGAGGGATCTTACTTACTTGCGTAATGGGAAATCTCATCTTGAGGGGGGCTTCATGCTTAGATGCTTTCAGCACTTATCCCGTCCACACATAGCTACCCAGCGATGCCTTTGGCAAGACAACTGGTACACCAGCGGTGTGTCCATCCCGGTCCTCTCGTACTGTTACTCACCCGTCCGCCGCTAACGTCAAAGGAGCAAGCTCCTTTTCTGTTCGCTCGACTTGCATGTATTAGGCACGCCGCCAGCGTTCGTCCTGAGCCAGGATCAAACTCTCCATAAAAAGAAATTTGATTAGCTCAAATTGTTTTGCTGGCATCATGTTTGATGTCCAAAATTTTGTTTCGTTCACTAACTCGAGGTTAGCTAGTAAAAACTTTATTGATTACGTTTTGCTTGTTCAGTTTTCAAGGTTCATTTCGTTGCCGTTTTCTCAACAGCGACTTTCATATAGTATCATGTCGTAAACTCTATGTCAACAACTAGTTCAGCTGTTTTTTAGTAGCTGTCTTAACGACTTGTATAATATTACACGCCTAATTTAAAAACGTCAATACTTTTTTCTAAAAAAGTTTATAGTTTTTTACTTCGTCGAGAAATTTCCTATTATAATGATTTTAAAAATAATATAATATTTTAAACTTATAATATGACATTTGTTTAATGTTTTACAGTTAATCTAAATAAGATATCATTATAAAATATATTACGAATTCGAATGATGTTCCTCGGAAAAAAAGCCAAGGTCTTCCCCATCCATTTACGTAGTTCGTTTATCTCTACCTGAAAATTCACTTCCTTTTCCGGTGTGCAGACTTCATTGCTGAACATAAAAAAGTGAGGAGCACACTCCTCACTCTTCACTTATTGTTTTACATAATAGTCTATTTGTTGAGCTTTCATAAAGCCGGCCTTCTCATAAACAGAAAGCGCTTTTCTATTGTCAATTTCTACATCGAGCATGACGAATTTAGCTTCAGTTTTGCTCGCATAATCTTTAGAAAATGACAGCATTGCAGTACCAATTCCTTGCCCCTCAAAGTTTGGATGCACTGCCAATGCCGTTACCCATTGAATTTCATTTTCCTGGGCAGTCGTCACTGTTCCAACAATTTCTCCATCTTTACGGGCTACCCATAGCTTTCTTCCAGTAGTTGAAGTATTAAAAGCGATTAGCTCTTTAGACTCCTCAGGTAGATCTCCAAACGCCGCACTATAGATGGCAATCAACTCTGCCTGTTCATCTGTATAAGGAATAATTTCGATATTATTCTTTAATTCTACTGACTCTGCTCTTGTTTCTAAAGTGGCCTCTGAAAAGCTATATGTGAAGCCTTTCTTTTCTATAAAAGTGTGTCCAAAAGGCGATCCATCAATCACTACCGCCAATTGACCTTCTGCCCCACGCTCTTCGAGGCCAACCTGTAAAGCTTCCACTAAAGCAGTTCCAATTCCCTTTTGACGGTACATAGGTGTTACAACTAAAGACCATTCATATGTATGCAGTCCCATTAAATCTATTGCACTAGCTGCACCCACTAATACATCTTTGTCATCTTCATATGCAAGTACCATAAATCCCTTCGTTTCAAAGGAACCCGCCATAGGCAAACCCATAGCAGTCTCATATACACGATAATCATGTGTGGTCGCTTCTTCACACAATAATTTTAATTCATTTAATGTTTCTCCATCTATCGGGAAAGACACTGTCATCACTGAAATATTCATCATTTACTCCGTTCTTGTATCAGACTATTGCCCTATTGTAGCAAGAAAGAAAATAAGCTGGCAACAAAATATACTAACCACTTCTAATCATTTCTATTTATTAACAATTTTACTCCAAATATAGTGAAATTAAAAGGTTTTATATGATTTTCAACGGTTATAAACTGAAAATTACTAGAATAAGGTATGTATTTTTATACACACCATTCATTTGCAGGCACTATTTCTGCTGCCAGGGAGCATCTAGTTGCTCCCTCACCTAAAAGAACTAATCCCTCTTAATCTATCTATACTTAATTATACTATTTATCCCAATAAATTACATTTAAATTATAGATTAAAAATCATGCTTCAACTAAAAAAGAGCAATTCCAAAAGTTCGAAATCACTCTTTTTTATACTGGATGAATGAGATTTATACTTACATCGTTATTTTCACACTACTCATCAAGATGATGAGATGAAGATTGTAACATCTGCGCATAAATGCCACCCGATTCCATTAATTTTTGTTGAGGGCCTGTTTCAACTAACTCACCTTTGCGCATAACAATCACAATATCGGCATTGTGTACTGTATTTAAACGGTGGGCAATAACAAAGCTTGTGCGTCCATGCATTAACACATCAAGAGCATCTTGAATCGCAAGCTCCGTAACAGTATCAATACTACTTGTCGCCTCATCCAACAACAAAATTTTCGGATCAGCAATCAAAGCTCGCGCTATTGATAATAACTGCTTTTGACCTTGCGAAATTCCACTGCCATCTGCAGCAAGTACAGTGTCATAGCCATCCTTTAGCATCATGATAAAGTCATGTGCATTTGCACGCTTCGCCGCTTCCTCTATCTCTTCGTCGCTAGCATCTAATCGACCATAACGAATATTTTCACGTACAGACGCTTCGAACAGAAACGGATCCTGTAAGACAAAGGCCATTTGCGAGCGCAATGCTTGTCGTTCTATTTGCTGAACGTTTACACCATCAAATAAAACCTCACCCTTTGATACTTCATAAAATCTTGCAATAAGCTGCAGGATCGTTGTTTTTCCTGCACCGGTTGCCCCAACCAGAGCAACCGTTTGTCCGGGCTCCACGTTAAAATTAATGTCCTTCAAAGTGTAAGCTTCCGCTGCTTGCTCATATTTAAAGTACACATGTCGAAAGCTCACTTGCCCTAATAGCTTATGCTCCTGTGCTGAAGCAGCTTCCTCCTCGGGCTGTTCATCCAGTAACGCAAATACACGCTCAGCACCAGCAATCGCTGACAGCACGGTATTAAATTGATTGGCCAAATCATTTAAAGGTCGTGTAAATTGTCTCGCGTATTCTGTAAAAATAACAATTACTCCAATTGATACATGCCCATAAAAAGCAAGTACTCCGCCAATACCAGCTACAATTGTAAAACTCATATTGTTTAAAAAGTTCATGACCTTTGGTATATACCCGGAATATGTCTGCGCCCAAAAGCCAGTACTTTTTAAGCGTAAACTTTTTTCGCGAAACTCAGCTTTCATGCGTTCCTCTTGTGAGAAAGCTTTGACAATTCGTTGGCCCGAAATCGTTTCTTCAATCATGCCATTCAAAGCTCCTATGGCCGCTTGCTGCTCCTTAAATAATGGTGCGGTTCTTCGTGTGATCCAACGCATCGCCCAAAACATAATCGGTATAATGGTCATCGTTAATACTGTCAGTAAGGGGCTTAGACTTAGCATGATAATCACTGTTCCTGTAAGCGTTACTACACTAGAAAACACTTGAATAAAGGAGCTATTTAATGTTGAGCTAACAGCTTCAATATCGTTCGTCATTCGACTCATTAATTCTCCATGCTGACGACGATCAAAAAAGGTAATCGGCAGTCTTTGGAAATGAGCAAAGACACTCGTTCGTAATCTATATATGGTTTGTTGGGCAACACCAATCATCCAATAGTTTTGCAAAAATAATGATATTGCTAATAGAGCATAAATGCCGATTAACAGCATAATCCCTTTTTCAAGTCCTGTGAGCTCTCCATGCGTTACGTACATGTCAATCATTTTGCCAATTAAATACGGTCCAAGAAGAGACAAGATGGAACTCGCCAAGACAAGTAACAGCACAATAATTAGTAGTACACGTTGTTCATCGACTATTTTCCATAAACGTAGTAGTGTGCTTTTCCAATCTGTTGCACGAGGTCCCTTCTTTTTCTTAACAACTTGCCTCACGTCATCTTTCGTCAAAATCGGCTCATAGCCAAAAGGCTTTTGGAAAAATCTCATTATTCCTCCACCTCCTGTTGAGAGATTGCGATTTTTTTATAAAGCACTGACGTTTGTAAAAGCTCTTCATGCGTCCCATATGCAACCACTTTTCCTGCATCAATGAGTAAGATGCGACTTGCACCTTTAGCTGTCCGAATTTTTTGAGTGACTACTAGCATTGTTGCTTGTTCTTCACTCAAAGCTTCCCATAATGCCTGCTCGGTTTTAACATCAAGTGCACTTGTACTATCATCAAGCATTAAAATATGCCCTTTTCTTAATAACGCTCTTGCAATCGATAATCTTTGTTTTTGACCGCCTGAAAGATTAACACCCTTCTGACCGACTTTTGTCTCGTAACCATTCGGGAAATCCTCTACAGAAGCATGAATTTGTGCTTGCATTGTAGCCTGTAGCACTGCATCCATTTCAGCCTCTGCATCGCCCCAACGAACATTATCCGCAATGCTTCCTGTAAATAATAATGATTGTTGGGGAACATAGCCGATGATTTCACGTAGCTCTTGTAAATCCCATTGCTGTACATCTTTCCCCTCTACTACTATTTTACCTTCAGTCACTTCGTAGAAACGTGGAATAAGCTGTAACAACGTAGATTTTCCTGCACCAGTTGCCCCCATAATTGCAAGCTTTTCACCAGATTTCACTCGGAAGCTTACATCAGATAATACAGGTGAGTCTTCCCCAGGATAAGTAAAACTAACATGCTCAAAAGCTAACTCTCCAAAATTCAAGCCTTTAGACGTTTTCTCTGAAGATGATGGTAGCTCTATCTCATTCTTAGTCGAAAGAACTTCTGCCATACGTTCTGCGGAGGCTTTTGCACGCGCATAAAAAATAATAATAAAAGCAAACATCGAAAACGAGCCTGTCATACGCATCGCATAATTGACAATGGCAACTACATCTCCGAGCGGTGTTGTACCTGAAGCTATTTGTTTTGTCCCAAACCACAGTACTGCAAGCAGACTCATATTCATGATGAATAACAGCACAGGCATAATATACTCCATTGTGCGTAAAGCCTTTACAGTATCTATTTTTAAGCGTGAGGCAACTTCATCAAAACGAGAGGCCTCATACGCACCACGTAAATAAGCCTTCACTAATCGTATAGCCTGTAAATTTTCCTGTAGTACACGATTCAAACGATCCATTCTTTTTTGCACAAGTCCAAAATAAGACACACCTTTTGTCACCATAAAAATAAGAAAAATCAAAATAATCGGTGCGCCAATAACTAAAAACAACGCTAATTTAGCATTTACTACAAAAGCCATAACGATGCTGCCAACAACGGCAAGTGGTGCACGAAGCATAATACGCAAACTCATAAACAGCACCGTCTGAACTTGCGTTACATCATTCGTTAACCTTGTAATAAGAGAAGCTGTTGAGAATTTTTGATAAGTGGTTAATGTAAAGGATTGTATTTTTTCAAACAATGCATTTCGTAAATCATAGGAGAAACTCTGAGCTGTATGCGATGAAAAATACGAATTAACGACACCGGCTATAAAGGCTACGAATGATAAGCCAAGTAAAACAATTCCCCATTGCCAAATCATCCCTTGATTTTGAGCTCGTACTCCATCATCTATAATTTTAGCCATGATAAGTGGCTGAGCGAGTTCCACAAACAATTCCAACAGCATTAAGCATAACGCGATAAATGCAGTCCATTTATAAGGCTTCACATAGGAAAAAATTTCTTTCATATTCTTCCCCCTTATTATTAGAAAGGAGTTCCACAAATTTCAAATATAGTGAATAACTCCTATACAGATAGTATTTTTACGCTTTTCTCCACCTACAGAAAGCCATGTTAAATAAACAAGCATACTAAAGACATCCATTAATTGCCCAAACCTAAAGATGTACCAAACACGATACTGAATAACCATTGCTGTAGCGGTTTAATACTAGAAATCATCTTGTTTCTACTTAAAATAGCACAAAAACAACAGATTTGACTCCAAATGCACAATTAATCTCTCATGCGAATCCTCCTATAAGCATTCCCCGTACGGCAACAAGTAGTATACTTCATTCTTTTTTCAAACTTGCAGGGTACAATGTGTAGACGGCATCGTAAGACCAATCGCTACTCCCTACAATAAGGCTTTACTACTAACTAATAAATCATCCAATGAAGCGTTCATTAGTAGGAGAGAAAGACCTAAAAGTGTACCAATAATCCCTATCACTTGATATTTCGATGGCCATTTCCTTAAACTAAGAGAGACATAGGCAACAACAAATATCGGTGCTAGAAATTGACATTACATAGAGAAGCCCAGTTTAAGATAGCCACGTCCTGTGGCAATTTATCAGTAGGTGTTAGGACACCCACTGAATGAAGATAAATATGTAGGTAATGAAATACCTGCACCCAATAACGAATTGTTAACTATGGAATGGTGTATTGTGAGTAACAACTCCATTTAAAGTGGGTTCTCCCCGTATTATCGCACAGGAGACGATTAAAACTATTTTTTTAATCTTTCCACATAATTCTAGATCCCTATATTCATACTAAAAAATGTTATTTTTCTTCAATATTTTCCTTATTCCCAACTAAAAAAGTCCCGAAATTTTTTATTATCAAATATTTACAATCATATTCATAATGACTAATTCCCGATAATTAACTATAATAATAGTATATATAGATTACTCAAGGAGATCGAATAATCATGAGTCATATGCATAAATCATTTACGATCGATGAACATTATTTAAATTCACTTCCTTTTCCTGCTATTGTCTTGAATCAAGATGGACAAGTTATAAATTTGGGAAAGCTTGCTGAACAGCTATTTGATTTTTCAGATACTACTATTAAAGAACATACCACTTTATTTATTCATGAAAATTTACTACGTCAGCTTTCATTAGAAACCTTTCACGCTATTATGCAAAATAATGACAGCACGTATATCAATCAAATTCAATTAAAAACGTATACAAATGAAGAAATTACAACAGCGCTACTAGCTAAACCATTTACTGAACAAGGAAAGCATTTCGTTCTTATGATGTTCATGCTCCCAGAGTTAATGATTAATTCTGTCTCAAGTAGCAGCACTCTCGTAGACTTAAAAAAGGGATTAGACTCGACATTTATGACAGTTACTCTTGATCATGATGGGTTTATTTTAGAATGTAATAATGAATTTCTAAAAACGAGTCAATGGACACCAAAACGCGTGATTGGTAAAACGTTTTGGCAATTATTCCCTGAAAATAAAGAAAGCGAAAAGATCACAAATACCATCTGGCGGAATTTAAACATTGGCCAAACGTGGCAAGGTGAAGTCGAAAAAGTTACAAAAGCAGGTCAGTCTTATTGGGTACTACTAACAGCTATCCCTACATTTAATATCGAAACAAATGAGCAACAATTTTTATTAATTGAAAAGGATATCACCAAGTCCAAGTCAATTCAACATCAGCTGGAAAAAATCGCTTATATTGATACAGAAACTGGTCTGATGAATGCACATCGACTTGAAAAAGTGATTTCCAATATGATTGAGGATGAAAGAAACTTTTCTTTTGTCTATTTGAGTATTGATAAATTTTATACATTAAAAGAGTTACATGATCAGCAAATCGGTCAAAGTCTTATTGTAGAGTTTACAAATCGTATAAAAATGTACTTCCAAGATAGCACAATGGCACGTATTAACGAAAATGATTTTGTCGTGATTACACCATTAAGTGAATGGTTTATTCAAGGCTTCTTGTCTTACTTACAACAACATCCAATTTATAACAGTAATGTTGCTGTCCCTATTTCTATTAGTGGCGGAATTACACGTTATCCAGAGGATCAAACAACATTCTCCCAACTAATGAAGGCATCCATTGCTACTATCACAACTGTCCGTGAAGCAGGTGGCGATAAAATCGTCTCACTATCCAAAGCAACACATAAAGCATTAAATCGTAAAGCTTTAATTGAAAAACGTTTACTTCAGGCTCTTGACCAAAAAAATCTAAAAGTCCTCTATCAGCCACAAATTGATGTTTATACAGGAAAAATTACAGCTGTAGAAGCACTAGTCCGTTGGGAAGATGAAGTAATTGGCGTTGTTTCACCAGATGAGCTTATTCCAATCGCTGAGGAAACTGGTCTTATTAATAATATCGGTTCCTTTATGCTAGAAAAAGCTTGTGAACAGGCACTAATCTGGCAAAAAGCTGGTCTTAATTTAAAAGTATCCATTAACTCTTCTGTACGCGAATTCCGTGATAAAAACATGGCAAAGTCAATCCTTGGAACTTTGGCAAAAACCGGCTGTCCTGCAAGCCTTATTCAAATCGAAATCACTGAGAAATTTGCGCTAGAAGCAGAAGCTGCTACCTTTATCACACAGCAAATGCGTAAGCTTGAAAATGAAGGTATTGCCTTTATACTAGATGATTTCGGTACCGGGTATGGTTCATTTAGATATATGCAAATTCTACCAATAGATACATTAAAAATCGATAAAACATTTACAAGTTCTTTATTAAAGTCCGAAAAAACGCAAAAGCTAATGCACGGTATGGTGCAACTCGGAAAATCTATGGAACTTAAAGTTGTAGCAGAAGGTGTCGAAACTGCTGAACAAGCAAATCTTTTGATTTCTTATGGCTGTGATGCTATTCAAGGTTACTATATTAGTAAACCAATTCACGCAGAGGAAATTGAAGCATTACTAGTTAAATAGTAATTTGAAAAAGGAGGTTACGTTTATAAGACGCAACCTCCTTTTTTATATTTGTTCTATCCGCTGTGCTCATTCGTTTGATGAGTGTCTTATTTCTTGTAGACCTTTTGGAATGTCGCTTTACCAGTACGTACAGAACGGAAAATAAGCTGTATTAGTACCTCTGCAAACACAAGTCCTATAACGATGGCACCTGTAATTAAAAAGGCCTTTAATCCATACTGTAGCCCTTGTATATAATCATCCTCTACAATATTTCTCATTGCGTTATAAGCCATACCTCCCGGAACTAACGGGATAATACCGCCGACAATAAAAATAATCATTGGCATTTTGAAGCGCCGAGCATACAAATGGGAAACGATAGCAATTATAAAAGAACTAAAGAATGAGGCATATACTATATCCATGCCATGTTCTGTTAGAATGAAGTAAATCATCCAGCCTACTACCCCAACAAAACCACAATAAATTAGATTTCTTCTAGGTACATTAAAAATAATTGCGATACCTATCGTCGCAAAAAAACTAAGAATCAACTGTACGATATAGTCCATGTCGTCTGCCTCCTAAAACGATAGAGTGACAGCAATAGCTGCACCGATTGCAAAAGCTGTTAAAAAGGCCTCTACACCCTTCGCCATCCCCGACATAAAATGACCTGCTATTAAATCCCGAACGGCATTCGTGATCAAAATACCTGGTACTAGTGGCATAACGGAGCTAATAACAATTTTATCTATTTCTGTACCATGGCCATATTTCACTGAAAAGACAGCTATAGACCCTACTACTAAAGAAGCTGTAAATTCTGCGAAAAACTTCACTTTTGTTAAATCATTTATCAATAAAAGTACTAGGAAGCCTAATCCCCCTGCTAAACATGCAAAAAGGAAATCAGACCATCCTCCCTTAAACATTATTAGGAAACAACCACTCGCAAGAGCCGCTGATATGACTTGAATATAAATTGGTAAAAAATAATTTGTTTTTTGTATCGACTTTAGCTCGTCATAAGCTTCTTCTAATGTTATCATGTGAGATGTGAGTCTCCGAGATACTGAATTTACCAAGGCTATTTTTTGCAAATCTGTTACCCTGTTGGAAATTGATGTAATTCTCGTCGGCTGTGTCTTGCCTAACGAAAAAATGATCCCTGTAGGTGTAGCATAACATTGCGCATCTAGCATATTTTGAGAATGTGCCATGCGTAGCATTGTATCCTCCACACGGTATGTTTCTGCACCACTTTCAATCATAATTCGACCTGCAAGCAATAAGCAGTCAATCGTAAATTCATTGTCCACTTCATGTAAAACCATTACAGTTATCTGCCTCCTTTAAAGGGTTCCTTGCCAATAGTATCGAACTGCAAATAAAAACTCAACAAAAAATTTTTTAAACTTTTAACCAAAGTAGTTTGGCTTTCATATACTAAAAATGGTAGCTACTGAGTAATTTTTTCATGGAGATGGGTTTCCCATAAATTGATAGCAAAACTTCATAGATTCGTATAACTTTTTCAATGACTAACACGTCTGATTTTATAAGCAGTCTAAAAAACTAAATAAGGAAAGGAGCGTATCCACAAAAATGCCGGAACGCAGAAAAAAACGCGGCCCAATGATTGATTTCCTATTAATTGGCCTCATCATTACATTAACAACTATTATTTTAGTCATCATCCTATCAAAAGATGACTTTAAGTTTCAAAAAATTAGTGCCTCTAAAGAGACAACTTCAGATTCAATAAAGAGTAACCTATCCACAGATAGCTCTGCGTTTCCAGGTATACGTATTGTAACAGATGTCTCTAATGATAAGCGAACACCTTTTGCTATTCACTATCCAGAAACAGATAATAAAGCTTTTAACGATGCTGTATTACAGTACATAACGGATTCAAAAGAAAACTATCTGTCATCTATGAAAGAAAATAAAGATAAAGAGGTCATGGGTGAGCTTAATATTAGTTTGGAAACTTTCCCATATCAAAAGAAATACTATTCCTTTGTGCTAACAAAAATGTTGTATACAGGCGGCGCCAACCCCGAGGTTTCAACAAAAACATTCTTCATCAATCAGGAAACTGGTGAACTAATTTCCATTAAAACATTGTTGAATAACGATAAAAACAATTTATCAGTGTTAGCTACTCATGTACGTAACGACTTACAACAAAACCTTAAGTTAAAGGATGAGCTTTTCAAGGAAGATTTAATAAAGTCAACTGAACCGAAGTGGTCTAACTTTAATCGCTTTGCTATCGTTGATGATTCGATACAATTCTATTTTGATGAGTATGAGATTGCTAGCGGAGCAGCAGGTCCACCAATTGTGAAGCTCCCACTATCACTTATCAATCCGTTGTTAGCCTCTGATTTCCAGATTGCTATGGAAAAGCCGGTAAAGCCAACTAATACAGGTGATCCAAACAAAAAGCGCATTGCCTTAACTTTTGATGATGGTCCACATCCAAAGGTTACAGAACAGATATTAGATACTCTTGATAAATATCACGCAAAAGCTACCTTCTTTATGCTTGGTAGTCGTGTACAATATTATCCTGATATCGCAAGAGATGTTCTTGCACGAGGACATGAAATAGGTAATCATTCATGGAACCACCCTGTATTAACAAAACTGTCACTAGAGTCGGCAGTAAATCAATACACATCTACAGTTGCGGAGATAGAAAAGGCCCTTAACCAAAAGCCAACTGTATTTAGACCACCGTACGGAGCAACAAACGATACTATCAACAGTCAAATTTCAGTTCCTGTTGTTTTATGGTCGATCGATACATTAGATTGGAAGTATCGCAATGCGCAACAGTTACTGCCTAATGTCAAAAATAATTTACACAATAACGCCATTGTCTTAATGCATGATATTCATCAATCGACTGCCGATGGTCTTGATTCCGTTCTTGCTTATTTACAAGGGCAAGGGTATGAATTCGTGACAGTATCGGAAATTCTTCCATATCGTCAAAAATAACCACAAGAAAAGTCCAATAACCTCAAGATCGAGGTTATTGGACTTTCCTTTTTATTTTACAGTTAATGTATCCAGTGGTTTGAAGTCTTTTAGCTGATAGCTCTTCACTTCATTGTTCGCTACTGTGTAAAGAGCGTCACCTATATAGACTACTCGCTGTACACGCTGCTCCCAATTTTCATACTGATCGCCAGTGCTTTTATTCACAATATTTCCTTTTAGGACGATTCCTTTATCTGCAGTGATTTCATAGATTTGCGCGCCTTGACCTTTGTAGACGATTTCATCACCCTTCCCTGCATCATACAGGACAACCGGGAAACCGAAGTAATTGTATTCCTTGTTGCGGAATAGTGCTTTCGGATTGTATTGAACTTCAGAGTACGAGCCTTCTCCGCCTATTTTTACTGTCGATTGTTCCGTTGGATTTTTGAAATCTGAAACATCAAACAATGACATTTTCATATTAGTTGTGACCGTAAAATTCCGCTTCGAATATGCATCATAGCGTTGCTCGGTATCATAGCCAATACCGATTAAATGTGTATCGTCTAATGGATGCAAATAGTTACTAAAGCCTGGAATCTTTAGCTCACCAAGCACTGTTGGCTTTTTCGGGTTTGCGACATCAATAACAAACAATGGATCCACTTCCTTAAATGTTACTACATATGCTTTTTCGCCCATAAAGCGTGCAGAATACACTTTTTCACCAGGAGCTAAATCTTTTACTGCACCGAGCTCTTGTAAATTTTCATTTAAAATAAATAGGTGGTTTCGAGATATTTTTTGTTCATCCCACGCATTTCCTTCGGTAGTAACGATGCGGAAATTGCCTTTATACTCATCCATTGAATATTGATTTAACACGGTTCCTTTTACTTCCGTAGTACCTACAAAATTCATGGCAGTTCCATCAATATTCCATTTAAAAACTTGTGTATTAGTTGTTCTCGGTATCCAAATCATATCCATCATGCGCCCCGAAGCAGGCACCCGATTTCCATCATAAACTGGTGTTGTTAAATAAAGTGCATTGTCCGACATATAAAGTCCACTACTACCACCTAAGTACCCCTTAGTGTTCGCAGTTGTCTTTGCACCATTTTTTAAATCCACTGCTGTAATTAAGCTATATGTTCCATCCATTGTATTTGGTAAAATAGAAATTTTCTCTAGAGGTAAACTTTTGTACTCATTTCCTTCTACACTATCAAATGTTTTCGGTTTTAAATCCGGCGTTTTTTGCTCTCTAAGCATCCAATAATTCGGATACATATTCCCGATTAAATATAATGTATCATTTGTAATTCGAATATCGTTTAAATACCCCTCTTGCCCCACTTCACGTATAAGCTTTGGATTGTTAGGGTTTGAAATATCATACAAAGAGGCTGTCGACATGCTTGTGCCTGCTTTTTCTAAATATTCATCCCCAATCACTATTAATAAATTATCATATAAGGCTAGCTTCGAAATATATCGTGACTCCTTCAGCTTGATTGTAGTTGCTAACTGTAATTTTTTCGGATCTTTAGCATTTACTACAGTAATGCCATGATCTTTTACAGCATAAATAAAGCCATCTTTAACAACTACAATATCCCCTTCTTCCACTCCTTCGACCTGATTATTCGTTGTAGAGGAATTGTCTGCACTCGCTTTGTCTTCACTCTTTGCCAGTTCTATGGTTGCCTCATTCCGTTCTTTTTGTGAGTTAGCTAAAAGTGTTTCGAAATATTGTTGTAGTTCTTTTTCTGATTTTACAGCTTCAAGCTTTTCAATGATGGTAAATGCTATTACTTGCGATGTTGTTTTAGGTCCATCTAGTACAAACGCTTCTTTCTTCACATGTAATTTATAGCTTCCAGGTACTAAATCACTTACGATCATTGTCTGTTTATCTTCCCCGAATGTTACTGTTGCTGTTACCTTTTTATTTTTGCTATTTGTTACGTAAACATTGTTCTCCGCTACTGCGCTTTCTTTTAGTGCCTCAGTAAAGGATACTTCCCAGCTATAGGTAGTCGTACTCGTACTCTTAGTTTGCGCCTCAACTTTTTGGGTCGAGTCCAGCATAATAATCCCTGGCAAAATAGCTAGTACTGCGATGAGTAAAATTGCTAACCAATTCCTTTTCATTATTATTCCTCCCTTTCATAAACTTGTTTATGAATTAGACTACCAAAGAATAGGAAAGTTACATTATTCCGAATTTTTTATCATTAAAAAAACGAGAGGAAGTGAATCCCTCTCGTCTTAATTACGAGCAGCAACTAATGTTTCTACGTTAGCGCTGTTCTTTTTTAAGTAGACACTTGATATATGGATACATTATAGAGATCAGATCAGCCTCTACTGTTGAAACTAAAACTTATTTCTTAAACATATAATTATTGTACATTTACTGTATATGCCCCGTTTTCATTATCAAATTTATAAATGTATAAATAATATTTGCCTGGTTTCGCATCATATTTACCTTTTATAGTATTGCCATCTTCCTGTCCATATGCTACGTAATTTCGCATATCAGACTCATGACAAAGCACCCATGTCATGCCAATTTGATTTTCATTCAGGACAGAAATATCGATTTCTTTTGGAGACGTAACATCGAATGTGTATACATCCGTATGATCATCATCCATCAAGCTACCTTTTAAAGACTTATTAAATGGAATCATATTCGCTTCTTCTGGACGATTATTTGGTTCTAGCTCTGTTTTTTGTCCACTATTTTGTACATTTACTGTATATGTCCCGTTTTCATTATCAACTTTATAAATATATAGATGATACTTTCCTGGTTCCGCATGAAGTTTACCTTTTATACTATTTCCATCTTCCTGCCCATACGCTACATAATTTTGCTTATCAGACTCATGATAAAGCACCCATGTCATGCTAATTTGATTTTCATTTAAGACAGAAATATCGATATCTTCTGCAGCTGTAACATCGAATGTGTATACATCCGTATCATCATCACCAACCAAATCACCTTTTAGAGGCGTATTAAATGGAATGATCTTCGCTTCTTCTGGATGAGGTTTCTCTGTTTGTACGCCTTTTCGTACAGATACAATTGTACGATCTTTACTTTCTATTCCCTTATCATTTTTCACCGTTAATGTCACATTGTATGTTCCATCTTTTTCGTATACATGAGTAGGGTTTGCCTCTTCACTTGTTTTTCCATCACCAAAATCCCAAAGGTAAGAAACGATTTCTCCATCGTTATCTTTTGAACCATCACTCTTGAACTGGATTTCTTCATTTTCGATTCCAGCATATGGACCATTTATCTTTACTATAGGCGCTTGGTGATCTCCTTCATCTGTCGCAATGCCGTGGAAAACAATATCATATTCAAATTGGTTTGCTGCATTCACACGGTAGTTTACAAAATACGCTGTCACTGTTTTATAGCCGCTCCACTCTTTTTGCGACAGTTGATCTAGTGCCTGGTTCACTTGTTCACTCATCGTTTTCCAGTCTTTAGATTCACCCTTTGTTGCACTACCCACATACGTACCTTCGACTGTAAATGTATTAAAGAATTCAGACTTATGTTTTGTCATTTTCGCATCTTTTACGTTAGCAATATCTGCAATTTCTTGTACTACTTCATTTAACGCTTTTGGGTCATGTTTCATTAAATAATCTTCTGATACTTGTGGCACCGCGTACTTTTCCTGATTATCAATCAATTGCTGCATATACGCTTGGTATTCCGCATTCAGTTGTGGATCTTTACTTAATACGTCACGATACTTATCGTAATTTTTCACATCATTCGTACGAATTAAATCTTGAATCTTAACAAATGTGTCAAATTGATGATTATACATATAAGACTGCAGTGCAAATGAATAATTATAAAAATCCCATGATCCATATTTTGCAAACATTGTTTGTTCAGCAGTGTAGCGTTGTGATGGTTCATATGATAAGCCACTAATAATACTATTACGTGGAACTACATCATTTGTACGTGTTGATCCTGCAAAGAATTCCGCATTTCCTTCCTGGAACCATGTTAGTCGTTCATTTTGATACATATCTCCTGTTCCGAATAAACCAGGAACCTCGTATCTTCCTTGTAAATAGTGTGTGAATTCATGGCGGAACAACTCTTCTAAACTATAAATACTTTGCTCCGGCGTACGTTCATATGTAAAGAACGTTCCCTTCTCTTCAATATAAATACCACCATTATTTGTTTCATAGCCATACAATTGACGATTTAATCGATATTGATCTGGAGAGTCATAAATGACAACTGTTAATACATCGTCAGCATTACCTGGCTCTAATGCTTTATCATTGCCAATTACACGGTGATATTGTGCTTTTACTTCTTTTGCAGCCCAGTATAATCTTTGAATTTTGTCTTCTGTTACGTTAGCTCCCGTTTTAAAGACAATCGAGCCATTATCAAATGTATATGTTTTCGGTAAATACTGCTTCTTGCCCTCTTCACGCATTTTTTCTAAATCTACTGCATTACCACTATAGTCTTTTCCATCATAATTTGTAGTAAGTTGTTCAACTGCTACAAAATAAGCTTCACTTAAATATGGATACATTTGCATTGCTTGTGTAACAACTTCTAAACCTATATTTGGATTACTATGGAATCCACCTAAACGCCCTGCATAATAAATGCCATTATTGATTAACCAACTATTGTTATTTGTTACATTATGTATAAGAGCAATGTTATTCACTTCATTGATGAAACTATCAATCTTTCCATACCACATCGTCGTATTCGCTTCTTTACCTGTCTGATGCAAGTACGACTGCAAGTCATAATCAATGCCATGTATTAAATCATAGATTGCTTGCCCTTTTAAAGAATCGCTTTCATATGTAGAGAGATTTTCGTTATACTGTTTTAAAATCTTTGCAGCATACTGAACTGTTTCTGCATCACTTGAAGCATTGCCGATTAATTTCCCATAGGCAGATACCACTTTATCTTGCTCATCTGTACCAAGTTTAAAGTTCGGATTTTTAGCCATTTCCTTTAATGCTGGTAAACATAGATCTTGGAAACTTCTCTCGTTTAAATAACTTAGTTCCTTATTATAAAATCCTAAATAGAAAGCAGAACGCAATAGCTCAACAAATGTTTCAATACCCTTTGAATCATCTTTCGTAAAAGAACTTCCTCTTTTTCCTAATTCATCAATAATAACTTGCATACGTTCTTTATTTTGATAAAAAGCTTTTGTTTCATTATTGAATTGGAATAGGTCTGTAATTTGATACCAACGAATATTTCCTAGCGTATCAATTAGCTCACTATCGCTCATTCTAGTAAGCTCTTCCATCGAATACTTATCCTGCAATTGCTTCGTTTCAGCAAGCTTTATAGTTGGAGCTGGTTGTTCCGAAAAATCTCCCATTTCCAAACGTTTTTCAAATGATAATGTTTCATCAGCCTTTGTAGAATGTGCGATTTCATCTTTCGCCGTATATATGCCCACAGGCTTCATTTGTAATACATTATAAGGCGTTTTTTCTGCTGCCGATGCTTCTGCTTGTAATGCTCCGAACGACAGTGCCATTGTACTTACCCCAATTAACACTTGATTGAGTTTTAATTTCTTCTTCATAACAAATCCTCCTATAGTACTACCTTTACAAATCCGTAATACGTTGATTATTTGGAACTATATTACCCATCTAAAAATAACATATTATGTGAATAAGGCAATATAAAATGTTATTTTTAGTAATATTTTCTTGTATAATTTGAACGCTAAGACACAATTAGACCATAATTCCCTTCTTTAACATAAAAAAGAATCCGAAATTCGGATCCCTAACTAATCATTTTCTCTCTACGGTCACTAAAGAAAAAGCCGATTATCCTTAAACTGTACCCTATAAGATAGACACTTTGAAAAAAGTCTATCCTATAGGGTACTTTTGTTTATAATTAGAAAAAAGATGTCGGAGCGGAATAAATGACGAAAAAATTATTTACTAAAAAAGAGCAAGAACAACTTAACTGTAATCCTAATGTCCAAGCTATTAGTGATAAAGCGATTACTTATACTGAGGAATTTAAACGCCATTTTATTGCAGAAAATGAAAAAGGAAAACTCC
>NZ_CP096780.1:199831-226496 GCF_023242215.1 Lysinibacillus sp. Ag94 | reverse complement strand
CTTTATAACAGCCATCTCTCATTGGACATACTTTGCATTTTTCAATGTCAAAATAATAGGTCTGACTTTGACTCATACTCGTTCCTTTTTTACCCGTACGTGCTTTTCTTGTCGCGAGATGACCGGCCTTACAAACAAACATTCCAGCGTCTTTATTAAACTCAAACTTGTCTTCTTCTTTTCGTGGTCCTTGTGTTAAATTAAGGGTTTCTTGATTTGAAATCATCGGGGGCACCACCTGCACATTAGTCTTTTATTATAAAGGAAAGCGTGACTAAAATAATAGTGTGATACATTGCGTTGTTTGGAGAAGCATCGCTCGACTCCTGCGGGAAAGCGAGACAGACGAGACCCCGCACGAAGCGAAGCGTAGGAGGAGGCTCGGCGCTCGCCCGCGGAAAGCGAGCGGAATGCTTCGGAAAACAACAGTAGAGTCACAGTGCCAAATGAAAAAAGCGAGGTATTCAACGATTTACTCGTTAAATACCTCGCGATGTGAGAAGATATAGACTCTTTCAGTGCCCTCTATATAGAGTAGCCCTGTCTTTTTATAAATCTGAAACTTGAGCACCTAATTCTTTATTATTGTACATTTCAGTGTCCAATTCTTTTGTAATACGTGCTGTTGTCACACCTGCAGTCATTGAACCACTTACATTTAGTGCAGTACGGCCCATGTCGATTAATGGCTCAACTGAGATTAATACACCCGCAAGTGCAATCGGTAAATTAAGTGCTGATAATACTAGAATTGCTGCGAATGTCGCACCACCACCAACACCAGCTACACCAAATGAGCTGACAGCTACAACTGCAATAACAGTAATGATAAATACTGGATCAAGTGGATTAATCCCAACTGTCGGTGCAATCATAATCGCTAACATTGCAGGATACACACCAGCACAACCATTTTGACCAATAGATAGACCAAATGAACCCGAGAAGTTCGCAATACCCTCTGGTACACCAAGACGACCTGTTTGTGTTTTAATGTTCATTGGTAAAGCACCTGCACTTGAACGTGAAGTGAAGGCAAATAATAATGTTTCCGCAGTTTTCTTTAAATAAGTAAATGGATTTAACCCACTTAAAGTAAGAATTAATAAGTGTACGATAAACACGATCATTAACGCTACATAAGACGCCACAACAAACTTACCTAGATTATAGATTGCCCCGAAATCAGATGTCGCAACTGTACGTGCCATAATGGCTAAAATACCATATGGTGTTAAACGTAAGACAATTGTTACAACGCCCATTACTAATGCATAAATGGCATCCAAGCCCTTTTTAATAGTAGCTGCAGTGTCTCCATCCTTACGTGCTATACGTAAATAAGCAAAACCTAAAAATGCTGAAAAAATTACAACAGCAATTGTAGATGTAGAACGAGCCCCTGTTAAATCTAAAAATGGGTTCGCTGGGAATAACTCAATAATTTGAGTTGGTAAATCCGGCGCAGTTAATCCAGAAGTTTTTTCCTCTAAATACGCCCCACGCTCTGCCTCTGCAGCACCTTGCATAATATGTGAAGCATCTAAATTAAACACTGTTGCTGAAAAAATACCAACAGCAGCTGATACAGCAGTTGTGCCGATTAAAATAACTAAAATCAGAGCTGCCATTTTTCCGAAGTTTTTACCAACCTTCATTTTCGTAAAGGCGATTAAGATAGAAATGAAAATTAATGGCATCGCAACCATTTGTAGCAATTTTACATAACCAGTACCAATAATATTGTACCAATTTGATGTTTTAGCTAACACATCAGAATCAATACCATATATTAAATGGAGTCCAAGACCAAGTACAATACCTAAGCCTAGAGCCGCAAAAACACGATTTGAAAACTTAACGTGCTTTTTATTCATAAAATATAAAATTCCAACGAATACAAGTAAGACAGCAACGTTAAGAATAATTTGTAATGTAGACAATGAAAAGCCTCCTAAGACGTTTAATTATAATGTAATCGAATTATATACCTATAATCCCTATAATTCAAGTATGTTTTATTTAGATTAATAATTTTCTAAAGTGACAGAATTTTATTTCTTTTGATTATGCCCTAAAAACGAAATTTAATAAAAAATACTTATTGAATATGTTCGCAGAAAAGCGTCCGTTATAAAAAAGACTGTGGGCAAGCTTGCCTACAGTCTAACCTATTTCGTCTAATGAACGAGGTAGGTTTCTTTTTCATTATCATGAATGAGATAACAACTTCCCGAAATTTTTTTACATTGCTTTTTTACACGTGTCACCGCATCCGACAATTGGTCAACAGATTCAAATTGCTGATATTGATTAGTAATAACCGCAATGGATAGCGTGGTACAAGATAAAGGCTCTAATTCACCAGCTCTATTTTGTACTTGTAAGTATGTTAAATCCTCCACATCATAAAAGCTTAAAATAAATGCATCGAACTCATCAATAATTTTTTGACAGATTGGGGCAGCCTTATAATGCGGAAGAATCGCAACGAAATCATCTCCACCAATATGTCCTAAAAAATCTTCTGTACCTACGATATTTCTTGTCAAAATATCGGTTAAATACAGTAATAGCTTGTCCCCTTTATTAAAACCGTACGTGTCATTGTATGATTTAAAATGGTCTAAATCAAAATACATTAAACTATATTGCGGTAGCTGCAATGCTTCCTCTAGCTTTTCATCAATTAATTTATTGCCAGGAAGACTGCTTAATGGATTTAAAAAACTTGCAATAGCTACTTGTGTGTCTACGAGCTTCAACAGTAGCTCCCGAATACAAAGAGGTGGCTCTAGCACTAGAAATCCTTTTCAACAGTTGACATGGCTCTATTAAAAGTAATCTTAATTACTTGATAGCGTAGTATTTTTTTCACAATATACAATATATTCAATCAACTCATTGATATAAATTGTAAATAGTGTATGCTTATAATTAATAGTATTTTATTAACTTTTATAGGAATTAGTTATTTTTATAGTACTATACTAATTCAACCCCATAAGTAAAACGTATACCATGTATTAGTTGATTGGGGTGAAGGATGAGCAACTCCTTGGGGATCGTAGCGGAAATCGACCCCATGTATGGCAATAATTCTTTATAATAAAAAGATTTGTTCTTTATAGGGAAACCTATTTAGATAAAAACTATTTTCAAGGGAGGATCCTGTTAATGAGTTTGTCGATTCAACAATTATTGGACAACAAAGGAATTACACCAAAATCTGAACACCTTGAACTTCTAAAAGTGCGTTGGGAAGGTATGCAATCCCTTCGTGGTAATTTAGAAGGCATCGCCATTGATGATGCTGATATCGCTATCCGTAGCATCCCTGGAGGTGACCACATTGACTACTGATTTACACTTAAAATCTGTTGAAGAGTTAGCACCTTTACTTGAAACTAAAAAAATTTCCCCTGTCGAGTTGACGAAAGCAATTTTAGATTTTGCTGAAGAAAGTCAGCCTAAAATTAATTCATATATGGCTTTTTATCGTGAAGAAGCCCTAGCACAAGCACAAGTGGTAGAAAAGGAAATTTCGAATGGGCAGTATCGAGGAATGTATCACGGGATTCCTATGGCATTAAAAGATAATTTGTACTTTAAAGATAAGATAACGACGATGTCATCAAAGATTCATAAGGACTTCGTTTCAAATTATGATGCGACAGTTGTAGAAAAACTTCGTCATGCCGGTGTTATTTTCACAGGTAAATTAAGCATGCATGAGTACGCATGGGGCATCACGAATAATAATCCTCATTACGGACCCGTTCGCAATCCATGGGATTTGGATAAAATCCCTGGCGGTTCTAGTGGCGGCTCCGGCGCAGCAGTTGCAGCAGGGGCAAGCGTTGCATCATTAGGTACAGATACTGCAGGCTCTATTCGAATCCCTTCATCGGCCTGTGGAATTGTCGGCTTAAAGCCTACTCATGGGCGCGTAAGTAAATATGGCTGCTACCCTCTTGCTTGGAGCTTAGACCATATTGGTCCAATGACAAAGACAGTAAAAGACTCCGCCGGCTTACTTGAGATTATTTCTGGATTTGACCATAGAGACCCTACTTGTACAGACGTTCCAACAGAGAATTATGTACAGCAAATCTCGGGTAATGTGAAGGATTTAGTCATCGGCATCAACGAAGAATATTTCTTTAACAGAGTAGATTCCGATGTGGAGAAGGCTGTTCGGGCAAGTATTCAAAGCTTAGTGGATCAAGGAGCAAAGGTTGAGACCGTTCGAATTCCTGCCTTGCAATATGCAGAGTGGGCAGAGCTCGTTACTTCCCTTTCGGAGGCAGCTGCAATCCATCATTCCGATTTACAGAAAAGACCACAGGATTTCGGAGATGATATTCGTCTGTTATTTGAACTAGGTGAATTACCATCTGCGGTTGATTACCTACAGGCTCAACAGGTACGACGACAAATAAAGCAAGAATTTACACAGATTTTTAATCAGGTTGATGTACTTATTACACCTACATTGCCTGTAGTGGCAAGTACTATTGGTGATGACTTTGCGTATATAAACGGTGAAAAAGTTGATTTAATTGATAATATTATTCGTTTTACAGGCCCAAGTAACTTAACAGGGTTACCTGCCCTTTCTGTTCCTTGTGGCTTTAAAGGTAATTTACCAGTAGGCCTCCAAATCATTGGTCCTGCCTTTAAAGAAGGTCGTATTCTTAACGTTGGTTACGCTATTGAACAAACGAACCCAATGAAAAATAGAAAACCTAATATTTTCGCTAATATCTAATTTTAATAATGTGGGCGAATCTGCTTGCTTTACGGACTTTGTCTGTAGAACTTCAGCAGATTCTTTTTAATTGGTTGATTTATCAGTAATTCGCATTGTCTTATCAGCTATTTTATGATAAATAATAGAAGCTCAATCACAAGAAAGGTTGTTTGATATCCTAATGAACGTAGAGAACTTTTTACGATTACCTATTACAAAAGATTTTACAGTTATTGCTGGTCGCAATGGTTTACATAAACCCGTTCAAAATGTGGAAATTCTTGACTTTGAATTTTCACCTGATATTCAAACTGTGAGAGAAACGATTTTCACACCGAATAGTGTTATTTTAAGCAGTTTATTATTCGCAAAACAAAAGCCAGAATATTTATGGTATGCCGTGAAAAACCTTATTGAGCTGGGGGCAAGTGCTCTTGCTTATAAACCTGTTATCTATGAGGATTTGCCTAAGGAAGTGATCGTCTATGCAGATGAACACAATTTCCCGATATTGCGATTTGGCGGAGATGAATTTTTTGAAAAGATTATTTTAGAAACGATGGCCTATGCAAAAACGCAGGACTATTCATTCTTTTTAAATACGATTATGCGACGTATTATGGAGGAAGAAATAACTGATGAACAAATAAAGTCTATTTTACAGCAAATCAATAAGCCCTTTGAAAAATATATATTTGTTGCTAATATTCAAACGCAAGATCATGCAAATAGTCAATGGATGCAATCCCTTTTCCAATTAGAGCCTCTATTGAAATCTGGTATGATTTGTACCTATAAAAAGAGCCTCTTCATTGTTATGACCCATCCATCACAGCAATTTCAATTTAAAAAAACTCTCAATGAATGGTTAACGTTGTTTGCGATCTCGACGGATTCAATGACCTTCGGCTATAGTCGTTGTCACATAACACAAACAGAATTCCCTATTGCTGTTCATGAAGCCTTTTATGCACGCATCATGGCTGAAATTGAAACGGCTCCTATATGTCATTATGAGAACCTCGCTTCCAATTCGTTATTAATTGAACTGCATCGTAAGGACGCTAAATTTGCTATGGACTATGTAAATAGCTATCTTGGTCCCCTATTCGAGGAAAAAGTTGATCCGGACTTAATGAAAACAGCAATCACCTATGTCGTAAAACAAGGAAATATTAAAGAAGTAGCCGTTGCTCATTTCTGCCATCCAAACACAATCCGTTATCGTATGTCAAAAATACGCCAGCTAGTAGCACCTTTAGAAAATGATTATGTTTTTTATGAGCGCATAGCTGCAGCCGTTAAATTGTACTTATTACATAGCAAAACGATTGTTGAATGACAGCTTTGGAATAAGTACAAAAAAACGCCTGAATCTTTAGAATTAAAATCAAACTATTTTCTCCCATCTCATGTTATTCTATTGAAGTTAGGAGGAGGAGGAATGATGAAACAATACATAGCTGATGGTATGCTAGTAGTCACTGCAATCGTTTGGGGTAGCGGTTTTGTCATAACCGCTATTGCATTAGAATATTTAACAGCCTATCAAGTAATGGCAGGTAGATTTTTATTAGCTTCAATTATCCTGACAGTCTTATTTGGATATAAATTAAAAAAAGTTTCAAAATCAGTTATCTGGAAAGGTGTTTTGTTAGGAAGCATTTTGTATATTGCCTTTGCCCTTCAGACAGTAGGGTTACAATATACAACACCATCTAAAAATGCATTTTTAACTGCTGTAAATGTCATTATTGTCCCAATTATTGCGTTTGCGGTTTACAAGCGTCGTATAGATGGCTACGAGATTATCGGTTCGCTTATCGCTATTGTTGGTATTGGTTTTCTATCTTTGCAGGGCTCACTAACAATGAATATCGGAGATGCCCTTTCCTTAGCTTGTGCTGTCGCCTTTGCCTTTGATATTTTTTGTACGAACCTTTTTGTCCAAAAGGAAGATGCCATTGCTCTGACGATTATTCAATTTATCACAGCATCTCTTTTAGGTGTTTTGGTCGTAGTCAGTCAAGGCGATATCCCAACTACTCTTGAAAGAGAGGCAATCTATTCAATCGTTTATTTAGCCATTTTTTCAACTACCCTCGCCTATCTTTTTCAAAATATTGCGAATCAATATACATCTGCTACAAAGGCCGCGATTATCCTGTCAACAGAATCCTTCTTCGGCATGGTTTTATCCGTTATATTCTTACATGAAGTATTAACAAGTCGTATGGTTGTAGGGGCAGTACTGATTTTACTCGCCATATTAATTGCGGAAGTAAAGCCCGCACATCCTAAAAAGCGAATGATGAAGAGCTCTCGATAACGATCTTCAAAATAGTTTCAGTCCTACTGAAGCTATTTTTTATTAAACACGGCTAGTTATGATACTTGTAGTAATCCCTGCTACCAAAATTGTCATAATAGAAAGCAATAATGTATTAGAAGATAAAAGCAGTCCCCCTATGACGATGACGATTGAATCTATCATAAAAATAAGTATCCCGACATTAATTCCAGTTTTATCACTTAAAAATTGGGCAATCAAATCTGTACCACCAGTGCTTGTCTGAAATCTAAGCATCAAACCAACACCAAAGCCCATAAGTACCCCTCCGAATATGGCGCTATAGATGGCATCTACATGAATAAGATTCCGGACGGGCTTTAGTAAATCGATACTAAGAGAATATGCGAATAATCCATGGATACTATTGTAAAAATACGCTCTGTATTTATACCAAGAAATAACGAAAATTGGGATACTAATAATGATGATCATTAAACCTATTTTAAGCTTATATATATAGTGTAAAATAAGCGCTATCCCTACAACGCCCCCATCTAAAATTTGATAGGGCGTTAAGAATAAGTTTATCCCTAATGCTACCGCTGCACTTCCTATAAGAATGACCAAGCCTTTCGTAAAAAAATACATACAACACCCCTTTCGAGACTTGCATGTTTTTATAGTATGAAAAAATTAATTTGAACATGTTATTGTTCACGTCTGTCGGTATAATAATAGTAATATTTTTTATCGAGCTTGGTCGCTAAATTTCTCACATTTAACTTCTTGCAACGGATGTCACAGAATCGGAAAGAAGTCAGTAAAGAATGTTAGCAGTTATCGTGCAGTCCTAAGCACAAAGCTAATTCCAGATGCTTTTGTTTATCTGCGCGACAGCGGGGCGACAGCGGCAATTATGCCCGGCATAATTGCTTGTGATGGTGCTCCGTTTCGATGGATTGTATACACAAAAAAATGCCCTTCTGCATATAAACAAAAGGGCAATATGAAGGAAAAACTATTTATGTTTTACCTTCATTCGATCCAGTAAAAATCCACCTTTAAATGATTTAGGCTCGTACGAAATAATAAAAGCATTCGGTTCATAATGCTCAACAATTTGGAACAATTCCGTCTCACGGTTTCTCTTTGTTAATATTTCATATTTATAGCGGTTACTATCTCTCCCCTCACCAATGTAAATCGTGACCGCAAACCCTTCATTCCGAAGAAATTTCACAAGTTCCTCATTCTTATTTTGCGTATTAATAGTCGTATAAACATAGCCAATCGCTAATTTACGTTCAATTTTGGCCCCTAAAAATATACCCAACCCAAAGCCAATTGCATAAAAGACCATAGCTAACATACTTTGCTTCCCACTAAAGACGAGTGAAAGGCCAAATACATACACTAACATCTCCAGCATACCGAATATGGCGGCAAGGAAAGTAACGTTTTTCACTAAAAGTATTGTACGTAACGTTAAAAAAGGTACATAAATTAATTGAAGTATTAAAATCAGAAATATACTTTGCATTTTGTAAGAGACCTTTCAAAAGTAGTTTTATATGTTTTAAATATATGTTGTGACATCGGCTTGCATTCTATCTATTTTCTAGATTTCCTAACAATTAATATTTAAACATCTACTTTTCATAAAAAAATGTCACCTACTATAAAAGTAGATGACATTTTGTTTATTATAGAAATCTTTTAAGTGTCCCCATGCGCTTTTGCCCAATACTATTTGGGCGGGGAACTTTGAGTGGTGGGTATTTAAAGGACACCTCCGAAATGAAGTGTCCACTTTAATGGTTACCCTTTTTAAATGACTAGCAATCCGAATTCATTGGTACTTTATTTTTTATTAGTTCGTCTATGTAATACTCTTTTAACCAAACTTCCAATTTCATTCTTTCTTCATGACACATATGTGAATTCATAGTTACTTGTAGTTCTTCAATAACTTCTTTAGCAGTCTTTAGATTCATTTATACCCAACCTTTCCATAAGGTTCATGATATTCCATTTTAAACTGCATTACAATACCTAATTTTACCCTTTTATAGGGTAGTCTTATGAAATAAAGAGACAGCCGTAAATTTAATATTCTCCGGTAATAAAGATGAAAAAGAATAAACCTGACCAAAGCAAGCCAAATAAAAATAGCAATATTCTTTTTTAACTTTATTGATGATAGATTAAAATAAGTACTTGCCCCTCTTTCGCATAAAAAAAATGTCATCTACTATAGAAGTAGACGACATTTTTTATAGATTTCCTTTAAGCTTCCCCATGCATCGGGTCTTCCTTATGCTTTGGCCCAATCATGTTGAATAAAATATTAAGAATAATCGCTGTGACAGAACCACAGACGATACCGTTAGATGTTAGAAGAGATACACTTTCTGGTAGTGCATCAAAGATTCCAGGAACAACTGATACGCCTACACCAAGGCTAACTGCAATTGCAGCAATCATGGCGTTTTCCGCTGATTCATTCATAACAGGTACTAGCATGCCCATACCTTGCGTAATAACCATACCGAACATTGCAAGCATTGCCGCACCAAGTACTGGTGTTGGAATAATCGTTGTTAATGCTGCGATTTTTGGTAGGAAACCAAGTGCTACTAGTAAGCCACCTGTGATGTAAATGACTTTGCGGTCTTTGACGCCTGACATACGTGTAAGTCCCACGTTTTGTGAGAATGTTGTATATGGGAAAGCGTTGAAAATACCGCCGATAACAGAGGCTAGACCTTCTGAACGGTACCCACGTGATAAATCTTTTGAATCTAATTTTTTATTACAAATATCACTTAGTGCAAAATAAACCCCTGATGACTCTACTAAAGAAACCATTGCTACAAGCGTCATTGTAATGATTGCAGATAAATTAAATGTTGGCACCCCAAAATAGAATGGCTGAACCATGTGTAATACGGCTGCATCTGAAACTGGGCTAAAATCAACCTTCCCCATAAATACTCCTAGGATTGTCCCCACGACTAATCCTATTAAGATGGAGATTGCACGAATGAAACCTGTAGAAAAACGATAAACGACTAAAATAATAACCAATGTAATAAACGCTAAAGTTACATTAGAACCAGATGCAAAATCTGCTGCATCTTGTCCACCTGCCATATTGTTTAAAGCTACTGGTAGTAAAGAGATACCGATAATCGACACAACCGAGCCTGTAACAACTGGTGGGAAGAATTTTACTAACTTACCGAAAAAGCCTGCAATTATCATAACGATTATACCTGATGCAATAATAGATCCATAAATATCAGTAATACCTTGTTCAGGATTTGTACCGATTGCAATAATTGGACTAACTGCTGTAAATGTACAGCCTAGTACTACTGGCAAACCAATACCGATCATTTTACCTGAATACACTTGTAACAGTGTTGCGACCCCACACATCATTATGTCAATCGCTACTAAATACGTCATTTGTGTTGAATCAAAGCCGATTGCCCCACCAATAATCAGTGGTACTAAAATGGCTCCTGCATACATCGCAAGTAAATGTTGAATAGCTAGCGTCGTCGATTTAACGGTATTCATTACGCATTAGCCTCCGTAGCAAATGTTACTTTGCCATCCTCAAGAGAGTCTACAATTGCTAATGATTCTACACGTACTCCTTGCTGGCGTAATAATTTCCCACCGTCTTGGAAGCCTTTTTCAATAACAATCCCTACACCTACAACATTTGCACCAGCTTGTGCTGCGATATCAAGCAAACCTTTGACAGCTTCCCCATTAGCTAAGAAATCATCAACAATTAGAATGTTATCATCTTCATTTAAGAAATTACGTGATACTGAAATATCATTTGTTTCATTTTTGGTGAAAGAATGTACTTTTGAAGAATATAGATTATCTGATAATGTTAGTGATTTACGTTTACGTGCAAACACTACAGGGGCACCGATTTCAAGACCTAGCATTACAGATGGTGCGATACCAGAAGATTCGATTGTTAATATCTTTGTGATGACTTGATCAGAAAATCGATTTGCAAACTCATGACCAATTTCCTTCATAAGTATTGGGTCAATTTGATGATTTAAAAATGAATCTACTTTTAGTACAGATGAAGATAAAACTTTACCCTCTTGTGTAATTTTGTCGTGTAATAACTTCATTTCCTTGATAGCCTTCTTTCTTATAGTAATAGCTCTTCATGAGCAACGCATTCCGTTACAGGCAAGCGCCAGAAGCAATGCAAGTAATAAAAAACGCTGAATACTTTGATTCCAATCATCTACGAGTGGAGCAAAGCATTCAACGTAAAAACGTCGAAACGAATAGAAAACACTTTTATGAGGTCTTCTAAAGCATTGCTACCCATAGTCGATTTATTTACGGTAAATCGGTAGAAACTTGCGAGCCATATTCTCGCTATTATATGAGTGAAATAGTATTAAACTGTATCATCACCAAAACGTGTGGTTGATTTCCGTTCCGACTGGGCGCTTTGTTGCTGCCGCTTCGCTTTCGCACAGAAAAACATTTGTTGCTGCCGCTTCGCTTTCGCACAGAGCAAAGCTTCCTGGGGGCGTCCAGCCTTAACTCCAATCAACTAATTTACATAGTATACATTTTAACAAAAGTCATTCTCAACTTTTGGTGATGAACCATTAAAGAAATTCCTAATATTTATCACGCCTTGGCGCCATTTCCAAAAATGGTACTTTATTCGGCATGTGCTTATTTCTCACACTAAATAAAGTCTGTATTTTCGGAATTCACTATCATTCTAGTAAGTTTCAATTGCAAACGTTCGTGTTTTACAATCAACGTAATGATTATATCAGACTATTTTCGAGCTTGCTAGTCATTATTTTGATAAATGGAAGGGCACTGTCATAATGACGATATTTCTGTGAAATAATAGCGAAGCACGAATTAATAGACTCGATTGATTGTGTAACATATGATGCCATCCTTTTTTCGGTAAAAACTGTGGAATAATAACAGTTACTTGATAGCCTGATTTCGTACATTGATGTTCAACTTTATCAATAAACTTCATCAACGGTTGTGTAATACTTCGATATGGTGAATAGTATGTTACAAGCCGTATGTCTGGCTGCCAAGCTTTCCATTTCTCCTCAAACGCTTTTGCGTCCGCTTGATCGAAGGCCACATAAAAGGCAATAATTTTATCAACGTTTAATGTCTGCGCGTAATGCAAGGTGTTTTCTACTACTTTCGTAATACCAGCAACAGGGACAATGAAAACATTCCCCTCTACATTCGGTAATTCCACATTATCTAATCTTAGCTGTTCACCAACTGTTTTGTAATGCTGTTTAATACGATGGAACGTCCAAATAATAATTGGTAAAAAGATAAACACGGGCCATACTTGAGGTAATTTTGTCACAAAAAACATCATGGCTACAATAAAGGAAATGATTGCTCCAACCGTATTAATTGTAAATTTAGCAAACCAACCTTTTGGCTTTTCACGCCACCATTTTCGCATCATTCCAGCCTGCGCTAAAGTAAACGGAATAAACACCCCTACTGCATAAAGTGGAATCAAATGCTCTGTTGTTCCATCAAATAAAAAGATTAAAACAATGGCAGCTAAACCAAGCATCATAATGCCATTTGAATAACCAAGTCGATCCCCGCGAATTTGGAATATTCTTGGGATAAATCCGTCCTTCGATAAATTGACAGCCAGTAAAGGAAATGCTGAATACCCTGTATTCGCAGCGAGTACTAATATCATTGCTGTTGTTCCTTGTACTATATAGTAAAAAATATTACGACCTACACTTGCCTCCGCAATTTGTGAGACAACCGTTGCTTTCGCATTTGGAGCAACTCCATAAAAATATGCTAGACTCACAATACCGATAAATAACACTGCTAAAATACCACCCATAGCCAGTAATGTTTTAGACGCATTTTTCGGCGCTGGATCTTTAAAATTTGGAATAGCATTTGAAATGGCTTCAACACCAGTCAAAGCTGAGCTTCCTGATGCAAATGCTTTTAATAATATAAATAAACTAATACCTGCAACTGGTGTACCGACCTTTGGATGTAACGCTGCAGGAACTTGCCCTGTTACTACGTTATAAACCCCTACCCCGATTAACATTAGCATCACGATCACAAACAAATAAACTGGATACGCTAAAACGGATGCCGATTCTGTAACACCACGTAGGTTTAGAATCGTTAAACATATAACAAAGAACACTGCGATAACCACGTTATAGGGATGCAGACTTGGAAATGCCGAAGTAATGGCATCTGTTCCAGCCGATACACTTACCGCAACTGTTAAAATATAATCGACAAGCAATGATCCACCTGCGACTAGACCAGCATTGACACCTAAATTTTCCCGAGAAACTACATATGCTCCGCCACCGTGTGGATACGCATAAATAACTTGGCGATACGAGAAAATAAGTGCTGTCAGTAACACAACTACCCCAGCAGCAATCGGTAGAGAATACCAAAAGGCAACCGTACTTACCGTCATGAGTACAATTAAAATTTGCTCAGGTCCATACGCTACTGATGACAACGCATCAGAAGATAGTATGGCAAGTGCTTTTGTTTTACTAAGCTTTTGTTCCCCTAACGCATCAGATCTTAATGGTTTACCGATAATATAACGTTTTAATGAGGATTTCATATTCAACACCTTCTAGTTTCATAGAATGTGTTTCGCATTTCTAAATCGATTACACTTTAGCATAATCGGTTTTTGTGCCAATCACCGGGGCCTTGTTTTATAAAATGAAGATAAAAAAATCTACAAGTCATCACTAAATAAGACTTGTAGACGCTCATTCGTCTGCCAAGCTCCACTTTTCTGCTCTTAACGCTTACGAGGTTAGCTGTCGGATTCGGGCCTGAGTAGCCCTACCCCTCAATAAATGAAGAGATTCACCCCAAGGATCACCTATGTAATCCAAAAAATTGGGTCCCCCGCGTCTAATTGCTTCAGCGATTTAGAAATTTGAAACTTTTATAATGATGTCATATTACGCCTGTATTAAAAAAAAGTAAAGATGAAGAAAACGGTTACAAAAAATTTTTTTCACTTGATATTTCGAAAATTTTAATTACGCCTACCATACGTGTGGTTGACTTCCGTTCCAACTGGGTGCTTAGCCGCTTCGCTTGCATTTCAGGTTCACCTCTATGAATTCCCACCGAGTCGCCTAGTCTCCCTCTATCATTCCTCAACCTCGGCTATTATTTGGAGAATAATGCTTTAACTTCTTTCAGCAAATGTTTGCTGTAGCGAAAGCGAAGTGTCAGCTACAGACATTATTTGTCTCGAAAACGTAGCGTAAAGTATAGACGTTTGGACACCCGCTGGAAAGTTACCTAAACCTGCCATTCATCTTACCACCTATAAAGAAGAGAGACATTTGGTACTGCTGTTTCATTTTCGTTCAAAAGGTGGAAGAAGTAAAAGCCACCTTATAAGTATATTCCCTCTTTTAAAATGGCTAAGTACATTAATCCTTGGATCATTTTAAAATGAAGCGAATATTTTGTTAGGATGCTTCAATACATTAGGATACACAAACAATATCAAAGTCCTTCACTAAATCAAAAACATTTCGAATTTAGAAAAACATTGAGCAAACTCCTTCACATTTTCTTCTTCTAGCTATAAAATAATAATAAAATATCATTTTCCTCTAGGAAACTTTATTTCACTTGCGATACTCTTTGAAATGAGGGAACAACATGGTTTACAAACGAATGAATAAATCGCCCGCTGAGGCGGTTTTAGATGGAGATATAAAAGGTTGGCGACGAATCTTACCATTTCTTGGCCCAGCCTTCATCGCAGCAGTTGCCTATATTGATCCAGGCAACTTCGCAACAAATATAACAGCAGGTTCACAATATGGATATTTACTTCTGTGGGTAATTGCCTTTTCCAATTTAATGGCGGTGTTAATTCAATCCTTGTCGGCAAAGCTTGGTATTGCGACAGGCAAAAATTTACCCGAAATAGCACGTGAAAATTTTACTAGAAAAACTTCTATATTTTTATGGATACAGGCTGAATTGGTCATTATCGCAACAGACCTAGCAGAATTTATTGGTGCTGCACTAGGGCTGTACTTGTTATTTAACATTCCAATGTTGCCTGCAGCACTTATTACCGCAGTCGGCTCATTTGCTATTTTAGAATTACAGCGCAGAGGCTTTAGAGCGTTTGAGGCAGGTATTTCTGGCATGGTGCTTATTGTTGTTTTAGCGTTTGCATTCCAAACATTTTTGGCACAGCCAAATTGGGTCGATGTAACAGTAGGCATGTTCACACCACGCTTTGATGGTGTAGATTCGATTTTACTGGCAACAGGTATTTTAGGAGCAACCGTTATGCCACATGCTATTTACTTACATTCTTCACTAACTCAAAGTCGTATCATCGGCCGGAATGATGCTGAAAAAAAACGTATATTCCGTTTTGAATTTATTGATATTATTATCGCGATGATTGTCGCAGGCGCTATCAATATGAGTATGCTTGTTATTGCTGCAGCAGTATTCCATACTCAAGGCGTAGTAGTTGAAGACTTAGATATCGCTTATAACGGATTAAAAGCAGCACTTGGTCCGATGGCGGCCGTGTCCTTTGGCCTTGGGCTTCTTATAGCGGGTCTTGCTAGCTCTTCAGTTGGTACACTCGCAGGTGACGTTGTGATGCAAGGCTTTATTAGAAAGAAAATTCCACTCTATTTACGCCGTGCTATTACAATGCTACCTCCTCTGGTGATCATTGCATCCGGCGTTAATGCAACATATGCGCTTGTCCTAAGCCAGGTTATTTTATCCTTTGGTATTGCATTTGCTCTTGTACCACTTGTGATGTTTACAAGTAAACGTGCCATCATGGGAAGCCTCGTCAACCATCGTATTACAACTATATTAGGATGGATTGTCGTGGTGATTGTAGTCGTTTTAAATCTTTATTTATTATGGCAAACGGTATTTGGTTAATAAAATGCCAGACACAAAGACCTTCAATTGGTTTTGTGTCTGGCATTTTTACATGTAAGGGGCCTTTTCAGAACGTGGAGTGATTTCACGCTTTGTTTCTGACGCTTCGTTTCTCTACGCTTTCACAGCTAAAATACATTGTTGCTGACGCTTTGCTTTCGCTACAGAAAACATTTGCTAAAAGAAGTTAAATATCTATCTTCTCAATGTTTCGGAATGATAAATAGGCCACGCTAATACCGATAATAGCTAAAGTGATTGGGATGAAAATAATATCATACAAACTGAAATTACCCGTATTTGATGAAACAACCGATACAATTAATATGGATGATACAATCGTTGCCGGAACGGAGTATTTTTTCATGCCAAAATACAATGGTATTAATGCGATGAATGATGCTGCAACTGCATTCATGATCACAACGGGAATTCGTTGTATTATGAAAGAGAACGACAATGGATCTGAAAGCAGTTGGAAACTCTCACTAACAGTACAAAAGACTGCTGTTATAAAAATCGTCGATAAAATAATTGCACAAAAAGTAAAAAGAACAACAATGGCTAGCTTTGAAGCAATTAATTTTTTTCTACTTAATGGATACATAAATGCTACAGTGATGGTTTTATATTTAAATTCTCCAATAATGAATTTGGCGATTAACACACTGGCAAAAATAATAAACACTGCTCTTACACCAGAATCTATAAAGCCAAATGCCGCCTGATAATTTCGAAGATCTTGATCCCCTTCTACTTTAGTAATAAATATAAGCATAAATGTAACACCTAGTAATATAAAATTTGCAAAAACAGCTTTTTTTATATATGAACCGATATGAAATTTTTTCATTTCTAGACGCATTAAATTAAGCACTAACTACACCCCCATTAATTAACTTCAAGAAATAATCCTCTAATGAGCTTGTTTTTTTGCTAATGCCCTCAATTTCAATATCATGCGCAATCAATGTTTTAGATAGCACCTTTTGTGAAGCTGTCGAATCATAAATTCGAATGCAATTGTCATCCATTAGTTTGAAATTAGTAATATTTAATGTACTTTCTATAATAAAGGCAGCCTTTTGCCCATTATTGACGATCACTTCAATATAATCTGTTTGACTACGATTGACGGCGTCCATTGAAACTTCCTTAATCAATCTTCCATCTTTAATAACCCCAACTGTATCTGCCAATTGTTCAATTTCACCCAAAATATGACTAGAGATAATAATCGTAATTCCATACTCTTTACAAAGCATCTTAAACAGTTCTCGAAGCTCTTTAATGCCAACTGGATCTAGTCCATTAATCGGCTCATCTAAAATAAGTAATTCCGGCTTAGTAATAATTGCACGCGCAATACCCAACCGTTGTTTCATCCCAAGAGAAAAGTCTTTTACACGCTTATTCTCCGTATTTGTTAATTTTACTAAATCTAGAACATGCGCAATCTCTTTCTTGTCATAGTAGCCCATATATTCGCAATGTAATTCTAAGGTTTCCTTTGCTGTTAAATTTTCATAAAAAATCGGGTATTCAATAATCGTTCCCATCCTTTTCAGCACGTCGAATGAGCGGTCCATTAATTTTTCACCAAAGATTTCAATATCTCCACTCGTTGGCTTCGTAAGGTTTGTGAGCATTTTCATAACTGTCGTTTTTCCGGCACCGTTAGGACCTAAAAAACCGTATATCTCTCCCTTTTTCACATGCATAGTGACAGCAGAAACGACTTCTTTTCCTTCAAACACTTTCGTAAGCTGATTTGTTTTCACAATATATGTCATGTAGATCTCTCCCTTAAATTTAGCTATCCTTATTATAAAAAATGAAACTCTCTAATTTATTACTTGATTCTTACAAATTTCTTAAGCGCAGAAGAAAAGCTTGTAAAGCTATAAAATTGCCCTACAAGCATGACTGCTCAATATGTCATTCGTTTTAAAGAAACTGTAAAAATGGTCTTCTCATATGGGATACTAGAAAGTTGAATGGAACCCTCCATTAATTCTACAAGACGTTTTGTAATGGTTAAGCCAAGGCCACTCCCCTGGAAGGATTTATTTCTGGAATCCTCAAGTGTATACATTCTTTCAAAAACATTATCAATATGATATTCGTCGATCCCCTGCCCACGATCCCAGACATCAATAAAAATATTCGTATCATCATTTCTTACTGTGAGCCCAATGATGTTTCCTGCTGCCCCATAGGCAACCGCATTTGACAGTAAATTATTCAAAACCCTATCTAGCGCTTCTTCATTGCCGTGTGCATATGCGGATATCTTTGGTATCGCAATATCGATTTCTAGTCCCATAGATGTGATCATATCGTAAAATGATAAAATATTTTTGCGGCAAATTTCACTTACATTAATTTTCGTCATTGGATAATCTGTATCTCCTGCCTCCAATTTTGCCAGGTCAAAAAATGTATGAATTATTTTCAATACTTCCAATGTTTTCGAATGAACGCCTGTGAGCAAACGTTGCCGCTCCTCTTCATTAAGTGATTGCTTAAGCTTAAGCATTTCCGTATAACCTAATACAACTGTTAAGGGCGTTTTAAGATCATGGGAAATATTAGACAACATCTTTTTCATAGAGCTTTCCATTTTCCGATGTGTCGCCAATACTTTTTGGTTGTGGTCTAGCAACGCATTCATCGCAATTAATAGCTGCTGTAATTCATGATTAGCTGTAGACACTAAAATCTTCTCGCTCGATTGTTCGTTAATGATTGCTTGCAGTTTTTGATGCATGTATTGAATCATAGCGTTCTGTTGTTTTTTTGCTCTCACCTGAAAAATAATTATACCTACAAGTAACACAATCATCAGTAATAGTAATATCATCATCTGTTTATCCTTCGAATTTATAGCCGATTCCCCAAAGTGTTTTAATATATAGAGGATTGGATGGATCGTCTTCAATTTTTTCGCGTAATCTTCTTATATGTACATTAATAATATTTTCATCCCCATAATAAGCATCATTCCAAATCAATTGATAAATTTGCTGCTTTGTAAAAACTCGGTTACGATTTGTCACGAATAATTTTAAGATGCCAAATTCCTTTGATGTGAGCTTAATTTGCTGTCCATCCTTCTCAACTGAAAAATTAACAAGGTCAACCGATAAGTTGGCGATCTCGACAATATCTTTCTTCTCTTCTACTTGACTAGAGTATTTTGTAGCTCTACGAATTGCAGCTTTCACACGTGCCGAAAATTCCAGCATCGAAAATGGCTTCGCGATGTAATCATCTGCCCCTAATCCTAATCCTAACGCTTTATCAACATCACTATCCTTGGCTGACATAATGATAATTGGCAGTGATGCTCGCTCTCGTATAATCTTTAAAACTTCTAATCCATTAAGTTTCGGAATCATAATATCCAAGATCACTAAATCAAAAGAATTATTTAAACAATTCTGTACTGCTTCTTCTCCATTTTCTGCAGAGGTGACAAGGAATCCCTCCATCGTTAAATAGTTTTCCACCATTTCACGAATAGCATCGTCATCTTCTACTAGTAAAATATGCTGTTGCACTATCCTGCACCTCTTCCTAACATAAAGTAGTCTATATATGACTTGCCGTTTCTTTGTATCATCACCATAACAAGGGACTGATTTTCATACTGGCAGGCGCTTTCGTTAATGCCGCTTCACTTCCGCACTGATAACATTCGCTACGCTCCAAGGTCTCATCTGTGACGCTAATCCCAAAGGAGTCGTCCAGCTTCCACTCCAATTTAATGTCTTACCCAAAATTTGCTGATGTGTTATTTATCTATCAGTTTACCATATTAAGGTTACGCTTCAAAAGTGGGCGACGATTGGACAAACTAAAGTTCTCTTTTTATTCTCGAGTCGTTCACTTGGTGTATTTTGATTGTACGTCTAGAATTACAAATTTATTATTTAACTAAAAAAACTGCCCTGCAAGTCATTTTCTATGACTCACAGGACAGTTTTATTTTTTATTGTTCGACTTTTAAATCACAATGCTCTAATGGAAGCATTTTTGTTTTATGCTTAATTTTATAGCCAAACCATAACAGTAAGAACAGTGGAATACCGATATATGAGACAAGGACTCCGTACCAATCTATTGTTTCACCCATAAAGGCATTGTAGTTTTGTCCAATAACAACAATCATACAAACCGTAAAGGCAAATAGCGGGCCGAATGGGAATAGCCTTGCTTTATACGGCAATAATTTCGGATCTAAGCCTTGTACCTCGAATGCTCGACGGAAACGATAATGGCTAAATGCAATACCTAACCAGGCAATAAAGCCAGACATCCCTGAGGCATTTAGAAGCCATATATAGACTACACCATCACCAAAGAATGAAGCTAAAAATGCTAGGCAGCCTATAGCTAAAGTTGCCAGTAATGCGTAAATCGGGATACCTCGACGGCTTAGTTTAGTGAAAATTTTCGGTGCATGTCCATCTACCGCTAATTGCCAAAGCATACGTGACGATGCGTAAAGCCCTGAATTCCCTGCTGACAGCATTGCCGTTAAAATGATTGCATTCATCAATGATGCAGCAAAGGCAACTCCTAAACGATCGAACACCAGTGTAAATGGTGAAACAGCGATATCTTCTGATAATAAACGTGCGTCTGTAAAGGGAATCAGCATCCCAATTGCAGCAATCGCTAAAATATAGAATAAAAGAATTCGCCAGAAAACAGACTTAACGGCTTTCGGAATATTTTTACCAGGGTCATCCGTTTCACCTGCTGTTATTCCAAGTAACTCTGTCCCTTGGAACGAGAATCCCGCAGCCAAGAAAATACCAAATGTAGCAAGGAGACCTCCGTGGAATGGTCCATCACTAATGAAGAAATTCGTAAAGCCTACAGGAGCTTGTCCTCCTAAAATACCAAAAATCATTAAAAAACTGATGATAATAAAAATGATTACTGTGACAACCTTTATCATCGCAAACCAATATTCACTCTCACCATAGCTTTTTACCGATAATAGATTGAACGTTAAAACTACAGCAATAAATAAAACAGTCCAAAGTGCTGATGAGCTATCTGGGAACCAATATTTCATAATTAATGAGACGGCAGAAATTTCTGCTGCGATTGTAATTGCCCAGTTGTACCAATAGTTCCAACCAAGTGCAAAACCTAAAGCTGGATCTACAAATTTTGTAGCATACGTACTAAAAGAGCCTGATGATGGCATATAAGCTGCCATTTCTCCTAAGCTCGTCATTAAAAAATACACCATGATACCGATTAATGCATAAGCGAGTAGTGCACCGCCAGGGCCTGCTTGCGCAATGGCACCACCACTAGCTAAAAACAGCCCTGTACCGATTGTACCGCCTAATGAAATCATTGTAATATGACGGCTTTTTAATTCTTTTTTCAGCTTCGGTGCTTTATGACCGAGCTGATTGACTTTTATTTCACTCACGATATAGCTTCCTTCCTTTTTAAGAGGCAAAAAAATGCCATCACATGAACGTTGCTGTGATGGCTAAGTAAATCCTCTGTTCCTTCAAAATGATAGCTCAACACGTTGTTCAAACGTGACAGTTCTGTTCCTTTCGGAGACAGCCCCAGCATGAGGTTTTCAAGTCCCCTCACACTTCGGCAGTATTTCCTTTCAGCTAATTTCTCTAATGCTTGTCATTTCCATTAACATACTCTTAAATACCGCGACCTCTACCTCAATACAAACATGAGGCATTAAATATTAAATTTATGATGGGTATTAGTTTAACATACGACCTATGGCATTTCAATAACCTGATTAATATTCTATTTTTTGCGAATTTTCCACTATTTTTATTTGTGTGATAAAGTGGTATAGTGATTCAATCAGAATTGTTCTATCAAGGGGGGGATTTATTTGACTACTCATGAACATACCGATACTTATCCTAGCAGAAAAATTAATTGGAAAGGCACAACCTTATTACTCGTTATCGGCGTAATTTGTATTGCCTCGACATTACGGATGCCGCTAACAGTTGTTGGACCAATTATTTCCTTTATTCGCGAAGACCTCGGCATATCCAATATACTAGCAGGCTTTCTAACAACGATCCCATTGCTAGCATTTGCAATCATTTCACCATTCGCACCAGTTGTCGCACGTAAAGTTGGACTAGAATTAACATTATTGTTATCAACTGTTCTTTTAGGAGGAGGAATTGTACTACGCTCCGTTGGCACAACTAGTTTACTCGTATTTGGTACGATGCTAATTGGTATAGCCATTTCATTCGGTAATGTACTAATTCCAGGATTACTTAAATTAAAATTTCCCTATCACGTAGGTTTACTTATGGCATTTTTCACAATGTCGATGAATTTAACGGCTGGACTCGGTGCTGGCATTAGCTATCCTGTTGCCAATTCATCACTTGGTTGGCAAGGCGCACTGGCAATCTCACTTGTTCTTGTGGTGTTAACCATTGTAATTTGGATTCCACAGTTGCAATTTAATAAGCCTGAACCGACTGTTAAGACTACGAAAGAACGTACACCATTATGGAAATCACCTGTTACTTGGGCAGTAGCGGGAGCTATGGGATTTCAGTCATTATTATTCTATACAACTGCCGCTTGGATTCCTGAAATTTATATATCACAAGGATTAGCTGCAGATCGTGCGGGCTGGATGTTTTCCATCATGCAATTTTCACAAGTTCCAATGGCATTAGCTGTGCCTATTATCGCTAGTAAAATGACATCTCAACGTCCTCTCGTTTTAATGTTTACGCTATTTTACTTAATTGGCTTTATCGGAGTAGTCATGGAATGGACAAGCCTTGCTGTACTGTGGATGGTACTACTAGGATTAGCCGGAGGTGCATCATTTGCATTAGCGATGATGTTCTTTACATTACGTACCCGTACAGCTTTTGAGGCAGCCGATTTATCAGGATTTGCACAATCATTAGGATATTTATTAGCCGCAATCGGTCCAATCTTATTTGGTTATTTACATGATTTATTCGGTGGCTGGAATACCGCTGGTTGGTTATTTGTTGTCGTTGTATTGATACTCTTCATATGTTCATTTAAGGCTTCTAAAAATGAATATGTAAATTAAAAATGGCACCTCATGATCTATGCCTAGGTATAATCATGAGGTGCTTTGTACTTGCACAAAAGCCTGAGTTCCTCTATTACAGTCGATGTTTAGACAGTAAAGGAAGTTAAAGTGAGCTGCCTTTCTCTACTAATAAGGTGGTTTCTGATAAAAATAGTTCGGTGTATTATAAACATTAACATAAGGCTTATGAAAAATATGGGTCGTAGCTGGTGAAAGAGGTGGAATCAACCACGTCCAATTGCCTGTAACTTCACGATTCGCTGCTGCTTCTGTTTCCTCAAACAATTTAAATTGCTGTGCAGCTGTATGATGATCTACTATGCTGACACCGTCTTCTTTAAAGGAATGTAGAACGGCTATATTCAGCTCAACTAATGCACGATCACGCCATAAAGAAGCCTGTTTCGTTGTATCAAGGTTAAAAATTTCTGCTATAGCAGGCAGCATATTATAACGCTCATGATCTGCTAAATTACGTGCCCCTATTTCGGTACCCATATACCAACCATTGAATGGGGCCGCCTCAAAATCAATACCTGCCATTTGGAAGCGCATACTCGAAATAATCGGCACTGCATACCACTTTAATCCTAGCTTCGCTACTTGAGAGGATTCTGGATGACGAATTGGTACCTCTAGTACATACTCGTCAGGGATCGTAAACACTTGTGGCTCCCTTCCATCCACCTGTACAACAAGTGGAAGCACATCGAATGCTGTTCTCTTTCCCTGCCAGCCAAGTGACTCACATACTTTTGTAAACTCAACAGAATGCAGATCACCAATGATTCCAGATTCCGTTTCATAGCCAGCATAACGGATTAGTTGATGATTCCATATACGAACTCGCCCCGGTGCAAAAACCGTTATTGTTGGACGAATCTTTCCACCATTTGTTGCATATTGAATATGTTTAAGCAATGCGTTGAAGATATCCTCCTCATTTGAAATATCGCGGGCATCTACAACATGCAGTGATTGCCAAAACAGTCGGCCAATGCACTTATTACTATTGCGCCAAGCAACTCGAGCACCAAAGATTAATTCTTCCGTTGTCGGTATATATTCTCCTGCCGTTTTAATTTGCTGTAATTTATTTTTAAGCCATGTTATAGACTCATTTTGCTCCACTTGATAAAGTTCTAAAAACCGCTGTACTTCTTGTAAATTCATATCGAATTCCTCCATCTACCCTCATATTAGAGGAATGGAACTATTATCACCACGAAAAAATCTGCCAGAAAACATACATATTTTATATATGAAATACTTTGTTCAATATTTTATATCATTTCTCTTTAATCTTTCTAAAACTATAATTATTTATGGATAATGGTGCTCATTTTTGGTAGTCATTAGGTGAATTTACAGAGGAAAAACTATTGAGAGATGGATTTGTTATTATAACGTTTTTACGCCTAAGTAAGTAATACACGAGATGCATTAGGGCACATTTACATACCCTTTGCAGTATTTAGGTATAGACGTTATTATGTGGGCCTTTCCTTAACGCTTGGTGATCTTTGTTTGTCAGTATAGTTGGCATAAAAAAAGCATGTCACACTAATGTGCAACATGCTTGATGACCCGTACGGGATTCGAACCCGTGTTACCGCCGTGAAAGGGCGGTGTCTTAACCACTTGACCAACGGGCCGTGGCTCCGAAGGCAGGACTCGAACCTGCGACAACCTGATTAACAGTCAGGTGCTACTACCAACTGAGCTACTTCGGAATAATGGTGGGCCTAAATGGACTCGAACCATCGACCTCACGCTTATCAGGCGTGCGCTCTAACCAGCTGAGCTATAGGCCCATTATTTTTTGGAGCGGGTGATGAGAATCGAACTCACGACATCAGCTTGGAAGGCTGAGGTTTTACCATTAAACTACACCCGCAGATGGTGGGTCAGGACGGAATCGAACCGCCGACACTTAGAGCTTCAATCTAATGCTCTACCAACTGAGCTACTGACCCGGAAAAATGGAGGAGGTAGAGGGATTCGAACCCCCGCGCGGTGTTACCCGCCTGTCGGTTTTCAAGACCGATCCCTTCAGCCAGACTTGGGTATACCTCCGGAAATTATATAAATGGTGGAGCCTAGCGGGATCGAACCGCTGACCTCCTGCGTGCAAGGCAGGCGCTCTCCCAGCTGAGCTAAGGCCCCATAATCAGGAAAGATGGTCGGAATGACAGGATTCGAACCTACGACCCCTTGGTCCCAAACCAAGTGCTCTACCAAGCTGAGCTACATTCCGATATTATTGGCTTATTTGGCGCGCCCGACAGGAGTCGAACCCATAACCTTCTGATCCGTAGTCAGACGCTCTATCCAATTGAGCTACGGGCGCATTTATAAAAAATGATGAGCCATGAAGGACTCGAACCTTCGACCCTCTGATTAAAAGTCAGATGCTCTACCAACTGAGCTAATGGCTCAAACTAAAAAATGAATGGCTGGGGTACTAGGATTCGAACCTAGGCATGACGGAATCAAAATCCGTTGCCTTACCGCTTGGCTATACCCCAATTATTAAATGGGGCGACTGATGGGAATCGAACCCACGAATGCCGGAACCACAATCCGGTGCGTTAACCACTTCGCCACAATCGCCACTATATGTAATGATAGTAGTCTTTGATAACGAGTACCTCGAAACCTGGCAGGGGCAGTAGGAATCGAACCCACACCAAAGGTTTTGGAGACCTCTATTCTACCGTTGAACTATGCCCCTAAAATGGTGGAGGGGGACGGATTCGAACCGCCGAACCCTAAGGAGCGGATTTACAGTCCGCCGCGTTTAGCCTCTTCGCTACCCCTCCAAGGGATGATGCCGGCGATAGGAGTCGAACCCACGACCTACTGATTACAAGTCAGTTGCTCTACCAACTGAGCTACACCGGCATAAAAATGGCGGTCCCGACCGGGATCGAACCGGCGATCTCCTGCGTGACAGGCAGGCATGTTAACCGCTACACCACGGGACCAAAATGGTGGAGGATGACGGGCTCGAACCGCCGACCCCCTGCTTGTAAGGCAGGTGCTCTCCCAGCTGAGCTAATCCTCCTGGGTATTATGCCTAGCGACGTCCTACTCTCACAGGGGGAAGCCCCCAACTACCATCGGCGCTAAAGAGCTTAACTTCCGTGTTCGGTATGGGAACGGGTGTGACCTCTTTGCCATCATCACTAGACTATTTTCGGCTTTCAATATACATCGTATTTCTTCGTCAGCTTCTGTCGTTCAGTCAGTCACGTACTTGAGTACGCTCCTTCCTTCTCTCCATCGCTTCCTCGAACTACTCGTATCTTGAAACCCTTGAAAGATTATTCTTTCAAAACTGGATAAACGGTGCATTGAATGTTTCAAACATTTTGGTTAAGTCCTCGATCGATTAGTATTCGTCAGCTCCATGTGTCACCACACTTCCACCTCGAACCTATCTACCTCATCGTCTTTGAGGGATCTTACTTACTTGCGTAATGGG
>NZ_CP096780.1:0-199781 GCF_023242215.1 Lysinibacillus sp. Ag94 | reverse complement strand
CCCAATAATTCCGGACAACGCTTGCCACCTACGTATTACCGCGGCTGCTGGCACGTAGTTAGCCGTGGCTTTCTAATAAGGTACCGTCAAGGTACAGCCAGTTACTACTGTACTTGTTCTTCCCTTACAACAGAGTTTTACGATCCGAAAACCTTCTTCACTCACGCGGCGTTGCTCCATCAGGCTTTCGCCCATTGTGGAAGATTCCCTACTGCTGCCTCCCGTAGGAGTCTGGGCCGTGTCTCAGTCCCAGTGTGGCCGATCACCCTCTCAGGTCGGCTACGCATCGTCGCCTTGGTGAGCCGTTACCTCACCAACTAGCTAATGCGCCGCGGGCCCATCTTATAGCGACAGCCAAAACCGTCTTTCAGTATTTCACCATGAAGTGAAATAGATTATTCGGTATTAGCCCCGGTTTCCCGGAGTTATCCCAAACTATAAGGTAGGTTGCCCACGTGTTACTCACCCGTCCGCCGCTAACGTCAAAGGAGCAAGCTCCTTCTCTGTTCGCTCGACTTGCATGTATTAGGCACGCCGCCAGCGTTCGTCCTGAGCCAGGATCAAACTCTCCATAAAAAGAAATTTGATTAGCTCAAATTGTTTTGCTGGCATCATGTTTGATGTCCAAAATTTTGTTTCGTTCACTAACTCGAAGTTAGCTAGTAAAAACTTTATTGATTACGTTTTGCATGTTCAGTTTTCAAGGTTCATTTCGTTACTACCTTTATTGCAGCAACTCTTATATAATATCATGTCGCAAACTCTATGTCAACAATTAATTTATTTAACTCGATTGTTTTTCAGTAGATGTCTTAGCGACTTGTATAATAATACACTCATAATATAATAAGGTCAACACTTTTCCCGAAAAAAATTAAAAGTTTTTTATTTCAACGAGAAACTTCCTATATATATGGTTAAAAAACAATTTAATATCAGACCCACAATCTGAAGTGAATTTAATATTATTTTATTGTAATCTAAAATATAATTTTATCATAATCCCTATGAAAATATTAATTGTTTTTCACTAAAACAAAAAACTCGGTATAGAAACCGAGTTTTTTATCAATTATGCAGCTAACACAAAGTTGGTCACTCAGACATTGCCATAGGACGCGGCGTTCTTAGACTGTTCCTCTATTTCAGCGATTGTTTAGACACCCCCACTGAAAAGTGACTTAATACCTCATTCATCCTACTCCTATAAAGCAGTAGGCCTCTGTAGCTGACGCTTCGCTTTCGCTACATTAAACACTTATTAAATGAAGTTAAAATGGGAAGAAAAATGGAATTGCCAGCATCATGACGATAAACATAATAATCTGTAACGGGATTCCGATTTTCACAAAGTCCATAAATTTATAACCGCCAGCTGTCATCACAAGCGCATTTGTCGGGGAAGCAATTGGTGTGACAAACGCCATACTTGCTGCTACAGCAACGGCAATCATAAATGTCGTTGGACTTGCTCCCATTGCAATCGCCGCATTCATAGCAATCGGTGCGAACAAAACTGCAGTAGCGGTATTACTAATAAATTGTCCAAAAATAACTGTTAAAGTATATACACCAACTAATACTCCATACGGTCCATAATCTCCAAGCGCGTTAATAATACCATCGGACAGAATAACCATACCACCTGTTTTCTCCAATGCAGTCGCCATCGGAAGCATCGCAGCTACAAGCACAATACTTTCAAAGTTCATATTGCTGTAAGCATCCTCCATATTACGTAAACAGCCTGTTAATATCATCAATACAGCTCCAATCATAACGGAAATAACAGCAGGGAAAATTTCAAAAGCCATTAACACAATCATTAAAAGCATAATGACACCAGCAATACCAGCTTTACCCGTTGCAGCCGCCACACTCGCATGCTCTTTCGGCTGACCAACTACAACGACATCCTGCGTTTCCCTTGCAAGTAATAGAATTTCATCCCATGATCCTTGCACTAAGATGGCATCACCAAATTTCAATTTATGCTTCACCATATCTTGAAGTTTATAGCCACCTCTATGATTAATACCGATTATATTAAGATTATATTTTTCTCGGAAGCCCAGAGTGCTAACAGTCTCATTAATAAAGCTCGAATTTGGCGTTAATAATACCTCTGCAATACCAAGATGCTTCGATACCAAGTCATCTGCCTCTCCTTCGACTAGTTCCTGCATCTCTAGACTATAATCGGATGTAAAACGACGAATATTCTCTTCCTCACCTTGGACATACAATTCATCTTTGGCATGTATCACGCTTGTAGGACCTGCCATTTCCTGATATGTCATCGGTAAAAAATTAATGCCTTCTTGAGATCGACGGTGAATTTTCATCATACAAAGCGTATATTTGGCCGGAAGCTTTAATTGTGCTAATGTTGCATCAATAATCGGCGAACCCTCAGGCACAAACACTTTAAACAAATGATTATTTAAATCGTATTGCTTAATAATCTTCTTCGGTGATAGTTTATAGTCAGCTTTTGTTTGTGTACGATTCTTTTCATTTGGTAAAAGAATATTGCGCACGAGTACTAAATAGATAATACCGACAACCATTCCCACAATACCGATGGGTGTCACCTCGAAAAAGCCTAGCTTATTATAACCACGATCTATTAACAACTGACTGACAATTAAATTTGTTGGTGAAGCAATTAATGTCATAAGCCCCGAAAGACTTGCAACATAAGAGAGAGGTAGCAAGAATTTCGAAGGACTTTCCTTCATACTAACGGCAATACTAACAACGATCGGCATCATTAAAGCTACAGTACCTGTATTACTCATAAAGGCACCTACTGTACCTACAATAATAAGTAATAACACAAATAACTTTAATTCACTATCCCCTGACCATTTCAACAATAATCGCCCTGCCATTCCTGCGAGTCCAGTACGTAAAATTCCTGCTCCCACAACAAATAACCCTGCAATCATTAAAACTACAGAGTTCGAAAAGCCAGCAAGCGCCTCTGTAGGTGTTAAAATATCTGTAATGACAAAGGCAAGAAGGGACACAATCGCAACGAGGTCCGCTCGTACTTTATTGGTTACAAATGTAAAAATTGTCGCTCCTAATATAAGAAATGTTAATGTAAGTTGCACTTCTAAGAATTCCTTTCTAACATTAATCATTGCACTAGATGATACACACAACCCTTAATATATCATTTAGATTTATTATATCTTACCCGAACCTGTAAATGAGAAAGTTCACCATCTTTACAAAATAAAAGACTCCTTTTCCGTTCTGACTGGGCGCTTTGTTGCTGACGCTTCGCTTTCGCACAGAAAAAACATTGTTGCTGACGCTTCGCTTTCGCACAGAAAAAACATTGTTGCTGACGCTTCGCTTTCGCACAGAAAAAACATTTGTTGCTGACGCTTCGCTTTCGCACAGAAAAAACATTTGTTGCTGACGCTTCGCTTTCGCACAGAAAAAACATTTGTTGCTGACGCTTCGCTTTCGCACAGAAAACATTTGTTGCTGACGCTTCACCGCTTTTTCAATAGCTTTACCTACAGTTGAAACGCACTCTATTATCATGTAGCCACCCATACCTTGGTTATTTTTGATAAAGATTATGCTTTTTAATATAGTCATAACAAGCGCCGGGCAGTAGATATTTGGGTTCACCACCCATTGCAAACTCTTCTCGAATATAGGTAGAGCTAATTTCCATTGCTAAGCCTTTGTCAATCAAATGAAACCTTCCATCATCATGATTCCTCAAAATTGGAGAACGACTAATTGTTGATAACATATCAATTCCATGCCGTGCCATTACAATAAATTTATTCTCAGCTACTAATGCTTCTCCTTTTTTCCACAATCCTGCTCCAATATCAACTAATAAATCAGCTCCCATAATAAAATGCATTTCATCATTTGGGTATTGTTCTCTATAATGTTTCATCGTATCATATGTGTAAATATTCCAACCTTCTTGCTCCATTTCATATGAATCTGCAATAAAACGCTCATCCTTTGCAATAGCCAGCTCTAGCATATTCCATCGATGAGAATTCTCCGTTTTTATTTCCTTATCCTTTCGTTTATTTGAACAAGGTAAAAAAATTACTTTATCTAATTTGCAACGATGCGCGACTGTGCTCGCGGTCCAAAGATGAACATTTGTAATCGGATCAAAGGACGATCCGTAAATTCCTATTCTCGCCATTATCTATCTCTCCGTTCTTCTTCTCCTTTTGGTTCTCCATTTATCATCTTTACGACTTTTTCTTTAATAATTAAATCGACAGGATACTTTTCTGGATTCATTGTTCGTTTATACTTACTCCATAGTAGATGTAAATTCTTTTCTATATATACCATCACCAAAACGTGTGGTTGATTTCCGTTCCGACTGGGCGCTTTCCTGGGGGCGTCCGATGAGCCGCTTCGCTGCGCTGCAGGGTCTCATCTGTGACACTGATCCCCGAGGAGTCGCCCAGTCTCCACTTCAATCAACTATTTACATAGTAGAAGTTTTAACAAAAGTCATCCTCAACTTTTGGTGATGAACCATGGATTTCCTTAAGTGTTGGTTCTTTGTAAAGAATAGATCCATTTACTACAATGTCTTGCTGTAATTCTTTCACTGTAAAATTGTTCACGAATTTGCTGATATAAGTATGAACAGCGTGAAACATATTCAAGCGCTTTTCCTCTTGCGGGTTTTCATTGTCTAACGCAATTTAAAAAGCATAAACAAAGCACCTGTGCCTTATTTATGCTTTTCGTATTATTCAATTCACTAGCTGATTTTTCAAAAGAATACCATCCTGTACGACAACTCGCCCATTTTTAATGACCGTATTCGTATGATTCATGCCATAGAAATATTGTAACTGCTTGTAGTTGGCAACATCCAATATAATGACGTCAGCTTGTTTACCTTCTTCAAGAGAGCCAATTTGATGTCCACGGTTAAGTGCATATGCTGCATTAATAGTTGTCGCCGTTAACACTTCCTCTAATGTCATACCCATATGCATACAAGCTAAATTCATGATAAACGGCAAACTCATCGTTGGGGATGAGCCAGGATTAAAGTCAGTTGAAATAGCTACAGGTACCCCTTCATCAATCATTAGGCGTCCTCTTGCAAAAGGGGCACGTAAGAAGAATGCTGTTCCAGGCAGCAGCACTGCAATCGTCCCGGCTTCAGCCATTTTTTGTATTCCCTCATCCGAAGCAACTAATAGATGCTCCGCCGAGATTGCCCCTACTTCCGCGGCAAGTTCTGCTCCCTTATAAGGCTCAATTTCATCAGCATGAATTTTCGGTGTTAACCCTAACGCTTTCCCAGCCTCTAAAATGCGTTGTGATTGCTCTGGCGTAAATACACCTTTTTCACAAAATACATCATTGAATTCGGCAAGATTTAGCTCAGCTACTTTCGGTAGCATGTCGTGAATGACGACATCGACAAATTCATCCTCACGTCCCTTATAGTCACGCGGCACCGCGTGCGCCCCCATAAAGGTACTAACGACATCAATGTCATGTGTAGCTTGTAATTCCTTCGCAACTTCAAGCTGCTTCTTTTCAGTTTCCCAATCTAAACCATAGCCTGATTTTGCCTCCACCGTTGTGACACCATGCTTTAAAAATACATCTAAATGATTCATCGTTTTTCTATATAAATCATCAAAGCTAGTTTCTCGTGTCCGGTTTGTTGTGGCATGAATCCCGCCACCCGCATTCATAATTTCCATATATGTGGCACCATTAAGACGCATATTAAACTCCTGCTCACGTGTACCACCATGAACTAAATGCGTATGACAATCGACGAGACCCGGCATAACAATCTTACCTGAGGCGTCAATGACCTCAGCCATCTTTACAAGATCAGGGAAATCCGCTTCTAGCTGTGCAATTGATCCTACTGCTTTAATGCTATTCCCCGCTATTAAAACACTGCCGTTTTCCACTACTTCGATGTCACGCATTTGTTCCTTTGTACGAGGACCTTGTACAGCACTTTTTAACGTGATCACTTCATTGGCATTTTTGATTAAAATTGTCACTTCGCATCATCCTTTAACATTGGTATACGCACACCTTTGTTCTTTGCTGTATTAATAGCAATTTCATAGCCAGCATCTGCGTGGCGCACAACGCCCATTCCTGGATCGGAAATTAACACTCGTGCAATCTTCTCTGCAGCTAACTCAGAACCATCCGCTACTAGCACTTGACCAGCATGCTGAGAATAACCCATACCTACACCACCACCGTGATGAACACTTACCCAGCTAGCACCGCTTGCAGTATTGACAAGCGCATTTAGAATCGGCCAGTCCGATACTGCATCAGAGCCATCAAGCATACCCTCTGTTTCACGATTTGGTGAAGCAACTGAACCTGAGTCTAGATGATCTCGACCAAAGACAATCGGTCCTGAAAGCTCACCATTGGCAACCATTTCATTAACCTTTAATGCAAAACGATGACGATCACCATAGCCTAACCAGCAAATTCGTGCCGGTAACCCTTGCCATTTAACCATTTTTTGCGCCATATCAATCCAATTCACAAGACCTTCATCTTCAGCAAACATTTCTTTGGCAAGTGCATCTGTTTTATAAATGTCCTCAGGGTCACCTGAAAGTGCAGCCCAACGGAATGGCCCTTTCCCCTCACAGAATAAGGGACGAATATACGCTGGAACAAAACCAGGGAAATCGAAGGCATTCGTTACACCCATCTCTTTGGCATAGGCACGTATATTATTACCGTAATCAAATACTTCTGCACCTGCTTGCTGGAATTCAAGCATTGTACGAACATGCTCTGCCATCGTCTCTTTTGCTCTTCGCTCATACGTTTTCACATCACTTTTACGCAGTTTAAGCGCTTCCTCAAACGTCATACCATTTGGAACATAGCCATTTATCGGATCGTGGGCAGATGTTTGGTCAGTTACAAAATCAGGGATAATTCCTCGGTTCAATAGCTCACGATTAACATCTGCACAGTTGCCAACAAGACCAATTGACGCAGGCTCTTTTTGCTCACGTAGTTTATTGACTAATTCAATAGCTTCATCTACCGACTCAACAAGATAGTCACAGTAGCCTTCTTTTATTTTACGTTCAATTCGAGCACGCTCTACTTCGACGACTAAAATGACAGCGCCAGCCATTTTTCCAGCTAAAGGCTGTGCACCACTCATGCCACCCATACCACCTGTAAGGATGAATTTGCCTCGTAAATCTGTTGTACCAAATACTTTTTTGCCCGCCTCTACGAATGATAAATATGTTCCTTGTAAAATCCCTTGTGCACCAATATAAATCCAGCTACCAGCAGTCATTTGGCCGTACATCATTAAATCACGGTCTTCTAACTCATAAAAATGCTCCCAATTTGCCCACGCTGGCACTAAATTAGAGTTCGCAATTAATACACGAGGTGCATGTTCATGTGTACGGAATACAGCTACCGGCTTTCCTGATTGAATAAGAAGTGTCTCATCATTCTCTAATTCTTTTAATGACGTAATAATTTGCTCATAGCTTTCCCAATTACGCGCCGCTTTACCAATCCCACCATAGACGATTAGTTCATCTGGATTTTCTGCTACTTCAGGATCTAGATTGTTCATTAACATACGCATTGCAGCTTCCTGCGTCCAACCTTTACATGTTAATTCATTTCCACGTGGTGCACGAATATTTGTTTTAACTACCATTAAAAACACGCTCCTTTAGAATAGTAAAAATGCAATCGGTGTTACGAGGATTAAAGTTAATACGACACGCTCAAACCAAATGAGTAAAATCTGGCGCAATGTCAACGGAATTTCAGATGATAAAATAAGTGGAATAACGGCTGAAAAGAACAAAACTGCCGATATGGATACGACTGCCACAATAAATTTCGTCACAATTGTTGCTTGCGTGACAACAAGTGCCGGTAAAAATACTTCTGCTAACGATAATGACAGCGCTTTCGCTGCTAAATATGGTTCTGGAACTTGTAACACATATGTGAATGGTACAAAAATATACGCAAGCCAATCAAAAATGGGCGTATATGTTGCAAGTACAAGCCCTAGCAGACCAATCGATAGAATCGACGGAATAACACCCATTGCCATGATGAAGCCATCTTTTAGATTTGACCATAAAACTTTAGATAAAGGTGGATTTTGCTCAACTGCATCCATCGCTTGACGCCACGCTTCTTTAAAACGGTCCTTCTTTACAATTTTTTCTGGCATAGGCGTTGCGCCCTTGTAGTAGTCATCCTTTATTGAACGAAGTGGATAAATACGCGCTGTTAACGCTGTGACTAAGAATGTTACAACGAGCGATACCCAGAAAAACGCATTCCAATGCTGCATAATATCTAGCGTACTTGCAATAACGACCATAAACGTTGCCGATACAGTCGAGAAGCCTGTTGCAATAATCGCGGCTTCCTTCGCTGTGTAGCGACCTTCCATATAAACACGGTTTGTTAAAAGCAAGCCCACCGAATAACTGCCGACAAATGAGGCAACCGCATCCACCGCTGAACGTCCCGGTGTTTTGAAAATAGGCTTCATAAACGGCTGTGTTAAAACACCGATATATTCAAGTAATCCATAGCTTACTAATAGTGCTAAAAACAATGACCCGATTGGAATTAGTATTCCCACTGGCTTAACAAGCTTCTCCAATAAATACGGGCCAATACTTTCATCCGCTAACCATCCAGGTGCTATATTGAAAACTAACAAAATCCCCGCAATCATACCGCCCACTTTAAAGATGGACATCACGATATTGACGGTCGACTTATTCCATTTCTTAGTAACGAAAGGATGAATCGCTCCACCTACAAGCATGATGAGTACATACGCAGTTACAAGCAGCGGTGCTTCGCCTCGAATAAAATTCACGATGTGATCAATTAAAATTGTATTCTTCCCTTGCCAATCAAACGATATAAAAAAGCTGAATATTCCGACTAAGCTACAGACAAACATCTTAATCGCTGAGGAGACTCGAAATTGCGAGTCTCGCTCTAGCTCTCTTTGATGAAATTCTATATCAATCCCTCCGATGCAAGTGCTTTTGAAAGAAATTTCTAGGTCATCCAGACAACTTGAAGGATATGTTGGATTTTCTCTAGGAAGTTATCACCTTAAGGTTTACAGATACTCATTCAATAGAACATCACTCGTTAATAAATACCGTGCAAGCGCTTCAATTTCATCGCCGATTGGTTGATCCGCTAACAACGGCGGACAAAATTCACGCACTTTTTCTAAATACTTTCGAGTTGTTGGAGATAACTGCTCTTCTGCCTTATCTAAATGAATAGCCTGCGATGCACAAATCATTTCTATCGCAATGACACGAGCGGCATTATGCACGATTTGACGTACTTGACGGGCCGATGTTGTACCCATGCTCACATGATCCTCTTGGTTACCCGATGTCGGTATAGAATCCACGCTTGAAGGATGTGCCAATACTTTGTTTTCAGATACGATAGAGGCTGCTGTATATTGCGCAATCATCAGTCCGCATTCAATACCAGGATTTGTCGCTAAAAATGGTGGCAAACCTTCATTAAGATGTGGATTAACCATGCGTTCTGTACGTCGCTCAGAAATATTAGCCCACTCACTTACACCGACTTTTAAAAAGTCCATTGCTAATGCAATTGGTTGACCGTGGAAATGCCCACCAGACAATACTTCTCCATTTTCTAAAACAATCGGATTATCTGTCGTTGCATTCATTTCAGTTTGCACACGGTCCTGAGCATAGAAAAATGACTGCCATGAAGCACCATGCACTTGCGGAATGCAACGTAGTGAATAGGCATCCTGCATACGGATTTCACCTTGCCTTGTCACACGTTTACTTCCATCAAGCCACTTACGGATTCGTCCGCCAACAAGCTCTAATTCTGGGTGTGGTCTTACCGCCAACAGCGCTGGATCAAATGCTGAAGTAATCCCCTTCAGTGCCTCAAGCGTTAAACTTGCTGCCATATCTGCCGCTAGCCCAATACGCTCTGCCTCGTTCACTGTTAAAACCCCGATACCCGTCATGGCTTGGGTACCATTTACAAGCGCTAGACCTTCCTTAGCTTGTAGTCGGACAGGCGTTAGCCCAACTTGCTGTAAAGCCTCACTACCGCTCATAATCTTTCCATTAAACTCCGCCTTACCCTCACCTACTAGTACTAAAGCCAAATGTGATAACGGCGCTAAATCTCCGCTTGCTCCAACTGAACCTTGAGAAGGTACAATCGGATGTACTCCCTTATTAATAAATTCTAAAAGCAGCTGCACTGTTTCTAGACGAATTCCTGAAAAACCCCGTGCTAAAGCATTGGCACGTAAAACCATCATGGCGCGTACGACATCTGTCGGGAATGGTTCACCAACACCTGTCGCATCTGAACGCAATAAGTTTAACTGTAAAAGTTCAATGTCTTCCTCTTCAATCTTTATATTGCTTAGCTTTCCAAAGCCTGTATTCACACCATATATCGTTTGCCCCTCAGCTAAACGCTTTTCAATGCGTTCCCTACTTAAACGTATACGCTCCACACTATCTAGAGAAAGCGCTACCGTAGCTCGACCATCTACAATTCCCCCTATTTGCTGTCTTGTTAATGTTTTGCCATCAAGCTCGATTATAGACTTCATAATAATGACATCCCCCTGTTTCCTTAGAGCTATGTAAAAATGCTTTTAATCAATTTCGCTATCGCTACAAAAGTTAAATAACAATAACATTAACTACATTGTACTAACTACTTTTTTCAGAAAATAGGGAATTTTAAAAGAGAAAACATGAATTATTTCAGAATTTTTGTTATTTTAATAATATAATAGTATTTTTTTACGAAACTAGATAATTTTAAGGAGGTTTGCAGTTGTGAAATTGTTATTGATTGACAGGGATTCCACTGATCTTTCAGGCATCCGGTGGTTTTTACATACATATTTTCCTGGGGATGTAACTATAGAAATAAGCACAACTATTAATGAGGCACTTCAAAGTATCCAGCAATTCGAACCTGAAGTGATACTGCTAAATATCGATTTATTCTCGAATAATCGTTTAACTGCACTATATCGTGTTTTACAAAAGCATTCTGGGACTATTTTAGCTATGACAACTGAGCCATTGTTTAAAAATGCAATAAAAGCAATTGATTTACAGGTTGCACATCTCTTCGTTAAACCAATTGATTTAGAAGTACTAAAACAAAAGCTCACCGCTATTTCCCTTCGAACACCAAAGGCAGAAGCAGCGTATCAAGAAGCTACAGATGAATCGTTTTACTATCAACTCTTTCTAGATAATAAAACATGCTCCCTAGAGACAAATAGTCATTTCACAATGATCGAGCCTGAGCATTCCGAAATGTTTAACAAACTATACAATTGGCTTCAGCAAACGCCTATTTATTCTAGTATGAGAATTTATCCTTTATCGGAAAGAATTGTTTGTTTATTCCAAACAAATGATTTAGAGAAGGATGTTCGAACATTAATGAAGGAATGGCGATTAACAAATAATAGCTCGTTAAATATCGGAATTTATGATGGGGAGCAGACTACCATGAAGAATATGTATACCTTAACAAAACGTGCACTTCATCAAAGCTTTTACGAAGGCTTTGGACATATTTTTTATGCGAGCAAACAATTGGAGACACAGACCTTCGATCCATTACTAACACCTGAAGAGCAACAATTACTAATAAGTAGTTTAGAGGATGGAAATATTGAAGCCGTCAAAGCATTTTTATATCGACTATCTAATGAAGGAATATATTACAAGCAAGATGACTTACGTATACATCTAACGAGTGTTTTGGCGCAAATTCGGCGCTTTATGTTGAAGTATAAATTACATGAGAAAGCGGCAATTGAGCAAAATTATCGTCAGCTTTTTCATTTAATTATTGAGCACCCTATATTTTATACCATTCTAAATGGCATTATTTCATTTACACAAAGACTGATTGAACTAGCTCATGAGGCACGAATGGAAAAAAGGGCTGACTATGTAGAGCTAGCTATAGAAATTATTGACCAACAGTTTCAGGATAGCAGGTTATCTTTACCTTACGTTGCCCATAAATTAGGGATTAGTCCCAATTATTTAAGTACGATTTTTTCAAAGAAGCAAGGCCTGCCATTTAAACGCTACCTACAGCAAGTTCGAATTCAAAATGCCACAAAAATGCTTGTAGAAACCGATTTTGCTATTAGTGAAATTGCCGATTTAAATGGTTTTGAAGATTCGAATTACTTCATAAAAATTTTTAAACAGCACATCGGAATTACTCCCCATCGTTATCGCAAAACTTAAAAAGACTTTTTTCCGTTCAACTAGGAACTTGTGCGAAAGCGTAGCGGGTAAAGGCTATATTTTTAAGGGATCTCCGATACCTGATCCCCACTTTCACTGCAATTTTTTCAATTATCATATTCTATTTTCAATAAGAATAAATAAACAAAAGAATTCAGAGCTTCCTCTTTTTCATAACTCAATTTTTAAATGTTTTAAAAAACTAAATTAGTGGTAAAGATTATTCATAAGCTAGTTAAATCTAGCATATATTTATAGTCTGTATCTTACTATAAAAATTCTTTAACAATAATAATTATAATTTACTAGCAATTATAATTTACATTTGTTATAGTTATTGATGAAGAGTTTGACTCACAATTTTTCTTAGGAGGTAAACTAATATGACAAATGAAAATAACCGTAGCCGTCGTTTTACAACAGCAGGTGGTGCTCCAGTAGTAAGCAACCACGATTCTATGTCAGCAGGTCCTCGTGGTCCTCTATTACTCCAGGATGTATGGCTAGTTGAGAAATTAGCGAACTTCAACCGTGAAGTTATTCCTGAACGTCGTATGCATGCTAAAGGTTCAGGTGCATTCGGTACTTTCACTGTAACGCATGATATTACTAAATATACAAAAGCAAAAATCTTCTCAGAGATTGGGAAAAAGACTGATATGTTTGCTCGCTTCTCCACAGTTGCAGGTGAGCGTGGTGCAGCGGATGCTGAGCGTGATATTCGTGGCTTTGCACTTAAGTTCTATACAGAAGAAGGCAACTGGGATTTAGTTGGTAACAACACACCTGTATTCTTCTTCCGTGATCCTTTACACTTTACAGATTTAAACCACGTGGTAAAACGTGACCCACGTACAAATATGAAAAACGCGAATTCAAACTGGGATTTCTGGACTTCATTACCAGAGGCACTTCACCAAGTAACAATCGTTATGTCTGACCGTGGTATTCCGGCTGGATACCGCAATATGCATGGTTTCGGTTCTCACACTTATAGCTTTATTAATGCTGAAAATGAGCGCGTATGGGTTAAATTCCACTTCCGTACAGAGCAAAACATTAAAAACTTAACGGGTGCTGAGGCTGCTGAAGTAATCAGTAACGACCGCGAATCTTCACAACGCGATCTATATGAGGCGATTGAAAAAGGCGATTTCCCTAAATGGAAAATGTACATTCAAGTAATGACAGAAGAACAAGCTCGAGAGTTACCATATAACCCATTTGATTTAACGAAAGTATGGTATAAAAAAGACTTCCCATTAATTCCTGTGGGTGAATTCGAGTTAAACAAAAATGCGGACAACTACTTTGCGGAAGTTGAGCAAGCTGCATTTGCACCATCTAACATTATCCCTGGTATTAGCTTCTCGCCAGACAAAATGTTACAAGCTCGTATTTTTGCGTATGCAGACGCACAACGCTACCGTTTAGGTGTGAACCACTACATGCTTCCTGTAAACGCACCAAAATGCCCGTTCCGTTCATTCCACCGCGACGGCGCTATGCGTTTCGATGGTAACCTTGGTTCAACTTTAAGCTACGAACCAAATAGCTATGGTGAATGGGAGCATAATTTAGACTATAAAGAGCCTGAATTACGTATTGACGGTAATGCTGGTATCCACGACTTCCGTGAAGACGACAATAACTACTTCGAGCAGCCGGGTAAATTGTTCCGCCTAATGACTGCCGAAGAGCAACAACGCCTATTCGAAAATACTGCTAATGATATGGCATCAGTTGAAGAGTTCATCAAACGCCGTCATATCCTTCACTGCTATTTAGCTGATCCAGCATATGGCGAAGGTGTAGCAAAAGCTATGGGCCTTTCATTAGAAGGTATGGATCTTTCAAATCCATACGAAAAACAACCAACAAACGTTTAATTTTCTATTATTATTGATATCCAATCCAACTTTTTTACTCCATGTGAACGACAACTTCACATGGAGCTTTTTTGTATTAATGATAGAACGAGGACTCATCACCATAATGTGTGGTAATCGCTTTTCTGAGGGTATCCGATGAAACGAATAAGGCTTGTGCCTAATTTTGACACAAGCCCGCTTTACTAATTATTGATAAATTTGACTGCCAGCCTGTTTAAATTCCTCTGCTTTCTCCTTCATACCTTTGTGGATTGCTTCAGTCGTATTTAAGTCATTCTCTTTTGCATAATTACGAATATCCTGTGAGATTCTCATACTACAAAACTTAGGTCCACACATTGAACAAAAGTGCGCAGTCTTTGCCCCTTCTGCAGGCAATGTTTCATCATGGTATTCAACTGCACGCTCTGGATCTAACGAAAGATTGAATTGATCGCGCCAGCGGAATTCAAATCGTGCCTTAGATAGCGCATCGTCACGCTGCTGTGCTCCCGGATGCCCTTTCGCTAAATCGGCAGCATGTGCAGCAATTTTATACGTAATAACCCCTACACGAACATCGTCACGATTTGGTAGGCCGAGATGCTCTTTTGGCGTCACATAACAGAGCATTGCCGTACCATACCACCCTATCATTGCAGCACCAATAGCCGATGTAATATGGTCGTAACCAGGGGCAATATCTGTTGTCAACGGTCCTAAAGTATAGAAAGGAGCTTCCTTACACACCTCTAACTGTTTATCCATATTTTCTTTAATAAGATGCATTGGAACATGCCCTGGTCCTTCTACCATCACCTGTACATCATGCTCCCAGGCAATTTTCGTTAATTCCCCTAGTGTTTCTAGCTCCGCAAATTGAGCCTCATCATTCGCATCTGCAATAGAACCAGGACGTAAACCATCACCTAAAGAGAAGGCAACATCATAGGTTTTCATAATTTCGCAGATTTCTTCAAAATGAGTATATAAGAAGCTCTCTTGATGGTGATATAAACACCACTGCGCCATAATCGAGCCTCCTCGAGACACTATGCCTGTTACACGATTAGCCGTTAATGGCACATAGCGTAACAATACCCCTGCATGAATCGTGAAGTAATCAACACCTTGCTCAGCCTGTTCGATTAACGTGTCACGATACACCTCCCACGTTAAATCCTCTGCCACTCCATTTACTTTTTCTAGCGCTTGGTAAATCGGCACCGTTCCCACTGGCACCGCGGCGTTACGAATAATCCATTCACGTGTCGTATGAATATGCTTACCAGTAGATAAATCCATAATGTTATCAGCACCCCAGCGTGTAGCCCACGTCATTTTTTCTACCTCTTCCGCAATAGAAGATGACACCGCGGAATTTCCAATGTTGGCGTTAATTTTCACGTGGAAGTTACGTCCGATAATCATTGGCTCAGCCTCAGGGTGATTAATATTAGAAGGCAAAATAGCACGCCCTGCCGCGATCTCTGAGCGCACAAATTCAGGGTCCATATTTTCACGGATCGCTACAAATTCCATTTCTGGAGTAATAATTCCCTTTCGTGCATAGTGAAGCTGTGTTACATTTCTACCTTTTTTCGCACGTAAAGGCTTTCTTGATAAATTCGGAAAAACATTTTCATTCATTCGTGGATCATCAGCTTTGCGGAATCCGTTATCTTCTGGCTTGATAGTACGACCTTCGTATTCTTCAACGTCACCTCGTTCTTTGATCCATGCACTACGTAAAGCTGGCAATCCTTTCGTAATATCCACCTTATACGCAGGATCAGTGTACGGGCCGCTCGTATCATAAACACGTACTGGTGCATTTTCCTCCTCCCCAAAGCTTCCTGTCGTTGGACTTAGAGCAATTTCACGCATTGGCACTAAAATATCTGGTCGAGAACCTTCTACATAAACTTTTTTACTTCCTTCAAAACTAGACATAATTGTAATATTCTTGTCGCTAACTGTTGTCATAACTACTTCGCTCCCTTTTATATTTTTACAAGGACCGAATCTAGCTCACCCCAATAAAGACAAAAGCCGAATCCAAAAAATTTTGGATCCGGCTAAGAATGTAAAGGTATAGTTATTGCAAATACATTGAGTGCAATAATGGTTAACTTTCCCACGCTGGTATGAGCCAGATCAGGTCCAAAGGGTCAAGAAACCTCTATGCGTTTCCCTCTCAGCCTGACTCATCAGACTCCCCTAGTTAATGCTATTAAGTTTGATGCTAGTGTAGCAGATATTGTTAAGAGATGGAAGCTTCATTTGTTTTTTTTGCTTATCATCATAACGTGTGGTTGATTTCCGTTCCGGCTGGGCGCTTTGTTGCCGCCGCTTCGCTTCGCTGCAGGGTCTCATCTGTGACGCTAATCCCCAAGGAGTCGCCCAGCCTCCACTCCAATCAACTTATATCTTGTTTTAACAAATATAAATCACTAGCTTTTAATTCAGAAAAAAAGCTCCTAACTCCTGAAAAGCTTTCCACCCTATCTTTTTATATGGCACCCAACTGTTAGGTAAACAGCAGTTCCGCTACATAAATCACGATCGTCACTGTAATACAGCTCACAATCGTTGAAAATAAAACTGTTTGTGCAGCAGTTGCCGATTCTACGTCATATTCTAATGCAAGACTAGAACTATTTCGCGATGTCGGGAACGAACTAGCTATAAAAAGTGATTGTGCCACGACACCATCAAGACCAAGCGCAAAAATGATTAGCAATGCCACGGCTGGCCCTATGACTAGTCGTGTAAAACAGCTAATGAATACTATCTTATTGAACATGGATTTGATTTCAAGTTGCGATAGTTGTGCCCCTAAAGTTATTAATGCTACGGCGATAAAGCCATCCGCCACATGGTCTATCGGAATTCTTACAAACTGTGGAATAGTGATCGTAAAATAATTCATTGCAACACCAATAATAAGTGCATGAATAATGGGCATTTTGAGGAAGTCTTTTACAATAGACATGCCCGATTTTGTTGAAGAAATTAAATTGTACAAGCCGTAAGTATAGGTCGTCATATTTTGAAATATAACGAGAATGACCTGAATCGCTACGCCAATCGGCTGAGTCACAAAAATCATTTGTGCAACTGGAATTCCATAGTTACCCGAATTAATTAGGACAACACTATTTTTAAACACCGCAGCCTCTGTTTTTACTAAGCCTAGTCCCTTTGCAAGAAAATGACTAAGCACCATTTGGCTTCCGATAAAAAGTAGAATAAATAACGCAACTTCCCCAAGCACAGACAGCTCTATACTCGTTTCATATATATTCACAAAAACTGCTGCTGGCATGAAGCAATATGTAATAAGTTGAGATAACGCCTTTAAATTAAAGCGAAATTTCTTTTGTAAAACTGCACCAAGCACTAGAAGCACTAAAATTGGAGCCACAATTTTAAAAAAATCATACCGAGATACATCAGCTTGTCCCCCTTCCCTCTCCCATAGTAGTGCTGTTTTTATGCTTGGTCAATGTACTTTAAAGCTAACTCACCACTCATATCAAGGCATTTTTCCTAAATACACTAATCTAATACAGTATCTTTAACAAGATGGTAAAAGTTATCTTTTAGAACGTTATAGCCCTTGAAATGAGCGTGATTTCCGCACCCAACTACCCAATTTCGTACAAAAAAACCTGGCACTTCACTTTCAATTTTCTAAAATAATTAAGGATTTTTAAAAACGAACGATAAAGAAAAGGGACTACATTTCATTTACGTATAATAAATGGTAAAATATACCCTTTATGTACTAAAACAAAGAAATATATGATATATTATCCATTAAATACAATGATCGGAGAGACTAAAATGAAGAATAAAGTATTAACGACTTTTATGGCAACTGCTATTACAGCAACCCTTGTATCGCCAATGTCCACTGCAGATGCCGCTTCAAATAATTCAGCTTTAAACCACTCAATTCAAATGAATGGGCAGGTAGCTGCAGCCAAAACAAAGGGGCAAACTGTTACCATTAACAACGTCACTAAAGAGAAAGTACTTACATCCAATGGCCAATTTAAAATTAGCCAGTCGCTGAAGCCCCTCTTTAACACATCGAATAAAACTGCATTGATGAATGCCGAAGCAACAATAGTAGTGAAAAATGGCGAAATTACGAGCGTTACAGAACTAACATTAACGAAAGCTGGCACTGATAAAAAGGCGGTATATTTTGATGGTGGTGACGCACAGATTGAAGGAAGTCTAACTGTAAATGCGGATTATGTAAAAGTTCAAAATGTAACGATTAAAGATAAGCTCATTGTAACGAATCGTGTGAAGAAGGCCATTACAATTGATGACGTTACTATTGGGGATACAATTACTTTTAAACCTTTATTAACTAGAAATATTAATTGGTTAAATGTCACTTTAAAAGATATTAAAACTCCAAATATTAACTTGGAGCGTACGAAAGTACATGTGACTTCTGACAAAGCTATTTCAAAAATTGATGTAGTTGGTAAAGTTACAGCATTTGAAGTTACGGCCAACGTTGATAAGCTTACAATCGATGTTGAGAAAGATTTTAGCCTTTACGGGGAAGGTAAAATTGAGCAAGTAATTGTCAAACACGGGGAAAAGGTGGCATTAGACTCAGGGCATCTTATTAACAAGGTGCAGGTGGATGATAAAAAAGCCTCTATAAAATTACCTGTGGCGAATAAAACTGAGCTAAGTAATTTAGTAGCTATACCTCCATACGTTACCGTATCTGTTAATGGAAACGACGTTTTAACAACTGAGAAATGGACAACGCAGGCTGAGCGTACAGCATTTGAATATGCCGTAAGTAGCGCAAGAGCAGTAGCTAATAATTCCAACGCCTCTCAGGAACAAATAAACAACGCTATTACACAATACCGGATTTCATTAACTGTTTACCAAGCTGCGCAAAAGAACGGAACAAAATATGTTTACGGCGATAAGTCTTCATTACAATCGATGATCAATTCTATTCAATATGTAACGGTTTCTTGGAATAATGGTAATGATGTAGCTTCTTATACGCCTTGGACGACGCAAAGTGAAAAGGATGCTCTTACCTCTGCCGTTTCATCCGCTCAGTATGTTGTAAATAATAACTATGCAACTCAGTCTGATATCACTAATTCTATTAGCAATTTAAACTACGCGATCACAGTTTATAAAAATGCACAAAAATATGGTACTCACCAAACTAGTGGAGATAGATCTGCCCTTTTATCGCTGATTAACTCTGTTCAGTATGTTGCAGTTTCTTGGAATAATGGTAATGATGTAGCTTCTTATACGCCTTGGACGACTCAAAGTGAGAAGGACGCTCTATCTTCTGCCGTTTCATCCGCTCAGTCTGTTGCCAATAATACTTATGCAACCCAGTCTGATATCTCAAGTTCTATTAGCAATTTAAACTACGCGATCACAGTTTATAAAAATGCACAAAAATATGGTACTTACCAAACTAATGCCGATCGATCTGCCCTTTTATCGCTAATTAACTCTGTTCAATATGTAACCGTTTCTGTTAATGGCTCTGAATTATCTTCTTATACAATTTGGACGACGCAAGGCGAAAAAGACGCTCTAGTTTCAGCTGTTTCATATGCTCAAAATGTTGCAAATAATGGCTACTCGTCTCAGTCAGAGATTTCGTCTGCCTATAATTATTTAAATAGTGCTATTTCAACGTATAGAAGTAATCATAAATCCGGTGTAAACTATCGAAATTATGTTGATAAATCTTGGCTAACATCACTCATTAATTCTATTAAGTATGTGAAAGTCTCTGTGAATGGAGATGGTTCTGATATCCCCTATTATGAACGGTGGACAACAGAACGAGAAAAACGTGACCTAGAAAAAGCAGTTGAACACGCCCAATCTGTTGTTAATAACGCCTATGCTTCTTCGTACGAGGTGACAGATGCTATTAACAGTTTAGACAGGGCCATCAACATCTATAATGATGTCCAACGTTCGGGTAAACAACGATAAAAATTCTTCTATAACAGTTTAAAAACAACAGGCTAGAAAATCTCTATAGCCTGTTGTTTTTTTAATATTTATTTCAATAGCTTGATATATGTCGTTTTCCTCAAGATACTACCCGCACGTTGTTCGTTTAACGTTACATACGCTTTTATTCGTTCTATAACAAAGGCGTTTCCACTTTGACGATTAACGACCATACCGCTCGCTGATATCAACCGGCTTTTTATCGATTAAACCAACATCTACATTACAAGACTGTGCAATTTCCCCAGCTAATAGAAAGCGTTCAGTAACCTAAATCTAAAACACGATCTTTGCGTGCCGAGCCATGCGCATAAGAAGCAAAAACAATAACAAAAGCTGGATTAATTGCTGTAGCCGGCTTTTCAACAACTACCTTTTGTCAGTTTCGTTGCAAACAAACTACCCCCTTAATAGGAGAGTTCTAAGATTCTTGCGATTCTATCCATCTTATCCACCTCTCTTACCTTTCGGATTCCCAAGTACATAAGATACAAAGTGTTAAAAAAAATGCACAACCTATCTACCTATTCACTCAAAATATACATAAAAGAATCCTAATATATGATAAAATTGGTTTATCAACATATATTAGGATATTCTCAAGGCATCAACGATTTCATCTAGGACAAAAATCCTCATGAATTACCATGACACTTGTGAAAAAACCAATTAGGAGGTTTCCCATATTATGAAAAACAAAAGAAAACTGGCCTTTCTCGCCCTAGTAGCGGCCCCTTCACTTATTTATGCTGCACCTACTACGTCAGCATCGGCTGCCGATATTGCAGGACAGGTAAAAACTGCTTACATATACGATAATACTTATTACTACAACTATAAGGTTTCGAATGTTGTTCGACTTATTTCGAATATTAATGATACAACCTCTTCATTCCAAGCGACTTTAGAGACAGCTAGCAAAGCATACGATGAGTTAACGGCAACGGAACAACAGTATGTCACGAATTATTCCACGCTGTCTAATCATAAACAGACGAAAGTAGCGTATCGTAAGCTTGCTGATCAAATTGAAGAGAAATTAGCTTCAGTGGAATCGACTTCCGTTCATTACTACCAAAATGTTATGGAAACGAAAGATTGGTACAATACGTTAAATGCAGCGCAAAAGACCTTTGTAAGTGCGGAATCACAAAGAATACTGACGTCCTATATCTCACCAAACACATCTATCGATAAAGTGGTCTATAAAATCCAATTGTTAAACTCTTCTCGCATTACCTTCCATCAAGATGTAGCTGATGCTAGAGCTGAGCTTAATGCACTACGCAGACATACAACCGTTTCATTACCTGCTGGTGTCGAAAAGATGTTGTTAGATGCTGAACAACTTGTTGTAAAGGATAAGGCAGCGGCTAAGGAAGTGGAAAATGCTATTGCCGCTTTATCGCCTAAAACGTCCACTGCTCAAGATGTACAGGCAGTGAAAACAGCCTTCGAAGCTTTAACGCCTGTGCAACAGCAGCTTGTACCAAATGTCTGGACTTTAGTAGACTTTGTAAACGGGAAATATGATCTACCTACTAAAGGGAACGGAACTAAAACTCCAGTTTTATCGGATACTACAGCAGAACCTGGTAAAATCACAGCTATGACTAGAGACAAAAATACCTATACAGCAAAAATAAACGTTGCAGATTCAGAAAATAGTACAGAGCGCTTTGTTTTAACAACAAAATCCAATATGACTGTTATTATTCCACCACTAGGAACTCTTCTTAATGAGGATACTGGTGTTATGGAAATTCAAATAACACGAAATTTAAATCGTATTACATTCCAGGCAACATTAAATAAAAAACAAGTTGAATTCGAGGCGGATATGGAAATCATTATCAATAACCTATCACCGAATGCCTCTATCGTTCGTACCTATGACTTTGGCGAGCAAGAACCTGCTGATTACACAATAGAAGGAAATCGTCATTTCATTCAAACAAAGACACCTGGTTCATTCCAAATTATTAGATAGTAATCCACTTTTAATTTCAAGTAAAGAAAAAACCATAATCCTCTGCTAATTTCGCAGAAGGTTATGGTTTTTTCTGCTCTGCTATTGTTTCTTCACGGTCAACCTCTTCTTTCAAAAGTTCAGGTGGGCACCTGTAACGAAATCCTACTTACATTAATACATCATAAAGAAGACGGTTTCATTCCATTACATCAACAACTTTGGTATTCCAAACCCCCCCTTTTATCAACATTCTTAGTCCAACAACTAATTAGACAATGCGTCGTTATTTCCTTCATCAAAACGTTCTTTTATCGCGTTCTTTCAAAAAATTTTCAGATAACTATTGACAATTGTCATAAAACAGGGATAATCATTAATAAAGTTTCCTTAGAGAAACAATATGGGTTTGATGAAATATTATTATAGAGAGGAATAAAAAATGCGTATGGAAAAAACATTAAAACCGCTTTCTGAATGCTCATTCGGAGATTGCTTTTTAATAAAAGAAATTAAAATTAAGGGTCCTCTTAGAAGAAGATTATTAGATTTAGGCTTTGTGAAAGAAGCAGAAATCTCTGTTCTTCGTAAAAGTCCTTTAGGAGACCCTGTTGCTTATCGCGTAAGCAATACGACGATTGCATTAAGAAATAATGAAAGCTCTATGATTTTGGGCGAAATTGTAAGGGGGAATACAAAATGAGCGTTAATAGAATAGCTTTAGCGGGAAACCCAAATACCGGAAAAAGTACATTATTTAATACATTAACAGGACTGAAACAGCATACTGGGAACTGGCCAGGGAAAACAGTTGTTCATGCAGAAGGATCTTTTGAACACAAAGGACAGCAATATGTACTTGTGGATTTACCCGGGACCTACTCTCTATTTTCCAATTCAGCAGATGAAGAAGTCGCAAGAGACTATATTATTTTTGACCAACCGGATGCAACGATTGTTGTTCTCGATGCAACATCATTAGAGAGAAATTTAAATCTTGCGCTTCAAGTTTTAGAAATGACTAATAATGTCATCATTTGTATCAATTTAATTGATGAAGCTGAGAAAAAAGGGATCCGAATTGATGAACGGAGGTTAGCTCGTGAACTAGGAGTTCCAGTTGTAAAAATATCAGCAAGAAATAAAAAGGGGATTAATCGATTGCTGGATACGTTAAATCAACTGGTGAGTGGGCAAATTGTTACAACCCCGTATCGCATGAAATATTCAAAAGAAATAGAGGACGCCATTACAAAGGTTGAATCGAAATTAGAAGGTTATTTTGATGATAAATATCCATCGAGATGGGTTGCGCTTCGCTTACTTGATGGTGATGAGGAATTAATCTTAAAACTGCAACACCATAAAAATAATAACCAGCAAGAGGTGAGAACGAATGGAGTCCCAGTCAGTGTTAAATCATAATTCACTTAAAGGTATTTTAGCTGAAGTAAACGAAGTTTCAAATGAGGATATTCGAGATGAAATCGTTAGTGATATTTATACTAAAAGCAAATCTTTATGTAAAAAAGTAGTATCACAGCAGCCTGCAATGTACAGATCTGATAAATTAGATGAAATTTTCACATCCCGCATTTGGGGATTCCCTATTATGCTTATCTTGCTTGGGGCTGTCTTTTACATTACTATTGCAGGCGCAAACGTACCTTCAGATATGTTAGCAAGCTTATTCGGCTATCTAGAGGGGAAGCTCACAATTCTTTTTGAAACAATGCACGCACCAGAATGGCTACACGGTATTTTAATTCTTGGGCTATTTAGAGGTACAGGTTGGGTTATTAGTGTTATGCTGCCACCAATGGCGATATTCTTCCCTATCTTCGCTCTATTAGAAAACTACGGTTACCTACCACGTGTAGCATTTAATATGGACCGTTTATTTAAACGAGCTGGAGGACATGGGAAACAATCATTAACAATGGCAATGGGCTTTGGCTGTAATGCTGCAGCTATTCTATCAACGAGAATTATAGAATCTCCTCGTGAACGAATGTTAGCCATTTTAACGAACAATTTTGTTCCTTGTAATGGGAGATGGCCTACGCTTATTTTATTAGCATCATTATTTATGGTAACTGGTTTTTCAGGTGCAACAGGTTCATTAGTAACAGCGGCTATTTTAATAGGGTTTGTTATGTTAGGCGTCGTTGTGACATTATCCGTTTCTTGGGTTCTTTCTAAAACGGCTTTAAAGGGTGTGCCTACTCATTACACATTAGAGCTTCCACCATTCCGAAAACCAAAGTTTTGGGATACTGTTTTAAGAGCAAGTATTGATAAAGCATGGAATGTATTAAAAAGAGCTGTTATCGTTGCAGCGCCTGCCTCTATTTTAACTTGGGTATTCGCCAATATTTACGTTGGCAATACGAGTATTCTAATGCACTTTGTTAACTTTTTAGATCCGTTTGGTCAGGCTCTTGGTATGGATGGCTTTATTATGGCTGCGTTTATTCTTGGGCTACCAGCCAATGAAATCGTTATCCCTATCCTAATTATGGCGTATTTATCACAAGGAGCTATGCTTGAAATTGAGGATTTATCGAAGCTAAAACAAGTGTTTATCGACCAAGGATGGACGTGGCTAACAGCATTAAATATGATGTTATTCTCACTTCTACACTTCCCTTGCGGAACAACTTTAGTCAATATTTATAAAGAAACAAAAAGTGCAAAGTGGACATTTATGTCGTTCTTAATTCCAACAGTTATTGCCATTGGTGTGACATGGCTAACGGCGACAGTTGCTCGAGCGTTTGGTTGGGTGTAAGCATGGAAAGGGTGGTCTTAAATAGGCCCCCTTTTTTATTTCTATCTAGAGAATGCTATTAAACTTGCAAAAAAATAACACCTTAAATAAATTCACTCAATTTAAGGTGTGTTGTGAGTTAGAGATATATCCTCTACAATGATTAAGATCTCTTAATATTTCCCTAGGATTAATTCCAAATCTCTCCTTAAAAATCTCGGCAAAATAGCTAGGATTAGAATATCCCACTGCACTCGCAATGTCAGTTACACTCATAGTTCCTTCTTGTAATAAAAGAAATGCTTTCTCTAGCCTTTTTTCTCTTAAATATCCAAACACTGTTGTCCCAAATATTTCTTTAAATCCCTTTTTTAATTTGTAATCGTTTAAACCAATTAAACGCGATAACTCAATTAGTGTTGGAGGATTGGACATATGCTCCATAATAATTGATTGGGCTTGGTGTATTTTTGTTCTATCACTTTTTGAAAACATAACAGGGCTAAGAGAATTATCCAATAGATGAGATCGAAATGTCATAGATAATAGCTGTAATGCTCGACATTCTAGCTCTAAATTGGTCATTTTCTTACTTGCTATAGCATCTAACATTTGCCGAACAATAATTAGGGAAGATGCGTTAATGCTCTCTTGAAATAGTCTATATCGTTTTCCAGCAAGAATTTTAGAGAAACTAAAGGATTCCCTACTAGTTTCACCAATTTCACTCATAAAATGATTGTAGGTTGAAATTGGAATACCAATCCCCACCATTTGGTAGGATTGATTTTTATGAAACATAAAATTTGCCCCCACTTGCTCAATAAATTGAAGCGAGCATGTTCCGGAAGAAATTTCATATTCCGAACCTGAGATGTTAACACCCCTATTACCTTGTAAACAGAAACTAAGTTCAACCATAGGCTGCTTTGTTACTACTTGCATTTGGTACTCTCGATAAAATGAATAATCAGATATAACCACTTCTAAATCTGGTCGAGGAATAAAACGATGTATAGCTCCTTCCTGCACATTTGGTTGGAATGCAAACGGACATTCTTGTACCTTTAATATTTCCAATGCATGAAAAAATTCACTAAAGTTCTCATGGAAATTAGTATTCAACATGTTCGTCACCACCCTTTGATTTTCAATTGAGAATAATTATCAATCATAACCAAAGTATAGCAAACGAACAGAGATTAAGCTATTCTTCTTTAGTAGTAATTACCATTGATAGTAGTAAACATAAAAAGAAAATAGTAGCTCCAAAACCATAAGCAGTAGCATATCCCCCAGCATATTCTATAAGCCATCCTGCAAGTCCAGGCCCAATCATTTGACCGATAGCGTAAAAGATGGAAATAAAGCCGATTGCTGGTGCCACATATTTTGCCGATACCTCTTGACTCGCCTTCATTTGAATGAGCACAAGGACACCTCCAAGAGACGAACCCCATATAATAGCAGACACGATAAACCCAATTACAGTAGGAATTAACACCGGAAAGGTATCTCCGATAATTGACAAAAACAACGCTCCCATTAATGCTTTTTTCACACCTATCTTATCCGCTAGCATTCCCCATATTGGGGCACCGCCAATTGAAACGATTCCTGCAACAGCATAAATGGAGCCCGCCACTGCATTCGAAATCCCAATGTCTCTCATATAGCTCGTTTGATATAAATTCGGAATAAGATAAACAAGTCCAACGGCAAAATAAATTCCAGCTATGAGGTATAGCTCTTTACTTCTCCAGACTTTAGTTTTTTCTTGTACAGTACCATTTTCTGACGTCGAGTGTGGTGTCTTTATCACAAAAAATGCCACTAATACGACTATGATTGTGATTACTTCAAATACTAACCACACTCCTCGCCAGCCAAGCTCAGGAAAATGCTGTAGCATAAAGGGTACAATTAATCCAGACAATAACATCCCTACTCCTGCACCACTCATTAGTAACCCCATCACCGTCCCTCTCTTCTTTGGGAATGAGCTAACTGCTATTGATAGTAGTGGTGTATAGACGAGAGCACTACCAGCACCAGCTAAAAATAAAGCTATAGCAGCCCACCAAAAGTTCGGGATAAATATAAGACTTCCTAAACCCGCAATAACTAAGCCTCCACCTACCAACAGCACGTTTTTCGCCCCAATATGCATCGTCAGCATCCCAGACAGACCTACTGTAAGTAAATAACCTAAAAAAAGCACCGTACCTAATAAACCTGACTGTGTTGTAGTTAATGACAGCCCTTCCTGCATAAAAGGTAATATAATACCGTAAGCCATACGAGCAAATCCCGTAGTTGTAACGATTAATAGCATTCCTGTTATAACAAATACCCAAAAGTTTTTCATTTCCATTCCCCTTTCATTATTAATGCCTATAACTCTTAAAATAAAAAACTATTCACTATGTTGATCTAAGATCCCCTTTTCGTCTTTTCTATTTTTAGGAATATAGTTATCTTAATTTTTTTAGTTCTACTACTCTACCGATTGACGGATAATAATGCGGTTTAACGGATTTTATTTTAAACATAAAAAGACACCTCAATGGGATTTGAGGTGTCTCTTCTAGGAACTATACATTTCTATCAGTAATTTTATTCTAGGCATTAGACTTGCTTTTTATTGAAAAATGGAAAGCAGAGCAAGCACTACAATTTTATAACGACCAAGTAGATACCGAACGGAAAATTAATTTCTGATGGTAATGAATTGCTTCTTTCTTCTTGAAAGTGTGAATTGCTAAATTCATTTTAATTCAAGAAATGCCTATCAAATAAATACATTGCCTTTGCTAAGATTTTAGCCAGGGGGGTTTCATCCAAAAAGATTGGCGGAATCTTTCATCAAAAGTGAAAACCAAGTGGTCTTTATATGACCACTTGGTTTTTGTATGCTTATGGCGATGTTTGGATGGCAGGGTCCTTATAGCCAACCTTCGCATAAAACTTATGGAAATTACCATACTTATCTTCCAATACAATTGTTACCCAGTCACCGTTAAAGAATTTGGCTGGATGCGTCAGCTCTTTTGTAATACGAGCAACATTTGTTGCAATTGTTCCTGTTCCTTTTGCTAATGAACTATTTGAGCCATTTACAACTGTATCAATTACCTCTGCTGGTAATCTATCTTTAATAACATTAGGATCTGTTCCTGCTGTATCGGATAAGTAGTAGTACTTCAGTAATTCGCCATTTTCATAGAATTGTTGAGCAGAGCCCAGTAAATCGAAAGTCGCTTGAACTTTTCTATCGTCACCTGACGATTCAAGGTAGCCAAGTTTAATTTCCATAAACTTCGCATCCAATGTTCTGTATAGATATTGACCAGTATTAATGAACTTATGTCCTTCAAAGCCTGGAATAACAAAATCTCGAGTTTTATCATTCATTGTAACAGTAATTGTTTTATCACCGTCACTTTTTGATTTCGGTTTAATAATGAGTTTACTTTCTTTTGTAGTATCTGCTCCTACTGTATAAGACACAGGTTCGTATTTGTTTGTCACATCAATATCATTACCATTCGTGTCTTTTGTAGTAATCTTCAAGATATCTGTTAAACCAACAACAACTTTATCATCTGTTCCTACAAGGCTTGATTTACCGTTTTCATCACGCATAATCGTTTCACTAAACGTGATTGTAAATGTATCATCATTATTGCGATAGATAAGTCCTGGATACTTTATCTTGTCCATAGGGGACGTCATGCCAATGCTTGGTGGTGTACCATCCGAGTAGAAATCTTGTTTCATCAACTGTGTTCTATCATGGTCATTATATGGATCATTCGCCTTATAAATCGTGAAATTACCATACGTATCCTCTGCTCCGACGTAAACAACATATTCAGTATGTGGCTTTAATGATACTCCTACCGCATCTACTTTTCCTGAAATACCTTTACCTATTTTAGATACAGATGGACTTGCTTTCAGTTTCGTTTCTAAATACTTTTCATCAGCTGGCGCCGTTAATTTAGCGTCTGGATTATCAATTAAATTGCCATCTTTATCTTTAATTCTCTTTTCTACAAACCAGTAATGAACTTTTGCTGTTTCGTTCGTTTCAAAGCTAATCGTTGCTTTTTTATCATCATTTTCTTTTGGTTTAAGATCCAAATCTCGAATTAACGGTGCTTTAACATCTCCAAATACTTCTTTAGGACCTGCAATTTTAGAAAGCTCACCACCACGATCTTTTAGTACCATGTAAACAGAATAGCTGCTAAACGGATCCAGGTTTTTTTGTTCAACAGATACAGGGAATTTTTGTGTAGTCGTTTCTAAATCAGCAGTACCTGAGCCACGTTGAATATAAACATCTTCTCCACCAATTTGGAAGTACCCAGATTTATTAGAATCACCGGCAAATTCATTGATAAAATCACGTTCTGTAATATTATTATCTGTTAAATACTGTTGGAAAGTCTTCGTTTCGCCATTATCGACTACAGTATCTGGTAGTATCATATAGTAATACGTACCTGCCTTGTTCGGCTTGAATTCAACTTCTGCTCGACGGAAACCATCAGATTCATCAGCTTTATTCACTGTATTTTCTATTTTTATAACTGGCATTACAGTATCTTCATGTTTATACTCCGCGTAGTTACGGATAGAGTTTCCTGGCTTCACGTTATTTGCGTTTTCAAATGCATTATCCGCTAAATCTTTAACACCAGGTAACACCGTTACACGTAGTGTATCACCATTAACAAACCCTGTATCCGATGGAATTGTTAATAATACTTTTTTATCTCCAGGCTTATACTCTACAGCTGATGGTTTAATCCCTTTTTCTCCAGTTACATTAACAATAACTGTACCTGTTAACAAATAATTATTAACGTCATTAGCACTTTTTGGGTCTAATGCTTCGCTCACAGTTAGCTCAAACTGATTGTTGTTCTTTCTTACTAGCTTTCCTTGTTCCACATATGGAGGAACATTATCAAGCTCGCTCGTTTTAAACTCCTTCACTGTAGCGGGATCTTTTGAATAATTCCCTGAATCATCCTTCATCACTACATAAAGTTGATACTCTGTTTCAGCCTCTAAACCTGTTAGAATTTCAGTAATTCCAAGTTTACCTGCAACTGCCTTGCCCTTACCTGTTGGTTTAGCAACAATATCTGCTGTTGTTGGATCAGCAGCGGTTGTCTTTTTACGTACGTAGTAGTAATAGTCTCCTGGTTCACTCGCTGTAAAGGTAAACTCTGCACGTGTACCACCCTGTAGAGGTGTAACTGTTAAAGATTTAACAGTTGGCGGTGTTCCATCTTTCATTTGGAATGATTGTGATTTAATATCCGAAACATTTTTCGCCCCGTCAACAACCATCACATAAACGACATATTCTTTTTTCTCACCTAAATTAGTGATTTTAATAGTGTTTTTGCCATTCACCGCTGCGCCTGTTCCATTTGCCGCATTGTCAGTAGAAATACGATTCACCATTTCTTTTTTCGTTGGTGCTTCAGCGCCTTTTTCACGAACAATATAGTAGTAAGTTCCAACTTTATCTGATGTAAAGTCGACCTGAACATCACTACCGTTTAGAACTGCTACATTTGTAATGTCGATTAAAGGTTTTGTTTTATCAGCTGGTTTTTGATTATCAATGTCGTCTTTATCGACTGGTTTACCGTCTGGATCTGTAATAATGCCAATATTATCTTTATCCTCTAGGAAGTCATCGAAAATATTATTCGGTGACTCGTCCTTCGGTATAATAGCTTTGTCAACATACGTGTAATCGCCAAGATCCACCCAACCATAAACATTATCAACGTACAAAATCCCTACGCGACCGTCTATATAAAGCTCTAAATCAGTAAAGCTATTGTAATTTACCCTGTCGATATTACCAGTTCCGTAAATTGTTATCTTCGTTTCTGTATCAAGGTTTAGTGTGCCAATATTTCCTTGAATCTCAAATTCACGGACACTCCTGATGATGTCTACACGTGGTAGCTTCATATTTGTTTCGATTTTTGTACCACTTTGAGAGACAACTAGGCGTGATACAGTGCTGTTATAAAATTCGATATGTTTTTCAACATTTTTCATCGTCACTTTATCTTTAGACCAGTTCACAAATGGCTTGTTTTTATCAGGATTCTTGTCGGAATTCTGATCTGTCCAATTTTGAAGATCTGTTGTTGGACCGTTATTGGATGAGGACGAGCCTTCATCAGTTGGATTATCTGGATTAGACCAGTTGATAAATGCCGTATTTGTGCTTGCTATAGTAGGGCCCAGTCGTAATGGCTTATAGTAGGAAACACCTAATTGTAAAGGTGGACGTACCGTTTCATTAACAAACATTGTGCCAGTCAATGTAACATTTGAAAATTCAATATAGTTCCCATTGACAACGATTGTCGCACCAAAGGACCCATGATTACCATCAAACTCTAGAAATCTTGAGCTTGTCCCACTAGCGTTCAATGTTAGCTTCGACACAGAGCGAATGGTTTTCCCTGACAGATCCCCTTCAATAAGTGCACCTTTTAATACCGCGGCGTTATCTTCGTTAAAAATATGCGAGAAACTTGTCGGTACTGTGTAAGGCTCACCATTTATGTAGATCTGGTCGTCTTCAACACCTGTAATTTTGAAAGATGTGGCATTGCCCCTTTGCTCTTGTGAACGCACAATAAAGGATGCAATTTGTCCACGTGTTACCGCATTATATGGTGAAAAAGTGACAGGTGTTGTCCCTTCTGTAATCTTTAAATCTACTAAAGTTTGAATATAGATAGCGTTGCTTGTTTGGCTAGTTACATCTTTGAAACTATTATTGTAATTAGATGCTACCTCAAATTTAAAGCCAAGCACTAAAATTTTCGCTAATTGCCCACGCGTAATCACTTCATTTGGCATAAATGTTCCATTTGAATACCCAGCCATGATTCCTGCATTTTGTAATGCGGCTATATATTTGTAGTATTCACTGCTTTTTGGGACATCTTTAAAATAAGGATCTTGTACATTATTTAAATCTAAGTTTAAAACAGTTGCCAGCATTTTCGCTGCTTGACCTCGTGTTACATTTTGATCTGGTCGAAAGGTTTTATCTGCATACCCACTTATCGCACCTTGAGAGTATAATTTTAAAATATTATCGTAATGGCTTGAATACTGGTCAATATCCGTGAATGGTGAATTAGCCGCAGCGGACGCTTTTTGTGGTGGTGGCACTACAACAGCAACCCCACTAGTAGCAAAAACAGTTGCTATAAGTGCTTTATTCACTTTTTGGACTTTTGTTTTATCCATTCCACTCTTCCTTTCATCTATGTATTTGATACGTTCAAAATATCATTTTCATCATACCCTTTATATCGACAGGTATATAGTGAACCTTCATAGATAAACCTAAATTAATGGAAGAAAAACGTTAACAAAATACAGAAATAAATATACGGAAGTTCACCATCATAACGTGAGGTTGATCTCCGTTCCGACTGGGCGCTTTCCTGGGGGCGTCCGATGAGCCGCTTCGCTTCGCTGCAGGGTCTCATCTGTGACGCTAATCCCCAAGGAGTCGCCCAGTCTCCACTCCAATCAACTTATACAATGGCATACGTTTTGTACCAACTTATGTGATGAATCAAAAAACTATTTGGACACTGACACTCTAAGCTATCCAAATTGCACTACTCACCAATCACTTATCTTTTCTCGATTCCTTTCCCTTAATCCAATAAAAAAAGCCAAGGAGCATCGGTGCTTACTTGGCTTTAACGATATATAGGCGTACATCTAGTCGCTTGCGATGTCATAAGGGAAAGGGGGATAACCTTACATCTTGTCAAGTCGATCGAGAGATGTGTCCCGAGTTTACGTATCATTTGGTCATATGGGAAATGACTTAAAAGTAGCTTGCCCAAATAATCGTTCCATTAATCATGTACCCTAAAAATTAGAAATGTATGCTTATTTTAAAACATTTTTTTTTTATTTTTTGGCTCTGCTACCATGACTCGATTTCGTCCAGCTTGTTTTGCAAGATACAGCGCATCATCTGCTACTTCAATCAACTTTTCTGTCGTGTCAGCCATATGTGGATACACTGCAACACCCGCTGATAATGTAACTGGGCGACCACAAGGACTTGTAGTATGTGCCAACATATCGCGGAGTTTTTCAGCAACCTGTGCGGCTTCCATAGCAGTAGTAGTTGGCAATAACATCACAAATTCCTCACCACCATAGCGACAGCAAACATCTCCTTCACGAGCGACCGCTTTCATATTAAGAGCTAAAAATTGTAAAACTTTATCACCTACGGCATGACCATACGTATCATTAACACTTTTAAAATGATCTAGATCTAGCAAAATAAGGGCATGTGGCAAATCGTTCTCAAGCCACTCAGCTAGCATCGCATCCATTGTGCGACGATTAGTTACACCTGTTAACGGATCTGTTGTAGATTGATCTTTAAAATAGGACACCTGTCCCTGTAAAAAAGTTAAACTCCGAATGAGTGCACTTTTTAAAAAGTGCGCTTCAAAGTACCAACTACGTACAGATTTTAAGCCTTCTACATTTTTCGATTCCATGCTCTCCTCTGTTAAAGTAGCCAATTGCTGTAAGGGATTAGCTATACGTGCTGCCATCCAAAGGACTATAAAAAGCGAAATTAGCATTAGCGGAATGGATTTTATAGCTACATCCTGTACTCTATCAAATGAAGGAGCCAATGCAACCTTTAACGGTCTTTGAGCAACTACTCCCCAGCCTGTTAAAGGTACGGTGCTATAACCAGCAAGCATTTCTACCCCTCTAGTATTTGTTACTTGCTGAGCCCCACTTTTCCTAGAAACCACTGCTTGAACAACTTCATTATCAATAGCGATATCATTGACCCTACTTGAGTCCTGATGATAGATAACGCGCCCATCTGAATCAACTACGTACACATATGAACCATCATGATAATAATGCTCCCCGAGTAATTCATTAAAAACATTTCGTTCCTTTAAATAAATTGTCCCGGCTACCATTCCTAAATATTCATTTGTCTCTGAAAATATAGGATACGAGATAAAAATAAGGAGACGCCCTGTAATCCCCTTATAAGGCTTTGAGACAAGAGGTTCCCTTTTAGATAAAGCCTCTTTCGCTCCAACTGAAGTTAATACTTTACCTTGTACCTCCTCAGATGGTGGTGAAATAGATAATACATGACCTTTTGCATTTGTAATAAGAACAGAGTTAAACATGTTATTTTGCTCTTTCAAACGCTCGGTTTCCTGAATTAATGCATTGCTATCATGCATTTTCGTCTTTATCGCACTCGCGCTATACCTTAAAATTTGGAAAGATTCTTCAAGATAGGAACTTGCGGTTGTTGCTAATTTCTGTGCATATACTCGATTCGTTTCAAGCGAATTTTCTTTAATCGAAGCAACATTCATACGGTAACCGCTCCAAACGCTACCAATGCCTGTTAAGAAAAAAGCAGCCATGGCAACACCCATGATTAAATACTTTAACTTTATTTGTTTTGATTTCATTTTCTATTATTTACCTCTAGTTTATAATTTCTTCTATTATTCTATTTAAGCACAAAACATTCCTTATTAAGAAAATTTCTCGTATTGAGAGCAAAGTATTTGTGAAAAACAGTACTTTTGAAGTCCCTTTTATTACAAAAGCTTATCTTAAAAATTCGAAATGAGAATTTACCTTGTATATAAGAGGTACACGAGTGAAGCGGCTTATCGAACTCCCTTAGCGATAAAGCGCTCAGCCAGAACGGAAATCAACCCTAACACTTTGATGGTTAGCCATATAGTAGGCAATGTTCCAGGATTTTAGCATCGTTAATATGACAAAAATATAGTATTTTATATCTATAGGACTTTTATTATTTTGATAGATTTTCATTATAAATTTATTATTAGAAGAGGGTTTAAATATGTTGTTACGTAAAGTAGCTCCAATTATGGTTGGTTTTAGTATGGCTTTATGGACGAATACTGCTCTCAATTCGAATAAGTCAGCTCGTACAAAAATAACAAATACACAAAATACCTTGTCACTATCCAGCTTTCAAAGTGAGTATAAAATGAAATGGCATCAAGTAGAGATGGACTACTCCCAATATTTCCTCGTAGGAAGGCATAATTCCAAAGTGGTCGGAGGCTATGAAACACGCGCTGGGCATAGCGTATTTGGTATTCCTATTGGTGCTAATCGAATAGATGTGAATAGAATATACGGTCTTCCACTTAGAGCTATTCACTATCAAAGCACAAGCTATTTGCTCGATTACAATGATTGTGACGGTAATACTTCACACGGGACCTATTTGATCGATGGTCACTATGTTACTTTTTACTATGATTTACACAAAAACAATATTGTTCGTTCTATTATTTGGATTAATGCCAAAACCGAATTTAGTAAACGTGGTTATTATGGTAGGCCTTCCGATGAACTACGAATAGGCCTTGAAGATTTAATGGTTGAACTTATTAACCATGAGCGGGTTAGAGAAGGTTTGCAACCACTCATTTATGACAAAAGATGCAATCCTATCGCTCGGCAGCATAGTAGCAATATGATCACACACCAATTCTTTAGTCATGAAGATCATAATGGTAATCATTCCAATGATCGCCTCAATGCTGGTAGAGTTAATCACTATTGGTATGGCGAAAATATAGCACAAGGTCAGCCCAATAGTATATTCGCCCATGAAGCACTGATGAATTCAAAAGGACATCGTATAAATATTTTAAGAAAAGAATTTACACATATTTTTGTTGGTGTCTGCTTCAAAGATAACGGTGCGCCCTATTATACAATTAACTTTTATTCTAAGTAATTTAATAGTTACGTTGATGGCGGATGACCAATATACACAAAAATCTCTATGCAGGAATCTATTGCATAGAGATTTTTTAAACCTTATCGCCGTGTAAAATTTATTAAAACATATGATTTTATAAGTGATTGGTTTGGATTTATTATAGAGATAACATACATTCTGAATTTTTTCACTTTTATCGTTATTCTGACATATGATTTTTCCACTAGATATTTTATAATAAAATTTAACATAGTCAAGCCATCAATTCTTTTGTTATAATACTGATAATTTATCACCGCACTGTATTAATACAGTGGTGATGCATGCTTTTCACAAAATGGGGATTATGAGAAAAGCGCTACAATGCATTTTTGAATACAGTGTAGCCTACACAAAAAGGGGTTGGGAGATTTGGGTATTTTAAAGGGGTTAAAAATTCTCGATTTTTCTGCATTACTACCGGGACCAATGGCAACGATGATATTCGCTGATCTTGGCGCTGAGGTTATTCACGTTGAATCATCAAAGCGCGTAGATTTAACACGTATTATGCCTCCTTACGACGATGATCATGAGGCGTATATTCATCAACATTTGAATCGTTCTAAAAAGTCATTAACATTAAATTTAAAATCACCTGAAGCTATAGAAATTGTTAAGTCACTCGTGAAAGAGTACGACATCATTATCGAAGGATTTCGACCCGGTGTCATGCAACGACTTGGCATCGGCTATGAGGCTCTAAAAGAAGTAAACCCTAAGGTTATTTATTGCGCTATTACAGGCTATGGACAAACTGGACCATATAGCAATCGGCCAGGACATGACAATAACTATTTATCATTAGCGGGCATACTTGATTATTCACGTCATAAAGATAAAAAACCTGTCTCAATGGGTATTCAGCTTGCTGATTTGGCTGGGGGCACGATGCATTCAGCAATCGGAGTACTCGCAGCTGCTTTACACCGTGAAAAAACAGGTGAAGGGCAATATATTGATATAAGTATGACCGATGCTGTATTTTCACTCAATGCTATGTATGGATCTGCCTATATTGGCGGCGGTCGTATACCTCAGCCTGAGCAGGAAATTTTAAATGGCGGTAGCTACTATGACTTTTACAAAACAAAGGATGGCCGATTTTTCTCGGTAGGAAGTCTTGAACCTCAATTCCGCAGATTACTCTGTGAAGCGCTTGATATTCCTGAGCTCATTGATAATACGTTTAATGATTCATACTACACACAAATTCGTTTTAAAGAAGCTGTCCATGATGCGTTTTTATCGAAGACTTACGAAGAATGGCTTGAAGTATTTAACGAGGATTTCGAGGGATGTGTCGAACCAGTATTAACTTTCCCAGAAGCATGCGAGCATCCTCAGCTTAAGGCTCGTGATATGATTGTTGATATTCCCAAAAGCGACGGTACTACGCAAAAACAAATTGCATCTGCTTTTAAGTTTGACGGTTATAAGCCTCAGTACAAGCATGTCGGTGCCAAGCTTGGAGAGCATAATGAAGAAGTGTTGTCTTCACTTGGCTATAGTGTCGAGCAAATTGCTGACTTAAAGGACAAAGGGGTTTTAGAATAATATCATTAGCCAACTACACGAAATAAAAAAAGGTGTCTACTGTTGCAAAACACATTAGACACTTTTTTGTATTTCTAATCAATTATGCCTCGGCAAGATGTTAATAACTCAGTCGTATATACTGTTCGCACAGATAAATTGCCACAGGACGTGCGTTCTTGGACGGAGTTCCTCTATAATTTCAGCGGTTATCTTTTGTGCCAATAGCTATGGATGTTTGTACACCCGCCGAAGTTAAACATATGCGCTAATAAAGACTCGTAGCTTTTCAAAATGGTCATCAATAAGTAAATATTTTTTATAAATTTCCATTAATTTTTCAAACAGCTCATACTGTTCCGTCACAAATAAAACTTTTAAAATATTGAGCATATGCAAGGATGCGCTCAGTGCTACCAAATAGCAAGGTGTTTCTAGCTGACGATAATATCGACGCCATTCTTCCACAGACAAACCAATATGCTGTAATGAATTATTCACATGGAGAGCAATATCCTGTTGAACTGATGCCTCAATCGCAATAAATTGCTCATTACTATAGTTACCCTGTACTAAAGAGGCATGTATTTTTTTATTGGATGCTAGTACATGTTCCTTTAAAAGCAGGAGCCCCTCTTGATAACGCTCCATTTTCACATAATGATCAAGCAATATGGCATACAAGTTTTCTAAAAAATTAAGTTCATAATTTTTAATAATGGCCGGAGGTGTTGGCTTACGGTTCGGCAATAAGTCCTTATATTCCAACAAAATCTCTATCGCGTAATTATTAAGTCGTTCATCTTCTAATAAATACTCTCCGTAGTGAATAACAGTTTCAGAATTCTGCTCATGATGTGCTATATGAAACAGTAGATATGCAATCAGAACTTTTTCTTTCTCTGTCAGTGCATACATCGAATAACGCCAATCCGCTTCAAAGGAAGTAATTAGCGCTTTAACACAACGATAATCCCCTTTCGATAAACGATAATGCGTTACAATTTGGTAAAGATGTAACTGTTTTTTAGCCAAGCATGTAGAATTTCGGTTATCCACATAAGTTATACACTTATCAAGAGTTTCTCTATAATTATTCACAAAGTTATCCACATGTACACAAGTTTTTCTTGTGGATTGCTCAACATGACCCATCATTTCATGGATAAATGTGAATTGTTCTAATGGTTTGTGGATAAATAGTGAATAAACTTTTTTTATGAAAAGCCAATGCCAAAATTGGGCTTCTTCTTTATAAATCATATGCACAAAATATTCATTATCAAATTTATATAAAAATATAGTTTGTAGTTCGTTAACTGGCATTGTAATTTGCATTCGCTTCCCGAAAATTAGCCAAATTAATCGCTCTAAGTCCATTGTATGCTGTGCAAAAAGCTGCTCAAAAAAGGTCTCCTTGCCTTTTTGCGTATAAAAAAAGGCATTGAGACGTTCATTAACAAATTTAGTATCTAAACCATGGTTATTAAAAAAAGTTTTCATATCTGCCGTTACACGACCCCAATATTTTCGTGCAGTTGAAAACGCAATATTCATCGCTGTTTCCTCATTCACTAAAAATAAACTAGGTGAAAGTGCAGTACCTAGAATTTTCGGGTCTGCTGGTGAATCAATCTCTGCTTCTACCCATTTTGAAAGTAACTTTTCAGCACCCTTTTCACCACTTTGTTTATAGGTCATGAATAACTGCTCATCACAATCCAACAACATGCAAATGGAGCCCCCCATCAAATTCAACCAACAAAGATCTTCCCCTATCATGTAAAATACTTGCCTAAAAGTTTAATCACTCTTTCTTCAATATAACAAATCTTATCCAACATATGCTAAAGAAATCGTGATATGGATAAAAGAAATGACAGCAAAAGTATTCGTGTAATATCGACAACTTTAACTACAACGCATAAAAAAAGCCATCTAAAGGTCAAATACCTCATAGATGGGGAAAGATGATTTGCTGTTTAAAAGATGAGCGGCAAATGAGCTCATTGGACAATCACTCATAAGTTGGTAGCCCATTCGTATTGTCACAAATAGCTCATTGCCTACGCCAGCTCAAAGCTAACGCCATAGTACGCACAACTTAAAAAGCTATGCATCATTCACCAATACAAACGAGAAAAAGCACTCTCACAACAGTAGACGAGCGACCAACAAAATAGTTACAAAAAAAATCCGTCATTTTTGACGGATGTTTTTCTGCCCCGAAAGCGTAGCGGCAGGGGCAAAAGCTTTTCTAATCCGTCAATTTGACGGATTTTTTCTGCATCGAAAGCGCAGCGGCAGATGCAAAAAGCTCTTTACGTCAAATTTTTTGAGGGATTTTTTTCTGCCCCGAAAGCGTAGCGGCAGGGGCAAAAGCTTTTCTAATCCGTCAATTTTGACGGATTTTTTTCTGCATCGAAAGCGCAGCGGCAGATGCAAAAAGCTCTTTACGTCAAATTTTTTGAGGGATGTTTTTCTGCCCCGAAAGCGCAGCGGCAGATACAATGTTTAGCTTTGGAACAAGACATTTTTCCGCCACTTCCTTAAATTTTTTTACCAAAATAAAGGATACTTCCGCGTTTCTCGCAGATTATTTATCACAAGACCAAAGAATACGATAATGAGTGCACCAATAAGAACGGGCATTACTAGATAGCTCCAGCCATAGCCTCCTAAAATAATAATAATTGGATTCGCTCCTGCTGGCGGATGAATGATTCCTAATAAGGCCATAAAAAAAATGGTTAAACTTACGCCAAGGCTAATTGAGACTATGCTCGTCCCTAACAACGAATACATGGTCAAGCCGACAAAGGCCGAAATCAAATGACCTCCTATTATATTTCGAGGTTGTGACAACGGCGCATTCCAAGCGACAAATACAAGTACACAGCTCCCACCAAGTGACCCCATTAACCATGGGGTACCTGTATAGTTCGTCAACCAAAGCAAGGCGGAAATACATATTAACCCACCGATTGCACCTGTTATTGCATCGGCAAAATTTGTTCGTGAAGGAGCATGTCCCCCACCTTTCATCTTGAATATGTATGTTTTAATAAGATTTGATTTTTCTCCCTTGTCCTGTAAACGTACGAAATCTGCCATGAGTCACCTTTCTTTCTATTCATAATTCTATAAAACCGTATCATTTTTTGTATATTCTAAGCTTGTTCTATTAAACAACTACTTAATAGAGTCTAATTTACAAATGTAATATTTTGCAATCATTTAAAGTATGTCTTTCACCATATTTTTTAGCATTTTAATCTATTAGAAAGAAAAAGCAAACTATGAAATTTTCTAGTTTGCTTTCTTTTTAGACTTCATTTTATGCATTTAATCATATTGTTTTTTCACTGGTTTATAAATTTTTGCTTTTTTTAGTACTGTTTTAGGTACTTGGAAAGTTGCTGTTACAACTCCTGGATGACGACCAATTTCAATCGATCCTGTAATCGTCGCTCGATTCATAACCTCTGGCTCGCTCATCTCAAAAAGCCTTGCAGCACGACTTATAGCATTAGTTGTTGCTTCATTTAATGTTGTTCCAGAGCCAATAATTGATACAGGGAATACGTCCTCCACTTGTTTAACGCCGAATTCCTCAGCAAGCTCACGTGCACGGCGTTTTTCTTCCTTTGTAAAAGGTTTAGCCGTATAAGGTAAATCCTCTGTATTTGGCAGTAGCACAGGGCCATCCAAAGCTACTTTTTTCAACACACTTACCTGAAGTTGAACAATACCAGCAACATCCGTTGTATGTCCTGCAATTTCTCCATCCCCTTGCATTGCGTGCATATCACCAATATACACACCACCACCCGGAACCTTTACTGGACAAATAATTGTTGCCCCCTCACGGACACGGCTTATATCCATATGTCCATCTGTACGATGTGTATCTAATTCAGTCTGCGTAAATGCATATTCATGTGGCGCACCGATTAAAAACGAACCAAAATCACCAGCATTATGGGAATCGGGCATCGCCTTTGAAGGTGTCGTTCCAAGCTGCCCTAAAAAAGGTCGCATTCTTGCCATAACACCAATCAAATCACTTGGTGCTAATGCAACCGCAGGATTTTGCGCAGAATTTTCAGGTGTACGCATATAATTTTTAGCATCAAGTGCAATACGACGAGCGCCTTCTCGCCCAACAGTGACACCAATATTGCCTTTATGATCTAACGCCATAGTATAGCCATGCGTCATGTTAAAAGGTGATGTTTCTGTATCACATGTCGAACAGCGAATGGCCTGTCGACCTATTCCTTTGACAACTGTATTAGGATGTAGCTTACCACAGCCGGGACATTTTACTGATACGAATGGATCCCCAATGAATCGGTCTAAAATCGCCTCATCATGCCCAGATGCCGTTGCTACTGTTGTTACCTGTATTGATTTAATCTTGATAACAATGGCGTCTCCTACCTCTGCCCCTTCTACAAATACAGGCTTCGTTACTTCATGCCCACCGCGGATCGTTGGTGTTAGCATCGGGCCCCAACAGCCTGGTGTCGTATTAGCAATAATTGTTCCACCGTCTTTGACAGGTCCAAGCATATTTTGTTGTGGATCTAAAATACCATCTATGAACTCATTTACGAATAACGTTTCGACAGCTTGCGGCTGCTGTACAAGATCTTCACTTTGTATTCCTTCTTTTTCTAGCATTTGCAATTCGCTTGTCATTTTTTCGTCACGCTCCTAGTTCTAATTTTATGTATATACTTAAGTTAAAAATGCTCTCCACAAAACGTAGAGAGCTATATTTTTAATTGTTCATGTATAAATCAAATATGTGTGAGAAATCACCTTTCTTGTATTTTTCTTTATGGTCAATCATCCAATTATTCGCAAAACATGTAATCTCCTCAAATGATGCAGATGGTTCTGCTACCTCTAGCTTGTATGCATTTTGCTTTTGCTCATAGCTAATGGCATGTGACACTTTATATAAATCTTTAATGTCATCGATAAAACGTTTATGAATATCAATTGATAATGGTTTATTGTCGATTGTAAATTTAATTTCGACATTAAGGTCAATAGTTCCTGCTGTTTCGAGGAATACATTACTAATATTGTGCATTAGGTAGTCGTAACGACGCAGTAAACGCTTTTTGCTCATCGCGCACTCACCGTTTACATGGATAATCGCACGATTTGTAAAGCAATAATCATCTGCGTCCGTCATCATAGCCCTCTCGAGTGATAACTACCCGAAATCTGAAAGTCCGAGCGCGTCTGCTGCTATTTTTTTAAAACATTGTTTCCACCTTAATGATTGACACTCTTATTACGCTTTTACATCTGTAAATGTGTCAAAAAGCCTTAGTACTCTTACTAGTACTGACCTTTTCTGGGATGGTTTTAAAAAGTTATGAAAAAGCTCCTGCGATCAATGACACGCAGGCGCTAGAGAGTATTGTATTCTAATGTACAGTTGTTATCATTCTTCATGAATTTCTAGCAAAATATAATATTGCTCACTTAATAAAATGAGATTATCTAAATCCGGATAACAATTACCGTTTTCCCATTTTGAAGGTTCATCACCAAAAGTTATGGATGACTTTTGTTAAAACTTCTACTATGTAAATAGTTGATTGGAGTGGAGACTGGGCGACTCCTCGGGGATCAGCGTCACAGATGAGACCCTGCAGCGTAGCGAAGCGGCTCATCGGACGCCCCCCCAGGAAAGCGCCCAGTCGGAACGGAAATCAACCACACGTTTTGGTGATGATCAATTTTGACTCATTGGTTACTTTTTCCGCAACCTAAAGTTGCATCGTTGATTTTAAAGGCTTTTCCACAAAGTTCTAGAAACCTGTACGTGTTTAAAAATAAACTTTTCAGCTGAGTATGTAAATCATTATTTCCCCTTTATAGATAACTAATTGGTCTTTATATTTCTTAATTCAAATAATGAATAATGTCTCAATTCCTTTTTTAAGCAAGTTTCATTTATAATGAGTCACATAACGTGAAATTTTCAATCGGTTATTTTTATAGCAAAATAATAAGGAATTGCTTATCGTGCTATCACTAACTTATTAGCCATACGCTATTCTTAAAATTCTAATGACGATTGACCATATAAAGAAGAAAGGACGTGTGAACAATGCAAGAACCAACAATTCTAGTAGTGGATGATGAGGCAGATTTAGCAAAGCTTCTAAAAGTCAGCCTGCAAAAAGAAGGGTATAAGCAAATTCATACAGCTGGCTCCATTCAAGAAGCCTGGACGAGCTTTCAACAGACTCAGCCCGATATTGTACTTCTTGACGTGATGCTTCCTGATGGTGAGGGCTACGATTTATGTCGACGTATTCGAGAAGTGTCGCATGTGCCGGTGCTTTTCATGTCAGCCAAAAACGAGGAAATTGATAAAATTTTAGGACTTGCTATCGGAGGAGACGATTATATTACGAAACCTTTTAGTCCTAAAGAGGTCGCCTATCGTGTGAAAGCACAGCTTCGCAGAGCTGGTTATCAAACGCAGGAAGCAGTGCCAGTAACTTCAGCGAAATCGATTCAAGTTGGACCATTCTTGCTTAATGGAGATGAAACGGAGGTACATAAGGACGGCGTTTTATTGGAGCTAACAGCGAAAGAAATCGGTTTGATGGCTTGCTTTATGAAACATCCTAATCGAATTTTAAGTAAAGAAACTCTGTTTGAGCGTGTATGGGGAGAGGACTTTTTCGGCTCAGACAACACTGTTATGGTGCATATTCGACGTTTGCGTGAAAAGGTTGAAAATGATGCGTCAAAACCTATGTATATTACAACGGTAAAAGGGCTTGGCTATAAATTTGTCGTTCCTAAAGAGGAGCAAGTATGAAATGGAAATTAACAGCACGTTTTCTCCTGTCAGTATTATCTATTGTCATCATAGTCATTTTCGTCAATACAGCTATTCTAGTTGGACTTCTCACCTATCGACTAACAAATGATTATGATAGTGGTATACATGCAACTACAGAGGAAAGCTTTGTCCGGGACTTCCAGCAGTATATTGAAATTAATAATGGTACACCTTCGGTAAATGAAGAGGGGTTGCAACATTTACATCAACGAAATGCTTGGATTCAATTACTTGATGTTAATGGTCAGGTCCTTAAATCTCATTTCGCACCAGATGAGGCTCAGTCCCATTATGCACCCATCGATTTAATTCAAGTATATAAATATAAAGAGTTTGATGGTGACACTACGGTGTATGTAGGCAGTAAAGATGATGTTAGTTACCTTATTGGTATTAAGGGTAGTGGTGTTACAAGATTAGTCATGCATTTTTCTGGCTCATCTGTATTACAATTTAGTGGCAAGTTTGGGTTATTCATTGTTATTGCCGACCTATTAGTAGCTACATTAGTTGGATGGCTTTTCGGTCGTACGCTGACCAAGCCTCTATATGCACTGATTGAACGTATTCGTCATTTAAAAAATCGTCAGCATATGCCTAATAAAATGCCTGGTGGTGTATATAAACCTGTTTTTGAGAATTTAAATGAGGTATCAAGAGAGCTTGCTGCACATGAACAGGAACGTAAAAGATTAGAGATGATGCGTGAGGAATGGATCAGCAATGTTTCCCACGATATGAAAACACCCCTTGCCTCCATTCGTGGTTATGCGGAGCTACTGAATGATGGAAAATCAACGCCTTATGAACAAACGGAATATGCTCAAATTATCGAAAAACAATCATTGCATATGCAAAATTTACTAGATGATTTAAATTTAACTATGCGATTAAGACATCAGCAGCTTCCATTAAGTTTAACCGAGGTAAATATGGTGCAATTTATTCGTGAAATCGTTATTGATACACTTAATACCCCACAATATGAGCAAGCCAATATTGAATTTAATGCAACTAAAGATGTTATTAAACATCACATTGACGAACATTTTATGAGACGAGCAGTAATGAATTTTTTACACAATGCATTGCTTCATAATCCTTCTGATGTTGCAGTTAATGTCCTTGTAGATGACCATTCTATTACGATTTCTGATAATGGTAACGGTATTTCTGCAGAAGATCTTGAACATATTTTCGAACGCTATTATCGAGGTACGAATACTGAGCAAACACATGGTACTGGTTTAGGTACTGCTATTGCTAGAGATATTATTGAAGCGCACGGAGGAACTGTAACAATTACCTCTGAAGAACAACAAGGTACAGCTGTCAGCATTCAATTACAAGAAGAACAAAAGGAGTAGCCCAACACAGGGACTACTCCTTCTTCTTATTTCTTCATTAGCTCCTGTACTTTCGCAGGTAGCTCATGGAATTTTACTTCGTCATATGATGTAACTTCCGTCTCTTTTTTTACATAAAGCTTCAAATATGCATCGTGACGTAAATTTTTCTGAGCTGAAAATTTTAATGTTTGCTCTTCACCTTTTTCGTCATAAGCAGGTATCTCGTACCAATACGATTTCATAATTTGTCCACTATCTAGCTTATATTCCTCTACTTCACCATCAGTAGTGATATGAACATAGTATGCTTCTTTATTTAAACGGTTAAAATCAACGGTCATCAGCACAACAAGTCCTGCTACGAACAATAGGAACAATGCTCCTATACCTAAGAAAACCTTTTTCATATTAATTCCCCTGTCTAATAATTTTATAGAATGAACGAACTGTAAAGATATAATATACGCCGTAAATTGCTGAATAAGCAATCATCCACAGAATTACTGGTTTAGTAATATCCATACTAAATAGCTGTGAAAAGGCTAGTAGCGCAAATGCGCTATGGACGATGCCAACAAGGAGTGGTGCACTAAAGATAACGGCAACCTGCCCTGCAACTGTTTTTAGTATTTGTTTTTTGTTCACACCAATTTTATTTAAAATAGCATATTTAGGCTGATCTTCCTCTGCCTCTGTTAAAACTTTGAAGTAAATAATACTTCCTGTCGCTGCTAAAAATACTAATCCTAAAAAGCTTCCTACAAACAATAGTGATCCTACAGTAGCTAAACCATCCTCATAACTTTGCGGAACACTTGAAAACCCTTCTTGCTGTTCAGTAGATAATTGATTGTAAATTTCCTTTGAAATAGCCTGTTGCTTTAAGTCATTATCCATACCAACTACCTGCATTTTAACATCTTCTGCATTAGTTGCAGCGAACACTTTATCATTTACAACGAGGACTGTCCCAGCTGGAATAAAGTTTAATACACTCTCTGTATACATTTTATCCACATGGAATGATTCCCCGTTCTCTAATTTAAATTCTTCACCGGTAAAATCATGTGAAAAACGTTCATCAAAGCTTGTATCAAGTAAAACTGTTGCACCATTTGCAATGTGCAGTTGTTCATCTTTTCCCTGCAATTTTGCTAGACGATTATAGTCGGATTCCTTTAATAATGTATATTCAAAAAACGAAAATTCATTATCCACACGTAATTTTTTCACAGAAAGCGATTCGTTGTATAAGACGTCTTCTTGAGAAAATTTTACCGTATCGCCCTTCCACATAAATGTGTTAGGTAGCGCATGACGTACACTGGCTTCGGCATTGTAATACATACCGAAAACGCCGCCACCTGCTGTGATCGTTGTCGCACTTAAAATAGCGATAATAGAAAGTGATTTAGCATTTGCTCGAATACGGTACAATAATTGTGATACACCAATTAAATTCAAGCCTTTCCATGACCAAGAAGTTGCTTTTTTCAACGCCGTTAACACAAATACGCTAACACTATGGAATAATAAATATGTCCCTGCAATTGTCATACCTATAACCATTAGTGGCGTCCCTAATATTGTGAAGAATCTCCAAATTTTACTCGTAAAAATATCAGCTGACGCTGTATAATAACCAAATGCAAGTAGCGCTGTCCCAAGAATAGCTGCTATTAATGATGCACGTGGAATTTTCTCTCCTTGCTTCTCAGCATGAAACAGGTCAATCAATTTAAATTGATAGATGACACGATAGCCTTGTAAAGATGTGAATAAAAATAGTAGCGCAAAAATACATGTTGTATTGACTAGAGCCTCAGGGGAAAATGTTAAACTTCCTACAACCTCAAAGCCCATTAAACGTACTAAGATCATTAATAAACCTTGTGACATAAAGAATCCAAGAACAATCCCTAGTACTAGAGAAACAAAACCGATCACTAAATTCTCAAAAAAGAGCATTAAGCCGATTTTCTGTTTACGTACACCTAATAGCGAATAAAGTGCTACTTCCTTTTTACGTTTTTTCATAAAAAACGAATTGGAATACGCCATAAAGATGACGATAAAGAATAATAACACAACAGATGATCCACTCATTAAGCCTTTAATTTGCCGTGAAAATTGTTGTGAGGCTAAAATATCATCATTATATTTTAATGTCACAAACGTAAAGTAGATGACGATACTAAAAACCATCGAGGCGATATATAAAAAGTAGTTCGACAAATTACGCTGAATATTTTTACGCGCTAAACTAAATAACGTCATTTACTCCACCTCCGATGCCAGCAAGCACCTGTAAAATCTCTTGGAAAAATTGCTTTCTTGTTTGAGTACCACGATGAATTTCCTTAGAAAGCTGTCCATCTTGAATAAATAGAATGCGCTGGCAAAAGCTTGCTGCGAATGCATCATGCGTCACCATCATAATAGTGGACGCTTGAGAATTATTCAAATCACTTAAACTTTCAAGTAAGTCTGTTGCTGATTTTGAATCCAGAGCACCAGTTGGCTCATCCGCAAATATTAATTTCGGCTCTGTCACTAATGCACGTGATGATGCTGTACGTTGTTTTTGCCCGCCAGAAATTTGGTAAGGGTATTTATCGAGTAACTCTTTTATCCCAAATAGTGTAGCTATGCGTTCTACCTTTGCGTTAATTGCCTTTGTTGGCACTTTTGCAATCGCAAGTGGCAGTACGATATTTTCACGAACGGTTAAAGAATCAAGTAAGTTATAGTCTTGGAAAATAAAACCTAGATTGTCGCGACGAAAATCTGCTAACTCTGCGTCCTTCATGCGCGCTAAGTTTGTATCACCAATAATGATTTCACCAGTCGTTGGTGTATCGATTGTCGCTAACACATTTAGTAGCGTCGATTTCCCAGCCCCCGAAGGCCCCATTACACCAACAAACTCTCCTTTTTCTACTTCAAATGATATATTCGATAGCGCTGTAAATGTATTTGCGCCTTTGCCGTAAGTTTTTTCTACATTTTGTACCTTTAATAATGGCGTCATAAACGCTCACCTCTTCTTTCTGACTTTAGTATACGACCCCAAACTTACAACAAAGTTGTCGCAAGCTTACAACAACCTTAAATTGTAGACAATTTATCGAGAATTTTTTGCACTTTATCGAAACTTTTATGTGTTTTATCGACCAAAAAGGATTCACACACAAACTGTGCGTGAATCCTCCAACTTTAGTATGCTAATACTTTTTTAATATCATTCTCAAAACTACTTGGCTTATCCGCTGAACCATAGCGTCCTACAACCTCACCATTACGATTCACAAGGAATTTGGTGAAATTCCACTTTATACGGTTGCCTAGAAAGCCTTTAGAATGGGATGTCAAATGCTCAAAAATAGGGTGTGCATCTTTACCATTGACCTTTACGATTTCATGCATCGGGAATGTCACACCATATGTCAAACGACATTGGGACGCCGCTTCCTCAGCAGTCGCAACTTCTTGCTTAAACTGATTTGATGGGAAGCCAAGAATAACAAGGCCTTTATCCTGATACTTTTTATATAGATCTTCTAATTCTTCAAACTGTGGTGTAAAACCACATTTGGAAGCCGTATTAACAATTAACATTGCCTTACCCTTATAACGATCTAAACTATACTCAGTACCATCGTCTAAAGCGACTTGAATGTCGTAAATGCTCATTTCTAATTACCCCCTAATATTATAAACGCCCATTTTTTCTGGCAATCTGCTGTAGAGGATCCCAAACACCATTGAATGGAGGCGCGTAGGCTAAATCTAAATCTAGTAAATCTGGTAATGTCATTTTATTGTATAAGGCGGTCGCAAACACATCGATCCGTTTATCAACACCTGCTGGTCCAACAATTTGTGCTCCTAAAAGTTGTTGATCTCGTTTACGAACAACAATTTTAATAAACATCCGTTGAGCACCAGGGTAATAACCTGCAATATGGCGGGCAGATAATTTAAAGGCCTCATACTCAAAGCCCAGCTCTTTAGCCTTGCGCTCATTAATACCTGTCGTAGCGATTGTTAAATTGAAAAACTTTAAGATTGAAGTACCTACAATACCGCTAAACGGCGCAGATTTGCCTGACATATTGAGTCCCGCTAAACGACCTTGCTTATTAGCAGTCGTGCCAAGAGGTACATAATCTAAGCGTTCTTTTACAATATTAAAATGCGTTGCACAATCTCCCGCAGCATAAATATGGTCAACAGATGTCTCTAAATGTCGATTGACGATAACTGCACCATTTTTAGCTAGTGCTACACCTGTTCCCTCTAAAAATTGTGTATTCGGTTTAATTCCAACAGCCATAATGACTAAATCTGTATCAAAAGCGCCATTGTCCGTAATGACACGCTCAACACGGTGATTGCCCTCAAACGCCTCTACTTTTGTATTTAGCACAAGCTCGATGTCATTCTTTTTTGCTTCCTCATGAACATGTTGCGCAAGCTCTTCGTCTAAAATTCTTGCAACATAGCTACCTCGTTGAATCAATCTTACTTTTTTACCACAAGCATGTATCGTCTCGGCCATTTCTAGCCCAATATAGCCTGCACCTATAATTGTTACATTTTCTATATCTAACGTTAAATCAGCTAGTAAATCCTCTAGCTGCGGTATTGTTTTCACCGTGTGTATACCAGCTAAATCTGAACCCTTCTCCACCGGTATAATAGGATCTGCACCTGTTGCAATAAGTAGCTTATCATAAGGAATTTCAAACGATTCCCCGGACGACTGCGTTCCAAACACTAGCTTCTGTTCGACATCAATTCTGGTCACCTCATGACCAACACGGGCATCAATACGATACTTATCACGAAAAGTTTCTACATCTCTTGCTATAAGACGCTTAGTCGATGAAATACGCCCATCTACCACATAGGGCAAGCCACACTGCCCATATGAATAAATAAAGCCACGTTCTACAGATGTAATCTCTGCTCCTGGTACATTTCGATATATTTCCATTGCTGCTGACATTCCGGCAGCATCTCCTCCAATGATTACGTATTTCATCCAACAATCCCCCTTATTTTTTTCTCGTTGCTAGTAAGCCTGCGTAATAGTCCATAAATAAACGGCGTCTACCTCCACTTACGATGACCCGTATTACATGAATAGCAATTACCATCGTTAGAACAAAATTCGCAATAAAGGCTAGCAATGTAATGACAATTTGCAGTACATAAAATGGTGAATCCATATCTAATTGAATATTTCCAAAAGTTGTTATCATTTGCGACGTACATACTACCACGAGAATAGCAACACAACGGCGCCAAGATTGACTGACAATACTTTTACCATTTTCACTGACCATTGTAAAACGCATAAATTTCATCCCTAATGTTGCCCCACCTGTAAAGCTTGGAACAACTCCAAATAGCAACATATACAAAGCAATTTTCACTAAAAACTCGAACATGCCACTATAGCCTGTTACGACACTAACGAAGAACAAAATGAACTGTGCGATTATCAAATCCACTGCTAGTGCTAACAAAATAGATAATGGCTTGATGATATCTTTTTCGACCATTTCTGCTGCTTTAGCCGCTACCTCTTCATGTGAAGGAAACAGCGCCCACACAACAGGGGCTAAAAAGAATCCTAATAGTGCACCAACACTGTTAAGCATTAAATCATCCACATCAAAAATTCGATACGCACAATTAAAGATGCCATAAATCCCCGTAAATTGAGTTACCTCATAAAACAATGTTAGCAAAAAGCTAAATAGAAATGCACGCTTCCAGTACTCTCTTTTTTTAAGAAAATAACGCAAGTATACTCCGAATGGCATGAGCAGTAAGAAATTATAGAAAGCTTGATAAAAAGCGGGCTGCTTCGGTATATAAATCCACGTTGATGGATTCGTCAGAACAATCCCACTATCCTTTAAAATATCCGTGACAAATTGAAAAGGATGTAAATTATAATGGACTGTATCTGCAGCTTGTAGAGAGCAAGTATCACGTGTTTCCGGGAAAGGTAGTAAAACTAAGCATAATGCCGATAAAAAGTAAAAAATAAAGGAGAACATAATAATCGTTTTGGATACAGATAAGTAGCCATATTTCCGATACGTATAAATAAGCCAAGGTACAAATAGTATAAAGGAAAAGAAAATTGTTATTAACAAAGCTACCATAATAGAATGTGTATAAACTGACATAGAACACCTCTTCACCATAAAGTGTGGTTGATTTCCGTTCCGACTGGACGTCCGATGAGCCGCTTCAGTGATAAACTTCAAAATAACCTTAAACTTAGTTTAGCACTTGAATACAACACGAATGTTTCACCAACCTTAAATAATCTTAACTAATGATGTAAAGTTAAAATTCCGCGTAAACTCCCAGGAGACAAACAAGAGTACGCCAATGTAGCTCGTGCCTGCCTACTGAAAGAAGAGCGGAATTTTACCAAATAAGAATATTAATTTTTGTTGGAAAGGCATTTACGCGAACATATTATGCTTTTGCAATTTCCTCATTGCAGAATGCTAAAATTTCCTCTAGCTCTTCATCCTCTAATGCAAAGTCTAAATATTCACCTTCAGCTTTTTCCATGATGAAGTAATTTAAAATAAATGACTCTTCACCTTTTTCAGCAATTAGTACACGAATTTCAATTCCTGCTTCGTGATAAAGCTCATCCTCTTCATCAATATCTACATCTAAAATAAATTCGTAGCGCTTGCCTTCAATAATGTTTGTTGGATCTAATATTTCTTCCATTGAGAATTGTGTAATTTCCATTGTACGATCTCCTTTAAGTTAACCTGTTCTTATATATATTAAATCAAATTCAGCATGGGTCAAATAGAAAACTCATATACACTAGAAAGTAATTATGCCACAATGAAATGGAACTAATTGAGAGATATGATTCTCATATGAATACTCTACATAAAGGGGAGGCTTTTTCTTGAAAGAACTACTATATTATCAAGATGTTATGCTGCGTGAATTTAATGCAACATTTGTCAATAAAGGGACCGATTTAGATGGCCGTAACTACGTGGTGCTATCAAATACTGCATTTTATCCAACTGGAGGCGGACAACCTCATGACACAGGTACTTTAAATGATATCGAGGTCATCGATGTTGAGAAAATGAATGATGAAATTCGTCATTATATTCAAGGTGACTCTTCAAATTTAGTTGGTGAAGTGCATGGTAAATTGAATTGGCAACGGCGCTTTGATCATATGCAGCAGCATGCAGGTCAACATATTTTAACAGCGGCTTTTGTCGAGCTTTTTGATGCACCTACCGTTAGCTTCCACTTGGGCACTGAGCAGGTCACAATTGATATTGCAGTGGATACCCTAACGGAAGAGCAGCTTGTAGCAGCAGAAGCTCGTGCTAATGAAATTATTCTAGAGAATCTTCCGATTGAAACGAAATGGATTACAGAAAAAGAACTGGAGAACTATAGCCTACGTAAAGAGGTAGCCGTCACAGGAGATATTCGACTTGTTATTATTCCGGACTTTGATTACAACGGTTGTGGCGGTACACATCCAACATCTACAGGACAAGTAAGTGCGATAAAAATCCTTGGCACTGAAAAAATGAAGGGTAATATTCGTATCTCCTTTGTCTGTGGTTACAGGGTTTTAGCAGAGCTTGCCATGCGCAAGAAAGTACTAGCTGACGTTGCAAGACAATTAAGTGTACCTGAGGTTGAAGCAGCTACAGCACTTACAAAAATGTTAACTACACAGAAAAATACAGAAAAAGCACTCGTAGCAGCAAAAGAGGAGCTACTGAATTATGAAGCAAAGGCGCTAGTATCTAGTAAAGAACGTATTATTACTGCAGCCTTTACTCAGCGTACTATGCAAGAGCTGCAAAAATTAGCTAGAACTATTGTCGCTGAGCAGACTGAAGCGATCGTATTACTTATTTCAGAAAATGAAGACAAGCTCCAGTTTGTCGCAGCACGTGGTGCAAAAGTTGAGAAAAGTATGAAGGACATTGCTGCAAAAGCATTGCCACTCATTAACGGAAAAGGTGGCGGCAGTGAGCAGATGGTACAAGGCGGTGGCGAGCGTATTATTTCTACCGAGCAACTTTTTGAAGCTATGCAAGAAGTAGTTCAATAACAAATCATTTCGATGATAGGAGCTCCCCATTGCTGGGGTAGCTCCTTAACTCATTTATGGCATCGTTTACTGAACATCCTATTGCCGCTATCTCCCCCATTGATAATTATCCACAGACATTTGCTCAGCTGCAGTAATCATTATCTTATTTCCCCACACATTATCCACATTCAATGCACAACTTATCCACAATCTATCCCGATTACATTAAATTGAATCATCGATTGGATTAAATTATAAATTTTACCAGGGATACCTGATTATAATTTACTTTTTTTGCTGATTATAAAAAATAGAATAGTTTCTATACATTTTGAGGGGAGGATTTCTATGAGTTCGGAAAAAGATATTTCACGTCGTGATTTTTTGAAAACGACAGGGATTGCAGCAGGTACATTAGTCGGCGGTGGATTAATAGGAGGCCTTGTAGGCTATAACATGCCTGGTAAAGGAACTGCTACGCTAGAGCATGGTCAGCATGGAACTGCTACTGAAGAGACTGGCTCGCCAAAAGCTAAAATGTTTTTTATGAATCAAAGAGATTTCAATATTTTAGCAAATGCGACTGAACGTATTTTCCCTGAGGACGATTTAGGTCCAGGGGCAAAGGGCTTAGATGTGCCTTACTTTATCGACCATCAGCTAGCAGGCCAATATGGTAGTAATTCTAAAGAATACATGCATGGACCATTCGGTGAGGGTGCGCCAACACAAGGTTATCAGAGTCGTTTAACGCGAGCGGAAATTTTTAAGCAAGGTGTCCAAAGGTTGGAGTCGGAAGCACAGAATCGCTATAAAAAGAGCTTCAATGATATAGAGGCTAAGCAAATGGATGAAATTTTAACTGCCTTCCAGAAAGGCGACGTACAAATGAGTGGCGTCACATCTGCTTTCTTCTTTACTTTATTACGTGCAGCAACATTAGAAGGTGCTTACTCTGACCCTATATATGGCGGTAATCGTAATATGGATGGCTGGCGTATGAAAGGCTTCCCCGGTCATCAAATGGCGTATATTACGCAAATCGAAGAACCGAAATTCCAAAAAATTGAGCCTAATTCATTAGGTAGCCACTAATAGGGGGTTAGTAAATGGCAAAAACATTACCAAGTGTAGATGTTGTAACAGTCGGGGTAGGTTGGACCGGTGGCATTGTCGCTGCAGAGTGCTCGAAGGCAGGCTTAAAGGTCGTTGGCTTAGAGCGTGGACAAAAGCGCGGCACGGAAGATTATTTGACAATCCACGATGAGTATCGTTATGCAATTCGTTATGATTTAATGCAAAATCTCTCAAAGGAAACGATCAGCTTCCGTAATAATCGGAATATGAAGGCATTGCCTATGCGTCAGCTCGGTTCCTTTTTACTTGGGGAAGGGCTTGGCGGCTCTGGTACACATTGGAACGGTATGTCGTATCGCTTCTTACCGTATGATTTTCAAATTAAAACAATGACAGACAAACGTTATGGTGCGAATAAGCTTGGACCTGATTATTTATTACAGGATTGGGCATTAACATACGATGAACTTGAGCCCTATTTCGACAAATTCGAAAAAACGTCCGGTATTTCAGGTGATGATAAAAATCCTTTTAGCGGGAAACGTTCAAATCCTTATCCGACGGGGCCAATGAAAATGACACCGATGCTTACGCAATTTGAAACAGCTGCAAAAAAATTAAAACTATCGCCTTACATGGTACCTTCTGCAAATTTATCAGAAGTTTATAAGAACCCTGACGGTGAAACGATTAATGCTTGTCAATACTGCGGCTTCTGTGAACGCTTTGGTTGTGAATATGGCGCCAAATCATCTGCGGAGGTTACTGTTGTTCCTACTGCATTAAAAACAGGTAACTTTGACTTACGCTATAATTCCAATGTTGTTGAAATTTTAAAGAAAGGCAATAAAGTAACTGGTGTCCGATACATCGATACGATATCTGGTGAAGAATTTATTCAACCAGCAAACGCTGTTGTACTTACTAGTTATGTCTTTAATAATGCCAAGTTATTGATGGTCTCTAACATTGGGGAACGATATGATCCAGCTACTGGAAGAGGGACACTTGGAAGAAACTATTGCTATCAAATACTTCCTGGAGCTGCAGGGTTTTTCGATGAGCAGTATAACACATTTATGGGTGCAGGTGCCCTTGGTATGAGTTTAGATGATTATAATGGAGATAATTTCGATCATAGTGATTTAGATTTTATTCACGGTGGAAATATAGCTCTGACACAAACAGGTGCGCGTCCTATTGGCTCAAACCCAACACCTCCTGATACGCCAACATGGGGATCAGAATTTAAAAAACAATCTATTCATTTCTATACACGCTCATTCGGGATTGGTGCACAGGGTGCTTCAATGCCACATAAAGAAAATTATTTATCTCTAGATTCTACGTATAAGGATGCTTACGGCTTACCTCTTGTACAGTTAACCTACAACTTTACGGATCAGGATCGCGCACTTCATAAATATATTTCAGCACGTGCAGCTGACATTATGAAAGAAATGGGCGCTAAAATTGTTGTCCCAAATGCTGAAATCACTGATTACAATATTGTACCGTATCAAACAACCCATAATACAGGCGGAACAGTTATGAGCTTAAAGCCAGAGGATGGCGTTGTGAATAACTACTTGCAACATTGGAATGCAGAAAATCTTTTTGCTGTGAGTGCCGGAAACTTTGCACACAATAGTGGCTATAACCCAACAGGTACTTTAGGGGCACTTGCCTACCGCTGTGCAGAGGGTGTTGTGAAATATAGCAAATCAGGTGGTTCCTTAGTATAACTTCTTTTTAGCGGGTGTTTGGACACCCGCTAAAATAGAGGAACTGAGTCTAAGAACGCCACGTCCTGTGGCAAGTTATCTGTGCGAAAGCGAAGCGACAACAACAACACACTACTGAGTGACCAACATCTTCTGTTAACGCTGCGTTAGTACTACGCTTTCGCGCAAAAAACATCTGTTGGTCGGATGTCACAGAATCGAAAAAGGAGTTCTTTGTGCTTGCACAAAGCCGATTCCAAATGCAATTATGCCGAGGCATGATTGATATACTAATTTTTTAAAAGGAGGTAAGACTATGGGAGGTCTCGGAGCAATTGGGGTACCTGGGTTAATCATTATTTTAGTCATTGTTTTAATCGTGTTTGGTCCAAAAAAATTGCCGGAAATCGGTGGTGCAGTCGGTAAAACATTTGCAGAGTTCAAAAAGTCCACGAAGGGGCTTATCGATGATGAGGATGATTCAGTGAAAAAAGAAGAAAAAAAATCTGACGCTTCGTAGGAGGTTGTCCTATGGATCCATATGAAGAAGGAAAAAGAAAATATTTAAGTCCACTTGATAAGCAAGAAGCTGAGCCTCTCACACCTGTAGAGGCTTTTGTTGAAGTTCCAGTTGAGACAATTGAACCGGATACGGAAGCCGATGGGTCCCTTTTTCCAATAGCCTCATTGCTTGAACATCTTACAGAACTGCGAAAACAAATTATTAAAGGGCTTATCGTATTTATTTTATTTTTTATTATCGTATTCTCTACTATTAATAGTTGGTTCCCTTATGTAACTCGAGGACATACACTAATTATTTTAGGGCCGTTAGAGGTTGTCAAATTTTATATGACGATTTCCACAACATTAGCATTTGGGCTATCAATGCCATTTTTAGTTCATTTTTTGTGGAGTTTCGTAAAGCCAGGTTTAAAAGAAGAAGAAAGCCGTTTCCTCGGTCTTTATGCACCTGTCATGCTTTTACTCTTTTTATTAGGCGTAGCTTTCGGTTACTTTATTGTGAATCCACTTAGCTATTCATTTTTAGTAAGTGTTGGAGCAGCTAATTTTGATGTGATGGTATCCGCAAATGAATACATGCATTTTTTAGTGATGACAACTGTACCACTCGGACTACTCTTTGAATTACCAATTGTAGCCCTCTTTTTATCGGCCATTGGTGTACTAACGGCTGAATCCATGAAAAAAATACGAGGCTGGTCTTATATCGGGATGGGCGTTGGTTCTGCTGTAATTACACCACCGGATTTTATTAGTCAGCTACTCGTCTTAATTCCGATGATTATTTTATATGAAATAAGTATCTACCTTGTTAAACGTATAGAGCGTAAACAAATAGAAAGCACTGCGTAGCAAAGACGCAGTGCTTATTTTTTCTTTAATTCCATGACAACAATCTCTGGTGGATTAAAAATCCGCATAGGTACTGTACTGTTGCCTAATCCTCGACTAACGACCATAGTTGTTGTGCCTTCTTTAGAAAGACCAGCCGTATATTTCGGGAATATTCCCTGTCCTCGTGCGAAAAGACCGCCAATACCAGGAATTCGAACTTGTCCACCATGGGCATGTCCTGCAAATACTAAATCAATTCCAAACTCTACATACGTATTAAACACTTCTGGTCGATGTGCTAGTAATATCGTTAATATATTTGGTGGAACATTTTTAGTTGCTATTTCTAGCATTTCTTTCGTTGTTCTACCTGATAACGGATCTTCTATGCCAACAATCGCCAAGCGCTCCCCGTCGCGCTCAATAAAGGTCGATTCATTGGACAAAACATGTACACCTAACGATGATAGCTCCTCATAAATTTCATTCACTTTATTCGTCGCTACTTCATGGTTTCCTAGTACATAATAGACATCCGCTAATTTAACTAATCCTCTAGCAGCTTGCAAGCTTCGCTCCAAATCATAACGATTACTATCAACTAAATCACCTGTAATAAAAATTAGGTCAGGATTTGTTGCTTTCACCTTTGCTATGAGCTTCTCTTGCTGTTCGCCAAAGAGAGCATCCTGTAAATCTGATATTTGTGTAATGCGTAGCCCATCGAAGCTGGCAGGCACTTTTTCTGACTCGAATTCATACTTGCTTACAACCAGCCAGTGATTGTTTACGTACAAAAAAATGACTATAAAAACAACAAAAAAAGCTACATATAATAATTTTTTCAATCGCAATCGCTCACCCTAGGCTACTTTTTCATCAGATCAATTTCGCCTTGGCGTAATCGCCGCTAACGCTTTGCTTCGCGCAAATAAACAATGCGTCCGAATTTTCCACAATTCAACCCTTTAAAAATCCGTGACATCCGCCGGAGGCTTTGGCCAACATATGTTGATCACTCAGTCGTGTGCTGTTGTTGTTGTTGTTGCTGTCGCTTCGCTTTCGCACAGACAAAACCCGTGTTGCTGTCGCTTCGCTTTCGCACAGACAAAACCCGTGTTGCTGTCGCTTCGCTTTCGCACAGACAAAACCCGTGTTGCTGTCGCTTCGCTTTCGCACAGACAACTTGCCACAGGACGTGGCGTTCTTTGCTTAAGTTCCTCTATTTCAGTAGATACTCACTGAAAAGGAACACATGCACATTCATCTCATCACCTTGGAGAGTTGGGAGATTCTACTGAATGAAGATAAAAATCTGACCCCCCTATTATAAGCATAAAACAAAATAATTGTAAGCACATACACAGAAAATCATTAGATTGAACGAAAGAGTAACCCAAAAGTGCTACATTTAAAGGTTACTCTAAAGTAGGGCAAGAATGATCAAGATTATTTTTGAACTCTTCAAACATATTAAACCGAGTGATAAAAGCTTATCTACTCAGGCTTAAATATCACTAACTTGAAATGCCTACTTGCTCTTCAAATCTATGACTATTGAAATATTTTTTGCTATTAAGAAAATTACGGGGCCCTGAAGAGATAAAATAAAATGAATACCTCAACAAAAACAAAAAGCGCATTTAGACACTCCTTTTAGAAAGTCTAAATGCGTTATGTCGTTTATAATACTTTTTCTAAGAAATCCTTCGCACGCTGAGTAGACGGTGCGGCAAAAAACTGTTCTGGTGATGTATCCTCAATTAACTTTCCGCCGTCAAGGAATAGTATACGGTCAGCCACTTCACGTGCAAAGCCCATCTCATGCGTTACGATTAACATCGTCATCCCAGTATCAGCAAGATTTTTCATAACCGCTAATACCTCTTTTACCATTTCAGGATCAAGAGCAGAAGTAGGCTCATCAAATAACATTACTTTTGGATCCATTGCAAGTGCTCGGGCAATGGCAACACGTTGCTTCTGCCCTCCTGATAGACGGTTTGGATATTCATTGCGCTTATCAAATAGGCCTACCTTCATTAATAAATCTTCAGCCTTTTTAATCGCAGCTGCCTTATCCATTCCCTTCACATTAATCGGTGCATATGTTAAATTTTCAAGTACCGTTTTATGAGGGAAAAGATGAAAATGTTGAAATACCATACCGACTTCTTCACGGATCTTCATAATGTTTGTCCCTTTGTCCGTTAGAACGTCGCCAGCAATTGTAATCTTTCCGCTCGTTGGCTCTTCTAATAAATTTAAGCAGCGCAGGAATGTTGATTTACCAGACCCTGATGGTCCAATAATAGCAATTACTTCTTTTTCTTTAATTTCTGTTGAAATACCTTTTAGTACTTCATTTTTCCCATATGATTTGTGTAAATCTTCAATTTTAATCACTTTTTCTCATTCCTTTCTCGATTCGTTTGCCAAGGAACGTTAATACAAGTGTCATAATGTAGTAGATTACACCTGCAAATAGTAAAGGTTCTAGATAGCGATATGTTGCACCACCAACAATGTAAGCACGGCGCATAATATCAAGTGCACTAATAACTGTGACAACAGCTGTTTCTTTATTTAATGTAATAAACTCATTGACTAAAGATGGCAAAATATTTTTTATTGCTTGTGGGATAATAATATCCTTCATCATTTTTGCATACGGAATACCAAGTGCTTGTGCCGCTTCCATCTGTCCTTTATCTACGGCATTAATACCAGCGCGAATGATTTCAGAAATATAGGCACCTGAGTTTAACCCAAATGCAATAATAGCCGTTGGAACTGGGTCAATTTGAATATCTAATAACTGTGGCACTGCATAGTAAATAATCATTAATTGTAATACGAGCGGTGTGCCACGGAAAATCGATGTATAAAAATCTGCAAACCAACGCAAAACATTCACTTTACCAATTTTACATAACGCTAGTAATATACCAATTATAAAACCGATGATTGAAGCACCGATTGCAATTTGAAGTGTAACACCTATCCCTTTTAATATGTAAGGAATAGAGGGAATGATAGCTGTAAAATCTAAATTCACAGTGCCCCCTCCTTTCTTGTGTTCTTTTAAGGAAATGAAAGTATAAGCGATAGCTCGAAATAGAGCTATCGCAGTCCTACTTGCTTATTTAACTTTTAACCATTTTTCTTCTAGCTCTTTAATTTTGCCTTCAGCAGCTAATTCTTTTAATGCTTTGTTAATTTTATCTTTAAGATCGCTACCTTTTTGAACAGCGATTGCTTTGAAGTCTTCAGGTTGCTCTTTAACAAGGAACGCCTCAAGTTTATCATTCGTATCAAGATAACCTTTTGCTACACCACTTTCTACAATTCCAGCATCTAAACGTTTAGACATCATGTCTTGAATAATTTCAGGAATTCGTGTACGTCCTTCAACTGTTGCATCTACTTCTGTAGCAATTTTGTTGCCTAATTTTTCTTGAATTGAAGCGTTTTGAACACCAATTTTTTTACCAGCTAAATCAGCTTCTTTTTTAATTCCACTATCCTTTTTCACGATAAACACTTGCTCTGTTTGATTATATTTATCAGAGAAATCTACAACTTTTTCACGTTCTTTATCAGGAGACATACCAGAAATAACAACATCCACTTTACCTGCTTGTAGAGCTGGTACTAGACTATTGAAGTCAATATCTTGAACTTGCATTTCTGCACCAATCTTGTCACCAACTAATTTAATTAAATCGATATCAAAACCAATAATGTCTTCACCTTTTGCAGCGTCAACATACTCAAATGGTGCATAATCAGATGAAGTACCTACTTTTAATACTTGCTTTTCTTCTGTGCCTTCGCTTGCATTTGTTTTTTTATCGCTTGCCTTATCATCTTTTGCGCCACATGCTGCTAATACACCAATTACTAGCACAAGCATTAGCATAAAAATTTTGTTTTTCATATTCACGATCCCCTTTTAATTGTATTTTTTGTCTATAAAAATCTACGTTCTCGAAATTAATAAAATGGATATTTATTCACTTTAGAGAATAAAAAATCTATCTGCTAATAAGATATACCCTTTTGACGTAATAATCAAGCAAAACTAAAAATTTTCCGATAAAACATTTTACACTTAATTTTCAGATAAATCAATCTACTCAGACAAATGCAGCAGTTATATTCAACAAAGGACCCCCAAAAATGGGGGTCCGACCACTAATGTTATTTTTCATCTGGAAATAGCTTTTCCTTCAACTCATCCTCTCCAGACCCTTCTGCTAAAGGTACTCGAGAGCGATACGCTGCACGACATATTAAATGCCCTGCTACAGGAGCTGTTACGAAAACGAAGATAATTCCTAAAATTAAACGTACACTCACATATCCATCATGCACCCAAAAGTAAATAAATGCACCCAGTAGACATGTTAAGACCGACAATGTTGAACTTTTCGTTGCAGCATGTGAGCGTGTGTAAACGTCCGGCAAACGAATCATCCCTAATGCACTAATAACACTTACAATGGAGCCAATCAATATAAGGATAACTGCTGCCCATTCAATCATTTGATTTACGTTCAACAATCACACCTCTTTCAATATATTTCGTAAATGCAATCGTGCCGATAAAAGCTAAAATACCTAATATTAAAATAGCTTCTAAATACGCCTTTGTTTTCAATATAATGGAGACGATAGCGATTGCTGAAAGTAAATTAACACCTATTGTATCCAGTGCTATGGCACGGTCGGGCAACGAAGGACCTCGAATCACGCGAAACAGCGACAACGCAATCGATACACTGAATAACGCCAGAGCCAATAGCAAAATTTTTTCAGTCATTAACGTGTCACCTCCATGATTGCTTGTTCAAATTTCCCTATAGAACGAATGACAGCTTCTTTTGATTGTTCAATATCCATTGCATGAATATAAAACATGTCTCCCTCTTCACAAACTTCCATCACTACTGAGCCCGGAGTAAGAGTGAGCAACAACGCAAGTGCTGTTATTTCCCAATCTCCTTTAAGCACTGTTTTATACGTAAATATACCAGGCGTAATCTTGAGCTTCGGCGTAGTAATTTGTCTTATTACACTATAACTCGATAATAGTAGCTCCCAATTAAAGAGCCATAATAATTTAATGATTGAAAATACACGTCGTAAATAAAATTGCGTGCCGTAAAAGCGATGCATAGCATATAAAATTCCTATTCCGACGATAAACCCCATTAAAAATGTCGAAAACTGCGGGATAACTTCATCTTGTAACAAGAGCCAAAGTGTTGCGATAAATAAATTTAAGATAAATTGCATCGCCATTATTTATTCACCTCACCTTTCCACGTCGTACCATCCAGCACTGCATCAATATAGATGGATGGTGTGTAAAGCGTTTTTGCTGCATCTGTTACATACGGAGCCAGCCATTCAGCTCCAATTCCTAAGCCAATTGTACAAGCTGCCAATAATGTTAGTGGCAAGACCATACACTTTGGTAACGGCTTTTCATCCTCTAGACTAATAATGGTTTCTCCAAAGAATGAGGAGAGGAATATTCGTAATAGTGAATACAAAACAATTAAACTAGATAAAAATCCTAATCCTAGTAGAACAAAATTTCCGCCCTCAATAGCTCCTTGTCCAATTAAAACCTTCCCTAAAAAGCCACTTAATGGTGGTATTCCAGCAAGGGAACACATGACAATAAAGAATAACCAACCAAAAAGAGGGTAATTTCGAATGAGCCCACTCATTTTATCAATAACCGTTTCGCCAGTAACGTACATCATCATTCCAACTGCTAAAAACAGCATGGCCTTAGCTACCATATCATGCATCAAGTAATAGGTTACACCCTGTAAAGCTGACTCCGTACCGATCGCTAGACCAGCTACTATAAAGCCGACACCAATTAGGACATTATAAGAGGCAATTGTTCTTACATCTCGCCCTGCTAATGCTCCCATACATCCAGCAATAATCGTAACTCCCGCCATAATTCCTAGCACCATATGAGTCACTTCAGTATTCGTTGGGAAAAGTAATGTAAAGGTGCGGACGAGTGCATAAATGCCAACCTTCGTTAATAATGCTGCAAAAAGTGCAGCTATAGCTGTTGGAGGTACACTGTATGAGCCCGGAAGCCAGAAAAATAATAGGAGGCCAGCTTTCAAGCTAAAAACAATTAAGAAAATAAGAGCCACGGTCGTTATTAATGGATTAGCTCCTGCCTCCATAACACGGACAGAAATATGTGCCATATTCAACGTGCCAACTGTTCCATATAAAAAAGCTAATGCCACTAGGAAAATCCAAGATGCAACAATATTAATCAGCACATATTTTAACGCCTCGCGCAGTTGAACTTTATCGCCACCTAAACTAATAAGTGCATAAGAAGCAAGTAACATAACCTCAAAGCACACAAACAAGTTAAAAATATCCCCTGTTAGAAACGAACCGTTAACTCCCGCTACCATAAGTAGGACAAACGGATAAAAATACATCTTTTCAAAGCTCTTACCGATTGAAAAAATGGCATACAGCAAACAAATGGCTGCGACAATATTCGCTACTAATATAAGAAGCATTGCGAATGAATCTGCAACAAATAAAATGCCGAACGGTGGTGCCCAGCCACTAAAATCAATACGCATCACACCTTGTTTTTGAATCTCTAGCAATAAAATGACACTAATAAGAACAACAAAGCTTAATGTCAATAAACTAATAATGCGCTGCAAAAAAACATTTTCACGTAAAAATACAAGTAAAATCGCCGTAATAACCGGCACGATTAATGGTAAGACAATCATATTACTCATCCGGCGTACCTCTCAATTCATCAAAATTCGCCGAATCGTTCGTTTTATACGCTCGGTAACCAAGAACGAGTACGAACGCCGTTACTGCAAAGCTAATGACGATTGCAGTTAAAATTAATGCTTGCGGCAAAGCATCTGTATAAGGACCTTCTGATTCTTCTAAGAGTGGTACATCCCCTTTTTTCAGTCCACCCATCGTTAATATTAGTAAATGTGCCGCATGCGATAAGACTGCAGTTCCTAAAATCACACGTAATAACTGTTTCGAGAGGATTAAGTACGTCGCAACAGCTACTAATACACCAACTAACACTAGTATTAAAGACTCCATTGGCTACTCATCCTCACTTATACTTAAAATTATTGTGACTACAACACCTACTACCGTTAAAGCTACGCCAGCCTCGAAAATTGTTACAGTCGAAAAGCCCATTTTCCCAAATATCGGTACATTTATATAACTATGTGTTTGCGTTAAAAACGGAACATCGAAAAATAATGAGCCGATTGCTGTGCCTGTCGCAAGTAATACGCCAAGCGCCGCAACTTTTTTAAAATCCAATGGCATTCCTTTATGCACCGTTTCAATGTCATATGCTAAATACAACAGAACAATGCCAGAGGCCAGCACGAGACCACCTATAAAACCTCCACCAGGAGCATGATGCCCTGCAAAGAATAGATAAATACCAAGGGTTAAAATAATGAAGACGACCGTCTTTGTGATAGTACGTAAAATGACGTCATTGATTTTCATGATCCGTTTCCTCCTTTCGTGGCTTTAGCTTCGTTAATGTATATACTCCTAAGCCTGCAATCAGAAGAACGACCACTTCTAGCATCGTATCAAATGCACGGAAATCGCCTAATATTGTGTTGACAATATTTGAGCCACCCGCGAGTTCGTAGGAATCATTGAAGTAAGTAGCCACTGGCTTAAAGCGATCAAAATGGACAACCGCTAAGCCAATTAAAGTAACTGTGGCGCCAACGAAAATGGATATAATCGCCTTAGACCATTGCTTTTTTTTCCGCGAAGCTTCAGGCATTAAATCGGGTAAATATTTAAAGCATAGAAGGAATAATGCAGTTGTTACAGATTCAACGACTAATTGGGTTAATGCTAAATCAGGGGCACGGAAAATAACAAAGAAAAATGCAATTGAATAGCCGAGTACGCCATTTAATAACATGGCTGTTACACGTCCTTTAGCGAAAATTATCCATACTGCGGCGAACATCATCACAAATACTAAAATGAGCTCATAAGACTCAATTGTGGAATCCTTTGCAAAATTAAATGCACTAGCATCCGACCAAATAAAATATCCTGCAATTAGCGCAACAAAAAATACATAAATATAAACAAAATAATGCGTTAAATTGCCTGTCATATAACGATTAGTAAGCTTCGCAGAACTATTTTCACTAAACTCAATCATACGATTGTAATACATATTAAACGTATATCTTTGCGGGAATATCCGATACAAAGGCTTCCAGCTTTTTAACGTTTTAAATAAGATGACCCCAATAATAATTACACCGAGCGTCATTAACAATTCTGCATTTATGCCATGCCAAGCATGAATATGTGGCGTTAATTCACTCGTTGATGGGAATGTTGGATAAATGCTCGCCATAGCAGGCTCTAAAATATAATGCCCTAGCACGTTCGGGAAAAAGAAAATCCCAACTACAAAAATGCACAGAATGATTGGCGAAAATAGCATCCCTAACGGAGCTTCATGCGGTTTTTTATCCAACTTATCTAGCCGTAGTTTTCCGAAAAATGTTCGGCTGATCAAAATCATACAGTAAACAAATGTAAAGATACTTGCCACCCATGCCACTATTGGAAAGAGTAGTCCCAAATCAGCAATTGAAAATGCCTCTACGTTGCGAATCGCTAGTACCGCTGCGAAAAACATTTCTTTACTTAAGAAGCCATTAAAGGGAGGTAAGCCTGCCATAGAAAATCCACCAATGACTGCAATTGTGAAAGTTATCGGCATTATGGCCATTAGCCCTCCGAGACGGCGAATATCGCGTGTGCCTGCTTCATGATCGACAATACCAACCATCATGAATAGTGCACCTTTAAACGTGGAGTGATTAATAAGATGGAACAACGCTGCAAAGCTTGCCTGCGTATAAAGAACAGTATCTGGCGCATAACCGTAATAATGACCTACCGATCCTAGCCCAAATAAGCTCATAATCAATCCAAGTTGACTAATCGTTGAAAAGGCTAGTAACGCCTTTAAATCCGTCTGACGCACAGCATTAAATGAACCCCAGAACAATGTTAGAAGGCCAATCACACTTACTAGCCAGAACCAAACAGCCTCTCCTCCAAATACTGGGGAAAAACGTGCAACTAAATATATACCGGCTTTTACCATCGTTGCCGAGTGTAAATAAGCACTAACCGGTGTTGGCGCCTCCATCGCATCTGGTAACCAAATATGGAAAGGAAACTGTGCGGATTTTGTAAATGCACCAATTAGAATAAGGATTAATGCTGGGCTAAACAGTGTATGATCTCGTATAATGCCTACATTGGCTACGATTTCGCGAATACTAAATGTACCTGCAGCTACATAGAGCATCAAAAAGCCTGCTAACATTGAAAGGCCACCAAAAACGGTAATTGTCATAGCTTTCCTTGCACCAGCACGAGATGCTTTTCGATGATGCCAAAATGCAATTAACAGGAAAGATGACACACTTGTTAGCTCCCAAAATGTGTATAAGACCATTAAATTATCTGAAAAGACGACGCCAAGCATAGCGCCCATGAATAGTAATAAATAGCAGTAAAAATGGTGAAGAGATTCTTTCGTTGATAAATAAAAAATAGAATATAAAATAACTAAACTACCTACACCCGTAATCAGTAAACCAAAAATCATACTGAGTCCGTCGAGATAAGTTGTGAAATTTATATTAAAAGAGGGAATCCACTCATATGTATGCATAAACGTTTTACCCTCGGCAATTTGAGGAATGTAGCGCGCGAGTAAAAGAAACAAGATGAATGGAACGGATAACACAAACCAGCCTAGATGTGCAACACGCCTTAGTCGCCTATAAAGTAGTGGAATAAGTGCAGCACAGATAATTGGTAAAAGAATCGCAAAGAGAACTGTAACCAAGTGAAAACCTCCTACTAACAATTTCGTTCAGCAACTGTATGATATGGTGCGAAAAAACTGTGTATATGAGAAAATAACCGATAATAAAGTATTCCCAAATCTACTGAAGTTACTACTGTTTTATACTTTGCTTCACGCACAAAAATTTAACAATTGCTGGAGATCCTAAAAAAACTCACTAAAAATGAATAAAGCTAACTAACATATTAGAAATTCTCTTGAAATTTGATTCATGTAATAAAGTGTGTACTCCTTGAATCGGAAAACAAATGGTAAAGATCTAGCTCAATTTATACAGGGAAAAAGTTTCTGGTGATTACACTGCATAAAACAAAGGGAGTCTTTCAGGCTATGAACTTTTTCTACTGAGAAGCCTAAATACCGATAACGTATTGCCTTAAAGCCTTTAGAAAATGGCACGACTTTTTGAGAGATAATATGTACACACTATCCATGTCACTATAGTTTTACCAAGTCACTTGACTAACTAATTAACTAACTGCATAATAGTGTGGCATATAGAGGCAATTGGCTTAAATGTACGGAATGCATAATTCAAATAACTGTAAAGTATAGAGATAACCCAGTTTCCTCAAGGTTTTCCCAATATATTATCATTAACTTTTATACGTTTTTTAGTATACAATATAAATGAGCATAATGCACTGTATCAGTATCGATTTTTGCTGTTTTAGGCTATTTTTTTCAAAACCGACTGTAAAAATGACAAAATAACGACAAGATAAGAGGTGTTAATTTTTATGAAGCATGTAAAAGGGCGTTTAGACGAAAGTATATTAGTTTGTGTCTACTATGGACTTAACGGTGAGCGATTAATACGACGTGGTCATAAAATGGCTACAATGTTAGATTGTCCGCTCTATATTCTTTCGGTCGATTCGCAACCCCTTGATGCATTTGATGCAGAGAAATCTAGCTACATTGAGCAATGGAAAAAGTTATCTGATGAGCTTGAAATTGAAAAGTTCATATTACAAGATAATGAGAAGCGCCCCATCCAAAAGGTTATTGCAGAAGTGGCAAAAAATTACGGAATCTCCCAAATTATTGTAGGCCAAAGTGCACAAAGTCGCTGGGAAGAGATTACAAAGGGTTCCTTCTTAAACGTCTTACTAAAAGAGGTTCCTTTTGTTGATTTTCACATTGTAGCTGTCCAACGTCCAACTGACGACGATGCGAACGATACATACGAAAAAGGTGTACGTGCTTATTTAATCCAAGAACACGAAGATTTTAAAGTAGCATTTACATGTCCTAAATATGTATCAATTGAAGGTATATTTTTCAAAGAGATTGGCACTGACTTTGATAATGGTATTTTTAAATTCACTTACAACGATAAAATGCATGAAGTTCACATATCAGAGGGCTATGTACTAGATAAAGAAAAACTTCCGGCTGAATTTTTATCTCCATTACGCCAATAATAAAAACGCGTTTCTCAAACTTGAGAACGCGTTTATTTTACGCCGCCGAAGCTGGTTTATCCTTAGGTAAGAAAAATGCTACTAGTAATAATAAAGGAAGCAAAGATACAACCATCATCGTAAAATCAATACCCCTATGATCCATTAATACACCAATTACCATCGCACCGATTGCGCCCATTCCGAAAGCAAAACCAGTTGTTAAACCAGCCATTGTTCCAATTTTTGTTGGAACAAGCTCCTGTGCGTAGACAACTGTTACTGAGAAGCTAATCATAATGAGTGTGCCGATAATCACTAAAAATATCATTGCTGCCCATAACGGTACATAAGGCAATGCCAAACAAAATGGCATCGGCACAACAACGGACAGTAAAATTACGTTTTTTCTACCAATTCGATCGGATAATGAACCTCCGAAAAATGTGCCAACGACGCCAAAGGCCATAAAGGTGAAAATTAATATTTGTCCAAGACGAAGACTAACATCATAATGATCCATTAAATAAAACACATAAAAACTTGTAATATTCGTTGTATAAAATGATCTCGCAAAAATAATCGTAAACAGTAACGTTAACGCAATACCTACTTGTTTCTTTGTTAATGGAGGCAAGTTCGAAACTAATACTCGTTTTTTCTTTGCTATACGTTCTTGCTCTAGCTGCTTTCTATACCACGCTGCAATTTTGCTCAATAAAACAATACCTATTGCTGCCACTACTAAGACAATTGCTGCACCACGTTGCCCAAAAATATCAAAAATATAAGCACTAATTAGTGGTGCAAGTGCTTGCCCAGAGTTTCCTCCAACCTGATAAACTGATTGAGCAAGTCCTCTTTTTGAGCCAGCTGCCATGAATGAAACACGAGAACCCTCAGGATGGAAAATAGCTGAGCCAAACCCTAAAAATAATACTGCAATAATAATTATCCAATATTGTGATGTGAACGCTATAATAGCAATGCCTATAAATGAGCTTGCCATCCCAATCGGTAGTGCGTAAGGCATCGGCTTTTTATCGCTAGCAAAACCAACAACAGGCTGCAGAGCAGAAGCAAACATATTTAATGCGAACGAAATAAGACCTATTTGCGTGAAAGTTAACCCTAAATCACTCTTCAATATCGGGAACATCGCTGGAATAACAGCTTGCATTGTATCATTGATAAGATGGGCAACAGCTATTGCAATCATAATTGGATAGACTGGATTGTTTAAATTCCCATTTTGTTTATTCATACCGCCACCTCCCTTTCTAATCTTTGTAAATTTTCATTATAAGAGATCGTCGCATACAATTGTCCTTTTTGCACAAGCTATTCATTGAAAATAGCAGTTTTAAGGGAGTGATTTATGTATGAATATAGACGAATTTTTTAAAGCCGATTTTTGGGAAATGATACTTAGGGCAACACTTTCCTTCTTTGCTCTACTCATCGTCACCCGATTACTAGGAAAAAAACAGCTTGGGCAACTAACCTTCTTCCACTATACAACAGGTATCACATTCGGTTCCATTGCTTCTGAAATAGCAGCACAGGCTGAAACACCCTTTTTAGATGGCCTTATTGCCCTCATTTGGTGGAGCATCTTAACTTATATTATGACTATCATTACTATTAAATCTAAAAAAGCTCGTGTAATTGTTGATGACAAGCCAACAATCCTAATTCAAAACGGAATTATTTTAGAGTCCGCCTTAAAGAAAAATCGTCTGCATATGGATGAGTTAGCGATGATGCTACGGGAACAGGCCATATTCTCAATACAAGATGTCCAATATGCATTACTTGAAACGACGGGTAAATTAAGTGTGTTACCAAGACCCGCTGAGCAACCGGCTACAAAGCAAGATGTTAAAGCTGATGTTACGCCGCCAACCTATATACCAACAGAAGTGCTTTCTGACGGTAAGGTTATTTATGAAAATTTAGTTGAACTTGAATTGACTGAAGATTGGCTTATGAAAAAGCTGAAAAAGCAAAATGTCCAAGCCGTTGAGGATGTTTATTTTGCTCAGGTTCAAACAAACGGCTCCCTCTATATAAGCATGAAGGATAAAGCAAGACGATCAAGCTCTTAACAGCTTGTCTCGTCTTGCTTAATCTATTTTTACAATATCTAATGGTGTAACAATGCCGATTAGTTTTTGATGTGGTTTACCATGCTCCGTTATTAATAAAGCTTCAAAGCGACGTCCCCGTTCCACACCTTGTTTAAAAATATCTTCGGCCTCGTAAATCGTTATGTATCTACTCACAAATTTATAATTCACCTTATTTTTTTCATGCATCAAAATATCATGTAAAGACGGAATTTTCTTAGGTATTTGATCGCCTCCCATCATCGTAGCTAGCCAATTTGTAATTCCTACTGTCGTTACAAGCCCTTTAAATTGATCTTTATGATATACGGGAAACTGTGTAAATTTACGATGACGTATAACTTTTAAGACATGTTTTAGTGAATCTCTTTCCTGAAAAATTAATACTTTTTTATGAAACATTTGGCCAACAAGTGTTGGCTTAGCAAGTGTTGCATCTATATATTCAATTCTTTCCACAACATCTATATGTGGTTCAGCGATGACATACTCTAATGATGTGCGATGATGAACAATTGCATTTCGTAAATCTGCATACGAGCGCAGATCGTCTTCGTATTTACGAACTAGTACTTCCTTTTTCTTCGCTTGATCGATAAGACGATAAAAGGGCATAAAGTCCTTTGCGCCAACAATATCTCTTAACCTATGATCTATCCGATTAAACGCTGTAAGAAAGCGATCGGAATTTTCTGTAGCCAATTTTTCCACTTCCTCCTACTTATATTTTCATATTTTCCGAGTTATTAGACAAATTCTGTTTCATAGCTCCATTATATTCCTAAGTTATGGATATTCCAAGATAAGTAATTACATCATATAGCCTTGTTGCCATAACGTGGGGTTGATTTTCGTTTTAACTGGGTGCTTTCCTGGAGGCGTCGGGCCATTTATTTATGCTACTTTTTTACAGTGTCCAAACACCTGCTAAAAGAAGATAAACAAGTATACCTAGATTACTTGAAAATTATGCAAAGTTTTTTGAATATTATTGGATTGGTATGTATAATATTGGTAATAGCCAAAAAGGGGGATTTGCTTTTTCTTGTCATTCATAAGCATCTAAACAAACAGAGATTTCCGTTCGGACACTGCGTTATGATAAAGAAATTGGTCTCTTATTGCCGACAGCCAAAACAGAAGAATCCACAATCTTTAGAATAGAGTCTATTAGGTCGATTGAAGGAATTGAGAAGAAATTATAATGCGAATCAGAATCAGTGCAACGCATTATTAAACGTGAATAAAGAAATTTTCTTTACAGTCTGAACAAGTTGAATTGTATCCGTTAGAGGAAGTTTTCTTACATTTAATTGAACATGCTTTTACGATATTTGAAGTTAAAAATAACTAGAAGGTGATCTCCAACAATGAGTATAGAGACGTTATCAGTAATTGGTGTCTTAGCTATATTAGATACGTTGAGCCCTGCTATAATCGGTGTGACTGTATATGTATTGCTTGTGGCAAAAAAACAACAAAGTCGACTGCTATTAACTTATTTAACGACAGTGGTTTTATTTTATTTTAGTACCGGTATTTTTTTGATGCTTGGCTTAGATGTTATTTTTGATCCAATTGCAAATGCATTAAATAATCAATCTGCTAGATTAGTAATGATAATTGTAGGGGCAATATTATTTGTCGGAAGTTGGTTAGTACCAAAGAAAAAAACATCGGGATCTCCTAAGCCGAAAGCGTTTAGTATAGGAGCAATGATTGCTTTAGGATTTACGACTTCTCTTGTAGAAGTGGCAACAGCTTTACCCTATTTTGCAGCAATAGGTATTTTAACGAGCAATCATTTAGCCTTTTACGAATGGTTGCCCATCATAGCGGGATATAACCTAATAATGATTACGCCAGCGATCCTATTACTCTGCTTACACATACTGTTCAAACGCTTTATGAATAAGCCGTTAAGAAAAATACAAGCGCTTTTTGATAAAAGCACAAGTTCTGCTCTTTCATGGGCAATGTTTTTCGTCGGTCTTATTTTGCTGATGAATGCTCGTATGCTTTAAAAAATAATATAGTAAAAATCCGCTACAGTTTTTCATCGATAGCGCCGCTGGTTTTAGTGCTCGTGCCCTATGTTAAAAGTTTACGCGGATTTTTACCTCCATACTTCCTTTAAATTTTCGTCATCGATGCGTTTTTCTTCATTGTCAAAATTCCTATACCTATACAAATTATGGTGATAACTAATGTAATAGATAGGCTCCACCAATAATCCGACATCTCCATCGTGCCCCTCATTAATTGAACACCATATACCGGTAATTTCCACGGTGATATTGTCCAAAATGCCCCAACTAAAGCATCCAATATTTGCCCAATAAATATGATAGCAAATGCACATGCTGTTGCTACCACTGTTTTAAAAGTTGCACTCATCATTAATGTCACGGCTATCACAAAGAGCAGCCAAGAAAAATACGTAAAAAAGCTTGCTATAAGTGTCCCTATCTCAAATGTCCCATAAAGCACGACCGTATAGTATACGCTCGCGGTAAAACCAGCTAATATACTAACAAGGCCAACAGTACTCATGACGATAAATTTACTCATAAAATAAGCGCCGAACGATATTGGACGGACATACAATAAAGTAGCCATTCCACTTGCTCTTTCTTTACTTATGGTGCCTACGAAAGTTGCCATTAATACGAGTAAACCTATCGTCTGAAACTGTCCAATGGAAGCTTGTAATAGATCCACTGGCATTAATTCTGGCATCAACATTTCAAAGCCTTCTGGTACGTTACCAACAGCATTTAAAATATCCATCATATAATAGTTCGTCAGTGGATCGCTCATACCGAGCAAAGCAAATACAAGAGGTATCCATAAAAACTTCCAGCTTCGCCAAGCTTCTCTGAATTCCTTTTGAAGTAGTACAGTAAATCCTCTCATATCTTTCTCGCCACCTTCATGAAAATCTCTTCAAGCGATGCTGTTTGACGCTCTACTTTTCGTATTTCATAAGGACAACTACTCAAATGTTGAAGCAACCCCTGCATACTTGGTTGTTCATCAATAATTCCTATATATACATAACTGCCCTTAGCTTTTCCTATAAGTTCAGATTGACTGGCAAAAAGTTGTGCTTCTTTTTCAGTGCTAAATTCTACAACATAATTTGATTCTTCGAAACGTTGTCGAACTTCACGTAATGTCCCCTGCTCTACTAGCTTTCCATCACGTAAAAACAGTAATTGATCTGTCATCTCCTCAGCATCATTTAAAATATGTGTCGAATATAAAATCGTTGTTTCCTGCTGTAAGCCCTTCAATAAATCAAGAACTTCCCTACGACCTACTGGATCCAATGCAGACACAGGTTCATCTAATAACAGTAATTTAGGCTTATGAACAATTGCCTGGGAAATGCCAAGCCGTTGCTTCATGCCACCAGAAAACGTAGAAATTTTCTTATTTAAATCATTACCAAGACCTACAAACTCAAGTGTTTTTTTGGCTTCTGCTTGTGCTTTTTTTGCTGGCACACCATTTAACTTTGCCGCCATTTCAGTAAACTCTAACGCACTTAACCAAGGATAGAATTGCGGATATTGTGGCAAGAAACCAATATTAGCTCTTAAATGACCATCTAGCATTTTTACACTTCCGGAGGTTGGTTTTAATAAACCTGTTAGCATCGATAATGTGGTTGTTTTGCCAGCGCCATTAGGTCCAATTAAAGCTGTCGATGTATTTTTTTCTAAAGAGAACTCAATCCCATCCACAACTACCTTTTCTGCAAATTGCTTTGTAAGTCCTGCTACCTCAAGTAATATCGTCATGATTGTTTTCTCCCAACTATAAAGTACGCAATCGATCCAATAATATTTGTAAAAATAATAAGAAGCGCCCATAAAACTTTAGGGCCATTTGTTGCATGGACTTTACGTAAATCAACTAAAGCTACAATCATTAAAATAAATTGAACGACTATTAGTGGTGCGATGACTGCCCATGGAACTTTCGCTAATTCCTCCATCATATAATTCACCTCATCTTTGTTATATTATCACTATAACAAAATCTGTTCTAATATGTATAGCACAAATTTATGTATCGGCTGTTAAAAATAATCCGGCTAAGCACTTTCTTGGGGCGTCCAATGAGTCGCATCGCTTGCGCTACAAAATCTCATCCGAGACGCTGATCTCCAAGAAGTCACTTAGCCTTCACTCTAATCAATTTAACAAATATCATCCATATGTTTCTTCCACTTAAATCGCGTATGCATTAATTCGACTCAAAACCTTTACAACCATCGACTGCTAACGCCATTGCTAAAGTGTAGAATGTGCGACGTGCTCCAGCACAGTTTGGAGATTCTTTATCAGTAGTAGTTAGGTCTGTAGCCGAGCTAACAGTCCCATCTGTATTTGAAACATCTGCTAATATATCTAAGCGAGCTAAATCCCAAAGACCTGAACGACAGTGTGATGGGAAGGCATTTTGCCCATGTAATGCTCGACCAACTTCAAGTTGGAGTTTAATTGCTTCCCCGATTTTATGAATACTTGTAGATCCTTGACCTGCGAATCCAGGATAAACATTGAACAATCCGACCATAGCTTGATTGATCCCCTCACCCTTATTAGGTATTTGCCATGGATTTTTAATCAACTCGGATGAACCTAACATTGCGTTTTCTGGAATGTACATACCCCAATATTTAGCTTGGCTAAACGAATTATTTATTAAAGTATTTTTGATAATTGAATAGTTTGTAAATATATCTTGGTAAGTATTAATCATCTGAACTACCATAATTCCAGAATCTGAATCAGAATTTGGAACAAGATTGTACCATGATGATACTGTTGGATTGTCAATCAAGCTTGCAAAGATCTGTAAGAATGTTATTGCAAATGTATTATATGCCGGAGAATCAAATCGAGATCGCAGCATATTATTCGTTAAGTTTACTTCGGAATATCCATGAACCGGCAGAACTCTTTTAGCAGTTAATGCATCGTTAAATGGCTCTTGTTGGAAGCACCCTTTAGCATCATTAGCAACTAACGTATTTGAACCCCAATGAGTATAGCTAAGAACATCTCTGATTGCATTTTTCAAGTTATATGCAGGATTTAATGAAGCTCCAGTTTTATTCACTTTTACATCATAAACATGTGCCGCCATCCATAATGCAATTGTATTTAGCGATTCGTTAAGAATAAATCGCTCGTTTTTAGTGTTGAAATAGGAATGGTGATCTATATAATCTCTATCACTTGTTCCTGGCTGAATACCAGCAAAAGAAACTTGTCCTGAGCTATCAAGAACTGTTGGCATCTCTAAGTATTTTTTTTGAGGATCTGTGGATAAATCTGCAGTAGTTATCCAGTATCCTATTTGGCCCGAATATGGTCCAGTAGCAAAACGGTACGCTTTTTCTGAGTCATTATATGTCCAAGCAGACGGAGTCCGATGATACATTAAAGAATAGTTTTCTTTAGAACTTAATACTTCATTAGCAAAATAGCCTCGGTATCGATCTAACAACTCATCTACATTAGAAAGTGATACATCGCTTTGAGACTCATCCAACTTTTTAAGCATCGCTACACCAAGATAAATAAAGCCTGCTAACGGATTGATTGACGGGAAATTATATGTTCTTTTCAAAAGTTTAGGAATAACAGCATTAACCACTTCTTTGTAAACTGCATCACGCTCTCCAACCAATGCCTTTTGTTGAGCGAACTGGGCACAGAACATCATTAATTGCCCAACACCTTGTTGATAGGTGGAAGCATCATTTGTACCATTTAATAAATGATTTTGGAAAAATTTCCGCACTCGTGGATATCGACCTTTATCCTTCTTATAAGGATGGTTTACAGATACCTGCTCGTTAGACAATAAAAAAGCTTCTGTAAAGGCTTGAGCCTCTTGTAAGGGTGTAAATGTAGTCAATTGATTCACTCCTAAATTTGTATTTTTAACTTACAAACATAAAAGTGAATGATATTTTCAAAAATAAATCAATTTATAAAAAAGAAGATGTACCAAAGTTGAAAAAACTATTGGTACATCTTCTCTTTTATTTGTATAGCTTCTGCAAAGCATCTGCCATTTTTGGACGAATTGTAACTTGTGGACGGGCTTTCTTTACCGCCACTTCCGCTTCCTCTAGAGAATTGGCCATGCCAAGCTCCATTAATACAGCAGTGGCAGCCACTCCTGCGCGACCTCCCCCGCCTCCGCAATGGAAGTACACTTTTTGTCCATTCTCATAGGCAGAAACAATTTCTTTCGCAACTTTTTCAATTGATGGTGCAACCTCTATGTCCTCATCTGCAATCGGCATATGCTTGTACGCATATGAAGCCGCTTCTTGCTCCTCTTTAGATAAGCCATTTACTCGAACATCAATCACGATATCAACCGTTTCTTGTTCAAAAGCTAAATCTGCATCTTTTGCACCGCCAAAGAATAATCGATCCTTCACTAATACATCGTAATTTTTCTCCATTGTATGCACGCTCCAAACGATTATTTAAGTAAATGTTTAATATCATCATAAAATGGAAGAGCTGTTAATGCCCCTGCTTTAGTAGCTGCTAAAGCGCCCATCTTATTGCCAAAGCTTACACAACGAACAAGTTCTTCTTCTGTTGTAGGTAAACCATTGTAATGAACATCGCGTAATACACCAGCCATAAATGCATCTCCAGCACCTGTAGTATCTACTGGCACAACCTTTTCTGTCGGTACATGGATAACCTCACCATTTAATACCGCAAATGTGCCCTTTTCCCCTACTGTTACTAAAATAATGGGCACTAAATAACTGTTTAATTGCTCAATGCCCTCTTCCAAGCTAGTTGTTTCTGTAAGGAAAAATAATTCTTCATCAGTAACCTTTAAAATATCTACGTGCTCAAAAAATGACGTGATCGTTTCACGGCAAACCTGCTCACTGCTCCAGCGTAGAGGGCGAATATTCGCGTCCATTGCGATAATTGCCCCTTTTTCCTTTGCCATCTCTACAGCAGCACGTGTAGTATCAAGGGCTGTAGGATGGAACATTGTACCTGAGCACACAGTTAAAGCAGATGCATGTTTAAAAGCTGCTTCATTTAATTGTGTTGCTTCTACTTGTAAATCTGGCGTCTCATCGACATAATCCTTAAAAATTCGCTCACATGCTTCCGTTAAATGTACATAGACACCGCTAACACGCTTCGCAGGGTTAAATACCGCATAATCCAGGCTGACCCCTTCTTGTACAAGGCCATCTCGAACAAACTGAGATCCTTCGTCATCTCCTGTGATCGTAATTAACGCAGATGGAGCACCGATACGGCTAATTCCCGCAGCAACATTTACTGTTGCACCACCCATATATTTAGTAAAAGATGTATTTGTTACATCATCAGCGATATAGTCAATAAAAGCATCTCCATAAACTAAAATATAATCCTTATCTTCCTTTGTCATTGTTGTCCTCCCGAAACTCTAGTCATTATAGATTAACATGAAAATTGATGTCGTATAAAGTTTTAAACTTTCGGAAAAATAATCAATTATGCCCTGGCACAAAGCACTCCCTTCCGATTCCAAGACATTCGCCGGAGACTTTAACTTCTTACGGCAAGTATTTGGCACCCACTGAAAGAAGTTAATGATGCCATCAAAATATCCCCATTTACTCAAAAACTTGAGTCATCCTCTATCTTTGTTATACTTGCCTATAGAAAGGTAGGGATTTTGACAATGAGTATTACAATTCGACAAGCGCAACCACAGGATGCCCATGCCGTTGTACCATTAATTATTGATGCGATTGGTGATATTGCCAACCGTTTAACAGGTGAACAAACAGCGAAAGCCGTTGAACAAGAACTTACTGTACTATTCAAGCGTGAGGACAATCGACATTCCTATTTAAATACTTTTGTTGCTGCTCTAAATGAGCAAGTATTAGGAACTCTTGTTTTTTATAATGGTGCCGAAGCCATTCATATGGATGCAAATCTCGTAAAATGGCTTGAAGAAAAAAATGCGCCATCCATCATCATCGATAAAGAGGCTCATGAAGATGAATATTATATTGATACTATTTGTGTAGCACCAGAAGCTCGTGGTAAAGGAATAGGAACATTATTACTGCAATTTGCCATAGAGGAAACAGAAAAACGAGGCTATACAAAATTATCATTAAATGTTGAAACGGAAAAAGAGGACGCTCGTCGCCTTTATGAACGCATGGGCTTTGTCGTTACCGAGCCATGGTCCATAATCGATGAACCATTTCATCATATGGTGAAGCAATTTTAGGAAGTGAAAAAACATGAAGAAAAATTTATTTTATCCTCTTTTAATTGTCATCGCTTCTAGTAGCTACGGTGTACTATCGACAATTGTCAAAGTAGCTATGCAGCATGGCTTTACAACAGGAGAGGCAGTATCGAGTCAATATATTATTGGCTTTATGCTGGTTGCAACAATTTTTATAGTAACACAAAGACAATTACCAAAGCTCTCTAAAAAGGGACTGCTTATTTTGGTGTGCGCCGGGATATTTACCGGAACTACAGGAATTATATACGGCGAATCATTAAAGTATCTACCAGCCTCTCTTGCAGTAGTAATGCTCTTCCAATTCACGTGGATTGGCTTATTAATAGATTGTGCCCTTCATAAACGCTTACCAAGTCGGACTGAAGTGATTTCCATCATTGTATTATTTGCTGGAACGATTTTAGCTGCTGGCGTACTAAATGTAGATTTGAGCGATATTCCTATTCAAGGCTGGCTACTAGGTTTTGCTGCTGCCTTTACTTTTGCTTGCTTTATTCAATTTAACTCTCGTCACGTGGAAGGTATTACAACGACCTCACGCGTGTTGATTGTTTCCTTTGTCGCTCTTATCATTATTGGTATTTTCCTAAACCCTGAAGTTCTTTGGAACGGCAAATTATTCGCCGGGGGGTTATGGAAATTCGGACTAGCACTAGGTCTCTTTGGTATTATTTTGCCAATTTATTTATTCTCTATAGCTGTTCCGAAAGTGGGCGGAGCTCTTGCCTCTATTTTAAGTGCTATGGAGTTGCCCGTTGCCGTAACCGTTTCTGTTATTGTTCTCCATGAGCCATTAACTTCTTTACAAATAGCGGGTATTATTTTAGTTATTTTAGGTATGATGTTACCGACAATACTTTCGCAGCGACGACAAAAGGGAAAATCTTTAGAGCCTGTCAGTAAGTAAATACTTTAAACTACATTATAGGGAGATAGATCATTTTTTTGATCCATCTCCCTTAATTTCTGTATTTAACTAACACTAGGTAATGAAAACGGCAATTTTAATTACAGCGAGTAGTGCAGCAATATATCCACTCGCCCAGTGTGATGCACCGACTCGCTGAGAAAATTTTGAGGATCCCTATTCTCTCCTTGATAGAGAGCGGATCACACCTGAACCCCTAGAATGATAATTTAGGGACCCCTTTCAAAATCAATTGTTCACTTACATTTTCGATATTCTATCCTCAAAACTCTTATACTAGAAATCTTAGCTAAGATAATATAATTATAATTTTTTAATTATTCTAACATTAATGTACGGTCTATGGATTATACTGATAGTATGTAAGTTTTTCACTATTAGGGAGGGGAAGATTATGCAGAAAACACGTATTTTCGGTTTTTTACTTGTGCTGATGCTTCTTGTCTTAGCTGCTTGTAGTAGTGACAAGGCTACTACAAAAGATGGCGACAAAACGTCCAGTTCTGAAAAGACCGATGTAGCAGCTAAGCCATCTGGAAAGCTTGTTATTTATACAGGGCGCGATGAAGAAATGGTGCAAAAAGTAATCGATCAGTTTAATGAAAAGTACCCGGACATTGAAGTGGAATTTTTAACGATGGGCGCACAGCAAATTTTAGAACGCCTACGTGGTGAAAAAGCAAATCCTCAGGCTGATTTTTGGTGGGGCGGTACGCAATCTGCACTAACTGTCGGTGCCAATGAAGGTTTACTTCAAGCTTGGAAGCCTAGTTTTAACGACTCCATTGATGCAGCCTATAAAGATGCGGATGGTCGTTGGTTTGGTGAAATGTTATTGCCAGAAGTTATTATGATTAATAGCGACGTATTAAAGAAAGAAACAGGTCCACAAGATTGGGATGAATTATTAGATCCAAAGTGGAAAGATAAAATTTTAATTCGTGGTGTGTTAGCATCTGGGACGATGCGTACTATTTATTCATCTATGATTTTACGTCAAGGTGCAGATACACCTGAGAAAGGCTATGATTGGTTATTAAAATTAGATGCCAACACGAAGGAATATACACAAGATCCGAATGCACTTTATTTAAAGATGACAAGACAAGAAGGCAGTGTTTCTTTATGGAATTTGCAAGATATTTTATTAAAGAAATATACGACTGATTATCCGTTTGATTATATTTATCCGAAAAGTGGTGCACCGATTTTAGTTGATGGTGTTGCTGTTGTTAACAATGCTAAAAACTTAGAAAATGCAAAGCTCTTCGTAGAGTTCTTATTTGAAAAAGGAATGGTGACTCAACTAGCAAACGATTACTATCAAATTCCTACTCGCTCAGATATCGATAAAGCTTCAATGCCTGAGTGGTATAAAGAATTAGACTTAAAAACTTTTGATATAGACTGGACACTCATGTCTGATAAAGAAGCAGAATGGATGGAGTATTGGGATAACAATATTAAAGGACGCGGAAAAAAGTGACCGATTATTAAAGATTTTTGACCTCTAAAACACCTACGAATATTGCGTATATTTTTAAGCCTCGAGTATATGTTTGCTCGAGGCTTCATGTAACTAATTTTTTAACAAGAAAGGAGCATTTCAGTTGAAAAGTGTCAAAATAAAAAATGTCTCTAAGAAATTCGGTCACATTCATGGCGTAAAAAATTTAGATCTTCATATTAAAGCTGGTGAATTTTTCACCTTCCTCGGCCCAAGTGGTTGTGGGAAAACGACTACACTAAGAATGATAGCCGGCTTTTATTACCCAACAGAAGGGAAAATTCTTTTTGATGATTTTGATGTGACAAGGCTTCAACCTAATAAACGAAATATCGGTATGGTGTTTCAAAATTATGCCCTCTTTCCACATATGACGGTAGATGAAAATATCGCCTTTGGATTACAAGTACGAAAATTTTCGAAGTCGGAAATCAAACAAAAGGTCGACCGTATTAGAGGGCTTGTTCATTTATCGCAATATGGGAATCGGAAAATTAATGAATTATCTGGTGGTCAGCAGCAACGGGTTGCATTGGCAAGAGCACTTGTAATAGAGCCCGATATTTTATTGTTAGACGAGCCATTGTCGAATTTAGATGCTAAATTACGCGAAGAAACGCGCGTAGAAATAAAACGTATTCAATCCGAGCTTGGTGTTACAACCATCTATGTTACGCATGATCAAATGGAGGCTATGTCCATGTCAGATCGGATCATGGTCATGGAAAATGGGAACGTCAGACAAATCGGTACTCCGCAAGAAATTTATAATCAACCTTCTAACCGCTTCGTCGCAGATTTTATTGGTGAGACAAACTTAATTGAGGCGACAATTGATGCTGTTAATGGTGACGATATACAAGTAAAAACGACAAGTGGACTTGTTTTGACTGGGCGAAAGCAACAGAGCTCCCCCACTTTAACGCATATGATTGGAGACAAAGTATTTATTTCTATTCGCCCTGAATCCATTAATCAAGGTACTGGTGAAAACACATTAACAGGTAAAATCACTTTTGTTGAATTTACAGGAATAAGTGTGAACTACATTGTAGAATGTCTAGATTTTTCACTAAAAGTAATGATTATCAATATGAACGGTCAACTTAAAAAAATTGGTGAAGACATCACCTTAAATATAGCCCAAGATTCACTGTATTTTTTAGGAGAATAGGAGGGTAACAACATGGAAAAAACACACCTCAATCCTTCTGAAGGAAATGCATGGACACGACTAACTAGCTCAAATTGGTTTGTCTATATTTTAGTTGCACCTTTATTTTTAGTGTTGTTTGCCTATGTAGTATACCCGTTCTATCAAACTTTTACAGAAAGCTTTTCTGGTGATGATGCACTATCTAATTATAAAAATTTTTTTAATATAGCTAGCCCAGCAAATATAGAAGCATTATGGACTAGTATTTATATATCCGTTATCAGTGTTATTTGCTGTGCAATCGTCGGTGTAACTATGGCATTTTTACTGGAACGCTATGATTTCCCAGGCAGACGGATACTCTCTGTTTTAGTATTGGTACCCATGGCTCTTCCGCCGCTAGTAGGTGTGCTGTCCTTTACATTTTTGTATGGAGAGAGTGGGATTTTCCCACGTGCGTTTCAGCACCTATTCGATTTAGAGCAAGTTCCATTTTCATTAAAAGGCATATGGGGAGTTATCGTCGTACATACATTCACTATGTACACTTACTTCTACTTAACCGCCTCAGCAGCTATAAAAGGTCTTGATCCAGCTTTAGAAGAAGCCGCAACTAGCTTAGGTGCCGGGCGTGTTCGAATATGGACAAAGATTATTCTACCCATGTTAACACCCTCGATTGTTGCCTCATCCCTACTCGTATTTATGATTTCTATGGCATCCTACACTGCACCTTTAATGTTCGGTGTTGAACGCACGATGACCATGCAAATCTATTTATCACGTACGAATGGGAATTTAAATATGGCAGCGACACAATCTATGATTTTATCCTTTGTGTCCATTACCTTTTTAATTATTATGCGCTGGTATCAAAACCGCCGAAATTACCAAAATCTTAGCAAAGGTATTAGTGTTCATCGATCCGAAGTGTCTTCAAGAGGCATGAAAGTTATGGCGACTATTGCGTCTTTCATAGGGACATTAATTTTAATTTTGCCGATTTTAGTGCTTATATTAATTTCATTTTCCGTTGATGGTGCATGGAAAACGCAAATTCTCCCAACAGATTATACATTAGATCATTATTATGCTCTTTTTACAGATGAACGGACGTGGCGGCCGATTTGGAATTCCGTTCGAATGGGGATTGTTGCCACGCTCGGCAATATCATTTTCGGTGTTGCTGCAGCCTATGCTATGGTGCGCTTAAATTTTAAAGGTAAAACATTACTCGATATTTTAATCATGGTTCCTTGGGCATTGCCGGGTACCGTTGTAGCTGTCAATCTGATCGCAGCTTTTAGTACGGAAAATATATTCTCTTTTAATCAGGTTCTTATCGGGACATTTTGGATTTTGCCGTTAGCTTATTTTATTAGACATTTACCCCTTGTTTTCCGATCGACATCTGCATCACTTGTGCAATTAGATCAATCTATCGAAGAAGCATCACGAAGCTTAGGTGCAACCTGGTGGTATTCATTTAGACGTATTGTACTACCACTTACATTTACGGGCATTTTGGCGGGTACATTACTAGCACTTGTTCAAAGCTTCGGCGAATTCGTAGCGTCTATTCTTCTTTACAGTACGTCAACGATCCCATTATCAGTGGCGATATTTCAAAAATTGTATTCTTTTAAATTTGGTACTGCTTGTGCATACGGTGTCTTACAAATTTGTTTAATTTTAATTGTATTGATTATTTCCGAGAAGTTATCTAAAGGCAGTGCTGGTTCGGCCATATAACTGCTAATCTACTAGGAGGCAATAACTATGTTTGAAGATTTCCGCAACAAGACCCAGCGAGAAGATGGGATGATCTTTCCTTCCAATATTTATCGTAAAATTGTCTTGCAACCGGCTTACGATGAAGCCAAGAAAAACTTTTTAACAATTATGTTGCAAATCAATATTGCACACTTAAAAATGTTAGAAGAACAGGGTTTAGTTAAACAAGAAGAAGCTAAAGAAATTGGTACTGCTTTAAAAAAACTAGACTTGAACTATTATCGTATAGAGGATTACAGCCCGCGATATGAGGATTTGTTTTTCCGCATCGAAAATAAATTAATAGAGCTTGCTGGTGATGTTGCAGGGAATCTTCACATTGGTAGAAGTCGTAATGATATGGGCATTGCCATCTATCGCATGACTTTAAGAAAAAAATTGTTATTGCTTATGCAAGAATTACTGACATTACGAGATGATTTAATCGCAGCGGCTGAGGAGCATGTTGATACGATTATGATTGGCTATACTCATACGCAGCAAGCACAGCCAACAACCTTTGCGCATTATTTGAAAGCTGTCATCGATCAACTTGAACGAGATTTTGAACGTTTACAGCATGTCTATAAAACGGTGAATCGCAGTAGTATGGGGGCCGCGGCATTAACGACAACAGGCTTCAATATTAGTCGAGAGCGCATGCGTGAGTTATTGGCATTCGATGATATTATCGAAAATGCGTGGGATGCTGTTGCTGGAGCAGATTATATTGCGGAGGCAGCGAGTATCGTGCAACTTGCGGCACTTAATCTTGGCCGTACATCCCAAGATTTCTTACTTTGGGCTACACAGGAATTCAATGCGTTTACGCTAGCAAGCCCGTACGTGCAAGTTAGCTCTATCATGCCACAAAAGCGCAATCCTGTTTCGATAGAGCATACACGTTCATTGCTATCAGCGGTTGTTGGTGATGCTAGTACAGTGTTACAAATGGTACATAATACACCTTTTGGAGATATCGTAGACACAGAGGATGATATGCAACCTTATTTATGGCGCGCGATCGACCGTTTAATAGGTATTTACAAACTATTTGGTTCACTTGTTGTCACGATGGATGTAAACAAGAAAAAACTAAGAAATCGAGCAGAAAATAGCTTTGCCAATGTGACAGAGCTCGCAGATACGTTTGTGCGCTCTGAAGGGATTTCCTTCCGCCAAGCACATAGTATTGTTAGTAAATGTATTAAAGTATTGCTCTCTCATGGGGAGGAATCTCTAGCAAGTCTTACATGGGGTCTTGCCAATACACAATCTAAATTAATTACTGGTAAGCCATTAAAAATTTCTGAGGAAGATTTTTATAGCACATTAAAACCAGAAACTTTCGTTGGTGTACGTACATTACTTGGTGGTCCAGCGCCCGCAACGATGAAAGAATCTCTTGAACGCTCCAAGGCCAATACTCATAACCTTAAAGAGTGGGTCAGTTTGAAAGAGTCTAAAATTGTTGAGGCAGAAAAACAATTAACATTAATTTTCGAGGAATGGAATCAATGATGGAATGGCTACTTATTATTGACGGTGGTGCTACAAAAACGGCATGTGCGCTCGTACATGCCGAGTCAGGTGAAATAAAATATACAACATCAAGCAGTGGCTCGAATTATCAAGCGATTGGTGCTACAGCTTCTATAGAAATATTGCAAGCTTTATTAGCAAATGTGCAAGGTTTTTTACAACAGCAAGATACCTCAACTATTGCCGTTGCTACCTTCGCAATGGCTGGGATTGATTCTCCCAAAGATCATGAAGCCGTATCAGCAATCGTTCATAGTGCACTATCTACATTACAGTTAAAGATAGATACGCTTATTATAGAAAATGATGCACAAGCCACTTTACTTGGTGTTACTGCTGGACAGGCAGGCGCATTACTCATTGCTGGAACCGGAGCTATTGCGTACGCATATGATGGTACACAAATCGTACGTGCAGGTGGTTGGGGGCACCGTGCAGGAGATGAAGGCAGTGGCTATTGGTTAGGACAAGAAATTATACGCGCCATTTTCCGCATGGAAGACGGGCGTGGTGAGCCGACCATATTGAAAAGTGCTGTCTATGATTACTTACGAATCCAAGATGTTACAGAGCTAGCTTCTTGGCTATTCCGTCCATCCTACACAAACGCGCAGCTTGCAAAAATGAGTGCATTTTTAGCAGAGGCTGTGACCAAAAAGGATTCATGCGCTATTCAAATATCAATGCGTGCTGCTCATGAATTAGTACTCCTTGCATGTGCTGTGGTGAAAAAAATTGATTATAAGGGCGAAGCATTCAGCCTTTATTGTAATGGTGGTGCCATAAAGCATAATCCATTAATTTTTAAAACTTTTTCACAAGAAATGAAATCGGTGTATCCTGAAATTGAGATTTCTTTATGTCAGCATCAACCTATCTATTATCTTATAGAGCGAACAAAAAAAGCCTATGACAGATTGTAATGTCATAGGCTCTTCATGTTGTTGAAAACTATTATATTCAATGACAACAAGGTGTCTATTTAAACAAAGTACTACTCCTCTGCAAAACGAAGGGTTGATTTCCGTTCCGACTGGTCATTTTGTAGCTGCCGCTTCGCTTTCGCTACAGAGCAAAGCTTCCCGGGGCGTCCGCTGAGCCGCTTCACTCGCATTCTCGCTCCAGCATATCATCTGTGACGCTAATCCCCAAGGAGTCGTCCAATCAACCACTTCACATAAAGTGTATCTTCTGGCATGACACTCATATCTTTTTATTGATCAAGTTAAAGCGCCATTTTTTTCAGTTCATTTGTCGTGAAATATAAATAGTTGTCCTGCACAAATAAATCTTTCGTTTCTTCCCTATTTAATACTTTTTCGCCGCTTCCATCCGGGCGAATCTTTGTTAAATACGCTCCTTGTGAATAATTACTAAAATATAGCCAGCCATCTGCATAAACGATGTACTGTGCACGTGATTTAGTGACACGTTTCGATTTACCAGTTTGTAAATCAAGCACGTACAACTTATTATCATCAGCAACATTACTATAAAATATTTGTTGCCCTACTTGTGCAGCGAAATCTACATTATGAAAGTAGCTATACATTGTACTCGTTGCTTTCGGGTAGTCTTTAGCAATCCATGTATGATCCTTTGCCATCGTTCGATCATCCACTAAAAAGTATTGATAGCGAACCGCCCCTTTACGATCAGGCACCGGGTCATTCCATGTTGTATCAAGGTGATACCATTGACCATCCAGCTTTACTAAATTCCAAGCATGTCCTTCCTGTCCGACATAGCCTATGATATATTTCGTTTCTATACCTAGCTTTTGTAACATCGAATGTGCCAACAACGCATAGCCCTGACAAACGCCCCCATGTTCTGCAAGCACTGTATAAGCGCTATGTGGACTTGAATTCGTTTGATCCGTATAGGCGGTGTTGGCGACGATATAATCATTGACAGCCCTAACCTTCTCTACATCACTTAATGATTTCTTATTGATTGAGGCTACAATCTCTTGCACATTCACTTCAACAAATGATGCCTGTTCTGGTGTCATTAAATAACTTTGCTCTCCAAAGATTTTGGCTGTTTTTCTTCCATATTCAAAACGAATTGAATGCTTACTAATATGTCCATATACATAATCATCTCGTTTTATAGCATTTTCATAGGCTTCTTCCACTAACTGTTCAATTCGTTGTGTATCGCCTTTATATTGAATCTCAAACGTAGGTGAAAAACTACTATAGTATGCATACATCGCATCAGCCATTTCCTTTGCATTTGTTACAACTAACTTTGCTTCAGGCTTTTTGGCTACAGGAGCTGTAACGACTCCTCCTTCTGGCTTTTCTTCTATAGGTGTGGCCGTTTCAATGGAGGTATTCTCTGAAAGTTTAGCAGTAACATCTATGATTTTGTCCTTTGTTGAAAGAAGCGCCGTTTCTATTTCATCATTATTTGCCCAAGTTATTACTTGTTGTACAACTGCTTTACCAGCCGTATAAATGGGGTCAATAAAAATAATTAAAATTACAATAATGGCTAATTTTTTCCACAAAATCCTCACCTCCAACCGTTTTCCTGTTTTCATTATATACAAAAAAAGCACAAAGGACTCACTCGGAAGTCCTTTTGTGCTGTCATTTTATAAATAGAAAAGAATATTTGAAGTTTATTTTATTTTAAGCTTCTGTTCTTTGCCATTAACATTATAAACTAAATAATTATCATTAATTCTTAAATCAGAAACTACTTGCTTCACGAGCACCTCAGTTTTTAATGTTTTAAGATTTAATTTTGTTAAGTAGCCACTGTTACTGTAATCACTGAAATATAAAAAGTTATCCGCTCCTGTAATATACAAAGCACGTTTATCAATGACCTTTGTTTTGTTACCACTTGCTAAATCGAGCGTATACAATTTATCTTTGTCTGCCGTATTGCTAAAGTACAGCGTATTATTAACCTGATATGCAAAATGAACATTTTGCATATAGTTATATTTTGTACTTGTTGCAGCAGGATAATTTGATGCTATCCATTTATGATCTTTCTTTAGCTGTGCATCCGTTACTAAAAAATAATCATACGAAGAAGCACCGAAACGATTTGGTAATGGATCATTCCATGTTGTATCTAAATGATACCAGTTACCATCAATCTTCACTAAATTCCATGCATGTGCCTCGTTATTATTAACAGTACCAACAACATATTTTACATCGAATCCAGCTTGTTCTAACATTTTGTAAGCTGTTAACGCGTAGCCCTGACACACAGCTTGTCCTTCCATTAACAATGCATAAGCACTATGAGGACTAGCCTTTGTTTTAGTACCATATGTAGTATTTGACACAATATAATCATTAATCGCTTTTACTTTTTCGAATTCTGTTTTCATTGAAGGCTTAATAATCGTTTTTAATAGTTGATCAACCTTTTTTTGTACAGCCGCTTCTTGCGTTTGGTTTGTCAAATACTTCACTTTAAATGTCACATTACCCATTGAGTCTGCTGAAATAGCCGTACTCTCCATATGACCACTCGCATAGACTGCTTGTTCCTGTGCTTTTTCAAAGGACTTCATAAAATTCTTTTTGAAATCAGTCATTGATCCACTATATGTAATTTTAATTTCAGGAGCGAAATTATTTAATTGCTTTACGATTTCTGTTGTGAATTGATCCCAAGTTGTTACTTTATTATCAGCTACTACATTATAAGCAAACACAGAGGAAGTATTTACTGAGCGAGCGTCTGCATGTTGAGCATAGGCTGCTGTTGGACTTAACATCAGTAATGCTGCTCCGCTTATCAACAATTTCTTCACAATAAATCACCTTCCATTTGTTATATTCTTGTAATTAGAATAACAGAGAAAGGAACTACAATTCTATCGGACAAGTTCACTATCCATGACTTTTAACTAAATGTATAACTCATAATCAATAGGTATAAGTACCTTTAAATAAAATATAAGTATCGAATTAAACTATATTTTTGTAAAAAAATAAAAACTCACCTGTTTTAAAGTGAGTTTTATGATGATTTTTTTATAAGATAGGCTTCCCTTTATTTAACGGCTTTTCACCACTAAATTAACTGCTTCTTGAATAGCTTCATTCATTTTCTCGCCATCACCTTCAGCATTTTGTACACATTCTAAAAGATTCGTACTAACAATAACACCAACTGTACGATCTACTGCTGAGCGTACTGCCGATAATTGAGTAATGACTGCCTTACAGTCCTTTTCTTCTTCCATCATTTTTAAAATTCCACGTAGCTGACCTTCCATCCGTTTCACACGATTTTTCACTTGATCTGAATATTCCATCATCATAGCTCTCCTTCTTTCTATGCTTGCTACGTTCTTGAGTAATTTTTATCCTAGCATATTACTTTACCTATAGTGATTTTCTCTTGGATTTAAATAATTCATAAGCATTTTAGCAATAATTGATCTTGCATTTGTTATTTCATCATACTGGATCACTGTATTTTTCTTTATTCGTAGCTGACCAATCTCTACTTCAAAAATTGGACATTTTCTTTTAATTGCCGCAACCAACATATTAGTGTCGTAGTCATATCGTTCACCTTTTACTTTCATCAGCCACGGAAGCTCTTTTTTAGAAATAAAGCGTAAACCAGTTTGTGTATCCATCAGTTTTCTATGATAAAGGATTTCAAAAAACAAACTTGTTGTTCGATTAGCCCAATATGATAAAAACGTACTGTCCGAGGAATGGAAATTACGTACGCCTAACACAATTCCTTCAGAAAATACCTTTGTCATTGTTAAAACTAGCTTCACATCCTGTAAAGTATGTTGGCTATGAGCACCTACTGTTATAACACCTTGAAACATCCTCCTTTGCTCCATTACATAGGCAAAGGCTGTTTTTAGTGCGCCTCCCTTACCAATATTGTGGTCATGCTCTAGTACTCGACAGCCGTCAATCTTTTGTAATTCTTCAAATACATTTGCATATTTTTGGTCGCTACCATCATTGACAACAATAACTTGACTAATAGTGGTGGCTAATAATTGGTGGACATAGGTTATAAGTGACTGTTGTGGATTATAGGCTGGTATAATGGCTGCAATATTTTTCATCATTTTTATCCCCCGGATAATATGAAACTTTGGCATATGCACTCTCTAATAATCGTTACTGAATTTCAACAAATCTCCTTATAACAAATAGTATCATGTATCGAGGACAATTCAACAATAACGGTATTTTCCCGATATATGAAAAAAGGCTATCATTCGTAGTGTATTGTGATTTCTGCTCCGTTAGCAACCGCAACTGCACGATATTGGTCCAAGGGCGTTATCTAGGAGTGATGTAGCCTTCGTTCCTCTATCGCTAATCCTCAAAAGTTCACCCAGTCGGAACAGAAATCAACTAATAACAAATTAAATATCCAAATTTTTAGTGAAGAGCATACAAAGAAGAATTTTATGAAATAGGTGATTGCTATCGTTGTACAATATAAAATTGTCCAAGATCAATGTAAGAAGTTAAAGGCTTTGTGCATGGTGAAATTGGCTGAAAATTTACAGGAGGCTAGCTCGCTCGCCATTGCAAAGCCAGCTCTATCCCTTCAAAAATCACTCCTAGTACTGGAGGAAGTTTTATATGAACTTTATAAGCTGGAAATGCATACTGAACCAAAGCTAAAAAATAGACGATCATTACTCAATAATCGTAGCTTTGTTGCAAAAATTCATCCACGCCGCATTTATTTATTAATGAATCTTGTAAGCAAAATGACTTCTAGTAATAGAAGTGAAGTTGTGGAGGCAAAGGCGGCAAAAATTGTTCTTGATTATATAAGTGATATTGTCGAATGGTTTATCGAACGCTATGACCGTACCTTCAAGGAAAAGTTGATGCGGCAAAGCTCCCGCTTTGAAGATATAACCTCAGCTTTTGATATAAATACGCTACTTCAAGATGACCAATCAACCGAGGCCTATAAAACAGCTGCAGACTGGTTTGAGCTTGCCGCAAAACAAGGGAATGCTAGTGCTCAATATAATTTAGGCGCTCTTTATAATCAAGGGCGTGGTGTAAAGAAAGATTATGCAGTAGCAAAAATGTGGTATGAACGTGCTGCTGCGCAAAATGATGCAAACGCACTTTATAGCTTAGGTGTGCTCTATCATTTAGGTCATGGTGTTATGCAAAATTATGAAGAAGCCGCTCACTATTATAAAGCGGCTGCAGATTTAGATAATGCAGATGCGCAGTACAATCTAGGAGTCCTATACAATCAAGGACTCGGTATGCCACTAAACTTTTCCAAGGCAGCAAAATGGTACATGCTAGCAGCCAATTCAGGAAATACAAGCGCTCAAAATAATCTTGGATTCCTTTATCACAATGGGACTGGTGTCGAGCAAAGCTATGAGGAAGCTATAACCTATTTTGAAATGGCTGCATTAGCAGGTGATGCTAGTGCTCAATATAATCTTGGCTATATGTACCTTAAAGGTCGTGGCATCTCGCAAAATTTTGAAGAAGCTGCGCAATGGTTCCATTTAGCTGCACTTCAAGACCATACAAATGCAGAATTTCAATTAGCTATGCTATATAACACTGGACAAGGTATTCCTTATGATCGCCTAGAGGCTATAAAATGGTTTAAGCTTGCAGCACATAAAGGACACTTGAATGCCCAATACTGTCTCGGTGTGCTCTATGTTAAAGAAAACGATATAACTTTAGCTAAAAAGTGGTTACAGCTAGCCGCTAGCAACGGACATATAAGTGCGGGCTTTGAGCTTGGACGTATTTATATATACCACCTTCAGCAACCAGAGGAAGCTCTCCCTTACTTCAAAGCGGCTGCTGAAAAGGGGTATGCTGATGCTCAGTACGAGCTAGGGTTATTATATGAAGCTGAATTGAATTATGACGAAGCAGTAAAATGGTGGAGGGCCGCTACTGATCAATCCCATATTCAGTCTGAATATCAATTAGGGTTATTATATGAGCACGGATTAGGGGTCGAGCAGGACCTAGAGGAGGCACGACGCTGCTATCGACTCGCTGCAACCCAAGGACATGCCGGTGCTCAATATCAGCTCGGTAATTTATTTGATAAGGGTAAAGGTGTCGAACAGGATTATACGGAGGCTGCGAAATGGATTGAACAAGCTGCCGCTAAGGGACATGCCAAAGCACAATATCAATTGGCTCAAATGCACAGTCATGGGCAAGGGGTACCAAAGGATTTTGCGAAGGCTGCCCAGCTGTATCGACTCGCTGCCAATCAAGGGCATCAAAAAGCACAATTCCAGCTTGGTATGTTTTACAAAAAAGGACACGGTGTTGCACAGGATTATACGGAGGCAACAAAATGGCTTAAGAAGTCCCTTGAAAATATTAAATAAAGGACTCAGCTTAACGTAGGGTTAATTTCCGTATAACGAGCCAAACAAAGCTGTTGTTCATAAAAAATACCGTGTCACTCTTATTAAAGATGATGACGCGGTATATTATTTAGTTCTTCTTTTCTTCTTTTTAATCTACCATAAATATTACAACGTTGAATAAAGCTAATGAAAATCATTGTAAATGCTCTGCTATGGATTCAAATTGTAGAACCACATGCCTAGCGTTAAGGCAAAAATCGCAGCAAGACGAATAAGGCGTATACTCCATTTTTGATCCAAACGATACCCTAAGCTGTTCAACTTATTTAGCAGTTTATCTTGTGAACATAAACTTTACAGGAACTCCTCATTACAGTTTAGGTAAGTGGACACGCACCTTCGTACCGGAATTTATAACACTGTCCATATGAACCGTTCCTCCATGTAACGCAGCAATTTGCTTCACGATGGCTAGTCCAAGCCCAGTACCTTGCTTTGTTCTGGACGCATCTACTCGATAAAAGCGATCAAATACCTTTTGTAGCTGCTCGGCAGTCATTCCTATGCCGCTATCCTCAATAAGCACTTCAACTGAGGTTGAGGATTGTTGTATGTGAATATGAATTTCTCCACCTTCGACATTGTATTTAATGGCATTTGTCAATAAATTATCCCACACATTTTGTAATAACCCCGCATCGCCATCATATGTTACTGGTTCAAGCTGATACGATAATTGTACATTAGCGTCTTCAAGCTGCCAGCGATATTTTCTTATGGTTTCCTTTAATTGCTCATCTAAACGATAAGGCTCACACTTTAACAGCCTTGTAGATTGATCGAGTGATGTTAGTAATAGTAATTGCTTCGTTAATGTCGACATACGCTTCGTTTCTAGCTCAATAATCGTTGTATATTCCTGCCTCTCCTTGTCGGTCAGCAAGGGATTCTTTAGTAAATCTACATAGCCTTGAATATTCAACAATGGTGACTGAAAATCATGTGATACATTACTGATAAATTCTTTACGTATTCGATCATTTTCCTGTAATTTTTCTGTCATGACATTAAAGCTAACCGCTAATTGTCCAATCTCATCTGCTCGATCTATATCCAGTAGCGTATCGAATTTTTCATGTGCAAGCTGATGTGTTGCCTCTGTTAGTTTTGTAATAGGGCGAATTAGAGCCTTCGCAAAAAGTAGCATTGCCAATAGACTAAGTACTGTCATCGTAAGCATAAGTCCACCAAGTATCGTATGCACTTCAGAGAACAACAAGCGAATATCAGGTCTAATGAACAGCGCATACTGCTTATTTTCATAAGTAAACGGCACACCTATCGTATTAATTAACTCATTCGCAAAAAAGCCTGTCACAAAAGTCTCTTTTGGAAAATCGCGCATACCATGATAAATTTCCCCGTTTAAAACACGCTTGACTGTATTTGATGGTAATGTTTTATCACGATACTCACCGCCGAAGAAATGCCCTTCGCCATCAGTTGTTACATAAATTTGATAGCCTATTTCACCAAGAGTCGTTAAATAATTATCTAAATCATTAGGCTTTGAAGACTCAATGTATTTTGCAATTTCCTGCGCAATTTTCACATTTTTAGCATCGTTTTTTTCCTTCACAACTTGATGATAATACGTATTTGTCGCTAAAAAGCCGATACATAAGCTGCCAATCATAACGACCATCGTCGTGACAACAAATCTACTATATAACGTTTTTATCATGTGCTAACCTCAAGCTTATAGCCAACACCACGCACTGTTGTAATCTCAACATCTGATTTATAACGATGAAGACGTTCACGAATCCGCTTCACATGTGTATTTAAAGTCTGCTCATCTCCATCGTAATCATAGCCCCACACCTGCTCCATAATAAAGCTACGTGTAAACACCTGATTCGGGCGAGATGCTAGTAATGCCAATAATTCAAATTCCTTTAAAGGTAGAACAAGTGTATCTTCCCCAATAACAACCTCAAAGCTTCGACGATCAATAACGAGTCTACCCACCTGGATGGTTACCTGATTTTTCTTATCGAATCTACGCAATATCGCGGCTATGCGAAACAGCAATTCTTTAGGTTCAAAAGGCTTTACAACATAGTCGTCTGAGCCTGCCAAAAACCCTCGTTCTTTGTCCTCAAGCTCGCCTTTTGCTGTTAATAACAATACGGGGATATCGTACTCCTGGCTCAAGGTCTCGGTTAATGTAAAACCATCCATTCCTGGCATCATAACATCTACAATTGCCAAATCAGGCAAGTTTCCTTCAAGTAGTTTAAGAGCCTGGTGTCCGTTTTCCGCCTGTATCACCTGATAGCCCTCTCTTGTCAGATAAATATTTACTAGCTGTAAAATATGTACATCATCATCTACAACAAGAATTTTCATTCAGGTCAACCTCCATCCAACTTGTTTCTGGTACACTATTTTAACAAAAAATCCGCCGAAAAAAGTTAAAGTCTCCGGCGGATGTCACAAAATTATGCCGAGGCATAATTGATAACTTCATTTTTCATATTATAACGAAAAGAAAGAAATAAACAGCAATATAAGTAATGGCAAACCAATTACGATATAGCCACGTGGATTTGCAAAATTCATCGTCCAACCGACCCCAAAGCGTTTCTCTACAAAAACGGAAGGATCTTGACGATTCGCATAAATTAATCCACCCTTCCAATAGCGATCCTCATCAACATCCATTACTTCTGAAACGACATTGTCTCCATAGCTCACCCTCAGCTTGCGTTTCTTCCAGGCATAAACGAGGACTAAGCCAAGAACAAGCAATAAGAACAAAATAAATACCGGTAGTAGACTTTTTGCTGTAGCCATTGAAGGGTAGATGTTGCTTAGCTGTAATACTGTAAATAATATTGTAAAGGCATAGCTTAATAACATAATGCTCCAACTCATATACTTTCGGCTTTTTAACTGCTCTTCCAATGATTCTTCCTTACGGTTAACAGCCAACTTGATTGCTGAATGCTTTATAGAATCTACAGTTCCCCACATCATACATTGTAGCATCAACATAACAAGTGGCAGTGAAATAACAGTAAAATAAGTTTTGCTTCTCCAAGAATCCGCTTCACCGCTAGGTCCCCAGTGTACAGCAATGTGATCTGGTATTTGATCATAATGGCGGAATGTAAAGATAATTAGAAGTGCTGTAACGCCAAAAGGGATTACATAAAATGGCCATGGAAGCATTTCATCACGACTACGTGCCGTTAAGTCAACAGCACGAACTTGTTTTATAGTTAAGCCCCATTGCCCTTCCTTTTTAAGTTTTAAAATTTTTTGATGGTTTATCCAATATAATGTCATACTGACTGCAAGCATTGCAAATAAGCAGCCAAGCAGTAAAATACTTTGCATAGCCTCAAATTGTGCAAAGTAATAATAGCTAAAAATCATTATCATTAATAATAGGACACCAGAAATTCCAACGATTTGAGCATAATGCTTTTTCATATTACGTAATGCGGGATGCTTTACATTTTGTTCAGGTACAGTAACGCCAAAAATGATTGTCTCTCGTACTATATATGGAACAAATACTTGTAGAGCTAATGTAAAGAGGTAGACGGTTAAGAAAACGAAAAGTAGCATGTGCTACACCCCTTCTGCAGGTATTTGCAAATCAGAAAATACCTTTTTTATCATGTGCTCGATTTGTTCAGCTGTTGCGCCGAGCACCATCCCTTCTACCACAACAGGCTTTAGGCTTTTTTCAATTTGTTGAAATTGTTCAGCAGTTAATGCTCGCTCCTCTGTTGAACGAATAATAGCACCTGATTTGGCTCTTATAGTAATGATCCCCTTTTCCTCCAGCTCATGATAGCTTTTATTAACTGTGTGCATATTGACGCCCAGATCAGCCGCTAAACTACGTACAGATGGTAGGGTATCTCCTGGCTTCATTTCTCCTCTTGCAATACCTTCAATAATTTGCCGTGTTACCTGTTCATAGATTGGTACTTCAGATTGTGGCTCTATTTGAATAAACATTCATATCATCTCCAAAGTTGTTATATAGCTAATATAACAAATAATCATTTTTTGTCCATTTAAAAATGAGAACAGTTGATTTTTATATTCAATATGAACAATCGAAAAAAGGAGATATCCCTGATTAATTCGGGAAATCCCCTTTCAACTATCGCAAATGCATCATAAATTTCATCAACAAAAAAATGCCTTACAAGCTCCCCATCTAAGCTCGTAAGACATCCTTCACCTATTTAAATCTCTTTTTATAATAGACCCCTTTTTTGTAACCGTGTTCATTTAGTAAGGAACAAGGGAACAGACCCCGTCCGTTACACTAGTGGAATATGGTGGACTCCATTCGAGTTTAGTCCACAACAATTTAGGGAAGTTTGGATATGTTCGTTTCGTAGATTCGTATTTCAAATCAATTATGCTAAAAGCAAGTTAAGCTAATTTTTCGTAGCCTGGAAGCGTCAAGAATTCCACAAATTCATCTTGTTCAATTAAAGATTTAAACAGCTCAGCAGCTTCTCCATAGCGTCCGCTGTTATAGGCTTGTTCCCCAACAGCCTCTTTAATTTTTACAAGCTCTTCCTCCAAGATATCTAGTACAAAGGCCAATGTAATACCACGGCCATCATCTAAAACACCTTTTGGATGACGAATCCATTGCCATACTTGTGTACGAGAAATTTCTGCAGTTGCAGCATCCTCCATTAAGTTGTTAATCGGTGCAGCTCCGTTGCCTCGTAACCAAGAAGCAATGTACTGAACCCCTACACTACAGTTAATACGAAGACCTTCAAGTGTAATTGTACCTTCTGGCACAGCTACTAAATCTTCCGCTGTAACATTTACATCCTCACGCTTTTTATGGATTTGGTTTGGTGTCGTCATAATCGCATCAAACTGTTCCATAGCCGTTGCAACCATACCCGGATGCGCTACCCAAGTTCCATCATGGCCATCTGTTGCCTCACGACGTTTATCTTCTGCAACCTTTGCAAACGCTACAGCATTCGCGTCGTCATCTCCTTTAACAGGGATTTGCGCTGCCATACCGCCCATCGCAGGAGCATTACGTTTATGACATGTTTGAATACATAATGACGTATAGGCCTTCATGAATGGTACAGTCATTGTCACTTGCCCACGGTCCGGTAAAATTACACCAGGCTGATTGCGCAGACGTTTGATATAACTGAAAATGTAATCCCAACGCCCACAATTCAGACCAGCTGAATGTTCGCGTAATTCATATAAAATTTCATCCATTTCAAATGCTGCTAAAATTGTTTCGATTAATACAGTAGCCTTAATTGTCCCTTGTGGAATTCCGATATAATCTTGTGCAAACACAAAGACATCATTCCATAAGCGAGCCTCCAAATGGCTTTCAAGCTTTGGTAGGTAGAAATAAGGTCCTGTACCTTGTGCCAATGCATTTTTAGCATTGTGGAATAAATACAGACCGAAATCAAAGAAGCTACCAGAGATCGGTTCACCATCTACTAGTACATGCTTTTCAAGTAAATGAAGACCACGTGGACGAACTAATAACACAGCTGTGTTTTCGTTTAATTTATACGTTTTACCATTAGATGCTTGTGTAAATTCAATTGTCTTATTAATAGCATCACGCATATTAATTTGACCGCCAATCATGTTTTCCCATGTCGGGGCAGATGCATCCTCGAAGCAAGCCATAAACATTTTTGCACCAGAGTTTAATGCATTAATAACCATCTTACGGTCAACAGGACCTGTAATTTCTACACGACGGTCTTGCAAATCTGCTGGAAGTGATGCAATTGTCCAATCTCCCTCACGGATCTTCTTTGTTTCTGGTAAGAAGTCGAGTTTCTCACCTGCATCAAGACGCTTTTGACGTTCTTGACGAGCCTCTAACAGCTCTTTTCGACGAGCATCAAATTTTTCGTGCAGGGCAAGAACAAACTCAATGGCTTCTGGTGTTAAAATTTCTTTTGTCTGCTCGTTTTGTTCCCCAACAATTTTAAGCTTACCTGTTGTTGCTTGTTCCATCAGTTATTTCCCCCACCTTTGCGAATTTAAGTAGTCATCCCCCGCTTTAGGAGGTGCGGAGGAGACTAATCTATGATTATGAATTTAGGAATACGCGTACTTTGTGAAACTTAAACGAATTGTTCTGTCTCTGTAGAACCAGCCATCGCTGTTGTAGAAGAAGTACCGCCAGAGATAACTTGAGATACATCATCAAAGTAACCAGTACCCACTTCACGTTGGTGACGTGTAGCTGTGTAGCCTTTTGATTCTGATGCAAACTCAGCTTGTTGTAACTTAGAGTATGCAGCCATACCATTATCTTTATAATCATGTGCAAGCTCAAACATAGAGTGGTTTAATGCGTGGAAACCAGCTAATGTTACGAATTGGAATTTGTAACCTAATTTACCTAGCTCGCGTTGATATTCTGCGATTTCTTCTTCTGATAAATTTGCTTTCCAGTTGAAAGAAGGTGAGCAGTTGTATGCTAGTAATTTACCTGGGAATTCAGCATGAATAGCTGCCGCAAATTCACGAGCTTCCTCAAGAGATGGTTTAGACGTTTCACACCAAATCAAGTCTGCATATGGCGCGTAAGCTAAACCACGAGCAATCGCTTGTTTGATGCCTGGTTTTGTACGGAAGAAGCCTTCTGGAGTACGTTCACCCGTAATAAACTCAGCATCACGCGGATCGATATCAGATGTTACCATATCAGCAGCATCAGCATCTGTACGTGCGATTAAAATCGTATCAACGCCCATTACGTCTGTTGCAAGACGAGCAGCGATTAAGTTACGAACAGCATTTTGGGTTGGAAGTAACACTTTACCACCTAAGTGACCGCACTTTTTCTCAGAAGCTAATTGGTCTTCTAAGTGAACACCAGCGGCTCCAGCTTCAATCATTCCTTTTACAAGCTCAAATACGTTTAGAGGACCACCGAAGCCAGCCTCAGCATCTGCTACGATTGGAGCGAACCAATCAAATTGATCTACACGTCCTTCAGCATGATCGATTTGGTCTGCACGTTGTAAAGCTTGGTTAATACGCTTCACTACTGCTGGAACAGAGTTTGCTGGATATAAGGATTGATCAGGGTACATTTGACCTGAAAGGTTAGCATCAGCAGCGACTTGCCAGCCCGATAAGTAGATTGCTTTTAATCCTGCTTTTACTTGCTGTACAGCTTGATTACCAGTCAATGCACCTAATGCATTAATGAACGGTTCTTCTTGTAAAGACTTCCAAAGTCGAGCCGCACCTTTAGTTGCTAAAGTTTGTTCAAGTACTACAGAGCCCTGTAGCTTAATAACCTCTTCAGCTGAATATGTGCGTTCAATACCTGCCCAACGAGGGTTCTCTGCCCATTGTTTTTCTAATGCTTGGATTTTTTCTTGACGTGTTGACATATTGAAATTCCACCTTCCCCTTTGTATACAATATACTCTGTTAAAAAACTTTCAATCATCTGTTCCACAACAGGTTTATTTGTTATAAATTAATATATAACAGTACATCTGAATTTTCATTATTTTTAGATAAAATACCAAATTTTAATGATAAAACCGCTTTTTCGGGCGACGAAATTTGGTAAACTGTTTACAAACAAGGGGGATATTCACAATGAAAAATGAGTTTAATTCTTTGTCAAAAGATATATCGCAACAGTTTATTTCAATGTTAAAAGACTGGGTTCCAGCCAATTCATCCATTGCAATTGCTGCTGAAAACTCCTATATCTATTTTCATTCTGGACATCAAAACATTAACTTGGAAATAGGTCAACAAGTACAGTCTGGTAGCATTGCCGAGCAAGTACTACGCACAAGGAAACGAACAGATGCCGTTTTAGATAATTCCTTATTCGAAACACCCTATTATGGAATAGGTTATCCTATAAACATATTAGATGAGCCTGCTGCTCTTGTTGTAGTTTTACCTTCAACCTTTACCGAAAAGAAATTAGAGCCCTTTCAATTTTTAACTGGAAAGCAAGAAGAGGAATGGAATCCTGTTGCAATAGAAAAAATCTCTCATATTGAAAGCCTGCAGAAAAAAACGTGGTTTTATGTAGAGGGGGAACAATTTAAAACAAGTATTACTCTTAAAGAACTTCAAATGCGTCTACCGTCATCTTTTATTCGCATTCACAGGTCTTATATTGTTAATATTCATTTCATAAAAAAAATAGCTCGTGATCTTACTTCTAATTTTGTTGTCACTCTAAAGGATGGCAGTGAACTACCCATTAGCCAATCTTATTTAAATAATCTTCGAAACTCCCTTGAATTTTAGATTTTGCCTTGCGTAATTGTTATTGCTGTCGCACAGAGAACATTGCTGATTGAAGAAAAAAGGCTGTCCTATACATTTATTGTATAAGGCAGCCTAAAAAAATAAAAAAGCCTGAGAAAAAATCTCAGACTTTACATTGCCTAGCGACGTCCTACTCTCACAGGGGGAAGCCCCCAACTACCATCGGCGCTAAAGAGCTTAACTTCCGTGTTCGGTATGGGAACGGGTGTGACCTCTTTGCCATCATCACTAGACTATTTTCGGCTTTCAATATACATCGTATTTCTTCGTCAGCTTCTGTCGTTCAGTCAGTCACGTACTTGAGTACGCTCCTTCCTTCTCTCCATCGCTTCCTCGAACTACTCGTATCTTGAAACCCTTGAAAGATTATTCTTTCAAAACTGGATAAACGGTGCATTGAATGTTTCAAACATTTTGGTTAAGTCCTCGATCGATTAGTATTCGTCAGCTCCATGTGTCACCACACTTCCACCTCGAACCTATCTACCTCATCGTCTTTGAGGGATCTTACTTACTTGCGTAATGGGAAATCTCATCTTGAGGGGGGCTTCATGCTTAGATGCTTTCAGCACTTATCCCGTCCACACATAGCTACCCAGGCCGATCACCCTCTCAGGTCGGCTACGCATCGTCGCCTTGGTGAGCCGTTACCTCACCAACTAGCTAATGCGCCGCGGGCCCATCTTATAGCGACAGCCGAAACCGTCTTTCAGTATTTCACCATGAAGTGAAATAGATTATTCGGTATTAGCCCCGGTTTCCCGGAGTTATCCCAAACTATAAGGTAGGTTGCCCACGTGTTACTCACCCGTCCGCCGCTAACGTCAAAGGAGCAAGCTCCTTTTCTGTTCGCTCGACTTGCATGTATTAGGCACGCCGCCAGCGTTCGTCCTGAGCCAGGATCAAACTCTCCATAAAAAGAAATTTGATTAGCTCAAATTGTTTTGCTGGCATCATGTTTGATGTCCAAAATTTTGTTTCGTTCACTAACTCAAGGTTAGTTACTAAAAACTTTATTGATTACGTTTTGCTTGTTCAGTTTTCAAGGTTCATATCGTTGTTGTTTTGTTTCAACAACTTTTATAGTATAACATTTCTTGTTTTTGTTGTCAACTCTTTTTCAGAAGTTTTTAATGCCTCTTTCAAAAGCAACAACTCTTATATAATATCACTCTACGTTTTCAATGTCAACATCTTTATTTAATGTTTTTTTGAATACGTTTCGTTTTCTTACGTCGTCTTAACGACAAGTAATAATTTATCACGAATCCAATGAAACCACAAGCGTTTTTTACTATAAAATTATCTTTTTTGATAAATATAGAATTAGTGAGCTATTTTATGCTTTTTCGAGCACTAAATAATTCTAATAATCTTCTAGCTATCTCTTTATTTGTTTTACTATACATCTCTTTCTCATAAATCTCAATAAAATCAATTATGCTTCGGCATATGAAATCCTCCAGAGACTTTAACTTACATTAAGAAGAGTATCTATATTAGTAAGGATCCCTTCTAAAGCTTCCTTTGGTAAAGCATCAAAGATATCAAATACACATCGGAACGCACCATCGTCCTAGTGAATACTCAACTATGAAAAAAGGAGTCAAGGTGGTTCTCCTGCCCCTCTTGACTCCTACTTATTCATATTTGTTACTTATAACTTTATTGTTCTGCCACAAAAACCAGTTGTAGCTGCGCTTCGTTTTCACTAATAAAATAAAACAATTGTTGAAAGAAGTTAAACTTAAATCTAAAAATCAACTATTTTGTTTATCAGCTACATCTAGGCACCAATTGAAATTATCCCACGCAGAGTACCAGCCACTGAAAATTTCAGAGGAATCATCCCAACGGACATCGAATTTCTTCTGACCGTCTATATCCACTAAATATAAAGTAAGCGTTGGATCTGCCTTAGAAACCGCCAATTTCATACCATGCTCAAGCTCTTCCTCAGTTAACATAACATCTGAAACTGAGCGTACTTGTGCCTGTTCAAATACTTGTTTGTTAAAGATTTTATAATTCATTATAAGCCTCCAATAAAACTTTTGATAATGTCTATTTCTATTTAATCCGCAAATTATAGAACTCTAAAAGTATACCTTAAATTCATTCATCATTTAAATACTCTACTTAATTCTTTTAAACTTTTAAATATTGACTATTTCATTGCAGAAGATGCAAAACAGGAGTCTTAGTGCTTGTTCTGCACCTCGACTCCTGCTTATTCAAGATAACCTTTTAAAACTATTACTTAGTAGTATGACGCATTGTTGGGAATAATAATACGTCGCGAATTGATGGCGAATTTGTAAGAAGCATGATTAAACGGTCGATACCAATTCCTAACCCACCTGTTGGAGGCATACCGTATTCTAATGCTTCAATGAAATCATTATCCATTTCGTGTGCTTCATCATTACCAGCTGCTTTTTCAGCTAGCTGAGCTTCAAAGCGCTCACGTTGGTCAATTGGATCATTTAGTTCTGTAAAGGCATTTGCATGCTCACGACGAACGATAAATAGTTCGAAACGGTCTGTGAAACGCTCGTCCTCTGGGTTTTTCTTTGCTAGAGGTGAGATTTCTACTGGATGACCATAAACAAATGTAGGCTGAACAAGAGTCTCTTCAATTTTTTGCTCGAAGAACTCGTTAATAATATGCCCTACCTCATGTGTTTCTTTAACTTCTACTCCATGTTCTTTAGCAAGCGCTTGAGCTTGTTCCTTAGTCATTGGTTGCCAGAAGTCTACACCTGTAGCTTCTTTTACTGCATCTACCATATGAACTCGTTTCCAGCCTACAGCAAGATTAATTTCATCTTCACCGTATTGAACTGTAGTAGTACCTAAAACCTCTTGAGCTACATGAGCAATAAGGTTTTCAGTTAGAGACATAATATCTTTGTAATCCGCATAAGCTTCATACAGCTCTATCATTGTGAATTCAGGATTGTGGCGTGTTGAAATCCCTTCATTTCGGAAAACACGACCAATTTCGTATACTTTCTCTAGTCCACCAACAATCAGACGTTTCAAATGTAGTTCGATTGCAATACGCATATATAATTCCATATCAAGTGCATTATGGTGTGTAATAAACGGACGAGCCGCTGCACCACCAGCAATTGTATGAAGCATTGGTGTTTCTACTTCTAAGTATCCTGCATTATCTAAATAATTGCGAATGGCACGGATAATTTTAGAACGTGTAATGAATGTTGTTTTACTATCTTCATTCGTCATTAAATCTAAATAACGTTGACGATAACGTTGCTCAACATCTTGTAAGCCATGGAATTTTTCTGGCATAGGGCGTAGAGCTTTTGATAGGAATGTGAATTCTTCAGCTTTGACTGAAAGCTCTCCTACTTGTGTTCGGAATACATTACCACGAATACCTACGATATCACCTAGGTCAGCTTGTTTAAATAATTCGTATGCTTCTTCGCCAACATGATCCTGACGAACGTAAATTTGAATTTGGCCACCTAAATCTTGCATATGCGCAAAGCCAGCTTTTCCTTTACCGCGTTTCGTCATAATACGACCCGCAATAATTACCTCTTGTAGGTTTTCTTCTAGCTGCTCTTTTGTTTGATCTGCAAATTGTTCACGCACTTCTGTTGATAAATGCGTACGTTCAAAACGACTACCAAATGGATCTTGACCATTTTCTCGAATAGTCGTCATTTTTTGGCGTCTCACCAAAAGCTGATCATTTAATTCTTCTATGTTTGACACTTGTTTCACTCCTTATTAAATTGTCCGCGTTGCGTTTACGTCCATAATATTTCTATTGTACACAATTTTATTGTTGTAATCATCTGTTTCGGTTTAATTTCCATAAGAGAAAAAATGATTAATAATTCTAAAAATTGATGTTAGCAGAAAAATAGACGTCTCAAAACGAACAGAGAGACGTCTATTTAATATATTAAAGAATTAATTCTTTTGCTTCTGGTACTATTAATTTAGATTCAAGCTCTTCATAGTCTTGTACGATTCCATTTAATAGCGCACGAAGCTCTACCGCAGTCTCTGTTTGGTTAATCGCTTTACGCGCTTTACCATTACCACGAATACCTTTTAAATACCATGAAGCATGCTTACGCATTTCACGTACCGCCACACCTTCTCCTTTTAATTGCATAAGGCGTTCAAAGTGTAGCAAGCACACATCAATTTTTTCGCGTACACTTGGCTCTTCCTTTAACTCGCCAGTTTCAAGGTATTGCACTGTACGATAAATCATCCATGGATTGCCTAGCGCAGCTCGTCCAATCATTACTGCATCCACCCCAGTAGTATCAAGCATACGTTTTGCATCTTGAGGAGTTTCTACATCGCCATTACCAAGCACAGGGATTTTTACATTTTCCTTCACTTGACGAATGAAATCCCAATTTGCTTTTCCTTCGTACATTTGTACACGTGTACGTCCATGAACAGCTACCGCTGAAGCACCGGCACGTTCGGCAGCTTGTGCGTTCTCTACAGCAAAGATATGCTCGTCATCCCAACCAATACGCATTTTCACGCTGACAGGTTTTTTTACCGCATCTACAACAGCCGCTACCATTTCATATAATTTATTCGGATCTAAAAGTAAACGGGCGCCCGCTTCACATTTAATAATTTTATTAACTGGGCAACCCATATTAATATCGATGATATCGGCAGTTGTGTTTTCATCTACATACTTAGCCGCTTCCACTAGCGTTGCTTTATCACCACCAAAAATTTGCAATGAAAGTGGATTTTCACGTTCATCGATATAAAGCATGCCTAGTGTTTTTTCGTTCTTCTGGACAATCCCTTTATCACTAATCATTTCTGCATATACTAGCCCTGCTCCGAACTCCTTAACCGTTAAACGGAAAGCAGAGTTACAGATTCCTGCCATTGGTGCTAATACAACACGGTTGTCCATGACTATATCGCCAATTTGAAACGGCTTCTCAGTTGTCTGACTCAACGCTGTTTTCCTCCTTCTATAGGTTTTCACCTATTCCATATATATCAATTGTTAATGCTACTCAAATCAATTATGCCTCAGCATGATGGTATCCGAATTTTGCTTTTGCCTGAAGATGTTAGTCAGCCGATACACCCATTATCTTTGACCATTGGATAGGAACTTAATGAACGGACTGCAAAATTTTCAGCTCTGCTGATGCTCGCCATAAAGTTACGCCTTCCTCTTCACAATTCATCCGTTGCATTATATCATGTGCCCTTTGCAGTTGTTGTCCAACTGGTGCAGGCGTAATTTCTATTAATGGTACTAATACGAAAGCTCGCTCATACATTCTTGGATGCGGAACAATTAAGCTCTCTGTTTCAACATTTTCGTGATTGTAGAGTAGAATGTCAAGGTCTATAATGCGAGGGCCCCATCGAAATTCACGAACACGTCCAAGTTCGCTTTCAACCCATTGGCAAATTTTCAGCATTTCGGAAGATGAGTAACTCGTTTTAATATGAACAGCAATATTTAAAAAATCTGCCTGATCCGTGTAGCCTACAGCAGCTGTTTCATAAACAGATGAAATGTGCACAACTTCAATTTCCTCTTTGCCCTTTAAAAGGGTAACAGCATGTTGTAAGTTTTCAAATCGATCTCCCATATTTGTACCGATCGATAAATACACATCATTCATTAGTAATCACCTCGCGTTATTTCTACCGATACTTCTTTATAATAGCCATGGATCGGTGGATCTGGTTTAATAAGCTCCACGCGAACCCCCTTTACCTTTTCTGAGTATGTTTCTAAAATACTGTTTGCTATTTTCGAGACAAGCGCTTCAATAAGCTTGAACGGCTCTCCTTCTACAATATCACGGCATAACGCATAAACCTCAGCATAGTTCACCGTATGATTTAAGTCATCCGTCTCTCCAGCCTTTGTCATATCTACAGCAAGTGAAACATTGGCTCGGAAGCGTTGGCCAAGTGTTGTTTCCGCCGCTAAAACGCCATGATAGCCGTAAAACTGCATATCCTTTAAATGAATATAGTCCATCATGCTTCCTCCTTATAAATACGCTTACCTACTAAAATATCAGCCATATGTGTAGAGCGTGCCATTTCCTTTACATCATGCACACGAATCATATGGCAGCCTTTTTCAATACCGTAAACAACTGTTGCTCCTGTACCTTCTATACGTTCCTCGACAGGTAGCTTTAAGACATTACCAATCATTGACTTACGTGAAGTCGCTAGCAAAACAGGATAACCCATTGCTACTAAATCCTCTAAATGCTGCATCATTTCAATATTTTGAGCAGTAGTTTTCGCAAAGCCTATGCCTGGATCTAAAATAATATGATTATCTGGTATACCTGCATTCCGAGCAACAGCAATACTCTTCTCTAAGTCAGCCTTTGCCGTCATCCAGAAATCAGTACCATAATTAGTGTTGTCTCGATTATGCATTAAAATAATCGGTACATTTAAATCTGCAGCAACCTGTGCGATCTCGGGTTCAGCTTGCGCTCCCCAAATATCATTAATAATATGGGCACCCGCTTCAATGGCTGCACGAGCTACGTTCGCTTTATACGTATCAACTGATATAACCGCTGGCACTTCAGCTACTAAAGCTTGAATAACTGGTACAATTCGTGCAATCTCATCTTCATCGGAAATACGTTCATAACCAGGGCGTGTTGATTCTCCGCCAACATCAATAATTTTAGCGCCATCAGCTACCATTTTTTTCGCTTGAGCAACGGCAGCTTCAACGTTATTGTACTTCCCTCCATCTGAAAATGAATCTGGTGTGACATTTAAAATACCCATCACAAAAGTTTCTGCTGTATAGTCTAACGTGATCCCGTTAATCGTTAATGGTGTTGTATATTTTTCAAGCATGTTAACTCTCCTCTTATTCTTGTTCCACTTCATTGACAAATACTGCATGTAAACGCGAATAAACAGGCCCTTTATTGCCTAATAACTGCGTGCTCTCTAATTTAGAAATTGGAACAAGCTCTTGTATAGAGTTAGTAATAAAGCACTCTGAACTTTGCTCTACATCCTCTTTAGTAAAGAAGCCTTCTTTTACCTCAATCCCTAAAGATTGTGCTCGCTCAATTACCCACGCTCGGATAATTCCAGGTAAAATGCCAGTCTCTAAAGAAGGCGTATATAGTATATCATCTTTCACCCAAAAGATATTTGATGTTACACCTTCAGCAACAAAGCCATTTTCCGTTAAAAAGAAGCCCTCTTGTTGCGCCAAAGATGGCATCTCAAAACGTCCAAGAACGTTATTGCCGTAATGGTGCGATTTCACTCGAAGCCCTTTTTCAGGAGTATTACGCGGTGTCACAAGCCACTGTGCGTTTTTTTCCATACCTCGAGGTGTATCATGTAATTCTTTGCGAAAAACAATAACATTCGGTTGTCTATAGTCAGTAGGCTGCAATCCGATACTATGTTCTCCAGCTGAGACATTTATACGGAAATACCCGTCTTGTCCATTGGCCTGTTCATTTAATTGCTGAACAACCTTTAATAAATCCTCTTCCGTATACGGCATATGAATACGATATTGAGAAAGCGCGGTTTGCAACCTTTCCATATGTGCTTCCCAGTAAAACACTTTGTCCTTATACGTTCGAAACGTTTCAAAAAAGCCTAACCCGTATAAAAATCCATGATCAAATGGTGAAATACGCAAATCCTGCGCCACTATATAGTCTCCATTCATCCAGCACAGCATTTACTTCGCTCCCCCAACATACAAATCTATAAACTGGCGTAGAAGCTCTTTACCTCGCTCCGTCATAATCGATTCAGGATGGTATTGTACTCCCTCAATGGGATAGTCCTTATGGCGAATGCCCATAATTTCGCCTTCCTCTGTCCATGCCGTCACTTCAAAACATGCCGGTAACGTTTCCCTTTCTACAATTAAGGAGTGGTAACGAGTAGCTGCAAATGGATTTGGCATCCCCTTATGCAAACCTATTTCAGCATGTAGCACAGGTGACGTTTTACCATGCATCAAACGTTCAGCTCGTATAACATTCCCTCCGAATACTTGAGCAATGGCTTGATGGCCAAGGCAAACGCCTAAAATCGGAATATTTCCCGCGAAATACTTAATAATGTTCAGGCTTTCACCCGCTTCATTCGGGCTACATGGCCCCGGAGAAATAACAATCATATCTGGTGTAAGCTGCTCAATATCTTTCACCGTTAATACATCGTTTCTTTTGACCACTAATTCATGTCCAAATTCCCCAAAATATTGTACAAGGTTATACGTAAAAGAATCGTAGTTATCAATCATTAAAATCATTTTGCTCGCCCCTCTGCCATTGCCTTTGCCTGCCACATCGCCTTCGCTTTATTTAAGGATTCTTGATATTCTCTCTCCGGAACAGAATCAATAACAATGCCTGCTCCTGCCTGAATATGTGCTACTCCATCTTTAATAAATGCTGTACGAATAACGATATTAAATTCCATATCACCTGTAAAACCTAGCCAGCCAATTGAACCCGTATATAACCCTCGTCTTACAGGTTCTAATTCTTCAATAATCTCCATCGTACGAATTTTAGGTGCACCAGTTATTGTCCCTCCTGGGAACATGGCACGGATAACGTCTGCATTGGTTTTTCCCTCAGCTATTTCTCCTCGTACATTGGAAACAATATGCATCACGTGTGAATAGCGTTCAATCACCATGAACTCATCTACTTCAACAGTCCCATATGTAGATACTCTCCCTAAATCATTACGCTCTAAATCAACAAGCATTACATGTTCAGCACGTTCCTTATCGTTATCTATCAATTCCTGCGCTAACGCTAAATCCTCAGCCTCGGATTTTCCTCTTGGACGTGTACCAGCGATTGGTCGAGTAGACAACTCATTACCGTGACGCTTCACCAAAAGCTCAGGTGAACCTGAAACAACTGCAAAATTCGGTGCTTCTATATAAGCCATATAAGGTGAAGGATTAAATGCACGTAATGCTTCATATACATCCATTGCAGTTGCGTTTAATTTTTTGGATTGACGTACCGACAAATTCACTTGAAATACATCGCCTTGCGCTATGTATGTTTGAATTTTACTTACTGCTTCCTCAAAGGCAGTCCCCGCAAATGATACTAACAATTCACTTTCGTCATTTACTATTTCGACAGCGCTTGTTTTTTCAAATTTCCGTGTAAGCAATCCTTCTTGTGCTGCCCCTTGCCACACATTAGCCCATTCTTCCAAATCTACATGGCAATCAGCTAGCTTCATAAGCGTTACTTTATTTGTTTTCACATCATGTACTGCCCAGCAATCAAAAATATAAAAATAAATATCTGGTATATGTAAATCATCTACAGCAGTATGAGGTAACACTTCAATTTTACGAGCGTAATCGTATGCTACAAACCCAATAGCCCCACCTTGAAAAACAGGAAGCTCAGAATTATATGCAATGTGATAGTTCTCTACTAATTTCTCTAACAAAGCAAGAGGTTCACCGTTTAAATTTTCAGTCTCACCATTTCTCCAATTTACAAGTAAACCGTTCTCGATCGATTGTGCTGTAGCTAGTGGATTCCAAGCAGCTATTGTAAAATTTCCTCCACGTCCACTTTCTAAAAATATATGTGCTTGTTCTGCTTCTGTTTGCTTCTTATAACTATAAAAAAACGAGTCTGCATCCATCGATATTGTTTTCGTCAGTATTGTCTTCAAATCGCTATTCCCCTTTAAGTCATATGATGTGATTCCATCTTAACTTGAATATTGCTTGGAAGCGAATATTTTTCAGGTAGCCACTTAAAATTTAATTACCGAATGTTTCTACATCCGATCGGTGATAACCAAATATGCTAAAGCGCCTATTTACATCCGAAAAAAAGTTGGAGAACCGAAGGAACATTACGCACTCCACCTCTTTGCAAACGAAACATCTAATCCACAATTTGAAAATAGAATTAGATTCTTTAACAAATAAAAAAGACTCCTCGTTTAAGGAGCCTTAACGTTCAAATAATTGGATTAGTCTTCAAATTGATATAAAGGTGTTGATAAATAACGTTCCCCATTAGAAGGTACGATCGCAAGAACATTTGAGCCCTTACCTAAACGTTTTGCGGCTTCAATCGCAACATGAATAGCTGCACCTGATGAAATACCGCATAAGATACCTTCTTCACGCGCTACTTTACGAGCTACCTCGAAAGCAATTTCATTTTCCACAGGGAATACAGAAGAATACACATCTGTATCTAACACTTCAGGTACGAAGCCAGCCCCGATACCTTGAATTTTATGAGGCCCTGGTTGGCCGCCAGAAAGTACTGGTGAATCTTTTGGTTCAACAGCAATAATTTCAATCTCTGGATACTGCTCTTTTAGCACAGCACCCGCACCCGTAATTGTACCACCTGTACCAACACCAGCAACAAATGCATCTAATTTTAAACCTTCAAATGCTTCTACAATTTCAGGACCTGTTGTTAAACGGTGAACAACTGCATTAGCTGGGTTCGTGAATTGTTGTGGTAAGAAGTAGCCATGCTCAGCAGCTAATTCCTCCGCCTTAGAAATCGCACCTTTCATACCTGCTGGCCCAGGTGTTAATACAAGCTCTGCACCATATGCACGTAATAAGTTACGACGCTCTAAGCTCATTGTTTCCGGCATTACTAAAATCGCTTTATAGCCCTTAGCCGCAGCAATCATCGCTAGACCAATACCCGTGTTACCAGAAGTAGGTTCAATAATTGTACCACCAGGCTTTAATGTACCGTCTTTTTCTGCCGCTTCAATCATCGCTAAAGCTAAACGGTCTTTCACTGAGCTACCTGGGTTAAAATATTCTAATTTTACATAAACTGTACCTTCGTTTTCACCTGTTGCATGATTTAATTTAACAATTGGCGTTTTACCTACTAATTCAGCTACCGAGTTTGCTAATCTACTCATTTATCAATCCACTCCTAATCCCTACTAATTTTATAGGTTTTACTTATTTTTGATTTTATCAATTTTTCCATTCGATTGTCAATAAATATAACTTATATTTTCAGAATATTTATTGCTTCACCTACGTCAAAGGTTATTGGCTAATATTGACGCATGAAGGGAAACAAAAATCTGCTCAATATCCCGGAGTGGCCATTACTCTGTTGACGCTAAACGTCTGCAGGGTTTCCCTGGCTCACTTTTCCCGCAGATATCTTGCAGATTCTTGAACTTCTTTCAGCACATATATTATGGAGCGAAAGCGAAGCAACAAATACAGAAGTCTCCCACCTCTATAGATGGTGAGCTGAAAGAAGTTAAAGCCTTCGGCGCATGTCACGGAATCGGTGCAAACACAAAGCCGATTCCGGACGAATTATGCCGAGGCATAGTTGATACTCATTCAGAGCAATCTGTTATTTACCTTTTTTCGCTTCTCCGTAATACCAAGTCGCATTGAATTCAGACCAGAATGATTCCGGTGTAACATGTTGTGGCAATTGTTCTAACGCAAGCTCACGTTCAATATGTTCTTTCACATCGTCATATGTAAAGGATTGTCCTTCTGTTATCTCTTGAACTTGTACAATTCCGTAATGACCGTTAGCAAGCTTAAATGCTTTACTAACCTCATCTGCTTTTAAAACCTTCACTGCTTTTAAAATGGCAGGATCAACGTTTTCCTGTTTTTCTGTGAGGAAACCAATATCTCCGCCTAAGCTAGCCGAAGCACTGTCTACCGAAACCTCACGTGCTAGCACCGAAAAATCAGCGGGAGCTTTTATTTCACTTAATGCTTCCTCAGCTGCTTTTTTTGAATTCACTTCTATAAAATTCGTACGATAACTTGTTTTCGTGTTGTACAGTGCCTGATTTTCCTCATAATATTTTTCAATACTACCTTCTTTTATAACCACATCTTTTGTCAGTACTTTATCTAATATAAGCTGTGAGCGAATTTTTTGTCGCAGTTGCTCTGATGAAAGGTTTTGCATTGCAGTATCAAATTTATCTTGGGCAGAACGCATTAAGGCTAACTCTAAATCAATCTCTTTATCCGTTACTTTTATGTTAAACTTTTCAGCTGCTTTTTCCATCACTGATTCATTCACTAAATTTTGTAGCGTCTCTTTACCATAGCGTTCTTCCATGGCAACCATCCACTTTTGACGTGTAATAATTTCCCCATCAACGGCAGCGACTTGCTCGTCGCTACCAATTTCCTGGTCTTTATTAGGAATGAGCCAAGCTATAAACCACAAAATATTTCCTAATAATAAGATTGCCATAACTGTTAATGCAGGTTTTGTCTTCAGACGACGTTGCAATAAGGGCGTTTGGTTGGGTGTTTTAGCGGATAAAGGCCGTCGATTACGCGTTGAGCTCATCGATGAATCCTTCTAACTCTTCTTTTGAGAAGTGGTATGTTTCTAAACAGAAGTGACATTGTGCTTCTGCTTCGCCATCCTCTTTTATCATTTCTCGAATCTCGTGTGTCCCTAACCCTAAAATCGCTGTACCAAATCGCTCTTTTGAACATTGACATTTAAATTCTACCGGCATGGAATCTAAAATTTGCAGATGACCGTTTCCTAATACCGCTTCTAAAATTTGCTCTGGTGTAAAACCTTTTTCAATCATTTTTGAAACAGGCTCTATAGAAGCAAGATGCTGCTCAATTTCGTCAATTGTTTCTTCTTCACAGCCTGGCATTAATTGAAGGATAAACCCACCAGCCGCTAGAATTGTGTTATCAGGATTTACTAAAACCCCTAATCCAACTGATGAAGGTACTTGCTCTGATGTAGCGAAATAGTAAGTAAAGTCCTCTGCAATTTCACCCGATACAATTGGCGTTTGTCCAGAGAACATGTCTCTCAAACCAAGATCTTTTACAACTGTTAATGAGCCCTCTGTCCCAACACCTGCCCGAACATCAAGCTTGCCGTGCTCGTTTAAATCGAAATGAACGTGGGGATTTGTTACAAAACCACGTACTTCACCGTGCGCGTTACTGTCAATTACCATCGGACCGATTGGACCGTTCCCCTCAATTTTCACAGTGATTTTTTCTTCACCTTTTAACATAGCACCCATCATCACCGCAGCAGTCATAGAACGACCAAGGGCTGCCGACACAACAGGCCATGTATTATGACGACGTTGCGCTTCTCCTATAGTTGTTGTCGTACAAGCTGCAAAAACACGTACCTGTCCGTTGAACCCTAAACCTCGTACTAAATAATCTTTCATAAATGAAATGTCCCTCATTTCTTATTGATTGCGTTTATATAGCTTATATAAGCCTTTTAATGTTAAAAACGGATCGACTACATCAATAGCTTGCGTCTCACCAGCAATTAAATTTGCTAATCCTCCAGTAGCAATTACTAAAGGCTCTTCCTTACTTTGTGCTTTCATGCGATTAACAATTCCCTCAACTTGCCCAACGAAGCCATAAAATATCCCGGCCTGCATCGCAGATACGGTTGTCTTTCCAACAATATGTGTAGAGCGCAATATTTCAATACGTGGCAATCTAGCTGCCTGTGTATAAAGCGCCTCCGTTGAAATCGAAATACCCGGAGCGATAGCACCGCCCATATAATCGCCCTTTTCGTTTAAGTAACAATATGTTGTAGCAGTTCCAAAATCAACAATAATCAGTGGTGCTTTATAAACATCAAGAGCTGCAATAGCGTTCACTATGCGGTCTGAGCCAACTTCACGCGGGTTTTCATATTTAATATTTAGTCCTGTTTTCACACCCGGTCCTACAACGAGCGGTTTTTTACGAAAATACTTTTGACACATCGTTTCTAACGAAAACATTATTGGTGGTACAACAGAGGATATAATAATGCCTGTAACCTGTTCAAATGAAATGCCTGCATGATGAAAGAAAGATAATACTTGCATTGCATATTCATCTTCTGTTTTATGAAGGTCAGTCACCATACGCCAATGGAAGGCCAATTGATCGTTGTCATCATAGACACCTAATACGATATTCGAATTTCCTGCATCTAAAACTAAAATCATGGTTGATGCCTCCTATTTATTGCCCTTCATCGTAATTGTACCTGTCACTATACGATTGATACAACTAAAACAATGCATACTCATGCATAAAAAATTAAGATCAATTATCCCTTGACATGCTTGCGTCCGGAATGGAATTTGCGCTACACAAAAAAGTTAAAACACTTTAGAAAATGATACCACACTTTTATTACTATGAAATAACATTCATCTCACTCCAAAAAGGAGCCACCCTCATATTAGGTAGCTCTTTCAAATTAAATCTCATATTAAAACGTGAAGTTGATTTCCGTTCCAGGCTACTCGCTTTCCTGTGGGCGAGCGTCGAGCCGCTTCTTCCGCTTGCGCTCCGTGCAGGGTCTCGCCTGTCTCGCTTTCCCACGGGAGTCGAGTAGCCTTCCACTCCAATCAGCGATAGTGTAAATTTTTATAAATCTTATTCATTTCAAAAGTGTATAATATTGCGACTTATAACAGAGAAGAAATTGTTCAACTGTTATTGCTAACGCTTCGCTTTACGCACAGATAAACAATATTGCTGAAGTTTCGTTTTATAACTATAAATTAGGCCATGCCAGAAAATACACCTTTGTGAATTGGTTGATTGAAGTGGAGACTGGGCGACTCCTTGGGGGTCAGATCACATCGCGAGTGAAGCGGCTCATCGGACGCCCCCCGCTCTGCGCGAAAGCGAAGCGTCAGCTACAAAGCGCCCAGCCGGAACGGAAATCAACCCCTCGTTTTGCCGAAGAACCATACAAAAGGGAGCCACCCTCAAATTAGGTAGCTCCTTTCAAATTATTTAAAATTAAATTTTTCTGGGTCTGGTCCGCAACGTAAGCCATCATTTAGTGCATCTAACTGAGCCATTTCTTCCTCTGTTAACGCAAAGTCAAAGACCGTTAGATTTTCAGTCATTCGTGCAGGAGTCATTGTTTTTGGAATTGTGACTACACCATGCTGCACATCATAGCGTAAAACGATTTGTGCAGGTGTTTTGCCATATTTAGAAGCTAGCTGCTGAATCAATGATTCTTCCAATAAAGAACCATTCATTAGCGGCGACCACGCTTCTACTTGTATTCCTTTTTCCTTACAATATGCACGAACTTCCTCTTGAGTTAAGTGAGGATGGAATTCAATTTGATTAATTACAGGAACAACTGATGTTTCCTTTAATAAATTTTCTAAATGTTGAACATGGAAGTTACTAACGCCAATTGAGCGTACACGTCCATCCTGATAGATTTTTTCAAGCGCTTTATAAACATTAATATAATTTGTATCTATTCCCGGCCAATGAACTAAATATAAATCTAAATAATCTAGTCCTAATTTCTCTAAACTACTATCATAAGCTGCAAGTGTTTCTTCATAGGAGAGTCCATCATTCCAAACCTTTGATGTTACGAATAGTTCTTCACGTGTTACTAAGCCCTCATCAATCGCTGCGCGAATTCCTCGCCCAACACTTTCTTCATTGCGATATACTTGAGCTGTATCAATGCTACGGTAACCTTTTACAATAGCTGTTTTTACTGCCTCCGCCAAGTCATCCCCTTCAGGTACTCGAAAAACGCCATAGCCGATTAACGGCATCTCTAAACCATTATTCAATGTTACGTTTCCCATGTTTCAACACTCCTATCTATTTTGTCCTTAAAACATTAAAGAATCTATATTTCGCAGTTGCGTAATATAGATTCCATCGTAATACCTATTACCGAAAAAAGGCAAAGAAAAAGACTGTTTACTAAAATCGTAAACAGTCTTTCTCATATTAATCACGCTTTTCGTCGATACCTTTTGGTGTATCATTCGATTCTCTACCTTCTTTAGGTAAATCAGCTGTTGTTGGATCTGGCTCATTGCTAAGCAATTCTTTTTTAATTGCCTGTTCACCAACTACATCTAATATTGGTTGAACTTCAGCTTTAGGCGCTTTTTCCACAACCGTTTCTACCTCTGGTTCAGGTAAGACACCGTGATCTCGTAAATGCTCGATTTCTTGCGCATTCAATGTTTCTTTTTGCATTAATGTGTTAGCAATTAAATCAAGTAAATGACGTTTTTCAGTTAGGATTCGTTTAGTACGCTCATATTGTGAATCGATAATTTTTTGCATTTCCTTATCAATTTCATAAGCGATTGAATCAGAGTAGTTTTGATCTGAATTAAAGTCACGTCCAAGGAATACATTCCCACCCTGACTTGAACCAAACTGCATTGCTCCAAGATTTTCACTCATACCATATTCAGTGACCATAGCACGCGCAATACTTGTTACCTTTTGGAAGTCATTATGTGCCCCAGTAGATACTTCGCCAAGTACGATTTCCTCTGCAACACGACCACCAAGTAGGCCTGCAATACGGTCTAATAGTTCTTGTTTTGTTGTGAAGAAACGTTCTTCCTTCGGTAACATAATCGCGTAACCTCCAGCTTGGCCACGAGGGACGATTGTTACTTTGTGTACTGTATCTGCTTCATCCAGCTCCAGGCCTACAACTACGTGGCCGGCTTCATGGAAGGATACAAGTTTCTTCTCTTTCGCTGAGTAAACACGGCTAGCTTTTGCTGGACCTGCAATTACTCGGTCAGATGCCTCATCGATATCTGCCATATTAATTGTACGTTTACTTTTACGAGCCGCCACAAGTGCAGCTTCATTTAACAAGTTCTCTAAGTCAGCGCCTGAGAAACCTGGTGTACGTTGTGCAACAGCTGCTAAATCTACTGTATCTGATAAAGGCTTGTTACGCGCATGTACTTTTAGAATTGCTTCACGACCTTTTACATCAGGATGTCCTACTGTAATTTGACGGTCAAATCGACCAGGACGTAATAACGCTTTATCTAAAATATCTGGGCGGTTTGTTGCAGCGATAATAATAATACCTTCGTTTGCTCCGAAACCATCCATTTCAACAAGTAATTGGTTCAATGTTTGTTCGCGCTCGTCATGGCCACCACCAAGACCTGCGCCACGTTGACGACCTACTGCATCAATCTCATCGATAAAGATGATACAAGGTGCATTTTTCTTTGCATTTTCGAATAAGTCACGCACACGTGATGCACCGACACCGACAAACATTTCTACGAAGTCAGAACCTGAAATCGAGAAGAATGGTACGCCTGCCTCACCTGCTACCGCTCGTGCAAGTAATGTTTTACCTGTACCAGGAGGACCTACAAGTAAGATACCCTTTGGAATTCGGGCACCAATTTCAGTAAATTTACGGTGATCCTTTAAGAAGTCAACAACCTCTACAAGCTCTGCTTTCTCTTCATCAGCACCCGCTACATCTGTAAAACGAACTTTTTTCTTCTGATCGTCATAAAGTTTGGCTTTACTTTTACCAAAGCTCATCACTTTATTACCGCCACCTTGAGATTGACTCATTAGGAAGAAGAATAAGAAAATGATAATGATGAAAGGAATAATCCCTGTAAAGAACTGAATCCATCCACTTGTTTCTGGCGCTGTTAAATATTTAATATTACTATTCTTATCCTTAGCAGCCTCATCGATGCGGTTCAATAAAGATTGGTTATCACGAGGGATATTCGCTGTAAAGCTTTGACCCTTCTCATACCCCTTCATCGTACCCTCAACGATGTATACTGATTTATCAGGTTGAATTGTAGCACTTGTTATTTCTTTCTTATCTAGAGCATCTTGAAACTCAGAATAAGTTAACTCTTTCGTTGGCGCATTTCCCCCATTGAAAGTACCAAATATACCGATAATCACTAAGAAAATCAGTAAATAGAATATGGTATATCGAAATATTCGATTCATCTCCAGCCTCCTCATTACAAACAGAAAAATTATAAGTAAAATCTTAACATATCATGATTTCATCATACAACGAAAAGCCCTACATAAAAAAAGTTTCGTCCCATTTTTGTCGAAATCGAAAAATATTTATGCATTTATCAAGTATGTTCCAGCGTAGTTGTATCTAACAATGTACCTAAATTTTTGAATTACGATCAATTATGCCTCGTGCCACAGGACTTGATGGATATTTGGACACCCGCTGAAAAGTGACTTAAAACCGCATTCATCTCATCACCTATAAGGGCGGGAGACTTCTGTACCTGTCGCTGCGCTTTCGGTACTGAAAACATTTGTAGCTGACACTTTGCTTTCTTTGCTGAATGAAGTTAAAAAATAAAAATCTATGACCTTCGCTGGAGGCTCTTACTTTTCATAGCTGGTGTTCTTTCGTTAATTTCTTACTTGATTAGAAAGAATAAACTGCCGGCTTTAAAATGCCAATGTACGGTAAATTACGGTACTTTTCTGCGTAGTCTAAACCATACCCTACAACAAAGCCATCTGGCACTTCAAAACCAACATAATCAGCACCTAAGTCTACTTTACGACCTGATGGTTTATCTAATAATGTAACAATTTTAATGGATTTTGCTTTGCGGTATTTAAATAAGTCTACTAAATAGCTTAACGTTAAGCCGCTATCAATAATATCCTCGATGATTAATACATCACGTCCCTCAACGCTCGTATTTAAATCTTTTAAAATTTTAACTTCCCCTGATGAAACTGTAGCATTGCCATAGCTAGAAACATCCATAAAATCTAGCTCAATGAAAGAATCGAAACGTTTCATTAAGTCTGTCATAAAAGGCATTGCCCCTTTTAAAACACCAACAGCTAACGGGAATGAATCTTTGTATTCCTCTGTCAATTGTGCCCCTAACTCAGCGATTCTTTCTTGTAATTGTTCTTCTGTAATCATAACTTTTTCGATGTCATTTTGTAACATAGCGATTCCTCCTCGTGTGTATAAAAAAATGTTCAACCATTAGCGGTGAAATTTTACAAAGACCTTAGTCTACGATGAGCACTGTATCATCGTTTGGTTGCGGAGAGGTTGAAAAAAACATTCCCATACGCACACCAATTACCGCTACGACCTCATCAGATTGAGAAATCAGTAACGGCCAGCTATTTCGCTCATTTAAAGGAATCTTTTCATCTATAAAAAGGCGGGATAAGCGTTTAGGCTGACCCATTCCTTTTAACAGTATTCTGTCCCCTTCCTTACGCGCCCTAACATAGAGTGGAAGTTTGAGTTTGCTAGCGTTAAAATAAAAAAGTTGTGCAGTATCCGTCAGCATTTCAGACGATAAATCAGGCAACTCGACTACGCATAAACGTTCACCATTCGTCAGTGTTGTCCACCCATTAGCAGTCGAAATAATCTTTTTCTCAGGAGAAGCGTGACCTTCTAATGGCTCTTTCTTCTGAATCGTTAATTTTCCGTAACGGCGAACTGCTATAAAATCTTCTGGCAAGTGAACTTCAGCATACCCTGCTGTCGTATCACAAAGCTTTAAAATTGAAGTCAATAAAGCATAACTTTGTATCGTATTTGAATCTTTGTAAAGATAGTTTAATAGTATTAAAATGAGCCTCCTTTGTAAAGCAAGTGGTACCAATTGAAGAGCCTTAATTTCCATGCTATATGTATTTCCGTCTTTTCTTTTTACTATTCTAGAAAATACATCCTCCGCTAATGTCATTAAATAGGCATCGTCTTCTTGCAATAGTTTTGTAAAATGGGTTACCTGCTCTGTTACCCTTGGGTTTTCTGCCTCCAACAAAGGTACCACATGATGTCTAAAACGATTGCGTACATAGGTATCCTTAGCATTGCTAGCGTCTTCCCGATAATCTAAACCTTGCTTAAGTAAATATTCCCTTATTTCTAACTTTGTAACCGTTAAAAACGGACGAATTAATGTTTTCCCTTCAAAAATACGTTGTGAACGTATACCTTGCATACCATTTATCGTTGCATTTTTTGTCAGGGCCATTAATACTGACTCCAGTTGGTCGTCCGCATGATGTGCAGTTACAAGCTTGCTAGCATTCGTTTTTTCAATAACCTCTTTAAAATATCGATACCGCTCTCTACGACAAATAAGCTGTGTATTGCCATTTTCTGAAGCCATAATCTCTGGTATTGGAATTGCCTTTGCATATAAGTATACACCATTCTTATCACAATATTTCTGGACAAAAGTTCTGTCCTCAGCAGATGCTTCACCTCTTAGCATATGATCAACATGTATGGCTTCTATCGTAATTCCCCACTGCTCTTTTGTTTTGACAAAATAATGGAGCAGAGCCATTGAATCCACTCCACCCGAAACGGCGATGAGAAGATGGTCGTCTTGCTGCAATAATTGCTCTTCTTCGATAAATTTTTTGACCTTTAATTCAAGTGACAAACGCTTCTCCTCCCCTTTTCGTTCTCTTTTATGATGAACTGCTCATAGAGTGTTGAACTGGCTTAAATACAGCCCACGTAGGTACAACATGCGTAACTTCTAGCATTAATACGGTGCAATCGTCTTCAATAGCATAGTAAGCTTGGAAAGATTGCATAATCGTAGTTAGTTTTTCCTGGATGGTTTTAGTAGTGCCAGCCACTTGCTGTGCATACGCTAAAAATAGCTCTTCCTGCTCGTCCCAATCATCAACACTAGAAAATAATCCATCAGAATGCATTAATATTACATCGCCAGCTTTAAGCTTTCTTTTTTCAGCCTCGACTGCTGAAATGGATAAAAAACCTACAGGCGCTGCATTACTTTCTACCTTCAGCACTTCTTTTCCACGTAAAATATACGTAGACATACCCCCAGCCTTCCACGACCATAAATCTCCGTGTTGCAAATCGACAAGTGCAAAATCAAGCGTTGCATACATATCGTCTTGTTGCTTTAAGGACATGACATAATGCAACGTATGCATCGCAGTCTCTGGGTTCATATTGTAATTTAAACATTCTCGCATTAAGTGTATTAACTTTCTACTCTCATGCTGTGCTTCTTTACTCTGCCCCATACCATCTGACAATAAAATTGCAAATAGTCCTGGATGTAATTGAAATAATGCATGGGAATCACCGGAATATAACGTCGCATCTTTAGACATGCTGTATATATCATACTCTACTTCAAAGCTAATAGCTGATCTAAAGCTTACTTGAATGTGACGAAATGGTATATCGCTTGCTACTACTTTTTCAATTTCAAATGGTTCTTCAAAAATATCATATAAAATCGGCAATATCATCCGCTCAGCTACTGTTGTGTCTTCCTCCCAATTGACTCGTGCTGGTGCTAAAGCGCAGACAATTTTTCGTGCTCCAGGCTTATTACTAAGCACATCTAGTTGAAAACATTCAATATGAGCATCTTTTAATCGTTGCGTAATGTCCTTCTCCACACTAACGAATGAAATCGTTTCTTCTTTCATCTCCGCTATTAACTGATTTAGGTGATTGCTCATATCACGTAGCTGAAGCGCTATCATTTTCTTACCATGAAAATACTGACCATTAATGCGCTCTCGATACAGCTCCGTTTCCAATTCCTCGAAAATTTTCGTTGATTTCACACATTTATAGCGTATTTGTTCTTCGACACGATGAATACCAGAATCCTTGCCAACACCTTTCATATGAAACCAGTCTGTCATAAGCTTGTCCATTCCATTACTTTGCGCTCCCCAACAACGATCATAGCGGAAACAGCTTAAGCAAGTATTCATTGGCGACACTTCCTTCGCCTCTTCTATAGGGGTTGTCATAAAACGCTCAAACACAAGCTCCTTCATAAATTGTACAAAATGTTGAAAATGCTCTAATTTAAACGTAACATGCTCCGTTAACCAATTTTGACGAGCGAGTAGGATCTCCTCACGCTGTGGAAACAGCTTGTCCCGCACCTTTTCGGAATATTTACTAGGGATAGTTATAAAAACGATACTCCCCACAACAATCGATGTAAAATAAACGCTATCTAACGGCAATGTTGCATCGTAAAATAAAAAAAATACACTTGGCAAAATGCTGCCAATTGCTACACCGAATCGTCCAACACGAGCCCCCATCCCGGCACACAATCCTGTTAAGGTGGCTACAGACAGCATACCCGTAAATGAAAGTTTTGCAACCCCAATGAGAGTCCCGAGCACGGCTCCGATAACCGTCGCTAATGGTACACTTCCTACTAATGCACCGAAGCAAATGAATAGTTGTAATAAAAAAATGGGGAGTGAAAAATAGCTTATAACAATTGCTTGCATCCCTGTAAGCATAGCAGCAAATACAACTAATCCAGAGCCTAGCTTCTCATAAGTCCAATGACTCGTAAACCATTCATGAGAATTAACAAACAACACTTGCATAAACAACGTCATAATAAGAGCTAAAGCTGCTTCACAGCCTACATAAAATTGCACAAGCACCGGGGGTAAACCTTGATACATAACTCCCTGCCACATTATTTGCACAAGTAGTACCGCTAAAGATACTGCTATACTTTGTGGTAGCTGCCAATAACGGAAGCGCATAATACATTCATACAAGACGATCTGCAATGCTAAAATGAAGACTTGTCCAAAACCGAGGAAAAAACACCCTATTAAACCACCGAACAAAACATATTTGGCATATTCTTTATATTTTGTTCGAATAATTGCCCAAAAAGGAACTGAGAAAGGTACGGCCGCTTCAAATACCACAGACTGAGCTAAAAAGAAGGATGTTAAAAAAAATAAAGAGCCTATTAACAATTGCCTTTTTCTCACTCCTAATTTCTGTTTGTCTACATTTGCCGTGTTATACCATTCAATACTCGTCATTTCACTATCCCCTTTCTGCACGTTTGGAGCTATTATAAGAAATTATGTATGGAAAGATTGTCTGAAGGTGACAGAAAAAAATATAAACATTTCGACGAATACATATGCATAAATACGAGAAATGGCAACAATATCTACAAAGACGATAAGCTACACACCAATATAAACATCACTTTCCATAAAATTTGTTTAAAAATTACGAAAATTACATAACCCAGTACCACCTTCGCTACATAAAAAAACGTTGCAAATTTTTATATGAGAGTTCTAATGTCTTTTTCATTGATCGATACTCCCAATTTCATCACAATACTAAATCAACAATTACACTGATATTTTTCTACTTAAGAACAAAAAGTTTGATAAATTCCCAGTCAAAAGGCTCAACACCAAAAGTAGTAGAGGCCATTTGTTAAACTTACTCCATTCTTTATTCAGTAGAAGACTACCTCTTGTAACTGACGCTTCGCTTTTGCTATCAAAATATTTAAACTGCCGTTTCACTTTCGTATAAAAAAGGTTAAATAATTTATAAAACCATATATTTTTATTAATTTTTTTATAAAAACTTCTTGACGTTAGTTACAAAGGCATGTATTATATAACTTGTTGCTTAAGACAAAACGCGGAAGTAGTTCAGTGGTAGAACACCACCTTGCCAAGGTGGGGGTCGCGAGTTCGAACCTCGTCTTCCGCTCCATAATATTTAATGGCGGCCTAGCTCAGCTGGCTAGAGCGTACGGTTCATACCCGTAAGGTCGGGGGTTCGATCCCCTCGGCCGCCACCATAGTAGGCCCCTTGGTCAAGTGGTTAAGACACCGCCCTTTCACGGCGGTAACACGGGTTCGAATCCCGTAGGGGTCATCTCAAATAGGCGTCTCAGAACGATTTCTGAGGCGCCTATTTTTTTGCATATTAACATTGGATTCTAGAGAAACATCGAATATTTTTTTTCTACCCGAGACCCCAGAGCATTCAATTTAGGAACATCCTGCGATAATGGTTCAAGAGCAGTTTCCCTTTGTTATTGTAGCTGTTGTTACGTCGCTACCGCTTCGCACAGACAATACCCTGTTGTTGCTGTCGCTTCGCTTTCGCACAGACAATACCCTGTTGTTGCTGACGCTTTGCTTTCGCACAGACAAAAACTTTGTTGTTGCTGCCGCTTCGCTTTCGCACATAAAAAATACTCGTTGCTCCTAACGTCCCCTCGGAAGGTCCTAGCTGAAACGGAAATCAACCCAAGTTATGGTGGTAAGAATAAAAATATGGCATACTAATAATGAAAAAAGCGTGTAAACTAGGAGGTTTATTTCCTTTGGGTTCATTAACTAAAGCTGCTTTAATTTGTGGAAGTGGCTCTATGATTATTCTCGTATCCATTCTTATTAATTTACCATTTGCCGTACAAACATTTTTACTCCTCGCCGGATTAGCGGTTAGTGTTTATGGTGTGTTTTTACTTGTTAAAATGGTCGTTAAGCCACCCGAAAAGTCATTAGAAACACTAACAGAACAAGCATCCGCACAAGCTCCTAAAAAGAAGAAAAGACCGACATCCACGTTGTAGGGCGATACATAGATCCTACTAGAAGGGTTTTATGACTTATAGCTAGATGAGGTGTATGCAAACATTATTAAAAAAAGGGATTAGCTTTATTAAAAAGCTAATCCCAAATCTATTTAATACACTTTTTCTACGATTAAAACAGTCAGCAAACTACCCTCTTCTAGCTCCACGACCACCGCGTTTTGATTCTGTAGCACGTTTAAGTGTTGCTAGGCGTTCATCACTATCTTTTAAGAAACGTGCCATTTTTTGCTCAAAATTTTCTTTTGGCTGATGACGATCGTTGCGATCATTAGAACGATTATCGCGACGTGGACGTGCTGGACGCTCTGGTCTCTCTGCTTGAGGCTTTGCTTTACGGATTGAAAGACCAATCTTCCCGTCCGCTTCAACATTCATCACTTTTACTTCAACTTCATCTCCAACTTTTAGATGCTCATTGATATCTTTTACATAATTGTCAGCAACTTCACTGATGTGTACTAAGCCTGTTTTGCCGTCTGGCAGCTCAACGAATGCTCCAAAATTTGTGATTCCTGTTACTTTACCTTGTACCTTGCTGCCTACTTCAATTGACATAAAAAAAATGCTCCTCCTTAAAAATTAAGCGACTCATTTGAGTCATGTAATCAATTTAATCAAACTTTTTACTACAATAAGTTTCTCTTTTCATTATATATAACAATAAAAGAGTGTCAACAATACATAGCTTTTCAGTCTTCTTTTTTACCTTTCTTTTCTGATATGCTGTCTTTTTTATCTTTTTTCTCCGGTATATCGCCTTTTTGCCCTTTTTCGTCCGGTATAATGAAAATTATTTCACCTTTTTCGGATAGAAAATAATCTTTGCGTAATAATTTTGCGATATACTCATCATCCTCTAACTGTTTAATTTTAAGATTTAACGAATCTCGCTCATCTTTCAATTCAGAAAGATGCTCCTTCGCTTCAATCTTTTTTTGCTCTTTTGCAGCTAGCGTTTCATTTTGATTCAAAAGTATATTTAAGAGAAAGGCAATAATAACGACTGGCACAATCGCAAAAAAGGCAATACGGCGTATTTTCCGTTTTCGCGCTTGAATTTTACGATTTATAGCTTTATCCGTGTTACGGACATAGTCATTATCAAGTTTAGTATAGTTTTGTTGGTCATCCTTTGATGAACGACGTATAGTCATGCCCGCACCTCCGAAAATTATTGTTGTCTTTTATTATACTTGATAAATCGAACTTTTTTAAAAAAAGTGTTGGACAAATACGAATAAATTTTGACAAAAGGTCTTAAAAGAAACGCACAAACACTTATTAAGAATTTAAAAATATGTCGAATAATAGCACTTATTAGTCGTATAATGAACCACAGAGGTCTCCATGTTATATTCACAAAAACCCTTGCGACGAAACGTAAAAAAGTTTGAAAAAACGTTTGATACAAAAAAATTCCGGCTATTTGCGCTAGCGGGTCATAAGCCCGCCAAGCGCCATCTTTTAGCCAAAATAACAAATAGTATGTCAGGCCTCCAAGCAAAATCCAGGTAAGTAGTTCAAATACCATCATCCACCTTCGAAGGCTTGACCTTTTTGGAGTTGAAAAAACAATGAGTCTTACACTATCAATAATGAACCCAACTGCTATACCGCTCAAAACCATGACTAATAGCTGAACAAATTGTTCACTAACAATCATCCAAACAGTTTATGAAGGAAACCTTTCGAGAAGCCACTTTCCTCCTCGTCATACTGCAAAGTTTTTACAGTTCCTTCAAGCGTCAATAACCCTTTGTCAACATCTAAGTGAACGATATGCAGTTCTTCTCCACGGATTAACAAATGCCCTTGGGACGTCTTAATGAAAAATTCTTCCTGATCAAAGCGTTCAATCGATTTTACAGAAGTCATGTCCATTCTTTTACGATTACGAATCGTTAAAATATGCTCTCCAGATGGAATTGTGTAACGGTTACTTTCTTGATGTAGCGTCATTTTCTTCCTCCTTTAGTCGTCCTAGCTTCTGTTCACTTTATGCGGACAACCTTAAAAGCATGACAACTTTATTAAAGTTGTTTCACTTTTATCTCCACTTCAGCACGTTTATGGCCAAAGCTAAACGACAACTTCAGAAGACTCCTACACTACTATTTATTAATCCTCATCATCAATAAATTCAGGTTCAATTTTTTCAAGACGCTCTTCCTTCAAAATAGTAAACATTTTTGCGGCATCTTCTTTTTTCACAGTATCACGTAATTCCTCTACACGTGCTGTCACAATTTTTTGTCCAAAACGAATAGCTAGCTCATCGCCAGCTTTAACAGCACTACTAGCTTTCGCGACCTTATCATTAATCGTAATACGGCCTTGGTCTGCTACTTCCTTCGCTAATGTACGACGTTTAATTAAACGTGATACTTTTAAAAATTTATCTAATCGCATATTTTTACTCCTTTTCTTGCAGCTTCGCTTCATTCCAGAAAGCATCTAATTGTTCTAATGTATAATCAGAAAATGGCTTTCCACTTTCCTTTACCTTTGTTTCCACATAACCAAAGCGTCTCGCAAACTTCTCATTCGCATGTAACATAGCCTCTTCTGGAGATAGCTTGTAGAAACGTGCTAAATTCACAAGTGTGAACAAGACATCCCCAAATTCATCAAGACGTGACGCATTTGTACCTTTCGTCACCTCATTACGAAATTCCTGCCATTCCTCTGCAAACTTGTCCCATGCACCCTCTACATCAGGCCAATCAAATCCTACCTTTGCAGCTCTTTTTTGATAATTATATGCTGTTTGTAGAGCAGAGGACGCCCGGTATTCCTCTTTTAATAGTGGCTTATCACTTATACCCTTTTCTTCCGCTTTTATAACTTCCCAGTTTGCTACAACACCCTCTGCATCTTCCACCGATACATCTCCAAATACATGCGGGTGTCGACGAATCATTTTTTCACTTATCGAAGCCAATACATCTTCCAACGTAAAGTAACCTTGATCTTCTCCGATTTGTGCATGAAGGAACACTTGTAACAGTACATCTCCAAGCTCCTCAATCATCGCAAAGTCATCCTCTGCATCTACCGCTGCCAAATATTCGTGTGCTTCTTCTAGTAAATATTTTTTCAGCGACTCATGTGTTTGCTTTTGATCCCACGGACAGCCATCCGGACCTCGTAAAACAGCAATAATTTGACGGAAGGTTGTCCAGTCTCGTAAAGCTTCCTCTTGTGATTTCACAGGCGGCACATATACCGTTGTTAAATTATCTACCTCAACGCTTTGGTCGAGCTCATAAAGTGGTACTGTCACTAATTTTTCCTGTGACGAGCCCGCTGCTGTCACGACTGTAACAGGGTATTCGTCATCGTATTTCTCCATTAACGTTAGCTTTACTTCTGATGCACTAAATGTATCATATACTTGGGCTATTAAAATATGTTGACGCATGTTAATGTCATGCATAGAAAAGCTAGTGCCATCCAGCAGTTGAAAACCTTCAATTGGGTCGATTTTTAACGCGCCAAATATTGGATCTAAAAAGCTTTGCCCACCTTCAATGACTAGTTTTATTTTTCCCTCATCCGCAGCAGCAATAAGCAATTGTACAGTCTGCTCTGCTACAAGCGGATGCCCCGGTACGGCGTACATGACATCTTCATTTTTTGTAGCAGCCACAAGCTTTTCTGCAATTTCCTCATACACAGGCTGGAACGTATTATGTTTTTCATAGACTGCGTCAAAACTTTCAAATTGTAAGCCCTCAGCAGATAATTCTTCTAATACCGGATGATCCACTGTACGAACATATAATTTTCTTGCCGCTTTTAGTTTTTTATAGACACCCATTTGCAACTGATTAAAATCACCCGCACCTAGACCTATAACTGTTAACGTATTCAATCAATCCACCTACTTTTTTCGATTTAACCATAATTGATAAACTGCCATTTTGCGCCCAAACGGTAGTAAGTACCACTCTTTTTCGACTAATACTCGTAACTTAGCAATTATGGTGATCATTATAAACGCCCCTAAACACACGGCTGAAAAACCGACTACCACTGCGACAAATCGAGGTGATAAAAATTGGCTTAACAACGGTGGTATAAACTGTAGCCAAACTAGCACTACAGCTGCCATGCTAAGTGATGCAATTCCAACTTTTTTATAAAAATTGGCTGACGCTAATTGAATGGCAGTCATTCTCTTTAAATAAAAAATAAGCATTAGAGCCGTAAACAAAAGACCCACATTGTTAGCAATAGCTGCACCTAATACACCAAACAAACCAATTGTCAGCACATTCAATATTATTTTTAACATAAAACCTATAATCAAAAATAAAGCTGGCTTTTTTAATTTGCCATAGCCTTGCAAAATAGCTGTAAATGTTAAAATAACCGACAATGGCACAATTTGTAATACATAAACCATAAGTACTTCCGACAGTGCATCTGTTTTAAAGAGCATGGCATTAATATAAGGCATAACAAGTATTAAACCTAGAGATGCCGCCCAGCCAAATAATACAGACGCTTTATACGTTAGTTGAATAAACGGAATCGCACTACGACCTTCCTGTTTTTTGGACATATGCGCGACAAGAGGCACAATAGCAAGAGAAAGTGAAGAAGCAATGACAACTCCGAGCTGCACCAATGGCTGCCCGCGATCATAAACGCCTTTTGTTGCCTTAGCTACCGTCTGATCCATTCCACCATCTATTAATAGCGAATAAATTGTAAAGGAATCAACTAACTGATAGCCAAGTAACAATAGACCACTCATGCTCACACTTAAACTAAGCAATGTTACCTCTTTAATAATGGGGAAACTTTCGATACGCCGCTGTTGTTTCTTATTATTAAATAAACCAAAACGTTTTTTAAAAATAAACGCAAGTAATACAAAGCCTACAATTTCGCCAATAACTGTACCTATGATAGCCATTTGTCCAGCACTATATAGTGATTCTGTCGTCTTCATAATGATAAATGTTCCAGCTAAAATAACTGATACTCTCACAGCCTGTTCAAGGACTTGCGCGTAAGCAATCGGCTCCATAATGCCTCTTGATTGAAACCCGCCCTTTAAAATAGCATGTGCTGGCATAACAAGTACTATAAATGAACCTGTCCGTATTATAGGCGCAAGCTGCGTATCGCCCATAAGCTGCGCAATTATTTCAGCACCACTAAATAAAGCGACAAAAAACAATAACGATAGTACTGTTAAATAACGAAAGACAATACGCATAATACCGCTTCGTTTTTGCTCCCTCTCTAGTGGGTCTAAAATACAATCATTATCTGCAAGCATTTTAGAAACAGCGACTGCAAATCCACTAGCTGTCCATACGACAAAAATAGATATAACCGGATACACCTGCTGATAAATATAAAACCCTTCATCACCAACAAGATTTTGAAAAGGCACACGATAAATTGCACTAAGAACCTTCACAATAAGAGCAGCAATTGTAAGTAAGGCCGCTCCCTTCATGTAGCTTTTCATGCCAAAACGTTCCGACATAAATTGCCCTCTTTCCTTCTTTAACAATGCCAATAGTATAGCATATCTCCAAAGTTTGACGCGCGCGGGTAGCACTACCGTATAACTATGTACGAAAAAAAGTTATTGTTCAGCCTAAAAAGGTCAGCGCAATAACTTTCAATTCTTATCAACTATTCATTTGTTTAGCTAAGAAGTTAGCAGCTGTTTCAGCAACTTTCACTTCAACTTCACCGATAAAATGTACTTTAGACAAAATGATAATACAGCCGATCGGATCACCATTTACCATAATAGGCGTTGCACAATAAGACTTAACTTGCTCATATTGTCCAGGAACAATCTCGATAGTTGTTTCCATTTTTTCTATTTTTGTTGAACGTTCGTCCATAAAACCTTCCGCAAAGGATGTAATACGACGATTAATATACTCTTTTTTACCGATCCCTGAGACAGCAATTACTTCATCTCGGTCAGTTACAAATGCTGGAGTACCTAACGTTTCATATAACGTTTCCACATATTCCCTTGCAAATTCTCCTAAATCATTAATTGGAGAATATTTCTTTAAAATGACTTCACCTTCACGGTCTGTATAAATTTCTAGCGGGTCTCCCTCACGAATACGTAACGTTCTACGAATTTCTTTTGGAATAACCACACGCCCTAAATCATCAATACGACGAACAATTCCTGTTGCCTTCATTCATAATCCTCGCTTTCGCTACAATGAAATTTTTTCAATTTTAGTATGGTTTTTTATGAAGCAATCTATGCAAAAACTGAAGAAAAAGGATTTCACATCCAACAATATTTTCAAAAAGGCCTTAAACCTAAGCAAATACCTGTAGAATTTCAACTTCAATCAACTTATCTTAGATTAACCACAAAAACAAATTTTTATAAATAATTTATAAAATATTTTTAACAAGAAATAATAATAATTCAACCTTTACCATTACGTCAATAAGACAAAAGGATGTTTATCACAAAAGAACCATAACAAAAAGTGATACTTTTACCCTTATTTTCCCTACTATCTAGCTCCTGAGTCTCAATTTGTAATATTGCTCTCTAAGGAGCCACACAGTCTACAGTAAAATTAACGAATGAAGATAAAGCGCCACAACATTCACAGAGTTTTCCTTGTAATTTTTTGTTTTAAATGATAAAAAGCTGATCATTATCCTAGGAGATAAGATCAGCTTTTCTTCTATTGTTGTTTTTTCGAGTCAGCAATAATATGCATCATTTCTTCTAAAATATCAAAGGGTTGATATTTCCCACACTTTCGTTCATCAATCGTTAATTTCAATTGCATACCATCCATGCCAAACCCGACAGCACGTTCAAATTTCATAGATTCTGCCACAATTTTACCGCCGTCAACTTGCCCTGTACCTTCTTCTGACAACAATATTGTGATGATTTTTTGCTTTTCTTTTACAGACAATACACCTGTACTTAAGCCCCATACCTTCATACGCGCAACCCGCAGTAAACGCTCTGTTTCAATTGGAAGATCACCAAAACGATCCTGTAATTCCTCTATGATTTCGCTGTACTCCTCCACTCGATCCATTGCTTTTATACGTTTATACATTTGAATTTTTTGATAGCCATCAGGGATGTATACATCCGGGATATATGCATCCACACTCAATAAAATTTCAATGTCAGGCTTCTCTTCTTTTTTGACACCTGTTTGGCGCTCAGCAATCGCCTCTTCCAGCATTTGTGAATATAAGTCAAAACCAACAGAATCAATAAAGCCATGCTGCTGCGCTCCAAGTAGATTTCCAGCACCACGAATAGATAAGTCACGCATAGCAATTTTAAATCCTGAACCTAACTCTGTAAATTCTTTAATCGCCTGTAATCTTTGCTCAGCTACATCCGTAAGAACTTTATCACGTTGATACATAAAGTAAGCATAAGCCACCCTATTAGAACGCCCAACACGTCCACGCAATTGATAAAGTTGCGCTAAGCCCATTCGATCCGCATCATGAACAATCAATGTGTTAACGTTTGGTATATCCACGCCAGTCTCAATAATAGTTGTCGTTACAAGCACATCATAGTCACCTTCTAAAAAGGCTAATATAACAGATTCTAATTCTGATTCCGTCATTTTGCCATGTGCATGCCCAATACGTGCTTCTGGGACAAGCATTTGAATTTCATCAACCTTACGAGCCATATCTTCTACACGATTGTATAAGTAGAATACTTGCCCACCACGCGCCATTTCTCTCTCAATAGCTTCCCGCACTAATGCACCGCTATGCTCCATTACATAAGTTTGCACAGGGAAACGGTTCGCTGGTGGCGTTTCAATTACCGATAAATCACGAACACCTACCATCGACATATGAAGTGTTCTTGGAATCGGAGTTGCCGTTAGCGTTAATACATCAACATTCGTCTTTAGTTGTTTAATTTTTTCCTTATGCGTTACACCAAAACGTTGCTCCTCATCAACAATCAGCAACCCAAGGTCTTGGAATGTTAAATCTTTAGATAAAATCCGATGCGTGCCAACGACAATATCAACTTGCCCTTCTTTTAAACCCTTTAATGTCGCTGTTTGCTCTTTTTTTGTGCGGAAACGAGACAAGAGACCTACATTAATAGCAAAGTCTTGGAATCTCTCACGAATCGTTTCGTAATGTTGCTGCGCTAAAATCGTTGTCGGCACAAGGAAAGCTACCTGCTTGCCATCTTGAATTGCTTTAAATGCCGCGCGGATCGCTACCTCTGTTTTGCCATACCCTACGTCTCCACATACAAGACGATCCATCGGACGCTCACGCTCCATATCACGTTTTACTTCAATAATTGACCGTAGCTGATCCTCTGTTTCTTCATAAGGGAAAGAAGCCTCAAAATTACGCTGATCGTCGTTGTCAATCGCGAATGCATGGCCTTTCTCTGCTTCACGTTTCGCATACAGCTTAATTAAATCATCAGCGATATCTTGCACAGCAGAGGATACTTTTGCTTTAGCTTTTTTCCACTCTGCTCCACCTAATTTATGTAGCTTCGGTTCTCGGTCTTCAGATGCTACATATTTTTGGATTAAATCTATTTGCTCTACCGGAACATATAACTTATCATCTGCACGGTATCGGATGTGTAAGTAATCCTTATGTGTACCATTTACCTCTAATGTTTCTAAGCCTATATATTTCCCAATACCGTGATGTACATGTACAACATAATCGCCCGGTTTAATTTCTGTATAGCTTTTAATACGTTCTGCGTTCGTCATTTTTTGAGGACGCGCCTTTTTCTTTACCTGTTGTTTAAATAGCTCATCCTCTGTAACAATCACCAAGCGTTGTAGTGGTAATTCAAAGCCACTAGATAGTGAGCCATCCACAATATAAATACCCGCTTCTGTCGGCTTACCAATTGTCGTATGAATATCGTATTCTCCGAGCATTTGCTGTACACGTTTAACACGATCTTTATCTCTCGCAACAATTAGTACTGTAAATTTACCAAGCAGCCAGCGTTCAATCTCACTTTGTAATAATGACATTTGGCCATGAAATTGTTGCATTGGCTTGCAAGAAAAGTTTGTCGTCTTATTAAAGGATACACCTGCAAAAGTTCGCGAAAATAATGAGAAATATAGTTTTTGTTGAGACAGCATTGCTAAAATTTCTTTCAAGGAGAATGCTGGCTTTACGTCATGCACCATTTTTCCTTCTTCAATTAATGATAAAAACCATTCATCCTCTTCACGCTCCCAGGCATCCATAACCTCCTGAATACGTCCGAGCTCATCAAACAGCACAATGCCATCCTGTACAAAATAATCTCCTAAATAGGATGTTTTCTCATATAATAACGAACCATATTTATTTACATAGTCCGGTAAATTCCCTTGTTGTAACAATTCAATATCATATTGAATATGCTGATACAGTAATTCCTTCGTCTCCTGCTTTTTGACCTTCTTTAAACTTGTCGCTAATGCAGCTTCTAAACGGCCTGCCAAAGCCATTCTTTCTTCCTTTGTCAAAATAACTTCTGACGCTGGTAAAATACGAACCTTCTGCAATTTATCAATGGAACGTTGATCGTCCGCAGAAAATGTTCGAATCGAGTCAACTTCCGTATCAAATAATTCTATTCGAATCGGCTCTTCTAAATATGGTGGATATATGTCTAATATCCCTCCACGTAGCGCAAACTCTCCAGGTGTTGTCACCATCGAATTACGCACGTACCCCATCTCTACTAACGTTTGTAGCCATTCATCAATCTGAATATCTTCGCCTACTGAAATTTGTAAAAAATATTGTTGCCAATGCTCTTTAGGCTGCATCATTTTACGTAAGCCCGCAACTGGTATCACATAAACAGCTTTTTCGCCTCTTGCTAAGCAATCAAGCGTTGCAATACGCTCAGCTCGCAATTCTGGAGAGGCAACAGACAAATCTGCAACAATAAACTCATCGGCAGGATAATAATGAACATGCTCCTCACCTAAAAGTCCCGCCAGCTCGTCAACCATTTTTTGTGCCTGCAATAGATTAGGAGATACAATATAAATAGGTTTTTTTACATATTCAAATAACGCATCGACCATTACCGGGCGCGCGCTTCCTGTTAATCCTGTTATAAGCTGTGTTGCAGAATGACCGCTCTGAATCTCCTGTAAAAATGATGCGATATGTTTGTCCTGCATCACAAGCTGTCGTAAAACTTCCAATGTCAAAAGCTCCTTTCAGCGCATAATTCTATTCACCATTACTAGTAATCTAGTACTATAATATGCATCTTTATTGTATTTTTTATCAATTATGCCTCCACATAATTGCGTCCGGAATCGGCTTTGTTCTTGCACAAAGTACTCCTTTTCGATTCCCTGGCATCCGCCGGAGGCTTTAGGCCAACACGATGTTGGTCACTCAGGCATTTTCACAGGATGTGTCATTCTTATCCTGAGTTCCTCTATTTCAGCGGATGTTTGGAACCCGCTGAAAAATGACTTAAAACCACATTCATCACACCACCTATAAAAATAGGAGACTTCTGTACCTGTCGCTACGCTTTCGGTACATAAAACAATTGCTGAAAAAAGTTAAATGGAAAAAGCTTTGAACGCACATGATGTGCGCCAAAGCATCCTTCCAATCATTGAATCCATTTATTGAGTGCGTGATAATCTGGATATTGTTTCAGTGAATCCTCACACTGCTCACAAATGCAGTGCACCGTCGTGTGACCATGCTGATCTTTCTCAACATAATCATCCGCTTCACCCATTTCGAAAATATGTAGTTTTCGAATTGTATCATCTGCATCAAATGGTAGTGTTCCTATTTCTACTTCACAATGACGACATCGATAGCGAACTGACATCTCCAAATCATCCTCCTTTAAGCAACTTACTACTTAAAGTATAGACATTTGTAAAACAGATTATGCACTTCCAATTTCGCCTTAACGCCATTTAGAATATAGAAACTTGGGGTTGATTTTCGTACCAACCGTGCGCTTTACTAGGGACGTCCGATAAGCCGCTTAGTTCAACTGTACGAAAACGCAGCGGCAGCGGCAAATGCTTCTGTACGAAAGCACAGCGGCACGATATTGGACACAAAAGCGTTATCACAGGACGTGATGGTTGTAGCCTTTGTTCCTCTATTGCTGATCCCCAAGGAGTCACCCAATCGGAACGAAGATCAACTTATTTATATAACATAAGTTTTAACCTAAAATTTTCCCCAACCTTAGGTATAAAAACAACTGTAATATCCACACTACGCTTTAATCTATTATTACCCGTTAAAGCGATTCATCACATCAAGAAATGGCTTTGAAAGAGATTCTTCTACTGCATCTACACATTTTTCAATCGCTTCGCCAACAATAGCTTGATCTTCTTTTGAAAATTTTGATAACACATAATCTGCTACCTTCATACCAGCTGGTGGACGATTAACCCCAACACGTATGCGATTAAATTCTTGTGTATCTAAATGCTGAATTAATGATTTAATACCGTTATGTCCACCCGCACTTCCTTTTTGACGCAGGCGCAATTTTCCTGTTTCTAAATCTAAATCGTCATAAATAACAATTAAGTCTTCCACATCAATATCAAAATAGTTCATAAGGGGCCCAACACATTCCCCCGATAAATTCATATATGTTAAAGGTTTAACAAGTAGAACCTTTCCTTCAGGACGATGTACCGTTGCATACATACCATTAAACTTTGAATTAGTTAAAGGTGTACCCCATTTTTCAGCTAATGCATCAATAACATCGAAGCCAATATTATGTCTTGTATGCTCATAAGGCTTACCTGGATTTCCTAAACCAACGATAATTTTCATAAGTACCCCTCTTCTTTCAAATCTAATAGTCATTATTTTACCATACCATACGCTAAGAAAGCAGTTTGTACAGTTTTTGAAAGTAAAAGTTCAATAATGGCTTGATATTATATGAAATCCTCACTTTAACCATATATATCGGTAAAATAATACATGCCGTATTAAAGAACAAAAGCAAACATACGAATAATGTCGGCCATTAAATTCAAAAGGCTACTAAAGAAGTTTTTAGTCTTCCTTAGTAGCCTTTCCTTAACATATCTTTTTACTCTTGTTCCTGTGCAATGTCTGCCGTTTCTTCAACAGCAGCGACTGGAGCCATAATTGTTACCAATGTATGATCATCTTCACTGATAATCTCAAAATCAATCGCATCTCGAATATCTGCTACTGTAATTGTTTCACCAATTTTAAGCTCAGTAATATCAACTTCAATAGCTTCCGGGATATCTGCTGGCTTTACTTTAATTTTCACGTCTAAGTTAGGCTGCATTAATATGCCACCTAAACTAATACCAACGGACTCTCCTACGAGTTTAATAGGCACCTCAGACTCTATTGCTTCGGACATATTAATTGCTAAAAAGTCGATATGATTTACTTCATCTTTCATAGAACATTGTTGAATTTCAGACACAACAACATTCACTTTTTTCCCATCTAGCTCCATCAAGAACACACCGTTTTGCCCATTTTTTTGAACGGATTTTCTGAATTCATTCGCTGAAATAGAAATTGGGGTCGAATCTAAATTATAGCCGTAAATAACCGCAGGAATGGCTCCCCCTTTTCTAAGTTGGGTTAATGTCGAACGATGCCCAGCTTCGCGCTTTTTAACACTTAATACTGTACTCATATCTATCTTCCCCTTCCAAGAAAAAATTATTTACGCCTTATTAGAATGTCACTACTTTCGAATTATTACTTCTTTCAGCGGGTGTTTGAATACCCTCTGAAAAGCAGCTTAAATCCGCATTCATCTCACCACCTAAAGAGGTAGGAGTCTTCTGTACGCTTTCGCTACATAAGTTAAATTAATGACATTTGTTAAGGCTATAATAATATTTACCTTTATATTTTTTGGTTCATCGCCATGGCGTCGGTTTCGTTTTAACAAAATGTATCCCAACCTTAGGCGGCAAACTATTTTTTATAAAGTAAAGTAAATATTATTAAGTCACAGTTTCTATTATACCCTTTTATAAGAAAATTCACACAAATGGAACATCTAAAAAAGGACAAATCTACTTGCAAACGTAGATTTGTCCTTAATACGCCACATTTTACTGCATGTGGCGTTTATTTATCTTCATTCAACAGAACACTCCCATCTTGAAGATAGTGAGATGAATGCGGATGTTGTCCATCACATCTGCTAAGTGAAGATAAAGCCCCCGGCTAATATCACGAATTCACAACTCAAAATCCGGACACCATTAAGTCAAGGTAAACTTGCTTTATATTAATCAAATAGAGTACTTACAGATTTATTTTCATAGACACGAGAGATTGCATCTGCCATCAATTTAGCGACTGAAAGCTCTGTAATTTTTGGAGATTTTTTCTCTTCAGGAAGTTGGATTGTATTTGTTACAACTAATTCTTTAATCGAAGAGTTTTCGATACGCTCGATTGCCGGACCTGATAATACTGGGTGTGAACAACAAGCATAAACTTCTTTCGCGCCAGCTGCACGTAATGCATCCGCGCCAATTGTAATCGTACCTGCAGTATCAATAATATCATCAATCAAGATTGCCACTTTACCATCAACATTACCAACAATGTTCATTACTTCTGCAACATTTGGTTTCGGACGGCGTTTGTCAATAATTGCAATAGGTGCTTTTAAACGTTCTGCCATTTTACGAGCACGTGTTACACCACCATGGTCTGGAGAAACAATAACGATTTCATCTTCTGGGATACCTTTTGTTTTAAAGTAATCAGATAATAAAGGAACTGCCATCAAGTGGTCGATTAAAATATCGAAGAAACCTTGGATTTGAGGTGCATGTAAATCTAAAACGATCACACGTGTTGCACCAGCTGTTTCAAGTAAGTTTGCTACTAATTTAGCTGTAATTGGCTCGCGTGCTTTTGCTTTGCGGTCTTGACGAGCATAGCCATAGTAAGGCATTACAACGTTTACTGTACGAGCAGATGCGCGTTTTACAGCGTCTACCATAATTAAAAGCTCCATTAAATGTTCGTTTACAGGTGCAGAAGTAGATTGCACGATAAACACATCACAACCACGAATACTTTCTTCAATGCTAATTTGAACCTCACCATCGCTGAAGTGCTTAACAGAAGATTTACCTAATTCAACACCCATTTCTTGAGCAATTTCTTGAGCAAGTGGATTATTAGAATTAAGTGAAAATATTTTTAATTGTGAGTTTGCATAATGATACGGCATGATGGCCTCCTGTTTAGTTGATAATTATTTTGAATTTAATTTACTTACGTAATTCGGTTTGTTTTCTTGTCTTGCACGAGCAATTGCAAGTGCATCCTCAGGAACTTCTTTTGTAATTGTAGATCCTGCTGCAATAAATGAACCTTTTCCAACTTTCACTGGCGCTACTAAGTTAGTATTACATCCTACAAATACATCATCTTCAATAACTGTTTGGAACTTGTTTTTCCCATCATAGTTTACTGTAATGGAACCACAGCCAATATTGACATTACTTCCAATTTCAGCATCGCCAATATAGCTTAAGTGTGATACTTTCGTGTCATTACCTAGTTTACTTTTCTTCACTTCTACAAAGTTACCAATCTTCACATGGCTACCAATGTCAGAAAGTGGTCGAATATGTGCATACGGTCCAATAGCTGTTTCTTCTGCTACAACGCTTTCACGCACAACAGAAGAATGCACAGTTGTTCGATCACCAATACGGCTATCTACGATTTGTGTGTTAGGCCCGATTATACAATCTTCACCGATAACAGTTGTACCTTCAATCATAGAACCTGGTTGGATGACAGTATCACGACCAATTATTGCATCCACGCTAATATATGTGGCTTCTGGATTAATAATTGTGACACCGTTACGCATATGCTTTTCATTAATTCTTGTACGCATTAGCGTCTCTGCTTGAGACAGCGCAACACGATCATTGACACCAAGTGTTTCTTCAAAATCTTCCGTTACAAATGCTTCAACGACATCACCTTGTGTTTGTAAAATTTCAATTACATCAGGTAAATAATACTCACCCTGAGCATTGTCATTTTTCACAAGCTTTAATGTCTCAAATAACGCTTTATTATCGAAGCAATATGTGCCAGTATTAATTTCTTTAACTAATTGCTGCTCTGCAGAAGCATCCTTTTGCTCAACAATTTGTTCCACTTGTCCATTGTCGCCACGTAAAATACGACCATAGCCTGTTGGATTTTCAGCAATAGCTGTTAAAATTGTTGCTTTTGCATTCTTTGCTTGATGATGCTCGAACAAAGCTTGCATCGTTTCAGGGCGAATAAGTGGTGTATCGCCACAAACAACTAGTGTTGTCCCTTCTTCGCTACCTAAAATTGCCTCAGCCTGCTGTACAGCATGAGCTGTCCCTAGCTGTTCAGCCTGTAAAACATACTCGCTTTTATCGCCAAGCTGTTGTTTCACCTTTTCTGCACCATGTCCTACAACCGTTACAATGCGATTCACATCTAACGTTTGAATGTGATCCACCACATGTTGTACCATTGGCTTCCCACATACTGGATGGAGCACTTTATATAATTTGGACTTCATACGTGTACCTTGACCTGCAGCCAAAATGACAGCAAAAATGTTGCTCATCTGTAAGTCCTCCAATACGCTCATTTTCTCTTATGACTATATAGCAAAATCCATCTATTTTCAAGGCATGTTGACTTGACAAAAACATGAATTTCAAAATCAAATGCACCTTATGCTCGAATGTTAATATGTATGTCCTAAAACTGCTCATTTTCTCTTATTCTCAAAAAGAAAAGAACTCTCCAATTATGAAGAGCTCTTTTTAACTATACGCCAATTCCTTCTAATTCTTCTGGTTTTTCTGTTGCTTCTACCTCGCTTGAATTATGGTACTCGTTTAAAATGATTTCCTGAATTTTATTTCGAGTAGTAGAATTGATAGGATGTGCAATATCTCTAAATTCACCGTCTGGCGTTCGTTTACTTGGCATAGCAACAAACAAACCTGTATTACCATCAATCACACGAATATCATGAACTACGAACTCATTGTCGAGTGTAATGGAAGCAATCGCACGCATGCGACCATCCGTCTGTACACGACGTAACCTTACATCAGTAACTTCCATTTTCTCACCACCTCTCTTCTTAGATGCCTAAATGAAAATATAATATTCTTTATTACCGAATATTTTCCTTTTTCTAGTCTATCAAATTATCTAAAAAATTTGAATACTCAACAGTATAATATTTCCTTTAATTTACTTTAAATTTGACAATTTTTTGTCAGTCTCCCTTTCAGATTGGTATGACTTTGAACGTAATTGTATTTTTCAGTTTTATTAGCAGATTGTCTTTATCAGCGATTGCCACTTGCTTCGCTTTCGCCCGTTACAACAAATAGTTGCTGAACGAAAATAAAAAACCCACTAAAAGAGCTTCTCTTCTAGTGAGCTTTAAAACTTCTTATTTAACGATGGCAATAACTTCAATTTCTACGCGTACATCTTTTGGCAGACGTGCAACCTCTACTGCTGAACGAGCCGGTTTATGATCACCAAAGTGGCTAGCATATACTTCGTTCATTGCAACAAAGTCGTTCATATCCTTCATGAAAACGGTTGTTTTAATAACATTGTCCAATGATGATCCAGCGGCAGCTAAAACTGCTTTTAAATTTGCAAATACTTGATTTGTTTGAACAGCGATATCGCCTTCCACTAATTCGCCTGTTGCTGTTAGTGGAATCTGACCTGAGCTATAAAACATGCCATTGACAATAATCCCTTGTGAATATGGTCCAATTGCTGCTGGTGCATTTGTTGTTGCTACTACTTTCATTTGTCATTTCCCCTTTTAGAAAAATAGTTACCTTCACTTAATGCAATTGTACGGTCTTTTTCATTGACCTCATGAAGCTTTACTAGTGAATAATAATCATCTACTAAAGTTTCGTCTGCATGCTCAGCCTCTACAAGCACTGCAATACCAGCTAGCTGACAATCAAATTCCTCTAATAGATTTTTCATGCCATTCATAGTACCACCGACCTTCATAAAGTCGTCAGTAATAAGCACTCGTTGTCCACTCTTCATGCTTCTTTTTGATAATACCATTGTCTGAATTCTTCTGGAAGAACCAGATACATAGTTAATGCTGACTGTAGAGCCTTCAGTTACTTTACTATCTCTTCTAACAACAACAACTGGTACATTTAAATGTCTTGCAATCGCGTGGGCAATAGAAATTCCCTTCGTTGCGACAGTCATAATGACGTCAATTTGTTGATCCGCAAATGCGGATGCAAATACCTTTCCAACCCGATTAATTAAATCCGGATTGCCGAGTAAGTCCGTCATAAATAAATAACCGCCTGGTAACAAACGATCTGAATGCTCAAGCTCCGCTTTTAAATCGTCAATAACTAAACGGACCTCAGCTTCGGACATTTTAGGAATATACTTAACTCCTCCTGCAGCGCCCGGTACTGTCATCAATAACCCGATTCCTTTTTCTTCGAAAGTTTCTTTTACAATCGTCAAATCTTCACTAATAGAAGACTTTGCAGATTGATATAGTTCAGAAAAATAAGTTAGCGGGATCAGCTGATGTGGATGTTCTAGTAAATAGTACGTCATATCAACTAGTCGTTCACTACGCTTCCATTTCATGCGACCCTCTCCTAAACACGAATATTTATAGGTAAAATTAACATAAATTTGCGGTTTTAAGCAAGCGTATTTCGCTCGCCCAAAATCCGAACGGCATATACTTCTTCACAAAAACCACGTAAACCATTATAAATTCGGCTCACTCGAGCTTCACTATCCACTAAACCAAACACCGTCGGACCGCTTCCACTCATTAATGTTGCATCTGCGCCAAAGCGCCTCATTTGTTCCTTTAACATTACTACTTCTGGATGTAGCTTAAAAGTTACAGTTTCCAAAACATTCCCTAATGATGCACAAAGTAGATCATAATCTTCCGTTTCAATAGCATGGATCATTTGCTTCGTATTTGGATGTTCTAACCCTTCAACCTTTAATCCTCCATACACTTCTGCAGTAGAGACACCTATTTTAGGTTTAGCTAAAACTACCCAACAATTTGGTGGTGCAGGCAATTCCTGGATTTTTTCTCCACGCCCCGTTGCTAATGCTGTGCCACCATAGACACAAAATGAAACATCCGAACCAATTTTTGCACCTAATTCCGCTAACTCATCTATAGATAATCCTAAATTCCACAGCTCATTTAAACCCTTTAGTGTAGCAGCCGCATCACTACTGCCACCTGCTAATCCTGCTGCGATTGGTATTTCTTTTTCTATAGTAATGGATACACCTTGTCCAATGCCGTATGTATCTTTAACTAGACGCGCTGCCTGATAAGCAAAATTCCGGTGATCATTTGGCACGAAATTATCAGTAGAAATTATTTCAATTACACCATCTTCTCGAGATTCTAGGCAAATACGATCTGCTAAATCCACAGTTGTCATGACCATCTCTACCTCATGAAAATTATCTGGTCTTTTATAAAGCACATCTAATGTTAAATTTATTTTTGCAGGCGCCTTTACATAAAGCATCTTTCTTCCTCCTTATAGCTACACTTATCAATTACGCATTAGCGCAATTTGCTGACACTTCGCCTCGCACAGATAAACAATGCTCCTAATTTAAAATTCAGGTTAGTAAGCCTTATCGCAATAGCTTGTCCTTTAAACCGTATCACTGACAGATCATTCAGTTTGATATTTTAATACACCCTGAATAAAAATTTATACTTTCTTCTGCCTTTAGATGTAGGAGTCTTCTGTAACTGTTACAAAACATCAGTAGCTGGCGTTCACTTCGCTATATAAAACATTTTCTGAATGAAGAAAACTTTCATTCATCTTTCACAAGATTATTCATTTTATTTTACCATAATGGTCATGTGAAAATGGAAAAAAAGAACCGTATACCCCTATTTGGTGTAACGGTTCTCTTTCGTCAGTCGTGTTGTTGTGTATACAGGAAGTTCTCATCCCTGTAATTGGTTTCAAAATAATAAGTGGTCTATTTTCACAAAGAGGCTACTTATTATGCTCTTGCTCACTACTTGCTCTTTCAGCCATTTCGATGGCACGTTTGACCATATTACCGGCGTCTCGAGCTTTTATGCCGCCCCAGCCTTCTCGTTGCACAACATCATAAAATCCAAGCTCTTTAGCGATCTCTTCCTTTAAACGAGGTGACATGATACCTTTTCTAGGCATATAAACTCCTCCTTAACAACTGACGATTTTAGTATGCCCCAGAAAACGCAAAACACTCATGTAGTTTTTTACATGAGTGTTTCAAAATATAGAAAAAAGTACTAGAAACTATTTTGCGATAGCAGCTTTTGCTTCGTCTAAAAATGTAATCTCTACTGCCTCAGTTAAAATATCTGTGTAGCTATACGATACGCGCTTGCACGTATTGTCTTCTTGATCAAGCTCAACTACAAAGATAGCGCGATATGTCTCACGCAATACCCCTGCACACTCGACCGTTTTCTTGCGACCTCCGTTTGCTCTTAACTGCAAACGTTTACCCAAATGACAATCCAACGACTTTTTAATGTCCGCTAAAGTTTTTGGCATTTTCGCTTACACCTCACTAATAAATAGTATAAGCGATTCGCCCAAAAATGTCAACAAAATATAATATTTTATCAGCCTCTAATAAATATTGTCAACTTATTTTTCATAAAAAAGACATGTTTTTTTTACTTATACTCAAAAATGTTAACAAAATTTTTTACTTTGCAAATGTAGGGTATAGTTCATCAGCTAATTTTCCAAACTCTTGAATGGTTAAAGTCTCTCCCCGACGTGTTGGTTCAATATTGACTGCTTTTAAAGCATCCATAATTTTTTCTTTGTGTACCTTCCCATTTGGTAAACCTGATTGTAAATTATTGAAGATTGTTTTTCGTCGTTGTACAAACGACGCACGAGTAACAACGAATAAAAAATCCTCATCAATTACGTTCACTGGAGGTTCATCATGCTTAATAAGACGGATCACTGCAGAATCCACGTTTGGTTGCGGCATAAAAACAGTCTTCGGTACCGTCATGGCAATATCAGCCTTTACATAATATTGAATCGCAATTGATAAAGAACCGTATTCCTTCGTTCCAGGCTTAGCGGTAATACGATCTGCAACTTCCTTTTGCATCATGACAACGAAACCGCGAATCGGCAAACGATCATTGAGTAATTTCATTAAAATCGGTGTCGTCACATAATAAGGTAAATTCGCTACAACCATAATATCCTCAATACCTGGCATCTCTTCCTGAATCACTTTAGCAACATCCGCCTTTAAAACATCTGAATGTACAATAGTTACATTATTATATGGGCTAAGTGTATCTTCTAATACAGGTAATAATCGCTGATCAATTTCGAAAGATACAACCTTTTTTGCACTTCTTGCTAAATGCTCTGTTAATGCTCCAATGCCAGGACCAACTTCGATTGCACCACTATTTTCAGTTAAATTCGCATGACTAACAATATTTCGTAAAATGTTCGGATCTATTAAAAAATTTTGACCTAAGCTTTTTTTAAATGAAAATCCGTATTTTTTTAAAATTTCCTGTGTTCTAATTGGTGTTGCAATATCCTTATGCATCGTTTTCCTCCTGATCTAACTGTGCGATTGCCGCACCAAATTGCTTTTCTGAAATTTGAAACATTTTCAATCTTTTATGAAGTTGTTTGCCGTTTGTTGCACCAATATTCAAAATTTCTCCAAGACGATCACGTCGAGTCTTCGCCCTTGGATGGCCAATTAAATGGGCCGTCATTAAATCTTCGAGCGTAATATCATCTGTGGTTAGTTCAACCTCATTTGGGGTATAGACATGTTGCAGTGCCTCGCGTATATCTTCATCTGCTGCATGCTCAATGCCTAGTCCTTTACCGTTTTTCGCAATTGTCTTAGCTTTCGGTAAAAAAGCGTGTTTTACACCTTTTACATGCTCCTCGATAATGGAACGAATTCGACGTCCTGGATAATCTGGATCAGTAAAAACAATAACACCTCTTTTATCCTGTGCATGTTGAATTCTCTTTAGTGTTTCCTCTGAAATAGCCGATCCATTTGTTTCTATAGTATCTGCTTGTACAGCTCGCTTAATAGCTGTTGTATCATCTTTTCCTTCAACAACAATGATTTCTTTTATTTGCAAAAAGGCTCCTCTTTTCTACCTTATCTTCAGACCATTTTACAACTGCACTGTACGATTGTACAGAAATACACGGCTATTCACCTTTTTGATTTTGTTATTGGTGATTCTCTAAAATAAATTACTAAAAAAATAAAAAGGCTTTCCCGCCAGTCAAAACAGGAAAGCTAATAATAGTGAAAAACATTTTTGATTAATTTTACAATTTTTTTAATTTAATACTTTTACACGCACTTTCCTTACTCCCCAATTACTAGCTTGGGATTCAGATTGTACAAGTATGTCGATCCGATTACCCTTAATTGCACCACCAGTATCTCCTGCAATAGCTGTTCCATAGCCTTCAACCCAAACTTTTGAACCAAGCTTAATAACAGAAGGGTCTACAGCTATTACTTTCAACCCCGATCCTGATTTTAAATTAATTCCAGTGGCAGATATCCCCGAGCAGCCGTTACAATTAGGTGTATAAGCGGTTGCCGTTACATAAAATTCTTTACCACTAGCTGGCTCTGATGAACCACGTGATACAGTCGCAGCACTAGCTACTACAGTTTTAGTACCTACTGCAATCACTTGCTTTTGCGATTCTTTTACAACTTTTTCTGATTGTAGATTTTTAGCTACAACTTGGCCATTCTCTTTCACAACTTCAAACGTTTTAGTCATTAAACCTTTTTGGCCAGCTGTTACAACTTTTTGTTTTCCTTTTTGCAATGAAGCATCCTGTTTCTTTTCAATTGCGAAATCTAAAGATTCTTCCACTACATCGATAACCTTTTCTACGCGAACTACTGTGATTTTACTCTGCGGAGTGATTACGTCCTTCAGGTTATTCTCGACACGATCGAATTCATTTAGTTGAATTCCTTGTTGTTTTAAAAAGTTAGCGACCGTAGTCGAAGTGGACCAAACTTGTCTCTTGTTTACGCCATCGACAAGCGATACTTGAAACGCCTTTTGAATATCGATCTTGTTGTCTGCTCCTATTTCTGTATCTAGACCTTGTACTAATGAGTCATGCTCTGATACTTCAATATTTGCTTCTTTCAAAATGTCTTTCACTTGTGTTTCAGTTGTCCAAACTTTTGACTGATTTCCATCAACTGAAATAGTTACTTCTTTTGCCTGTTCCCATGAAATTGCTAATCCATTAACAATTTTGGTGTTCAGAGAGGGTGATATTTTGTCATGCTCTGCTACGTCTATATTTTGATCTTGTAATAATTGTTCTACAGTTTTGGCATGTGTTGTTACTTCGATTGTTTCTCCGTTCGCATCAAGCGTTACGGACTTTTTAGTACCTTGATAAAGTACAAATGAAATTACAGATACAAACAGGACAAGTGAAATAATGCTTATCACTGTTTGCTTACTCCTCAATGATCCTAAGAACAAGTTTTTCATGGAATTATTTGACATGAAAAAACGCCTCCTTAATACAAAGTTGGATTATACGTACTAGATTTGGCACTGTCAACCCGAATGTATTTCAAAGAAAATTGACATTACCTTTTTAGCCAACCACAAACCCAGTATTGGAGGCATCTCAGCTAGTTAATTGTCAATCCTAAAAAATTTTTTCGCATTGGCTGTCGTTACTTGTGCAATTTCCTCAATTGTTAATCCTTTTAAACGGGCAATTTCTTCTGCAACTAATGGCACTAAAGCTGGCTCATTACGTTTTCCTCGGTATGGGTGAGGTGCTAAATACGGTGCATCAGTTTCAATCATTAAATGTTCTAAAGGTATTTCTGTCGCCACTTCTTTCGGCATTCGTGCATTTTTAAATGTCACCGGCCCACCAAGACTAATCATAAAATTCATAGCAATACATGCTTGTGCGGTTTCCACACTGCCACTATAACAATGCATAACGCCTCCCACGGAAGCCGCGTTTTCTTCACGTAAAATTTGTACAACATCTCCAGTAGCATCCCTGTTATGAATAATAATTGGTAACTTCAGCTTTTGCGCTAAATGAATTTGCTTGCGGAAAAGCGCTTGTTGAACATCTTTCGGGGATTTATCCCAATAATAGTCCAATCCAGTTTCACCAATACCTACTATTTTCGGATGTGCTGCCAATTCCTCAATCCATTTTAAATCCTCTTCTGTACAATCAATGGCGTCAACAGGGTGCCAACCAATGACACCATAAACAAAATCATACTGTTCAACCAGTTGCATTGTTTTTTCAATAGTTTTGCGGTCGAAACCAACAACAACCATTGTTTCTACTTTGGCTTCAAGAGCTCTATCTATAACCTCTTGTAAGTCTTCTTCATACTGATCTGCATTTAAGTGTACATGTGTATCAATGAACATCGTCATTCTCCTAACATAGATTTTATTAAAAATTATTATTTCATATTTTTCGGTAGTGTTACAATTTTGTTACAAACAATTTTGTATTATAACATTACTCACAACCTCAGACACCCTATCCATTACTATATACCTAAAAAAATACAATGAATAGTATGCATAAATTATTTCAAGATAATAAACTACTCCTTTTCGAAACGGATTTTAAAAGCCTGCTGAACTTTTTTACATTCAGCAGGCCTTCCTAAAATTTATTACTTTACTTTTGCGCCGTTTTCTAGTTTCGGATCAACCGATGCTAATTTTAAAATCCCATCTTTTTCGCCAGCTAAAATCATTCCTTGTGATAATTCACCACGTAGTTTAACCGGCTTTAAGTTAGTGACTACAATCACTTTTTGACCAATCAATTCTTCTGGAGAATAAAACTTTGCAATACCTGAAACTACTTGTCGTTGCTCATATCCAAGATCCACTTGAAGCTTTAATAATTTATCTGCCTTCGGAATCGTTTCACACGCTGTTACAGTAGCTACTCGTAAATCAACTTTCATAAAATCATCAATAGTAATTTCAGGAATTTCTGGAACTTCAGCAGCTTTTTGCTCATTTTTTGTTTCTTCCACTTGCGGAGTTTTCACCGAGCCTCGCATTTCTTCACGAATATACGTAATTTCAACCTCACTCTCTAAACGAGGGAAAATCGGAATACCTTTTTCTACCACTTTAATGTTTGCTGGAATAGTATTGCCGAATGTTTCAATTGTTTCCCATGCTAAGAATTTGTCATCCAAACCTAATTGTTCAATAATTCGTTTGGGAGTAGATGTCATAAATGGTTGTAACATGACAGCAATTTGGTGTAAACTCTCCGCCAAATTTCGCATAACAGCTCCTAATTTTGGCTTATCTGATTCCTCTTTTGCTAGCACCCACGGTTGCGTTTCATCTATATATTTATTCGTTCTTGAAACAAGTGTCCATACATCTGCTAATACGACACTAAACTGCATTTTTTCCATACTTTCTTCATATTTAATACGTACCGATTCAGCTTGTTCTTTTAAAGCCGCATCAAATTCTGTCGACTGAAGACTTTCAGTTGGAATCATGCCGTCGAAATATTTATTTATCATTGAAATAGTACGATTCAATAAATTACCTAAATCATTTGCTAAGTCGAAGTTTGTACGTTCAACAAAAGATTCTGGTGAAAATACACCATCAGATCCGAATGGTAACTCACGTAATAGGAAATATCTTGTCGCATCTAACCCATAACGTTCTATTAACATTTCAGGATAAATAACATTGCCCTTTGATTTAGACATTTTACCGTCTTTCATCATGATAAAACCATGGGCAAATATTTTTTTTGGAAGTGGTAAATCTAGTGCCATTAAGAAAATTGGCCAATAAATAGTATGGAATCGAACAATATCTTTACCAACTACATGCACATCTGCCGGCCAATACTTGTTGAATAATGTTTCATCTTCTGAAAGATAACCTAATGACGTGATATAGTTAGTTAAGGCATCTACCCATACATAAATGACATGTTTAGGATCTCCAGGAACTTTAATGCCCCAATCAAATGAAGTTCTTGAAACAGATAAATCTTCTAACCCCGGTTTAATAAAGTTATTAATCATTTCATTTTTTCGAGATTCAGGCTCAATGAAATCAATGTTTTCTTCATAATAAGCTAATAGACGATCAGCGTATTTCTTCATATTAAAGAAGTAGGATTCCTCTTTAACTTTGTGTACTGGACGACCACAGTCTGGGCAGTTACCATCTACTAATTGTGTCTCAGTAAAGAATGATTCACATGGTGTACAGTACGACCCTTCATACTCACCTTTATAAATATCACCATTATCTAAAAACTTTTGGAAAATCTTTTCGACAGTTTTCGTATGACGCTCTTGCGTCGTTTGAATAAAGTCATCGTATGAAATGTCCATTAATGACCAAAGCTTTTTTGCAGCATCTGCAATTTCATTCACGTATTCTTGGGGATGTTTACCCGCTTCTGCAGCTTTTTCTTGAATTTTTTGCCCATGCTCATCCATTCCAGTTAAAAAACGTACATCATAACCACGTAAACGTTTATAACGTGCAATTGTATCTGATGCTACAGTTGTATACGCTGTACCAATATGGAATTTCCCGCTTGGGTAATAAATAGGGGTTGTTATATAGAATGTTTTGTTTTGTTCGCTCACAAGAACTGCCTCCATTGTTTCACAGTATACTATCTATTCTAACTAAGTACGAAATTCGTTTCAACTTCTTTCAGCGAGTGTCCAAGCACTCGCTCCAGAGAAGTTAAAGTCACCGGTGATGTCACGGAATTGGAAAAGAGCTCTTATATAAGAAGTTAGCCTAAAACGATCGCATCATTAACGGCTAACTGACCTGCATTACGCATGCCAAAGCACAAAAGCGATGCCGGACGCGAAAAATGTCGAATGATAGAATCAATCCATTTAATGTCTTAAATGAGAAGCTTTTTTACTAGAAATTAAAATATATAATAAAAACCTTTTAAAATAACCAAAATATCTGTTTTCTCCTCAAAAAATTTTTTTAAAAACAATAATCTTAGTGTATTAATTAATTGACGTTTATGGCATTACTTGGTATGATAACTATCAGACAAGGAAATTATGTCGAAATTTGACGAAATACCAATATAACTTTTTAAACATTAGGAGGAAAATTAATTATGAAATCAACAGGAATCGTTCGTAAAGTCGATGAATTAGGACGTGTAGTAATTCCAATCGAACTTCGCCGTACACTAGGTATTGCAGAAAAAGATGCTTTAGAAATCTATGTGGATGATGACAAAATCATCTTAAAAAAATATATGCCAAACATGACATGTGCTGTAACTGGTGAAGTTTCTGATGATAACTTCCGTCTAGTTGGAGGCAAATTAATTTTAAGCCCTGAAGGCGCAGAAATGTTAGTGAAAGAAATTCAATCTAACTTAAAAAAATAATTTGATATACTCACCTAAATCAAACACTGTGATTTAGGTGTTTTTTTATCAATTTCGCCTTGCTTAAGTGGGTCGGTAGGCGTTATCTTCATTTAATAGAAGGTAACTATAATATGCCCAATTTTGGAGCCCCTTATAATGTCCATGTCAGACCTTTTATGAATAAGGATACTATTTTTTACAATTATTATCAATTTATATGATTTATAGACTCCTTTTAATAATGTGGGGTCGATTTCCGTTCTGGCTAGGCGCTTTGTTGTTGTTGTTGCTGACGCTTCGTTACACTTCGCTTTCGCACAGTAATTATTTGTTGCTGACGCTTTTGTGACTGACGCATCACTCGCGCAAAGCAAAGCTTCCTGTAGGCGTCCGATAGCCACTTCACTCGTGTTGCTCGCTCCAGGATCTCGGTCCAATACGATGTTGATCGGTCACGAAGGCGTTATCACAGCGCGCGTGATGGTTTTAGCCTTCGCTCCTCTATCGCTAACCCTCACGGAGCACCCCAGCCTCACATGGCATGTATTTTAACAACTATCATCCCGAAGACTATTGGTGAAGAGTCTCCATTTAAATAGATATACAAAAAAGAGGTCGCCTTAAGGCAACCTCTTTCTTTCCATTAACTATGGTATTCATTATAGACTTCTCGCTTAGCTACTTGACGTAATTTTGCTACTTCCTTTATCGCTTCTTTTGATGTAATGCCTGTATCATTCATAATATAATCGACATGTTCAACGACAGACATTGTCATCCAATAGGCTTCTTCGTTTATTTCTTCCTCGGCATTCTCGTTTCCTTCGAGGACAATACAAAATTCCCCTCGAATTTCCTCTGTTTGTGACCATTCCACGGCTTCAGCCAACGTACCACGTAAAAACTCTTCAAATTTTTTAGTTAACTCCCGAGCTAATACGATTCGACGATTACCAAGAATGGATTCCATATCTTTTAAAGTGTCCTTTAAACGATGAGGAGCCTCATAAAACAAAATAGTTTCCTGACGTTTTTTTAGTTGCTCTAATTGCTGTCGACGATCCTTTTTTCCTCGATGTAAAAATCCATAAAAGAAAAATGGCTGCGGTGTTAACCCAGAGGCGATTAATGCTGATATTGCAGCATTAGGTCCTGGCACCGGCACAACTGGAAAGTCCTGATCGATTGCTTTTTCGACTATATCTGCACCAGGATCGGAAATACAAGGTAGACCAGCATCACTAACTAATGCGACTGTTTTTCCTTCACGTAAGAAAGCTAATAGCTTTTCTCCCCCTACCTCTAAATTATGCTCATGATAGCTGATCAGTGGTGTTTCTATATCAAAGTAGTTGCATAGCTTCTTTGTATTACGTGTATCCTCGGCAGCAATAATATCTGCTTCCTTTAAAATACGTAACGCACGTACACTCATATCCTCTAAGTTACCAATAGGCGTTGCCACTAAATATAAACAACCTGTATGTTCGTGCATTGTACTTTTCTGAGATTTCATGCGTCATCCCTCCCTATATATTTCATTTTTTGCTTTCGTGTTAGCTGTTTAAAAGCGTATTCTGCACGCATCGCTTCTTGTTTTGTATCGAATTCCTCTACATAAATACATTCCACTGGACCTCGTGCTCTCGTATATTTTGCTCCCTTACCAGCATTATGCATATCAACACGCCTGTCTACATTATTCGTGTAGCCGGCGTAAAAGGATTGATCGGCACACTCTAACACATAAAAATAATGGCTATTGCTCTTTTCCATAAAGGATTTCTCTCACTTCTGCTGTATATTCATTATTCGCATTATAAACATACAAGGGCGGTAATATTTTCAGATCGGGCTTACCGTCTTTAATTCCTTCTATTAATAGTGTATTGGCTTCCTTACCTTCTTTCGGGTAAATAAGTTGCATACGTTTAGGCTCTAAACGATTTGCACGCATTGCCGTAACAATATCTAGTAACCGACCTGGACGATGAACAAAAGCTGCCTTTCCGCCCTGCTTTAATAATTTGCTTGCTGATTGTATTGCTTCCTCTAACGTTAAATATAGTTCATGACGTGCAATAGCGTAATGCTCACTTAAATTTTTATCACTAGCTTCATGTGCTAAAAAATATGGTGGATTACAGGTTACAACATCATATTTTTCAATACCAAGCTCTTTAGGAATTTCCTTCACATCACCAAGGACCATATGAATTTGTTCTTCTAACTTATTGTAACGGATACTTCGCTCAGCCATATCAAATAAACGTGGTTGAATTTCTACTCCTGTAATATGTCCCTTCGTTCTGGCACTTAGAAAAAGCGGGATAACACCATTGCCTGAGCACAAATCAACAATTTTCCCTTTATGATATGGGACATTGACAAATTTAGAAAGTAGCACTGCATCCAATGAAAACGAAAAGACGGAGGGACTTTGAATAATACGCAAATTCTCAGCTAATAAATAGTCTAATCGTTCATCACCCTTCAACCAATTTTCCATTTTTCTTCCTCCTACTATACAAAACAAAAGACTGACACCACTATAGTGGGAATCAGCCTTCTATTACACATTTTGTTTATTTAAAAATGATAGACAAAACAGACAGTCTTCACCTTTACGGGAACTTCCGAAATGAACATGACAAACATGGAAGCCTTCATGGTATAAACGTGCTAGATTATCATAACCTTCGCCAATATCTAACGGATTCTCTTTCTTCTCATCAGAAGCCTGTACAATGTTTTCATTAGAAAGTAACACTTCTAGACGTGTACGAAGGTGATGATTTTCTGTTTCGAGTGCCTTATGCTCCTCCATCATTAACGCTACAAATTGTTTCAATGCACCAAATTGCTCCTGCATTGCTTCGAGCTGTTGTTCGAACTCCATAACGGTATCTAAGAAATTACGGTCCTTCACCCAAGCCACCTCGTCCAATTCTCTATCTTAAATAAGATTTTTTTCGCATGCTAGCAGTTCTTCTAATGTATACTCGACTGTGCGCTCCTGCTCTTGTAAATATACTTGAATGAGTCTTTCTAATACATTTAAACCGACAACTTTACCGCGGCCATCTGGTGTCATCGTCATATCACCAACGTCTGGCATGCCCTCTTTTGCTTCCTCATACTCATCATTTTCATATTTCAAGCAGCACATTAAACGACCGCACAGACCTGAAATTTTGGATGGATTTAAAGATAAGTTTTGATCTTTAGCCATTTTAATAGAAACCGGCTCAAAATCTCCTAAAAACGTTGAGCAGCAAAGCATTCGGCCACAAGGGCCAATTCCACCTAACAACTTCGCCTCATCACGAACACCAATTTGACGAAGTTCGATACGTGTTCTAAAAACTGAAGCCAAATCTTTTACAAGATCTCTGAAATCAACGCGTCCTTCAGCCGTAAAATAAAAGATGATTTTATTACGATCAAATGTATATTCAACATCAACGAGCTTCATTTCTAAATTATGCTCAATGATTTTTGCGCTTGCTAGTTCAAATGCGTGCTTTGATTCGGCTGCATTTTCCTCTACTTGGATACGATCACGTTCATCCGCCGGTCGTAGAACTTGTTTAAGTGGTAATACAACATCATTATCCCCAACAACCTTTTGGGGGACAACTACTTTACCATACTCTACACCGCGAGCTGTTTCTACAATGACATATTGGCTGTCCTCAAGTAGATATGATGCTGGATCAAAGTAATATATTTTACCCGCTTTTTTAAAACGGACTCCCACTACATTATACAAATGTATATCCCTCCTGCAGATTTAGCATTAACTGCTCCATCATTAACGTCCTATTCATGTTACGTTGTAAAGATGAACGTGCCTGTAAAATAGACTCCATTTGACTAGATAGACGTTCATAAGTCGAATGTAGCGCAGCTTCTTTAAATGTTTGTAACATGTCTGGGTAAGTACAAGTTGCTTCGGGATTAGCTTTTATTGACACTATATCACGGTAAGCAAATAGTAGTAAATCTAATGCCTGCCCCATCTCGCTTTTTTCTTTAAACAGTGGTAGCCATTCTTCATGTACAACAAGCATTGCCTCATGTACATTTTGGCGAATTGCCTCTACTAATTTTAACACTGTTTTTCGAGCATGTGCAAACTGCTCATCATTTGCTAAAATCATAGCTGTTTCGAGTTCGTTCGTCATCACGCTCACTGTAGATGCCATCGAATAAGAAATATTGTTATCTTGCAAATGCTTTAATAATATGTGGCGAGGCATTTTTTGGAATTTAATGTGCTGGCAGCGAGAACGAATGGTTGGTAAAATTGACTGCATTTGCTCCGTTAACAAAATTGCCGTTACTTCACCCTCTGGTTCCTCTAAAAATTTAAGTATCATGTTTGCAGATGCAATATTGAGACGATCTGCATGATGAAGTACATAAATTTTACGTCCCTCTTCCACACCCATCATCTTCATTTCTGCAATTAATTCACGTATTTGATCAATTTTAATAAATTGACCTTCTGGATAAATTTGATGGATATTTGGATGATTACCCGAATCAACACGTCTGCAATTTCGACATGTTTCACATGGAACATTTTGCTTTGGTTGCTCACATAGCATTAATTTGACAAAAAACTGCATAATATCTACTTTGCCTGTCCCTTTTTCGCCATCAAAAATGTATGCATGCGCTAATCTATTTTTGTCAAAAATCGTTTGAAGCTGCTTCATTACAACTGGTTGTAGTGTGAATAGCTCTTCAACATTCTTGGCCATATATTTAAATTCCTTCCTACATTACACTCATAGCATAATTGTTTCCTATTGCTCAATTTTAGTACAGAAATATCTTAGAGCAGATAGATTGGTTTTATGTCATTCAACAAATAAGTTTGGCTGCTGAATAGATTTGAAAAAAGCCCGCGCCTACAAGAGAACGAGACACGGGTTTTACATATACAAATTAATTAATAAGCCTTTAATCTCACCGATTTTATCAAGAAGGTCAATTGCTTCCTTTTCTTCATCTAAAATATCTTGTGCAAGCTCTACAAGACGCGTATCAATAGTTTCGATTATTTTCAAGCGTCTTCCTTCACCAAAACGATTCCAAGTATGTGATTGCTTTAAATCCATACCATGCTCTACCGTTTCTTGTAGAAATCGTTTAACAAGCATTTTAAAACGAGCAAGTTCTCGTAAATTACGTGATCTTGCAACACGATCACCTGCTGTAGAAATATCCCCTAGCAATCGTGTAAGCTGTTCAGTCTGTAATTTGGTTCCTTGCTTGACGACCATATCTCCAAATCGGTTATTTTGATTATTGTTATGCAGCGGCTCTTTACGATTAGTATTTAACCCGACACGTATATCTTGATTGATCTTCAAGCTGTTCGCCCCTTCACTTGCTATCAAATATATAATGTGTTGTATTTCTTTTAACGTGGCATTATTTAAAAATGATGAAACTGTTCAATTGGTAATACAAAAACTGTCGCTCCTCCTACCTCTACCTCGACAGGATACGGTATATAGGAATCTGTATTCCCGCCTAATGGCGAAACAGGAGCAACCATTTGTTCTCGCGCTCGACAATTATCACGAATAATATCTAAAACTTTGGGTATGAGAGAGTCTTCTGTCCCAATAAGAAACGTCGTATTTCCAGAGCGTAAAAATCCTCCTGTGCTTGCTAACTTAGTTGCACGAAACTGATTTTTCGTTAAAGCATTCGATAAGCGGCTGCTATCCTGATCTTGCACTACAGCTACGACTAACTTCATTCGCACTCACCCCTTTGATAAAATTTAACTAAATAAATTTTATTACCTTTTCAATTATACCGAGGCATAATTGTGTTCGGATTCGTACTTGCACAAAGTACGCCTTTCCGATTCCATGATATACGCCAGAGTTCCTCTATTTCAGTAGGTGTTTGGATATCTCCTGCATAGGAACAATATCCGCATTCAGCTATTGTCGCTTCGCTTCGCGCAGAAAACATTTACTGAATGATTATAGATGTTACCATTATATCACATTGTGGTAGACAACTTCATGCATTTACTGTATTGCTTCATATATTAATGACCATACATCTTCGACAACACGCTCAATACTTTGATCCGCATTGACGACACGTATACGCTCAGGATAACGCTCTACTAACTGTAAATATCCTTCCCGAACCTTCTTATGAAAAGCTAAACTTTCAACATCTAAGCGATTTACTTCTCGCTCTCCATGAGCATGAATGCGTGCCAAGCCAACCTCTGGTGCAAGGTCAAATAATATTGTCAAATCAGGTAACATCTTACCGATTGCGAACTCATTAATAGATAATACTTCATCAACGCCAATACCACGCGCATATCCTTGATATGCTAATGAAGAATCGATAAATCGATCGCAAATAACCGTTTTACTAGCCTCCAACGCAGGTCGTACTTTTTCAAAAAAGTGCTGACTTCTCGCTGCTGCGTATAATAATGCTTCTGTACGCTCATCCATGGCTGTATGTTCAGGGTTTAAAATAATGCTCCTAATTTTCTCAGCAATTTCAATACCACCAGGTTCTCTCGTTGCTAATACATCAATATTTTCCTCTGCAAGTCGCTCGGCTATTTTTTGAATAACTGTTGTTTTTCCGGCACCCTCTGGACCTTCAAATGTAATAAATAAATTGCAATTCATGCTGTTATTGCCTCCAACTACTTAATGATCTCAATCATCTTTTCTTCTAAACGGTGATTTCCTTGGAACGTTGCACCACAAGCTAGTAATTCCTCTAGCTGACTTAGCTTTGCTACTGTTATTTTTTCTCCCGGAACAAGCAATGGAATGCCAGGTGGATAAGGAATAATCATATTAGCAGAGATACGTCCTATTGTTCGCATATACGGTAACCATTCTTTTTCAGCCTTTTCAATTTCATCAAATGTGTAGGCTGGTTCCGTAATAGCTACAAAATTATAGGCTGTTTGTGAAGCCGTTATTATTTCTGCCTTTGGTGTACTTACTAACAATGTTATAGCATCCTTAATACGAACACGTATTTCTGCAAATGGATAGTTATGTCCCTGTTTCAATAAGGGTAGCACAAGCAACACTTGATTGGCATCTGCTAGTTCTACATATACATGCTTTGCTTCTAATGCCTCTTGTAATTGAAAACCGCTATAGCCATTAACACGTAACAATAATTTTATAGGGTCGTCTACCTCAATAACTTCCAAAGAGCCAATAGCTTGTAATGCCTCTACCCATTGATCTCTTTTTTCTATTATATATGCACCGTCACTCTCCATATATGTCTGTATATAATAGCGTGCATCATCTAATGAAGCCAATAAAAGATAGGATGGGCTGCTAGATTGTAACATACGTAAATAGTGATTTATTTTGTCGACATCGATTAAATCAGAATTAACATGCATAAAGGATGCCATAGTCATAGCAGGCAATGTTTTATGTGCAGACTGTACTACTATATCTGCACCAAATGTCAATGCTGATGGTTGAAATAAAGTACATGCACTAAAATGGGCTCCATGTGCTTCATCCACTAAAACAGGAATACCCTTCTCATGACAATACGCAATTTGCTGCTGCATTTCTTTAGATGCCATACCATAATAAGTAGGATACGTTAAAACGACAGCACGGGCCTCTGGATAACTATCAACTGCATCCTTTATATCTTTATAAGAAACATGTGTTGCAGTTAATGTACGTTCATCCCAAAGCGGGGAAACAAATACCGGTTTTGCTCCAACAAGCTCTAATGCGTGAAATATAGACTTATGTGCATTACGTTGGACAATAATCTTATCCCCTTTTTTACATGTGGCATAAATCATTGCTAAGTTTCCAATTGTAGATCCCCCTACTAAAAAGAAACTTTTCATCGCGCCATATGTATCTGCTAACAAGTTTTCTGCCTCTAATATCATTTCCTCTGGGTGATGTAAGTCATCAAGTCCCGATAACTCTGTTACGTCATATCGCATTACATCTTTAAACGGCTGAGGAAGATGGGAGAGTTCTCCATGCTTATGACCTGGGACATGAAAGGAAATATTTTGTTGTTGTCGAAAGCGCTCTAACCCTTCTACAATCGGCCTTTTCTTTTGCAAAACAAAACACTCATTTCCGTTATATTCTCAGTTAATTATAACACTTACGGTACAAAAACATTTGCTGATTGGCTATTAATAAAGTGAAATTCATATAACCTTTTTCCCGATCCAATGTGCTAGTAAGGCAATAGGTATCAATAAAAGACAAAATGGTAAACATACGAAAATAATATTCCATGTTATGACTTTATTTACTAATAACGAATGATACAAAACTAAACTGTATGGAATAACGATTATCAAAGATGTGCGTGCACCTGGTGTAATGGAACGAAGAAAAATAGACTGTGCAAGGTGAGTGAATGCATGTAGAAAGTAGGTTAGCGTAACAACTGTAAAAAAGTAGATTTCTCCATATGGTCCATGATTCACATACTGATTTGCTACAAAAGTGGAACTACTTACAAACATGAATATTACGATGACTGCTACCGCAAACTGCGCAGTCGACATCGAAAACTGTTTCATAACTCGATCAGCCATTTTTTCCGGCAATCTTTCGTACAAAATAGGAGCATTCTTATTTAGCCACTTTTCAACCATAATAATCTCTTCAAAATCATGAAGAATAAACATAATAGGAAATAACCAAATAAGTGTTTGAATACCTAGCCATTGTTCCATGATGATTCCTCCCCCCAAAGCCCTCATCATAAAGTGATTTCCGTTTCCGATTGGGCGCTTTCTCGGGGCGCTCTGTGACATTAATGTTATCAGAGAAGTCGCCCAATCTTCTCTCCAATCAGCTTATATCAACTGCACACGTTTTAACAATGTCATCCGCAACTTTTGGTGATGAACCATAAAAGGATCATTGCACCTAATAGCAACTTTCTTTTATATTACATGATATTCTACGTTTAACAGTAAAACTTTTTAAAGTGTACTTAACTCTAATTTCTCTACAACATACGAGCTTTTACCGCCATCTCTTGTACAAGCTGTTCAACTAATTGTGGTACAAACTTCTCTAAAACTGGATTCATCATCCCTGCTAAGAAACCACTTGCCTTCATTGTTAAATTGCCTATTAGCTGACATGTACCATTTTGATCTTGTGTAATTTCAAAATAACCATCACCGTTTATCGGATCTGATAAGCCTACCAAATCAAACATTACTTGATTAGGGTTCGATTCCTTGTCCTTAAGATTAACCTTTACAGCTTTTTGGATAATGCCAAAATCCCCTTTAAACACCCAAATCATATTTTGTTCATTTGGAAATTCATGATGTAAATAACCGGGTATTAGTACAGCCCATTGCTCTTTATTTTGAATAAACGCTTGTAGCTTTGCTTGCTCAATTTGAATATTTTCACGGTATAAACCTGTTGCCATTTCAACACACCCCTTTATTTGTTTAATTTAATTTTAACATTTTTTAGGGGTTTATTACTGCGTTTTTAAAACAATAAAAAACCACTGATTTCTCAGTGGCTACTTTGTGCCTAGCGACGTCCTACTCTCACAGGGGGAAGCCCCCAACTACCATCGGCGCTAAAGAGCTTAACTTCCGTGTTCGGTATGGGAACGGGTGTGACCTCTTTGCCATCATCACTAGACTTATTTAATTGAAAGATTGTTCTTTCAAAACTGGATAAACGGTGCATTGAATGCTTCAAACGTTTTGGTTAAGTCCTCGATCGATTAGTATTCGTCAGCTCCATGTGTCACCACACTTCCACCTCGAACCTATCTACCTCATCGTCTTTGAGGGATCTTACTTACTTGCGTAATGGGAAATCTCATCTTGAGGGGGGCTTCATGCTTAGATGCTTTCAGCACTTATCCCGTCCACACATAGCTACCCAGCGATGCCTTTGGCAAGACAACTGGTACACCAGCGGTGTGTCCATCCCGGTCCTCTCGTACTAAGGACAGCTCCTCTCAAATTTCCTACGCCCACGACGGATAGGGACCGAACTGTCTCACGACGTTCTGAACCCAGCTCGCGTACCGCTTTAATGGGCGAACAGCCCAACCCTTGGGACCGACTACAGCCCCAGGATGCGATGAGCCGACATCGAGGTGCCAAACCTCCCCGTCGATGTGGACTCTTGGGGGAGATAAGCCTGTTAATAAGGTAGGTTGCCCACGTGTTACTCACCCGTCCGCCGCTAACGTCAAAGGAGCAAGCTCCTTCTCTGTTCGCTCGACTTGCATGTATTAGGCACGCCGCCAGCGTTCGTCCTGAGCCAGGATCAAACTCTCCATAAAAAGAAATTTGATTAGCTCAAATTGTTTTGCTGGCATCATGTTTGATGTCCAAAATTTTGTTTCGTTCACTAACTCAAGGTTAGTTACTAAAAACTTTATTGATTACGTTTTGCTTGTTCAGTTTTCAAGGTTCATATCGTCGCTGTTTAACAGCAACTTTTATATAATATCATGTCGTTTACTCGTTGTCAACAATTAGTTTTTTAATTTAAAACTCATTTGTTTTTCAACGGTTATCTTAACGACTCTTATTACTATACCACAATATTTTTGTTTTGCAAGCATCTTATAAAAAATATACTAAAGCAGTTATCCCTAACACACCTGGAATTCCTAATATTGCAATTGTGAATACTGAAAATAGATTAATCGGCACATTATAGCCTGCATACCCTATTCCTAAGTGAATAATAAATAACAGTAGAAAAGCGAAAGCAAATCTAAACCAAAACACAGACATTCCTTCTAAAACTTTACCCATCTTGGCATGTCTTATTATTATATAAAGAAAAAGAAGCACTACAGGTACACAAAAGCTCATAATTACTAACCACGACATATGGTTTCCCCCTCAAAAATATAATTATGAAAGTTTATGTTTCCTGTTTTGCTTCTATGAGTATTATTTATACCTATGCATTAACTTATTTTTAGCGATGCTGAAATAAGTTTAAAAACTATTATTTAATTAATACTCTACGAATTCTAGCTTCCTTGAATAAATAAAAATGTATACTCTCCGCTGCTTTTCGTTGAGCAATTACTTCTAAATCATAGTCATCTAGTAGTTCTTCAATTATCTTCGCCTGCTGCAAATCCTCTTTTGTTCCTTTTATAAGATTCACAAGCTTGTCATCGAATTCTTTTTTTAATTTTCCCTTACTGCGGAAGAACATATTAATCCCTCACTCACAATTCTCGGCGACCTTCCATTGCCTTCGATAACGTTACTTCATCTGCATATTCTAAATCTCCACCTACTGGTAGTCCGTGAGCGATCCGTGTTGTTCGAATACCAGATGGCTTCACTAGACGAGAAATATACATAGCTGTTGCCTCTCCCTCAATCGTTGAATTCGTAGCTAAAATAAGTTCTTGAACATTCTCATCTTGCAAACGAACTAGTAGGGACGCGACATTTATATCCTCTGGACCAATACCATCCATAGGTGAAATAGCTCCCTGCAATACATGATACATACCATTGAAATCGCGCATTTTTTCCATCGCAATTACATCTTTTGTATCTTGGACAACACAAATAATAGAATGATTTCTTTGTTTGTCTGTACAAATATGACATGGATCTACATCAGTTATGTTGCCACATACGGAACAGTAGCTTAAATTTCGCTTCGCATCAATTAATGCCTTTGAAAAGGATAAAACGTCATCCTCTTTCATTGTTAACACAAAAAACGCCAGACGAGCCGCGGTTTTCGGCCCGATACCTGGCAACTTCATAAAACTATCAATCAGTTTCGATATTGGTTCTGGGTAGTACATTTATTTACCTCCTAGAACGGAAGATTCATGCCTTGAGTGAATTTACCCATTGTTGCATTCGTTTTTTCATCTACTTTTTTCAGTGCTTCATTTGTAGCAACAACGATTAAATCTTGTAGCATTTCGATATCGTCTGGATCTACTACTGATGGATCAAGATTTACTTCTACAATTTCACGTTGACCAGTTACAGTTACTTTCACCATACCGCCACCAGCTGCACCTTCAAATTGCTCTGCATTTAAAGCCTCTTGAGCCTCCATCATTTCCTTTTGCATTTTTTGCATTTTTTTCATCATACCTTGCATATTTCCCATTCCACGCATAAACATATTCCTCCTAAATGATTAATCTTCAACAATCTCAATAAAATCTTTACCAAACAGCTTTTCCGCTTCGGTTACAAGTGGATCTTGTGACGCAAGTGGTTGAGCATCATCGATAAACGGCCCTTCCGACATATCTACCGGAGGTGGTTCTAATAATTCCATTTCATGATCAGTTTCATCCTGAGAAGATTTTTTCTGCTGCTGTAAGCCATGATCACGAATAAACTCTTCACGTAATTTTAACCAAGCCTCTTCTGGCGTACAAAGCATTTCGTACATAGTACCAGTTTGCCCTGCAATTAATTGTGTGAATTGAGCTTTTAGGGATTGATTATCAGCAACCATTTGACAATGAATATCATACTTGAATTTTAACACAAAAGCACTTGAAGATGCCGCAACAGGTTCAGCCTCTGCCAAAAGAGCTGATTGAGATTTTTGCATTTGACTTAATGCCTGTGCCCAAACCGATTTAATACGTTGCACATCTTGCTTTGTAGCATCCTTTAGTATCTCTTGAATACGACCTGTTGGTGCTTTATAGCCATTCGGACTTTTTGCTCGCGGGCGCTGTTCTTTTGGTGTTTGCGCCGTTTGCATAGGAGCACCAGCTTGTAATTGAGCTGATAGTTGTTGCACCATCTGCTCAAGTGCCACAATTTTTTGGGCGAGCTCAGGGCTCATAGCTACCTCACCTGAAGTGGTAGTCTGACCAACTGCACCACCCGAAAACTGCACCATTTTAAGTAATGCTGTTTCCAAATAAATCTTAGTATGGTGGGAGAATCGCATTTCTTGCTGTGTTTTGGCTAAAATATCAATGTAGCCATATAGCAAATCCGGTGCAAAATCATGCGCTAATGTAAACACTCGCTCCTCTGGTGATACTAGTTCTAATAATTCGGCCAAATCTTCACTTGTTTGCAGTAATAATAAATCTCGGAAAAATGTAATTAAGTCCTCAGAAAGGCGAAGAGGATCTTTCCCATCCGCAATAAGTTGTTCTAATAACGCAAGCATTTGCGCGACATCTTTTACTTTAAGAGCTTCTGCTAACTCATAGAAAACTTCCTGACTAATAGAACCTGTCACAAGCAATGTATCCTCAAGTTTCAACTTTTCTCCACTAAAGGATACAACCTGATCTAATAGGCTTAAAGCATCACGCATACCACCCGCTGCTGATTGTGCGATTACCTTTAAACCTTGTTCCTCAAACGGTAACTCAATATCTTCTAATACAACTTTCATGCGCTCAATAATATCACTGGTCGAAAGACGCTTGAAATCAAAGCGCTGACATCGCGAAATAATCGTTGCGGGCAATTTATGAGGCTCTGTCGTTGCTAAAATAAATACAGCATGTGAAGGTGGTTCTTCTAACGTCTTTAAAAGGGCATTGAAAGCACTTGTAGAAAGCATATGCACTTCATCAATGATATACACTTTAAATCTGCTACTCGCAGGAGCAAATCGAACTTTCTCAATGATGTCTCGTATTTCTTCAACGCGTGAATTAGACGCCGCGTCAAATTCAATAACATCTGGGTGAGAACCGTCTGTAATGCTTAAACAAGTAGCACATTCATTACAAGGCTCTTTTGATGGTGCATGCTCACAATTTAAAGCTTTTGCAAAAATTTTAGCTGTACTTGTTTTCCCGGTACCACGTGGGCCAGAAAATAAATAAGCATGTGTTGTTTTATTCGCTAGGAGAGCATTTTGTAGCGTTCTTTTGACATGTGCTTGACCAGACATTTCTCGGAATGATTGCGGTCGATACACACGATAAAATGCTTGATACGTCAATGGATTCCTCTCCTCTTCTTTATTATATAGAATAGTTCTATTATAGCATTTACCTCATTATTTATAAAATAGTGTCATCGTTTTTCTAAAGCTTCGGGACAATTCTTTCACTTTCTGTAGGTCCGCCGCACAATTTATAACTGTGTTGGTGATTAACCTTCCATCCCTAAAAATATTATAAAATCATAAAAAAAACGCATCCGCCTTTTATAGACGGATACGTTTGAATTGGCAATTTAATGCCGTGCACCTTTCTTCGACAGCCGCACATAAGCGTTACTCTTGTCGTTAGCTCAGATTAGGCAACCCCGCGGCACATGAATAAGACCACTTAATGCTGCTTCCTTCCGGACCTGACATGGTTCATGGGTATCCATTGCGCAGGACCCAATCGTCAACACTACGTGCAAAAGGCAGACCAAACAATACGGACAGCCTCTAAAAAGGAATTCAGTCTCGCTAGAGCGGATTGCGAGTTACAGGACACCGCTACCTTCCCACCTAGCACGGCAATAACTAGTATACTGACTGTTTTCATAAATTGCAACTTAATATGCATAATATTTGTTTGGAACATTCTGTCTGCATTGTAAATAAGAAATTATTAATCCATTATGTCTCGGCATAATTGTAGCTGTTTACCTTGCTTTCACGCCAATAAACAATGCCTCTAGAATTGGCTTTGTACTTAGATCTGCATGAGGGCCGACACGATGTCGGTCATTTCGATAATGCCATAGGACGTGGCCTTTTTATCGATCCAGATCAGTTAGCTTTATTTCACGGATGCGATAATTTAAGCTAATATCCTATAAGAACTACATTACGATTCTATGATAGCCATTGAAAAGTGACTTAGTACCGCATTCATTTCCCTTCTATAAAGTTGAGAGACTTCTGTACTAAAGAAAAAAGTAAAAAAAAAATAAAAAATCTGTTGACTTAAATTTTGAAATATGATAAATTAAATCTTGTCGATAAGACAACGTAACAAAATAATATGGAGGTATACCCAAGTCTGGCTGAAGGGATCGGTCTTGAAAACCGACAGGCGGGTAACACCGCGCGGGGGTTCGAATCCCTCTACCTCCTCCATTTTTAAAATACCGACTACGAATGTAGCCGTTTTTTTTTGCTTAAAAATTATATGTAACATTTATTAGATGCCACTTCCACTTAGGTTGTGGTATTTTTTTATTGTAAATTAAGATGTTATATCTGTGAAAAATCTATAGCATTATTTCTTTTCGCCCAACGCAATATGAAAAGTAGTGGTACAATTACATTTTATTTCAAACACGCAAACGAGCTTTTTAGCATAATGCTCGTTAATATTATTAGGGAGGATTTTTTTATGCACTCGAAGTTTTACATATCTCGTGCTTCCCTCACTTGGGTTTTAACAATCGCTCTGTTAACTGCTATAGGTAGTGAAATTAAAATAATGCCTTTCGCTGATACACCTTTTCGTTTCGGATTAGGAAGTATTATTTTCTTTTTGTGTACTCTACTAAGACCTACACCGATTATTTTTGCTGGATTTACAACGAGTATCGTGACAACCATTTTTCGAGTTATCATTAATTACACTTTACATGATGTTCCAGTAGTCGATAGTTTACTAATACATTTACCTGCCGCCGCCTTTTATATAATGTTTGCAGTATGCCTACAAATTCTAAGCATTCATCAATATAGAGAAAAACCACTATTGCTTGGATTGCTAGTTGCATTTAGTGAAGTATTCAGTAATTTAGTGGAACAACTATTTCGTTTTTTTATAAATTCTTATACGTTTTTATTCCTACATGATTTACTTATATTATTAGCAGTTGCTTTATTACGTAGCTTTTTTGTTGTTGGTATTTATAGTTCTATTTTAATTGCTGAGCAAAAAAAACGTGTTCAGGAAATGCTTACGGTCGGCTCAGATTTATATGTTGAGGCACTTTATTTAAAAAAATCGATGAACGATATAGAAGCCATAACAATCAATGGGTTTGAATTATATCGACAATTAAAATCGCTAGGTTATCGTGCAGAAAGTTTACAGGCACTTCATATTGCCCAGGAAATTCATGAAGTGAAGAAGGATTCACAACGCATTTATGCAGGTATTTCTAAAATTGTTGGTGAAAAGAGCTTTGGCTCCCTTAGATTGTCAGAATTATTACATTATATCGAAGACGGGAACAGTAAGTACGCTAATTATCTCGGGAAAGAAATTGAATTTACATTAACTATTGAAATCGATTTTCAAACGAAGGAACATATTGCATTGCTTGCACTTTTGAATAATTTAACAGCTAATGCTATAGAAGCAATTGAAAATCAAGGTATCATTTCTATTGCCATTCAACAGCAACAGGATGATACTGTAATAACAGTATGTGATAACGGGAAGGGCATTCCACAAAGTAATCTCTCTATTATTTTTGAACCTGGATACACTACAAAATACAATGTAGACGGTGTTGCAGCAACAGGTATTGGTCTTTCACATGTTGCTGAATTAGTAAATAAATTAAATGGCTCAATAACCGTTGAATCAAATACTCAAAACACGATGTTTAAAATTACAGTTCCTACGCAAACTATTCAAACGGGAGAGACTTAAATGAGGTATTTTATTGTAGATGATGATCGCGCAAGTCGGGTCATGTTAAAACAAATTATTGAAGATAGTGGCTTAGGCACAGTTATTGGTGAAGCACGTAATGGTGAGGACGCCATTCCACAAATTTTAATGACACAACCTGAATTTGTGTTGATTGATTTACTCATGCCCAAGCTTGATGGAATAGCAACAGTCGAACACCTTATTCAAAATCGTTTTGAAGGACAATTTGTCATGATTTCTCAAGTTGTGAATAAGGAAATGGTTGGTGAAGCGTATAAGCAAGGTATAGATTTCTTTATTCATAAACCGATAAACCGTATTGAGGTTGAAAATGTTTTACGTAAAACAACTGAACAATTTCGCCTAAAAAATTCATTGCTTATTATTCGCCAATCCCTTACAAATATTGATCTAAGTGAACAAATAAATCATAAAGCAACGTCACGCGATCATATCCAATCTATTTTAAATGATATGGGTATCGTTGGTGAGATTGGAAGCGAAGATATTATAGCTATCATTGAAACATTACTTGCGCATCAGCACAAAATTGCACCACTTCCACCATTAAAGGAGCTTTATGAGGAGGTTGCAGTTGTCACAAAGGCTACACCAGATGAAATTTTGAAGGAAAGTAAAGCCATTGAACAGCGGGTGCGCCGTACTATATTAGCAGCGATGATAAATCTCGCCAATTTAGGTGTCGTAGATTATACCAACTCCGAATTTGAATATTATGCACCTCGATACTTTGACTTTAAAGAAATTCGTCATCTGATGACGCAGATAGAAGATCACGGAAATCGTAAAGCAAAGGTTAATATTAAGAAGTTTATTCAGGTGTTATATTCAGACATTTTAACTAAAGTAAATTAATTTTCTCGGATTTTGTCGGATTTCATAAGTCCTCCGTATTATTAAAGTAAGGCAAGTCCTAAAAATTTTAATATTAGGAGGTACTAAGGTTTTGAAGAAGAAATTTAGAATCAGTTTAGCCACTCAAATTTTAGTCGGTTTGATTTTAGGGATTATTATTGGTGGTATCTTTTACGGAAACCCCAAAATTGAAACATATCTACAACCTTTAGGTGATATTTTCCTTCATCTAATTAAAATGATTGTTGTACCGATTATTATTTCAACTTTAATCGTTGGTGTTGCTGGTACTGGAGATATGAAACAGCTTGGACGATTAGGCGGAAAATCGCTTATTTACTTCGAGATTATTACAACAGTAGCAATTGTCATTGGTTTACTTTCCGCAAACTTATTCCAACCAGGCGCGGGTATAAACATGAACGAGCTCTCTCAAGGAGATATTTCAAAATACGTTGCCACTACAGAAGAAGTACAGCATGAAGGACCATTTGATATTATTGTAGGCATTGTACCAACAAATATCGTTCAGGCAATGTCTGAAGGTAATATGCTTGCGATCATCTTCTTCTCAGTTATTTTTGGTTTAGGGGTTGCTGCCATTGGCGAACGAGGAAGACCAGTATTAGACTTCTTCCAAGGGGTAGCAGATACGATGTTCTGGGTAACTAACCTCGTAATGAAATTCGCTCCAATTGGGGTATTTGGTTTAATCGGTGTAACCGTTTCCAAATATGGATTCGCTTCCCTAATACCACTTGGTAAACTCGCTATACTTGTTTATGCAACAATGCTATTCTTTATCTTTGTCGTTCTTGGTCTTGTGGCCAAATTTACAGGTATCAGTATCTTCTTCTTAATTAAAGTACTAAAAGATGAGCTGATTTTAGCGTTCTCAACAGCAAGTTCTGAAGCTGTATTACCGCGAATTATGATGAAAATGGAGAAACTAGGTGCTCCTAAGGATATCGTATCCTTTGTTATTCCAACCGGTTACTCCTTTAACTTAGATGGTTCTACACTGTACCAAGCTATTGCTGCATTATTTATTGCTCAAATGTACGGTATTCACCTAAGCATTGGTGAACAAATTACGTTAATGCTTGTATTAATGGTTACATCTAAAGGGATTGCAGGTGTTCCAGGAGTATCATTCGTTGTGCTTCTAGCAACTTTAGGTACTGTCGGCATTCCAATTGAAGGTTTAGCATTTATCGCAGGTATCGATCGTATTCTCGATATGGGACGTACAGTCGTTAACGTAATTGGTAACTCACTTGCATCTTTAGTTATGGCGAAATGGGAAGGCCGTTTCGATTCAGAGAAAATGAAAAATTACTTTAATGAAAATAAAAATTTAGCATAAAAATTAAAAAAATCCTCACGATGTATGGATGGCATCGTGAGGGTTTTTTTATTTTTGATCACTTAATACTTTATCTAAATAGTTAATAATAGATTCTTTTCCATTTGCAAGTGCCTCTTGAGCACGTACGTCATCTTTTTCAAGCTTTACCTCAGCGGCTGCCACAATACGCTCTGCATCTTCCTGTGGCACGACAACGACACCGTCCACATCCCCGATAATATAATCACCAGGGCGAACAGAAACGCCTCCAATAGCAATAGGAACATTTACTTGGCCACCGCCGTTTTTATTGCCAGCTGCTACCGTTGTGCCCAGTGAAAATACAGGAAAGTCTAGTTCACGAATAGCTGCCATATCACGAATAACACCATCAACGACAAAGCCCTGAACACCTATACCCTTCGCTAATGAAAGGACAAAATCACCAGCAACTGCACGATTGGTATTCCCTTTAGCGTCAATTACTAAAATATCCCCTTCTTGAGCAGCTCGAATGGCTTCCAATACTGCACCATTTTCGCCATCTGGTAAGCGTACTGTTACCGCACTGCCAGCTATTTTATAATGATCTGCTAACGGTTTAATATCACTGCGTAAATTCGTATGTCCTCCTGTCGCATCTGAAACTGCAGTCGTTGGCAAATGCTTAAAACTTACTTCCACCTTTGTCATCTATAACACCCCTATTATGATTTACGAAAGCTTTACACAATTATTGTAAATAAAACTCATCTACTATTTCAATATATTTCAGAAAATTACGTAATTTATGTTGCTACTAGCATTAATAATTGTTAAAAAGATCAATAGTTTTTGATTAAAAATACTTTTGCCTACAGGAGAAAATTGTATAAATGTATTTATAGTAAGGTACATATAAACTTACTTTTATATAAAAATAAATATATTAAGTATAAGTTTACTTTACTTTTATTAAATTATAAGTTATGGTGTTTACATCAGCAAATAGGAGGCGATCGTTTTGAAAGGAGAATTTGGTGATTCTATTAAAAATAAGGTGTATGAACATAGGGTTTTAAGAAGAATGTCACAAAAGGAGTTAGCTGACGCTGTTGGAGTTTCTAAGCAAACTATCTTTGTAATGGAAAAGAATAATTATTCCCCCTCACTAGTGTTAGCATATCGAATAGCCAACTTTTTTGAGGTTGATATAAATGAAATATTCTCTTATGTACGAAAGGAAGATAATAATGATTGATTTATTAAACAATTGGATGTTAGAAAGTACTAATAATTTTAATATTGTTGTAGGCATTACAGCAATTCTATTACTAGGTTCTATAGTTATACTTTTCATCTTCAGTAGAAAAATTGGACAACCCGATGAAAGAACGAATGCTATTTATCTTAAAATCATTTCATGTATGTTTACTACCCAAATTTTTATGAATGCTATTTTTATTTCATTAGTTGATAGTAATATCGAATACTTCCGTCAGTTCTTTCTACTATTTCAAGGGATTGTATTTTTAATTGGGGCAATTTACGCAATTAGATTATATAGAAAAGAAATTAAATAATCTTACATAGAAAAGAATCCATTTTGATCAACCTTTTTCAAAATGGATTCTTTTATTTTAAAGTAGCACTTTTTCATGACCCTAAAGAGAGGAAAAGTGAAGCTATAAAAAACGTGGCATGAAGACGGCAAAAAATTACCCATGTTTTTTCAATAAATGTAATACTTCTTCCGATGTAGCAGCTACATGAATAAGTGACTTCTGTTCAGTTCGTATAAAACCTTCCTCCAGCATTTTCTGAAGTTGTTGTAAAAGCGCATCATAAAAATGATTTATATTATATAAAATTACAGGTTTTTCATGTAGTCCGATTTGAGCCCATGTAAACACTTCAAAATATTCATCCATTGTCCCTCCACCACCTGGTAAAGCTATAAAAGCATCTGCTAACTCTACCATTTTGGCTTTACGTACATGCATTGACTCAACAAAATGAAGCTCTGTTAACGAGGCATGTGCTATTTCCCGCTGCTGTAAATGAGTTGGCATCACGCCAATAACCTCTCCTCCAGCCTCTAATACTGCATCTGCAACTTTGCCCATCAGTCCTGTTTTCGAACCACCATAAACGACACCATGACCATTTCGAGCTAATACAGTCCCTAATTCGGCTGCTTTCTCTGCATAAATTGGGTTTAAGCCTAAGCCAGAACCACAATACACCGCTATTCTTATAACAATCCCTCCTACTCAAAAGACGTGACACAATAGGTTACATATTGTCTCACGTCTTTTGATCATTTATTTTCTGCAATTACTTTTTTCTGCACATAGCTGCGCATTCGGTCATAAAATTTAGCATAGTCCATTTCCTATTTACGTAAATGACTTGTTTGTGCCTGTCGCTTCGCTTTCGGCCAGAACCCCAATAGTTATCTTCCTAATATTTTTGAATGATTAGCTTTATCTAACCTTCTATTTACGTAAATGACTTGTTTGTTTTAGCATATGACTGATGCGGCTCACAATTGATTCAATTGCTTCAGGATTTTTTAATAAATCATAATCATTAATATCCAAACGAAGAACTGGGCATGCATTAAAATTATTGATCCAGTTCTCATAGCGGTCATGCATTTCAATCCAATAATCATTCGGTGTTTGTTGCTCCATTGTACGTCCACGCTCTTGAATACGACCAATGACAGCATCAATTGGCCCCTCTAGATAAACAAGTAAATCTGGATGTGGGAAATACGGTGTCATCACCATCGCATCAAATAGATTTGTATACGTCTCGTAATCTGTTGGGCTCATTGTACCTTTGTCATAGTGCATCTTAGCAAAAATTCCAGTATCTTCGTAGATAGAGCGATCTTGAATAAATCCGCCGCCATATTCAAAGATTCGCTTCTGCTCCTTAAAACGCTCCGCTAAAAAATAGACCTGTAAATGGAAGCTCCATTTTTCAAAGTCCTCATAAAATTTATCTAAATATGGATTAGTATCCACCTTTTCAAATGAAGTACGGAAATTTAACGCTTCTGCCAACGCCTTTGTCATTGTTGACTTCCCTACACCAACCGTACCAGCGATTGTAATGACCGTTTGTGGAGGAATACCATATTTCTCTCTCAAATTCATTGTTGCAAGCTCCTTTGTTGTAACGTATCCTTTATTGTTTGTAAAACATATTTCAAATCATTTGGATTTTTTACGAAATCAAGCTGATCGCCATTAAATCGAATAACAGGAATATCTGGATGCATATTCTCAAAATGCTCGATAAAGGAATGATAATCTGCCACCAGTTGCTCCATGTAATCCCGTGAAATCATTTTTTCAAATTCACGACCACGCATCGCAATACGTTTCATCAATGTATCAACACTAGCATGTAAATAAACAACTACATTCGGTACAGGCATATCTTTCGTTAATATTTTATAAATTTCCTCGTATTTATCATACTCTGCTGGCGCCAATGTACGCTTGGCAAATATTAAATTTTTAAAAATATGGTAGTCCGCTACAACAGGTTGATCTTCTGTTAAACGGAAATTTTTTATATCCGATAATTGTTTGTAGCGATTACATAGGAAGAACATTTCCGTTTGGAAGCTCCATTCCTCTATGTTTTCATAAAACTTATTTAAAAAAGGGTTTTCGTCTACTATTTCTTTTAATAGATGGTAATTAAATGTCGCCGCAATCTCTTTAGATAAAGAGGTTTTACCAACACCAATCGGACCTTCTACTGTAACAAATGGAACCGTCACTAGAAGCTCCTCCTTTTGTTCTATGGATTCTATCGTCATTTAGCCTGCCTTGAGGCTTTCATTATTTTAAAAATGAATCAGTGTTTTTCATTGTATCATAGTGAGAAAATGAAAAACAGAATCAAACAATTTTTCTATTATGACAGATGATAAAAAACGACAAAAAATAGAGACTAGGACAAACTAAATGGTTCCTTCGTAAGGCCGAATAATCTCTAATTAAATAGAAAAACCGAACTATGAAACACTTCCTGGGCGTTTCATAGTTCGGTATTTTTGTTGACTGAAACGCTTTTGTCTCAGCTTTATATTTCCTATGCATTTTAAAGACATAGGAAATTCAATTAAATTCGCTTTTAGATTTATATTTCGTCCATACAACTACTGGTACTAAAAGTAACGCTAAATACATCCCGATAAAGCCTAAAATTGCATAGCTTGTGTACGCTACGACAATTCCTGATAATAGACTACCCGCTGAGCCACCGAGAGCAACCCAGACATCTACCGAGCCTTGTGTCTTTGCGCGACTATGAATTGTCGTTGAATCAATAATAATTGCTGTACCACTAATCAACCCAAAATTCCAACCTAAACCTAGTAATATGAGGGCAACCGTTAGCCAAAGTAAAGAATCACCTGGGGCAAATGCTGCGACTAAGCCTGCCGCTGCTAAAATAAACCCTGAGGCAATGACGATAAAAGTTCGGCCAACTTTATCAACGAGTAGACCTGTTCCAAGGGATGGTAAATACATCGCTGCGACATGCAATCCTATAACCATTCCAATAGCACTTAAACCGTTTCCATGTCCCTGCATATGGATAGGCGTCATTGTCATAATAGCCACCATAATAACATGAGATAAAACTAATACAAGCGCTCCTATGAAAACTCCAATGCGATTTACACGACTATTTGTTGTAGTAGACGTTTCAGCTATTTTACTTTGTTGCTTATATTGCTCGGCAGCAATGGCTTTTGCAATTAATAATGGATCTGGACGAAGAAAAATAAATAACGTAAAGCCTGCTAAAATATACGCAACAGCAGCTAAAATAAATGGGCCTACTAATGCAGGCATATTGAGTGCTTTTGCAACTTCCCCCATAGGTGTAACTAAATTAGGGCCTGCCACAGCTCCGAACGTTGTAGCTACCATCGCTATACTTGTAGCTGTTGCACGTTGTTTTTCATTTGCCAAGTCTGTTCCCGCATAACGTGCTTGTAAATTTGTAGACGTTCCAGCTCCATATACAAATAAAGCTAAAAATAATAACACAATACTGTTAATATTAGCTGCAATAATAACACCGATTGCACCGATACCACCTGCTATAAATCCAAACGATAAACCATAGCGTCTACCTAAGCGCTGTGAAAGCTGGCCGACAATGAAAGCTGATAATGCAGAGCCAAGGGTAAATAGTGTAGCAGGTAAACCTGCAAAGCTTTCAGTTCCTAACATATCTTTTGCTAGCAATGCTCCTACCGTAATACCTGCTGCCAACCCTGCCCCACCAAATATTTGCGACATTAGAATGATTAAGAGAGTGCGCTTATATAACTTTTGTTGCGCATTTGTTGAATGGACATAATGCTCCGTAGCTACTGACAATTTATTAACCATAACAATCCCCTTATTTATAATTTAACTCTCTGCAAACGCAGTGCGTTTAACACGACAGATACAGAGCTAAAGGCCATCGCTGCACCTGCTACCCACGGAGCTAGTAAACCGATTGCGGCAATTGGAATACCTAATGTGTTGTAAGCAAATGCCCAGAATAAGTTTTGTTTAATGTTGCGCATTGTTTTACGACTCATAATGATAGCATCTGCAATACTGTTTAAATCGCCGCGAATCAGAGTAATATCCGCTGCTTCCATAGCAACATCTGTACCGGTACCAATCGCCATCCCAATAGTAGCTGTCGCAAGTGCCGGGGCATCATTAATGCCATCACCAACCATCGCTACTTTTTTACCTGTAGCTTGCAGTTTTTTCACTTCATTCGCTTTGCCTTCCGGGAGTACTTCGGCAATCACATGATCTACACCAACTTCTGCTCCAATTGCTTGTGCTGTACGTTCATTATCACCAGTCATCATAATGACAGTAATGCCCATCTTTTGTAGACGACTTACCGCTTCTTTGGAAGTATCTTTCACTGTATCAGCAACTGCTACTAGACCAGCATACTGACCGTTAATGGCAGCTAGCATTGCCGTTTTACCGTTTTTCTCTAATTGCTCCATTGATGGTAGAATGGCATCTATATGAATACCGTATTGTTGCATCAATTTACGTGTACCGATAATAACGCCTTGACCAGAGACTGTCGCTTGCACACCGTAACCCGGTATTGCTTCAAAGAATTGAACATCTCCTAGGTTAATACCGCGATCAACAATCCCTTGAACAATTGCTTCTGCTAACGGATGCTCTGATTGCTTCTCTGCTGCACCAATCAACGATAAAAAGCGTGTTTCATCTTGATTTGCTGCTAGTATAACTTCCGTTAATACAGGCTTGCCGTGTGTCACTGTACCTGTTTTATCAACAACTACTGTATCGATGCTTTGTGTCTGCTCTAAATGTTCTCCACCTTTAAATAAAATACCAAATTCCGCTGCACGACCGGAGCCCGCCATAATAGATGTTGGCGTTGCTAATCCAAGTGCGCATGGACAAGCGATTACGAGAACTGCAATTAACACTTCAAGTGCAGGCGTAAATTCACCAGGTCGCACCCAAATAATCCAAATTAAAAACGTGACAAGCGCAATGCCAACAACGATTGGTACAAAAATACCTGAAATTTGATCTGCTAAGCGCTGGATTGGCGCTTTGGAGCCTTGGGCATCTTCTACAACTTTAATAATTTGTGCTAAGGCTGTATCACGACCGACTTTAGTCGCCGTCATTTTAATGAAGCCATTTTTATTTATAGTAGAACCAAATAATAGGTCACCTTGCTTTTTATCAACGGGTAAACTTTCCCCTGTTAGCATTGATTCATCTACAGCTGTTGTTCCTTCTAACACCTTACCATCAACAGGAATTTTTTCACCAGGCTTCACTAAAATAATGTCGCCAATAACTACTTCTTCTAACGAAACTTCTTTCTCTACACCGTCACGAACAACGATGGCCGTTTTTGCCTGAAGGCCCATTAATTTTTTGATTGCTTCAGATGAACGACCCTTTGCTTTTGCCTCAAATAATTTACCTAATAAAATTAAAGTAATTAATACGGCACTCGTTTCAAAATATAAGTGGGGGGCATGATGTGACCCCGCAGTAATAATCGCTTGATATACGCTATAAAAATACGCCGCAGATGTTCCCATTACGACAAGTACATCCATATTTGCACTACCATTGCGTAAAGCTTTGTAGGCTCCTACGTAAAATTGTTTCCCAATCATAAATTGAACAGGCGTAGCCAACGCCATTTGCACCCATGGATTCATTAAAAATTCAGGAACATATAAAAATGATGTAAATGAAAAATGTCCTACCATCGTCCACAGTAATGGTAATGAAAGAATGGCCGATAAAATAAATTTTTTCTGCTGTTGTTTAATGGCCAGCTCACGATGATCCACCGTTTCTTGCTCATCTGCCTTTTGATGAGCCTCATATCCTAATTTCTCAACCTTTGCAATAATGTCTGCAATCGTCACTTCAGATGGGTTAAATTCAATAGTTGCTTTTTCAAGTGCTAAGTTTACGTTCGCAGAGGATACACCTGCTAGTTTATTTAAACCCTTCTCTATCCGTGTTGCGCAGGCCGCACATGTCATACCTGTAATAGCGAATTCTGTTTTTTGTTTCACGACACCATAACCAAGTGCTTCAATTTTCTTTTCAAAATCTTCTTCGTTTAATTTTGTCGGATCATATTTAATGGATGATTTTTCAAGAGCTAAATTAACTGTCGCTTGTTCTACACCATCCATTTTATTTAAACCTTTTTCTATACGAGTAGCACAGGCTGCACATGTCATACCTGTAATTTGCAAATTTGCTTCTTTTATTTCCGAACTCATCATCATTTCTCCTCTCCATATACCAACAGGGGGTATATTTATTTGAAAATAAGAGAGTGCTACAAGAGCACCCTATTTATATTATTTAACGTCATAGCCTTGATCATCGATCGTTTCTTTAATTTGGTCTAGAGATACTTGTGATTCGTCAAATGCTACATCTACTAAACCTTCAGCTAAGTTTACTTTTACTTGTTCAACGCCAGTTAAAGCGCCAACACTTTTTTCTACTGAGTTTACACAATGGCCACATGACATTCCTTGTACGTTTAAAGTTACGTTTTGCATAAATATCTCTCCTTTAATGTGTTAAGTACTGTATAGGGGTATATATTTCTTAAAAATTTACTTTTTCATTAACTTTTGAATAGTCACTACTAATTCATCTAACACTGCATCATCACCTTCTGATAGGCGATCTACTACACATCCCTTTAAATGACCTTCTAATAATATCTTTGCAACACTATTTAATGCAGACTGTGTGGCAGACAGTTGCGTAATGATATCATCACAGTAAACGTCTTTGTCAATCATCCCTTTAATACCTCGGATTTGACCTTCAATGCGATTTAAACGAGTCGTTAAATCTTTTTTAACGCGTTCAGGATGATGACTTTTTCGGCACGAAGTACCTTCCTCTGTATGGTAAGCATCTTCTTTCACTTTATCCTCCATATAATACACCTCCTACCTTACAATTCCATATTACCATACCTACGAAGGGTATGTAAAGCTGAAAATTTTTAATTTTTTTAATGATGATGGTGATCATTCGACTGCTCATTTTTTATTGTACATAAAATGGAGTTATCATGTTTATGTGCTACTGTTTCCAATTGAATCGTTACGTGCTTTATGCCCTTATGCTCAAGATTATGTTCAATTTCTCGTAATATATGCTCACTATCCGCAATTTTTAGCTGGCCTTCCACAACTGCATGACAAGAAAGTGCATTTGTTCCGCTTGTTATTGTCCAAATGTGTAAATCGTGAATGCTATGCACACCATCTGTTTGTACAATAGTTTGTATAATTTCTTCAGCGTCTACGTTTGAAGGCGTTCCTTCCAAAAGGACGTGAACTGCAGCATTTGTTACATAGTAGCCGCTTCTCAATACTAATGCTGCAACAATAACACTCGCAAGTGGATCAGCCCAGCCCCAACCAAAAAACATGATTAATAATGCGGCTACGATGGCCCCTACAGATCCAATCATATCGCTTAATACGTGTAAGAAAGCACCACGCATATTTAAATTATCTTTTGTATCACTGCCACGCATCATAATCCAAGCGACTAAAATATTGATCAAAAGACCGATTGTACTAATAATCAACATCCCTGTAGTTGCCACTTCCGGTGGATTGGCAAAACGTTTGATTGCTTCATAGAAAATGAATAAAGCAATCAAAATTAATGTCACACCGTTTAATACTGCTGCTAAAATTTCAAATCGTTTATAGCCGTATGTTTTACTATAGCTTGCTGCCTTTTCTCCCAATATAAAGGCAAGTAAGGCTATTGCTAATGATATGGAATCACTTAACATATGACCTGCATCAGATAAAAGAGCCAAACTATTTGTTAAATAGCCCCCAAACGCTTCAATAATCATATAACTCGTAATAATAATAAATGATACGATTAAAACCTTTTTGTTTGCACCATGTGTATGATCATGGCTGTGATCATGATTGTGTCCCATGTTTTATCCCCCATTTTATCTAGTTATGTGTAGCATGCTCAATAGCTTGCATCAACAAATTCATAATGTGATCATCATCTGTTGAATAATATAAAGTTGTACCTTCTCTTCTGTATTTCACTAACCGTAAATTTTTCAAAAAACGTAATTGATGCGAAACTGTTGATTGACCTAAATCTAAAACCTCAGCAATGTCGTTAACTGAATGTTCATCCGTACATAATAAATTTAAAATACGAATTCTTGTCGGATCACTTAATGCTTTAAATGTTTGAGACACGACAAATAGTGTTTCTTCGTCTAAATGTTGCTCTTTGTTATCCTGAACCTCTGTATTTTGTAATTTTTCATCCATTTAGTTTACTCCTAACCTTTTTATATTCATATATGAACATGTGTTCATATATGAATATAAATGTTTGTTTTGGAAATGTCAACGTTTTACCTTCACGTCATAGTAGCAATTGTCAATTAAGCAAGATACACTTAGTGATAAGGAGAGATTATAGTGGATATTTTTGAAACAGACCGATTGTTTATGAACAGTGCACTAGAAGAAGCTAAGAAAGCAGCTTTACTTGGAGAAGTGCCAATAGGAGCTGTGCTTGTCTATGATGGGGAGATTATTGCACGCGCTCATAATTTACGAGAAACAACACAAAATGCAACGACGCATGCTGAATTAATGATTATTCAAGATGCTTGTAAAAAAATAGGTAGCTGGCGTCTTGAAAAAACAACACTCTATGTGACACTTGAACCTTGCCCTATGTGTGCAGGTGCCATTTTGCAATCTCGTGTGCCGCGTGTCGTATATGGTGCAAGGGATATAAAAGCAGGCTGTGTAGATTCACTCTATCGATTATTAAACGATGCACGCTTTAACCATGAATGCGAGGTAACAGAAGGAATTTTAGCGGAGGAATGCGGACAAATCTTAACCGATTTTTTCCGAGCATTACGTGAACGAAAAAAAGCGGAGAAAAAAGCACGACAAGCTTTAGTGGTTGAAAATGAAAAGTTTTAAACTTCACATAAAAAAGAAGGTGTCTCAGATGGAGGCACCTTCTTTTTTATGATTAGGGGAAGCTTATATATGGAAATATGTCGTAATAGCGACAACATATTCATAACAATAATATTTTTAAATACGCAATCTAAAAAATGAAAAATGCGATATGGCAAGTACATTACTGGCTAATCTAAAGAAAAATTTCAATATACATAAACCATTGACATGCATAAACTGAAAAGGGAAAATATAACTAGTAATAATTTTATTTAAAAGGTAATTAATAGGGAGGTAATATTTTAATGCCTATTTTGGATAGAGTGAAGTTCGATGGTTTACGCTCGCGCGATTGGTTAATCTACAAGCATCCGAATGAAAAGCTAGTGTTAGGCACTACACTTATCGTCAACGAAGGGCAAGTCGCCATATTTGTAAAGGGTGGGCAAATATGTGATGTATTTAATTCAGGCACACATGTTTTATCAACCAATAACTTACCATTACTTCACCATGTTGTGAATTTTGCTTATGGAGGGGATACACCTTTTTCAGCAGAAATCTACTTTATAAATCTAACAGTAAAATTAGATTTATATTGGGGAACCTCTGATCCTATTCAACTAATTGATCCAAAATACTTTGTAAAATTACGTATACGAGCATTTGGACAATTGGCTCTCCGCCTTGATGACTATTTATTATTCTTTACAGAAGTTATAGGCTCTATGAACAAAGATGATATTGTTAGTTTCGAAAAAGTACAAGATTACTTTAAAGGTTCTCTTATTACATCCATAAAAACTGAACTTGCAAATAAAATTATTAATGAGAAAATCTCTGCACTAGAAATAACAACAGAGCTTCATAATATTTCAAATAGTTTAAAAGAAAAAATATCTGAAGAATTCAATGCGTATGGTTTTATAATGGCCCATTTCCATATTCAATCAATTAATTTCCCAGAAGAAGATTTCAATAAAATAAATGAAATTTTACAAGATAAAGCTAAATTCGAAATTATGGGTGACAATCGTTATGTAACACAACGTAGCTTTGATATATATGAATCTGCTGCATCAAATGACAATGGAGTAGCTGGATTATTTGCTACAAGTGGAGTTGGCTTAGGCGTAGGGCAAGGTATGGTGACTATGATGAATCAACAAGTACAACAGCCTAGCAATAATGTTACACATAAAATATGTCCTTCTTGCCATGGTAATATCGTATCTACTAGTAAGTTTTGCAACTTATGTGGTGAAAATTTAACGCTAAAGGTCATTACATGTCATTCTTGTCAGAGTGAAAACGAGGAATCATCAAAATTCTGTTCTTCTTGTGGAACTAGTTTACACAAGCCTGTTTGTTCATGTGGACAAGAACTAGATGTTACTTCGAAATTTTGTAATAACTGTGGTACTCCAGTCGAATCAATTCAATAGATAATCATAACAATGTAGTTAAAAACAATACATCGGAAAATGTAAATTAAACAAGTATCATTGATTAGGAGATATTGACATGAAAAATATCGAATGTCCACAATGTGGAGCAGCGGCTGATGTTACATTAGCTCAATGTAAATATTGTGGTGAAAAATTCAATTTCCAAAAAGAACAGCAAATTGTGCATCAACCGGTTTATCAACAGCAATCACAGCCTGTATATCAAACGCAGCCCCAATATTCAGCTCCTATGTATGATGGCATCGATCCTTCTTGGCCTATAAAAAATAAAACAGTCGCAGGGGTACTAGCTATCTTTTTAGGTGGAATCGGAATCCATAAATTTTACTTAGGGAAAATTGGACAAGGTATATTGTACCTCATCTTCTTCTGGACATATATTCCGGCCCTTATAGGCTTTATAGAGGGCGTTATTTACTTGCTTTCTAACGAACATAACTTCTCTGTGAAACATCGCGTTCGACCTCGCTAACCTACTGTAAAAAAAGAAAAGCTACTGTTGAGATTAGATATTTTCAACAGTAGCTTTTTCTTTTAGCCGCTTCGTTTCCGACTTGGTTTACTTTGGAGCGATTACTTCTTTTCCGCCCATATATGGTCTTAATACTTCAGGAATCACTACGCTTCCGTCAGCTTGCTGATAGTTTTCTAGGATTGCTGCTACTGTACGACCGATTGCAAGACCTGATCCGTTTAATGTGTGGACATACTCTGGTTTTGCATTTGGCTCACGACGGAAGCGAATATTTGCTCGGCGTGCTTGGAAATCTTCAAAGTTAGAGCATGAAGAGATTTCGCGGTACATATTTTGAGCTGGAATCCACACTTCTAAATCGTACTTTTTCGCTGCAGTAAAGCCTAAATCAGCTGTACACATTTTTAGTTTGCGGTATGGTAATCCTAATAATTGCAGTACTTTTTCTGCATGACCTGTTAATAGTTCTAGCTGTTCATAAGATTCTTCTGGTTTTACAAAGCGTACTAATTCTACTTTGTTGAATTGGTGTTGGCGAATTAAACCACGTGTATCGCGACCTGCAGAACCTGCTTCTGAACGGAAGCATGCACTATATGCTGCAAAGCCATGTGGTAATGCTTCAGCTGGTAAAATTTCATCACGATAGAAGTTCGTCACAGGTACTTCTGCTGTTGGAATCATGAAATAATCTGTGTCATCTAACTTAAAGACATCTTCTTCAAACTTAGGTAGTTGTCCTGTCCCTGTTAAGCTATCACGATTGACAATTACAGGTGGTAGCATTTCTTCATAGCCATGCTCTTCTGCATGTAAGTCCATCATAAACGTCATTAATGCACGTTCTAAACGAGCGCCAAGACCACGATAGAATAAGAAACGACTACCCGTCACTTTTGCACCACGTTCAAAGTCTACAATTTTTAAATCTGTAGCGATATCCCAGTGTGCTTTAATGTCAAAATCAAATGTTGGAATCTCACCCCAAGTATATTCCTCTACATTATCGTCCTCTGTTGTGCCAACTGGTACAGATTCATGTGGAATGTTCGGTAAACGCATCATCATATCTTTAAAGCGTTCTTCTACATCATTTAATTGGACATCTAGCTCTTTAATTTCATCGCCAACTTGACGCATACGTGCAATAACTTCATCCGCATTTTCTTTATTGCGCTTCATGATCGAAATTTGTTCAGATACCTTATTACGTTCAGCTTTAAGCTCCTCTGTTTTTGCAATTAATTCACGACGCTTTGCATCTAATTGTTCAAAATCGTCTAAGTTTCCTAAATCCTCATTACGTGTTAATAGCATTTCTTTAATTTCCGCGAAATTGTCGCGCACGCGTTTAATATCTAACATCTTCATACCTCCAGTAGATTGTTAATGATGGGAAAAATTTAGTAGGAACACAAAAAAGCCCTCATCCCCAAAAGGGACGAGAGCTACCCGCGTTGCCACCCTAATTGATTAGACACATTGTACTTTGTCTAATCCACTTATTTCATAACGGCATTTCAGCCGGCGACAGCCTACTTCATTCACTTCGACTGCGCAACTCCAGGACGGATTCACAAGTGCTTTTATCAGCTTCCACCACCCGCTGACTCTCTAAAAAAAACGTGCTTGCTACTACTTCCCATCATCGTGTTCAGTTATTTAAATTTTATCCATACTGTACTATATGAAGTGGAAATTTGCAAGTCATACCATAGAAGATACAAAATATTCAAGAATTCGTGCATCTGACGTTAATTCTGGATGGAAGGAACATCCTAAGAAATGGTCGTCTCTTGCTAACACGATCTTGCCTTCATGCTTCGCCAATATTTCAACACCCTCACCTACGGAAACAATATGTGGCGCACGTATAAAGACCGCCGGAATAGCAGCACCTATCTCCGGTATGTCGAGCTTCACTTCAAAGCTGTCTACCTGACGTCCATAGGAATTCCGTGCAACTACCACATCCATTACTGCTAAATGTGACTCATAATCCACTAATTCCTTTGCTAATAAAATCAATCCTGCACATGTTCCAAACATCGGTAAACCTTGCTTTGCAAGTGCGCGAATTGGCTCCAATAGCTCATAGCGATCCAGCAATTTCCGCATCGTTGTACTTTCTCCACCAGGCAAAACAAGTCCATCAAGCTTCTCTAAATCAGCACTTTGTTTTACTAACACCGTTTCGCATCCAAGAGACTCTAACATTTGCACATGCTCTCTTACCGCTCCCTGTAATGCTAAAACACCGATTCGCTTCATCTTACCAGCCTCGCTCTTGCATACGCTCATTTTGACTAAGCTGTGCAATATCGATGCCTTTCATTGGAACACCTAGCTCTTTTGAAATTTCAGCAATTAACTTATAGTCCTTATAATGCGTTGTAGCCTCAACAATTGCACGAGCAAATTTCTCTGGGTTCTCTGATTTAAAAATACCAGAACCAACAAATACACCGTCTGCTCCAAGCTCCATCATTAATGCCGCATCTGCTGGCGTAGCAACGCCACCTGCTGCGAAATTCACTACTGGTAAACGGCCAAGACGCTTAATTTCTCTTAATAATTCAAAAGGAGCACCGAGCAATTTAGCCTCGGTCATTAATTCATCCTCTGTCATACCAACTACCTTACGTACTTGGGCATTCACTTTACGCATATGACGAACTGCCTCAACAATATTACCTGTCCCTGGTTCCCCCTTCGTTCGTAGCATAGAAGCTCCCTCACCAATGCGTCGAGCAGCTTCGCCTAAATCGCGGCACCCACAAACAAAGGGCACTGTGTAATCACTTTTTAATAAATGAAACTCTTCATCTGCTGGCGTTAATACTTCACTTTCATCAATATAATCGACACCCATTGCTTCTAACACTCTTGCTTCTACAATATGTCCAATACGTGCTTTAGCCATTACAGGAATAGATACTGCCCCCAAAACCTCCTCAACAATACGAGGATCGGCCATACGTGCAACACCACCCGCCTTGCGAATGTCTGATGGTACTCGCTCTAATGCCATAACAGCTACAGCTCCTGCCGCTTCCGCAATTTTCGCCTGTTCTGCATTAATAACATCCATAATGACGCCACCCTTTTGCATTTCCGCCATCCCGCGCTTCACTAATTCTGTACCTGTTTGTTTCATGATTTCTAACCTCCACCTTTATGATGAAATTTAGTATAATTGAAATTGACCATATAAAAATATCCAGTTTATAAAATAATCGTAAGGTCAGGAGAATTAATGCACATGGACATGCTCTTATTCCAACTAGAAAAAAATGGTGAAAAACCGCTCTACGATCAGCTTTATAGCGGCATTAAAGAAGCTATTATTACAAAGAAAATAGCAGTAGGAGAAAAATTACCATCAAAAAGAAAATTAGCCGATTTTTTGAATATTTCACAAACAACAATTGAAATTGCCTATGCACAGCTACTTGCTGAAGGGTATATTATGTCTAAATCCCGTGTCGGTTATTTTGTAGAGGAAATTGACGAGCTTCCGTATATTCAGCAGGACACAATAACTTCCTTAAACGAACAACCTAAGAAAAAATCGTACAAAATAGATTTTAATCCTGGTTCCATCGATATTGATGCCTTCCCTTTTCAAACATGGCGGAAATATGCGAAAGAGCTCTTTGATGATGCCTCAAAGGAATTATTATTAACAGGTGAGCCTCAAGGGGAACTATCTTTGCGAACGGAGATTGCTAATTATTTATTTCAATCACGCGGGGTTGTTTGTAGTCCCGAGCAGATTGTCATCGGTTCAGGAACAGAACAGCTTCTACCAATGATTTTGCGCCTCTTTAGTGACAATACTTGTTTTGCCCTTGAAAACCCTGGATATCCAGCTGTGCATCGGATGTTTTCCCAGCATAAGCGAAAGGTTTATCCAATTGCGGTCGATGATGAAGGAATTATCATTCATGAGCTCGAAAAAACTAGCGCTGACGTTGTTTATATCACGCCATCTCACCAATTCCCTACAGGAGCAGTATTATCGGCTACAAGACGTGCTCAGGCTTTAAATTGGGCCTCACAAAGCTCCTCTCGATACATTATTGAAGATGATTATGACTCTGAATTTCGTTATACTGGAAAACCAATTCCTGCACTTCATGCATTAGATCGAAATGATAAAGTAATTTATATGAGTACATTTACAAAATCATTAATGCCGTCCTTGCGCGTCGCTTATTTTGTACTTCCACCAAAGTTACTTGCAGCTTATAATGATGTCTTTAATTACTATTCATCGACAGTACCTCGTTTCGATCAACATATTGTAGCTAATTTTATGCGTGACGGCCATTTTGCTAAGCATTTAAATCGCATGAGAAAGATTTATCGAAAAAAGCATGAAAAACTTACTTCTATTTTAGAAAACTATTCTGATCAAATTAACATTACTGGTGAGCAAGCAGGCATGCATATTTTACTCGATGTACAACATACTTTGTCTGAAAAGCAATTACAGCAGCTTGCTTCCAATGCGGAAATCAGAATCTATCCACTCTCTGATTATCGCTTGGATCACTCCTCACCCTCAAAAGCTCAATTTTTACTAGGCTTTGGAGGCATACCTGTGCATGAAATTGAACCTTCTATCGAAAAGCTAATGCACTGTTGGGCTATACAGAAAAAAAACCAATCAACCTCACGTTAAAAGGTTGGCTGGTTTTTCTTTAATTATGATTCTATTAGCTGAATATTATAAAGCTCAAACCATGTATGAATTTGACCCAGATAAGCTAAAAGCTGTGGCCCTGCCATTAATTGTCCATACCAAGGAACTTTGAAAGAACTGCCACCCGATTCAATGAGCTCTATTAGTTTCTGTCGTTCAAATAATTCATGCAGAATTGAATTTTTGTCCTCCATTATGCCTCTGAGCCATTTTTGAACGCCCGCTGTATAAACTGGATGATACGTTTTAGGATACGGGTTCTTTTTCCGATATAAAACTTCTTCTGGCAATAAATGCTGCATTGCTTTACGAAGTAAACCCTTTTCCATACCGTCTAAATTTTTCATTTCCCAAGGAATATTCCACGTATATTCTACAAGACGATGATCTGCAAACGGCACACGGACTTCAAGACTCGCCCCCATGCTCATACGGTCTTTTCGTTCCAGCAATGTTTGCATAAACCATACCATATTCAAATAAAACATTTCTCGTTGCCTTACTTCCTCAATACTCTCTCCATCAAGATATGGTACTTCAGCAATTGTCTGTGAATAAGCCTGTTGTGCATATGATTCAACTTTTAATTTCTTACGCCATCGCTCCTGTAACATTGTTGATCTTTCAGACAATGAACGAATCCATGGAAAACCTGTAGTCGTTTCTGTAAACCATGGATAACCACCGAAAATTTCATCTGCACATTCACCTGATAGCGCAACGGTAAAATCCTGTTTAATTTCTCGACAAAACCATAATAACGATGAGTCAACATCTGCCATTCCTGGTGAATCTCTAACGATGACAGATTCTACTAAGCAATCGATTAATTGCTGCTGAGAAATTTCTTCAGCATGGTGTGTTGTACTAAAGGTATCTGTCATTTTTTGAATCCAATACGTGTCCGTAGATGTTTGAAAAGCATGTGGATTAAAAAAGCGTTCATTATCCTCGTAGTCTATAGAGTACGTATGAAGTTTGCCTTTATTTTGTTGCTGAAACATGGTAGCAGCAATTCCCGTAATAATACTAGAATCTAATCCTCCTGAAAGAAATGTACAGATTGGTACGTCTGAAACAAGCTGTCGTTCAATAGCATCCGTTAATAAAAAACGGACATGATCGATTGTCTCCTCTAATGACTCTTCATGATGTGTACTTTGTAACTGCCAATACTGCCAAACTCGTATACCCTCTCTAGAAAAACGCATTGCATATCCTGGACGTAACTCATTAATATTGTGAAAAGGTGACTTTCCGGGCGTTCTAGACGGTCCTACAGCCATGATATTTGCTAGCCCTTCCGTATTAACGGTTGTTTTAATCAATGGATGAGCTAATAATGCTTTCACTTCGGATGCAAAAAGTAAACCGCCTTGTTGTTCTGTGTAAAATAAAGGCTTTACACCTAATCGATCTCGGCATAAAAACAGAGATTGTGATTGTTCATCCCATACACCAAAAGCGAAAATTCCATTTAAAAAATCAACACACTGCTCTTTCCATTCAATATAAGCAGTTAATAATACTTCCGTATCTGAATGTGTTGTAAAAAGATGCCCTCTTTGTTGAAGCTCTTTCCTTAATTCTTCTGTATTATAAAGCTCGCCATTATATGTAATGACATAGTTTGCACCATCGTGTACTTTTTTCATCGGTTGCTTCCCACCGATTAAATCTATGACAGCTAGCCGACGATGGCCAAATGCAATATGCTCACTACACCAAATATTTTCATCATCTGGCCCTCGTTTATTTAACGTTTGCGTCATTAACTTTAGAATGTCATTAGTTGTTCTTAAATCCTTTTGAAAGCTAGCCCATCCTGTAATGCCACACATTTAGCCACATCCTTTCGCCTAATAGCGTATGCAGGAAAGCGTAAAAATGTGAAAAGAACACGTGATGTTTTAAAAACATCTACGTGTTCTTTATATTAATTATTAAAATAAGCCACCAACAAAGTCAGTAATGCCACTCCATAAGTTTCCGAAGAAGCTACCAATACCTTGGAAGAATAATGAGATACCACCAGCACGCTCCACAGCCTCTGTTGTAACAACATCGGCTTTAAGGCCCTTACCGTCAATAAAACCGTAATCTGTGCCCTCTGAGCGCTCAATAACTACCTTCCCGACAACTGTATCCTTCTTAACCTCTGCTTCAAGACTCTTTTTATCTAATACTAGTTTAGGTTTATATAAATCTTTCTCAGATGACTTGACCATAAATGAAACTGGTTCTTTAACAGCAATTGCTACTTTGTTTTCTTTACCTTTCGTAACTTTTACTGTTTCTTCATCTTTAAACTTATAGTTTGCTGGAATAATTTCTTGTTTCGAGAATTGTGAGAAACCATAGTTAAGCAATTTAGCTGTTTCATCGAAGCGTGCTTTTCTTGAGCCCTGTCCCTTTGTATCTACAGCTTTCATAACAACAGAAATTAAACGTGTACCATTGCGCTCTGCTGTACCTGTAAAGCAATGTCCAGCAAAGTCTGTTGTACCTGTTTTTAATCCGTCAACGCCTTCATATTGGAACACCAATCCCGGCAACATAAAGTTCCAGTTTTCCATTTTAATTGCATCTTCTGTACCTTCACGGAACGTCTTTTTTGCAATTTTAGATGTTTTTAATACATCCGGATGATCTTTTAGTAAATGATATGCTAATTTAGCTACAGATTTAGCAGGCATTACGTTTTCATCACTTGGTCCAGTACCAGCTGGCTGCATACCAAATAAATCTGCATTATTAAGACCAGTAGAGTTTACGAATTTATAGCCTTTAAGACCAAGCTCTTCGGCTTTTTTATTCATTAGCTTTATAAACTCAGTTTCAGTACCTGCAACTGTTTCTGCAATAGCTACTGTTGCAGCGTTTGCAGAGTAAATAGCCATAGCTTCATATAATTCGCGAATAGTGTAAGTTCCATCTCTACGCAATGGTACATTACTTAACGCACGGTTTTGGGACAATTTATACGTATAATCAGTTACGTGATATTCTTGATCCCATTTAACTGTACCTGCATCAATTGCATCCAATAACAGGTATTCAGTCATCATTTTTGTCATACTCGCAATACCTAGTGCAGTATCAGCATTTTGTTCATATAAAATTTTTCCTGAATCTGCGTCAATTAAAATCGCAGCATCCACATGTAGTCCTAAATCTGATTCTGCATGTGCCTTCGCAGGAATACCTGCTAAAACACTAAATAACAAAACAGGAATTAGGAGTAAGCGAATGACAGTGTTTATTGTCTTTTTCACCCTAAAGCCCTCCAAAAAATAATCTTGTCCTCGACATTTTATCATATATAGTAATGTCCGTGCGCACTCTCTATCATAAAAAAATGCTCTCGTGTCATCTTTGTAGACGATTCGAGAGCATAAAAGTTGCTAGTAATATATTACATCGAATAGTTTGGTGATTCTTTTGTGATTTGTACATCATGTGGATGTGATTCACGTAGACCTGCACCTGTCATACGAACAAATTGAGCATTTTCACGTAAGAACTCAAGGTTAGCTGAACCGCAATAGCCCATACCTGCACGAATACCACCGATTAGTTGATAAATTGTATCTGCTAGTGGTCCTTTGTATGGAAGGCGACCTTCAATACCCTCTGGTACTAATTTTTTAGCATCCTCTTGGAAGTATCGATCTTTTGAACCTTTTTCCATAGCGCCAATTGAACCCATACCACGGTAAACCTTAAAGCGACGACCTTGGAAGATTTCAGTTTCACCAGGAGATTCAGAAGTACCTGCAAGAAGTGAACCAAGCATTACAACGTTACCACCAGCCGCTAGAGCTTTAACGATGTCTCCTGAGTATTTAATGCCTCCATCAGCAATAATTGCTTTACCAAGCTCACGTGCTACTGTCGCACAATCGTAAACAGCTGTAATTTGTGGTACACCAACACCTGCTACGACACGAGTTGTACAAATAGATCCTGGACCAATACCAACTTTTACTACATCTGCTCCAGCTTCAAATAATGAACGTGCACCTTCAGCAGTTGCCACGTTACCAGCGATTATTTCAAGCTCTGGATAAGATTCACGGATAGAGCGAATTGTTTGTAATACACCCTCAGAATGACCGTGAGCTGTATCGATTACTACGATGTCTACTTGTGCTTCAACAAGCTTTTCAATACGTATCATCGTATCTTTTGACACACCAACTGCTGCCCCTACTAATAAACGACCATGTACGTCTTTAGCAGCGTTAGGGAACTCAATTACCTTCTCAATATCCTTAATTGTAATTAATCCAGTTAATTTACCTTCTTCATCTACAATTGGTAACTTTTCGATTTTATATTGTTGAAGAATCTTTTCAGCATCCTCTAGAGTCGTTCCAACAGGCGCTGTAATTAAATCTTCTTTTGTCATAACTTCTTCAATTTTTAAAGAATAATCAGAAATGAAACGTAAGTCGCGGTTTGTAATGATCCCTACTAGCTTTTGGTTTTCCATACTATCAACAATTGGTACACCAGAAATACGGTATTTACCCATTAAATGCTCAGCATCGAAAACTTGGTGAGTCGGAGTTAAGAAGAATGGGTTAGTAATAACGCCATTTTCAGAACGTTTTACTTTTTCTACTTGCTCAGCTTGCTCATCAATCGACATGTTCTTATGGATAATACCGATACCACCTTGACGTGCCATAGCAATTGCCATTTTAGACTCTGTAACAGTATCCATGCCTGCGCTGATCATTGGAATATTTAATTTAATCTTCGGTGTTAGTTGAACTGATAAATCAACATCTTTCGGTAATACTTCTGAATGCGCTGGTACTAATAATACATCATCAAAAGTTAAACCTTCTTTGGCAAATTTAGTTTCCCACATTTTCGTAACGTCCTCCTATAGTTTAAAGAATATTAATTGTAAGATTAACAACGTGCTAAGCTACTGTCAAGAAACTTATAAAAGAAAGACAATTCAGATTTTTCGATGTGGTAACTCTGATAGTCTTTTCGCCCTTTTTTACTATGAAAAATATAGGCTTTTTTAATTTCTTCTACATTTAGAATAGATAATAGTTAAGCTCTGTCTTATTTTAGGCAAGTTTTGCTGAATTATTGATAAATTATTAAGGATTTTTATAAAAAAACAAACAGTCAGCACGCAGCTGACTGTTTACATTGCCTAGCGACGTCCTACTCTCACAGGGGGAAGCCCCCAACTACCATCGGCGCTAAAGAGCTTAACTTCCGTGTTCGGTATGGGAACGGGTGTGACCTCTTTGCCATCATCACTAGACTTATTTAATTGAAAGATTGTTCTTTCAAAACTGGATAAACGGTGCATTGAATGCTTCAAACATTTGGTTAAGTCCTCGATCGATTAGTATTCGTCAGCTCCATGTGTCACCACACTTCCACCTCGAACCTATCTACCTCATCGTCTTTGAGGGATCTTACTTACTTGCGTAATGGGAAATCTCATCTTGAGGGGGGCTTCATGAGTGAAATAGATTATTCGGTATTAGCCCCGGTTTCCCGGAGTTATCCCAAACTATAAGGTAGGTTGCCCACGTGTTACTCACCCGTCCGCCGCTAACGTCAAAGGAGCAAGCTCCTTTTCTGTTCGCTCGACTTGCATGTATTAGGCACGCCGCCAGCGTTCGTCCTGAGCCAGGATCAAACTCTCCATAAAAAGAAATTTGATTAGCTCAAATTGTTTTGCTGGCATCATGTTTGATGTCCAAAATTTTGTTCCGTTCACTAACTCGAGGTTAGCTACTAAAAACTTTATTGATTACGTTTTGCTTGTTCAGTTTTCAAGGTTCATTTATAAATCGTCATCTCTTTATTAAGAGTTAACTTTTATATAATAACATGTTTTATACATAATGTCAAACAGTTATTTTTTATATTGTTCTAGTTGCATGTTTAGCAGCAACTTTTATATAATACCACCCACTTCATAGAACGTCAATAGTTTTATTTGTTTTTTAAAAAGTTTTACAACCTAAACTTTGGCCATGATTTTAAAAATTGAATAGTACGGTTTCTTCCTATTTCTAAAAGCGTTTCTTTCGTCTCTTCATCTAAATCAAATTGTGTGGCGCTATAGTCATCGACAGGAATAAAAATAATATCTCGTTCATGCCGTCTTGAAATATACCTTTCGTCATGAGCATCTTTCATCGTAGTAAATAAAGCTTCAAATAAATTTAATCCGTTTTTGATTTCATGTGGATGTTGTTCTTCTCTACGTCTACTCAATTTAAGTCCTATAATTGGTCGCATCTTACGTCCTTCTCTATCATCAAATACCCATAACGGAAAATTACTCAATACCCCGCCATCTACTATAACTGAATCTCCTTTTCCTGTTTTTAATGTAACAGGCTCAAAGAAGAACGGTATGCCACAGCTCATACGTAAAGCACTTGCTACAGAAAAGTTCCTCGCTTCAATATGATATTTTTGTAAATCGTCTGGTAAAACGATCATTCTGCCATTTGTTAAATCTGAAGCCACTAATTTTAATGAATCTCTAGGTAAATCTCCGAATGTATAAACACCTTTTGCCGCCAATTTCTGAAAAAACCATTTTTCTAATGCTTTCCCTTTATATAAACCTAAATGGTGATAAACATTAACCCACTTCATAAACGGGAAAGGTAAAATTGTTTTCCTTGGATCTAGTAATGAAGGTACATCCAACTCTTCTAACATCGTTTGAATTTCTTTTCCACTATATCCTGCAGCAATAAATGCAGCTAATATGGCCCCAGCACTTGTTCCAGCTACCCGTTTAAAGCGGAAATTTTCAGCTTCTAGTACTTGATACGCCCCAACTAGTGCAAACCCCTTCAAACCGCCACCAGAAAAAACACCATCAATCCACAAAATTTCCTCTCCTTTTTCAGGTAATCGCTACATTATATAAAGAATTATATACAATTAGAACGAACTCAATGAGTATTTTGTCGAATTTACAAACGGCTTTGATACTCGCATACGGATCTAAAAATAGTAAAAGGATTAGCTCTGTTCAAGTTAGAGCTAATCCTTTTAACTTAGTTGTTAATGTTATTACTTAAATTACTTAATTTTAAAATGTGCAATTTGACCTTTTAAGTTTTCAACCATATCATTTACTTGATTAGCTGTTCCTAGCATTTCTTCCATAAAAGCAGATTGCTCTTGCATAGTTGAAGCAATGTTTTGGGTACCTGCTGATGTTTGCTCCAATGATTGCACAGTTGTCTCAGTAGTCCCTAATACTTGTTCAGAGCTTGCTGATATTTGTTCTACTGTTGAAGCAATTGATTGCGTTCGCATGCTAATGTTTGAAATTAGAGATGAGATTTTTTGGAAAGTATCTCCAGCCAATCTTATTGCGACAGTTTCTTGATCAATTTCATCTACTACTCTCGTAATAGCTTCAACCGATTCATTAGAATTGCTTTGCATTTCAGAGATTAATTTAGTTATGTCATTAGCAGATTGAGCAGACTGTTCTGCTAAATGTCTTATTTCATCTGCGACAACAGCAAATCCTTTTCCGTATTCACCTGCACGAGCAGCCTCAATAGCTGCATTTAGTGCTAGTAAATTAATTTGATCTGAAATACTTGTAATGACATTTGTAATTTGTCCTACTTCTTTAGAACGTTGATGCATTTGTTCTGTCATTTGCATAGAGGCTTTTGAAAGCTCGTTAATTGAATCAATTCCTTGTACGGATTGTTGAATGACATTATTACCCTGATTGGATTCTTCTGCTGTCTTAATAGATTCATCAGAGACGTTTGTAGTAGATTCTGTAATTTCTACTATCCCCTGTGATATTTCTCTAATGGCAATTTGATTTTGAATAGCCCCAGTTGTTATCATTTCGCTACTTACTGAAACTTCCTGAACTGCTGCTGATACCTGATTAGCCATTTCTGTCACTTGCTCTATACTTTGAGTCAATTCTTTAGACCCGTTTGCTACATAGTCTGCTGTTGAGGATACATGACCTATAACTTCTTTTAGCTGTACTTGCATACTATTAAAACTTGATGCAAGTTGACCAATTTCATCATTACTTGTATTTTTTATTTCCTGTGTTAAATCACCAGCTGCAATTACTTTAGTATAATCAACAAGTTCATTTAACGGTTTAGAAATTCTTTTAGCAGTGAAATATGCTAGTATACCACTTACTACAATAAATATAAGCGCTAATAATACACATACTTTTATTAATAAATTTTCTAGATCAACTATAAAATCTGCATCTTCATCTAATCCTAAGACAGAATCTGTCCCTTGAACTTGTAAAAATGTTGACTTATGGGCACCGTAATCATCTATATAAATATCACTTGTAACCATTTTAGTTGTACCTAGTGCTGCTTTTTGTTCATCTGTAAACGCTAGTGGTGATAAATACTTATCGTCATTACCTAAAAATAAAATGACTTCTTTATTATCTACTTTACTCATAATATAGACATTTTCTAAATCATACTCTTTTTGAAATGCATTTCCTCTAGACAATAGTTCTTGATATGCACTTTTGTTTGTTTTAGCACTATTGATTAATTCTTTATCAAATAACTCATTAAAATCCTCCATTTTCATTGTTAAGCTCTCTTCAAACTGGGGAATAATATATCCGTCAATTAAACGATCAGCTACAATAAAGATGGCTAAACTAAAAATTGTGCTTATAACAACAATAGGCATTAATACGTTTAATAATATTTTCTTTCTAATTGTCATACCTTTAAACATCATTAACGCTCCTAACTGGAATTAAAAAATTAGTCATTATTAAACAAATACCATTTCTTTTAACGTTATATATTGATTCAGATCTAAATTCAATAACCTTCTATTTTCATTTAAATCCGGTGACTTATGAAAGATTACAGCAAAAGTAGAGCTTTCATTCACATTCATTGGTCGATATTCTAAAATTTCACCAAAGTTTTGTTTAAACGCTTCATGATTAATAGATACAACTTGCTTACAATCAATAGAGGCATCTATTTCAGCACAACAAAAGCTATAAATTGAATCATCCATTTGATTAACTATATTTTCCCAGTCAGGCTTTTCTTGTTTAAAAAAGTACTCACATGCGTTTACACCATATGCATGAACGCCAAGTTCATTTGTCCCGATACCAGCAAATCTTAGTGGATTTACTTCAATAGGAACAATCTGGTCTTTATCGATGCGAATTTCGATATGTATAGGGGCGGACTTTAAAGCGAAAAACGATGAAATAGTTCTTAAAAACTCTTGAATTTTGTTGAGGGACTCGTTTATTACTTGCTTACTCGTATAGTAAATTCTATCGCTCATGTCTTTTTCATGCCTAAACATTCTTTTAAAAAGATTTAGGATAACCGGTTCTCCATCTTCTGTAAAATATACGTCAACAGCGTATTCATCGCCTTCAATTAATTTTTCAATTATAAATGATTGATTATTAATAACTTCGATTGGATACTCTGAACTTGTAACTTCCATTTCAAACTTAAGTTGTTTAATAGTTTCTTTATATTCTTCTACCTTATCAATACGATGTACACCTATACTTGAATATCCTATAACAGGCTTAACAATAATAGGGAAAGGTAGAGCACTAGGATCTAATTCTTCTAATTCTTTTAGAGAAACTTCTGTGAAAAAGAAATCTGTATAATGTCTACTTAATGTTTTCCTAAAAGTAACTTTATTTTTCAAAATATCTGTAACAGTTGTTAAATAGTGATTAGGCGCATATTTTGATAAAATATTAAGTCCATTTTCAGAGTTAAAGAGAATTGGAGAATTCCCCTTCTCTAATTCAATCAACAAATCGTCTACCTTTTTTAAATTTATAGTAGATTCGTTTGGTATAAAAACTTCATTTAATTTGATTACCGGAATTTTATTCTTACTAATTGTGTCCGCTAATAATTCCGAAACATAAGGTCTATCTAGTATTATCAATATTTACACTCCTATTTGTATATTTTTTTACATATCTATTTAGTATGTAAAAATAACTATTACCTATTTTAATATATAATACCTATAAAAGCCATAATATTACCTTTTAATACTATGGGTAATATTACATCGAAATTAATATGAAAGCATATTGAATATGTAAATACTAATGAGTATATTTGACTATAGAAAGATTAACTTTTACTATTGGTTAATTATTATTTGTATAATTTTATAAAAAAAAACAGCCAGCACTCAGCTGACTGTTTATATTGCCTAGCGACGTCCTACTCTCACAGGGGGAAGCCCCCAACTACCATCGGCGCTAAAGAGCTTAACTTCCGTGTTCGGTATGGGAACGGGTGTGACCTCTTTGCCATCATCACTAGACTTATTTA